>CAZGQO010000006.1:0-161217 GCA_964527925.1 uncultured Ignavibacteriaceae bacterium
AGTGGAATTGAGACTCTGGTTTTATTTCTTCTAATTGAGGAGTTATTTGAGTTTTAATCGAACCATAGTGGAATTGAGACTCAAGTCTAACTCTTTCTTTACTCATCCTCATTTATGTTTTAATCGAACCATAGTGGAATTGAGACTTTTTCTGGTTTTCGCTCCATTTATCCGGAGCGTGGTCTTAATCGAACCATAGTGGAATTGAGACTCGGTAGGGACATTTGGAAATGGGACAAACTCTATTGTTTTAATTGAACCATAGTGGAATTGATCCGCCGGAGGTGGACTGCTGCACTTCGCTTGCAGGACTGTTACATTGAGTTTTGTTAACTTCAAATTGTCAATAAAACCCTTAATCGAACCTCCGTTAGCTAACGGAGTGGAATTGAGAAAGTAGTGGATTGGAAGTGAGAGTTTACATGAAAAATAAGTTTCTGCGAAGCAGTCCCTACAACCGAATAAAAAAATTAGATTTTTGGCTGGGATAATCGCACCTCCGTTGGCTAACGGAGTGAAATTAATTTGCCAAAGATAATCTTTTTTACTTCTTTAACAGAACTATTTTAAAAATTTTTAATTTTAACTTGTTAGTATTTTTAATAATCGCTCTAATTACGAATTAAAAATCGGTTAATTAATTAAAACAACTGTTTATTTATTGTCAATTAAAATTTTAGTTTAATTTCATTATCAATCAAATAGATATTTAATAATTTCAATTTGCACTTTTATAAGCCTCAAACTTTCAAGACTACTGCTGTGGCTTGGATGAAAAGAAAAAAACTATAAATCATTTAATTAATCTTACCTATTTGAAAATCAACCTACCAGAAAAATACTCCTTTACTTGATTCACAGAACTAATAGTCTATTAAAATTTATGTTAGTTTGTTATTTCAGATAATTAGTTTGTAGAGTATTCTATTTAATTTCATCACTCCTCTTCCCTGATTAATATTCATCAAAATCCAAATTTAAAAACATCTGCTTTGATTTATTAAAAAAGAACTTTTGATCAACTAACTTTCCATGTCCAGATTTTTAAATCCATCAACTCCATTAATTATTTTCTTTAAATTTGAAAAAATGAGGATTACGAATGACAACCGAAACCTGGTACTGGATAATTTTTTCTGTAACAGTCACAATCCTGTTAACAATAGACTTGTGGTTTACTGATCATCGAAAAACGAAACTGGGAATTAAACGAGCTTTAATCTGGAGTGCAATCTGGATTGGCGTTGCATTGCTTTATAACATTTCAATTTACTTCAAATTCCCTAATGGACACGAAAAAGCAATGGAATTTCTTGCCGCATATCTAATTGAAAAATCACTTTCGGTTGATAATTTATTTGTATTCATCATGATCTTTACAATAATGGGAATTGAGGATAGAGATCAACCACACATCTTAAAATGGGGAATACTTGGTGCAATTTTCTTCAGAATAGTTTTTATCCTTGCTGGCGTTGCGCTTATTCAAAAATTTGAATTTGTTATTTATATCTTTGCTGCGATACTTATTTATACAGCTTATAAAATGGCATTTACACCCGAAAAGAAAATCGAACCAGAAAAAAATTTACTCATCAAAATTGCTTCAAAATTTTTCCCCGTGAAGACAGATAATGTTCACAAATTTTTCGTGAAGGAAAAAGGAAAATTATTTATAACGAATTTGTTTCTAACCCTTCTATTGATTGAGTCAACGGACATTGTTTTTGCCATTGATTCTATTCCAGCAGTTCTTGCAATTTCAAGAGATCCTTTCATAGTTATAACATCTAACATTTTTGCAATTCTTGGTTTAAGAGCTCTTTATTTTGCATTGGCTGGAATTATGAGTCTATTCAAATACTTGAAATATGGAGTTGCTTTTATTTTGTTTTTTGTTGGAATCAAGATGTTAATATCAAATTATTATCATGTTTCAATTTACTTATCTCTTACTATAATCACCGTTACTTTAATCATTTCAATTCTTGCTTCAAAGTGGATAAAGGAAAAACCTGAAAGTACAGAGATTTCATGATTGATTATTTGATAATCAAATGCAGGATTGATTTTTAAAGTCTTTTAGTTTTCAAATAATTTATAGGGTACTTTTTATAAACCAAGAAATTGCACGCCTATTCCACAAAGTAAAATTGTGATTCCTGCTAATGTGTGAACATGCTTGCCAAGTTTTTCTGCTGGTAAAAGATTCATCCCATAAATTCCAAGTGTAACCATTACCAGCATTGTAAGAATTGTTGCAATACCGAAGATGAGAGTCACAAGTATCAGCCCGGGAATACTATGATTAGCTGCTGGAATCATTAGGACGGGAATAAGAGCTTCACACGGACCAAATACAAAAATTATGAAGAGAGTCCACTTCGAAATTTCTGAAGAACTTTCGTGTGGATGAATGTGATTAACATCATTATGAGTATGTTCGTGAGTGTGAAGTATTAAATTATCAAGATGAATGTGAGGATGTGAATGTTTTGAATTTTTGCGAGACTTGATAATTCCATAAATAGTATATCCAATACCAAAAGCAATTAGAAGCCAGCCTGCAATTTCACCACGAGCATTTTCGATTGACTCTAATTTGCTGATTGAAATTCCAAGAGCAATTCCAATTATACCGAGAACCACTGTAGATAAAACATGACCAACTCCACACAAAGCTGTTATCGTGTATGTTTTCAGTTTCGACCAGCTCAAAGCTTTTGATAATGTAATAAATGGTACATAATGGTCAACACCAAGAATTGTATGAATAAAGCCCAGAGAAGCAGCGGTTACAATAAGTAAAGTTAGATCGTTATTCATCTTCGCTCTTTTTTCATAACATTAAATTTAATTTCTTAGCAACAAAATAAAACTTTTCTAATTGATTATGAAACCGATTAATTATACTGAGATTTAATTTTATTAAATTCGAATAACAAAATAGAGATATGAATTACGATTATCTTATTAATCTTATAATAGTTATAAACATAGTCTTAACATTTTCAGCCAATGTTCCCCTGGCTGGAGAGACTTTGAAGAAAAAACTCCAGCCTGTCCTCACAAAACCAAAATCTTATCTTCAAACTCTTCCAAAATTTGTCTCTGCCATCATTTTTATTCTTACTATCCTAGGACTTTTCGAGATTGGTAAAATAGAACTGGATTTCAAAGGTTCAGATATCACTCGATTAGTTTGTGCATTATTTTACGTTGTGTTTTCCTGGATTCAGATTTATTCAGCTAAAAATCTCGAACAATTCTACACTCAGGATATTGTAATCTTTAAAAATCATCAATTAGTTAACCGGGGGTTTTATAAATTCATTCGCCATCCTTTTTATCTTTCCCAGATGCTTCAAGACTTTTTTGTTGGAATTGCTTTATCTAACATTTTAATACTTATTCTCACTATATTTTTTGAAATGCCTTTATATTTCTTAAGAACAAATCTTGAAGAAAAAATTTTAGAGAAAAATATACCTGAATATTCGGACTACAAGAAAAAAGTCGGGAAGTGGTTTATTAAGTTTTGATTATATTTAGATAAGTATAATGATTTGATAAAGTGATTATTATCAAATCAAATTTTTCTATCCCAACAAAATTCAGATTTATTTCCTTGCACAAAAAATTAATGCAATTATTCTTATAAATTTACATTTTAGAGAAAAAGGAAGATGTAATGGAATACAGCTATTTGATTCTATTGATAATTTCCTCAATTTCAACAGGATATGATTATTTTTTTGTTCAGGTTTTTAAAAAAGGATTGGAATTCCTTCCAGCTGATAAAAAAATAATTACAAACAAATTTGTACTCGCTGCATCGGTGAAATATTTCTTACCTTTTAGGATTTTGTTGATAGTAATTCCTCTGGGGATCATTTTTTATATTTTGATTAAACAAATAAATATTAAAATTCATTGGTGGATTGTTCTCTTCGTTATGATGTTCTATGGTTTGTATTACATCGGTTATTTATTCCCGAAAGTGAGAAGAATTTTTCATTGGGATTTGAAAAATCCGCTACCAAAGTGGGAAGAGCTATACAGAAATTATGATGTTTCGTGTAAACTTCTTCTAATTATATCCATGTTTAATTTTCTTTTAGTAATTGTTTCTCTTCTGTTTGAAATCTTAATGGTCTACTAATTTTTCAGTCAAAATATTTTTTTGAGGGAATCCAGATTTGATTGCAAGATTGTAGAAGTGTTTGCTTGTTTGAAGATCATTTTTATTGAAATAAAATAAAGCGAGATTGAAATATGCTTCTGCAAATTCTGGATTTATTTCAACAGCTTTTCGAAAATATTTCAGTGCGAGAGAATCTTTTCCCTTTCGGGCGTATAAAACTCCCAGATTGTTGAAAGCTTCAAAATATTGATCGTTTTTCTGAATTGATCTTTTCAAAAAGAACTCTGCTTTTTTGAAATCATTTAAATGAAGATAGAGATTACCAAGATTGTTGTTTAATCGGTCATTATATGGATTGATTGCTGCTGATTTCAATAAATAAACTTCCGCACTATCCAACATTCCCTTTCTCTTAAAATTTAATCCCAAATTCATTAATGTTTCATACGAATCAGGATTTAAATTCAATGATATGAAATAATGATTTTCAGCAAGATCATATTGGTTTAATCTATGATAAACATTCGCTAATCCTCTGTGAGTGAAAAATGAGTTAGGTGCTGATGCAACAGCATATTTGTAAAATATGAGTGGAGTTTCAAATTTTTTTGAGTGGTTGATATTCAAATAAGAAAAGACCGTAAGAATAGATGTAAACATTATCATCTGAAATTTCATATTTAGATTTTCAAGCAACTTCAGCTGGTTCAATGAAATAATCAATCCTAACATAGGAACATATAAACGATGATCCAGAAAATTTGTAAATCCCGTTAAACCAGTCATCCCACTAACTAAAAATAAAGCGAACCATAACCAGCCAAAGAGAAAAACTTTTTTATCTATAATTCCTTTTGATGAAAGAAGAATTATAATAAGTAACGAATAGATCCCATAAAGTAAATCAACATTTTCTAATAGAGTTATTACAGAAAGATTGAAAGGTAAAAATACTTTGTCTAAATAATTGATAAATCCTTTCAAGTAATCTATAATATTCAATGTTAATCTTTCGATATCAGGTGTTGTTGCGGAAGCATTAAGCCGCAAAACTGAATAAATCAAAACAGGGATTAATAGACTTATTGATAAAGTTATCAATGATTGAAAACTTACTTTCTCACGATTAATCAACAATAAATTAAAAAGAATCAAAATTATCACCACTAAACTATTTTCTTTTGTAAGAAGAGAAAACAAAAACCAGAGTGATGTTAATAACAAATAATAAAATCTCTTTCTTGAATTTGATTTCAAAAAGACAATTAATGAGATAAAAATTAAAGCTATGAAAATAAATAGCAATGAATCATTTCGACCTGGAATCCACACAACTGCCTGGACAAGTGCTGGATGAACTGTAAATAATAAAGTCCACATCAATGATCTGAGATTATCAATTCCAAAACTTCTCAAAAGAATCCACATCAAAAATGAAGCAATGATATGGTATATCAAATTTGAAAGGTGAAAGATAAACGGATTCTTTCCACCAATAAGTGTATCAATCATAAATGAAATTGAAACAAGTGGTCGGTAGTAAGAACCACTTTCGGACATAAAAAAATTAGTCTTAAAAATTAAAGGAATGTTTTCAGGATTTTTCAGGATATGATATCTGTTCAATATCAAATCATAGTCATCAAGGGAAGTAAAGTCATATTTAAGTGTATGGAAATAAAGAATAAAATTTATCAGTGAGATTAAAATGAAAATCAAAAATTTTAAGTTAAGTAGTTGATTAAAAATTTTTTCCCATTCTATTTTATACATAATAAAAAAGATGGGAGAACTTAATTCTCCCATCGTAAATGTTTAATTATTTAACAAAATAAAACTCATTATCCTTGCGATTAACATCTGGAATTTTCTTCGTTCCGATTTCAATGTATAGTGGTTGTTGTTCAAGTTTTAATTTTACATTGTATAAATCTTTGTCCTTCCATATGCGTGCTGTCTCGTACATTTCTTTTGATGTACTGTCTTTCAAAACAACCTTGATGGCTAATGGAACAGGTATATTTCCAACTTTCTTCACATCAAATGATAGAGTTCCTTTTTCAAATTTTACATTATGTAATGAAAGGTCTGGATAACCTTTTTCAAAAAACCATGGTTTGAAATACCAGTTCAAATCTTCGCCAGCATACTTATTAAATACAAAAAAGAAATCATATGGAATTGGATGTTTACCATTCCAGAGTCTTACATATTCTTTCATCACTGAAATAAATTTTTCCTTCCCGAGTAAATCACTCAAAAAATCATAAGCACATCCAGGTCTTCGATATGAAGCAACTCGATAAGAATTACCGCTTAAAAGAAACGAAGGAGTCATTAAAGGCATTTCTTCATCTGTTCCAGCAAAGTTTTCGTAAGACAAAGCATTACCAGCTCGTGGTCCATCTCCTTCTGAATATCTTTCCTGCAAATCGAATGGTAACATTACAGCAAATCCTTCATCCATCCAAGCAAATCTTTTTTCATTGATTCCCATGAAAAATGGAAAGTAAGTGTGAGCAATTTCGTGAGAAGTTAATCCAATTGCTGCAGCATACGATCTAACTGAACCATCGTTTACCATCATCGGAAATTCCATTCCACCCTGACCATTGAAGACAGTCATTCTTGGATAAGGATAGGAAATCTGAGGAAATTCAAAAGAAAAATATTCAATCACTTTTCTTGCAATTTCGGCAACATCATAGAAATCTTTTGATTCTTTTTTATAAGCAGCTGAGATGAACGTCCTTCTGTTAGTTTGTTTATCAACAATCAATGAAGATCCATCCCACAAATAATGATCACTTAATGCAAAAGCAAAATCAGGAACCTGGAATGCTTTGTAATGATAGGTGATTGAGTTTGCATCAACCGTTTTGAGTTTGTTTTGTTCTAAATCTTCAAGCGTAATTAATTTAATTATTGAATCGCTTTGAAGTGCAAGTTGGTATCTTTGAAGTAGTTCATTGCTGAATACTTTTTCTGGATTTTGTAATTCACCTGTTGCCCAGACAATAAAATTTTTCGGAACAGTTATCTTTACATCGTAATTATTGAAATCATTATAAAACTCAACTGTCCCGGTGTAAGGAATTCTATCCCAGCCATAAACATCATCATAAACAGCAATTTGTGGATACCAGTAAGCAACAAAGAATGAAGTCGAATCATAAGTACCCATTCTAATGTTAGAATATTTTGGAATTGTTACTTCCCACTCAATCTCGAGATTACATTTGTTTTTGGGTGATATGAAATCAACAGAATCAAGTTCTATTATTAAATTTGTTCTCTGGTCATAAACATTGATTCTTTTATTTAAGTCATAATTCCTATTGTTAATTAAAAACTTTTTAAGCTGCACTCCATCGTGAATATCAGCAGGATTAACTGGAAATTCTCGAGGTGAACCTTTTTCGAAAATATTTTGAAGCAATCTAATAACTATTTCTTTCAGTGTATCAGGGCTTTCGTTATAATAAACAATTAACTCTTTGCCTGTAATTTTTCTTGATGAAGGATCAAAAGACGCTTCAATAAAGTAGTCAGAGTGATTCTGCCAGTAATTTGGTCCAGGAGAACCATCAAATGAACGAGTACCTTTTTTATATGCTTCAAGAACATTTCTTGGAATTGGTAAAGATTGACTTAAAACAAAAAGAGGTATAAAAAAAAGTAAAAGGAAGAAATAAATTTTTGAATCAGACAATTTCATTTCAGCCCTCTTAAATTAATTTGTGGTGAATTGACTTAATCTATTTAAAAACATTTTAATTTGTGAATCCCAGAAAATCCAATCATGTCCACCAGGCAATTCATAATATTCATAAGCAATCCCTTTGGATTGTAATTTATCTACAACTTTTCTATTCGATTCAAGCAATCCTTCCAATTGATCATTTTCTCCGCAAGCAATGTAAAGATAAGGCAAATTGGTTGATTTGAAACTATCAATTAAAACAGAAACATCGTTTTTATTCCAGTGATCTGATCGTGTTTCTCCAAAAGCTTCTTTTAAACTTTGAGAAATTAGACTTTTGTTTTTTTCAATCATCGCTGGCCATCTAAAAGCACCACTGAAAGAACCTGCAAAGTAGAAAAGATTTGGATATTTAATTGCTAATTTAATTGCCCCATATCCGCCCATCGAAAGTCCTGCAATGATTCTTCCATGTTTTGTTGAAATAACTCTATATTTCTTTTCAACAAAGGGAATTAATTCTTTGATTATATAATCTTCATAATTTCTGTTTTTTATAAATGGTGAATTAGTATACCAGCTTTTATCTGCTTGTGGAGTTACAACCACAAATGAGTAGTCGTTAAGATATTTAACCAGATTCGTTCGATTAACCCAATCATTATGATCGCCGCTATAACCATGAAGTAAAAAAATTACTTTATATCTTTCTTCTGTTTTATAATAGTCTTTTGGAAGAATAACATTGAATTTTTTATACCCACAAACAGCATAAGAATAAACGCTGTCTAAAACTACTCTGACTTTGTCCTGTGAGTAGGAAATTTGTATAAGGAATAAGAGCAGAATCAAAACAATAAATTTTCTTTTCATCAATAAACCTCTCAAAATATTTATTTACATTAAATTAAAATAATAAAATTTGAAGTTGATTGAAATGATAGAATCACGAAGATAGCTTTCATAAATTTTTATGAATTCAAGGATCGTTTTAGAAAACTTTTATATTCTTAAAGGAAAGATTTTTATAATATTTTTTATTCAATCAGATTCAAAATTAATCACATTGTGTTTACCCTTTCTTCTTTACAAAAAAACCTGATTTTAATAAGTTCCTTGTGGTAATAGACATAATTTTCAGTTATTCAGTATTAAAGGGCATATATTATATTTTCAGATTGCTCGCTTATTTTCTGAACTCCAGGTCGTTATTAAGAATTCATAAAATCATAGGGAGGATTTATGAATAACTTAACATTTCTTTTGAGCTTAATTTTCTTCTTTATTTACTCACCCTTAATTCCTCAAGGAGTAGTTGTGCAATTCAGATTTGATAAATTAGGAAATGTTGTCAATGTCATATCAGAAGGAAATTATCTTTATTTAGGACTCAATCAATTAGACTCACTCTCTTAAACAAGAAGAGACATTATCATTGAAAAATATGATAACGACATGAACTTAATTTCCCAATGGAAATTTAAATTATCTGATTGAATTGCTGATTACTGGTTAGTGGACTTTACTAAAGATGATATGGGACACTGCTATCTATTGGTATCATATAGACTCTATCCGAGTCCAAATTGTTATTATAATTCAATTATAAAGATAAGTCCAGGTGGAATTAAATTATGGGAAATAGCAATAAGTCCCGCAGAACAATGGGCTGGTGCAAATATCACAAAGATAAAATTCTCAAAATATGATAATACATTAGTTGTCTCTGGTGCATCCCCCTAGAGTGGAAGTCCAATTGTAAAAAAATATGATTTTAACGGTAATTTAATTTTTGAAACAGCTATCAATCTTCCTTTGTATTCTACTTACCGCAAAGTTCAGGTATTAAGCGACAGCACAATTGTAGCGGTTGGAGTTTATGAGTCACAGGCTAACAAAATTCTATTAATTGTAAAATATAACATTAAAGGCAATATAATCTGGAATAAAACACATTATTCAGGCGAATATAACGGTTCCGATAGCTCAAATGCTGAAGGTTATGATGTTTGTGAAACGGATGATGGAAATCTTTTTGTTATCGGTTATGTAACGCCTAAAGCCTAGGTACATCAATCATATCTGTTAATAATGAAGCTTCATCAATCAGGCGACAGCTTATTTACCAGAAAATATCTTGAACCTACATGGTCTCATGAAAAAAATAAAGGGTATAATATCCTCAATTTACATGATAGTTATTATCTGATATATGGTGTGCAGAATGAAGAATATACAACTCGCACTCCTTCTTTATTAAAAATAGATAATTCTGGAAACTTGATCTGGAAACAAGTGGAATTTTTTTCCCCAGACGATGTTTAGTTGAGAACTGTTACTTCACAGGGCAACCTGATTTTAGCAGGTGATACCAGAAGTGATAAAATTACATGGGGAGACAGGGTTCCTATCGTTTATAAGACTACATCAGCTGGACTTTATCTGGAACCCAGTTTTTCTGTACCCTGGTCGTCTGGTTATGTTGTAAATTCACAACCTATTGAATTTGTTCTGAATCCATTCAGACAATATTACCAAACATTAGAAGTGCAAATTTCGAGAGATTCAACTTTTAATACTATAGATATTCAGTACAACGATCCTTCAATCTTTACAGTAGATCAATATGGTACCATACGATTTATGGTGAGTGGATTTATCGCAAACTCGGATTATTTTATAAGGTGTCGTGCAGTTGATTTTGAAGGTAAATATGCACCCTGGAGTAAAGTTGTAAAATTCAGAACTGGCAACATTACCAATGTAAATGATGAAGCAGAAATTATCACTTTTGATTTGAAGCAAAATTATCCTAAACTTTTTTATTCGGTTACAAAAATTTCATATTCTACTCCTGAAAAATCTTTTGTGATTTTAAAAATTTATGATGTTTTAGGAAACGAAGTTGCTGAGTTAATTCAGGAAGAAAAACAAACTGGTAATTATTCTATTTCTTTTGATGCTTCTTCACTTCCAAGTGGAGTTTATTTTTATATTCTTAAAGCAAATGGATATTCAGCAACTAAGAAGATGGTTTTGGTGAAATAATAATAGGCAAAGACAAAAATGATTTGAGTTGAAATCTTTCGGTTGTTAAGATGATGGGATTGCCTCGATAGTAAGATTATTTATAAAATAGGACGCTGAAAATGCAGATTTTAGACGAATATCACAGAACTTGTAATTTAAAAATTACTTTTGAGGCAGTCCCACTTTAGTTTCCTTATTAAACATTTGAAACGAGAGGCAAGTGTTTATCCAAAATACTTTTTTTAGAACGAACGAGGTAATGAATGATCTTTGAGCTATTCGACTAAAAGATCATAACAATTTTAATTAGGACAATCATTGTTGAAAATGATCAGGAATCTATTTTAATGTTTCTCTTCTAAAGTATTTAAAATTATCAAGATTAATTTAGCGTGGTTATCATTAGAAATATTTTCAGGATTAATTTTTTCTAAATCCCCTTTCCTAAAGCCTCTTTAATTTTATATCTTTGTTAGTGATGTCAAACGAATTTATGAAGAAGCTCTATGCAGTTCAGTTCTGAATTTATTGTAAAAATGATTCAATTTATGTTGGCTCCGGCAGTGATGATTTCTGCCTGCGGTCTTTTGCTCCTCGGGATTAACAACAGATATTCTTCAATTGCGACTCGAATAAGATTACTCAATGATGAACGAAGAAGATTAATTCTTAAAATCAAAGACGGAAAAGATCTCGATTTTATTGAATCAAACAGATTGGCAAGCCTCAAAAAACAACTTGAACATCTTTTCTTCCGACTCGGACTTGTCAAAAAATGCGTTATCTGTTACTCAACGGGGATTTTTCTGTTTATATTGACTTCGTTTTTAATTGGTATTGATTTCATTTTTGATATAAAATCGGGAATGATATTTATGATGATTTCGTTTATAGTAGGAATGATTTTCGTTGGTGCAGGAATCTTGTATGCTTTACGAGAAATTATAAAAGGTCACAAAATAATCGAAATTGAAATCAAAGCTGATGAATAATCAATTAACAAAAAGGGAGTAACTTCAATGAAAAAACATTTAATTATTTTTCTATTTCTGACATTCTTCGTGAGTTTTATAAATGCACAGAATGTTCAGGACTTAATCAAAAAATGTGATGAATTGATCGAAGTGAAATTTGATAATGTGAATGCATTAAAAACAATTGAACAAGCATACAAACTTGAACCAAATAACTTTGAAGTTTTATGGAGACTTTCTCGTGCTTGCATTGATTACGGCGAACATCTCCCAGCAAAAACAGATGCCGATAAGGATCAACAGTTGAAAATGTTCGAGAAAGCACTTGAATATGCAGAAAAAGCAATAAAAGTAAATCCTAACTCATCTATCGGCTATATCAGAAGAGCAATAGCAAATGGGAAAATTGCATTATTTAAAGGTGTATTTAAAACTATAAGTCTTGTTAACGCTGTAAAAGCTGACTGCGAGAAAGCAATCAGTTTAAATAATGGAGGCAATATTCAACAAAGCGTTGCATTGTATGTGCTTGCAAGAGCCCACTCAAAAGTTTGTGAAAAACCGAAATTTGCAAGATCAATCATTGGTCTTGGTTGGGGAGATCGAGAAGAAGCGGCAAAACTTTTTGAAAGAGCCATCAAGATGAGACCCGATTTTATAATGTACAGACTGGAAGCCGCTAAAAATTATATTGAGATGGAAAATTATCAGAAGGCGAAAGAACATTTATATGCAATTTCTCATCTCCCAAAGTTAGATGAAGACGATGATGAGTACATCGCTGAAGCAAAGTCACTTTTAGAAAAGATCAAAAATAAATAATAACAATTCCCTGTAAATTCAAATTAATCTGGCTCGGTCATCTGCTGAGCCAGGTTTTTTATTTTGAACCTAAACTTTGATAAGATTTTTATTAATAAAAAAAGTTTGATTTGGAATCCGAAACTTTTCCCACAAAAAATTTCACTTAATCATAAAGCAATTTTCTTTGATCAAGAATGAATTATCTGCGGTTGGTCAGGATTGTTGATAAACCGAAAGAGTCTCATTGAGATTTAAGAACTTTCTATTTCCATGTGATGGAATTCTTTTGATCATTACTTGATCTGGTATAAATAATTTTTTGAACAAGAAGAATTACTGCAAACCCAAAGATGATTGAGTTAGTAACCATTATTGCCCAATCTTTTCTGTATTGTCCATAAATAAACCAGAAAATTGTTGCGGCAATTATCATGAAAATAAAAATCCACGAGAGATCTTTCACGCTTTTTGTCTTAAAACCTTTCATTACTTGAGGCAAAAGATTGAAACAACTCAAAGTTACTGCGATTGCTCCAACTATATCGTATATATTCATAAGCATTACTCAATTTTGTTCTAACATTTCTAAGTTCTTTTTTACTTTATTCAGCGCTTCTGAGAAATTCTTTTGTTTTTCTCTTTCTGTATTTACAATTTGTGCTGGTGCACGGGAAATAAAATTTTCATTAGTCAATTTTTTATTCACACTTTCAAGTAATTTTTCCAACCTTTCAATTTCTTTTCTGAGTCGTTCTTTTTCTACTTCGAGATCAATTAAGCCTTCCAGTGGTATGTAGATTTCATTTCCTTTCACAACTGAAACAGAAGAATTCTTTGGTCGTTGTATATTCTTACCAATTAAAATGTTTTCAACTCGAGCTAATCTTTCAACATAGTAAGAGTAAGCATTCACAAGATCTTCAAATACTCGATTATCACACTTAATATGAACATCACACTTGCGAGCCTGGGGAACATTCATTTCGCCTCTGATATTTCGAATTGAGATAATTAATTCCTGTAGAAGTTCAAGTTCACTCTCAACATTTGTATCAATCCATTTTTCATCTGCTTCAGGAAATTTTTCGGTCATAATTGTAATCGTCGATGAACGATCTTTTCTTGAAGAATCAAGTTCATAAATCGTTTGAAATATTTCTTCTGTAATGAAAGGCATAATTGGATGCAGGAGTTTTAAAATATTTTCATAGACGAAAAACGATCTCGATAAAATTGAAGATTTTACATAATCATCTTTTTCTTCTGCTAATCTCGTCTTAACAAATTCTACATACCAGTCGCAATAATCACTCCAGATGAAATAATAAATTATTTTAGACGCATCGTTAATCTTAAAATTATTTAATGCATTTGTATAATCTCTAATTGTAGAATTCAATCGACTTAAAATCCATCTATCTGTCAAATCAAGATTTTCAAATTTCAGATTGTAGTCGACTTTTATTTCATTCGCATTCAATAAGAGGAATCGACCAGCATTCCAGATTTTGTTTGCAAAATTTCTGCCTATTTCACATTTATCAACAGAAAACAGAACATCCTGACCAAGTGGTGCAAGATAAATGATAGTAAATCTTAGAGCATCGGCACCATACTGGGCAATTACATCAAGCGGGTCAGGTGAATTTCCCAGTGATTTGCTCATCTTTCTGCCTTTTTCATCACGAATTATGCTGGTGAAATAAACATCCTTAAATGGAATGTTGTTGGTAAATTCAAATCCTGCGATAATCATTCTTGCAACCCAGAAAAAGATAATGTCAGGACCAGTTACAAGTGTATCTGTCGGATAAAAATATTCGAGTTCTTCTTTCGTTTTAAATACACCGTGAGCCCATAACCAGCTCGAAGCCCATGTATCAAGAACATCTTCATCCTGTTTTAGATTTGTACTTCCACATTTTGGACATTTATCAGGTGCATCAACCTGAACAATAATTTCGTTGCATTCTTTTTCATTTGTGCCCTGACAATACCAGACTGGAATTCTATGTCCCCACCAGAGCTGTCTTGATATACACCAATCTTTAATATTATTCATCCAGTGGAAATAAACCTTTGTCCATCTATCCGGATGAAATTTTATCTTATCTTCTTCAACTGCTTTGATGGCAGGTTTAACCAGTTCATCCATTCTCATGAACCATTGTTCTGATAAGTAAGGTTCAATTGGAACTTTACCTCTTTCAGAATAACCAATGTTGGTCTTGTAATCTTCAATCTTTTCTACAAGTCCAAGTTGACTTAATCTTTCAACAACTTTTTTTCTTGCTTCAAATCTATCGAGACTACGAAATTCTTCTGGAACATTTTCATTCAAAGTTGCATCGGGATTCATTATGTTAATGACTTCAATCCTGTGTCGTTTGCTAATCTCAAAGTCATTTGGATCATGAGCAGGAGTGACTTTAACGCAACCAGTTCCAAACTCTTTATCGACATATTCATCAGCTATAATTGAAATTTCTCGGTTTGCAAGTGGAAGAATTACTGTCTTTCCGATTAAATGTTTATAACGATCATCATCTGGATTAACTGCAACAGCTGTATCACCAAGCATTGTTTCTGGTCGTGTTGTAGCAACTACAACAAAATCATTCGAATCTTTTACAGGATATTTGAAATACCATAATTTACCATTGACTTCCTGATAAATAACTTCTTCATCAGAGATGGCAGATTGTGTCGCCGGATCCCAATTAACCATTCTCAGTCCACGATAGATATAACCTTTTTTATAAAGATGAACGAACGCTTCGAGGACAAGTCGATAATATTCATCATCCATTGTAAAACGCAAACGATCCCAATCACATGCAACGCCAAGTTTTCTTAATTGCTTTAAGATGATACCGCCGTAAGTTTCTTTCCACTGCCAGCAATGTTTTAAGAATTCTTCACGGCCAATTTTCTTTTTGTCAATTCCATGTTCTTTTAAGTATGCTGTTACTTTTGTTTCAGTTGCAATAGAAGCGTGGTCAGTTCCCGGCACCCAGCAGGCATTATAACCTGACATTTTTTTCCATCTTATAAAAATATCTTGAAGAGTGTTATTCAAGATATGACCCATTGTCAGGCTGCCGGTAATATTAGGAGGCGGAATTACAATTGTATATGGTTTTTTTGAGTGATCAATTTCTGCGTGAAATAATTTATGTGTTTCCCAATATTGATACCATTTATCTTCTACTTCACCAGGGTTATAAACCTTTGCAAGATCCTTTTTCATTTCGAACATTTCCTTCTATCTGAATTGAATTTCCAATTTTTTATTAAAAAATCTCAAAAATATTGCTTGCAATATAACAAAAGAAAAAAAATGACTTCAATTTAGGTTTGTTTGTTCTATGAATCATTAATCAGGTTCAAAGTATTAAAGAGATTGATTAATAAATTTTCTTATGTCTAATTACCAAAAATTAAAATAGACAACATCCATCACAATCAACTAAACTTTATAAACTAACATTTTGAAACTAAAGGTTTTTATTTATAAAATTTTATTAAATGAATTTTTGATAAACCAGAAAAGAAGTTGTCATTCTCATTGAGATAAATTGAATAGACTTTTCAATTAAACTAAATTGCATTCAAAACAAAAAATTATGGAAATAAAAAAATATCTGAATTTCATAAAGGTTGAACATACTCTTTTTTCTCTTCCATTGATTTATGCCGGAGTTTTGCTTGCAACACAACAACCTTCCATAAAACTTCTTGTTCTTGTACTTTTTGCTGCAATTTTCGCAAGAATTGTTGCAATGACTGCCAATCGAATTATTGATGCTGAAATTGATCGTCGAAATCCCAGAACAAAACAAAGAGAAATTCCAAGTGGAAAAATTTCCACACGCAAGGCATATTTTATAATGATACTAAGTTTGATTTTATATTTTTTTACAGCTTATCTAATTTCAGAATTTTGTTTTTATCTTTCACCTATTCCAATTCTTATTTTTATTGTTTATCCATTTATGAAGAGATTTACTCATTTTGCTCATTTTGGAGTTGGTGCTGGTCTTGCGATGGGACCGCTTGGTGGCTGGATTGCTGTTAAAAATTCTTTTGCTGGAGTTCTACCTGGAGCACTTCTAAGTTTATTCACTTTCTTCTGGGCAACAAGTTTTGATATTATCTATTCGACATTAGATGAAGAGTTTGATCGAACTAATAATTTGAAATCATTCCCGGCAAAATTTGGCAAAAAGAAAGCTCTAAGGTATTCACAATTACTTCATTTGATTTCTTTAATAATTCTAATCCTTTTATTCATTACTTCTATTAAAAATCTTTTTTCTCTTATATTTTTAATTATAGTAGCTATGCTTTATTACTTTGAGCATAAATACGCAGAAACTAATGTTGAGCTTGCTTTCTTCAAATTAAATGCAGTTGTTAGTTTTATTGTTTTTTTAATGATATTGGTAAAGGAGATTTAAATTGAAGATTGTCATTGGTATAACAGGTTCATCTGGTTCAATTTTCGCTGTTGAATTCATAAAAAAAACTGAAGCAAATAAATTCTTGATTATCAGCAAATGGGGCAAAGTAGTTTTAAAAGATGAAACTGGTGAAAGTGAAGAAACTCTTCGACCTTATGTTAAAAATATTTTCAAAGATACAGACTTAACAGCTCCACCAGCATCAGGATCAAATAGATTTGACGCTTTCGTTGTTATTCCTGCATCGACATCAACAATTGGTAAAATTGCGTCAGGAATTGGGGATACATTAATAACTCGTACAGCTCAGGTATGTTTGAAGGAAAGATACAAAATGATTCTTTGTGTTAGAGAAACTCCTCTTGCAACTAATACACTCGAACAATTAGCATTTCTTTCTCGTGAAGGTGTGATAGTTATGCCAATTTCCCCTCCAATGTATTATGTACCCAATACTGTCGATGAATATATTCAAGCATTTGTCAATAAATTGCAGGGAGTGCTTGGTTTGAATAAGAGTGGAGGCTGGAAGTCGGAAGATTTTCAGTAAATGAATCAAAAATCTTGAGTTCACCTTTTAGTAAATTGCACGTCGATAAGAATCTTTTAATTATTTTAATCATCAAATGATTGAACAAAAAGAATTAGAATTAATAGAACGAGCAAAGTCTGGTGATAAGTTAGCTCTTGCTGAACTTGTTACTAAATACGAAAAGACAGTTTATAGTTTTGCATTTAAAATTTGCCGAAATAAAGATAAAGCTGAGAACACGATGCAAGAAACTTTCATGAGTGTTCTTAAATCACTTCATCAATTTGATGGAAAATCAAAATTCTCGACATGGCTTTATCGAATTGTAGTTAATCACTGCTTGATGATGGCTCGTTCAGAAGTTCATAAAGATAAATTTTATTCAATCGATGAGGAAGAATTCAACTTTGAAGAGCCCGAAGTTAAACACTGGGCAGATCTTCCGGAAGATAAACTTTTAAATGATGAGCTTAAAAATTTAATGGATCAAGCGATTCAAAAACTTTCACCCGAGTACAGAATTGTATTTACTTTGAGAGATATTGAAGGACTTTCAACTCAAGAGACAGCAGAGACACTGGGATTGACTATCCCGGCAGTTAAATCAAGATTACATAGAGCAAGGTTATTTTTAAGAAATGAACTTAAATCATACTTTGAAAAATAATTTAACCTGCAAAGAAGTAATCAATCAGGTATGTGAGCATCTGGGTGAATTGCCCAATTCACCTCTTTGCGTTGCAATCCAGGAGCACCTGAAAGAATGTGAAAATTGTAATAATTTTTATGATCAGTTAGAAAAAACTGTCAAGCTTTTCAAACAATATTCCACCGATCTTCCTGAAGGTGTACACGAAAGATTACTCTCCTTCCTGGGGCTAAAGGATAGAGAAGAGAAAGAATAAGGATTGTCACTACCAGATTTATATTTTTCAACTAACTTGTGAATAAACTCTCTTCCTCTTCCACTCTTCAAGAACTTTTCTCTTTTCATTGCCTCTTTCTTCGTCTAAAATTCCTCTTTATATATCAAAACCCATGGACGAAATTTTCTCGTCCACCCTTTATGTGAAAGTTCATTGTGTGACAATAAACGTTTCTCTAAATCGGAAGTGAATCCAATGTAAATCTTTTCATATTTCGGTGAGAATAATACATAAACAGTATACATAAAAAATAAAACCGCCAATTTCTGGCGGTTCCTTAATCTCTTTGTAGCGGGGGTAGGATTCGAACCTACGTCCTCCGGGTTATGAGCCCGACGAGCTACCAGCTGCTCTACCCCGCGGTATTTTCAGTTACGAAAATAATAAATCTTAAACACTCTTCAAAATTTAGGACTTACAGCTGATTAATTTCTTCAACAAATTTTTCAATTTCGTTTTCATTAAACCCTTTTTCTTTTGCAGCCGACTCAAGTGTTCCCCAGATTGGTTCACCACATACAAGACATCGGATTCCCTTTTCCATTAAATAAGTAACTGCTTCTGGTTTTAATACAACAAGTTCTTCAATTGTAATTTCTTTGGTAATTTTTTGATCAATTTTATTGCTCATTCTTAGTCTCTCTTTTTGTTGGAAATCCTGCAATAATACCAATCAGCATTCCATAAAGACTTGATGTATACCATTTCGAAGTAATTGGACAGGTTCCATTATAACAACCAATGAAATAATAATAAGCATATCCACCAACAAAGCCGATCAAAGAAAATAAAATCAATTTAAAGATTTTATTTTTCAATAGGCCTTTTAATCGAGATATCATCATCTTAATTCCACTCCAAGATTTTCGTAAATCTTTTCTAACAACATTTCTTCAGGTACAGCTCCCTCTATAAAATCATTTTCATTGATTACAGTTCTTGGAATTCCCATTACATTATATTTCCTCGCAAGATGAGGAAATTCCGTTGCTTCAACCATATCAGCTTTAATCTTAGGATTGAGGTAAGCAAATTTATGGGCAGCAATTACTGCACGCGGACAATATGGACAAGTTGGCGTAACATAAACTTGTAAGTGAACATTTTTATCAATTGATTTAACTTTTTCAATCAAATCATCACTTAAATCAATCAACCCTATTCCAACCATTTTAATATCTTCAAGCAGAGATGCAAATTCATAGCCGGAAGGAATACCGTAATAACGAATTCCGAAATCCTTATCACCTTCCATTATAGCAATAGCTGGAATTTTATCTATTCCGAGTTCGTCAGCTTTTTCTTTATCAACAATAAAAGAATAGACTTCCAATTTTAATTTATCAGAAGTATGAACGAGTTCTTCGAGAAGTATTCGAGTTTCTCGGCAATACATACATTCAAGTTCTTTAGTGAACATAACCAGCTTTACTTCTCGATTTAAATCAGCTAATTGTTTTGATATTTCTTTACTTAATTTTTCATCAATAAACATAATCTAATCCCCCGATTACTTTTCCTCCTTAGAGGTATTAATTTTGAATGGAACATACAATGGACAGAATCGAACATAAGCGGTAACTAAAGGAATGAAACCTAAAAATCCCCACCAGTTTTTTGATGGATCAATTACTGCGAAAATTAAAAGAACCACACCAGCAAGTGTTCTTATAATTTGATCTGTTTTTCCAATGTTCTTTTTCATATTACTTCTCCTTTAAATGTTTTTGTTACTTGTTAAAAAATATCCTAATAGTGCAAAGTAGATTGTTGATATTTTTGGATTGCAGAGAATTGGACAAACACCCAGAGTTTTCTTACTAAAATACTTGCCAATCAAAAATCCGATTATTCCACCCAGCAAAGTTCCTGCTATTTGAAGTAAAGTCATTGTGAAACCTCTAAAATGATTTCTTTAATTATTTTGTCTACTTCTTCAGCAACTGGTTTAATTTCTTCTAAACCTAATTTTTCAACTAAAGTCAATGGCTGAGGTGCAGCGATGTAAACCTGATTTTCTTTTTCATATACAAAAATTTTGCAAGGTAAAATTGAACCATAATCTCTGTTCCTGGTTAATATTATATGTGCAAATCTAGCATTACACAACTCAATGATAGAATATTTTTCTATTTCAAAACCTTTCTCTGCAAGTGTCTGGCTGACATTATGAATGTGAAGCACTCGAAAATGATGTTTTTCAGCCGACTGTTCGATTTCCTTAATTACCTGGTCAAATTGTTTATTTACAGAAACTTTATAATTCATATATGAACCCACTAATTTGATTGATAAGCTTTTTTAAGAATTTCTTCATCACGGAAACCAACAAAGAGATCTTTAATTGTGTTCTTGTTCATGATTGCAATACTTGGAGTTCCCATAATTCCGAATAATCTAGCCGTTTGCAAATCTCTTGAGACATCTATTGATAAGACATTATAATTCTGTTTCTTCAGATTTTCAATGACTGGAGCCTGGTATCTGCATGCAGAGCAGTTGGGTGAATAAAAATAGATAATAGCTTTATCGCTATTAAGAAAAATCTTTAAATCATTTCTCACTTTAGAAACATCAATAGAATGACCAGCCATTTTTTTGCTTTTTGCAATCAGTAAAAACTGAAAGCCAAACAAAAGTGTGAGAAAAATAAATATTACAACAATCAGATAAATCATAAAGGTTATTTCTGTTTTGTTAATTAGATGATGGAAAATTTTATTGGATTCAATGGTAAAAGTAACTTTATTCTCTACTTAAGATAAGAGTGATGATTAGTTGTTATAATAACTTATTGTAAAATTGATTTCATTTATTCAGCTATATACTGATAACCAAAAGATCTCAATAAAAATTTGCTATAATCACTTTTGAGAAAATCACCCACCCTACCCTCATCAATCTTAATTACCTCAACAATCTCTCCATCTTTCATGAAACCAATTCTATTACATAACTTAATTAAAACAGGAATATCGTGGGCAATGCAAATAATGGTAAGCTTTTGATCTTCATTTATTCGCTTAAGAATTCTGATGAAGTTAACAACCGAAACAACATCCTGAGATGCAAAAGGTTCGTCAAGAATTAATAATTTTGGTTTTAGTAAAAGTAGTCGAGCAAGTGCAAGCCTTTGAAGTTGTCCACCACTTAATTGATGAGGAAAACGATTGATCAAATCATCACTTAAACCAACAAGATCCAGAACAAGCTTTTTTTCTCTAAATCCATCTTCTGCACTAGTATTATTAATTTTCAAAAATTCATTAAAAGCTGAGTCGATTTTTTGAAGAGGATCAAAACTATCATAATAATTTTGAAATAGAAATTGAATTTTATTTTCAGGATGAATTTCCGAAAATTCCTTTCCATTAAAATATTTTTTACCCAAAGTAGGTTTTTCAAGTCCCGATATTATTTTCCCCAGAGTTGTTTTTCCCGATCCTGATTCACCTGTTAACCCAAAAATTTCTGAACTAAAAATTTTTAGATTAATATTTTTTAAAATATCCTGAACCATTCTTTTTCGATTTACTGAAAAAGAAATTTCTTTTAATTCAAGGACAATTTCATTACTCATAATTTAAAAACTTGTACGATTCGACAAGCACTTTATGGTTTATAGATCCGTATTTTGTAAAAAACTGCGTTTTATCTGAGAAAACATTCAATTTACCTTGATCCAGAAACGCAATCTTATCTGAGTACTTTTCAGCTATTGAAATATCCTGAGTAATAATGATTAAAGCACTTTTTTGTGTACTTACATAGTTAGATAAAAAGTCCATAAGTTGAATTGTTATTGGTCTATCAAGTGCAGAGGTCGGTTCATCGGCTATGATTAACTCAGGTGTTGATGCAAGAGCTTTTACAACTGCAAGTCTTTGTAACATTCCACCACTTAATTCAAATGGATATTTTTCTAAAATTCCTCCCGCATCCCTTAACACTAGTTTTTCCATGAGTTCAATGAAACTTGTCAAAGGTATCTCTTTCAGCGTACTCAGATATTCAAATTGTCTTCTAATTTTCTTAATAGGATCAAAAGCAGAAAAAGGATTTTGCATGATAAAACCAATTCTCTTTCGACGGATTTTCAGTAATTCTAAATCATCAAGCAAAAAAATATTTTTACTTTTGAAGTACACCTCACCAGAAATTTTGAAAACATCATTTGATAAAAGTTTAATTATACTCAAGGCAAGGGTTGATTTCCCACTACCATTCTTTCCTAGAATCGCAAAGACCTCACCCGGAAAAGTTGAGAAATTAACATTTTCAAGTATAATCCTTTTCGACTGTTTTATTGAAACACTTAAATTTGTTGCACGAAAAATTTCTTTTGAATTCATATATACAATTTAATTTTTCATACATAAAAAGAATATATTAAATTGAATTTAGAATGTATCAAATCCTGGTTAGGAGCTAATCGATGAATTACAAAAAAATTTTTCTTCTCATTCTTTTAATTACATCGACCTTTTTCCCATCATGCGATAAAAAATCTGGCAGTAGTGTTTCTGATGAATCTAAGAACAATTTAATCATTTTCGGTATTCGTAACGATGTAGATTTTTTCAATCCTCTCTACTCGAATGATATAACTTCGGGTTTAATTAATGACTTAATATTCAGCGGATTAACTTATGCTGAATTTGATTCTGACTCAGGAAAATTAATCTATTATCCAGGATTGGCTTACAAATGGAAGATTTCACCTGACAAAAAAAGCATCACATATTACCTGAAGACAAATTTAAGGTGGTCTGATGGAAAGCCTTTTACATCCAAAGATGTGAAGTATACATTCTATCTCTATACTAATCCCGAAATTATGAGTGTTCGTCAGGATATAGAAAGATTTTTCATCCACAAGAAAGATGGGAATCTGGATTATGATAAATCATTTGTAATTCTGAGTGATTCAGTATTTCAGTTCAATTTCAATAATCCTGTTGATGATACACTTTTTATAACAGGTCTGCCAATTTTACCCGAACATATTTTTAGTCAAATTCCACCAGAGAAATTGATCAACCATGAAATTAATTTTAAACCAATCGGTATCGGACCGTTTGTATTAGAAAATTACTCAAGACAACATCAATTTATTTTAAAACGAAATAAGGAAGAGAACTACGATAAAATTCCTTACATAGAAAAACTTGTTTTTAAAGTAATTCCAGATTACAATTCCCGAATTAATCAACTTAAAAATGGCGAGATTGATCTCTTGACTGATATTCGTCCAGAGGATGCAGAATTACTAAGATCACAATCAGACAGAATTGAAATAAAATTTATCAAAGGAAGAGATTATGATTATATTGGCTGGAATAACATTGATATTCAAAAATTCACCGAATCAAATCAGAAAATAATTCAACCACATCCACTCTTTGGAAATAAAGAAGTTCGTCGTGCCTTAACATTGGCAATTAATCGTAAAGAAATTCTCGATGGGTATTTTGGCAGGTATGCTTCGATTGCAGAATCGCCCATTTCGCCAATCTTCAAAGAATTTGTTAATAATAATTTAAAGATTATTCCTTACAATCCTGATGAGGCAAAAAGAATTCTGGAAAAAAATGGCTGGCAGGATAGAAATGGAGATGGCATCATCGATAAAAATGGGATTCCTTTTAAGTTTAAGTTAGCTATTTCTGCTGGGAAACCTCATCGTGAGTTTGCAGCAACGATGATTAAAAATTATCTTAAGAAAATTGGTATTGATGTTGAAATTGAAATACTTGAAAACTCTTTATTCTTCAGTAAAATGTTTGAAAGAAAATTAGATGCCTGGATTGCTGGATGGACAATTCCTTTAGACCTTGACTTAGAACCATTCTGGGGTTCAAATCTTGAACAAAACTTTTTCAATGTGACAGGATATCAGAATAAAAATATTGATAAATTATTTTCAGAACTCAAGAAAACTAATTCATTTGAAAAAATGAAAAGAATTATTTATAAAATCCAGGAGATTCTTCAGGAAGATCAACCTGTGACTTTTTTATACTGGATTGATAATATTATTGGTTACAATAAGAAAATCAAAAATGTGAAACTAAATCCTATAGCTTATACAAATCGTATCTGGGAATGGTATATTGAGAAATGATTAAACTCAATCGTTCTTTGATTTTTAAAAGAATCCTGATTTCTCTTTTAATGTGGTTCTCTTTAATTGTAACTATCTTCTTTTTTATGCATTTATTACCAGGAGATCCGTTTCAGTCATACATTTCACCGAAACTTGGTGATAAAATTGCTGAAGAGATTAAATCTAGCTTTGGTTTCGATAGACCAGTTCATATTCAATTTTATCTCTGGTTAAAAAATACCTTAACAGGCAATCTTGGTTATTCAATTGTTTATCAAAGACCAGTGTTTGATATAATAATAGAATCTCTTTCTGTTACTTTTTTCATTTCTGTTAGTGCCTTCATACTTCAAATTTTAATAACTATTCCGATGAGTCTTTTTCTTCTTAAACATAAAAATAAGTTCATAGATATTTTTATTGATCGACTTTCGCTTGTGATTTATAGTGCACCATCGTTTGTTGTTGCAATAGTTTTGATTTATCTGGGTTCGGTTATCTTAAAGATATTTCCTTCTTCTCAACTTTATTCGTTTAATTTTTACGAATTAAGTACCTCTGAGAAACTTCTTGATATACTAAATCACATTACCCTGCCAATCTTAACTTTAACAATTACTTCGATCGCATTTTCTCTGCGATATTTAAGAGAGAGTTTAATTCAGGTCAGCAATCAACCATTTGTAATTAATCTCCGAGCCAGTGGTATTTCAGAAAAAATAATTCGAATAAAACATATCTTACCCAATGCTTTAATTTCATATATCACAATTCTTGGATTAGAAATTGGTGCTTTGTTAAGCAAAACTTTAATAACTGAAACAGTTTTTTCACTTCCTGGAATTGGTCGCTTGATGGTCAGCTCAATTTTTACTCGTGATTACCCATTGATTATTGCCACAGTAATGCTTTCTGGTTTAATGGTGATAATTGGAAATCTAATTGCTGATATATTACTTGCTCGATTTAATCCTCGTTTCTCTCATGAAGTAATCTCTTAATTATGAATAGAATAAAATCATTCAAATATCTAATGTTGATAATTTCAATTATCACATTGATTGTTTTTCTCTTTAGAGTGGAAAAAATTTACAAAGGAATATTGTTATTAATATACACAGTCAAAAGAATGTTTAATGGTAATCAAATAATAATGAATATAAGAGAAATTGATTTTCTACTGGCGACATTATTCTCAATTTTATTCTTATTATTTTCTTTAGCTATTTTATTTCACTTATTAAAGATTTTGAAATTCAACTTCATCAATAAATTAGAAATAAAATTTTCATCACAAACGAGTGAACTTATCTGGGGTGCTGGTTTTTTATACTTTATAAGTTTGATATCTCTTACAACCTCACTGCTTGCACCATATGATCCTAACTTTAATAAAGATGTGATTGTGACGAAACTTTTGCCTCCTTTAAGTAAAGTTCAGTATTTGCTTCTTAAATCTAATTCACAAAATCTCGACCCATATAGTACGTTAAGAAGGGAGTTATTTGAAAACTCAAACGAAGATAATAGAATTTATTACTCCCGGATTGAAATTAATGATTCAAATGTAATCGTTCATAAAAATTATTCTGTTCAATCTATCTCAAAGGATAGTTTAATTTTAGTTGACAATAAACCAGAAGTTGGAGATAAACTATTTTTTCTTGGGACTGATGAATTCGGGAGAGATCTTCTTAGTAGAATAATTTATGGTTTAAGAGTTTCAGTTTTTATTGGAATTTTTTCAGTGATTGTTTCATTTGTTCTTGGAGCATTGATTGGATATGCAGCTGGTATAAGTGGCGGTTTAACAGATTTAGTGTTGATGCGCAGCGTTGAATTTTTTCTATCATTTCCGGTTTTATTTTTTGTCATTTTTCTAATTGCTTTTATTGGAAATTCAATCCCACTTCTAATTATAGTCTTTGGTTTTTCTGGCTGGATGTATATCGCAAAAATTGCAAGAAACGAAACTTTAGCTTGCATGAAAAAAGAATTCATCCAAACCCTTTTTCTTGCTGGACAAACAAAAACAAAAATTATTTTGAAACACATTCTGCCTAACACTTTTTCTCCTATTTTAATTACATTAATTTTTCAAATGAGTAATGTTATAATAGCAGAATCGGCGTTAAGCTTTCTTGGACTCGGAGTACAACCACCAACTCCTACTCTTGGCGGGATCATCAAAAATGGATATGAATACTTATCAATTTCATGGTGGTTTGCTATTGTAAGCAGTTTTATTTTAATAATTCTAATTCTTGGAATTAATTTATTTGCAGAAGGAATGAAAAAAGTCGAATGAGCAGATAATGTTTATCAATTCTCGTTTTGAAATAATCAGACCTCTTGGTTCTGGCAGAAGTAATGTCTTTGAGGTCAGAGATATTCTTTTTAAAAATAGATCATATGCTCTAAAAATTATACCGAGTGAATCCATCACACCATTTGATTTCGAATCACTTAAGGAAGAATTTAAGTTACTGCGAAGTTTGAATCATCCTAACATTGTAAAAGCTTTTGAATTCGGCAAAGTTTATGAATCAGACAACGAAAGCTTCATAAATTCATTTTTCTATACTTCAGAATTATTACAAAGTCAAAATCTTTTCTTTCTCAGGGAATTAATCAGAGAAGAAAATTTCTTAAATATAATTTATGACCTCCTCAATCAAATCTCTACAACTTTGTATTACATCCATCAATTAAACATAATTCATTTTGATATCAGACCTGAAAACATTTTAACAATAAAGACAAAACATCAAAAATTTTCTATAAAACTCATTGACTTTGGTTTCAGTGCATTAAAAAAACAATCAATTAAAGGAACACCGCTATACATTTCGCCGGAATTAATAAGTGGAATTGCTGTAGATTTCAGAACAGACCTTTACTCACTTGGTGCAAGCTTATATCATATTCTCGCAGGATATCCACCGTTTGAATCGGCTAACGAAGTCGAACTTTTAAAAAAACATCTTGAAGAAGATCCCCCTGATTTACCAGAGAATTTTCCAGATAATCTAAATTTTATAATCAAAAAACTCCTGTCAAAAAATCCAGCAGAAAGATTTAATAACGCTCTCGAAATACTTGATTATCTCCCTGAAGAGTTTCGACAAATTCAAAATTATTGGCCGATACCTAAAATTTATTTTGCCAGAGAAGAAGAATTCAAACTCTTAAAACAATTTATTGAAAATCAAAGTACAGATTCAAAAACTACATGCCTGATATTATCCGAAAGAGGAATGGGAAAATCCTTCTTGCTGGATAAGTTTAAATCGTTCATTGAAGAGACTGAATTAAGCTACTTACATTTAAATGTAGCCGAACAACAACCGCAATCTTATAACTTGTTACATTCACTTCTTTTGCAAATAGAACAGTTATTCAAAATAAAAAATCTGAGACCAGATTCGCTTTTATCCAGAAATATTGAATTACTTAAAAACCTCTACGATCGACATGAAATAAAATCAGATTTTCTTGAGAATCAAAAAAGTTACTTATCAGAAATATTAATTGGCTTTGCTAAGCTAACTCCATTCATAATCATAATTGATGATTTACAACTTCTTGATAAAACGACCAGAGAATTTGTTTATTACATTTATCCTTCATTAGTTGAATTGGGAATTAAATTTATCTTTACAGTTGATCATTCCTTTATCAAATCAAATGATTATGAAAAACTTCAACGAACAGAAGAAATAATTCTTGTTCCTTTGACAAGAGATCAAATTAGTGAAATGCTTCATACATATTTTAGTTTTGATTTCCCATATGAAGAAGTAATTGATTTAATTATTAATCACACAGATGGATCTATCAACCAGATAAATGATTTAATCAGCAATTTATTTTTTACTGGAATACTAAAATTCGATTCTCATGGATTCCAGATTGAATACGAGAAAATTTCAGATCATGACTTATCAAAATTATTTTCTCAAACATATGAAAATAGATTCAACAAAATTTCTGATTTACAAAAACAAATTCTAAAAGTTCTTTCTTTATTAGACTTTCCATTAAAGCTGACAGATTTAAGCAATTTTCTTCAAATTAATTCTGTTCAATTGAAAGAAGAATTAACATTCTTAAGTTCAATTGGATGGATTGAATTCTCAGGAATTAACGAGAATGTTTTTCTGCCAGAGGGGGGAATGAAAAATTATCTTTCCGGTTTGGCAAGAAATCACAAAAATCTTAATAATCGATTAGCCAGTTACTTCGAAAGACAAAATTATCCATCATTTATTGTTGCCCATTTTTATGAATCTGCTGGTGAAGTTAACAATGCACTAAATTTCTACTTGAGGTCAGTTCAAGAAGCTGAAACCTTTTTCTCATTTTCTAAAATGGAAAAATATTTACTTAAATGTATCGACCTTGAGAAAGAACCCTTAAGAAAATATGAATTAAAACACAAGCTTGTTCAATGTTACTTTAATTTATCTGAATTTCAGAAAGCCGAAGCTCTTGCCTTAGAATTATTAGAAGCTGAGTCATTTAATTACAAGGTTTTTGATTTATTCATCACTCTTGCAAAAATAAAATTCAGATCGGGTGATGTGGATGCAGCATATGAGTATCTCGACCAAGCCTATAAGCATGCAATAACCACTCAACAAAAAATCGAAGTAGAAATAAATCAAATTAACCTTGAAGTCAATCAGGGAAATTTTTCCATTGCCGATAAAAAATGTAAAATGCTTTTAGATGAATACTCTGAAATTTTAAATCCTATTGAAAAGGCAGCAATCCTGAACAATCTGGGTATTACAAATTCCCTAGCAGGCTTTTTCAACGATGCTATATCATACTTCAACGAAT
The DNA here is from genome assembly GCA_964527925.1 of uncultured Ignavibacteriaceae bacterium. GTDB lineage: Bacteria > Bacteroidota > Ignavibacteria > Ch128b > Ch128b > Ch128b. The sequence goes on from CAZGQO010000006.1 coordinate 29,528, forward strand.
CAATAAAAATTTATGACCAGAACAACAATAAAATTAAATCTGCTCAAACACTTTTAAATCTTGGAAATGTATATAACCTGTTGGGTAAAAAAGGAGAAGCTATAAGCTACTGGAATAAAGCTCTACAATTAAACGATTCAATTGGTGATCTTTCACGCAAAGCAACTATCCTTAATAACATTGGAATAGCATTCTTTGAAGAACTAAAACTCGATGAAGCAATCAACTATTACCTCGAAGCAAAAAACATTTTTGAAAAAAACAATGATCTTGCGGGGAAAAATTTAGTGATTTTTAATCTGGCAGAATCACACTTCATGTTATGTAATTATTCGGTTGCTTTAAATTTTGTCAAAGAAGCTATAGATTTATCAAATAGATTATTTGATGTTGAAGGACAGTGCGAAAGCAGATTTCTGTTAGTTCAATTATATTTTGCGTTGAACAATTTAGAAGATCTGGAGAAGTTAATAGATGAACTTCTTCAAGTTATCGAAATCAATAAAATTCAGACAACTCAATTGCAAAATTATCTTTATCTCTCTGGATTATTGAACTTAGAATTAAAAAAGTACGATGAAGCAGAAATTAAGATAAATCTTGCTCGTGAAATGTATAAAAACACCAAAAACAAATATTTCTACTGTAAAAGTACAATCGATTTAATGTGGCTTTATTTCTTTACTGGTAAGTATGATATTATATTGAATCTTTTCGATGAGTTAGTTTCCTATGATTATTTTAATTTTAATAATTCATTAAAAGCTGAGGCTCTGCTGATTCTTGGGGATTCTTCAAAAAGACCTGGATCGAATTTCTCAAAATCCGCTATTGAATATTATTCTGAATCGATGAATTTAATTGAAAACTCTTACATTAATGAAACTACATGGCAGGTCCTAACTTCATTGGGTGAAGAGCTATTGGTTAAAGGTGCAGTAAAGAGAGGAATCGAATATATCAGACAAGCAAAATTGGTAATTGACTACTTGGCTAATCAAATTTCTGAAAACTACTATAAAAATTTATATCTTGCACAACCAAAACGACAAAGAACGCTTTTAAAAATCGAAAAAGTATTGAATAATTATTGAAATGACGAACGAACAGTTAAAAATTAAAATCAAAATCATCAATTCCAGTAAATCAACTGAAAATATAGACTGGCTGTTCAAAACTATTAAAGATGCAATAGTCCAGAATTTTTCTTTGCAGGAATTATTAAATCAATCTTTTATAATAAATAAAAACGAATTATACATATTAAACATAGACTCTATAAATTTTGGTTCTATTGAAAGCATTCGATCTTTTGTAGAAAACTCCAATCCCGAAATCTGGTACATCGCAATACATAACAAGTTAACTCATCAACTTTCTCCTCTAATTAGAATGGGGGTTTATAAAATATTTTATTTACCCGAGGAAGAATTTATTCTGAGAAATAATGTAAGCGAAAAAATCGATGATTTAAAAAAAGAATACGAAAGGGAAATATTAAGAAATAACGTAAATAAGCGATACAGTTTCGAAAATCTTATCGGAGGTTCACAGAAGTTTCTTGAATGTATTGAAATTGCAAAAAGAGTTGCCAATAAAAGTGATACTAATGTACTTATCCTTGGTGAAACCGGGACAGGAAAAGAATTATTAGCAAAAGCAATTCATTACAATTCGCCACGTTCAGGTGAACCTTTTATTGAATTAAACACATCAGCAATTTCTGAAAATCTTTTTGAATCAGAATTATTTGGATATGAGAAAGGTGCCTTTACAGATGCAAAAACTTCCAAACCCGGTCTACTTGAAATCGCTGAAAATGGCACAGCATTTCTCGATGAAATTGGTGATTTGAGTTTTAATCTTCAGGTTAAACTCCTTAGAGCCATTGAAAATAAATCAATTAAAAGAGTTGGGGGAATAAAAAATATAAAGATCAATTGCCGAATAATCGCCGCAACGAATCAAAATCTAGAGCAGCTCGTCCAGGAAAAAAAATTTAGATCTGATTTATACTTCAGGTTGAAAGTTATTTCTATCCATTTACCACCATTAAGAGAACGACCAGAAGACATAATTCCGATCGCAGATCATTTTATTAATGAGTTTAATCGTAAGTACGATACAAAAATTGAAGGTCTTTCAAGAAAAGCAAATCAAATTTTACTTCAATATTCCTGGCCGGGAAATATTCGAGAATTATCAAATGTAATTGAAAGAGCTGTTTTACTTTCAAATTCAAATATTATTAGCGAAAGAGATATTCACCTCGGAACAAGTTCCATACTTTCATCAATGAAAAAAAATTTAATCGAACTAAAAGTGGAAATTGATAAAGCAAACCTAACAAAGGTAACCCGAGATTTAGCAAAAGAGGTTCTAAAATTAGTTGATGGCAACAAATCACAGGCGGCAAGAATACTTGGAATTTCACGCCCGAGTCTATTAAAAATTCTTAATGAAGAAGAATAAAAATAATTGTAAAAAATTTTTACACCCTAAAAAGTTCTATCCACAACTCTTTGAGTTTCAATCAAATAGAAAATCTCATATAAATATTAACTTCTGAAATCATAAATTATCTTTTGAAAATTTTATATTATGAAATTCAAAATTAATCTTGATTATTTAGCTTACAACCGAAAAATGTTGGATAAAAATATTTGGCTGCCTAATATTAGCCAGCACCTCAACTAAAAACTTTAAAAATCTTCAATTTTTACTAATAAAGAATTTGGCATTAAGATTGCAATATATAATGCAAGTAAATAAACACTATGTTTAACAAATTAATCAGGAGAGTTAATATGAAACGATTTTCAATTTTCCTCGCTGTTGTGCTTTTCGTAAGCACTCTTTTAATAACTGGTTGTCAAGAAACAATTTCACCAGTTGCACCTGTTGATAATTCAATCCTACAGGTAAAACAAGATAAAAACACCCCACCTGAGGGAGTTACATTCCTCAGAGCAATAACAAATCCCAAAATGAATTCAGTCAACACTGTTGTCACAGCCAGTGCAACATTAGACCCAGCAGTTGGCGGAACAGTTGGTGGCGCAGAGACATTTGGAAATTCCGTTTATATTCCTGCCAATACCTTCAATGAACCCACAACATTTACAGTCACAGCAGCCGACGAAGAATTTAGCTGGGTTGAATTTGGTCCATCAATGAAATTCAACGGAAATGTTTTAATTACATTAGATTTCAGCCGATTTGGACTAACCAAGAAAGAAGCAAAGAAACATAAAGTTTATTACTATAACGAAAATAAAGGCAAATGGGAAAAAGTAAAAGGCCCATATATATACACAGAAACCAGTGTAAGCTTCTATATAGGTCATTTCTCAAGATATGGTTGGGGGAATTAGTAGTAAAAAATGGATAGTTAATAAGGGGATATGAAATGAATAAAATTAAGAATTTCATTGATGCGTTGTTTGAACTATCCATAAGATACTGTGGTGAGGAGGTACTGAACGAAATTAAGCAAATCCTCAGTCGAGCCGAGCAACTCGAGCTCGACTTTGCTTTAAAAGTTCGGAAGGAAAGTGAAGAAGAAATTGCTCAATTTGAAAATGTCAGAATCCAGTTTTATGCTGATAATCTTCTAAGTTTCTGTAGAAATAAATTAAAAGAAGAACTCTATCTTAATTATTTGCTTGAACTTGGTCAAATTTGTCTGGATTTCGGAGAGATAAATTATGCCGAGTATATCGATTCTCAGCTTCTATCACTTGCAGAACTAAAGAATAAGTACTTAATCTTAGCAGCACAGGCATATTTTCAACGTGCAGAGGTTTATGTAAGATCCACACGCTGGAAAAAAGCAGAGAACGATCTGAAGAAGGCCAAACAAATTTTCACACAGAAAAAAGATAAAAAAGGATTAGCCAGAATTAATAACCTTCTTGGCATCATTAAATCCGAAAAAGGTGCACTTCAAAGTGCATATAAAAATTATTCGGATGCCTTAAATGTTTTTTCAAAATTAAAAGATGAGTTGTGGATTGGCATAATCGAAATGAATATTGGTAACCTTCGAACAATTCAATCTCGTTGGGATGAAGCTTTTGCTCATTACAAACGTGCTCTGGCTGCTTTTGAAAAGTTAATGGATTCGAAAAGACTTTCTCTGGTTAGACATAACCTCGGCTTACTATTTAAAAATCGTGGTGAACTAGAAGCAGCTTTAACTGAATTTGATAGAAGCCTTGAATATGCTATCGATGCGAATTATCTCCTTGCGAAGGGATTGGCTTATATTGGCAAAGGCGATGTCTATGCAAAACTGGAAGAATATGCTCTGGCTATGGAATATTGTAATAAGGCAATGCAAGTGTTCTACAAAATTATGGATAGGGTTGGTCTTGCCGATACTTACAAGATCAAAGGTATTGTTCTAAGAGATGTTTCTAACTACGAAATTGCAGAAACTTACCTCCTCACCAGTTTGCGAATTAGCGAGGAGATAGAAAGTTTACTGAATTTTGCTGAGAGTTCTTATGAAATAGGAATTTTGTATCGTAAGTGGGAGAAAAATGATCTGGCAATGAAGTATTTGAAACTTTCTGAATCTCTCTTTGCTAAAATTGGTGCAAAGGAAAATCTCGAAAGAGTTAAAGTAATAATGGATAGAACAAGTAGCCTAAAATAAGGAATTATTAAAATGCGTTTCGCCGACTTTATATCTCAGAATAATAAAATTTTTGATTTGAACAATAGTAGTGCATTAAATCAGGGTTTAAAACCTGAACACATTGAGCTTATTCTCAATATCGTTCAGAAAATAAATAATTCCCTTATTCTCGATGAGGTTTTAAACCTTGTAATGATTAATGCAATTAGAATCGCTCAAGCTGAACGAGGTTTTTTACTCCTCCTGGATGACTCCAACCAATTGAGATATAAAGTCGGCATGAATATTAATGGTGAGTTTCTTCCAGAAGGTGATTTTGAAATAAGCAGAAGTGTAGTTAAAGATTGTTTTGATCTTGGCGAATCAATTTGTGTTGAAGACGCAAAAGCAGATCGTAACTTTCAATCCAGACAGAGCATAATGAATCTTGACTTACAAACGATAATATGTACACCATTAATTACAAACGGCGAAAGGATTGGGGTTATTTACGTAGACAGCAAGAAATTATCTTCTCTGAAAAAATCCGAAATCGTGAAAATGTTTGAAATTCTTGCCGGGCATGCTGCAATTGCTATCCGAAATGCACAACTTTATCAAAGCCTCAATAAAGCTTTTGTTGAAGTCCAGGAAATGCACGAAAGATTAATAAAGTCTGAAAGACTTGCACTTAAAAAAGAAATTAATTCACAGGTTGGCCAGGAAGTCCAAAATCTTGTGCATCTAGCATTATTAGAAAATGACAGTGTTCTGAAAAGAATTCAACGTTTAAATATAAATCAACCCATTGATTATGAAACATTTGATATCATTATTCAAAAATTAAATATCGCAATCGAAAGCATCAGAAAAATTCAACGTTACTCACAAGCACTTATCTCAAGCACCCGATTTGATGCATCTAAGCAAATTGGTGATATAAATAGAAGCATCCGTAATGTAATAGGTTATATCAAAAAAACAACTAAATTCAAAAATGTAACTTTTGAGTTAAACCTTGATAAAATTCCACAGATAGAGTATGACCATGAACAAATAGAACAGGTTATTGTCAACATTATCACAAATTCCGTTGAAAAAAAGCCAGATTGCCATATAAGAATTTCAACATTTCATGACCAAGACAATAATCAGGTAATAGTCAAAATCAATGATAATGGTCCTGGAATTCCACCAGATATTCAAAAGCAAATCTTCATTCAGAGAGTTGGAAATAGTTCAGAAGGAAAAGGATATGGATTATTAATTTCCAAAAAGATTATTGATAATCATAACGGAAAAATATATAGTGTTTCTGAAATCAATAAAGGGGCGACTTTCTACTTTTCCCTCCCACTAATCTAATGTTTTAATTTCAAGAATATTACATTAGTTTTGCATTGAATAAGAGAGTATTTTATAAGTAAATGAACTTAAAGACTTTCAATTTAATCGAAACATTTCACCATTTGTTTGATCCTGTCAATCATTATATTCTACTTGCTGACTTATCAGGGAAAATCATAAAAGCTAATAAAAAAGCATTAGAAGAACTAGCTATATCAAACAATAATTCAATCAATGAGTTTTTTGAAATAGATGCTGTGAAGAAGCTTGCAACATCTACTGGAAATAAAGACGATAAATTTACACTCGAAATAGTTCCTATCGAAAATAACTTAAGGTTGTATCATTTTATTCCTGCCTCTTTAAATATAACCGATTTTACTAAAATCATATCTGAAATGCCGATTGGTATTTTAATTTTCGACAGAAATGGAAGTCCGATTTTTTTCAACAATACTTTTCTTTTTTTATGGGGACTTGAATCCTCAGAACTAAGCGGTTATAACATTTTCCATGACGAAAGATTAATTTCAACAGGCGTTATTGATCAAATAAAAGAAGTATTCGAAGGCAAACCATATTTATTCCTGGAAGGTTATTACGATTCTTTATTGGAAAAAAGTAAGGGATTTAAAATATGGGTCGAAACCACTCTTTTTCCAATCAAAGATTCCAACGATGAAGTTAAGTTTGTTGTAATAGTACACAAAGACATTTCTGAAGTAAAATTGGCTCAAGAAGAAATTAGAATTGCCAGAGATGCTGCTGAAGAAGCAAATAGGCTTAAAAATGCCTTTCTTGCAAATTTATCTCACGAAATTCGAACTCCTCTAAATGCAATACTCGGGTTTAGTGATTTAATAGCTGATATTGTTGCAGATAAACTCGATGAATCTGACAAATTATTACTCAGTAATTTCAAATTGGGTTCAAAGAGATTATTTAGGACACTTACTCAAATTCTTGAATTATCACAAATCGATACAGGTAATTACCAGATAGTTATTGAACCGCTTAATCTTAAACAAGAAATTCAGACCATTATTGATGAATATACCGATGAAGCTAAAGCAAAAAATATCGACATCTTTGTTAATCTTGATGAGAATCATTTAATTGTGTTAGCTGATAAACCTGCACTTAACCGAATACTTTCTAATTTTATCGAAAATGCAATTAAGTTTACTAATAAAGGTTACATTAAGATTGAATCCTATCCAAACAATAATCAAAACATTCTTTTCTGCTCAATAAAAGATACTGGAATTGGAATTTCCGAAGAATACTTAGACCACATCTTTGAACCTTTCAGCCAGGAAGAAGATGGATTTAACAGACCTTTCGAAGGAAGCGGTCTTGGACTGGCATTAACTAAAAAATATCTTGACTTGATTAACAGTTCAATAACAGTCGATAGTGTAAAAGGAATTGGAACTACTTTCACATTTACTCTGCCGATTTTCCGGGGCTAAAGATTTCAAGTAAATTTTTTCTTAATTTCAATAAGAAATTTCAAACTTAATTAGAGATTTGTTATGAAGCTTGCTGAATCAGGCTTAGCAAAAAATACAATCCTAATAATCTTTATAATTTTAACTCTGGTTATTCTTGGATTGGAATTTTTTCTCTACCAGATTGAAAAAAAACGCTTGATAGAAGATGAACAACACCTACTTGGAATAATTGCTGAAAAAGAGAACACTAATCTTGCTGATTGGTATTACAATACAAAAAATTCAGTTGAACTTTTATCCACATCTGAAAATTTCTTAATTAACTTTAACGGACTTATAAGAAATCCTTCAGATCAAAAAATTATAACAAATCTCTATGATTTCTTCCGAAAAGAAGTTTTTGAGAAAAGCCTTTTAGCAATTTTAATTCTGGATTCAGATTTCAAAAAAGTTTATTCATATCAAAATTTTAAATATGATATTTCAAATATTACAATTGAAAATGCTTCAACTTTCGACCGTGAAAATTATTTTTATGTTTCAAGAATAATCAAAAAGAAACATCCAATCTATCAATATCCTATTCCGGTGTGTGAGATTACAATTGGACTTTTCACCAATCAGAATGAACCCAAACCGTCACATTATCTAATTCTGGTCACAGATGCCAGAAAAAACATTTACCCTCTTATCAATACATTTTCAAATTATCGTAATAGCCTCGAAACAATGCTGCTTGCCAGCGAACAGAATGAACTGATTTATCTTAATGACTTAAAATTTTTATTCAATTCATCAATTGAATTAAAAGCCAAATCAGATGCTGGCGATATTCCCGGAAAGAAATTGAATGTTTCAAAAAAAGGAGTTGCCGAAGGATATGATTATAGAGGTGAAAGAGTTTTTGCTTACATAACTTATGTTCAGCCATTAAACTGGTTTTTAGTCACAAAAATTGATAGAAAAGAAGTCCTAATTTCAGCCAACAAAGTATTATTCACGATTTCTGGGTCGATAGTTTTAATATTATTTCTCTTCATAATTGTACTTGGTGTTCTCTGGAAACGTGAAGAGGTTGAACGTATTAAGAAAGAACTTGAAATTCAGCAAATGCAAAACCTGATGGCTCAGAAGTATCAAATTGTGAGTAAGTATGCAAACGATGCTTTTATTTTAATTAGCAAAGATGGAACTATTGTGGAAGCGAATGATAAAGCTGTAGAAATGTATGGTTATTCAATAACTGAGCTAAAAGGCAGACCATTCGTTCTTTTAGAAGCACCAGAAAATCGTACTGAATGGAATGAAATCTTAAATAGACTTCGAAATGATACTGGTTCTTTGTTTGAATCAATCCACGTTGATAAAAATGGAAATAAATTCTTCGTGGAGATCTCTGCAAAAATTATTTCAATCGATGGTGAATTGTATCTCGTTGCAATTATCAGAAACATAGAAGATCGTAAGAAAGCAGAACTGCAATTGATCGAATCAGAAAAAAAATTCCACACACTTTTTGAATTAGCCTATGATGCAATACTGATTGTAAAGTCAGGTGTCATTATCGATTGTAATTCAAAGGCACTTAGCCTGTTCAATACGACTAAAGAAAATTTAATTAATAAGCATATAACAGATTTCATCGCTGAAGAAAATCAAGTTTATCTCAATCATTTTATCGAAGCAATAGAAAATCCTGAAAAAATTGAAGAAAGAACTTTCCAGCTAAAACTCAGAAAATCAACTGGTGAGATTTTTGACGGCGAATTGAATCCAAGTGTTGTTGACCTCAAAGGTGAAAAAGCTATTCAAATTTTTATTAGAGATATAACTGAGCGCAATCAATTCCTTGCACATTTAGAAAGATTTCGAAAAGCTATCGAAAATACTGATGAAATGATGATGATAACGGATCGTAATGGTTTGATTGAATATGTTAATCCTGCTTTCGAAAAAATTACAGGTTATTCACTTGAAGAAATTAAAGGCAAAAAACCAAGTGTATTAAAGTCTAGTTATCATCCACAGGAATTTTATCAGGATTTATGGAATACAATTCTTTCGGATTCTTCCTGGCAGGGAATAATTGTGAACAGAAAAAAGGATGGTACTTTATATACTGAGGAGATGATTATCTCGCCCATCAAAGATGAAAAAGGAGAAATAAGCGCTTTTGTTTCAATCAAAAAAGATGTAACTGAAAGAATTAAAGCTGAGGAAGAATTAAAAAGAGCTCGATTGAAAGCTGAAGAGTCAGATAGAATAAAAAGTAATTTTTTAAGTATGATGTCTCATGAAGTTAGAACACCTCTTAATGTAATTCTTGGTTTCCTTGATATTATTAAAGCATCAATCAGATCAGAAGATTTCCCTGAGAAAGATCATATTTTCTCTGTAATTGAAAGAAACAGCAAAAGATTAATGACATTAATAAATGACATTATAGATATATCAAGAATTGAATCAACCGAAATGAAACTTGATTTCCATGTCTATGAACTTCAACCGTTACTTATGAGGTCGACTGCAGAATTTGAAATGGAAGTACGGGCAAAAGGATTAAGAATTATTGATGATTACAATGTTGAAGGAATTTATATAAATGTTGACGAAAATAGATTCCATCAAATTATGTCCAACTTACTTTCAAATGCAATTAAATTTACATCACGAGGTGAAATCACCATATCGGCTCATCATTCAGAAAACAAAGTTTATATTTCCGTAAAAGATACAGGAGTTGGAATTCCACCAGAGTTTATTCCACATTTGTTTGAATTTTTCAGACAGGCTGAAGAAGGATACAACAGAAACTTTGAAGGAGCTGGACTTGGACTGGCTATTACAAAAAAACTTGTTAACATGATGAACGGTGAAATTTATGTTGAAAGTCAGTACGGGAAAGGATCAACCTTTACTGTTGTATTTCCAACTGTATCAAGAAAGGAAGAAGAACTACCTGAAATAATTGATGAAAAACCAGTTGAAACTGAAATTGCAGAAATCGGTGAACCAACCGTATTGATTGTCGAAGACAATAAAGATAATTCATTCTTTGTTGAGGTTGTCCTAAGTAAGTTAGGATTGAAATACTACTCCGTTCCAAATGCTCGTGAGGCTCTTGAAATTCTTGCTAATAAAAAGATAAATTTGATCTTAGTGGATATAAGTTTGGCTGATAGTATGGGTGGAGAAGATCTTCTGAAGGTTATCAAACAAAAACCTCAATTTCAAAACATACCTGTTATCGCAATGACTGCCCATGCAATGCTTGGAGATCGAGATCATTTTATTTCTGTTGGATTTGATGAATACATAGCTAAACCATTTACAATGGATCAACTCACGAAAATGATTTTCACTTTCTTAAAGAAAATTAATGATTAATCAAAATGCTAAATCTTTTAACATAGATAAAAAATATCTTTACTCAACCATAGCTCTCTTTATTGTATTCGTTACTTTCGCAATATATTCATACTTCAAGCTACAAAATCAAATAGTTTCAAATTATCTTATTAAACTCTCACAAATTAGTCGTACAATCGAAATTAAAATAAATTTATACTTTACTCTTCTTGAAGATAAATTAAAACTAATAAACCAATCTCCAGTCGTCAAAGAATTTTTAAAACGGTCAGCAAGTCGAAATGAAAACAACAATGAAATTATCAGAGATTATCTTAAAAATACTTTTTCAAATTTCGGACTTAAGGAATTTATCATTCTTGAAAGGGATAAAATTCTCTTAGCTTATCACAACGATGTCCAGCATTCCATAAATCCATTTTCTCAATTACAATCAATCAATGAAATTTTTAATTCCAATTCAGATCAAATAAGCGACTTAACTTTCGATTCAGACTTAAAACGACCTGTCTTCTACGCTCACTCGAAGATCAATATAGATGAAAATCTTGACTTAAAACTCTATCTTACTTTCGATGCGAATGAATCATTTTATAAGTTATTAGAATTTGATAATACAAACGAAGCAAACTTAGAAGCTGTTCTATTAAAAATTCAAAATGATGAGATGATTTATATCTCTAACTCAAGATTTCTTGGTGACATTGCCTTTAGGTTAAAAACTTCATCCAGCAAACATTTGAATGGTGAACTTATTAGCAATGAAAGAGAAAAATTTTTTGAGATAAGTGATTATAGGGGGAAAAAAGTTTACGCTTATTATACATTTATTCCACGATGGAATTGGTTTCTTGTAGTTAAAGTGGATAATGAGGATGCAATTAGACAGGCAAAAAAGTTTTATTTCTCTATCTTTGGAACTATAATTTTTGTGACCGCAGTTTTTTTAATATCAGTTAACAACATATTCAAGAAAGAGAAAGGGAGACTTCTAAAAGAAACTAACGAATTAAAAAGACAAAAGGAATTAATCAGTAAAAAATATGATTATGTAACCAGACTTGCTAACGATGCAATAATTATTTCGGATAACCAAAACCGCATCATAGATTTTAATGAACGATTCGTGGAAATGTATCATATTAATCTGAATCAAAACGATATTTTGAAATTAAATGACATTTTCACCGAAACACTTCAAAAACAATGGCTTGATTATGTTAAAACTATCAAATCAAACAATGGTTTGATATTTGAAACAATACATAAAAAAATGAATGGTGAGGTATTTAATGTTCAAGTCTCAGCTAAATTTATCGAAATAGATGGAAATGAATATCTCATCCAATTAGTTAGAAATTTTGAAGAACGCAAAAGAATTGAAAACGAACTTATTGCCGCAAAACAAAAAGCTGAAGAATCAGATCGATTAAAAAGTAATTTCTTGAGCATGATGTCTCACGAAGTTAGAACCCCAGTAAATATAATTCTTGGTGCTGTTGATATTCTCAAGAGTTCTTTGAGGGATGATATGATAAAAGAGACTGAACATCTGTTCGATATGATAACGAGAAACGGTAAACGGTTACTTACCCTTATAAGTGATATTATTGATATTTCAAGAATAGAATCCAATGAATTGAAACTTGAATTCATTATTAGAAATGCTGAGTCTATAATACTTGATGTAATTTCAGAATATGAACAAACCGCAAAAAACAAAGGACTTCAAATCATTACCAACTTTCAATCCACAAATCCTTACATACGAATAGACGAAGTTCGCTTTATTCAGATTATTACCAATCTGCTTACAAATGCAATTAAATTCACTTCACAAGGTGGAATTACAATATCTACCAAAAATGTTGATGATTCACTTCATATCTCAGTTAAAGATACAGGAATAGGAATTCCAAAATCTGCACTTAAAGATATTTTTGGTTTGTTCAGGCAGGCTCACGAAGGTTATAGCAGAAATTTTGAAGGAGCTGGACTTGGTTTAACAATCACTCAGAAATTAACAAAAATGATGGGCGGTGAGATTTTTGTAGAAAGTGAAGAAAATGTTGGTTCAACCTTTACTGTTGTTTTCCCGGTGATTAAGTCTGATGAAATCGATGAAAAATTACTTAATGACCTTCAAAATAGAAAACGCGATTATTTTGTCCCTACAATTTTAATCGTTAATAACAACAAAGATGAAAGTTTCTATCTCGAATCTTTAATGATAAGACTTGGTTTTGATTACTATTCAATCAATGAAGGTAAGAAGATTATTAGCTTGCTCAAACATAAAACTTTTGATTGTATTCTCTATTCAATAAATCCAGAAAATGAACTGGAAGCCGAAAAAACAATTGATGAAATCCGCAATAAAAATAGAATTGAAAACTTAAGAATCATTGCCCTCAGGTCTCCTAATTCTATTTTAACCCACCAGCGACTATTAGAACTTGGTTTTGATCTTGTAAAAGACAAACCAGTTTCATTCGAAGAAATTTCGAAAGCGTTCTTAATTGTATTAACTTCCAAAAAATAACTAAGAGAATAATATGAAAAAATTATTTTGCTTAATCTTACTATCATTGTTTCTTTTTTTATCGTCTTGTGAAAAACATCAATCAGGAGCTAACGAAACAAAAACTTCAACTATCACAATCGACTTAAATAAAATTCTGCCTCAAAATGAAGATTTTGCAGGTGAACCATTACTTGTTATGTTTAAGGAAAAAATTGAGTGTAAGAATTTTGAGGAATTCAAAAACTTACATCTAAGAAATCAACCACAGGATAAACAAAAAGTAATTTCAATGATCATTGATGAGATTAAAGGATTCCAAAAAAGTGTAACTGGTGTTTATGTTGAACATTCAAATAATGTAACTTTCAGTACAGTTTACTTACTTTTTGATAATTCAAGGAATGCGAAAAATTCAATACAGTATTTAGAGAATCTTTATAAAGAATTAATCGGGCAGGAATTCAAAGAGATTGACGATAAAAGAATTTTAGGGGATGATCAGAAAGTTCTTTACACTTTATTAACTAATTTTCCAATTTACCTTGCTTTTTATAGAAGAGATAATATTGTGGTTTTACTCTTCGTTCCAGTTAAAAGTGTTTTCCCTCGAGTATTTCCCTTAAGTTCAATTCACCTTCCTCAGAAAGAAGGATTTTATTTATACACTGGATTGCCAGATTTTGCACGAGTAGAAAAACCAACCATCGCTGAACTTAAAGTACCAACTGATGATTATTATATTCCCAACACTTCAATGTTAAGAGAAATGGCAGAGGAAAGATCAAAGTTGTGTATGGATTATTTCAAGAAATACTCAACTAATGCTCAGAAGGTAGCTCAGGAATTTTTTGCTTTCAGTGATAGAAGGCTGATGGATTTTGCGCTTGCATTTGTTGATTTCAGGTTTTCAAAAAATTTAATCCCACAGAAATATCCTGAATGGTACACTCAAACAATTGAAAAAAGAATTGGAAACAACATTAAATTAAAGTTAATCTCAAAAAATCCAGTTCAGCCCAGATATTCAAAAATTCATTTCGAAGGTGGAGTGCGTTATCAATATCCCAAACTTGGACAATGCGATTATGATTTTCAAATTTCAGGAAGTAAAGGAAGTGGTAGAGTGAGAATTACTTTTTCTGTCTTTGGTAATTATTTGAAAATTGTGGATATAAAATTTATTTGAAAGACAGTTGCGAGTTATTAATACCTTTTTAATTTGATATCACAAAAAATCATCACATCAAAAATTTAAAGACCCTACATAAATTGAAATGTAATAAGTAATATTTGCAAATAAAGCACTTAAAGGAATCGTTAAAATCCAGGCAATAAAAATATTTTTTGCAATTCCCCATTTTACCGCTGAAAAATTTTGTAATGAACCAACTCCAACAATTGAACCAGTTATTGTATGTGTAGTACTGACTGGAATTCCAAAAGATGAAGCACCAAATAATGTTATTGCCGCTGAAAACTCTGCACTGAATCCATGAAACGGCCTGAGTTTAGTAACTCGCATCCCAAGAGTCCTAATAACTTTCCAGCCTCCAGCTAATGTACCCATGGCAATTGCAATATGACAGCTAATTATCACCCAGAAAGGCACATAAAATTCTTGTAATAGATGATTCGAATAAAGCAGTGCGGCTATAATTCCCATTGTTTTCTGTGCATCATTAGTACCATGTCCCATTGAATATGCAGCTGCCGAAATTAACTGTAATGACCTGAAAGTTTTATCAACTTTCTTAGGAGGTTTATTTCGAACGATCCATAAAGTAATTAAGCTAATCACCAATCCTAACAGAAACCCAATTAGTGGAGAAAGAAAAATAAAAATTGTAACCTTTATTATTCCACTAACAATCAAAGCACTTAAACCAGCC
Organism: uncultured Ignavibacteriaceae bacterium; assembly: GCA_964527925.1. Lineage (GTDB taxonomy): Bacteria > Bacteroidota > Ignavibacteria > Ch128b > Ch128b > Ch128b. The sequence goes on from CAZGQO010000006.1 coordinate 44,732, forward strand.
TTTGCAACCCCAGCACCAGAAAATCCTCCAATAATTGCATGGGAAACACTTATCGGCAACCCTTTATGTGTTGCAAATGCTGTCAATAAAATTGCACCCATCAAGGCTGAGAAGATAACATAATTATCAACTATCTCAGGATTTACAATACCTTTTCCAATTGTATTAGCTACATAAACACCAAAAATAAATGCACTCACAAAATTAAAGAAAGCTGCCCATGCAACACCTTGCAGAGGAGAAAGAACTTTTGTTGAAACAACAGTGGCAATGGAATTGGCAGCATCATTCATTCCGTTATAAAAGTCAAACACCAATGCGATGAAAATCAGAATGACTACTATTGTCATAGTTTAATCTCAAGCATTTTTTATCATGATTGATTCGATTATGCGAGCAACAGTTTGACAGTTATCAGAAGCTTTTTCAATTACATCGAGAATTTCTTTCTTCTTAATCAGAGTAATTGCATCTTTCTCGGTTTCAAAAAGTTTGGTTAATGCGTTATGATAAACATCATCAGCTTCTGATTCGAGATGTTTCACCTGATCGCATTCTTCCAGAATATTTTTATCATGCTTGAGATTATGAATTGCGTGATTTAATACCTTTGTTTGTTTTTTGACTATTTCCGCTATTTGATCTGCGAACTCAATTCTTTCATTTATTTTAAAGATCTGGAACCTTGAAGCAGCCACAAGCAAAATATCAGCTATATCATCCATTCGCTTTACTAATTGAAGGATATCTTCCCGATCAAAGGGGGTTACGAAAGTGTGATTTAATTGATGCCTAACAGCGGAAGTAATTTTATCACATCTATGTTCCTTCTCTTTTAAATCTGAAACAACCTTATTTACATCTTTAACTTCCAGATAAAGTTGATGAACATTTGAGGCTATCTCTTCAAGGAGAGATGAAAGTTCACTGAAGTATTCAAAATATTTTTCTTCTTTTGGCAGTAATTTCTTTAACATTTTATTCCTTAATTAATTACACAAATTTACGAAACTTTTTCTTCGAAATTTTATTACACCGAATGGATTCTTATTTCAATCATTTTATTTGTTGTATTTTTGAATAATGATTAATAAAATATTGAGGTGAACAATGAAAAAAATCTTTATTTCTATTCTTTCCATAATCCTGTTTTATTCAATTCTTCTTTCTCAACAAGCTCGATTGTTGAGATATCCAAATTCATCAAAAGATAAAATTGTTTTTGTTTATGCAGGTGATCTCTATTTGGTTGAAAAATCTGGAGGAGTTGCTAGAAAAATAACTTCCTTTGAAGGTTATGAAATCTTTCCAAGGTTCTCTCCAGATGGAAAGTACATTGCTTTTTCTGGTGAGTATGATGGTAATCGTGAGGTCTATTTGATAAATGCTGATGGCGGTGAACCAATTAGATTGACTTATACATCAGACATTCCCAATCTCCCTGAGAGAATGGGACCAGATAAAATTGTAATGGGCTGGCATCCAAAGGAAAATAAAATCCTGTTTCGTTCCCGTCATGAAAGTTTTAATGCCTGGATTGGTCATCTTTACTTGATTTCAAAAGAAGGAGGATTGCCGGAGAAACTGCCTTTACCAAGAGGTGGCTTTGCAAGTTTTTCTCCTGATGGTCAGAAACTGGCTTATAACAGAGTCTTTCGTGAATATCGTACATGGAAAAGATATCGCGGCGGGCAGGCTGATGAAATCTGGATTTATGATTTTAAAACAAAAAAGACAGAAGCAATTACATCAAATGATGCTCAAGATATAATCCCAATGTGGTATAAAGATAAGATTTATTATCTCTCTGATAGAGATGGAAGAATGAATCTTTATGTTTATTCAATTAAAACAAAAGAAACAAAGAAGATTACCAATTTTGAGAAGTACGATATAAAATTTCCTTCTCTTGGCAATGGTGAAATCACTTTCGAAAATGGAGGATATATTTATTTACTCGATTGCGAAACTGATAAATACCATAAAGTCACGATTTATATTCATGATGATTTTCTCACTGCTCGAAATAAAATAATCAATGTAAAATCTATTATAACTCAGTATGAAATTTCACCAGATGGGAAAAGAGCATTATTTACAGCACGTGGTGAAATCTTCACCGTCCCAGCCGAAAAAGGAATCACAAGAAATCTTACCAACACTTCTGGCGTTCATGAAAGAAATGCTGTTTGGTCTCCAGATGGGGAATATATTGCTTTCATCAGTGATAAATCAGGCGAGACTGAAGTTTATATCATTTCTCACGATGGAAAAGAAGATGCAATTCAATTGACTGATGATGCAGATACTTATCGATTTGAATTAAAATGGTCACCTGATTCAAAAAAATTGATTTGCTCTGATAAAAAAATGAGACTTTATTACATCGATATTAACAGCAAAAAAACAAAACAAATCTTTCAGTCAAAAAGATGGGAAATTAGAGATTACAACTGGTCACCAGATAGTAAATGGATTGCCTTCACAACTTTAGAAGAAAGTGGTTTTTCTGTTGTTTATTTGTATTCACTTGCAAACGCACAATTAACAAAAGTTACAAGTGAGTTCTTTAATTCCTATTCTCCAACTTTTGATTATGATGGCAAATATTTATTCTTCTTATCTGATAGAAGTTTTAATCCCAAGATGGGTGAATTCGAAGCTAATTATGTTTACACTGATATGACAAAAATTTACGGTGTAACTCTCAATGCAAAAGAAAAATCTCCTTTCCAGTATGAAGATGATGAAGTTCAGGTAACTGATGAATCAAAAGAAATCGAGAAAAAAGAAAAAGATAATTCTAAACAAACAAAAGATCTTGTTATTGATCTTCAAGGAATAACCGATAGAATTTTTGAACTTCCTGTTGAAGCTGGAAATTATCGTTCGCTGACTTCATTAAGCAATAAATTATACTATCTGAAATCAACTCCATTTGGCAGAACTTCACTAAGAGTTTTCGATTTCAAAAAGAAAAAAGAAACTGAAGTTGCTCAGGTAGATGGCTATGAAATTTCATTCGATGGAAAAAAGATTCTTTACAAATCATCAAACGATTACTACATCACCGATTTATCAGATAATATCAAAATCGGTGAAGGCAGACTAAATCTGAACGATATGAACATGAATTTGAATCGCCGTCAAGAGTGGAAACAAATTTTCTATGAAAGCTGGAGACAGATGAGAGATTTCTTCTACGCTCCAAACATGCATGGTGTTGATTGGGAGAAAGTCAAAAAGAATTATGAAGAACTTTTACTGTATGTTTCTCATCGTGCAGATTTAACATACATAATTGGTGAAATGATTGGTGAATTGAATGCTGGTCATGCTTATGTTGGCGGCGGTGATTTACCAAAGATTGAGTCATTCCCAATTGGTTTGCTTGGTGCTGAATTAAGTTATGACAACAAATCTGGTTATTTCATCATCAATAAAATTTTACCAGGAAGAAATTGGGATGAATCAACTCGTTCTCCTCTGACAGAAGTTGGTATTGATGTTAAAGAAGGTGATTACTTGCTTGAGATTGATGGTGTTTCTCTTAAAGGAATAAAAAATCCTTTTGAGTTGCTTGTCAACAAAGCAAACAAACAGGTAAAGATTAAAGTCAATTCAAAACCAGAATTAAAAGATGCAAAAGAATTTATCATCAAGACAATTTCTGCAGAGAATGGTTTGAGATATTTCAACTGGGTTGAGAACAATAGAAAGTTTGTCGAGAAAGCAACTGATGGCATAGTAGGTTATGTTCACATTCCAAATATGGGAATTGATGGATTGAATGAATTTGTGAAATACTTTTATCCACAGATTAGAAAGGAAGGTTTGATTGTCGATGTTCGTTACAACGGTGGTGGATTTGTTTCTCAAATGATTATAGAAAGATTGCGTAGAGTTATGACCATGGCAGGCATTGCTCGCAACTCTCAGGTTGTTACAACTTATCCACGAGCTGTATTTCTTGGTCCAATGGTTTGTCTCATTAATGAATTTTCTGCATCTGATGGCGATATCTTCCCATATCAATTCAAGAAAAATAATTTAGGAAAAGTGATTGGAAAGAGAAGCTGGGGTGGAGTTGTGGGAATTAGAGGCACATTGCCATTTGTTGACGGCGGGTATTTAAACCGTCCTGAATTTGCAAACTTTGGAGTCGATGGTGAATGGATACTTGAAGGAGTTGGAATGGAACCAGATATTGTAGTTGATAATGATCCAGCATTAGAATTTGAAGGCAAAGACCAGCAGCTTGAAAAAGCTTTAGAGATTATCAAAGAAGAGATGAAGAAGAAACCCGCAAAGCTTCCAGAAATTCCTGATTGGCCAATTAAAAAATAAGTCCTCCTGTACAAACAAAAAATCCTTCACTTTGATTCTGGGTGAAGGATTTTTTTATTTTAAATATCAAAATTCAGATTTTTTATTTTACTGATTTGCATCATTATCAATAACGTGCTTTCATCAATTCAGCTAAAATCTTTTCACGAATTATTTCAGCTGATGGTATTCCTGAGGGATAAAATCGACAGGCCAAAACAGGATCTTCAGGTTCTGGTAAATTTTCAAGATCAACTCCATTAATTAGAAGAGTTGGTGAACCACGAAACTTATATTTTTTAGCGTCTTCATCGTTTTCAACTTCAATTTTAATTAATTCGATTTTATCATCCAGACCTTCTAATGCTTTCTGCAAATTATCAAACAACTTTTTATGGTTTGGACAACTTTCAAAGTACTGGAATTCTAATTTTACTTTCATAAAAAACTCTCGACTTTGTTTCTGAATAATTTAGCAAAGAATTTTTATAAATATTAAAGATACAATTTTTAAAATCTTTCCATCTCTTTTTAACTTGCAAAAAATTTCAGAGTGAAAAAATGCGAAAAGTAACCGTATTTATTTCGTTCAGCAATCAAGAACATTCATCGAAATTAATTGACGAATTTTTATTCAATCCACTTGTTGAAAAAGTTGTGCTGATAAGCCAGGAAGATAAGAAAAGTGGATTCACAACGATTGTCGATAAGTCAATCTTCTCATCCAAAACTATACAGAAAATTATTCAACTTGCAACAAGTGATTATTTTTTGATTGTAACCAAAGACACTTTAATTCAATTAAATCAATTCGCCCTTGAAAGGTTTATTGATTTTGCTGAAACATATAAAGCCTCTCTTCTTTATTCAGACTATTTCGATATTCAAGGTGAAACTAAAACTCCTCATCCGGTTCAGGATTACTTGCCAGGTAGTGTGCGTGATAATTTTAATTTTGGTCCTCTTCTTTTCTTCTCCACAAAAAAAGTAAAACAATCAAAAGATTTATTTGGAAATCTTTCACAAACTAATTATGCAGGGCTCTACGAGTTACGTCTGCGTTTATCGATTGAATATTTTACTAATAAAAATTCAAATCCAATTCTTAGAATTCCAGAATTTCTTTATTCACAGGTTGAAAAAGATGTTCGCAAAAGTGGTGAAAGACTTTTTGATTATGTGGATCCAAGAAATAGAGAAGCACAAATCGAAATGGAAATTGTCTTCACCAAATTTTTAAAACATATCAACGCATTTCTTTCACCAAGATTTGAAAAAATTCCCGCTGAAAAAGACTTTTTCCCTGTTACTGCTACAGTAGTAATTCCAGTCTTCAACAGAGTTAAAACAATTGGAGATGCAATTGAAAGTGTCTTCAAACAAAAGACCACATTCCCTTTTAATTGCATAGTTGTAGATAATCAAAGCACTGATGGAACGACTGAAAAATTGAAAGAAATTTCTCTTAAATATCCAAAGTTGTTTCATGTAATTCCACAATCTAAGACTTTAGGCATTGGTGGATGCTGGAACGAAGCAATCTTTCATGAAAGATGCGGTAAATATGCTGTGCAGCTTGATTCAGATGATTTATATGCTGATGAAAACACTCTTCAAAGAATTGTTGATTTACTCGAAACCGGAAAGTATGTTGCTGTAATTGGTTCATACCAGATGGTAAATTTTGATCTAAAAGAAATTCCACCCGGAGTAATTGATCACAAAGAATGGACAGATAAAAATGGAAGAAACAATGCACTTCGAATAAATGGTCTCGGTGCTCCAAGAGCTTACAGAACTTCAATCCTGCGAGAAATTAAATTTCCCAATGTAAGTTACGGCGAAGATTACGCTGTTTGTTTAGCAATTTCGAGAAAATATCGAATCGGAAGAATTTATGAGCCAATTTATTTATGCCGACGCTGGGAAGGAAATACAGATGCTCAGCTTTCAATTCAAGCAGAGAATCAGCACAACTTCTATAAAGATACAATTCGAACTAAAGAAATTTTTGCCCGCATCAAATACAACAAATCAAAATGACAAACAAAGAAAAATCGATTGAGACTCTTCTTCAGAAAAGATTACTCTCAACTGAAGAACTAAGACAGGTTTACCCTGAAATTAATGAAAGTGAATTTACAGATTTAATCTATGCAACTTTCCTTCATCAAAAAATGAACTGGGGAATGTTAAGTGATGGATGGAAAGGATTCCTATCAAGTGAATACAGAAAATTTTTATTCGATTGGTTTTTGATTAAAGTACAGTTCAATCCAACTCGATTCATAAGCTCATCTGCAAAGGTTGATGAAGAATCGATTAAGAAGAGAAAATGTTTTCTTTGCCTGGAAAATTTGCCTGAGGAACAAAGAGGAATTTTGTTTGACAGCAATAATGATGAAAAAAATCAATTAATCTTCTTGTGCAATCCTGCACCAATTTTCAATGAACATTTTACTATATCTCACACAAAGCACATTCCACAATCAATTTTTGAAAACATTGAATTAATGATTCGTTTAGCTGATTTATGTAATAATGAATATACTGTTTTCTATAACGGACCAAAGTGCGGTGCATCAGCTCCGGATCATTTTCATTTTCAGGTTTGTCCCGCCGATGAACTTCTGACTGAAAAAGACTTCTTGCAGCATACAGAGAAGTTTTCAACATTAATTGAGAATGAAAATTTTCAGATTAAATTCATCACAATTGATAAGTACCTGCGAAATGTTTTAATTCTTAAATCAAATAAGATTGAAATTCTTGTCAAATTGTTTCGACGAGTTTATAAGAACCTTCAGGGGATTGTTCAAACTGACCAGGAACCGATGATGAATGTTTTCTCACTTCGAAGAAATGATATGTTCTATTTAATCATTTTTCCGAGAGAAAAGCACAGGCCCGATTTTTATTTTGCTGAAGGTGATGAGAGAATGTTATTAAGTCCTGGTCTCGTTGATATGTGTGGAATGTTAGTTGCTCCGCTTCAAAAAGATTTTGAAAGAATAAATGAAGATGTAATCCGAGATACTTATTCACAGGTTACCTTGAACATTGATAAATTCAATAAACTTATTGAATCACTTCAAAATCCAAACCTTCTCTCATTTTTATGATTTTTTCTGACTGAAGAAAAAAGTCCACCTATTTAATATTTTTCGATGCGATTCAAGGTTTTATTGTTTAACAAGATGTTCTAAGAAGTGATTTATAAAGCTGAATGATTTTACTGTTGTATAGTGAAAAGCTGAATTCTTTCGCCCGTTCAATTGAATTTTTTGAAAGTTTTTCCCGAAGCTGTTCATTAAATCGAATCTTAAGAATTGCTTCTGCTAAAGCATTTTGGTCATTTCTCTCGAATACAAGCGAAGTCTCATTTTCAAGAATTATATCCAAAACCCCATCGGCTTTACAAACGATGGTAGGTAATCCAATTGCCATTGCTTCAACGAGCGAGATACCGAAAGCTTCAGCATGGGAAGGAAAAATAAAAGCATCACTCATTACTAATAATTCTGGAATGTCTGTTCGAAAACCTAAGAAACTTACAAGATGATTCAATTCATTACTTTCAACAAATTTTTTTAATTCAATTTCATAAAATTTTTCATCTTCCTGGGCAGAACCAACAAAAACAAATTTTGTATCAACTAATTTTTCCTTTATCATCGGGATTGATTTAAGAACTAAATCCTGCCCTTTCCCTGGTGAAAGTCTTGAAATGTTTGTAAATATAAATGTGTTCGAATCAAATCCGAAAGATTTTTTAATTAATTGTTTGCCAAATTTAGTTCGATCAAATTTACTTAAATCAATTGCGTTGTGAATTATAACAATTTTATCTTCACTAATTGGTGTAGTTTCAATTAAATTATTTTTGATGACTGTAGATATTGCAACGGCTTTATCAACTCTTTTATAAAGAATCCGATGAAGCAAGTCTTTTTTAATTATAAACGAACCAAGTTGTTTTGTAAGAATCAGAGGAATATGTTTTTTTAGAAATGCCAGAGCCGGGACAATAATCCACAAATCTCTTGAATATTGAGTGTGAATGATATCGATTTTGTTTCTAAGAATAAATTTTCTGAGTCGATATAAATTTAATGGATTAAAATATGAATTCGAGTTAATCGAAAAAATTCTATCATTGGGAATAAAATTTAAATGTTGTTCTATTTTTGAATCTTTAAGGCAGAAGAAAAAGACATCGTAATTTTCCTGTTTGAGTTGTTTTGCTGAGTCAACAGCAAACATTTCCATTCCGCCCCACGATCTGGATAAACATGAAATTAAAATTCTCATACTCACCAATTTTTTTGAAGCAAATTAATTGATGATAATTTTTCTCACAAATTCACATCGAGATAAAGAAGTAATTATGAAGCTGATATCAATGGTATCAAACGAAGAAAAGATTTGGGATAGCAAACCCCTCTTAAAATTTCATTTTCAATTAAGATTAAAAAAGATGACCTAATTTTATTTATTCAAAAAATCTTTATTTCATTAAAGCCAAAATCATTGAGTGCTGTTTTTATGTAGACCAAAAGCGATAGATCCTAACAAACAGGTTTGTGCGAACATATGCCAGGTTGCATTGGCAAAAATTATGTTTGAACCTATAATTTTTCCCAGCAATCCAATTACTAAGCTAACGCCTGCAAGAATAATCAGGTAGAAATTGATTTTATCTTTCATTTTAAAACCCCTTTTATTGTTGCATTAAAGTAGATAAAAAAATTTAAGAGTTCAAGCGGAATTTGAAAATTTTTTTAGGGCAACAAAAATTTTCTATAAGATTTTCTCCAGGCTAAATTCTTTTTATTAAGATTCTTATACTATAACATATTTTACTGAAACTATTTATACCATCGGATTCTAATAAAAAATTAAAATGGATTCATAAACTAAAAATTAAATAATTACAATCACGGACAATCATCTAATTAAAAGAAATACATCAATATCTTTCTTCTATCTTAGATTCATAGCAATGAAAGTTTTTTTATAAAATTTTAATTAAAATCAATATCTTCCACAGAAATAGACTATCAGGCAATTAGCAAAAATTAAATCACAATTTTATATTTAGTAAAAGAATTTTCATTAATTACATGAGGTGACATAATGAAATTCAAATTCAACCTTTTAATTACACCACAAAACATATGTTGAACTTTCCAAATTTATATCGGGGTTTTATCCTGCTATTAATATTTATTACAACTCTTCGGGCGCAAACTCTTGTCCAGGTTATTGACCTTCCAAATAATAATTTCTTTAACTATGGCTATGGTCTTACTTATAAAGACGGTTTATTATGGGTTTCGAGTTCTTACTCGTCCGGTAATTTAGGTGCTCGACTTTACGCGGTTGATACGCTTGGAATAATTCGAGATAGTGTTTACTTCAGCAGCATACATGTAAACTCATCTCAGGGTTTAACAACTGATGGGAATCAATTTTATTTTGTCCAAAGATATTCAGCTCGGTGCAGAATAATTCGTATTGCTAAAACAGGACAAATACTTGATTCACTAAACTGGCCTGCAGCTTCCAGCGTTTATCTTGGTGGAATTGCTTATGACGGAAATATCTGGGCATCAGTTTATTATCCCAATACTGATGCTGCTCTTTACAAAATTGATATTAATGCAAGTCAGGTTATCGATACAATTCCAACAAATGCAACTCAACCACAGGGAATAGCTGTTAAAGGTGATACAATTTTTTATGTGATGGATGGATTTGATGGAGATGATGAGAAAATTTATGCCGTCAATAAAATCACAAAACAAGTATTGTTTTCCTTCCATGTTCCTGAAGTTCCAGGTCAAAGACAAAATCCTCGAGGACTCGCATGGGATGGAAAGTATTTGTACTTATTAGCTGAACCAGTTGGTGCAAGTTCTGGAAGAAAAATTTTCAAATATTCAATTGGTGGTGGGACACCCTTAATTTATGTTCCAACAAAATATTTTGATTTTGGAAATGTTTTGATTGGTTCATCTAGACAGGTGACAGCTACAATTCAAAATCAAGGAACAGATAATTTGAGAATTGACAGCGTAAGATTTTTCCTCTCACAAAATTTCTCAACAAATCTCACTCCGCCTGTAACAATTTTACCTAATCAATCACTAAACTTTCAATTAACATTCACTCCAGTAAATTACGGAAGAGATTCAGCAAATTTCTATATTTATCACAATGATATTTCACGACCAGCTCAGGTCATTTCACTTGCTGGTACAGGATTGTTCGAATCAGGTGTAATAAATCTGCCAGCCATTATTGATTTTGGTTCAAGGAGAGTCGGCAGCACATTCTTTAAATATTTGAAAATCGAAAATCTGAGTTCTCAACCGCTTCAGATAACTTCATGGTCAACATTAACTCAAAATTTCTACCTTGAACCTGATATATTCCCAACAACAATTCCTGGAAACAGTCATAAAAATGTTCGTGTCTGGTTCAAACCACTTTCATCTGGGATGTTTTACGATACATTGAAAATCATCAACAATTCAACCAATGCACCAGAAGCAAAAGTTTATCTTTCAGGTTACTCAGAAACTCAAGAGCTTCCGCTTGGTCAAGCAATCTGGTCTTACAACATTCCCAATCATCCAATATCAAATACATTTCGAACTGTTAAAGGAGTAAGAGCAATAAATGATATAACTGGCGACGGAAAACCTGATTTGATAGTTTGCACTGAAAATTACTGGACTGTTGCACTTAATGGAAACTCATCTGGAAGCAACGATACACTGTGGTCATTTAATACTTACATCTCTAATTCAAGCGCAGGTTCAATTGGAACAGCAGGTGATTATTCTTATCAAAAAGCTCTTTCAATTGCAAGTGATTTGAATGGTGATGGTTATCAGGATGTTGTAATTGGAACTGGCGGTGGAAATGAATCGGTTTATGCATTAAATGGAAAAACTGGGCAATTGTTGTGGAGATTTGGAACAGACCATCCCGATAGCTTTGCTCTTGGAGATATAACTGGTGTTGATGCAAGTACAGATTTTAATGGAGATGGTGTGCCTGATGTTCTGGCTGCTGCAAGTGCATCACAAACTGGTGGAGTTGCAGGAAGAAGATCAGTTTATCTTTTCAATGGAACGAATGGTCAAATTATCTGGCAAAGTTTTGTTGGTGGATTTACTCATGGAGTCACTGCAATCTCAGATATTAACAATGACAATATTCCCGATGTTGTTGCAACTGTTGGTGAGCCGATTTATCAATTCATCGCTCTAAGTGGATTGAATGGTTATCCAATCTGGAGTTTCCCGGTTGCCTTTGGAACTAGCGGAGCAAAAGAAGTTCTGGTTTTTCCTGTTCCAGGTCAAAAGCCTGATGTAATTGCAGGTTATTTCTGGGGACCTGTATATCGTTTGAAAGGCACAACTGGAACGGTTCTCTGGTCATACTCTACTGGTGGTGGTGCACCAACTCAAATGAAAATCCTTCGTGATGTAACTGGTGACGGAGTAAATGAAGTTGTCATTTCAATTCTGGCTGGTGGTGCTGCTTGTGTTAATGGCGCAATGGGTGAACAATTATGGTATAAATCAACAGGGAATACAATGGGTGTTGATGTTGTTCCAGATTTGAATGGTGATGGTTCAGATGATGTTGTTTTCGCTGTGCAAAGTCAGGGTGCTTTAATTGTAAACGGCAGCAATGGTGCAGATTTGGCACTTTATTCGTTCGGTGGTTCAACACAGGCGAGAGAAGTTGCATTCCTACCAGATATAGATAACAATGGTTCTTATGAAATTGCAGTTGGTTCAAATCTTGGAAATGTTGCTCTTGTTTCTGGTGGATTGAATGCAATCGTTTCATCCATCCAAGTTACTTCACCTAATGGCGGTGAAATTTGGTACATCGGTCAGCACAAACAAATTACATGGGCAAGTAATAATATCACAAATGTTAAGATAGAACTTTCAACTAACAATGGTGGAGATTGGACAACTATAGCAGCAAGCACACCAGCTCAAAGCGGTGGTTATGAATGGATAGTAAGTGGTTCACCTTCAAATCAATGCAGAATAAAAATCTCATCTGTTGAAAATCCAAATGTGTTTGATTTCTCAAATGATATTTTCACTATTCGTAGTGAATTATGTGTGAGTTTTGATGTTAATCAACAATGGAATTTAGTTTCCGTGCCTGTATCGAAAAACGATATGTCGAAGATAGGACTTTTCCCGAATGCAATATCATCTGCTTTTGGTTTTGATCAATCGCTGGGATACATTTCATTTGATACATTGAGTAATGGTTCTGGTTACTGGTTGAAATTCCCGGCATCTCAACAAATAACAATTTGTGGGTTACCTGTAGAAACAAAATTTGTGAATGTGAAGCAGGGTTGGAATATAATTGGAGGATTTGATACTGATGTCGATGTCAGCAGCTTAACAACAAATCCACCCAACATTTTACAATCGTTCTTCTTTGGTTATCAGAACGGTTATTTCCCATCAAATTCTATTCAAAAAGGGAAAGGTTACTGGATCAAAATTTCAGAAAATGGAAAAATTATCTTTCCACAATTAAAAAAAGAGGTGATTTTGAATAATCAATCCCTTGAAAAACTCATTGAAAACTCTCTTCAGTTAATTATTGAAGATAATGCAAATAAAATCAGCAAACTTTATCTAATCGAAAATAACTTAAGTGAACTTACTCAACTTCCTCCTTTGCCTCCATCAGAAATATTTGATGTTAGATTCTTTTCTAATAGATTTATTGAAAGTTTAAATCAGGAAAACTATGTGAGGATACAAGGCGCTCATTATCCACTTCACATTACAACTAATAAATCAAATGTTTTAATTGAATTACCTGATGGAAGACAGCATATTTTAGATTCGGAAAAAGAATTAGTCATCGATGATAAGAATATTACTATATTCAAAGTAAAAATTTTGAACATTCCTGATAAAACTGAATTATATCAGAATTATCCAAATCCGTTTAATCCAGTCACAAAGATTAAATACTCATTGAAAGAATCTGGACTGGTTACAATTAAAATTTACGATGTACTGGGGAGAGAAATTACTACACTCCTCAATGAAATGAAGGAATCAGGTAATTACGAATTAGTATTTGATGCAAACAAATGTGGATTAAGCTCTGGAATCTATTTCTATGAAATGAGATCTGGTTCATATCTAGGAATAAAGAAATTCATACTGACAAAATAGAGCAGGTTCATAAAATATTTTAATCTAAAGGTGCGTTCAATCGCACCTCTTTATTTTAATATAAACTCCAAATGTTAATTCAATTAACTCCAAGCAATTGATAATAAATTTATAATCACATAAATAATTTATTTTTTTATCAGCTTCTTATGTTTGATAAATAATTGCAACTATTTCATTTTCTTAAATTTTAGAGAAAATTTAAATTAGGGGTATCATGTTTTTTAATAGTCAAATATGAAAAATTTCTTTATTTGAAGATACTTTTAATGAATTATATCTAACACTAACAGATATATTAAAGATTAATAGACTATCTTCGAAAAAATCGATTTCAAAAATTTTAAACTATTATCTTTCAGATAACTTTTTACGCTTCACATTAAAAACTATATAAAAATTCATTTATGAATAAATAATTCAGGATTTAATTTGAATTGAATAATTATAAGAAAGTGTGTAAGAAGAGATTATTTTATTTTAAACACACTTTAACAATGAAATCCCCATCGATTAAAAAAATTAACTATAAAGAACTCATCATCGTAAGATGATGAGTTCTCTAAATAAGATTTGTCAAAAAGAAATTTTAGGCTTATTTATTTTGTGAGCCTCGAGCTTCGCTAACAACGATTTTTCTTCCTTTTACTTCACTGCCATTCAAAGCTTCAAGAGCTTCATTTGCAGCATCATCGGAAGTCATTTCCACGAAGCCATAACCCTTAGAACGACGGGTTTGCTTATCCCGAATAACTACGGCTGAGGTTACTTCACCGTAGGGTTCGAACATTTTCTGGAGTTCCTCATTAGTTGTTGAAAAAGGAAGACTCCCAACGAACAATTTTTTGGACATAGAACAAAGATCCTTATAAAAAACAACTTGTAGATGCCCTTCATAGAATCTTATAAAAAGATTTTCACTCCATTAACTATGAAAGTACCTACAATCAAAAATAATTTAGATAAATAATTATGCTTTTCAAAATTGATCTTCAAAAAATAAATTAAATAAACTACCAGCTCTAAATTTTCATTCCAGACAAGTTTTTTAAACAAAAAAGCCCTGAAATTACAATATATAATCTCAGGGCTCTTCGATTATTATGCCTTAGAGATTCAAACTCTATTCAAATAATTCCTGAAGCTTCTCATATTTTGAATGCATATTCTCAACAGCTTTTTCCATGTCTTTATCTTTAGCTTTGCATAATTCGTTTACAGCTTTCTGAAGATCTAAAGCAAGTTTTTGATATTCATCTTTTTTTGATTCAAGTTTTTTCGGCAGTTTTGCTTCAAGAACTTTCTGTGCCTTTTCTTTTAGTGTGTTGCATTCTTTTCTAATCTCAGCCCACTTCTTATCAGGTAAATATTTGTGATAGATAACATACAAGACTTTATGAAATTCATCTACTTCCTTTACAACTGGTTTGATAATTCTAACAAGTTCTTCATATTTAGCATGCAATAATTCTGCTGCATCTAATAGTTCCTGATCCGAACCACTTTCAGCAGCTTTGTTATAAAGCAGAACCGAATTTTTAAATTCTTCAACGCCCTTTTCCCATTTTGCCTCTTTCTCTCTCAATATTCCGGGCAATTTAACTTTATAGATTTTTTCTGCTTTCTCATTTACTTCCTGAACATAACTTTTTAATGCCTCAATATCTTTTGAAGGATATGCGGTATGCCAGATTGGATAAATTATCTCGTGGAACTCTGCAAGTGCAGGTATATTTGTATTGGTTTCATCTTCACATTCTTCCTGTGAAAAAAGATTTAATGTGAATAAAAATAAAATGGCGAACAAAATATAAGAGATTTTTTTTAGCATTTTTCCTCCGCTTAATTCTTGTTATACATAACGATGACCTAACCATTGCAATATAAAAAATTAATAATACTTATCCATGCAACTTCAATTATGCATGATCCAATTAAGTTCAACCGACTTTGTTGACTTTGGTTAAATGTAGTTATATCATTAATTAAAATTACGAGGGATTTTGATATAAAAATCTCTACCGTTTTAATTAATTAATAAGGAGATTAAACATGAGACAGTTATTTTTGTCCCTCGTTTTAATTCCATCCCTTCTCTTTTCCCAATATTTTGGTGAAAGAAGCACCGAACAAAATTTCGAGACATCTGATTACTTTTTCAAAAGCGTTTACTTAAATCCGTTTGGATTGAAAAACTTTAAAGAAATTACTCCTATCTTAATTTATCATCCCTTTCTTAATATTCAGATCAATCCTGCTTTCATAACAAAAAATTCGAATAATTTAATTTTTTACCTGGATTACAGAACAGAATCTGAATTTTATCCCGAGATATATGATTACCCTCTTCCATTATATGTGGAAAAACAAATAACTGATTTAATTTATCCACCTCCAATTTTTATATCTGAGACAAGAAAAGAACCTCAACCAAAATTTTCTTTCGGATTAATTACAAATCCACTTAAATCAACTCTGCCAAATTTTTACCTGGGTGGGACATTTCAGCGAATCAACAAATCTGAAAAATTTTACTCATCGCCTTACTGGCTTTATTATCCTCGCTATGGAATGGATCCTTTTGGTAATAAAATTGGTTTTGAAGAAGGTTTTCCAGTTGTAGATAGATATTCTGGAAAAGATGAGATGACAACATCTGCAAATATTTATTCACTTTTCGCAGGTTATAAAATTGATGAGAAGTTATCTATTGGAATGTCCTATAGTGGAATTGATCATATTAGAGAAGGTGGATTTGTGAATAGTTACAATGATGAATTTGGTAATATTGATAATATAATCTCAAATAATTTAAACTCACTTAATCGTTCAAGAAATTATCATCACGATGACTTTTCAGCTGGATTGATTTACAATTTCCCTGATGAGTTACTTGCCGGGATTAAAATCGGTTACTTAAAAGGGAAAGCCGAACAATTTTATAATGATAAATCGACATATTATTATCAATACAACATTTTCGATGTTTCAACAACATGGAATCTTTCATCTTATCAAAGAACGAGTGATCAAAAATGGAATAATAATGGGAAAGTATATTATTTTAATGTATCGGTTGAAAAAAACATAAATCCGCATTTACAACTCATTGGTTATTTCACTTATCAAAAAGGGGATATTGATTTTAGTAACGCTTCAACAATATTAGATTCTTCCTACTATTACTGGAAATTTCCTGACTATAATAACAACCAGCAATATTTTTATTTAACTCGTTCAGGTTATAACTTAACCGATCTTAGAACTGGTTCAGGTAAAAAGAATAAAAATAATTATGGCGGTTTCGTTGGATCAAAGATTGATATCTCTCCTCGAATTAAGTTAACTCTTGGTCTGGCATATTCTAAAAATAGATACAAAGTAAATTCCATTGAACCTGTAGTTTATGAATCCAAATCTTATTATAACTCTATTTCCGATAATCCCAATAACCAATCTTATTCGACATTTTTAAGAGTATATGAAGATAAAGAATTGAAATGGCATTACGAATCGGTTGATTTTTCTTATCAAATACCAGTCATAATTAATTTTATTGTATCTGAAAAAATAAGTTTTATGATTTTAATCAATCAAATTTCTGCTGGCACTCGGGTTGACGAGTCTACAGAAGCCTTTTTCAGAAAACGCATTAGAACTGAAAATGACTCAACAAAAATCACACAAAACTTCATTGAAAGATATCTTCTCCCTCGAACTAAACTAACACGTGAAAAAACAGATCTGATTGCCAATCTGTCTTTTGCAGCTTCAAATAACATAAGCGTTAGTTTTTTATTTAATCCAGAGTTAAAACCCTTTATAAATCTTCCTGAGTGGTGGTTTAAAATTGAAGGTAAATTTTGATTAATTTTTGAACTTCAAAATTGGTTGCATTGAAAAGTTAGTTAGCAACATTTTTAATTTTTAGATTTACCAATGACTAATTTTTCAGTGCAACTTTTTTCAACGTAATTCAACAAATATTATTCGATGTTTAATAAACTTCTCTAAAAACTTTTTAAGAATTCTTACTGAAAAATTTGTACTCAGAAAACTCAATTAAACATTTTGATCATTCAAAGGCAGATCAAAAAAATCTTAAAGAAAATAATACAACATATTTACAATATGTATTTGCTCAAATCACGATTCTTCACAATTGTATCGAGCTTTTGATCAACCATCTCTTTCGTAATGGTGATTTTCTTCTCTTTTATTTTATCAGGGACACCGTATAAAATATCTTCCAGCAATGTTGTGAGAATTGTATGCAACCTTCGAGCTCCAATGTTTTCAACCTGTTCATTTACTTCTGCTGCTGTTTTAGCAATTGCACGAATTGCCTCTTCCTCAAATTCTATCTCAACACCTTCACTTCTTAAAAGAGCTGAATATTGCTTGATCAAAGCATTCTCTGGCAGAGTTAAAATTTTTACAAAATCTTCTTCTGTCAAACTATGCAACTCAACTCTAATTGGAAATCTTCCCTGTAATTCAGGAATTAAATCAGAAGGCTTAGAGACATGAAAAGCCCCTGAAGCAATAAACAAAATATGATCACTTTTTACCGGACCATATTTTGTATTGACTGTTGAACCTTCAACAATTGGTAACAAATCTCTTTGAACACCTTCACGAGAAACATCAGGGCCTGTCTTTGAAGGTGGACCAGCAATTTTATCAATTTCATCAATGAAAATTATTCCAAGATTTTCAACGCGGAAAATCGCTTCTTTAATGATTGCATCCATATCGATTAATTTTTTTGACTCTTCTTCTCTGAAATATTGTCTGGCTTCTCTAACTGTCATCTTTTTCTTTTTTGTCTTTTTAGGAAGAATATTTCCAATCATTTCTTGAAGATTGATTCCTAAATCATCAGGACCAAAAGGACCCAAAATTTGCATTACAGGTCCACCAACATCCGCAGGTGCATCAAATTCAATAATTTTATCATCAAGTTCACCTTTTAAAAGTTTTTCTCGATAAAAATCCCTCGCTATTTTTTTTGGTTGTTCACTTTCAATTTGATCTGAAGAGAAAGAAACAACGGCAATTGATTCACGAATTGGTTTTCGTTCCGGCTCAAGAATGATATCAAGAATTTTTTCATCAGCAAGTTTTTGAGCTTTCTCTCTCACTTCTTCCATTCGTTCGGATTTGACCATGTTTACAGCAATATCAGTAACCTCCCGAATCATGGATTCAACATCTCTTCCAACATAACCAACTTCAGTATATTTCGATGCTTCAACTTTTAAGAATGGTGCATTTGCAAGTTTGGCAAGCCGTCTTGCAATTTCTGTTTTGCCAACACCAGTTGGACCAATTAAGATTATGTTGTTTGGAAGAATTTCTTCACGTAGATTTTCTTTAACTTGCTGTCTTCTCCATCTATTTCGTAAAGCAATAGCGACTGCTTTCTTAGCTGCTTCCTGACCAACTATGTATTTGTTTAGTTCTTCTACAATTTCCGATGGAGTCAAACTCTTCACCACAAATTCCTTTTCTTTTGATTTTTTGTTTCTCATATAACTACAACTCCTCGATGATGATTTTATTATTAGTGTAGATACAAATTTCTGCTGCTGTTTTCAACGATTCTTGAACAATTTCTTTAGCAGATAAGTCGCTATGCTTGATTAACATTTTAGCGGCTGCAAGTGCATAGTTTCCGCCAGAACCAATCGAAACTATATTATCTTCAGGTACAATTACATCACCATTGCCAGAAATTATTAAAGCATTCTCTTTTGAAACAACTGCCAGCATTGCTTCTAATCTTCTTAAATATCTATCTGTTCTCCAATCCTTTGCAAGTTCAATTGCAGAACGATAGAGATTTCCTTTGTATTGTTCTAATTTTTGTTCAAACCTTTCCAGTAATGCGAAAGCATCAGCGGATGCACCAGCAAATCCAGCAAGAACAGAATCATTATAAAGTTTTCTAATCTTTTTTGCGTTATGTTTAAGAATGGTTTGTCCTAATGTGACCTGTCCATCTCCTCCCATAACAGCTTTGCCATTATGAATTATTCCAAGAATTGTAGTTGATCTAAGTCTTTCCATAATTACTCCTAAGGTAAACTTTTATTAATTTTTTTCCATTCTTCGTACCATGAAGTATATGGAGAAATAATTGGTACAGCTGTCATTTTACCACCAAATCCCATGTATCGATAAACGAACATATTTAATTGATTAACCTTTATGGAACTTAACAAATCATAATTAATTTTTCGAACATATTTCTGGGCAAGATTTGCGACAAGCTTATCTCTTTCAGAATCAAATTTTTTCTGTTTCAGTTCATTTCTGATTTTATCTTTAAGTACTTCAAAATCTTCAGTCTTCATTGAATCGGGTCGTTCAATTTTTTTATCCAGTAGTTTGATTATAGAAAAACCATTCTCAGTTTCTATTGGTGCAAAAATTTCACCGACATTCATTCGTTCTGCAGTTTTTCCTATTTCACCATACATTGATGTTGGGAAAAAACCGAATTCACCATTTTTTTCTGCCGCCCATTTTCTTAATGAATATTTTTTTGCCAGTTCGCCAAAATCTTCACCATCTTTCAGTTTGTTTAGAATGAATTCTACTTTGTCCAAGCTATCAACAAGTATTTCTTGAATATTTACCAGTACAACTTCTTCTGATTTAATAGAACGATTCTTAATGTAAACTTCAATTTCTTTTTCAGAAATCTCAATTTGGTTTTTTATAGTCAATGTATACCAATTTGCATAATAAAAATCCTTCCACATTTCAATATCTTTTCTAACTTCAGGTTTATAGTGTAAGCCCTGCCTGTAACCTTCTTCAGCGAGATATTCATCTTCTAAAAATGTTTTAATTGCATTATTAAGTCTTGCAGCAACATAATTTGTGGAAGAATCGGTTAGCATAAATCCCTTGAAAAGAATAGATCTTAAAAACTCTTTAATAGACGCATTTCCATTTTCTAATTTTACAAGCACTAAGTCTTTTTTATCACCCAGATTTTTTTCTATTTCCCTTACATCGTCCGGATCAATAATGTATTGATTTCCTCTTACTGGTTGTTGATTTTCCATCTTGTATTTAAAACGATTTGCAATTTGATTCACCAGCATCCAGAAAACTTCTCCATCGGCTTCACCTCTTTTTTTTGAGAAGAATTTTTTAAAATATTCCTGATATAGTTTTTCTTCTATTCTCTGTTTTAATATTTTTTCTGCTCTACGTATTGATTCATTAAATTCTTTTGGACCGAGATTTATTGCCATTCTGGAACTATCAACATAAAAAATGTAGTAACCAAGATTTGCTTTAACAGGGGGGGTAAAAGATTTTGGCTCTGTTCGATAAATTCTATTTTCTGCTTCTTCAATCAAAGTACCATAGGTAACTTCCATTGGGTAATTTTCATATCCACTATTGATTTGTTGATTGTATAAAGTATCAAATGGAATTCCTTTTTTGAGTTGTTCATAAAGATTTTTTATTTCCGCAGAATCCTGACTGAAGAGATATCTAACAAATAATGTTATCTGACTCCGAGCAATTGCATTATTAAGTTCATCTTTATCAATTGAAACTTTACTCAATATCTCCTGCCGATACAATGCATCTCGAACAATCATTTTCTCAAGATTTTTATAAGCTTCACTCAAATCAAACGAGGTATCTATCTTTATTTCCTCACCAAAGATTGACAAAAGTTTTTCTGCAATTAAAGTTTTTAAAAATTCAAATTTTAGTTCATCATCAATAAATCTGATATTTCTTCTTGGCCAGGGAGTAAATTCAAATCTTGTAACAAATTCATCAACAGTAATTTGCTTGTTGCCCAAGTCAACTAATATTGAATCTTTACTTTGAGCATAAGAAAAGTAACTAAAAATTATGGTAATAATTAGGAATAAAATTATTTGTTTTTTCATCTTAAACGTTTAACTAACCATTTCATTGGAAAGATTCTTGAGACGGAATTTTTGTAATTACTGTACTCTTCCGCGTAGATTTTTTCCAATTTCTTCTCTTCAAAAATTGAACCGATATAAAAGTAAAGAATAAAACAAATTGTAATAGTAAAATAAAAAACCGTCATGTAAGGCCGTAATACCAAAATCAAAATCGTAAAAAAGTAAATTGGATGTCGAACAAACTTAAAAGGTCCTGCAGTGATAAGATTACTTTTCTCATCAAGTTCATAACTATATTTTCCTTGTAGATATAGTATTATTTGCCTTATTCCAATAAAGTCCATTACATCCACATATCTTATAGTCCATAAAAAACCAAATATAGCTGGTATTTGTAGTCCAACAACAATCAAATCAAAAGGATATGATAATTCATAAACTAATTGATGTGGTTTTGGTGAAAAGTACAATAACAACAGAAAAGTTAAGATGCTGAATATATTGTAAAAAAATCTATAGAAAGCGATTTTATTCCCAAACTTTTTTCTAATAAATTTTTTAATTGGTAAACCTGCAAGAAAAGAATGTATAACGGCAAACAAAGTGAAATAAAAAACTATTAATAAAACATCATAAAAAATATTCATAATAATTAAATTTCCCGACGCAGCTTAGCAACTGGTATCCCAAGCTGTTCACGATACTTTGCAACTGTTCTTCGGGCTATTTTTATACCTTCATTGTTTAAGATCTTTGCAATTTCATCATCTGAATAGGGTTTCTTCTTATTTTCGCTCTCAATAATTTCTTTGATTCTAATCTTAACATTCTTGTTGGAAATTTCTTCTCCATTATCAGTGGCTAAACCTTCGGAGAAAAAGTATTTTAATTCATGAATTCCAACTGGAGATTGAACATATTTCCCATTAACTACTCGACTAATTGTTGAAATATCCAGATTAAGTGCTTCTGCAATATCTTTGTAGATCATTGGCTTGAAATGCTTTTCACCATACTCAAAAAAGTCTCTTTGCTTTTCGACAATTAAATTCATTACTCTCAACAATGTAATTTTTCTCTGGTTAATGGCATCGATAAACCATCTTGCAGCATCAATTTTTTCTTTAATAAATTTCCTGATTTCCTTTTCATCGCCGGCTTTAATCTTTTTCATTCGTTTCTTGACAATCATTTCATACTCTGGATTGATTCGCAATTGCGGAATGTTTTTATCGTTGAGATAAACTACAAACTTGTTATCAATCTTTTCTACTATTAAATCTGGATTGATTTGTTGCATTTCAACATTCGTAAGACTTCCTTCACCTGGCTTGGGATTTAAATGTTGAATAACATTTAATGCTTCTTTTAGTTCTTCTCTGGATAAGTTTAACTTTTGCTGCATTGCTTCAAATCTTTTTGATGTAAAATCATCAAAGTGGTTTGTTAGAATTTTTTTGCATATGTTTTTTAATTTCGGATTAATATCTCTTTCTTCCAGTTGAATCAACAAACATTCTTGAAGATTTCTAGAAGCAATGCCCAATGGTTCAAAATGTTGAATTTGCTTTAATATTCTTTCAGCATCTTCTTCTGAGACTTTAATATTTTCAAATAATTCAAGATCCTTTAAGATATCTTTCAGTTCTACCGTCAAATATCCATCATCGTCAATATTGCCTATTATTTCCTCGCCTAATCGGAATAACTCAGGTGATAAATTCAATAATCTAAGCTGAGATAATAATTTTTCTGTTAAACTAAGTCTATCCGGTGTCGGGATTTCTGTTTCTTCAATTTCATCTGCCTGATAATCAGGAGAGTAAGCTTCTGGATTGTCATTCATGAAATCTTCAATAGTGAAAGTTTCAATTTCTTGATAAGACTCTTCCGAATCAGTAACTAAACTATCTTCGTTTTGTTTGATATCATCATTTTGCTGAGTCATTGTAATTTCATCTACCGGAACTTCTTCAAGAACTGGATTAAGATCTAATTCTTCTCTTATCTTTTGTTCAAGCGAAAGATTATTTAATTGAAGAAGTTTTTGATATAATATTTGCTGAGGAAGCAGCGCAAGCTGCTGAGATAATTTTTGATTTAATGTTAACATAACTCATCTTTTCAATTTATTGATTACCTTGATTAATTTGTCATACCATTTTTTTCCATACAATCTGATTAAAGAATCTTTACAAAATTCATAAACAGGTGTTTTCGAATCAAGACCGTTCTGTAATGCAGATTCGCAAATTGATATGAACTCAGCTCTCAAGACATCCTGACCAAAATTTATTTTGCGAATTGGAAAAAGGTGACAGGAGATTGGTTTTCTAAATGTAATTTCGCCGTTCAGATATGCTTTCTCAATCGCACATTTTGCAATGTCATTTTCGAAATAAACAAAAATACATTCTTTTTCATCCAATGTTCTTGTATGATATAAACCTTTATGAACTTCAAAAGAACCATACTTTTTTAAAAATTCTACATTTTTTTCAGATAGATATTTGTAAAGTTTTTCTTTGATTTCTTCAAGAATATTTGATTCTTCAAAAGTGATTGGGGCACCTAATGCATGTTCTATGGTGCAACAGGAACCTTTGCACTTAACAAGATCACACTTGAAATACTCTTCTATAATCGAACTACTAACAGTAATATCATCTACTTTGATAAAATACACTTCTCCACTTTGCATTGTTCTATAAAAGCATTATTTATATTATTGAATTTTTCTATTACTATTTTTGTTGAATCTAAGCTTTACAATTTAAAGTAAAAACCTGAGATGTCAAAAGTTTGAATATTATTTAATTTTGAATGATCCATGTTTCGAAATGAAGATACAATTTGTGCAACTATAACTGCTTATGGAATTGGAGCAGTATCAATTATTCGAGTCAGTGGACCGAAAGCACTCGAGATTGGGGATAAAATTTTTGTTGGTAAAAAAAAGATCTCTGATTCTCCATCTCATCGAATTTATTATGGTCGACTTGTAAATAACATTGATGATGTCTTGATATCCGTTTTTCGGAAGCCATATTCATACACTGGCGAAGATTCAATAGAGATTTCGCATCATGGTAACTTTCTTATCTCAAAGAAAATTTTTGAATTGTTAATTCAAAATGGTGCAAGGCTTGCTGAACCTGGTGAGTTTACAAAACGCGCTTTCTTAAATGGGAAAATTGATCTTTTGCAAGCTGAAGCAGTGTCCGAAATTATTCAATCAAGATCGGACATTGCTGTCCAAAGCGCTCGAAAACAATTAGACGGAATTTTATCCGATAAGATCAAGGAAATTAAAGATTACCTGGTCGAAATACTTGGACTAATTGAACTTGAATTAGATTTTGTGGAAGAAGACATTGAATTTGTAGACAAAACTAATTTAATCGAAAAAGTCGAAAATATTATCTTGTTAATTGATAAATTATTATCCACCTTCCAAACAGGCAAGATGATTTATGAAGGAATTAATGTATTAATAATTGGTCGACCCAATGCTGGTAAATCCAGTTTATTAAATAAAATTCTTAATGATGAAAGAGCAATTGTCAGCGAAATACCTGGAACAACAAGAGATGTAATTAAGGAAGAGATTTTTATCGATGGAACATTGTTTAGATTTTTTGATACAGCTGGATTACGTTTTTCAACAGATGTTATTGAGGAAGAGGGAATTCGAAGAGCACTTCAACTTGTCGATAAAGCAGATATCATCATCCACATTGTTGAATTTGACAATGTAAATGAAAAGTTAACCGATTTTGGAATAAATGCATTAAATAAAAAAGTGATTAAAGTATTCAATAAAATCGATTTACTTGATAAGCATGATATTGTTAAACAGGATGCTGAATTTATTCCTATTTCCGCTAAGACAGGCTCTGGAATAGATTCATTATTTAATGAATTTAAAAATTTTATTAAATCATCTCATTTTTATTCTGAAGATGTAGCTGTAATTGCTAACATTCGACACTTTAATTCACTTAAATCAGCAAAAGAAGCTTTAATAAATGCTGTTGAAAGTTTGAAAGAAAATAAATCTAATGAATTTGTTGCAGTGGATTTAAGAAAAGCAGCAGATTCAATGAAAGAATTAACCGGGGAAATAACTTCAGAAGAAATATTGAATTCAATCTTTTCAAAATTTTGTATTGGTAAATAAAGTAATTTTCACGTGAAAATTTTGAGGCTAAAATGAAAGAAAGATATGATATTATTGTTATAGGTGGTGGCCACGCTGGAATTGAAGCATCCGCAATTGCTGCCAATATGGGACTTCAGGTTGCATTGATAACCATGGACAAAAAAGCCATTGGAAGAATGTCCTGTAATCCAGCTATTGGAGGTACCTCAAAAGGTCATTTAGTACGCGAGATTGATGCGCTTGGGGGACTCATTGGTCAACTTGCGGATAGAACAGGAATTCAATTCAAAATGCTTAATAAATCAAAAGGACCAGCTGTCTGGTCTCCAAGGACTCAAAATGATCGGGACTTGTATTCTGTCGTTGCACTCGAGGTTCTTTCTCAGATTACAAACCTAGAAATCCTGGAAGGAATAGTCACGAAAATTTTAATTAACAATCGCAAAGTTCGGGGTATTGAATTAAATGGTATAAAAATTTATTCCAAAGCTGTCATCATTGCTGCAGGTACATTTTTAAATGGTAAAATGTTTACTGGAAGAGTACAAACCGAAGGTGGGCGATATGGAGAACCAAAAGTAACTGGTTTAACTGAAATGCTTCAGGAAATTGGGTTTGTAAGTGGGAGACTTAAAACAGGCACTCCTCCAAGGCTTGATAAAAAGACAATAGATTTTTCCGTAATGGAAGAACAAAAAGGAGATGATGAACCACAATTCTTTTCTTATCTCACAGAAAACTATTATTTACCGCAAGTTTCTTGCTATATTACCTACACAAATCAAAAAACGCATGATATACTTCGGGAAGGATTTGTTGATTCACCTCTGTTCACAGGAATTATAAAAGGAGTGGGTCCCAGATATTGTCCATCAATCGAAGATAAAATTTATCGTTTTAGCGATAAAGAGAGACATCATTTATTCTTAGAACCAGATGGATTAAATACTGATGTAATCTATGTAAATGGATTTTCATCAAGTTTACCTGCAGAAATTCAATTAAGAGCAATCAGAACAGTTCCTGGTTTAGAAAAAGCAGAAATGATTCGACCTGGTTATGCAGTTGAGTATGACTTCTTTCCACCTTATCAAATTGAACTAACTTTAGAAACAAAACTTGTAGAAGGACTATATTTTGCCGGACAAATTAATGGAACTTCAGGGTACGAAGAAGCAGCAGCCCAGGGTATAGTGGCTGGAATTAATGCGGCACTCAAAATAATGCACGAAGATCCATTAATTTTAAAAAGATCAGAAGCTTACATCGGAGTTTTAATAGATGATCTTGTAAATAAAGGTACAGACGAACCATATAGAATGTTTACTTCTCGAGCTGAGTATCGATTAAATCTTAGACAGGATAATGCAGATAGAAGATTGATGAAATATGGATACCAATTCGGTATTATACCTGCGTGGGCTTATAAATTTGTTGAGGATAAAGAAAATGAAATACAAATAATAATTAGTTGGAGCTCGAGCACATACTTAAAACCTGAGCAGGTAAATGAACTATTAAGAAAATATAACTCAACAGAAATTGATCAAAATGAATCTATATCCAAATTAGTTAAAAGAAACGAAATAAAACTTAAAGACTTATTAGATATCTCAAATTACCCATACTTAGAAAACAAAAAACTTCAAAAAGAAGCAATCTTTCAAGCAGAAATTGAATTGAAATACGAAGGTTATATTAAGAGACAAAATGAGGAAATTCAAAAATTCCTAGAGAACGAAAATATTCTGATACCCAAAAACTTCGATTACTCCAAAATTAAATCACTTTCTATGGAAAGTAGGGAAAAACTTGAAAGAATTAGACCCGTCTCATTAGGGCAAGCCAGTCGCATTTCTGGAATTCGAGTCACAGATTTATCCATTCTTCTGGTTCATTTAAAATAAAAATTTTCACGTGAAAATTGGTGGAAAATTTAGAATATTTACTGGAAATAAATTCCGTTAAATTATCAAAGCCACAAATAGAATTAGTCAAAAAGTACATCAATGAACTGCTAATAAAGAACAAAGCAATCAATTTAATTTCAAGAAAAGACGAAGAAAAAATTACTGAAAGACACATAATTCCATGTTTAAAATTTTCAACATTGTTCGAAGGCTTTGAACAAAGATGTTTGGACATTGGAACAGGTGGTGGTTTGCCTGGTATTCCATTCGCTATTGTAAATCCAAAAAGTCGCATCACACTGATTGATTCTATTTCAAAAAAGATAAGGGCGGTTGAAAATATTGTCCAAAAAATTGGATTGAATAATGTTGAACTAATTTGGACAAGAGCCGAAGACAAAATTTTTCAAAATAAATACAAAAACATGTTTGAATTAATCATTTCAAGAGCTACTGCAGACCTGAAAACACTTATTGAGTATTCTATTCCTATCTTAAAAAATAAGAAATCCAGATTAGCCGTCATGAAAGGCGGTATTGAGCTTGATAATGAAATTGAAACTGCAAAAAAAAGATTTAATTATATTGCAATTCAAAAAATACCTTTAAATTATCTTCCAGAAAATGTTAACAACATTAACCAAAAATTTGCAGTAATTGTGGAGAGGATACATGGAATCAAATAAAAAAGTATTCGATGAAATTAAAAATCTTTTAACGGAACAAAGAAATCCAAACAGCATGGACATTGATTCTAAGTCAACTTTAGAAATACTTAAAATCATAAACGATGAGGATAAAAAAGTACCTTTTGCAGTTGAAAAAGAGATTCCCTACATAGCACAGGCTGTAGAATTTGTTGTAGAATCATTCAAAAAAGGGGGAAGGTTATTATATTTTGGTGCTGGAACAAGTGGAAGATTAGGTGTGGTTGATGCTGCAGAATGTCCACCAACTTTTGGCACTCCACCAGAAATGGTTCAAGGATTTATTGCAGGCGGTAGAGAAGCAATGTTCGTTGCTCAGGAAGGTGCTGAAGACAAAGAAGAAAATGGAGCTAACGACGTCTTAAAAGCAAATGTAACTTCAAAGGATACGGTAGTTGGAATTGCAGCCAGCAGAAGAACTCCTTATGTCGTCGGTGCTATTAAAAAAGCGAAGGAATTAGGTGCAAAGACCGTTTTTATTACATCTAATCCAAGACAAGAATTTAATATCAAAGAAGTCGATGTTGCAATTTGTCCAGAAGTTGGTCCTGAAGTTATTATGGGTTCAACCAGAATGAAAAGTGGGACTACTCAAAAACTAATATTGAATATGATCTCAACCACAGCGATGATTCGAATTGGAAAAGTTTACGAGAATATGATGATAGATTTGCAAATGACAAACCAAAAATTAGTTGAAAGATCAAAAAGAATTGTAATGATTATCACTGGTGTTTCCTACGAAGAAGCCGCAAAGTATCTGGAAATGGCGAGAGGAAATGTCAAAACTGCATTGGTGATGATCCTTGCAAAAGTTTCTTACGAAGAAGCTGTCAAAAGATTACAATTAAGTGACGGATTTGTGAGAAAAGCCATTGAAGGTAAATTCAATTAGACGTTGAGTTACTTAGAACAAATTCTTGGTCTGATAAAATCTAAACAACTTTTTAGCCCCATTTTTGATAAAATGGGAATGGATAATTCCATTCTTATTTCAAAATTACCCCAGAGTATAAAAACATATCTTGCAATTGAATTACTAAGGAATAATTTCAGTCCAATCCTCATCTGTGATAATTTAATCAATGCAAGACATATAAAATCTGAATTTGAATTGCTCGGATTATCTGAGAACACAATCCTTTTCTTACCTAGTAATGATGATATACACTCTTATGATATAGAAGAATTTTTAAGCTTAATTCAAAAGAACAATTTTATAATAATCACAGGTAATAATTTTTATAATGTTAGGATTCCTAAGCTTGAACATTTTAGTAAAAATCAGATTTTAATTAATAAGAATTCAAAATTAAGTTATGATGGACTAATTGAACTTCTCGAAAACTATGGCTATAAGAAACAAAAATTTGTTGAGAACAAGGGTGAATACGCAGTGAGAGGTTCAATTATTGATGTCTATTCATATTCACATTCTACACCTGTAAGAATTGAATTCGATGGAAATGAAATTGCATCATTAAGATTATTCGATGAAGAGAGTCAACGTTCTTTTCAGATAATTGAAGAATATTCAATCTTCACAAACGAATCTAAAAATGAAGTGAATGAAACTGGAAATATCTTTGAATACATAACCAATCCTATCCTGTTAATAAGAGAAATCGATTATCTAAAAAATGAAGAATTATTAAAATCAACAAGATTAATAATAGAAAAAGAATTTTACTCTGAAAATATTATCGACTTACAATGCAAACCAATTCCACCAATCAAAAAGAATCTTGAAATTCTTGAGTATGAATTAAAAAGATTAGAACAAAGTGAGTTTAAAGTATTAATTGTTTCAGATCAGGAATCTCATCTTAATCGCCTAAAAGAATTAATGATTGAGTTCTCTTATTTTCTAATGGAAAAAATAGATGAAGGTAAAATCAAATTCAAAATTTTACCAGTACAGGAAGGATTCATTAACGAAAAACTAAAATTAGCAGTCTTTCCTGAACATCAGATTTTCGACAGACCTTTCTTCATTCAATCAAAAGCAGTAAAAAAATCGAGTTTCACTCCAACTAAATTGCTTAAAACCATTCAAAAAGGTGATTATGTTGTTCACACGGATTATGGAATAGGAAAGTTTCTTGGATTGGAACAAATAAAGTTCAATGATTCTCAAGTTGAAGCAATGAAGATTGCTTTTGCAGATAATGATATTGTATATGTTAATATCAATTATTTAAACAAAGTCAAAAAATATTCATCAAAAGAAGGAGTTGAGCCAAAGCTTTCAAAACCAGGAACCAATGAGTGGAAAAATACTAAACAGAAAATCAAAGAAAAGATAAAAGATGCCGTTGAAGAATTAGTCCGTTTATATGCTGAAAGAAAAGCTTCCAAAGGATACAAATTCTCTGCTGATACCGTCTGGCAAAAAGAACTCGAAGCAAGTTTTTATTATGAAGATACTACTGACCAGATCAAAGTAACTGAGGAAATCAAAAAAGATATGGAATCTGATTTCCCGATGGATAGACTTGTTTGCGGAGATGTCGGATTCGGAAAAACTGAAGTTGCAATCAGATCAGCTTTCAAAGCAGTGATGGACAGCAAACAGGTTGCAGTGCTTGTTCCAACAACTATTCTTGCAGAACAACATTTCAATACTTTCAAGGATAGACTGGAAAAATATCCTATTGAAATTGCAATGCTTTCACGTTTCGTAAAGAAATCTGAACAGACAAAAATTTTAGAAAGATTAAGTCGAGGAGAAATTGATATTATCATCGGTACTCATAGATTATTATCAGATGATGTTAAATTTAAGGATCTGGGTTTATTAATCATTGATGAAGAGCATCGTTTTGGTGTTCTTGCAAAAGAAAAAATCAGGAAATTAAAAACAAATGTCGATACACTTTATCTCACAGCAACTCCAATCCCACGAACATTGAATATGGCTTTAAGTGGTTTAAGAGATATTTCACTTATCACAACACCTCCACCAAACAGATTACCAATTATTACCGAGGTTGCAAGATTTGATATAACCAGAATCAGAGAAATTATTCGGTTTGAAATTAACAGAGGCGGACAAGTATTTTTTGTTCATGATAGAGTAAAATCAATAAACAAAATTACAGAATATTTACAGTCAAACATCTCTGATGCAAGATTTGCCATTGCCCATGGTCAAATGAAAGCTTCAAAGTTGGAAGAAGTACTTCACAATTTTCTTGCGAAGAAATTTGATGTTCTGGTCACGACAAAAATCATTGAATCAGGATTAGATATCCCAAATGCAAATACAATAATAATAAATCGTGCAGATAGATTTGGTTTGGCAGAACTTTATCAACTACGAGGCAGAGTAGGAAGAACGAACAAACAGGCATATGCATATTTACTTGTTCCATCACTAAAAACTTTAACCAGAGATGCAATTCAACGAATTCAAGCTCTTGAAGAATTTTCAGAACTTGGAAGTGGATTTTCACTTTCAATTCGTGATATGGAAATACGAGGTTCGGGTAATTTATTGGGAACGGAACAGAGTGGATTTATCAATGCCGTTGGTTTTGATATGTATCTAAAAATTTTAGAAGAAGCTGTGTTTGAAGTTAAGCAAAAAGATTATGCAGATATTTTGAAACTTGATCTCGAAAAAACTTCACAGCTCGTTGAAACAACTCTGGATGTTTATTTTAATTACACCATCCCTGATGATTATATCTCTGATCAAGATATCAGATTAAATTATTACACAAGAATTTTTTCTGCCACTGATGCAACAAAGTTAGATGAAATTGCATTTGAGATACGAGATCAATTTGGTGAATTACCAACAAGTGTTAATTATTTGATTGAACTGGCAAAAATCAGATTAATGGCAGGTAAAGCATTTTTCGAAAAAGTTGAGATTAAAAAAGATCACATTGCTTTGAATTGTCCAAGGCAGGAAAACAAAGTCTATTATGATAAATATTTCAATCCAATTTTGAATTTTATCTCTCAAAAGTACAATCGAAACGCAGGCTTAAAAGAAATTAAAGATTCTCTTAAGTTGATTTTAAATCTTGAAATATTTAATCCATCACAGGCTATAGACTTTTTACGAAAGTTTTTGAATGAAATAATTCTTATAATTGAAAAAGAAAAAAATGATGATATAAAATCACTGGTTGAAAGTTTTGGAGTTAATTAAAGAATGAATAAAAGGGTCATAGTTCTCCTTTTGTTTTTCGTTTCAGAAATAATTTATGCTCAACTGTTTTCATTTTCAGCAAATGTAAATGGAATTTCTTCTGATAAAATTATTAGATCTTACAAATCTAATGTAACTTATATTTGCGTCGATGATCTGTTCTCGGTCTTCGATTTTCAACATAACATCAACTCCGAAAACCTTAGAGAAGAAATTCAAATTAATGAAGGGACTCTTTTTATAACAGCTTTTAATCCATTTTTAACTCTCAAAACAAATGATAGTAAGCTGATTACATTTCAAATGTATAAAGAAACTGATTTAAAGTATGGGAAAATTTTTGTGCCGCTAAATGGATTAACAGAGTTCTTGAATAAGTTTACATCAATAAACGTTAAAAGTGATGACAAATCTCAGATAATTTTCATCAGATATGATAAAAAAGTCGATCAAAAAACTTTCACACAAAATATTCAACAAAAAACTGTAGAACCTAAAAGAGATTCTCAAACAGACATAATAGAAATTGAGAATATAACCACTGAACGAGAATCTAACATCAACAAAGATATTTCAAAAAGATTTGACCTGTTTGATTACAAGATTGAAGAAAAGTCAAACGGATATATTTTTCGAATTAAATCAAGACAATCAATCAAAAGTATCTCAAAAAATTTATCAGGAAATACTCTTTATCTGAGAATTCCAAACAGTACAATTGATACCGATAGATTTAATCAACTCATTGAGAATGGATTAATCAAATCGGTCCATTCACAACAAAACAAAGAAAACGCTGATTTAAAAATTGTATTTAATTATCAGATTCAAGGTCACGAAATCTTAAGTGAAACAAAAACTAATGATGTTTTATTACTTCTTCGTGTTTCTCCCGATGTGATCAAAAAAATTAAGACAGAGAGAGAAAAGAAAAAACAGCTTCAGAAAAATAACCCTCTTGATGTAATTATAATAGATGCAGGTCACGGTGGAATCGACCCTGGTGCGATTAGTTATCGAGGAACAAAAGAAAAAGATGTAAATCTTGGAATTGCACTAAAGCTTGGTAAACTAATTGAAAAAAAACATAAGGATATTAAAATCATTTACACAAGGAAGGATGATAAATTCGTTGAATTGTATCGTCGTGGACAAATTGCAAATGAGAATAATGGAAAATTATTTATTTCGATTCATTGCAATTCAACTGATGAAAGGCCAGGACAACGAAAAGGTTTCGAAGTGTATTTATTAAGACCTGGCCGCACTGAAGATGCAATTAGAATTGCTGAAAAAGAAAATAGTGTAATCAAATACGAAGAAGGATATCAGGAAAGATATAAACATCTTTCTGATGAAAATTTCATTTTGACTGCTATGGCTTCAACTGCCAATGTAAAGCATAGTGAAAAGTTTGCTTCTATTTTAGCTGAGAAAATGAATAAGACTCTTCCCATTAAAAATAACGGTGTTAAGCAGGCAGGATTTTATGTTCTTGTTGGCGCATCAATGCCGAGTGTTTTAATTGAAACTGGTTATATAAACAATCCAGAGGATGAAATGTTTTTAAGAAGTGAATCGGGACAAAAGTTAATTGCTGAATCGATTCACAAGGCTGTAATCGAATACAAAAATTATTATGAAGAATTGGCAAGCAAATAAATAAAGTGTTCAAAGAAAAAATTAAAGAACATTTGGCGAGTTATTGGTTAAGCTACCTGCTGAGCCTTGCGGCAATTTATTTTTTATTAAATCGTGGAACTTATACATTTCTTGACTTCATAGATTTATTAATTCACGAACCAGGTCATTTATTTTTTGAAATCTTTGGTGATTTCATGCAATTTCTTGGCGGCACTTTAATGCAAATTATTCTGCCGCTATCAATTGGTGTTTATTCCTTTTATAAGAAATATAAATTTTTTGCTCAACTATTCTTTTTCTGGCTTGGACATAATTTTATCAACATAAGTGTTTATGCTGATGATGCGAACAAAATGAAACTACATTTAATTGGCGGAATTCATGACTGGAACTGGTTATTGGGTCGAATGAACATGATCAATTATGCAGAAGAAGTCGGATATTTTTTCGTGGGTTTATCGATTGTTTCTTTTTTTATAATGTTTTTTATTCCATACTTTTCGAACGAAGACTATCAGACCATTGATGAATTGTAATTTCACTTCCTGCCGAAAATAAATTCACTTAAAAATTCCCCTTTAATTACTGAAAACTAAATCATTCGTTAACTAACCTTCATGAATTGAGAATTTGAACCCTATTAAAAATTAATTGAATATATGGCAGACAAACTTAATACGGAAAGTTCTTTGTTGTTTTTTGTGAGTTGTTTTAGACAGGAGATGCAAAAAATAAAAAAGTGGAGACTCTTTTTTAATTCTAAATTAGTTTTGAGTCTCCACTTTCAAAAATGTTTATTGATTAAAAATTAAAGTATTTAATTTGATTTTTGTGAATATTTTTTATCCCATGTTGAAACCACCTCTTCAAGGAATTTCTTTTTTTCTTCGAACAATCTTATCATATCAAGACCAATATATTTCTGTGCTTTTTCTTTTGTAGAAACATCAGGATAAGAAATTGGCAGCTTAACATTCAATTTTATTAATAGTTTGGTTAACTCATTTCTTGCTTCTTCACTTTTCTGAATTGCATTGCCTAAAATTCTTGCGCATTCAAGTGGAGCATGAAATCCACCGCCAATGCTTGCAGAAACATAATCCCATCTCCATTGTGCCTGTCGAATTAGTTTAAGAATAGTTTTCATATCATTTTCACTTGCACCATTATCCCAGGCAACTTTAGCTTCGATGTGAGCTTTTACAAGACTGTTTTCAACAATATCAAGCAATTCTCTAACTTTATCCTGTCTTTCGTAAACATTATTTCTCAAAGTTCCTTCACTTTCACGATGGCAAACCTGACATGAACCAGAAATATTTTTCAAAGGACTTACAACATGATGACTAGTGAATTTAACTCCGCCTTCACTTCTATAAGGCATATGACAATCAGCACAGCTAACCCCTCTTTGAGCATGAATTCCAAATTGAGCAAGTTCCCAATCGGGATGCTGAGCTTTAATAATTGGTGCTTTACTTAATGCGTGGATAAAATCAACATGTTCAATTTCATCATAATATTTTTCCATCTCTTCAACAGAAATACCATCATCCCATGGGAAAGTCAAATATTTTCCTTCACCTTTGAAATAATATTCAACATGACATTGAGCACAAACCAGACTTCTCATTTCCTGATGAGTTGCTTTTGTAATATCTTTCCCCTGTCTTTGAAAAGCTTCAATCAGAACTGGTCTTGTGATTCTCAGATTCATTGTTTTTGGATCATGGCAATCCTGACAACCAATGGGATTCAAAACTTCTTTTCCCAGATCTGTTAGTTTTGCTTTATAAAAATTAGCCACTCCCATTTGACTCATTAAACGAGGAACATCAGTGCTTTTACAAGTCCAGCATGTAGCAGGTTGAGGAACACCAGTTCTTAAAGTTTTTCTAACATCTTCAACAGAATAATAATGACCACGAGCTTGATTATAATCTCTCGAGAAAGCATAACCAGCCCAGAGGATTACCATAGAAGGATATCGTTCAAGCAAATCGATGTGACCATTACCAGCATATTTAGAAAAGAAAGTTGTATCTGAAGTCATAAGATAAGATTCATATTCACGAGGATAATTTTCTCCCCAGACTTCATTTCTTGGTTCCCATTCTCCAAGAGGTTTAACAGTTTGAAGAGCCATCGATTCACCTCTTCTTTCTACAATTGTCGAAGCAAATAAACCAAGTAAGAAAACAATAAATGCCGTGATTGTAAAAAGCAGCCAGCCAGTCCATGGCTTTTCTTTGATTAATTCTCTTATTGATTTCATAGTTCTCTCCTGATTTTATTTTTCATTTTCGAAAAATTTATTAAGCCAGACTGGTAAAACTGAGTTAAGCTTTGGTATACGTGCATAAGGTGTTGATGCGACGCTGTTAACACGACCATGAGGAGTTTCTCGATGACATTCCCAGCACAGTTTATCTTTGCCATGTGATGTTCTGGTAAATGAAACTTTAACAAGCTCGGTTCTATCAATTAAATTCCTATGACAACGAATACAATTTTCCTGGACAACTTTTTTCCCGGCATCTTTAATTTGAATAACTTGCGGCTCAAGTCTAAAAGTAGAAATTGTTGAATGTCTTAATCCATCACTTGCTTTGAAATAAAGTTTTCTAAAAATATTATCCTGAGGAACATGACAATCATTACAGGTTGCAACTTTAGCATGACTGCTGTTTCTCCAGGTAATGTATTGAGGAGTCATTACATGACAGTTTATGCATGCTTCAGGTTTGTCTGATAAATAAGAAGGTGCATTTGAAATGTAAACAACAAGCAATGCAATACCGAGAAAAATTCCAGATAAAATCGAAACAGCAACAATCCAGTTATGTGGTGGAATTATATAGTCAATAAATTTTTGAACTTTCGCTTTCATTGAATTACCTAAAATTGATAGTAGAATGTAATTCTTGCAGTCAAATCACTTTTGAAATTTTTGTTCTCATATTTATTGTAAATGATATTGGGAATGATGTTGAAATTCTTTTCTAACTTATAATCAATTCCACCGATAAAAGTATATTCAATGTTGTTGATTCTTTCTGTAGATGGTTCGAAAACATCAAATCTAATCAGTCCTGTTAGATCAGAATTAAGCTTTTTACTTCCAAAGATTGAAATTCCGAATTGTTTTAAGTCTTTATTATTTACATCGGATTTTTTCTGAAGTGCAGAAGAGAAAGTTAATCCCCCTTTCATATCTTCTGATTGTGTATAAATTCCAATTCTGCCAGCATATAAATTCTTATCGCCTGATGCATTAGCAAAGTTTGCATCAAAAGAGAGAGTTAAATTCTCTAGCACTTCTCTCAAAAATTGTAAATATATCTTTTTATATTTATCTGTTTCAGCACCATGACTGCTGTTGTTTGCAAACATTATCCAGAAGGAATTTTTATTATCAGAAGTTTTTGTTATTAATGATATTCCCACATCACGAGTTGTAACTAAACCTCTTAAATCCATTTGAATTTTTTCAACAGATCTATATGCCCAGAATTTTTCTTCCACTTCTGTTGGCGGTGTTGTAATTAAACCAAAATACAGTTGAGAGTTGTCAAGTTTATATTGAGCATAGAGTTCTTTTAGATAAGGATAAAATCTATTTACATTATTGAGTTCTGTACCATCTGATTCAAGTCTAAATCTCGCAGACAATTTATTTGTTACATCGAAATCAGCTGTGAAGAAAACACGCCTAAATTGAAATCCCTGAAGATCTTTCTTCGAGATATCTTTATTCTCGATATTGTAGAAATAATCAAAATAGGCTAAACCCGAAAATTTTGTAAGACTCTGTGCGACAAGAAAGTTTGTGGTAAAGATTAAGAATAGAATTATTGAGTAAGTTTTTATCATCCATTCCTCACCTCTTTGTTTTAAGTTAAAAATTTATTTTAAATAATTTTCCAACTCAATTATTTCCTCTGTTGATAAATAACTTAATGATGATGGGAACAAATCATTCTCTTCTTTTTTAATGTGAACTTTTAACAAATCGATTATTTGAATACACAAATTTTCGATCTGATTAAAACTTGATTCTAATTTAGTTACTTGAAAATTCTTTAACTCATCTTCCAGAATGTCAAGTTTATCCCATAAAATCATATGCTCTGCTGTAAGAGTCGTAATAATTCTTTTAAGATCTAAATTTTGTTTAAGTCTTATGAAAAGAATTTTATCTTCCAAATACTGATGTTGCTTCAGTTCAGACTTAATGGTTTGAATTAAGTAATTGATCGAATCCAAATCTTTCTTGTTTTTACTCGATTTAAAGTGATTGATTAACTTTTGAATTTGAATAGTTTGATTTAAAATGAATTTATGATCATCAATCAATTTATTTATGAATTTACTCATTTAATTCGTTCCAGTTAAATGTGAATACTCTGAACTTCCAATTCGCTGAATGTGATAAAAATATTCTTCCAGTGAGATTTTGTTTTTCCAGTTTCCTGTGAACATTCCTAATCCAGTGACTATCATAAAAATTCCAACTATAAGAACAGCAACATATTTCTTCTGGGATTTTTTTCGAGTGAATGAGTTCTGAAGATAAAGCGCATTTTTAACAGGACATACATCAATACAATTCAAACAAGAAGTGCATTCATTTGAAATCACTAATTTCTTTTTAGCAATATCAATAAAGTTTGTACATGCTTTTGTGGATTTATCGCAATCGATGCAAGTCGATACATTTCTTCTTATTTTGAATGGACTTAATAATCCAGCTAAACCTAAAAGTGCACCATAAGGACAAAGATATCTGCACCAGAAATTTTTGAAGATGACAGATAGAAAAGCGAGAATTATCATTATAGTACGTGAAAATTTTGAAATCTTCGCAAAGAAATAATACATCTTGATATCAGCTACTCGATTATAAGGACTATCCAGAAAAATTTTAAGTGCAAGAATATCCATTGCAAAGAAAATCACATAAACAAAGAATACAAGTAAAAGATTTTTAAGACTCCTTAAAGGAAAATCAAAAATTTTTGGCATTTTAATTTTTTTCTTAAAAATTTTATCGCCTGCAACACCTAAATTCTCTGAAAGAAAACCAATTGGACATAACCAGCTGCAAAAAGATTTTCCAACAACAAGCGAAAGCAAAACAATTGCAGAAAAAATAAATAAACCTGTAGGATGAGCCCAATGAATTTCACCAGTTGCAAAGAAATATCGCAACGACATTAAAGAACTAATTGGCAAATAACCTTCCACTCCCGGTGGTCTTTCTATGTAAATTGTTTTTCCACCGCTTTCGAGAAAATTGAAAAACAAAATAAACTCCACTCCAATCCAGATTGATAATAAAACCGACAAAGTTTGAACAATAAATCTTACCTTCTGAATCGAACTTTCATCATTCCGTTCAATTTTTTTTGTCGAATTCTCAACACGAGATAAATTCTTTTTAAATGACTGTCCAATTTTCTTAGAATCCAAAATTTCTGTTCTCAAATCCACACACCTTATTCAGATAAATCTATCTGATTTTAATTCAAAAAAATTATATGATTAGATAGATTTAACTTTTAATAAAGTTTTTTCTGTAAATTTATCAATCGTTTCTGAGCTCAACGTATCATAAGCCATACTTCTTAACTTTCCCCATTGATTGTGAACCGGACAAGGAATATCAGATGAACAATCAGGAAAACCAAGAACACAAGTTGTAAAAATCTCAAGTCCATCAATTGCTTCAACGATATCTATCAATTTTATTTTGGTTGGATTTTTTGCGAGATAAAATCCGCCATTTTTGCCTTTTTGAGAACCAACAATTCCAAAATTGACTAGTGATTGAAGAATTTTAGAAATAAATTCTTTGGGAATCTTTAAATCCTTTGCTATTTCTCTTGCTGAAAAATATTTCTTGTCGTTCCTGCTTGCAAGATAAAGTATGGCTTGAAGTCCGTATTCACATTTTTTTGAAAAAATTACTGACATAATTTAATAAGACTGTTTTATCTGATTTAATTTACAAAATATTCATCTAATATTAAAGTGTATGAAGATGATTTATATCTAAAAGTTTTTAATCTAAAAATGTAGCTGAATAATCAATGTTGAAAGTCACACTGAAAAATCTCAGTACATCTCATTGAGATTAAAACATTGGTTTTTGAATAGATTATCCCAATGCACGAACAAATCTTAGAAAGCTAAATTCAAATAATTATAATTTTATTAATAGTTCTGCCAGAAATATAGGCTCTTTCAAACTTACTTAAGTTTTTCTTCAACACTTCTGATTTTATCTTCCATCGATTGTTCTCTATCTGTGCGTGTACCTATTCGTAAATTCGAAGAAATTCTTGGAACTCCCAATTGATGAAGTTTTTCATGACAGGATTTAATCGCATTAAAAACATCATCCCACTCACCTTCAATGTTTGTACCATTTGCATGAAGATTAAACTTCAATCCTGCTTCCTTGAAAATTTTTTCGCACTCGGCAACATATTTTGAAAGACTTACGCCTACTCCAATCGGGATTATGCTGAAGTCAACTATTACTTTCATTCCTTTCTCCTTCCTTTTTATTTAATTTAAAAAGGAAATTGAATTCATCTCAAATAATTAATACACAACCAGAAAATTATCTTTGAAGTTTATTAACCGTCCATGAACTTTAATTTGCAAACTTCTATTTGTTACGATAGGATTTATTTTGATTTCATCACTATGATGTTCTTAATCACAGCATTCATGAAAATTTGAGTATTCAAAAATTTTATCAAGGACAACGCATCAAGTTTTAATTTGATCATATCTACTTAATATTTTTGTAGACTTTAGAATGAATTTTCATATTTGCTTTTAAATCATCACATTTCTTGGTAATTTTTGATATGTCTACGCCATTAATGAAACAATATTATAAGATAAAACAAAAATATCCTGATACAATTTTGCTTTTCCGAATGGGTGATTTTTACGAAACTTTTGAAGACGATGCTGTTATTATATCAAAAGTTCTGGGAATTACTCTAACTAAAAGAGCTCATGGTGCATCTGGTGATGTTCCGCTTGCTGGATTTCCTCATCATGCTCTTGATTCTTATCTGCCAAAACTAATCAGAGCTGGTTATAGAGTTGCAATCTGCGAACAACTGGAAGATCCAAAATTTGCAAAAGGAATCGTTAAAAGAGATGTTATTGAAGTTGTTACACCTGGAGTTGCATTCTCAGAAAAACTCCTCGACCATAAATCAAATAATTATGTCTGTGGAATTTATCTGAAAGATGATATAGCTGGAATTTCTTTTGCTGATGTAACAACTGGAGAATTCTATACATCTGAAATTACATTTAAAAAACTTAAAGAAACACTTGAATCAATTTCTCCCGCAGAAATACTTGTTTCAAAAAGAGAGCTTCCAAAACTTCAAATAATCTTTGATCAAATTAGATACAAATTCACCATCACTAAAATTGATGATTGGGTTTTCTCTTATGAGTACTGTTTCGAAATTTTAACGATGCATTTTAAGACGACTTCATTGAAAGGATTTGGAGTTGATAATAATCAAACCGAAGCGATTA
Source organism: uncultured Ignavibacteriaceae bacterium (assembly GCA_964527925.1). Classification (GTDB taxonomy): domain Bacteria; phylum Bacteroidota; class Ignavibacteria; order Ch128b; family Ch128b; genus Ch128b. Next base: position 86,370 of record CAZGQO010000006.1, read on the forward strand.
TTGCTGCTGGAGTAGTTTTACATTATTTGCAGGAAACTCAAAAAGCAAATCTTTCTCACCTGAAAAAACTATCGGTTTATAATCCAACTGAATACATGATTTTAGATCCAGCAACGAAAAGGAATCTCGAGATTTTTTCTTCGATGAGTGATGGTTCAAGATATGGCTCATTAATTTCAATCCTTGATAAAACAAAGACATCAATGGGAGGAAGACTGCTTAAAAAATGGGTATCACTTCCTCTACTGAAATTAGAACAAATTAATAATCGCCTTGAGGCTGTTGAAGAATTTTATCGTGATGAAAATCTGAGAAACTTAATTGGTGAAGAATTAAAGCAAATTGGTGATCTGGAAAGAATCATTTCAAAAATCTGCACAGGCAGATCAAATCCGAGAGATGTTGTAAATCTCAAGTTAAGCTTAAAGAGAATTCCCGTCATTAAAGACATATTGAAAAATGTTAAAGCTGTTGCATTACAGAAAATTCGTGATAATCTTCAGGGACTCACTTACATAGTTGATAAAATTGATGCAATGCTTGTTGATGTTCCACCACTGAACATTGCTGATGGTGGAGTAATAAAACCAGGCTTTAATGTAGAACTTGATGAATTAAGAAATTTATCCGTTTCAGGTAAAGATTATCTTGCGCAGCTTCAGCAAAGAGAGCGTGAAAGAACCCAAATTCCTTCACTGAAAGTTGCTTACAACAAAGTGTTCGGCTATTACATCGAGATTTCAAACGCACACAAAAACAAAGTGCCGGAAGATTACATCAGAAAGCAAACACTCGTCAACGCAGAACGATATATCACTCCAGAGTTGAAAGCTTACGAAGAAAAAATCTTAAATGCTGAAGAAAGAATCTACAAACTTGAATCAGAATTTTTTAATGAATTACGAATGACTATTTCTGAAGAAGCCGAAAAAATTCAGAAGAACGCACAGCTTATTGCAGCACTGGATTGCTTTTTAAGTTTTGCTGAAGTGGCAATTGAAAACAACTATGTTAGACCCGAAGTGAACGATGATGATGCAATTATTATTAAAAATGGTCGTCATCCAGTAGTTGAAAAAATTCTGCCATACGGTGAAAAATTTACTCCCAACGATACTTTCCTTGATAATTCAACAAATCAAATAATGATAATCACCGGGCCAAACATGTCTGGCAAGTCAGTTTATTTGCGTCAGGTTGGTTTGATTGTCTTGCTTGCCCAAATTGGTTCGTTTGTTCCAGCTGAAAGTGCAAGAATTGGGATTGTAGATAAAATCTTTACTCGCGTTGGTGCATCTGACAATCTTGCTTCAGGTGAATCAACATTTTTAGTTGAAATGCACGAAACTGCAAACATTGTGAATAATGCAACAACAAAAAGTCTAATTCTTCTCGACGAAGTCGGTAGAGGCACAAGTACATTCGATGGACTTTCAATTGCGTGGGCTTTAACTGAATATCTTCATGAAAACATTAATGTTGCCGCAAAAACTCTTTTTGCAACTCACTATCATGAACTAAACGAACTGGCTAATATCTATCCACGAATTGTTAATTACAAAGTCGATGTAAAAGAAGTCGGAGATAAAATTATATTCTTGCATAAAGTTGTTCCAGGATACGCTGACCATAGTTATGGAATTCAAGTTGCAGAAATGGCTGGACTGCCTATCTCAATTACAAGAAGAGCAAAACAAATCTTGAAAAATCTTGAAAGCAAAGAACTAAGTCCACTCGAACATCGTAAAAAGGATAGCAAAGGCGAAGATTCAGGCGAAGAACTTCAGCTTTCGTTGTTTGAAATTCGTGATGATTCTCTGCGTCAGGAAATTGAAAGTATTGAGATTGAAAAACTAACACCTCTTGAAGCTTTAATAAAATTAAACGAACTTAAAAACAAAACTAAAAAGAATTAGAAAGGATTATGATTTTGTCAAAACAATTAATTGTAGTTGGAGATCGTGTCTTAATTAGACCAGATGAAACACAGGAAAGGACAAGTGCGGGACTCTATCTTCCACCAGGTGTGAAAGAGAAAGAAAAAGTACAAAGCGGGTATGTAATTAAAGTTGGTCCAGGTTATCCAATTCCTACTTCTGACATCACAGATGATGAACCCTGGAAAGAGAAAAAAGACAAACCAAAATATCTTCCCCTTCAAGCTAAAGAAGGCGACTACGCAATTTTCTTAAAAGATCAAGCTGTTGAATTTATATTTGAAGATAAGAAGTATCTCATAGTCCCGCACAGTGCAATTCTGGTTTTACTAAGAGATGAATTTCTTGAAGAATAACCAGAAATTTTTCTGAGACATTAGATTGATTCGATGTTTTATGCAAGTTCGCTTATGAATTTTGAAAGATGCTTTGTTTATTCTCGACCAAAATTGAAGGAGTCGTTATGAAAACACAAAAATTATTATTTCTGATATCCATCCTGATAATTTCAAATGTCCTTGCTCAATAATCAAATAAAAATAATTATTTAAACCACAATCTCGGAAGACTTTTTAATGTTCAAACTGGAGATGTAAATCGATCACTTGCCTTTCGTTATTAGTTGGTGGTTCGTTTGGACTCGAAAGTTCTGAAGGATTTCTTGGATCTGCAATTTTTGGTCTTGGTGGTTATGGGGATTTGAAATAAGCACAGCAAGTTTGCTCGGTTCAGTTTTCAACAAAACAGAAAATTTTGCATCGATTGGATTGAAAGTAAAGGTATTAAGCGAAACTAATGAACTGCCTGCTATTGCTTTCACACTAAAAACAAATAACGACTGGTACAGATCTGACAATCCCGATTTAAATGAAAAATTACCCGAAGTTGCCGGTTATGGTTTAAGAAGTATTTCCTATGATACTAAAATCACTCACTTGATTATTTCTCTTTCCAAAAAGACTTCTGAAATAAGCAGAATGCATGTTGCATTTGGTTTAGGTGATTTGAGAAATAAAAATGTGAAGTCCTACTTTTTCGATTCTTTCTTTATTGATGAAAGTACAAAAATGAAAAACACTTTTTATGGTGCATTTGGTTTTGAAGTTGATTTAAGCGAATCAACAAAATTAATATTTGAAGGTCAAACAATTCCGTATTTCAAAATAAATGGGAAGACAGGTTTAATTTCACCTGATTTAAGAAAAGTCTTCGCTGGTGGATTAAGAGTTGTTGTTGCTCATTGGTTGTTACTCGATGGTGGTTTTCGTTACCAGGATAATTATAGAGGATTAGCTGATACAGAAGTTAAAATCAGTTTGCAGGCTTTCATTAATGTCGAAAAAGGTGAATAAAAAGTTCTGTTGAGTCTTTAAAAAGTTCATTTAAATTTTTCAAGAGTAATAAAAAATATTAATGTCATTCTGATCGAAATGGAATTGATTAAAGAATCCAGAAGATGCTTCACACTGTTTCCTGATGATCGGGATTTCCAAAAGGATGACAATGGGGGATCCTTCCGTCGTTTCATTTCTTGAGGATGACAAAGAATAACCATGTCATTCTGAATGAAGTGCCAGCGGAATGAAGAATCTAAATAGATGCTTCTCTTGATTTTCTGATAATCGGGATTTTCAACAGCATCACAGTTTTTAGTTCCTTCGCATTCGCTCAGGATGACAAACATGTAATATCTTTCTGTGGGGATTGGAATGGTGCTAAGAAACTAATCTGTCATTCTTAGCGGACTAAAATGGAGCAAAGAATTTAGAAGCAGTTATTCAAGAATATGAGTAAAAAAATCACACTGCCTGTTCAATTATAAAATCAACATTATCTCAATCATGCAGATGACTTAATAACTTTACCAGGCATTGCACCTGTATGTTCATAATTCGAAATTACAATTTCGCCATTCACAATCACATAAGGTATTCCATCAGGATACTGGTGAGGATTTACAAATGTTGCTTTATCCTGAATTTTGTCATGATCAAAAATCACAATATCTGCCATTGCATTCTTCATAATTCTTCCTCGATCACTTAAACCAAGTTTTTCTGCTGGCATTAAAGTCATCTTTCTAATCATTTCTTCAAGAGAGCAAATTTTTCGTTCACGAACATATTTGGCAATTGCTCGAGGAAATGTTCCATAAGCGCGTGGATGTGCAATTTCTCTATTCATTGGTGGATATGGTGCATGACTTCCTGCATCAGATGAAATCATTACCCGCGGATGAGCTAAAATCTTTTCAGTCGATTTTTCTTCCATACCAAATCCCATCATCATAACCTGATTTTCTGCATCAAGCAAAACCTTAATTGAAGTTTCAAAACCATCCAATCCAAGTTCTTCACTTAATTGTTGAATGGTTTTTCCCTGATAATTTTTGAATTCTTCATTGCCAATACTCGAAATAAGAACACCGTTCCAATCACCATCAAGATTAGAAACTTTTTTCTCTACATAATCTCGAAGTTGATTACGCAATTCTTTGTTTCTCAATCTTTGTAAAAATTTTTCGTTACCGCCATCACGCGACCACAATGGAAACAATGAAGATAAATTTGTGTGATATGCAACATAAGTATATCTATCTGCGTGAACATCAAGTCCCATATCAATTGCTTTATCAATTTTTTCAATTACCTGATCAACTTTATTCCAGTTACTCTTGCCCGAAACTTTTAGATGTGAAATTTGGAGCCGTGCACCTGAATCCATTGCAATCTTAATTGCTTCATCAATTGCTTCTAAAACAAAATTGTCTTCATTACGCATATGTGTTGCATAGATTCTAAATCTTTCTGGCGCAGCTTTAACCAATTCAATTAATTCATCTGTCGAAGCAAATGAACCTGGAGTGTATTCTAATCCAGTTGAGACCCCAATTGCACCTTCTTCGATTGCTTTAATAACTTCTTCCTGCATTTGTCGAATTTCTTCTGGAACTGCGGGTCTATCATCAAGTCCTACAACATACTCTCTTATTGTTCCGAGTCCAACCATAGTTGCGATATTTACAGAGAATTTTCTTGATGAAAAATCATTCAGAAAATCACCTATTGTTTTCCATTTCAACTCTTCGCCATATTGTTCAAAAAAATTTTTTCTTGTCAAATCAAGTTCAGGTCCACCAAGAGGTCCCCATGAAAATCCATCCTGACCTGTTATTTCAGTTGTTACTCCCTGACGAATTTTGCTTTCTGCTCGTGGATTAATAATTAAATCAGCATCTGTGTGTGAATGAATATCAATAAATCCAGGAACAACTTTCAATCCTTTTGCATCGATTGTACAAATTGCATCATCAGTAATTTTTCCAATCAGAACAATCCTGCCATCTTTGATTCCTACATCGGCAATAAATTCTTTTTTGCCTGTTCCATCGATAACCGAACCATTCTTTATCAAAACATCCAGTCTTCTGTCTTTCAAAGAAAATCTGTTCAGGAAGGTTGATGAACTTAAAATGAGTCCACTACTTATAATTGCCGATGACTCGATGAATTTTCGACGAGAGATTTTTTTCATCTTACACCCTCGCTTATTAATTAAAGATAGATGAACTTATTATCTCAAGTAAATCATTTTTCTTGTTTCAACAAATTGATCTTTATTTTTTTGAAAATCAACATAGCGCAGTTGATAGAAATAAAGTCCGCTTGACAAGTTATTTGAATTAAAAGTCACTTCATAAATTCCAGGCTGCTTTAATTCATTCATTACAGTTTGAATTTCTTTTCCAAGACTATCATAAATTTTTAAGTTCACAAAACCAATTTCATTAAGTTCAAATCGAATCTTTGAAGAACTATTGAAAGGATTGGGATAATTTTGATAGAGTTTAATTTTTTGTGGAATTAATTCTCCTTTATATTCTTTGATATTCAGTGGTTGTTTTGGAAAAAAGAATTTCAAAAAATTGTCAATGTGAGCACGCCAGTTTCCCCAGCTGTGTCCTTCATGAAATTCATAATAAAGCAAATCATATCCTTTTGATTGAAGAATGGATTTTAAGTTTCTAACCAGAGGAATTAAGACAGCAATGTCATATGTACCAATATCAAGATAAACTTTCAGATTCAATTTCGGTACGTTTTGAAAACCATTTGATATTTCAGAAATAACATTACTCGATTGAGCCGCTACATTTTCAAAAACTTCGGGATGCTTTAACGCAAGCCACAATGAAATATTTCCACCATTTGATGCACCAGCAACAGCACAATTTTCTGGACCACTTTTAATTCGATAACGATTTTTTATATAAGGCATTAACTCATTCACAATGAAATTTGTAAATGCATTCATTTGATTACCTGCGTATTCAGGTGTTCGATTTACAGGCGGGACAAAAACTGCGATAACTGGTTGAATTTGATTGTTCGCAATTAAGTAATCTAAAACATTATGCATTGATGCAAGTGAAACATATTCTAATCCATCGTGAACCAAAATCATCGGAAAACTATCACTTGAAGTTTCATAACCAGGGGGCGTATAAACTCGAATTGTTCTTGAATTGTTCAAATTAGAACTGAAGAATACTGTATCTCTTAAAGTACCGTGAGGAATATCTGGATAATATTTAATCTCAACTGGCTGAATATAATCTGGCATTGCAAGTTCTGAGTTTGGACCAAAGCCACTAGGACAGGTTTTTGGATTGTTAGGATCTAAGATCCAGTTGCCATCAATAACAAATTTATAATCAAGTCGAGCATCTCTTTCATAAATTCTCGTTGCATAAAAGAAATTTGTATTTGAAACTCGAATTAGTTTGTCTCGTGAAGTAGACCAGCCATTCATATCTCCAGCGAGATAAACATTTGTTCCATTGCCTCGATAGATAAAATTAGCAGCTGTATCTTCGATGTATGGTATCCCTTGTGCCTTTGCTACTATCATAAACGAATCAATCATTTTCATTCTCACCGAATCATTTGGTGCTGAATTGAGCTGCTGAATAAAATTTTGAAAATTGGATTGAGCTTTGACAATTGAACTAAATATCAGAAAAAGAAAAATTAACCTCTTCATTTTAATCCTCGAGTTATTTTAAATTCCGAGTTCACTAATTAACAGCGAAAGAATTGTTAATGCAGCACTTCCCAGTTCAAACTCTCTCGGATGAACAGTATCAAAAGTGTCATTATCTGAATGATGAACATCCATATATCTTTGAGAATCTGGAACATAACCAAAAAGGGCCTTCGAATTTTTTATTTTAGAAACATCAACACCGCTTCCACCTTTTCTTATCCAATCAATTTTTGAATTATTAAGATATGGGAGAAATGATTGTAAATAATTAAGTGTTGATGAATCTGTATCAGCATAAAAACCCCTCGGCGTAAAAGCGCCTCTATCTGCTTCAATTGCAGCTACATGTTTTTGATTTGAATTCTCAGCAAATTTTCCGTATTCAATTGCACCTCTTGAACCATTCTCTTCGTTTATGAATAATACACATCGAATTGTTCTCTTTGGTTTGATATTCAATCTCTTCAAAATATCCAGAACTTCCATTGATTGAACACAACCAGCACCATCATCATGGGCACCGCAACCTTTATCCCACGAATCAAAATGACCACCAACAACAATCACTTCATCAGGAAATTCACTTCCTCTAATTTCTCCAACAACATTGTATGATAGAACATCTGGAAAATTTTTGCAGGATAATTTTAGTTTGATTTCAAGTTCTGGTTCTTCTTTCACTGCTGCGGATAAGAAATCAGCATCTTTATAGCCAATTGCTATTGATGGAATCTTCGGAAGAGTATCAACATACATCATTACACCAGTGTGAGGTACATTATCGTGTTTAGTTGTGATTGAACGCACAATCACTCCAATTGCGCCAAATTTTGCTGCTTCTATTGCACCATAAATTCTTTGGTCGACTGCTTTTCCATAGCCAGTGAAAGGTTCAACTTCGCCATAATCAAGTGGACGATTAAAAAAGACAAATTTCCCTTTTACTTTGTCAGAAATAGTTTTCAATTCATCAAAGTTATTCACAACAACAATTTTTCCTGTAATTCCATTTTCTGAAGTTCCAACACTTCCGCCAAATGCAGTGATTGCTAATTCTTTGCCAGCATATTTTTTCGATTTTACGATCGAAGCTTTTTCAAGATTTCCCCGTTCCCACTTTGGAACCATAACAGGTTGAAGCCATACAGAATCGATACCAATTTCTTCTAATTTATGCTTAGCCCAATAAATTGCTTTCATCGAATTTTCAGACCCGGAAAGTCTTGGACCAATTTTGCATAATTCTTCGAGCCATTGGTAGCCTTTTTGTTCAACAAGAGCTGAACGGACAATTTTCTTACTTAAATCAAATAATCTCTCATCAATTTTTTGAGAGAAAGACGAATTAAAGAAAAAAATAATAAGGGCTGTCAGATAAAAAAGAGATCGCATATACTTCTCCTTAAAAAATAAGGGAAAATTAAAAGAGTAATTCTTCTTCCTCTTTTTCTTTTTTGGTTGGCTTGAATCTATAGTAAGGTTGAATTTCAGATCCAATGTATTTAATTGCTGCAGCAATCACACCAAGATCATCAAGATAGCCTACAAGTGGTGCTAAATCAGGAACGGTATCAATCGGTGAGATAAAATACAAGAGAGCAGAAACAACAATTAATTTTCTATACCACTTAACTGAGTCATCCTTTAAATATTTGTAAAGAGCAATTACATCTTCCAGAAATGAAATTCTTTTTTCAGCTTTTTTTAGTTTTTTGGGAAATTGTTCATCGATATACTCTACTTTTTCTTGAAATTTCTTTTCATCTTCTGGAGTAATAAGAATTTCCTTTGGAAGATTTTCCATCTCTAATCTCTTATTTGATTCTTCTCAAAATTAATGAAAATAAATTAGTCATTCCAAAATGAATTGCAGGATTATTTGGAAAATAAATTTAGTGTAATAGAGGAATTGATGAAAATAACTAGCTTAGAATTAAGCCACAAATTGTTGAAGTACAAATTAATTTCAGACTTTATTAAACTTTTTTGCCAAATCTAAAATAGTTTAATCATTTAGTTAATCTTTAGTGAGGTTTTAAGTTCAATAAGTATTTGATAGATAATCCCTAAAGAATATTTTTTTATTTAAACCTCTTGATTAATGTGACAATTTTTGTCATATTAGTAAAGTAAAATTCATTTGATTTATGCAGCTAACTCTTGCTGGTGAATATGCAATTCGAACAATGATTCACCTCGCTGAAAACGAGGAAAAAGGAATAATTAAAATCACCGAAATTGCAATCGAACAGAACATTCCAGAAAACTTCCTTCGGAAAATAATTCCAAAGCTTGCCAGTGCGGGATTAATCAAAACGACAAAAGGCTACAACGGAGGAATAGCATTTGGTAAAGATTCAGATAAAATAACTCTACTGGAAATCACTCAAGCAGTGGAAGGCCCTCTTGCTCTTAATAAGTGTTTAATTGATAAAGAATTTTGTTCAAATACAAGATGGTGTTCTGTTCATACACTCTGGTGTGATTTGCTTGTAGAAATGCGTCTAAAACTTGCAAGTAAATCAATAAAACAACTTGCTATTGAATCAAAACAAAGAAGAGAAGCACTAAAAAAATAAAAACAAATTATTGGGAGGTAATATGGACCCCTTACTTCTTGCCCGTCTTCAATTCGCTCTAACGGTTGGTTTTCACTTCTTATTTCCACCACTTACAATTGGCTTAGCCTGGATGCTTGTAATTATTGAAGCCGTTGGGTGGAAAAAGAAAGACGAAGTTTATGCAAAGATTGGTAAGTTTTTTGGAAAAATTCTTGGACTGATTTTCGCTGTCGGTGTTGCAAGTGGTATTGTAATGGAGTTCCAGTTCGGTACTAATTGGTCGGAGTACTCAAAATTTGTTGGAGATGTTTTTGGTGCACCACTTGCCGCTGAAGGTGTGTTTGCTTTTTTCCTGGAATCAACTTTTCTGGGACTTTATATTTTTGGTCGTGAGAGAGTTTCGAAAGGAGTTCACTGGTTTTCAATTTTGATGGTTGCTGTCGGCTCCACAATTTCTGCATTCTGGATTCTTGTTGCAAATTCCTGGCAGCAAACTCCAGCTGGTTATATTATTCAAAACAACCGTGCTGAACTTGTTGATTTCTGGGCAGCAGTTTTCAATCCATCAACTTTGCCAAGATTTTTCCACACATTTATTGCATCCTTGATTAGTGGTTCTTTCTTAATCACTGGTGTTGCAGCTTACTGGTTAATTAGAAACAAGAATTTAGAAATTGCAAAAAGGTCAATCAGTTTTTCTCTTGTTTTTGGTTTAATTGTCTCCTTACTCGAGTTATTTCCATTCGGCCATGAGCATGCAAAACAAGTTGCAAAAACTCAACCAGAAAAGTTTGCAGCAATTCAAGGATTATATAAAACTCAAAACGGTGCACCGCTTGCAATTTTTGCAATACCCGGGGCAAAACCGCCAAAACTTCATTTCCCTGTTGAAATTCCTGGTTTACTCAGCTGGTTAGCTTTTGGTGATATTAGTGCAGAAATCAAAGGAATAAATGAATTTCCACCTGATGAAATTCCACCTCTTTGGTTGACATTTGTGTCTTACCATAACATGGTGCTTCTTGGAATGTATTTCATCATCATTACTGCATTATCAAATTATTTTCTTTACAAGAAAAAACTATTCGAAAAGAAAAAATTATTGAAAGTTTTGATGTGGTCAACACCATTGCCATTAATTGCATGTCAGCTTGGCTGGATTGCAGCTGAGGTTGGAAGACAACCATGGATAGTTTACAAATTGATGAAGACTAAAGATGCTGTATCGATAACTGTTGGAACAGGTGAATTGTTGTTCTCTATTATAATGTTTGTTTTGATTTACATCTTACTTAGTTCAATCTTTCTATCGTTACTTTTCAGATTTGTAAAGAAAGGTCCTGAAACACTTTTACAGGAGGCAACACAATGATGGATCTCAACACAATCTGGTTTTTATTAATTGGAATTCTAATCATCGGTTATGCAATTCTCGATGGTTTTGATCTTGGTGTTGGAGTTATTCAACTTTTCACCAAAGACGAAAACGAAAGAAGAATTAAGATTAACTCAATTGGACCTGTATGGGATGGAAATGAGGTCTGGTTATTAACAGGCGGTGGTGCTTTGTTTGCAGCGTTTCCAATTGTTTATGCGACTGTATTCAGCGGATTTTATTTAGCGTTTATGTTGCTATTGTTGTTCTTAATTTTCAGAGCTGTTTCGTTTGAATTCAGAAAATTTTCTGAAACTCCTGAAGCAAAGAAAAGATGGGATTTAGCTTTTGCTCTTGGAAGCACAGTCCCTGCCTTGTTGTATGGCGTAGCGATTGGAAATATTATGAAAGGACTGCCAATTGAAATAGTTGATGGAAAAATAGTTTCTCACATCACTTTCCTTGGATTGTTAAATCCTTACGCTCTTTTGATCGGATTAACTGGCTTCGCAATGTTTGTGATGCACGGGGCAATTTATCTAACACTAAAAACCGAAGGTTCACATCAGGAAAGAATGATTAAATGGGTAAATGGTTGGTGGATTACTTTTGTCTCACTTTATGTAATTTCAACAATAGCTACAATGTTTGTTGCGCCTTATCTTTTTCAGGGAATTATGAAAAATATTTTGTTCTGGTTATTGTTTATACTATTACTTGCATCGATTATATATATCCCGATTGGAATTAAAGTAAGAAAATTTGGATGGACATTTTTATCATCATCAGCATCGATTGCATCAGTGATTGGATTATTTGCTCTCAGTTTGTATCCCCGACTTGTTCCATCAAACATCGATTTAGAAAAATTTAGTTTGACAATTTATAATGCGTCTTCTTCTGAATATACACTTAAAACAATGTTCATTATTGCGTTAATTGGTGTTCCAATAGTACTTGCTTATACAATTTATATTTATCGTGTATTCAAAGGGAAAGTAATTATCACCAAGGATAGTTATTAGTAAAAATTGCAGGTTGAATAGGTAGAATTCCAAAAGGGTAAATTCTTCCTTCAACCTGCTTAATATCATAACAAAATCGTTCGATGAATTTATGAAATAATAGTGAGAATGAATCATTGTGAATTTTATTTCATCTAACTAACAAAAAGGAGATAATGATGAATAACGATACAAGAACTGGCATTCCATTACTTGGTGAAAAAATCCCATCCATTGAAATTCAAACCACTCATGGAATAAAAAGAGTACCTGAAGATTATCAGGGGAAATGGATTGTATTATTCAGTCATCCAGCTGATTTTACTCCGGTTTGTACAACCGAGTTTGTTGCATTTGCAAAAAGAAACGAAGAATTCAAAAAACTAAACGCTGAATTGATTGGATTATCAATAGATCAAGTTTTCTCTCATATCAAATGGGTAGAGTGGATTAAAGAAAAACTTGGTATTGACATTCCTTTCCCAATCATAGCTGATGATATGGGCAATGTTGCAAAGGCACTTGGAATGGTTCATCCGGGAAAAGGCACTAATACTGTTAGAGCAGTCTTCATTATTGATCCACAAGGAATAATACGATTGATGATTTACTACCCTCAGGAAATTGGAAGACAAATAGAAGAAATCTTACGCGCATTGCGGGCACTTCAAATTTCAGATGCAGACAAAGTCGCCATGCCTGAAAACTGGCCTAATAACGAATTAATTAAAGACAAAGTTATTATACCTCCACCCAAAGATATCGTTGAAGCTGAGAAAAGAAAATCATGGGAAGGTTTTGATTGGTGGTTTACATTTAAGTCCCTCCAATGAGTAACTTTCTCGAGAGAAGAAAATAAAATTTCTTCTCTCTTTTTTATATAATCATTTTAAAAAAGAAATCTTCAAAAAATTTTTAACAAAATTTGAACAAACATTAATTTTTCCATAGAACTTTGATTATATTTGATTTAAAAAGAAAAATTTCCTGAAATGAACAATCTTCAAAAGCATATCGTAGTGGTCGATTTAGGAGGCACGAAAATTCTCGCCACCGTAATTAATCTTAACGGTGAGTTCATTTCAAGATCAAAAAAATCAACCACTTCGAAAGATAAAAAAGAATCAATATTTAAAAGAATTATATCCACAATTGAAGATTCAATTAACTCAGCCAATCTTAATATTGACTCAATTGAAGGAATTGTACTGGGAGTTCCTGGTTCATTAAATCCAGAAACTGGATTTGTTAAACTTGCGCCAAATCTGGGCTGGAAAAATCTTAATGTAATTGAACCACTAAAAAATCATTTCAACAAAAAAATATTAATAGAAAACGATGCTAATCTCGGCACACTTGGAATTTACAAATATGAGATGGATTCTAACTGTAAAAATATTGTAGCAATTTTTGTCGGTACAGGAGTTGGCGCAGGAATCATCATTAATGGAAAACTTTATTACGGAAAAAACTTTTTTGCCGGTGAAATTGGTCATATGAAAATAAAAGAAAATGGTTACAAATGTGGATGCGGCATCTATGGTTGCCTCGAAACGGAAGCTTCTCGAACAGCAATCACGAGAATTATTAATGAACAAATTAAACAGGGAAAAAAGTCAATCATAACAAAACTGGTAAAGGATACAAGAGTAATTAAAAGCAGTGCACTTAAGAAAGCAATCAAATTAAAAGATAAGGTCACCTTAAACGCAGTAAATCATGCAGCGAAGGAATTAGGAATTATCTCTGGAAATTTGATCAACTTACTTGATCCCGATTGTATAGTCTTTTCAGGCGGGGTAATGGAGGCAATTGGGAAATATATGCTTCCAATTATTAAAGAGAATGCAAAGAATGCATCTCTAAAAAGTAATTTCAAATCCACAAAAATTACGATTTCAAAATTGAAAGACGATTCAGCTATCTACGGCGGACTTGCTCTCTTTCTTAGCAAAAACTAAATAGATCACATTTTCCCCAATAACATTCCTGATGTTGTGTAAAGTTTAAAGTAGTCTCAAAAGAGACATTACCCAACAGGTGTTTATTAAATGAAAATGTAAAGAAAAAAATTTTTTCTAAACTCATCTTAATCTTATTTTCAAAACAAACAATTACATAGCTACTTCTTCTTATTTCTCTAAATACTCTGTCAAAAGGTATCGTTGTATTAATCAGACTATGTAACTCTTTGATAAAATTTTAGTTGTTTGTTTACATTTGATTTATTTTTTCAAATTACTACATTAAGTAAGATTAGATTATAAATAAAAAGTTACTAATATTGTTCGACATTTCTGATATAGGTCAATATTCACATGGAGTGTTGTATTATGACATATTTATTATGGAGAGTTTATGTCAAATTTTATTCCTAATTGTTCATTGCGATTTAATTTTTCACCTGGATCAGATGATTATGACTTCTTTGTCACCTGGGGAAATTTGACTATTCAAAGAAACTATTTAAGGTATGTATAAATAACCCTGAATTTTTACAACCAGATAGATGGGTGGATACAATTATCCAAGACCTTTACCCCGCCAAATGCACCAAATTCAGATCCATTTACTTTTTATGCCTCATTATATCATAGCTGATGTAAATATAACTGTGACCATACTATCTATTTTGGAAAGAAATATAAGTTCAACACTTCTTTATTTATTTTATCGGGCGGAGTTGAACAGTATGATTATCTTGATGAAGATTATATTTTTAATAGCGATATTGTTTCAAGCAATTTGAGATACCGCAAAACTGATCATTTCTATATTGAAGTTAGTCCAGAGTGTACTGAAAGATTGCCAAATTGTGAACCATAGGATAATAGAAAATGAAAAAAATATTTTTTGTATTAATGGTACATTCTATTGAATCTCTGGCTCAAGTTAATCTTTCAAAAAATTGGATTCTATTTAATAGATCTAATTCACCATTATCTTCAAATAAAATCTTATCTGTAATTACTGATTTACAAAATAATTATTGGATTGTCACAGGAATAGAATATTTAAATGGAAATATTATTGCTGATGGCTATTTACATCGCTTTGGGAACAATAGCTGGGAGATATTCGATGGAACAAATTCACCATTGACTAAAAATATTGTCCTGGATCTTGCTCTTACTCATACTGGCAAAATATTAATAGCAACGACAAAAGGATTATATATAAAAGATAATGACAGCTGGGATAGCTTGAACACGAGCAACTCACCACTGCCTTTTAATTCTATATACAAAGTTACTGTGGACAAAAGAAACCGATATTGGTTAGGAATTCCAAACTATGGGATTGCTGTTTATGATAATGGAAATTGGACATTCTATAACGATGATAATTCGTTTTATGGTATTGGTGATTTTAACTTTATAGAGGTTGATAGTCTAAATAATATCTGGATTGGTACAGATTTTTTCGGTTTATATTGTTTTGTCGGAACCGATTGGAATCAACAAATTACGGGTTATCCAAAAAGCATTGTTGGATTCTCGACGGATAAAAACAATACAAAATGGGTAGCAATACATTTATCAAGATCTGGACAAATTGGAAAGCTTTCAGACGCTTCCTGGATTTTTTATGACAGTACCAATATAAGTTTTAATCCTTCTCGTTTATCTTATGATGCCGTGATTATTGATAACAACAATATTTTAAATATTTTGGAACTACAAAAGGTTTATTAATATATGATGATACATCATGGCTTATAATCGACACTTCAAACTCACCTATCCCTGCCCAATGCTTTTATAACGGATTTTTAGATTTAAACAATAATAAAATATTTGGGCTCGGAAATTGCCCTACGCTACATTACGGATTAATTTTTTATAATCAAGATAGTGTTATTCTGACTTCTGTAGAAAATAATTTTACTACTATAAATAACAGCTACATATTGCAGAATTACCCAAACCCTTTTAATCCTATTACAAGGATAAGATTCTCTATTCCTAAATCTGGAATAGTTAAAATAAAAGTTTACGACATAATCGGGAAAGAAATAAAAACTATATTAGATGAATTTAAACAAGCTGTTACTTATGAATTCGAATTTAATGCAAATGATTTATCAAGCGGAGTATATTTTTACAGAATTAGTTGCGGAAGTTATACAGAAACAAAATAGATGATATTCCTTCGGTAAAGCTACAGCTGACAAGCATTACCAATATGAGAGGAATCTATAGAAATCATAGCTCAACACGGACCTACAGTTTAAAATGGGAGTTCACCAATTATTTTAAGTATTATAGTTTGATTCTCAATTGTAAATAAGATAAATTTTTATATGATTATTGAAATTATGCTCTTTTCTTACCCGTTTCATATTGACATAGCATAAAGCACAACATCATCTAGGAGATAACAAAATGAGTTATAAAATTTTAATCGCTACATGCATAATACTAATGGGATGTAAGAAAGAGAGCCCCATAGAGCCAAAATTTGTTAGCAATTTATGAATTCTTGAAGATGGAGTTGCAAACATTGCCGTTTTGAAGGTCGATTTCATGACAAATAATTTTGAAGGCGGTGTGCTTGAAAAGTATCCACTATGTGATTCATGCGACTTGACTACCATCCCGTTACGTTTTACAACTCTACCACCAATAGATTTTGGATGGAATTTATTTCAATACGAAGGTAGGGTAGACACCGTTTTCTATGGCACAACTGTATGGGACGGCAGTGGTAACAGGATTATACCTCGATACCTGGTTGGAGCTGACTCATTTAAAATTATTAGTAGGGAGATTCCTCCTCCTCTCACGAAACATTATTACTTTTCACTACCGCACCTTGTTGACGAGTGGATACAAGTAAAAGCCGATCAGCATGGCTCACCGTTAAGAGGCTCGACATTACTGAAGCTTTCTCGAAGCGACCTTATCGTGTTGGATTTTTTCTTTACCCATGAAGTGTTGGTGTGTTTGATCCATACCAAGCCGATTGGATAATTTTCTTATACGCAGGCAATCATCCGAGCAATATTTTAGCAAGCCCTCAACTTATACGAGATTGAAGAATAAAAATCTTGGTGTTAATAAAACTACAGTTTTTGATTTAATAAAATTTTATTACAAACAGAATATCTTTTACTTCAGCATTTTCCTAAATTAATTATGGAAATAATCTAAGGAGAAATTCAGATTATTTTTACAAATAGATTGGTGTTTGAAAGCAATTATTTCGACTACCATTTTATAAATATGCCAAGTAATAACTCAGCAATTAATTAGTTGAGAAAAGGTTTAAGTGAATCTCCAATAAGTTAAAAAAATTATCCCCAAAATATTCAGTTGACTTTGACTACAAATTCTTATTAATTTTGCTTCGTGTTCCGAACTATTCGGATTTATAACTATTCGTTAATCTAATTGTTCGAGAATCGAATGACTAAATCACAAGAAACAGAAATAATTGTAAACGAACTTCTTGAGCTCGGTTATAAGTTGCGGGAAGTAATGTTCAAACTTAATCCCACAATTTTTAAATCTGAACTAACTTTAACTCAGCTTTTTGCATTGCAATACATTTGTCATATCCCAAACATCACTCTCAAAGTGTTGGCTGAGAAGCTGATGATTGCCCACAGTTCTGCTTCAGAGTTGGTAGATAGATTGGTAAAACTTAAATATGTTGATCGCAAAATCTCTCCTGAAGACAGAAGAAAAATTACACTTAATCTTTCTGAAAAAGGCAAAAAGTTTATTAATCAACACATTGAAGAAAACAAGCAGCTCTTCAAAAAATTAATAAGCAGACTATCTCATCAAGATCAACAGGAATACTTAAAAGCAATGCAAAAGTTTTATAAAGTTTCTCTGGAACTATTCAACCAAATTGAAGAAGGTGAAAAATGAAAAAATTAACTTTTTTATTTGCAATTTTTTTATTCATCTCTAATTCAGTCTTTGCACAATATAATAAAAAAGTAATCACAAATCTTACACTCGATAAAGCAATCGAAATAGCATTAAAAGAAAACTCACAGGTGAAAATCGCCAGATACGAAATTGAAAAATCTAAATCAAAATTATGGGAATCAACTTCATCATTAATTCCAAATCTCTCCGGCGAAGGAACTTATATAAGAAACATTAAAAAACCTGTTTTCTTTTTACCAGATTTTTTTGGAGGAACAGGGCAGGTTAGACCAATTGAAATTGGTTCAAAAAATTCTTACTCAGCTTCACTCAAACTGGGAATGCCAATCTTTGTTGGTCAAGCATACACCGGGATTGTAATAAGCAAACTTGGGCTTGAACTAAGTAACTTATCTTACGAAGAGATTCTCGCTCAAACAAAATTGAACACTCGAAAAGCTTTTTATGATGTCCTTTTAACAAAAGAAACAGAGAAATTCATCAAACAGAGTTATGAAAATGCACTAAAAAATTTAAAGAATGCTGAAAAACTAAATAAAGCTGGTTTGCTATCTGATTTTGAGTACTTGAGTGCTCAGGTTGAAGTTGAAAAAATTAAACCCAATGTTCTTCAAGCTGAATATACTTATCAAACTGCATTAAACTTTTTGAAATCACTCTTAAATCTAAATGCTGAAGACAGCATAGAAGTAGTTGGAAATATTGAGTCATTCATTTTAGAAAAAATTCCGATGCCTGAGTTTTCATTAGACTTAGAAAATACTTTCACACTAAAAAAATTAAGTCTCCAAAAACAAATTTCTGATAAGAACATTATGCTTCAGAAGTGGGGACATTTTCCAAGTTTAGTTGCTTTTGGAAATTATCAAATTCAAACTCAAGCTGAAGATTATAATTTCAATGCTTATCGATGGGTTAAAAGTGCTGCAATTGGTTTGACATTAAGTGTACCAATCTTTTCTGGATTTGGTGTAAAAAGCAGAGTTGAACAAGCAGAAATTCAATCAAAGCAACTTGAAGAAACGATTAACCTTACCAGGAAGCAACTTGATATAGCAATTAGCAATATTAAAAATAAACTCGCAACAGGCTTAGAAAAAATTGAAGCACAAAAACTAAACAAACAAAAAGCTTTAAGAAATTATCAAATTGCAGAGATTAGATATCAAGAGGGAATGAGCACTCAACTTGAAATTAGCAACGCAAACATCAATTTACTTTCAGCTCAACTTGGTTATGCTCAGGCAATTTATGAATACCTTGTTGCTGAAGCAGAATTAGAATTTTACTTAAACAAGTCAATTAAATAAAAGGTGTAAAAAATGAAGATTAAATTATTCATTTCGTTAATATTGATTTTAACACTCATTGGTTGTGGTTCAAAAACCAAACAAGAATCTGCAGAAGAAATCAAATCTGTTTCTGTTCAAAATGTTCAACGAAAAGTTGTAAAAAATAATTTAGTTTTTACTGGAACAGCAACTCCCTGGGAAGAAGCTGCGCTTGCAGCTCAGATGGCATCACGAGTAAGAAAAATTTATGTCAAAGAAGGTGATTTTGTAACCAAAGGTCAATTGCTCGTTCAGATGGATGATCAGCAACTAACTCAGATTGAAATTCAATTCAATGATGCAAAGAAAGATTTTGAAAGAGCTGAAAAACTTCATTCAGAGGGAGCAATTTCAGACCAACAATATGAAAAATTCAAACTTACTTACGAAACCTTAAAAACAAATTATGAGAAAATTCTTGAAAACACTCAACTAAGAGCTCCATTTTCGGGAATCATAACTGCTAAATATTTGAATGATGGCGAATTATTTTTAATGGCTCCATCTGGCGGCAGAAGTGTTCCTGCAATTTTACACTTAATGAATGTGAGCGATTTGAAAGTAAAAATTTCAATCAGCGAATTTGATTCATACAAAATCAAAATTGGTCAAAAAGCAATAATTTCAAGTGATGTTTTGCCGGGTCAAACATTTGTTGGATATGTAAATAGAATAAGTCCTGTGGTTGATCCAATCACAAAGACAGTTGAAGTTGAAATTAAAGTCTCAAATAGAGGAAACAAGATAAAAGCCAATTCATTTGTTCGAGTGGAGATAGATTTAGGTGAAACAAAAGAGATTGTAGTTCCCACTTCTTCAATTCTAACAGATCCTGTGACTGGAAAAAGTTTTGTGTTCTTATTCCAGAATGGTAAAGCTGTCAAAAGATTCATTGTAAAAGGTAAGCAGGTCAATGATGAAACGTTTGTTCAATCAGGTTTAAGTGAAAATCAGCAGATAATAATTGAAGGTCAATTTAATGTAACCGATGGTGAAAAAGTAAAAATATTTAAAGGCTTATAAAAGGAGGATTGCTGTTTTATGAAACTACCAGAACTTGGAGTTAGAAGGCCTGTATTAACCGCAATGTTTTTTGTTGCGACTTTAGTTTTTGGACTCTATTCATTGAGATTGATACCAATTGATTTACTTCCAAAGATTGAGGCCCCCGTGTTGACCGTCCTGACTACTTATCCTGGTTCAAGTGCGGATGATATCGAAATTAAAGTTACAAGAGTAATTGAAAAATCTCTCGCTTCAGTTCCAAATCTCAAAAAGATTACTTCAATATCTAAAGAAAATATTTCTGTTGTAACTTTAGAATTTGATTGGGGAACTGATCTTGACGAAGCAGCAAACGATTGTCGTTCATCACTTGAATTTGCGAAAGTACAACTTCCCGATGGAGTTGAAAGTCCAAAAATTTTCAAATTCAGCACTGAACAATTTCCAGTAATTGTGGCTGGAGTTACTGCACCCGGCAACATCGATTACAAAGAGTTTAAAGATTTTGTTGAAGATAATATTGCTGATAGGTTGGTAAGAATTCCTGGTGTCGGTGGAGTACAGTCATTTGGTGCACCGGCAAGAGAAATTAGAGTTGATTTCGACCCTTATAAATTGAAAGCTTATAATTTGTCTATTAATCAAATTTCACAAATAGTCAAAGCTGAAAATCTTTCTTTACCAGCTGGTAATATTGATGATCAAAAACTCTCCTATATGCTAAGAGTGAAGGGTGAATATACATCACCTGCTGATCTTGAAAAGGTTGTTATTGGCTCAAATGGTGGAAAAATTCTCTATTTAAAAGATGTTGCACAAATAGTTGATACAGTTACAAAAGATGAAAGACGCACCTTGATCAACGGTGAGAAAGGTGTTGTTGTTTTAATGAACAAGCTCTCAGGCGCCAATACAGTTAGTGTTTCTGATGCATTAAAAAAAGAGATTAAAAAGATTGAAGATGAATATGGCATAAAAATAAATATCGTTTTTGATGGTGCTGACTTTATCAAAAAATCGATCAATAATCTTCTAAAAACTTTCTTCATTAGTTTGTTGCTCGTTTCAGTTGTTGTTTTAGTTTTCTTACGAAGACTAAGGGCGAGCTTGATAATAGTCTTATCAATACCATTCTCGCTTATACTTGCCTTCTTCTTCATGTATGTTGCAAATTATACAATTAACATCTTATCACTTTCATCGATTGCGATTGCTGTGGGAATGGTGGTTGATAACTCAATTGTGTCTCTGGAAAATATCATCAAACATCTTGAACGAGGTGAACATCCAAGAGAAGCATCAATTTACGGTGCAAGTGAAGTGGGAAGTGCTCTTTTAGCTTCGACACTTACAACTGTAGCTGTGTTTGCACCATTATTTTTCTTAACTGGAATAGCAGGAATTTTATTCACTCAGCTTGCGGCAATCACCACAATCACAATCTCAATGTCATTGATTGTTGCGTTATTCTTAACTCCAATGCTCACATCAACTCTGCTAAAGAAATTTAATGAAGAGAAAAAAACTAAAAATACATTTGATAAACTTTTCGATTGGAGTGAAAACATTTTCAACAGAATTGATGAAACTTATTTTAAAGTTCTCAACTGGGCATTAAATCATAAAAAGACTGTGCTTATAAGTGGAGTTCTATTTTTAGCTCTTTCACTTGGATTGATTCCATTTATCGGTTCTGATTTCATTCCCGAAAGTGACAGCGGTCAGGTTCAGGTAATTATGGAATTGCCCGTTGGAACAAGCGTTTATGAAACTGAAAAATTCACTTACGAAATGTATAACTTAATCAAAGAACGAACTCCTGAAATTAAAGATATATTTTACCAGGTTGGGCAAAGTGCGTCAGGATTGGGTTCAGTTTTCGGAACGAAAGAAGGTGAAAATATTGGATTAATCAACATCAGACTTGTTGATGTGGAACAACGAAAAAGATCCAACAAAGAAGTTGCTGATGATTTGCGTGAATTTCTAAAACAATTTCCAAAAATCAACAAACTTAATGTTTTAACGCAGGCTGGTGGACAGGCTGCAATCTTTGGACAGGGCAAGCCTATATCAATTGAAATCTTAGGACCAGACTTAAATGCATCTCGTAAAGTTGCTGAAAAAATTCAACAGGCAATCTCAACTGTAAAGGGTGTAGTTGAACCACAAATCTCTCTTCAAGAAAATAAACCTGAAATCTCCATAACAATTGATAAAGACAAAGCAGCAATGCTGGGATTAAACACAGCATTAATTGCAACAAGTTTAAGAAACTATCTCTTTGGAAATATTCCTACACAATTCAGAGGAACAAAAACAACTTATGATATTCGTCTAAGACTTGATGAAAGATTTAGAATGAAATTAGATGACATTGAAAATCTTGAGGTCACCAATGTAATGGGAAAACCTATTCCACTGAAAAATTTTGCAACAATTAAAATAGATTTTTCACCTGTTGAAATTGACAGAAAAAATCAGGAAAGAATTGTTAAAGTTGAAGCTGGGCTTTCTGGAACATCACTCGGTCAGGCTGTACTCGAGATAGAAAATAAATTGAAAGACATTCCGCTTCCACCTAATACCAGAATTGATTTTGGTGGTAGTTACGAACAACAACAGGAAGCATTCGGTGATTTATTGATGTTGCTGCTTTTAAGTATCGTGCTCGTGTATATTGTTATGGCTGCTCAGTTTGAAAATTTACTCGATCCTTTTGTAATTATGTTCAGTATTCCTTTTGCATTCTCAGGTGTATTGATTGGATTATTTGTGTTCGGACAGACATTGAGTGTGATTTCATTCCTTGGAATTATTATGCTGGTTGGAATAGTGGTTAACAATGCAATTGTGCTTGTGAGCTTTATTAACATCTTAAGAGCACGAGGTCAAAACTTATACGAAGCTATTTTGAACGGAGGCAGAAGTCGTTTGAGACCTGTTCTTATGACATCATTTACAACAATTTTTGGATTGCTTCCACTTGCTTTGAGTACAGGCAGTGGTTCCGAAACATGGAAACCGCTTGGTGCTTCAATGGTTGGCGGAATGACTTTTTCAACTCTTATTTCACTTATTATTGTACCAATCATTTACAGCATTTTTGAAAAAAGATTGAAAAATAAAAAGAGAGAATCAAAATGAAAGTCGCTTTTATTATTCATAATGTTGCAGAGACAGAAAGCATTGATGAAATCATTGAAAAGTGTGAGATTAAAAATTTCACAAGAATTCAGAAAGCGATAGGTAAAAATGAATCTGCTGATCCAGTGTTTGATAATGAAATCTGGCCAGGTTACTACTCAATTACAATAATTGAAAATCCTGGTGATAAGATTGGGATACTAAGGACTGAAATCAAATATCTGAAAGAACACTTAAAGATTCCTGATTTGAAATATTACGAATTTGATGCGGATATTTTTATTTAATTAACAGAGGCTGGTTTTTCAGGCCTCATATTTTTTGATATGGCGAGATTTAAATTATCTATCGAATACGAAGGAACAAGATACAGTGGATGGCAGATTCAAAAGAATGCAAGAACTGTTCAGGGCGAATTAATCGGTGCAATAAAAAAAGTATTCAATACCGATGACTTCGATTTTCAGGGTGCAGGCAGAACAGATGCTGGTGTTCACGCTTTGTGTCAAATTGCTCATCTTGATATTAAAACCAATTTTCCTGTTGATAAAATTAAATTTGCTTTGAACGACAATCTACCGGCTGATATCAATATTCTTTCCGTTGAAAAAACAGACAAAAATTTTCATGCTCGAAAAGATGCAAAGTATAGATCTTACATTTACATCATCAGTCAAAGACGAAGCGCCTTTGCAAAAAAGTTTGTCTGGTGGATTAAAGATGAACTTGATTTTGAGTTGATGAAATTAGCCTCACAACACTTTATTGGATTAAAGGATTACAAATCTTTTGCTGAAATAGATAAGGAAGAAAAATCCACTCTGGTGAAAATAATTAACGTCGAATTGAAACAGGAGAATTCACTTATATTGATCAGAATCGTTGGTTCTCACTTTTTGTGGAAGATGGTAAGAAGAATGGTTGGTATGCTTGTCGAAGTTGGGAGAAAAAACTTTGATATTCAAAAAATAAATGATCTTTTTACTGAAAAATCTGAACTGCCATCAAAATTTACAGCCCCTCCATCAGGATTATATCTTGAGAATGTTTACTGCACAGAAAAATTAAAACTACCAGAACTAAATTCATGGATTAAACTAAGTCAATAAAAAAGCCGCCCCACATAAATTAACTTAGCAAGGCGGCTTTGTGAAGGGTGCGTTATGAGCACTAAGGCATGTAATGATTTTGATTATAAGCCAAATCGATATTTTACACTGACAGCAAGAGCACTGAATCCTGACGCATAATTTGAATATTTTGCTCCTAAATCTAAATCACCCATTTGATATCCAACTCCACCATGAAAACCGAATTCTGTTGAACTGGATGATGCTGTAACAGTTCTTCCAAAAAAGGAGGCAGTGACAGTTTGGCTAATCATATGTAAACCTACTTCGGCTTGAGCATATAATCCACCACCAAATGGATATTTTGCACCTGCGAGAATTGGAATAATTGATGCACTGTATCCATTTCCACTTTTTTCGAGAAATGTTAGATAACCACTTGAACCAGTTAAAACTACTGGGCTCATCTCATATTCGAACTGAGCAACACCACCAAGACCCAAAGATGAAACATTACCGAAATTCCCCATGGGTAATGCGACTTGAGCGCCAGCACTTGCAGACATTTGTTGTGCCCCTAAGTAAGATGCAAATGCGAAAACGAATAAGATAAATAGTTTTTTCATAGTTGACTCCTTGTTAATTGTTACTTTTAAGTTGTTGATTTCTGAAGTTAGCCACCCTTAGTGCTCTTCGATTAAAATGATTAATTATATGAATTTCATTTCCGACACCCTCCATTTTGTTAGTAAATATTTTAGTGCAACTCTTTTTCATCTATGATTCCAGAATGAATTTCCATTTCAATTAATTTCGATGTGAAAATAATTTTTGATTTGAGTCCGTCAATCAGTCATACGTCGTATTTTTTATCTGGCAGGAAATTGGAAGGATGATGCTGATAGGAGCTTAAGAAATAATAATCAAATAAAAAGCTATGAAGTCTACTTCAATAGTAACATTTTTATAGTGTGAAAATTTCGATTTTGAATTAGTCTTGCAAAATAGACGCCCGATGGTAAATCATTACATTCAAAAATAACTGAATAAATTTTGCCTGATTCAAAATATCCTTCTAAAAGATTTTGAACTTCTTCTCCCAGTGAATTATAAATCTTTAAATTAATCAAGCCGCTTTCTTTAAAAGAGAAAGAAAGATTGGTTGATGAATTAAATGGATTCGGAAAATTTTGAAATAACCGAAAATCAGTTACTGATATTTGCTGATCTTCTATTGATGTTGTATTTCTGTAAAACCTCAGAGCGTCAGCAATACAATATCCATCAGTCGATGAAATTAACTTAACTTTAAAAGTTTGATTTTCTGTGAAAGGAAATTCCCCAAGATAATTCCACACGCCGCCATTTTCTCTCTGATTAACTGAGATAATCATTGAATCACTCAGCGATAAATAAATTATGTATCTTGGATTAAAAGATCGATTAGGATGAGCACTCCACATTGTATATAACTTAATCAAATAAGAAAAAGATGGAGTGAAAATCCACTCACCATAAGCATTGGAATTTGGCGGAAGAACATAATAATCATTTCCATATCTATCAGGTTGGGAAATTGAATTCCACCCGCCTGATCCTGTAAAAAGTAAATCTAAATTATTAATGATTAAACACACAAAATCATTATTGTTGTCAATTTCAATTACCTGATAACCTCTTCCTTCGTATCCATCGATTGTTTTTGCACGGATTTCAACTTTATGCTGTCCATCAGTGTAAGAAGAAAAATCGATTACAAAATCATAGGGCGATGAATAAATTGTTTGTAATAAAATTCCATCAATTAAAATTTTCACTTCAACTATTGGTCTTGTACATTGAATCTGAACAGAAATTGTATCCAAACCTCGAACAACTTTTTTATAAATTGAGATTAAAGGAACATTCAAATTTACATATGTAAGGAAATAAGAAGATGGAATTACAGATTGATAAGCATTTAAGACTGCTGAATTGTTTGTAAGTGAAAAATCTGATTTATTAATTAAGTGCGAGTCGTAATCAAACCAGAAAACTCCTTTAACTCTCGGAAAAAACTGTTGAAGATTTTGATAGAGTTGCTGCATGTTATTAATGCAATAATCAGTTGTAATTCTTGGCAGTGGCGGATTTCCTCTCCACTCTCTCGATGCAGCAGCCCATTCGCAAATCATAATTGGTTTGTATGGAAATTTATTATAAACAGAACCAAGCTTTGAAAGAGTTGATATTCCTGTTTCATTCATCAAAGAATCATAAACAGGACCCCACATGTAAAAATTCACTCCAACCCAATCAACATATTCATCACCAGGATAATAAGCCATAATATTTCTCGAAGTATCACCTGGAATATCGGGACGCCAGTTAGGACACCAGACCATCACAACATTCGGAGCTTCTTCTTTCATAATGTTATACATCAAGCGCCATTTTTCTTTGTATAGAGTCGGTGATCCAAACCAGGGCACCCAGTCACCATTCATCTCAGAAGCAAATCGTAAGAAGATTGGAATACCAGTTTGTGCAGCTTCACGTGCCCAATTTCTTAATTGAGGTCCATCAACAACATCTCTAAAAGCAGTATCTGGTTCGAAACCAATTTGAACAAATGCATTGTATTTCTTGCATGAATCAACAAAAGTTTTTGGAAAAGGAGAAGAGACAGCAGTGTAGGTTAAATAGCCTGAATGTTTCTCTCCGACCAGATTTTCAAAATTACTTATCATTCCATTAAGATTAATATCATTTTGAATGAATGCACCAATATAACAACCACTCTGTGGCTCATACTTTGCGAGTGTTTGACTGAATAAGATTTGAAAAGAGAAAAAAAGTATGATTAAAATTGCACTAAATTTTTTCATGCCAGATTATCTAAATCACTATTATTTAGATTTAATTCCATACTTGCATTTTGAATTGCATCAACAAACCAGCTTGTAATGATTCTCGGTCGAGTGATGGCTGTACCAACCACAACACTCCATGCACCAAGTTTGATTGCCTGAGCTGCATACTCAGGTCGATTGTATCTTCCTTCGGCAATTACTGGCAGCTTAATTTTTTTTGTTAACGAACTGAGTAATTCAAAATCAGGTTTATCTGTGTTTAACTGCCTTGTTTCTGGTGTGTATCCACTCAAAGTTGTGGAGATACAATCTGCACCATTGTACGCACAGGCAACACCTTCTTCAAGATTTGAAACATCTGCAAGAATGATTGCATTATAATTTTTCTTTAATTCAGATATGAAATCTGGTCCAGTCAGTCCTTCTCTTTTTCTAAATGTTCCGTCGACTGCAATTATGTGACAACCAATTTCAAGTAAAGATTCAAATTCTTTGAATGAGCCAGTAATTCTCACACTGCCATCTTCAAATTTTGATTTGATTAAACCAATCACAGGCAACTTGACAGCTTCAAGAATACTTTTAGTTTTTTCGATACCCTCAGAACGAATTCCAAAGGCACCACCCATCTCAGCAGCTTTTGCAAAAAGTGTGACTCCTTCAGGTGAATTAAAAGGATCATCACCTTCAGATTGACAGGAAACAATCAAACCATTTTTTAATTCTTCGAAAATTTCTAACATCTTAAATCATCCCTTCTATCTTTTGAGCGATTAAAAACTCTTCATAATTCTGATAAGAACTAAGATAATCACCGATAAATTTTATTCTATCATCATTACCTTTCTGTTTTATGAATTCAAATTGATAACAAGCCTGAGGAGGAACAATCTGTATTCGACTGCCATGACTTCGAAGCAATTCATCGAGATAAATAAATTTTTCATGAGCCAGATTCTCTACTTCAAAAAGATTAGTTGTGTTGAGTTTGTATGAGATCCAGCAGCGATTATCATTTAACTTGATTGCATGGATCAGATTCTCATCTTCAAAATTTAAATCATTGAGATTTAATGAAATAAAATTAATTCTGCTCTCAATAAATTTTCTTGACTGTGGAGAAACAAGGGAAACTATTGTGAATTCATTTGAGAAATCGTAAATATTTTTAGTTTTAATTTCAATTTCTCCTTCCCGACCGAAAACAATTAGTTTAATTCCTTCATCATCATACTTAATGTTGACTGGTATTATATGAAAAAGAAGATCTATCCCTTTTTCAACTGTCGCTTTTTGCAGAACAAATTTTATAACTTCTGGATTGAAGATAATGTGATCCGGTGATTCAAAAAGAATTGAATTCTTTTCATTCAATAAATTTTCGAAAATTGATTTTGAAATACTTCCAAACTGAAAAAAATTGACAGGGCTTTTTTGTAAGAGATTTAAGCTTTCTGTGAGTGTCCCGCCAAAGAATCCATAACGATTGATGAGCAAAACCTTTTCGCCCTTCTCTTTTAGTTCTAATGCAGCAACAACTCCTGAGAAACTTGCTGAATAAACTACTGAATCGAATGTATCATTAAATTGATTCATATTTTCTTTTTCCCAGCAAGTATGATGACATTCTCACTAGAAGGAACATCTTTCAGTTCAAGTTCTGCCAATGAAAGAATTTGATTTTCACTAATTAAACCTGTTGTATCAATTATTTTTCCACCATGAACGACAAAGATATCTGGAAGCAAAGCACCTGCATCACCATAGGTTGTATGATTTTTTATGATTTCAGAAATCACTTCTTTGAAATTCTGTTTACTTGTTTCACGAACAATTGCGTCGTTGTTCTGCAAACGAATTGTTCCTTCACGATCAATAATCCGGGCAAGAGTATGTTTTTCTTTCACCAGACCGAAAATTCTTTTTGATATTTTCTCAACTGAAACTGCAACCATCCGATTTGTTCGACCTTTGATTTGACAGGTTGATGGATCAACTCTCATTGATTTTGCACAAATTTCGATTAATTGATTTTCATCGAGTTCTTTTAGTCCAAGTTCTCGAGTACGCAATTCAGTCGAACCAAAAGCAGTTGCAATGACTTTTTTCTTTTGAGTATCTATTTCAATAGTTGTTTCGATTGTATCGGGATTTGCTCCCATTTTTATAACTGATTCAATCGCCTGCTGACGAAGTTCAATTAAATCTGATTCTGCTGGATTTAAAATATTTTTTTCAACTGAATCCCTGATGATTCCAAGTGCAGCACCAATTGCAGAAATCACTTCACAATTTTCAGCAATTTTGAATTTCATTCCGAGATAATTTGCTGTAAAAGGAACAATTGCAGGTGCACCGCCACCTCCGCCAACAATTTCAATTAAATCTGGATCAAGCTTGTATTCACGAATCAATTGATTTATAACTGGTTTAATTTTTTCTGCAGAAATGGTCAATATTTCTTCGGCGATTTTTTCTGGGGAGATTTTCAGTTTTTTACTTAACCAATCAAAAAGTCCCCGAACACTATTTTTGTTTGGTTCACTGTGACCAACTACATCAGTAAGTTCAAGAAGAGCAGAGGCATCCGTTGTTGTGATTGCAAATTCTGGTTTAGAATTGTTTTTATGTTTGATAGAAATGTAATCTGATAGATCGTGTTTGATTGGTTGAATTTGCTGCAGCTCATAATTGTCAAAGTCTTCAATGTCTGAAAAAGCAACATAAGAAAGATTAGCAATGTGAGCACTCCTTGGACCAACATCAACAATTTTATTATTGTGAAGTCTAACCATTGAACCGCCGGCAATACCAAGAGTGCGAACATCAAGCGTTCGGACGAACAAACGATTTCCACCAATTTGAGCACTTTTGATTTGCGGCTTTCCATTCTTAATTACTGAAATATCAGTTGAAGTTCCTCCTACTTCGATGAAAATTCCATCAGTAACTTTTGCATACATCAATGCGGCTGCAACACCAGCAGCAGGACCAGATAACATCGTAAGTATTGGTCTCCTTCTCATTTCATTGATATCCATAATTCCGCCGTCAGAACGCATAACCATTAATGTTGCTTTAATTCCGCTTTCTCGAATTGCTCGTTCAGTCATATTTGCGGTTTCCAGCATCTTTGGCATCATGCTGGCGTTAATGATCGCTGTGCGGGTTCGAATTCTCAAACCATAGAGTCTGGTTAATTGACTTGCCGAAGTTGCAAGCAAACCCTTTTTTGAAGCGATGTTAATAACAAACTCTTCATTTTCAGGATGATCAACTCCAAAAACTTCAGAAGCAACAATTACTTCAGCGCCTTCATCAACCAGCTCATCAATTAATTTAGAAATCAATTCTTCAGATAATTTTTCATTAAAATCGATATAACGAAATCTTGTAGGCAGAAATTTTCCTGGTGCAAGTTGAATCTTGTTTTGATTAATATCTCGTTTTGCAATTTTCCCTTCCACACCTTTTCCCATTCCAATAATTCCAACCGTAGCTACATCTCCTTCAAGTAATGCATTGGTTGCTTGAGTTGTTGAATGGGCAATTAAAATTATTTCATCAGGATTTATCTTATTTTCTTCAATCAACTTTAACATCGATTCAACTACACCACGAGCAACTCCTTCCTTTGCTGTGTGAGTTGTAGGAACGCATGCTTTGCCTATGATTGAAAAATCAGAAATATCCACAGCAACAGCGTGAGTAAATGTTCCGCCAACATCAATTCCAATTTTTATTTTCTTCATGGTTTTTATTGTCAACTTATGATTTCAGTATTCGAATTTGTTTTAATTTTAATTTGATGATTAAAATACTTTCACAATTTAAACCTATTAGAAATTTGAGACAATCAACAACTATAAATCAACACAATATGAAAAATTAATCGGTTTGAATCACAAATTTAGTTCTGCTGAATGAAGTTTAAAATGATGCAAAAACAAACAATTAAATTCAATTTACATTACAGTGTTTGAGTTAGAGATTATTTTTAATTCTGGAAGGCAAGAAAAGAACATTTTGATGATTTGAGTGATTAACTCTTAAAAGATTATTTTCCATGTGTAGATTGTTTTGCATTTCTTCATTCATCATATTTGTATAAGTTCAATAATCAAGAATGAATAAGCATATGAATAAGAGATACATTTTATTAATCGGTTTAACACTAACGGTTTTCTTATCACAAATCCTTGCTCAAGCAATTCCGCCCAAAAGAGAATTTCGTGCTGTCTGGATTGCAAGTGTATCTAATATCGATTGGCCATCGAGCAAGTATCTGACAACTTCACAACAGAGAAGTGAGTTCATTTCATACCTGGATTATTTGAAATCGTGCGGCTTTAATGCAGTCCTTCTTCAGATTAGACCTTCCTGTGATGCATTTTATGCAAATGCAAGTGAACCGTGGTCGGAATGGTTAATGGGAACACAGGGTCAGGCACCAATTCCTTTTTATGATCCACTTCAATTTATGATTGATGAAACTCACAAACGAGGATTGGAATTTCATGCCTGGTTTAATCCTTATAGATCACAACTAAGTGCTTCAAGTTCAATTCATCCATCACATATCACACAAACAAAACCAGAATGGAATTTAAGATTCAATTCGCCATACAAAATGTTAGATCCGGGACTTCCGCAGGTTCGTGAGTATGTAACAGGAATTATTATGAATGTTGTTCGCAGATATGATATCGATGGAGTTCATTTTGATGATTATTTTTATCCTTATGAAGGAATTCAGAATCAGGATAGTGTTTCCTGGAGTTTGTATTCAGGTGGATTTACTGACAAAGGCGATTGGCGAAGAAATAATGTGAATATACTTGTACGAATGATTTATGACAGCTTAAAGGCAGTTAAACCCTATGTAAAATTTGGAATCAGTCCATTTGGCATCTGGAAAAACAGTGCAGCTGGAACAAGCGGATTTGAAGCATACTACGGAATTTATTGTGATGCTGTTGCCTGGCTTCAGGAAAGAAAAGTCGATTACATTATGCCCCAAATTTACTGGGCATTTGCCCGAACTGCTGCACCTTATGGAAATCTTGTCCCGTGGTGGTCTACTGTTTTGAATGGCAGACATTTATATGTGGGACATGGTGCTTATAACATGTCAAAAGCTGATCCATTCCCGATTGGCAGCTGGCCTGCAAGTGAATTAGGTGATCAAATTAGATTCAACAGACAATTTTCAAATGTTCATGGAAGTTGCTTTTTTAGTGCAAAACACATTAAAAATAATGTAAAAGGATTTGCTGATTCTTTAAGAACAAATCTTTACAAATATCCAGCCATTCCACCACGAATGCCATGGATAGATTCAATTCCGCCTCTGCCGCCTGTGAATCTAACTGCTAATGGAAATGCTGTTAGTGTTGTATTAACATGGGAAAAACCAGATACTGCAATCGATGGTGATAAACCAAAGTACTTTATTGTCTACAAAACAGTTGATTCTGATTCGATTGATATTAATGACCCAAGAAACATACTAAAAGTTTTACCAAACGATACAACTGTTTATTATGATGTCTTCCCGGTTCAATTCAATAGAAAATATACTTATGTTGTCACTTCAGTTGATAGAATGCATAATGAAAGTTTACCAGTTGCAAAAACGCAATTTATTTTAACAGAAGTATCAGACCTTGCTGAAGCATTTGACTATAATCTCTATCAAAACCATCCAAATCCTTTCAATCCTATAACAACTATTGAATTCACATTAAAAGAAAAATCTTATACTGAACTAAAAGTATATGATGTTCTTGGCAGAGAAATTCAAACTCTCATTGCTTCAGAACTTGAAAGAGGAAAACACTCTGTTCAATTTGATGGAAGTAAAACACCGAGTGGAGTTTATTTTTACAGATTAATTTCTGGTAGTTTTATTGCAAGTAAAAAGATGGTTTTACAGAAATAAGAAATGAATTAAAAGAATTCTTTTAAGTAGAATTCCAGTTCGTGGATAGTTCGTTCACCAAGAACAATCGTTACAAATTCAGCAAAATTGTTCAGGACAATTAATGAATTAATACTTGCATCGTTTTGTGCAAGGGCAACTATTTTTCGTGAAACATGATAGTTCAACAAACGAACATCTTCATAAATTTGTTTGAGTTTATTCATCTCCCAATCAGGAGTTTCGCCTTTTGTTAATTTTATGTATTGAGCCAGAAGATAAAATGAAAGTGCTCTAATTTCTGTTTCATCAACTGATGCAAAAGGCAGATGAAAATAAAGGAGCGGTTTTAGTTTTCCCATCACAGGGCAGCCAGATGTGACCATTAAAATTCCAAGCAAACTGCTAACACCTTCTTGCAATGAAGTATTCTTCTGATAATTTCGAGATGGAGTTTTAACAAACACATCAACTTTTTCATAAGAAATTTTATCCCCAAACTCATCAAGAATAATTTGAACATTCAAAGCCAATGGACAGTATTCATATTCTTTTTCGTTAAGGGGACAGTGGGGACACTTAAAATATTCCATTCTTGCCCAGTCAGGTTTTGTAACAGTAGGCGGTTCAAGCACAGAAAGAGTTTTTTTATCAACTACAATATCAATAAGCTTTTCTATCCCATCACCAAAAACAAATTTATAGACAAATTTTATTTTATCCTTAGCCTTTTCCATCGTTGTGATAATTTTTCATACTTAATTTAAGATTTTTTGATATCAGTTGAAATAACCAAACTTAAAATTTAACCGAATCTTCTTAATTATTAATTTCAATACACCACAAAACGATACTTAAATAAATGTAAATCACCTATTTAACACAACAGATTAAATAAATTTTTAATTAAGAAAATGAGTTAAATTTGTAAAGAATGAACTTCAAAAAAATTAAAACAACAAATAAAATTTCAACAGGGGAAAAACAAGCGAGAGGAAAAAATGGAATACCGAATTGAAACCGACAGCATGGGCGAAATGAAAGTGCCAGTTGATAAATATTATGGCGCTCAAACTGCCCGTTCTTTAATGAACTTCAAAATCGGTGGCGAAAAATTTCCACCAGAATTTATTAGAGCTCTGGCAATTGTTAAAAAAGCTGCTGCTTTAACAAATAAAGAACTCGGAGTTCTTGCACCAGAAAAAGCAGATTTGATTGTCAAAGCAGCTGAGGAAGTAATAGAAGGAAAATTAAATGATCACTTCCCGCTCGTTATCTGGCAGACTGGCAGTGGTACTCAAACCAATATGAATGTAAACGAAGTAATTGCCAATCGAGCTATCGAAATGGCTGGCGGAGTAATGGGAAGCAAAAAACCAATTCATCCCAATGATGATGTCAACAAAGCACAATCAACTAATGATGCTTTCCCAACTGCAATGCATATCTCTGCTGTTGAAGAGACTCACAGAAGATTAATTCCAATGATTAAAAAATTAAGAGATGCATTGCAGCAAAAATCAGAAGAATTTAAAGACATAATTAAAATTGGACGTACACATTTAATGGATGCAACTCCGCTTACACTCGGACAGGAATTTTCTGGTTATGCTCAACAACTTACAAATGGACTTGAACGAATCGAAGCAGCTCTTCAACATCTTTATGAAATTCCATTGGGTGGAACTGCTGTCGGGACCGGATTGAATACTCATCCTAAATATGCCGAGAAAGTCGCCGAGAAAATTGTTGAAATAACTGGCAAACCATTTAAAACAGCACGAAACAAATTTGAAGCAATGGCTGGCAAAGATGCTCTTGTAGAGTTTCATGGAGTTTTGAAAACACTCGCTGCATCATTAATTAAAATTGCAAACGATATTCGCTGGTTGGCTTCAGGTCCAAGATGCGGAATTGGTGAAATAAACATTCCAGAAAACGAACCGGGAAGCTCCATTATGCCAGGGAAAGTAAATCCAACACAATCCGAAGCAATGACCATGGTCTGTGCTCAGGTTTTTGGCAACGATGTGACTGTCAACTTTGCTGGTGCAAGTGGTAATTTTGAATTGAATGTGTTCATGCCTGTAATAATTTTTAATGTCTTACAATCAATTCGATTACTTGCCGATGCATGCGAAAGCTTTACTGATAATTGTGTTGTTGGAATTACTCCAAATTATGAAAGAATTAAAATGCATCTTGATAACTCATTGATGCTTGTGACTGCTCTTAATCCTGTTATTGGTTATGATAATGCTGCAAAAGTTGCCAAGAAGGCTCACAAAGAAAATAAGACTTTGAAAGAAGCAGCTGTTGAACTTGGATTATTGACGCCTGAAAAATTTGATGAAGTGGTTAGACCAGAAAAAATGATTCATCCAAATTTATAATCTGTTACATAAAATCAGTAAAAGGCTATCGATCTTCGATAGCCTTTTTATTTTTAAAATGTACAACTCAGTTTGAAACTGACCTTTTAATTTTTAAGAAAGATTAAAAAAGCACTTAGTTCTAAAATCAGAAAATTTAAAAAAATAAATCCGGCTACATGCCGGATTTTTTGTGCACCCTGCGAGACTCGAACTCGCGACCCACTGATTAAGAGTCAGTTGCTCTACCAACTGAGCTAAGGGTGCGATGCAATTTAAAAAAATGGATAGTTAAAAAAAATTTATCTTAATCAGCACTTCACTGCAGAATTTCCACACATTACTCGAGAAATTCAGCACTTTAAAGTTGAATTCATGCACTTTAAATGCCTTTTTATAGCATTTTAATACCTGATTTATAGGATTTGAGAAGAATAACCGCTTCCAAATTTCCATAACAAAAATTAAATCATGGCTTACCTTAAAAAATTTTTTCTGTCAATTGGCAAAATCTGGGAAGTGTTTAGTATATATAATTAAAAGATGAATGAATTTTTTGCATTTAATCAAAAAGTTAAGAAATATAATGAAATACCAATGTTAAAATGATGAATGGGAAAAAGATAGAAATAAATTGTATTAGTTTTTGCTTATCAGCTTTTCAACAATAAAATGCAGCTTAATCAAAACATTTTTTGCTGATGATAATTAAATAGTTAGCGGATAACCATATTTTACTATTATGCGTTTCGCAATAGCTTTAAGTTTTGATCTTACACTTCACTTAAAAGTTAAATCTAGCTGAAAAATTTTTTCAACTTAATTCTTTGATATTTCATAAAAGAGAAATTAACCAGTAAATGTATTATTGATAATCAAAACAAATTTGTATCTGCTATTTTCAAACTATATTTTCATTATACTTATTAATTTATCAACCAGGCATCTCACCTATACGATGCTTCATTAATATCTTTGATTGATTTAAACGGTTTGGGCGGATTTAAATATTTTTCTAAGAACTTATAAATTTTCAATCTAATTTCTTTTGCAGTTTTTGTGTCCATTCTATCAAATGAGTGTCCACCGGGTAAGTTCTGAAAAATTTCGTACTCAAATTTTTTACCTTCAGCTTTCAACGCTCGAATTAAACTTTCAACTTCAAGAACATTAACATCTTCATCGTTCGTGTTGGTGTGAATTAAAAGAGGAGTTTTAAGTTTGTGAGCATTCCAGACTGGTGATCTTCTTTTGTATTCTTTTACATCTTCTTCTGCTGTTTTTCCAATATGATAATCAGCTGAAAATAATTTGCGGTATTCATCATCTTTGTAACCCATTCGAGCAATTAAATCGCTTACGGGTACACCTGCAAAACATACTTTATAATCATCAGGATGATCAAAAACCGCCATCAAAGCAATTAATCCACCGTGACTCCAGCCTACAATTCCAACTCTATCTTTATCAACAAATTCATAATTTTCAATCATAAATTTTCTTGCCGCATCACAATCTTCTACTTCAAGTCCCCCGTAATCAATTGATTCGTAAAAAGATTTTCCATAACCAGTACTTCCACGATACTCTGGCGCAACAACTATGTATCCCTGAGCAATTAATTCCTTAACAATGTGAGTATGATATGTTGTGAAATTTGCATGTACTCCACCGTGAGGCAAAACTATTAATGGATACTTTTTAGTGTAATCAATCTTTTTGGGAATAAAAAAATAGGACCAGAATTTAACTGGATTGCCTGCACCCTGAGCTGTTGGATTCTTCTCTTTCCATTTTGGTGGACCCGTCATGAATACTTTATCAACAAAAGCATAATCTTTTAATCTTTCAAACCATAAAACATCATCAATTCTTTTTTCAAGTATATCGAGCCTATGTTCTAAATATTCGTTAAGTCTCTTTAGTTGATTTATCTCATCCTGACTGCTTTTATCTTGCGAAAAGGAAATGCCAGCGAGAAGTGAGAAAACCAAAATTAGTTGAAGAAATTTTTGCATTTTTGACCTCCGTTTTTTTAGGAGTTTTTACCATTTATTGTAATGAACTCTTTCCGGTTTAAATCTATTCTCTGGTGATTTAATTTCGTCGGGATATCCAACAGCAATCATTGAAATTGGAATAATATTCTCAGGTAAATTCAGTAGTTCTCTTAATGCTTTTATTCGTGGTTCACGAGGATAAATCCCCAGCCAGACAGCACCCAATCCAGAATCATGAGCAACTAACAACATATTTTGTGTTGCTGCTGAACAATCTTGCACGATGTATTCAACTGTTATTTCTAAATTTTTATCTCCACAGATTAAAATTCCAAGCGGCGCTTCTTTAAGCATGTATGCATAAGGATGAACGACAGAAATTTTATCGAGCAAATTTCGTTCAGTGACAACTACAAAATGCCAGGGTTGTTTATTTCTTGCAGAAGGTGCCTGCATTCCAGCACGAAGAAGTTTTTCAATTAACTCGCTGGAAATTGGTGTAGATTTGAATTTGCGGATGCTTCTTCTTGTGAGAATTGCCTCCCAGAGTTCCATTCATCCTCCAGTTTTTTACAAAATTAGAAACATTATAACTACATGGCTTAAGTAAAAGATATTTAAAAATTCATTCACAAATGAAGAACTTAATGGAGCTTTCAAATTTTGAATCTTATTATTTCATCAGGTTGATTTTCATATTCAATCACAATTATAAAATTTTTGATGCGTATAGATGGCAATGCAATTTCAATAAAGTTCAGTCCTGCGACTAAATTACCAGAATAAACTTCCTGTAATTTTTCACCCTTTTCATTCTGTAAAATGATTTTTGCGTAGGTGTTTTGATTTGTCTCAATCAATAGATGAGCCGTTTCTCTGTCAAATGTTAGAAAAGATTTTCTTTTTGCATAAGCATCTTTCAGGATGTTTTTTAGATTTGACAGTTCGACTTTGATAATGTCTGTTCCAGTTAAACTCTCATTATAATTTTTATCAAGAGAAGTTACCTGATAGAAATATTCTAATTTTGAAGGTCGTCGAATGAAATCATATAGATAATAATTTTTTGTGATTGTGAGTAGATGAGAAGCATTCTCAATTAAGATATTTCTATTTTCATTACGATAAACACTATAGAATTTTGCCGTATCTCCATCTCTGGCTTTTGGCGGAATTCCCCAAACCAATTCAACTAATCCAAGTTTTCCTAGCAGATTTTTTCCTGATAGACTAAAAGGTGGTTCTGGTGGAATAGAATCTTTCCATTTCATCGAAGGAATAATAGCTGGATATTTATAAGCAGAAAATTTTTTGTCTTTGATATGTTCATATCTAAAAAAACTCTGACCAGCGGAATTTAGTTTTCTTGTAATCTCAATTTGATTTTCAATTTCCAGTGAAACGGATGGATTATAAGCACCAATACCAATTATAACATGTCTATCAAAAGAATTTTTCATCCAATCTCTTACAAGTGATTCAAACTTAGGATTTGTTTTTGTGTCCCAGTAAATTTGTGGAACAATGTAATCATGTTTTTTTCTTTTAAGCCATTCCCTTGCATCCTGAAAAACAGAATTTTTACCTTCTAATCCTCGTGCATCTGAAAGATTTTCATAAATACCAATTGGTGCTGAACCAATTTTTAAAATTGGTTTTATCGCAGTGAGAGTATCGTAAATTTCAGTAACAAGTTGATTGATATTGTCTCTTCGGAAATCTACAAGGCTTCTACTCATTCCAAAAATTTGATAAGAAAGTGAGTCATTGAAATCTATTCCAGGATAACGAATATAATCGAGGTGAATTCCATCAACATCATAGTTTTCTACAATTTCAACACAGAGATTTTTGAGATAATCTCTAACATCAGGCAATCCTGGATCAAACCAGTAAGAAACAGAATTTTGTTCATTATATTTTCTAACCCAATCTGACCTCATCAGTGCAATATGCGGCGGTTCAGTGAATTGTAATGGTGAATCACCAGATTTAATGTTTATCATATTGAGCCATGCGTGGACTTCCAGGTTTCTTTTGTGTGCCTCTTCAATCAAAAACTGCAATGGATCATAATCGGGAGCTTGTCCGAGTTTGCCTGTAAGATATTGAGACCAGGGTTCGTACTTACTTTTATAAAATACTGTCCCCTGCGAACGAACCTGAAAATAAATTGTATTGAAGTTTTTTGATTTAAGATTATCGAGTATTTCGATGAGTGACTTTTTCTGAATTTCAGGATTATATGTTTTCGGCGGCCAGTCGAGCTGGTGATTTGTGGTTATCCAAACTGCCCTGACTTCCCTTTTTGGTTGAGAAAATAAATTCCAACCAATAAGTAAAAAGAGAATGAAATAAAAAGAGAATTTTTTGAGATTGATTCTATTCATTAAATCTTAGTTTTATTCATCTTCAACTACTACAGCGGTGCCATAGGCGAGAATTTCAGCAGCATTTTGCATGATAAACGATGTTCCGAATCTTACACTAATTACAGCATTTGCACCTAACATTTCGGCTGATTGAACCATTCTATCAAGAGCTTGTTCACGAGATTCAGAAAGAAGTTTTGTGTATTCTTCAAT
Source organism: uncultured Ignavibacteriaceae bacterium (assembly GCA_964527925.1). Taxonomy (GTDB): domain Bacteria; phylum Bacteroidota; class Ignavibacteria; order Ch128b; family Ch128b; genus Ch128b. Next base: position 126,478 of record CAZGQO010000006.1, read on the forward strand.
TTCACCGCCAACGACATTTTTCAAGGCAGCAATTATATCTTTGCCGAGATGTCTTGCCCGAACAGTATTTCCTTTGACAATTCCTAAAACTCTTACAATTTTTTTCCCGGGTATAAAGTCAGTCGTTGCAATAATCATTATTCAACCTCCTTGTATCTTTCTTGACGATTTAATGTAATTTTTTCTCTAATCACAGAAAAGATTAAAACAACCAATCCAAAGAGAATTAAAAACAAACTAACTCTGATAACAAAATCAACCTGCATATCACTCAACAGAACTAAAAGAAACTTGTACAATGCATAAACGATGAGGATAATCAAGCCAGTAATTAACATAAACCATCCAACAGATCTCTCAATTCGATTGAGGAGTTTGCTCCAGTAAATTTCAGCATTTTCTGATTGTTGTTTTTTTGATTCCATGATAACCTCCATAAACTAAAGTGCATTCAATTTTTTATGAACTACAATTTAATTTACCAAAATATTTATAAAGAAAATTGAAAGGGTTTGAATTGGATAGGAATAAACTTTTAATTTTTATTCGAAAGAATCCAGGGTGATTTAATTATAAATAAAGTATTAAAAAACTTAAAATTAATCTCGATCTGAACAAAGATCACATCAATGAAAATAAAACTCTTATTTTAAAAAGGAGATGATACCCTGAAGCTGGATATCATATCCATAATTTTATAAAGACTTGTTTAAGTTAATTGTAAAAGTAATATATCTGCCCAGATCATAAACTAAATTACCAGCACTAAAAGGACTTCGTGAAGATGATAAATATCTTGCGTATTTATGATTTAGTAAATTGTTTATCTGAAAATTAAATGTCACATCTTTAATTGTATAACCAACAATCACTCCCAGAGAATTCCAGGAAGGAGTTTTATATTCTTTAAGATCTTCGTTAACTCTTGTTTGAGTGTTTTCATGTCTGTGGTTAATTGAGATATTCAATCCATATATCTCAGGCAATCTTAAAACTGAATAGATCGAAAGTGGAGCAATTTCAGCTAAAGGTTTTTTGTTCTCCAGATTTTCTCCCCATAGAAAACTAAGATTTGATTCAAGCCAATGATATCTAAAAGTGAGATTTGTTCCTGCAATCAATGCATTAATATTTTCATAAGTCATTACAGATTTCATTGGTTTTGTTTTACGAGTTACTTCAATATAATTGAGTATATAATTACCAAATAGTTCTACATCCAGTAAATCGGATTTCAATGAAGTACGAAGACTAAATTTATTTACGCTTTTTAATGCAGGATTTCCTGACCAATCTGGATTGTTCATTGGTCTATTAACTGCAATGAAAAGTTGCTCTGCGTCAGGAGCTTCTGATGCAAATTCTGTTGTTGTCATAAAAATTAATTGTCTGGAAAGCTGGCTTGAGTAACTTAAAAGTAAACCTGCACTCAAATAGTATATATTGGTTCTTGTTTCTGGATAAATGGATTTATAAAAATCAATTCGAGAATGATCTTTAAATCTGAAATATTGTAACCCGCCTTTCACGTAAGCTTGAAAATTTCCAGTGGAAATATTTGTGGAAGCACTTACACCGATTTGATCAACATTCGGCATCAACTTATTTGATATATAATGACCCATTTCAGGCATTGTTATGAAATTATCAGCATTCCAGTTCCTATAAATTATTTCATATGAGGATCCAGTTAATCCAACAGTTAGATTTTTTGAATTTGTTTCCATTTTCATTGTCGAATAAGTCGTTCGAAGTCCATTATTCATCAAATGGTCTGTATAATTGAAATAAATTTTGTTACCTCTGTAAGAGAAGAAACCGCCAAAGACCTTGCTTGATCTTTCATCCATTTGTAAGTATGGGAATGAAATATCTTTAGCTTGGGTAAAATTTAGTCCATATTCAAGATCTAAATTAGATTGTTTCTGCCTGAATGAACCATAGACGAAAGAATATCTGAAATTATCTTTGTATCCATAAAGATCTTTGAATGTTTTTGATTCGCCATTTTCATAAGGTCTACCTGAAGCATATCTAACGGATAATCCTTAATAAAAACCTTCAGCCATTAAGGAAGCATCGATATCATTTTGGGCGCCCACATTTCCACTAACTAGGGATTTTATGGTAATAGGTTTATCTAAATTAGTTCGATGAGATTCAACCTTACCATAAATTCCTGAATTTAAGGTCGAAGCAGATTTAGTTAAATCAACCGACGACATTTCAATCAAGTTTAATCTGGTTGATGGTGCATCCATTCGATTTGGGCAGGCATTATGATAACGTTCACCATCTACAACAATTTTAATATTTCCTTTCTTGAAGCCTTCGACATACAAATCTTGAGTAAAATTTGATCCTCTTCTTACAAGATCAAATCCGTTTTTATCAAAGATTGAGCTGTTATAATCTGTACCGTAAAAGTGTTTTTCGATAAATGGAATTTCTTTCTTTGAAACTATTTCAATTGCTGGAAGAACGAATGTATTTAAATCTTGTTCGTTCTGAGAATAAATAGATTTTATAAAGATGAAAAATAGAATAATAAAATGCTTTCGCATAGCTACTCCTTATTTTTTTGATTTAAAACTGTTAAAAATGAATTTATTTAGTTAATGAGTTGAGAGTTAGAGTAGCTCATGAGGTGGGCATTCAGGATTTTTTTGATTAAATATTAATCTATAATCTTCTAAAGAGGAGTATTTTGAACTTGATTCGAAGAAAAAATCATCAATAAATTTACCTTTACCAATATGATGCGAGAGGGTGAAAAAATTGAATTCAGGATATTGTTTTTCGCTTTTTTTGTTTTCTTCGTCGCTTTTATCGAGATTTTTTTTGAGATGACAGGATCCCTGACATTGATTATCCGGATTATCTTTTTGAACGCAAAGATTTTTTACTATAAAATCATAATTAACCTTGTATTCAAAGTAAGCAATTAAAGGTGCATTAATTCCAAAAAAATAATTTATCAAAAGAAAAATTGTTAATAGTTTTTTGACGATAGAAAACATAGTCAGACATAATTATCTGATTCAAATTAAGAAAACAAGTTAAAAAACCTACTCTTGTTTGAATTAAACTCCTGGAGTAGCTGTTCTAAAATTATTTAGCAATGTTTAAGTGATAATTTCTACAAAACTTTCAGATGAAACTGATATAGATAAGTTATTTATTCCCTATAAACTTTAGCTTTTAATGATTATATCTTCATGTGATTACAAATCTTAAATCAAAAAAATCTATTCCAAAGTTTACTCTACTTCACCACCGCCATCTTGATTATCTTGAAATTATTCTCACTTCTTAATGAACACAAATAGATTCCGCTTGAAAGTGTAGTTGAATCAATTGTAATTCTGTTTTTACCGCCAGATTGAGAAATCCCGTTTACCTTGTAAACTTCCTGTCCGAGTAAATTGAAGAGTGTAAGATTGTAACTTTCAAACTCTGGTAAGTAAAATTCTATCGTGGTTGAGGAGTTAAAAGGATTCGGATAGTTAATCATTCCAGGTTCAATCGAGTTTAAGTTCTCCTGTTCTTCTACCGAAGTCGTAACATCTGGAGAAAGTAATCGATTGAGTTTGATGAACATCGCATCGGTTCTGACTTTTTTATCAGGTGTAACTCCGCTGTTGCTTATAATTACAACAAGTCTTTTTCCTTTTTGAAAATAAGTGGTTTTAAGTTTATACCATCTTTTGTTGAGTACACTGGTTTGATCAACATTTACATTTTGAAAATTTCCTGAAGAATCAGCTACAAGATAAGAAACATTATTTGCCTGATCTGGTCCAGGTACAATGAAAGCATAAACATCATAATATCCATCAACAGGGACATCAAAGTAATAACTAATCGACGCCGAATCACCGCCCGTTGTGTAGATTGTTGGTCCATCATATCCAGGAACCAAACTATTTACCCAGTTTCCGTAACGAACAGCATTATTCAAATCCGAAATCTTTACAATCTGTTTATATTCACGCCAATCCGGAGTAGAAAATGGTGGATGTGCTTTTTGTTGATATCTATTTGCTTTGATTCCTTGAAAATATCCTCTCAAGTCATTTGAATACCAGATTGAATTACCTTTGTATCCCTTTGAACGAGTTACATCAATGAATTGATAAACTGTTTCAAGAGATACTGGATTCCCGCCCGGTTTTACTGCAAAAGATGGATATGTTTTTGTTTTATCGTTAATTAATGTTTGCATGAAATCCAGAATGCTTGCAAAAGCAGCCGGACTTTCCACATAAGATTGAACCTGAACATTATCAATTTTATTGTTATTCACCCACCAGACCCAATCCTGACAGAAATTGTTGTATGATGTATATTGAGAAGCTGAATACAAACTTGGCGCATTTGATAAATTAAATTTTGGTCTGACTGCTTTAACACTGTCATAAATTCTTGCCTGAAATTCATTCAATTTATCAGCTCGCCATCTTATCCACGAAGCGTTTGAATAATCCTGAGGCGGAGGAGTTCCATTATGTTCAGAACGATAAAGTGAATCAGTGTAACTATCATAACCATATTGCAGACTTGAATATCGAATTCTATCAAGTTCAAGTCCATCGATATCATAATTTCTAACAATTTCCATCACCATTGCAATCAAAAAATCCTGCACATCCTTTCTTGTTTGAACTATCCAGTAAAAATTAGAGTTATCTTTTTCTGTCCCATCAATTTTCTTTGCGACCCAATCGGGATGTGAATCAAAAATTTTCCCCTTTCCACTATTTCCAGGATAATATTGTTCATATCCTCCAACAAATCCATATTCAAACCAGGCTTCAACATGAAGTCCATGTTTGTGAGCTTCCGCAATTGCTTCTGCAAGAACATCTCTTCCTTCGAACATAGGATCGATGTACATTCCAGTATGTTGATAGAATACTTCGCTTTTCCATAATGGATAACCCCGACTCCATGCGTTTACATAAACAACATTAAAATTAGCAGCTGCAATACTATCGATAGCCTGAGCGAGAGCTTCCTTTGTAGTCAATTGATCTCTTGCAATCCATGTGCCCCGCAATTCTTGAGCATTAATTTGATTTATAAAAATTTCAATTAAGAAAAGGAAGAAAAAGTTTTTTAATTTCATTGTTAAGATCCAGATTTTGTGAATTTTTTTAAGTTCGATTTTTGAATGGTGAATCAATTGACAAATTTGTTAATCTTATAAATGAACATACTAATTTAAAATTATTTTTCATTGAAAAGGAGATCCGATAATGGAAGCCCCCAATAAGCTTGATATTTTAACTCTTCCGATTGAAGGAATGACCTGTGCAAGTTGCGTTCTACGAGTAGAGAAAGCTTTGAAGAAAGTTGATGGCGTTCAGGAAGCTGTAGTTAATCTGGCAACTGAACAGGCTCAGGTAAAGATTGATCCACAAAAAGTTGACTTTCAAAAACTAAAAGAAGCTGTTGAAAAAGTTGGTTACAGTGTAATCGAATTCAAAGAAGAAAAGATTGCGGCGGAAGATTTAATCGAGAAAGAAAAAGAGAAACACTTAAATGAATTAAAGAATGATTTAATTTTTGCCGTTGTGTTTACAGTCCCTGTGTTTGTATTGAGTATGTTAATGATGTCAGAACCTTTTAATAATTTTTTAGGGGAATATTTTAATTATTTACCTGCAGTTTTATTTGTTTTGACATCACAGGTTGTATTTAAAAGCGGAAAAAGATTTTTCAAAATAGCCTGGAATAACCTCAAGCATCTTTCTTTTGATATGAATAGCCTTGTTGCGATTGGTACTGGTTCAGCATATATCTACAGCACAATTATAACTTTCTTCCCAAATTTATTTCATACTATGCAAGAACATACCGAAGTTTACTACGATTCAACTGCCGTAATAATTACGCTGATTCTTTTCGGAAGATGGCTTGAAGCGAAATCGAAATCAAGAACTTCAGATGCAATTAAAAAATTGATCGGATTGAAACCAAAGACAGCCAATATTATCAGAAATGGGAAAGAGGAAACTATCAGTATTGATGAATTGAAATTAAATGATATAGTTATCGTCAGACCAGGCGAAAAAATTCCTGCTGATGGTTTCATTATTTCTGGATTTTCCACAGTTGATGAATCGATGATTACAGGTGAAAGTATTCCTGTTGAAAAGAAAGAAGGAAACAAAGTTATTGGCGGGACAATAAACATTTCAGGAAGTTTTAAATTCAGAGTATCTGCAACAGGGAAGAAGTCTATCCTTGGACAGATAATTCGACTTGTTGAAGAAGCACAGGCATCAAAAGCTCCTATTCAAAATCTTGCAGATAAAATTGCATCTGTCTTTGTGCCTATTGTGATTGGAATTGCAGTAATTACTTTTTTAGTCTGGATGATTTTAGGTTCAACTTTTTCAACTTCGCTTATACATTTTGTGGCAGTTTTAATTATCGCTTGTCCATGTGCACTTGGTTTAGCAACACCAACTGCTTTGATTGTCGGAACAGGAATCGGGGCAGATAATGGTATCCTAATCAAAAATGCGGAAAGTCTCGAGCTGACTCATAAAATAACTCATCTTGTACTGGATAAAACTGGTACAATTACAGAAGGAAGACCGGAAGTAAAAGATATTATTCCATTAAAAGACAGTCTTTCTGATTATGAATTACAATTAATCTTTTCTACAGAAAATAAATCAGAACATCCAATTGCAAAATCAATCACTAAATATGCAAAAGAAAGAAATATAAACTTTATTGAACCAGATAAATTCACAAACAAAGTTGGACTTGGAATTGAAGCATATTTTGGCGATACAAAAGTTCTTATTGGGAACGAAAGACTGATGAATGAAAATAAAATCCCAATCGGTGAACATCTGAAATTAATTGAACAGCTGACTTCAAACGGACAGATTGTCGTATTTGCATCAATAAATAATCAATTAGTTTGTTTGATTTCAATCAGTGATCCAGTCAAGAAAAATTCAAAACTCGCAATTGAAAAAATTAAATCTTCTGGAATCGAAGTAATAATGATAACGGGCGATAACGAAAACACTGCGCGTTCAATAGCCAATGAAGTTGGGATTGATCAATACTATGCCAGAGTTTTACCCGAAGACAAAGCCAGAATTGTTAAAGAACTGAAAGGCGAGAAAAAAGTTGTTGCAATGGTCGGCGACGGAATCAACGATGCACCTGCACTGGCTCAAGCTGATGTAAGCATTGCAATGTCCAGCGGAACTGATATAGCAATGGAAACAGCTGATATAACTCTGATGAAAAACGATATAATGGATGTTTATAAAGCAATAAAACTTTCTCACCTGACAATCAATGCAATAAAACAGAATTTATTCTGGGCTTTTATTTATAACATAATTGGAATTCCACTTGCTGCACTGGGAGTATTAAATCCAATGATTGCTGCTGCGGCAATGTCTATGAGCTCAGTCTCGGTAGTAACTAATTCATTGCGAATAAGAAGAAAAAAGCTTTAAATTGCTTGCGAATTGTTTAGTATTCATATTTATAAATAAAACATTAGGAGAGAAATCATGAAAAAACTAATTGCTCTGGTAGTAATTGTTGTTCTAACAGCAACTCTTAGCATTGCTCAAATGCAGGATAAACAGAATAAAGTTTCACAGGAGACAAAGGTTGAGAAAGTTGAAAAGAAAGATGGCTGCTGCTCAACCGATAAATCAAAAACTAAAGCAGAAAAAACTGAGTCCTGTGTTACAGAAAAATCAAAGGACAAAGCTGATGCAGATGACTGCTGCAAGACAGATAAATCTAAAACAAATGATGTAAAACAAACACCCAAAGAACAGAACAACTAAGTTTTCATCAATATGTCCCACTTTCAGTTATTCGGGAGTTTCACCCAGTAGTGAAACTCCTTTTTTGTTTTAAAACCAATATACTAAAGATAAAAAAGTTGCCTAACGAAAATTGAAATCAGATTTTTATTTGTTTGAAATTTTTTGCTTGATAGACTTCTTTGACTATTTCCTAATGATTGTTTTTTTATTTCTTCCATATCAATTACTATAACTGTTTTTCAACATTTCTTAAAGTCTCAATTTTAAAAAGGCATTGTCTTTGTCCGCAATAAACTTTTCATTTTGTTAATGTCAGTTTGTGTTATGTTCCAAATTATGGTCATCATTAACTTGTTTTAGGCTATCGCATAACGTTTTAGTGTTTGGCGCATTAGTGGTTCTAATAACAAAATGCCGTTAATAAACCAAAAAGGTTAATGAGAGGTAGAGCGTTCAATTAAATCATTTCACCCACAATTTCTGCAAAACCGTTGATACCACTTAACTTCAATCAATTTCAGTCAAATAAGCTCGATTGATATTGTTTTGTCGGACTGTTTATTATCTTTTTTTATCATTAAGTTTAGGGTCAGTTTGTCCGTTTGCAGTTACAAATTCATGATTTGAATGTTTATCGAAAAATTTAACTATATCCATACTATTTGAAAATTCAACACCTCCCAACTTTATCAAATCTATATTTCCTTGTGGAGCGAGTTTAAATACTCGTGGACTTAAGACAAAACAAGGAATACCCATTTCAACGCAGTTTTGCCTGCATCATAAGTTCCACTCATTTTTCCTGAACTGTCTCGTTCAGGTCCGGATTTTATTACTACAATTGCTTCTGACATTGCACAAACAAGTTTGTTTCTTATCATTGCATTTTGTCCTGAAAATTTTTCGTGTGGTGAAAATTGAGTAACAAATAATGCATTTTTTCCCCAATTAAAATTTTTAAGTTCTTTTTTAATTCTAAGATGGTTTATCCCAAAGCTCAAAATCATTGTCGTTGTTCCGTGAGCTTCAAGAGCACCTAAATGTGCAAAAGTATCGACACCTTTTGCATAGCCTGAAATCACATTAATTCCGATTTCTGCTAATTTTTGAGCAATTCTTTTAGTTATTATAATTTCAAAATCGCCAACATCTCTTGCTCCTACAATTGAAACACCTTTTTGATTAAGCAATGGTAAATATCCTTTACAATACAAAATTGGAGGTGCATCATCACTCATATTTTGTAATATGTATCTTGGGTATCAATCATCATCAAGCCCATTAATTGTAACTCCATCAGCTTTTAGTTTTTCAAAATTGGTAAATAGCTTTTAATCAGAATCTAATTTTGGAAAGCAGGCGAAATTTGCTCGTGAAAATTTTCCACGTCCTATTTCTGGAAAAAATTTTGATAGTTTATTTGTGTCTAAGTTAAACAAATCATTTATCGTCATATTGTTAGCTTGCAACCTTTTATAAATGTAATGAATGCTTTTAGCACCAAAACCGGGCGCATTTGAAAGCTTATACCAAGAATATTCTTTATCTATCATCTTTTTGAACGTGTTTTAGTTATTGTCAAAACGTATACTCGTCTTGCTTTACCTTCATTGATGATAACGTCACAAACTGCCTTTAGTGTTTCTCCTGAACGATATAAGTCGTCAAAAATTAGAACATTTTTCTCCCTTAAAGCCTCAGCTTTAACATTAAAAGTATCTTTTAAAATTTCTCTACTTGTGTCAGAAACGTCTATATCTTTGAGTTGGAAAGTGGATTTTACCTTTTCTAATGTATTGAAGTCAACAGGAACTCCAATAAGCTGTCCTATAAATTTTGCTATTTCGTAAACTGGTTGAAATTCTCTCGTTAAACAGAAGGAGGAATTGGAATAATTACGTCAAGACTCCAATTAATCATTTTAGAAGTCAAAAATTTTGACGCAGCAATCGCAATATTTTCTGCTCGGGGCCTTTCATTTCTATATTTAAGTAAATACAGTTCCTCTGCAATAGGTGTTTGCTCTGTATCAAACAATTTTATTTCAGGTGCTATGGGAATACTGCGTATAGTGTGTAGGTCTAATGCCCATCCTTCGTTCCAAGGTCCAATTAATTTCTGTGGATTTATTTTTATATTCATTCTATTTTCAGAATGGTTGTCAATAAAAATCTTAATGAAAGATACTTAATTCTACATTAAATATCATATTTAAAGAGTGTTTACCGAAAATATAAGTTCTTATGAATAAATTTGAATTCATTGATAAATATTCAAAACAGCTTACTCTAAAAAATTATTCTGATAAAACCAATATTTGCATAACCTAATCTTTTACTCATTTATATAATCACTTCAAAAATATCTTTAATCGAGTCAAAAGCTTTAATTGATTACTTAATCAATTTTAAACATCAAAGAAGATTCTCCTACTTAGCAATAAAACAATCACTTGCCTATGTTCACTTTCTTTTTCTTAATGTCTTTTAAAAGAAATTGTATTCAATTTTTTTCAAAAATAAAAAAATAACCGAAATGTATTAACAACTGAAGAAGTAAAGATAAATACAAACTCAATCGGAAGTATAAAATATAGAGTAATAATTTAATATATATTTGACTGTGTATTCAGAATTTAAGAGCAGTGAATTTTAAAATCAATTAATTTGACCCAACTGAAATGAAAGTAAGAATAATAAATGCAAAAAGAAAAGATGATCTTATAGTTATGTTTTCGAGTCTGGATATACTGCTCTTCAGCATTGTTAATTTTTCAAAAGTTTGTCTGGGAAAAGTAATTTATGAGTGAGCCCATTTGTATTTCCAACAAAATTACAAACAATATCTTGATGAAAAATAATTATCAGTTTAGATGAAGATTTATAAATTTAAAACTTTTAGATTCTCCTTCAGAGATTTATTCAATAAAATTCAATAAGTTAGCATTTGAAAATCAATAAAAATCCATATTGAGAATAGAAATTACAAAGGTTTTATGTTCGAAATTGGTTCAATTAAAATAAGCAATTCTCTTCCCTTTGTCTTGATTGCAGGTCCCTGCGTTGTTGAAAACAGAGAAATGATTCTCTCAACAGCAGAAAAAATCGTAAACATCACAAGTAAACTTGAAATTCCATATATCTTTAAGTCATCATATAGAAAAGCTAATCGAACATCCGTTACTTCATTTACTGGAATTGGCGATGAAAAAGCATTGATGATTTTGAAAGAAGTGAAGGGACAATTCAATATTCCCGTTCTGACTGATGTTCACTCCGTTGATGAAGTTAAAATGGCTGCTGAGGTTGTTGACATTCTTCAGATCCCTGCATTCTTATGTCGTCAAACTGATTTGTTGGTCGAAGCCGGTAAAACAAATAAAGCCGTTAACATAAAAAAGGGACAGTTCCTGGCCCCCGATGAAATTAAATATGCTGCAGATAAAGTTAAATCAACAGGCAATGAAAAAATTTTATTGACCGAACGAGGTTCAACTTTTGGATATCATAATCTTGTTGTTGATATGAGATCACTAGTGATTATGAAAAAATTAGGTTATCCTGTGATTATGGATGCAACTCATGCAATTCAAATTCCTGGACTTGGCGGGAAATCTGGCGGTGCAAGAGAATTTATCCCATACCTTGCAAAAGCAGCGATATCAATTGGAATTGCAGGACTTTTCCTTGAAACTCATCCAGAACCTTCAAAAGCTTTAAGTGATGCTGATTCACAATTTCCACTCAATCACCTTGAAGAATTATTGGTACAGGTTAAACAAATAGATAATCTTATCAAACAGTTCAAAGAAATTGAGATTTAAATTCACTTTTCTCGTTGATAAAATTTCATTTTGAAAGTCTGGAAATTCAAAACTCTTTGAAAACTTGTAAATCCTTTAATCAATCAGAAAGTCATATTCAATCATGAAAAAAGAACTAAAAGAAAAAATCAAACAAATAAAATTTCTAATTCTTGATGTCGATGGTGTTTTAACTGACGGGAGTATAGTTTACACTTCACATGGCGAAGAAATAAAAACTTTTAATGTTCACGATGGCTATGGCATTGAACTTCTGCGGCAATCTGGAATACCGGTCGGGATTATTACTGGGCGAGTTTCTGAAGTTGTTGAAAAACGAGCTAAAGACTTGAAGATTGAAGATCTTATTCAGGGAACAATTGATAAAGTCCCCGCTGCTGAATCATTTGCAAAAAAATACAATATCACTTTACAAGAAATGGCTTTCATGGGAGATGATTTGTTTGATATTCCGCTTCTTCAAAAAGTTGGTTTTTCCTGTGCACCCAAAAACGCAAGAAAAGAAGTCAGACGAATAGTTGATTATGTAACGAAAAAAGAAGGCGGAAAAGGTGCAGTAAGAGAAGTAATCGATTTAATTCTCGAAGTTCAAAAATCAAAAGAAAAAGAATCTAATTAATTTATGATTGATTGAATGAGTTCAAGTTATAACGGACAAAGTTTTCCAAAGCAATTAAGCGAGATTGAAAAGTACTGGTTGTATAAAATTCTACCAGAGAACAGAAGCATCTATAAAATTTATCGAGACAAGATTAACCAACTTTATGTGATTGGATATGGAAAATTTCCACCATTCAATTTAATTCTTGGAAACAAAGATGACCTGCCTGATTTAACAATCCCATCTCAACCAATAATTGCAACTGGGACTTTTCGTTATGATAAAGGGAAAGTTGATGTAACGATTTTTGAGGAAGCTGAAAATCAAATTGAAATTGATATTCATTCAGATCAATTTTATTACTTTGATCTGAATCAATCCGAATTAATGAATAAAGAGATTTCGTGGTTTACTTATTCAAATTGGCTCCCAGGTTTGAATCATCCAGAGGATAATTCAGAATTAAGATTGATAATTCTTGAAAAGGATAAATTTTGTCTGGCAATCTCACCAAATCATAAAAGAATATGGATTTATGATTATGATACACAGGTTTTAAAATTTTTGCCTGTAACGAATTTCTATCAAGATCTTCTTAAAGTTTCAAAGATCTACGATCCTAAACTTGTAACCAACATAAACTACTTTTTTCAGAATCTTGATAAATTTTCGGATTCACAGATTAAAGATGCTTTCTTAAATTATAATCGTTTATGGAAAAAAGTTGAACTCGTTCAACCAAAAGACGAAAAGAAAAAAGAAAACTTTTTCCAGAAACTACTTGCGAGGATTTTATGGAAAAAATAATTCAGGATGGAAAAGAAGTCATTAGAATCGAATCAAATGCTGTCAAAAATCTTGAAAGCAGAATCAACGAAAAATTCGCAAAAGCAGTTGAAGTAATCCTAAATACAAAAGGGCGTGTAATAATTTCAGGAGTTGGCAAGTCGGGAATCATCGCTCGTAAAATTGTTGCAACAATGAATTCAACTGGCACTCCAGCTCTCTTCATGCATCCAAGCGATGCAATTCATGGCGACCTTGGTATGGTAAGAATGGATGATGTGGTGATTCTAATTTCAAAGTCTGGAAGCACACCCGAAATTGTTCGCATCTTCCCTGTCTTAAGAAGAATTGGAACTAAAATAATTGCACTTGTTGGAAACTTAAAATCATTTCTTGCAAATGAAGCAGATATTGTTCTCGATGTTTCTGTTGATGAAGAAGCATGTCCCTATGATTTAGCTCCCACATCATCCACAACAGCAACACTTGTAATGGGAGACGCACTCGCAATTGCACTTCTAAAAGCAAAAAATTTTACGAAAGAACAATTCGCTTTTTATCATCCTGGCGGAACTCTTGGCAAAAGATTAACTCTCAAAGTTGAAGAAATTATGACCAAAGGTGAACATGTTCCTGTTGTTCATCAGGATACAGATTTGCATTCAGCAATTCTTGTGATGACTTCAAAAAGACTTGGTGCAACCTGTGTTGTTGATGACAATAATAAACTCGTTGGAATAATTACTGACGGCGATTTAAGAAGAGCGATGGAAAAATTTTCTGACCTTTCATCTCTGAAAGCAAAAGATGTGATGGGGAAAAATCCGAAATCAATCAAACCTGATGTCCTTGCTTCTTATGCAATTCAACTTATGGAAACTTACAAAATCACTCAGTTAATTTGTGTGAACGATGAGAATCACCCAATTGGAATGGTTCACCTGCATGATCTTGTTAATCTTGGTTTTATAACAACCTGACAAAATTAATCCATGAAAATAAATTTGAAGAATTTTTTTTCACATCTGATTATAGTTCTTATTTTATTTCTGGAAGGATGTTCAGACCAGAGCGTAAAACCGAAAGTTGTTCAATTAAAAACAAGAGAACTGCCTGATCAGGAATCGTGGAATTCAAAAATTGTTTTTTCCGATTCTGGAGTTGTGAAAGCAATTCTGAGAGCTCGTCACATTGCTGTTTACTCATCACGAAGCGAAACAATTCTTGATGGCGGAATAACTGTAGACTTTTATGATCAAAACGGATTTCACACAAGCGTTCTTACTTCAGACAGAGGAAGAGTTGACAATATCACACAGGATCTTTTTGCGATTGGTAATGTTATTGCTCGTTCAGACAGTGGTGTCGTTTTGAAAACAGAGGAATTAAGATGGGTAAACTCAAGAAGAAAAATTGTAACAGACAAGTATGTTGAAATCACTTCACCTACCGAACAAATCTATGGCTATGGACTGGAATCAGATCAATCCTTAAAAGATTATGTAATTTTTAGAGTCAGCGGAAAAATTGAAACTAAAAAATGAAAAAAATCCTTTTTATAACTCTTATCTTAAATTCAATTTTATTTGCTCAGGAAATAAAAGTTGTTCAATTGATTAATGCAGATAGTTTAGTCGGCACTTCAATAAACAACGAACGAGTTAGAATTCTATTCGGTAATGTTCAACTGATTCACGAAGATATAAGAATCTTTTGCGATAAGGGAATTCAATATCTTGAATCGAATAAAGCCGAACTTGAAGGGAATATTAAAATCATTCAGGGAAACCAGATACTCACAACAAACAAAGGATTTTACTACGGCAATACAAAAACCGCAGTTGGAACAAAAGGAATAACTTTGCAGGATGGAAATTTATATCTCAAAGCAAACGAAGGTGAATATTTCTTTAATGAAAAGAAATCATTCTTCCGCGGCAATGTTCTTTTGAACGACGATACAACTCAATTGACATCAAAACAGCTTACTTATTTCACGCAACAGGAAATTGCAATTGCAATTGGAAATGTAAAAGTTCAACAGTTTGAAAATGTGATTTATGCAGATACACTTGTTTATGATAGAATAAATAGATTCTCCAGAGCAAATGGAAATGTTATTGCATTCAATCAAAAAGATAACTTAAAGATTTACTCCGACTATCTTGAAAATGATCAAACCAGGTCTTATTCCTATGTGACAGGCAATCCTGTTTTAATTCAGATTGATACTACATCAGAAGAGAGAGTAGATACATTAATCATAGTTTCTTCAACAATGGAAGCCTTCAGAGATACATCGGATATATTTATTGCAAAAGATTCTGTTCAAATCTGGCGTGGTGACTTTTCTGCTCTATCTCCTTATGCGATCTACAACAAAAAAGAAGGAAAAATTTTTACTTCAACGGAAAAAGATTTTCAACCATTATTCTGGTATTCAGAAAATCTTGCGTATGGAGATTCAATTGAAATATTTACTCAAGGAAATCGAATTGAAAAAGCAAATCTTTACAACAATTCTTTCTTGATTTCTCAGGACACATTAAAACCCGAACGCTTCAATCAGATGAACGGCAATTTTATTCAATTGAGATTCGATGCTGATACAACAGTTGAGAAAAACAAATTAAAAGAAGTCTTTATCGTTGGCAACGCATTGAGTATTTATTATCTCTACGATGAGAATGAACCAAATGGACTTAACAAATCAAGCAGTGATAGTGCCCTGATAGAAATTGAAAACAATCGAGTTTCTGTTGTAAAACTCTTTGGCAGTCCTGAAGGTGAATATCATCCCGAAGAAAAAATAATAGGAAAAGAAAAAGAGTTTTTGTTGAGCGGGTTTAAGTGGATTGAAGAAAGACCTGAGAAATATAAATTGCTTAATAGAAGAAATTTCACCGAGGAAAATCTGAAATAAAATGAATTTTATTTTGAATCATTTTTATTTTTGAAAAATTAATCTGAGAATTTTTATGGATATTTTGCGTGGAGAAAATTTAGTCAAGCGTTACAAAAAACGAAATGTTGTTAACGGAGTTACTCTTCAAGTTCAAAAAGGTGAAGTTGTTGGTTTATTAGGACCAAATGGTGCGGGCAAGACTACCACTTTCTACATGATTGTTGGAATGATCAAACCAAACGGCGGTCGAGTTTTTCTTAACGATGTCGATATAACAAAAATGCCAATGTACAAAAGATCAAAACGTGGAATTGGATACCTGCCGCAGGAAGCTTCTGTTTTCAGAAAATTAACAGTTGAACAAAACATAATGGCTATACTTGAGTTCATGAATCTGACAAAAGAAAAAAGAAAGAAAAAATGTGAAAGTCTGCTTGAAAGTTTAGGAATAACTCACGTCAGAAAAACTTATGGATATCAATTAAGCGGTGGAGAAAGAAGAAGAACAGAAATAGCTCGTGCACTTGCAACAGATCCAAAGTTCATTCTTCTTGATGAGCCATTTGCTGGTATTGATCCTATTGCTGTCGAAGACATTATGAAAATAGTAGCTAATCTGAAAAATCTTGGAATTGGAGTTTTAATAACCGACCACAACGTTCACGA
Source organism: uncultured Ignavibacteriaceae bacterium (assembly GCA_964527925.1). Lineage (GTDB taxonomy): Bacteria > Bacteroidota > Ignavibacteria > Ch128b > Ch128b > Ch128b. The sequence continues at coordinate 143,076 of CAZGQO010000006.1, forward strand.
AACACTTGCCATTGTTGATAGAGCTTATATTCTAATCAATGGTGAAATACTCCGCAGCGGTAAATCAGAAGAACTCGCAAACGATGAACTTGTCCGTAAACTTTATTTGGGCGAGAAATTCAGATTGGAAAGATATTTGTAAATAGATATTAATCCAGTTTCTCTAACACACCTCACAATTTAATTAATTATAAACCTTCAATCATTTAATCAAATCTATAATTATTTTTATCATCTTAATTACTCAATAAATATCTTTCTTATTAAGTTACTTTATGTGACATTAAACAAGCAGAGTTGGAATAAAGTAAAAATAATTTTTAGAGTTAATTCATCTTGCAAGTTAAAGTTTTCTTTCATAATAAAGATAAAAACACATTTCATAAAAATTATGCGGTTTCTACTAAAACGTGGATAATCTGTGAATTAATGTTAAGTACTTGTTAATCTAAAGAAGTTCTACACATAATTTTTTTTTCCCCAAGTAATTTCCAAATAATCCACATTAGTATGTGAATAAAAAATTTAAAATATCTATTTATTTCAGCACTAAAAATATTATCAACAAATTAACAGACCAATTACTATTTCTATTTTTTTATTTCCCCTTTTATATTATATAAAAAAGTAAATAAAGAGATTCTTTAGTTCTTTGCTCTTAGCTTTTAATATCTGTAACTTTGTAACAATAAATTTTAAGTTTAAAAACACTAAAGAGGTATAGAATATGTTTGAGTACCCGAAGCATTTATACATGATTATTTATCCCATAAATGCACTTGTTGCTTCACAATTAAACCCAGAAGATTTTGGAATGCATTATGCTGTTGGAAGTACAAAACATTACAGCGGTAAAGTAATTTTTGTAGAATTGGATATTAACTTTAGAGACCCATATTTTGAAATTGATAAATATCTTGAAGAAACAAAATCAGATCCAGTTACAGGAAAACCAAAAAGAACAAAGTTTATAAGTTCTTACGCAGTCCTTGAGCATGTTCCATTGAATGTCTTGAAGAATCTTTATCTTGTTCATCCAAATGGTAAAGTACTTCCAATTGAACAAGCTGAATATACAGCTGTAAATCAACCTGGATTAATTAGAATTTATCAAGAGATTTGCCCGCTGGAAACTCTCGTTGCTTCCACATTAGACCAGAGAGAATTTGGTAAATGGATAACAAGAGGTACCAGAGCTAAAGGCGCACCAAAAATAGTCTTTACTCAAATTGATTTTAATATTGATAAGTTCTTTGAAAACAATAAAGGTAAAGAAATTATAACCTGTTCAATTCCAAATGTTAATCCTTATAGAGTGAGAGAGTGTATTGAAGAACTTAAAAAGCATCCAGAAAAATTAACAAAAACCATCAGTCTTGGTTCTGTTTTGAAAGATATATCATTCTCGTTAATCAGACACGGTTTCTGGTTTGTCGATGGTGATGAGATGGTATTTTATCCAATGCCTTCGATTGAAGATCTTGAAACAAAATACTTCTACTGGTGGAAATACGCAGCAAAATAATGTTTAACAATAATTAACCGGAGGTAATAATGGCAATTCGAGTTGCAATAAATGGATTTGGCAGAATCGGAAGATTAGTATTCCGACGTGCTCTTGAAGTCGGAGGATTCGACTTCGTAGCAATTAATGATTTAACAGATGCAAAAACACTTGCACATCTCTTAAAATATGATTCCATTCATGGTAAATTTAATGGAACGATTGAAGTGGATGGGAATGATTTGATTGTTAATGGCGATAGACTAAAAGTATTTGCCGAAAAAGACCCAGCAAACCTAAAATGGGATGATGTTGATATTTTAATTGAATCAACTGGTAAATTTAGAAAACCTGAACAACTTAAAACTCATCTTGATAACGGAGCAAAGAAAGTTATCTTGACAGTGCCTGCCGATGAAAAAGAATCAAAAATGGACGCAATTGTTGTGCTTGGAGTTAATGATAATGTTTTGACTCCAGAAATGAGATTAATTTCAAATGCTTCATGCACGACCAACTGTCTTGCTCCAATGGTAAAAGTCTTAAATGATAATTTCAAAATTAAATATGGTTTGATGACAACCGTTCACTCATATACAAACGATCAAAATCTACTTGACTTGCCTCACAAAGATTTAAGAAGAGCAAGAGCTGCTGCAATGTCAATTATACTAACTTCGACAGGTGCAGCTCGTACAATTGGCAAAATTATTCCAGAGTTAAAAGGAAAACTTGATGGAGTTGCACTCCGTGTTCCAACTCCTGATGGATCAATTACTGACTTTGTTTGCGAAGTTGAAAAAACAGTTACTGTTGAAGAAGTAAATCAGGCATTCAAAAAAGCTGCAGAAAATGAATTAAAAGGTATTCTTGAGTATACTGAAGACGAAATTGTTTCAGCTGATATTGTTCACAATCCTGCATCTTGTATTTTTGATGCAAAATCTTCAATGGTTATGGAAGGAAATATGGTAAAAGTGTTTGGATGGTATGATAACGAGTGGGGTTACAGCTGCAGAGTAGTTGATCTTGCAAAGAAATTAGCTGAACTTAAATAGTATTAGCATAAAAAATTTGAAATGAATCCCCGACTTCAGTTCGGGGATTTTTATTTTTAAATCACTCAAACATTCCCTTCTAATCTTAAGTTTTTAATTTTACAATACTGAGATTTTTAAGAGATAATTAAAAAGCTTGCTAGAGTTTTCTTTTCTAAAATACTAATCAATATCAGATTTCTTTTACAACAGTAGTGATTGCCAATTTCTTCTGGTGACTGTCTATAAAAGATTATTCCCTGACCTGTTTTGTGTATCTCTTTAATAAATCACTATACAATACTTGAAAATCAAAAGAATAGATTGTAAGTTGGAAACTGAAAAAACAATTATAGTTTCCTATGAGAAATAACAAAAAAGACGAACTAAAAGAAAAAATAATTGATGCTGCCCGCCAGAAGTTTTTTTCAGATGGATTTTTCAAAACGTCGATTGATGAAATTGCGAGGGAATTTCATATAAGTAAAAAATCAATCTATATGTATTTTAAATCAAAGGATGATCTACTAACAATCGTGGTTAAAGATTTTGCTGGCAAAGTGACAGAAGAAATAATCCAGATAATGAAAAATGATAAAAACTCTGTAGAAAAATTGATTGATGTTTTGATGTCAATTCAGAATTCAATGAGAAGTATAAGCTTGAAGTATCTCGAAGACATTCGAAAGCATAGACCAAAACTCTGGAATTACATTGAAAATTTCCGAAGAGAAAATCTTGAAAAAATTGTTCAGCAAACAATTCAGAATGGCAAAAAGGAAGGTTTATTTGAAGATGTTGATCCAGAAATTGTTTTTCGAATTTTTTATGGCGCAGTGAATAATGTACTTATACCGGATTTTCTAATCTCTCATCCTGTCTCTAAAGATGATGCAATTCGGCAAACTTTCGATATACTATTAAACGGAATTCTAACATCAGAAGGAAAAAAGGTTTATAAAAGATTTAGAAAGGAAAAACAAAAATGAAAAGATTAATAAAATTAATTTTCATTTTGATAGTTGCTTTTATTGGTTGTAACAGGAATGGTGAAAATATTATTGAAACATCAAGCTCGATTGAAGCAATAAATATCGAAATCAGATCAAAAATAACTGGTGACTTAATTAAAACTTATGTAAAAGAAGGGCAGTTAGTTCACAAAGGAGATACATTATTTGAACTTGATACTAAAGAATTGTTGATTCAATTCAATCAGGCACTTGCAAATTATCAATCAGCTGAAGCAAAATATAAAACAATTTTGCAGGGAGTTAGAGAAGAAGACAAAGCACAGTTGAGAGAAATGGTAAGACAGGCACAAATTAACTATGAAAACGCAAAAAAAGATTATGAACGAATTAAGAATTTATTCGAAACGCAAAGTGTATCCCAAAAAACTTTTGATGACGCAGAACTTCGATTGAAAGTTGCAGAAACTCAATTAAAATCTGTTCAGGAAAATTTACAAAAAGCAGAAAGAGGTCCATTGAAATCAGAAATTGATGCAGTTAAAGCACAAATGGATGCAGCAAAATATCAGGTTGATCTTCTTAAGAAAAAAATTGATGACTCAAAAATTATTGCAACTGCTGATGGATACATGTCACTAATTAATTTTAAAGAAGGTGAACTGGTTCCAGCTGGTGCACTTATAACTAAACTGATAAACCTGGATGAAGTTTTTCTGAAAATTTACATACCCGAAGTTCAGCTTGGCAAAATTCAATATGGTCAGGAAGCGGAAATAAAAGTTGATGCTTTCCCGAAAGAGAGCTTTAAAGGAAAGATTGTCTTCATCTCAAGCGAAGCAGAGTTCACACCTAAGAACATTCAAACAAAAGATGAAAGAGTAAAACTTGTTTACGCTGTTAAAATTAAAATCGATAACAAAGATCATCAATTGAAAGAGGGGATGCTGTGTGATGTTATTATTAGAACAGATTAACTTTCTTTGATAAGAAAAAGAATGAACAACACAGTAATTGTTGAATTAAAGAACATATCTAAAAAATTTCAAAACATAACCGCATTAAACAAAATTTCTTTTGAGATTTTTAAAGGCGAATTGTTTGGATTAGTCGGACCCGATGGTTCAGGAAAAACTACATTAATGAAAATTCTGTGTGGTGTTGAAAACAACGATGAAGGTACTTTAAAAATCTTTAATCTTGATTCAGATAAATCGAGAAATGAAATAAATAAAAAGCTTGGCTATCTCTCTCAAAGGTTTTCTCTTTATGGTGATCTAACGATAAATGAGAATATTGAATTCTTTGCAAGAATTCACGGTGTTAAAGATTTTCAAAAACGAAAAAATGATTTACTCGAATTCACCCGACTGATAAAATTTCAAAATCGATTGGTTGATAGACTTTCGGGCGGAATGAAACAAAAAACAGCTCTTGCCTGTGCATTAATTCATTCTCCTGAAATTTTAATTCTTGATGAACCAACAAACGGAGTTGATCCAGTTTCCCGAAGAGATTTCTGGTCGATTCTTGCAGAATTACAAAAACAGGGAATCACTATAATTATTTCCACTCCATATCTTGATGAGACAGAAAGATGCAATCGAGTTGCCATGCTTTCGAAAGGTAATTTAATAGCAGTTAATTCACCAGTTCAACTCAAGAGAAGATTGCGAACGAAAGTTTATGAAGTTGTTTGTAATCCTGTCAGAAAAGCGTATCAAATTATTCAGACAAATTTTCCCGATGTTGAAGTTCAAATGTTTGGTGATAATATCAATGTTCTTATTGAATCTTCCGTTGATGATTTAATTTCTTTACTAACTGAAAATCATATTGAAATTCTGGAAGTCAAAGAAAATATTCCATCAATGGAAAATGTTTTTATTCATTTGATTCAAAAGGAGATGTAAAATGTCAGCAAGGATTTTTCTTCTTTTTATCTTAAGCTCTGGTCTGATTTTTTCTCAGCAAATAAAATTAACCTACGATGAATTGATCAATCTCACCTTAAAAAACAATCTGACAATTAAAACATATCAAGAAAAACTAAAGCAAGCTGAGTACAAAGAAAAAGAAATTTTTTATGGTATTCTGCCGCAATTAAAATTTTCTGGAAGGTATTCAAGATTGAGTAGGATTGATCCTTTTGTAATTCAATTACCTTTTGTTCCTGGAACGCCCGAAATAAAAGTCTATGAACCTCTTGAAGATAATTATTACACTCGATTGAGTTTAGATTTTCCACTTTTCACTGGTTTACGGCAAATCAATTCAATCAAAGCACAAGAAAAATTTGTGGATGCAAGTGAGAACGAAATGAAAGCAGCTATCAAAGATATTGTTTATAAATCAAAAGAATTGTACCTGAAACTCTATTACGCAAATCAAATTCTTAAGTTAATTGAAGCCAACATTCAGTACCTGGATAATCAAAAAAGAATAGCTGAGAATTTTTATCAAAATGGATTACTTCAGAAAAATGATGTTCTAAAACTTGATATTGCTGCAACTCAAGCACTCATTAAACTATCTGAACAAAAAAACTTGATAAACAAATTGAATCTATCACTTTGTCAGTTATTAAACTTTGATCTGAACACAAAAATAATTCCTGAAGATAATTTAAATGATTTACAATCTCGGGTGGATAAATCAGATTATTTTGAAATTGACAGTGATCAAAAGCCAGAAATCAATGCGCTGGAAAATGTTATCAAAGCAAATCGTTATCTTAAAAATGTTGCAATTGGTTCTTTCTTCCCGAATGTTTTTTTGAATGCTGGCTATGATTATGCAAAGCCCAACACAAGGTATTTTCCAATTTTAAACAAGTGGAAGTATACATGGGATGTGAGTTTAATTTTTCAATTTACTCTCTGGGATTGGATGCTGCCGAAGTATCGTTTACAACAAATTGATGCACAATTAAATCAATTAGAATTTCAGCTGACTCAATCAAAAACAAAAGTTAATGCAGAACAAAAAGAAGTTTTAAACAAACTTAAGGTCGAAAAAGAAAAAATCTCACTTTACGAAAAAGAATTACAATTTGCTTCTGAAAATTTACGAATTGTTGAAAATAAGTTTAATCAGGGACTTGCCACTTCGACAGATATCCTTGAAGCCAACAAATTTAAACTTGAAGCAGAAGTTCATCTTGAAGAAACAAAAGTTAATTACATTCTGATGGTAGAAGAGCTTAAGAAATTAAATGGGCAGTATTAATGAATGATTTAGTAATCTGGACAAAAGATCTCACAAAAAAATTTGGTGATTTTGTATCCGTTAATAAAGTTTCAATTGAAGTCCGTCGCGGTGAAATTTATGGTTTTATTGGATCAAATGGAGCCGGGAAAACAACAACCATCAGAATGTTATGCGGTATCCTTGATCCAACTTCGGGCGAAGGTAGAGTTGCTGGATTTGATATCTTCACAGAACAAGAAAAAATAAAATCCAGAATAGGTTACATGTCGCAAAGATTTTCATTATATGGTGATTTGACTATCGATGAAAATATTGACTTTTTCTGTGGTGTTTATAAGCTGTCAAATCAAAAAAGAAAAATTGCAAAAGAAAGATCTTATAAAATATCTCAACTATATGAAGTGAGAAATATTTTAGCAAGAGATTTGCCTGTAGGATGGAAACAGAGACTCTCACTCGCTTGTGCACTTTTACATGAACCAGAAATTGTTTTTCTCGATGAACCTACTGCAGGTGTTGATCCCATTTCTCGTCGTGAATTCTGGGATTTGATTTACGAGTTATCTTCTGAAGGGATAACAGTTTTTGTTACAACTCATTTCCTTGATGAGGCTGAACATTGCACTAAAATTGGATTGATTAATGCAGGAAAAATAGTTGCACAGGATTCGCCATCGAATCTTAAGAAAATTTTTGCTTATGATGTTTATGAGATAGTGACTGATGATTATATAAATTTATTTGAAGCGATGAAGAAAAAAGAACTTGGTCAGCAGGTTACAGTTTTTGGAAACTCCATTCATTTTACTTCTGAAAAGGGAATCGATCTTACGAATGAAATTTTAAAAGTCGCACGAGAATTTTCGATAAACATTCATTCTATTTCAAAAATTCATCCATCACTTGAAGATGTTTTTATTAGTTTTATTGAAGAATCTGGTATAACAGAACAATGAAAAATTATGAGACTTGACAGAGTTGCACCAATAATTAAAAAAGAGTTTATTCAATTTGTTCGCGATAGAAGAACACTTGCTGTATTTTTATTCGTTCCGTCTTTTATGCTAATGCTCTTTGGATATGCTCTCAATCTTGATGTAAAAAACGCTTCAATGGTTGTGTTCGATCAAAGCAAATCGTTCTATTCAAGAGAATTAATCTCAGCTTTAACTCATTACGAATATTTTAATCTTCTCGGTTATGTTGATGATTACTCAACGCTTGAAGAAATGATAAGCAGAGGAGATGTAAAATTTGGTATTGTTATTCCTGAAGATTTTGAGAAAAGGCTAACTCGATCCAACGAAGCAGAAATTCAAATTATTGTAGATGGATCGCAATCAATGATTGCAACCAATATTGTTGGTTATCTGAATTCGTACATAAATAACTTTACCATGAAATATAATTTTTCAAAAGTTTCTTTGAATTTTCCATTTGTAAATTTAGTTCCAAGAATCTGGTACAATCCTGAATTGAAAACGGCTAACTTTTTTATTCCTGGTTTGATTGCATTCATAATGATGGTAATGGCTGTAGTTGCAACTTCGCTTACAATTGTAAGAGAAAAAGAAAGAAATACAATTGAACAGATTATTGTTTCACCAATTAAAATGCGCGAACTTGTTGCAGCAAAACTTGTTGCACCTCTGTCAATTGCACTTGTCGCTGCAACCTTAATTTTATTGACAGGATATATTCTATTCGATGTTCAAATAAAGGGGAATGTTTTTCTTTTGTTTTGCGCCACAGTAATATTTCTTTTGACATCGCTTGCGTTCGGAGTTTTCATTTCTGTAGTTGCTGATAGTCAACAGGTTGCATTCTTTGTGTCTGTTTTATCGACAATTATTCCGACTCTTGTTTTTTCTGGATTCATTTTTCCAATTCAAAGCATGCCTGAAATTTTGCAATATGTCAGTTATATCATTCCTGCGAAATATTATTTGATCATTTTAAGAGGAATCATTCTGAAGGGAGTTGGTTTTGCTTATCTATGGGAACAGTTTGCTTATTTAATCTTCTTTCTGATTATGATGTTTCTAATTTCTTCTGTCCTCCTAAAAATTAAAGGATTGAGATGATTACCCTTGTTGAGTTTATTAAGAAAGAATTTCTACAGCTTCGCAGAGATAGACGAATGCTTCCAATAATTTTTATTGCTCCAGTGCTTCAATTAATTCTGATTGGTTACGCAATTACATTTGATGTAAAAAACATTCCTCTTGTCGTTTGTGATCTTGATAGATCAGAAGAAAGCCAAACTTATATTCAAAATTTTAATTCAAGTGGATATTTCAAATCGGTTGATCAAATCTACAATCAAAAAGAAATTGATTATTATCTCGATAAAAGCATTGCAAAAATTGCAATAGTGATTCCTGATGATTTTTCTAAAAAATTAAACAAAGGAGAATTTTCGAGTGTTCAATTTTTAGTTGATGGAACAGATGCATATTCGGCAAATGTAAGTTTAAGTTATGTGACGGGAATAACTTTTAATTTCAACAGAAATATTTTGATTCAATTTTTTAATCGACAAGGGCAAAGTCTTAACTATGTCAGAATAAACCCTGAAATAAGAGTCTGGTTTAATCCTGAACTTAAAAGCTCAAATTATTTTATTCCAGGAATAATTGGATTGCTTTTAACCATAATGACTTTACTTCTTACTTCGATGGCAATTGTAAAGGAAAAAGAATTTGGAACAATGGAACAGCTTATTGTTACTCCAATAAAAAAATATGAATTAATAATTGGAAAGCTGGTTCCATTTACGATAATTGGATTTATCGACGTATTGATTGTCATTGGTGCCGCCTTTGTATTTTTTGATATTGAATTAAAAGGCAGTTTCTTGCTGTTGATAGTAAGCTGTATTCCGTTTTTGTTCTCGACTCTTGGACTTGGGTTACTTGTATCTACAATTACGAGAACTCAACAACAAGCAATGATGATTGGAGTTTTTCTGGTTATGCTTCCATTTATTTATCTATCAGGATTTACTTTTCCCATCGAAACAATGCCTCCTGTAATCAAATTTACAACTAACTTTATTCCATTAAAATACTTTTTGATTATACTCCGGTCACTTTTCCTGAAAGGATCAGGAATAACCGAGCTATGGGACGAAATGCTGATTATGATGGCCATTGGGCTTGTAATTTTCCCCGTTAGTATTTTTATATTTAGAAAACAACTTGATAGTTAGCAATTTCAAGTATCAATTGATTATTTGAACTCTCAATAGAAATTTTAAAAAAATGTTTTTAAACTTCATTGGAAGTGAATATCTTTGAACAAATCGTTAATTGGTTTAGAGAATTAAAAATGTTTAAGTGAATATTAATATGAGAATTAAATTCTGGGGAACAAGAGGAACAATTCCTGTAGCTGGTGGAGAAAATTCAAAATATGGAGGCAACACTCCCTGTATTGAAGTTTCAATCAATGATGAAACGGTTTTGATTTTAGATGCAGGATCAGGAATCAGGTTACTTGGTCAGGATTTATTGAAAAGAAATTCAATCAAAAAGATTTTCTTGTTTCTTTCACATTTTCATACTGATCACATACATGGGTTGCCGTTCTTTGCACCGTTTTATTTAGAAGATTATGAAATTAATATTTATGGTATGCCTTATGAACTCAACTCTACCGAAGAAATTCTTGATTTAATTCTGAAGCCGCCTTTGTTCTCAATTACAAAAGACTACTTCAAATCAAAAATCAATTTTGTTGATATTAAGAATGGTGATTCATTTAATTTCGAAGGAATTAAAGTTGAAACAATTAGATTGAATCATCCAAATCCAACCCTTGGATTTAAAATCTCTTCTGATAATAAATCCTTTGTATACTTTACTGATAATGAATTGATTGACCATAATCATTCGAAAAGAAAACTTGAAGAAAGCATCATTCAATATCATAATAATCTAATTGAATTTTGTTCAGGAGTTGATGTATTAATTCACGATTCAAGTTATTCTCTTGATGACTATAATAAACGAATCGGCTGGGGACACTCAAATAATTTTTCGGTAGCCACATTTGCACATCTTGCCAGTGTAAAAAAATTATATTTATTTCATTACGATCCTGATTATAATGATGAGGCGCTTGATAACTTTTTAAATGAGACACAGAAATTTCTGAAAGAAATCAATAGCCAGGTTCATTGTTTTGCATCAAGGGATAATCTGGTTATTGAACTATAATTTTCAAGAAACATTTTTGAGTCGTCCGATGTTTTGGAGTGGTTACTTAACATTAATCAGAATAAGAGAGTAGTAAATGAGCAATTCAATAAATTCTGTTAAGGTTCAAAAGGATAAAAACTACTGTGTCGTTACTATTGAAGGTGAAATTGTTTCTCCAGCAACTTTAATCAAATTAAAAGAAGTTCTGGAAGAACTTATTAAGAAGGAAAAGTTTTACCAGATTATTCTTGATCTTTCTCAACTAAAATTTATTGAGAGCTCAATGATTGGAGTGATTGTTGAGTCATATAAATCTCTGATTATGATTAACGGCAAAATGAATATCGTGATTAAAGCAAAAGCTGTTTATGAAAGATTTGAAGTTTCTCAACTCGATAAACTTTTGAGAATCTATGACGATCTTCAGGATGCTATAAAAGCTTGCAAATAACCTTTCAAAAAGTTAGATAAGCCGGGTTAGGGAGTTTGAAAGTTTTTCCAGGATATTCACCTTCAAAATCAGAAAACTGATCACCAATATTGATAAAAATGAAATAACCCTGTTCAACCAATTGTTTTCTAACCATAGATTTAAATTCAGATGTTTTCATTTTGGGTGTTCTTGGTTTGTAGAAAATTCCATCAAAGTCTGTATAACCTGCTTTAATTAAATTTTTGACAGTAGGATCTGGATTTTTAATGTTTTTTGATTCATACCTGCCTGTTATAAAAAACACTTTTATTCCTTTTGACTTAACGAATTTGTAAAACTCAAGGACAGAAAAAATTGGTTTTGCCTTTGCAGAATCAATCCATGCTTCCCAGCTTTCTTGAGTATAACCGAAATCATGACCTTTGATATATTCAAGATTATCGAGCGAAGTTTCGTCAATATCAAATATAGCCACATTATTTTTTGTGGGATCAAAATTTTTGTTGACATATATCTTAGCTTCTTCAACAACTCGCCAGACATCTCTTAGATATTTTGTTGTGTCGTCAAAATATTCTCGGACTTCTTTTTTTGAATAGTATAAGTTGCGAGGTTCATGAGTAGCTGAACATCCAGTAAAAATTATTACAGCAATTAAGACAATAATTTTTTTGTTCATTGATTACCTCATTTTAATTCTAAGCTCCGCCAGATATACCAGCTAGCAATTGAACAAAAAGGGAACCAATTGTTTTGTCTGGCTATTTTAAGAATTTTTTCTTCATCTGGAAGATTTCTTAATCGATACAGTTTTTGAATTCCTTTTCTAATTCCGAGATCTTCAGTTGGAAGAACATTCAACCTGCCGAGTGAGAAGATTAAAAACATATGAGCAGTCCATCGTCCAATACCTTTAACTTTAATTAATTCATTAACTATCTCTTCATCTGAAAGTTCGTGAATTTTATTCAGGTGAATTTCACCAGCCAAAATTTTTTCACACAAATCTTTTATGCATCTGATTTTTGCATAAGAGATACCAAGTCTTCGCAGTTCTTCGGTATCTGATTTGATAATGTCCTCGGGTTCAGGGAATTTTTTTGGTTTGAAATAATCTAAGAAACGATTAAAGATTGCCTGTGCTGCGTACATCGAAAGTTGCTGGGAAATTACTGCATCAATTATAGATTCAAATGGATCTGTTTGCGGTTTTAATGTACAGGGACCTATTGTCTCAATAACTTTTCTCAGTTTTTGATCATTTTCCTTAAGATGCTGGACTGCTTTTTTGAGTCTTTTATCGAACGAATTCTTAGGAACAGGTTCGAGTGTTTTATTGTATTGTTTCATTGGAAAAACAATATATAAAAATTAAACTTTGCGATAAAGGCTTTTGAATTGAAAATCATATCTTTTCGTAAGGTTGAATAGATCTAAAAAACTTTCTCTTATAAAAGAAGAATTTCTAATAGAGTTAATTACAATACTTGAATGAAAACATTGGCTGAAAATGGCTTTAGATTCTCTAAATATTTGATTGAGTTTTTAGAAAAAAGCATAATCTCACATTAGATATACTTCTCCATTTAGTTTGTCAAGGGTTATGTCTAAATTTTTAAAATCTTTCTATGCATTTCTTACAAGTTTTATCGATAAGTGCTTATCTGATTAATAATGAATTTTTCTCTAAGCTGTTTCAAAAAATAAAAAGTTGAAGATTCAGTGATAAAACTTGTGGATGAAATAATTTTAGTTCGATATCATTAATTAAGAACTCCCTTACCGAAGCAAAAATTTCTCGTGAAAGGTTTTTAGGATTAGCTAAATTTTATTTCATTATGAAAGTATGATAGATCTTATTGATAAAGAACTAATATCTTCTTTTCACACAACAAGATTTTAATTGATATTGAGTTGATTAAAATATTGAAAATATTTTAAGGATGGGTAAAATGGCAATTAGAAACACACTAATTCTCGTTCTTCTCATTTCTCTATTAAGCTGCTCTTCTGATAGAGAGAATGATACAGAGAAAACCAATCCTTACACCCGGCTCGAATCCCCAAAAGAACGATACGAAATTCCAGAAGTGTTTTTTCAAAAAGATGCAGGCACGAATAAGTGAAGATGAAATTTATACAATTTATATGGAAAGAAATGTAAATAATAATTCTGACAGCACAATATATCTTATACTTAACATACCTTTTGACGAAGAGCCATTAGAATTTTCCTTTAAACCGGATGTGAACGGTGAAATAAAATTTGATTATTCTTATGACGGGTATATAACTTATTACATTATTAATGAAGAACAATTGGAAAACTATGACTTAGAAATTCAAAATGAATTTGAAACAAAAGGACAATTTTACAACGACACAACTTTCAGATTAATATTTTATAATTCCAATAAAAATAAACCTGATACACTGTTTTTCTTTGAAATGGCAGAAAACTTACTAATACATCCTGTCAGATATTTTACAAGCGGATACTACAGTGGAGAATGGTCTGAAATATGTGATAGTTTCGATTATTTCGTAGATATAAGAAGTTACATATTCGAAGGCGATGATGCTTCGAAAATTAATTTACTGATTAGTAAAAATATTACTAGATATGAATACTAGGACTTAAAACTTTATTTTAAAAATCTGGAAGAGTCGTATTCTCAGGAGACTTATATCTTTAGAATTTTGAATTATGATAAAGGGTTTTTGATTATAAAAAAGTTCTATGATGCTTACCATTGTGGTGCTGCTTATGGTGGATATTCTTATGATTACATTAATTATGATCTCATCAATAAACGTGAAATAAAATTGAATGATATTTTCAAAGAAAGTTCGCTTGAAGAAGTTAAGGATATTTGTCACAAGAAATTCAAATTAAAGTATATTAAAACCGATGAGGAAATCAGGCAATTCAACGAATTATTTCTTCCAGAGACATTTGCAGTTTTAGGCAATAGGATTCTTTTTTAATTTCGACCGTACGATGTAGCTTCCTTTGCAGAAGGTGCATTGAGTGTGTTTTTACCGTATTGGGAAATAAAAAGATATCTCAAAAGGAATGATATAACAGCACGATTAATAAACGATTAAAGTCCGATATTGTTTAGATTAGAAGAGAAATTGAGTTGAAAATTGAATCATTATTAGAAGTAAAAGGGGCAATTACGGTATTGAGTTCTTTACCAGATTGACAATAAAAACTTATCTTTTAATTCTAGATTAAATACTAATGATTACTACATCAAAAAATTGATTTTAAAATATGATATCTGCAATACTGCTAATAAAATGTTGAAATAAATTATTGGATGCTAAAAAGGGAGAATATAACAATCATGACGCACCATAAACTTATAATCGGCAATTGCATGAGCATACAAGAAATAGAGGATGAAAGCGTTCATCTTATGGTGATATCACCACCATATTTTAATGCACCCTTTGACTATAAAGGTTTATTTAAAAATTATGATCAATATCTTGGTGTACTTAATCGAGTTGCAAAAGAAGTATTTAGAGTGTTGAAAAATGGAAGGGTAGCTGTGTTAAATATTGATGATATGCTGGTTAATGGTGAAAAATATCCAATTGTAGCAGATGCAACAAAAATTTTTTTGAATGCAGGTTTTCGGTACAGAGATCGAATTATATGGAAAAAACCTGATGGCTATTTAAGAATTAGTAAACGGAGTGGTATCTTGTTGCAAAACCCATACCCAATGTATTTCTATCCCGATAATTTTTTGGAAAGCATAATCATTTTTCAAAAGGGTAAATTTAATTATCAATCTATTCCAAAAGATATCAGAGAAGCTTCGCGAATAGATATTAAAGAATTTTCTGAAAAAAATGGTACATGACATTGTGGGAAATGGTTAATGTTCTTGTAGGTTCATCGCTTGAAAAAGAAGTTGCAGCATTTCCAGAAGAATTGACTTATAGAATAATTAAATTGTTTTCATATAAAGGGGAGACAGTATTAGATCCATTTTTTGGTAGTGGAACTACGATGAAGGTTGCAAGAGAGCTTGGTAGATATAGTATAGGGATTGAAATAAAAAAAGCTCTAATTCCAACTATTAGAAAAAAGCTTGGATTTGAAGGTCAATTAACTCTTAATAATCAAAACGATACATTCGAACTCATTATTAGGGAAAGCGCCAAATATGGATGTATCAGCTAAAATTACTGGTATAAGATATTCGTCTTTTTTGTGTCGCGATCTAAATACTTTCGCGATAGAATCTCTTGGTGTTGCATTAACTAAAGAAGCTAGTTGTATTCTTAATATTGGTAAAAGAGGATAGATAGTTGTTAGTTGGTGGGTATCTTCTAAGAGAACTAGATCATACCCATATGCAAGAGCTTATGATACATTAAGCTTTCAAGGTAAAAAAGTAACAATAATTCCTATATTAAAAGATGAAAGCAAAGATGAAGATAGAGATTTTTTACAATGGGATACTATTTCTTTAATGAGTTTGTTAGGTATTTACACGATTATATAATATTATAATTAAGCAGAAAAAAATCATAGATATAATAATAAAATTACAAATCAAAGATTTGATTTGAATTATCTAAGAGAGGAGATAAATAGCCTTCTAGCTTATCAATCTGATGCTTTACACCGGAACCTTGCTCAAATAGAGAAGGTCGTGGAAGTGGCTAAAAAAGCAATTGAGTCATATGAGAAAATTTCTCAAGAACTTGAAGTTGAAATGCACTCAAAAGAATCGGCAAGAAAGAGAACAGATGAGCTTCTAAAAGGAAAAGAAAATTTTATGTTGCTTTCTAGAAATTTAGCTAAGAAAGCACAAAGTAGAGAAGCTAAAACAGTTCAACCTAAAGAAAAGCTATCTGGACTTAAAGCAACTTTAACAATTAAAAACTATTTAGGTGGACATTATTTTTTTACTTGTGATGAGATTTATATTGATAATAAGATCATTTATTTAGTTGAGGGGAAACATAGTAAGCAAAGTTTAATACCTTCATTGGAAGATATTAAAGATGGTTTAATAAAGATGATTTTATTTACGAATTTGAAGGAAGTGAAAATCAATAATGTGGAATACATTGCTCTTCCGGTTCTAGAACTGACAAGCGATTTAAAATTTCCAAAGAAAAAATTAAAAAGATCCCAGATTGAATTATTAACTATTCTAAAAAAAGAATCTGAAGAGAATAAGTTCCGTGTAGTATTAAACAATATTGATCTGCGAGAAATTTTAAGTTAAGAAGTAATGTTCAATAATTGGCAGTAATATGTAAATATTTATACCATTTAATGTATGCTTTTTTTATTAAAAATTCATCGAAAAAGTTATTATTTTTTGGCAAACATAATTTTTCTATAAATTAAGTTCTCAATGCACCACCAATCCACCACTGTTCTTCTTCATTTCATCTGGAATAACTTTTAGAATTTCTTCTTTCAAAGCTTTCAGTAAGTGTGTTTTATAGAAGGTATTTGTGTAGACAATTCCTATCTCTCTCTTCGGAACTGGATCTTGAAACTCTTTGATTTGTTTTAGTTTTTCTTTATCGCTTATGTATTGCAAAGCCAGATAGGGGATTAGTGTCATACCAAAACTTTTATCAACAAGTTTAATCAGTGTCTCCAGATTACCACTTTCAAAAATTACTTTGTTGTTTTTTTCAATCCATTCACTTTCATTAACTCTACATACAGATAATACCTGATCTCTCAAACAATGTCCTTCTTTCAAAAGCAAAAAATCTTTCACATTCAAATCGTCCTGACTCAACTTCGATTTTTTTATCTATCTGTGATCTGGCGGCAAGAATGCAACAAATGGTTCGTAGTAAAGTGTCTCTGTAATAAAATCTCGGTTGTTAGAACGCAATGCAATTATTCCAAGATCAGAGTCTCCTTTCTCGAGTCCGTTCATTATTTCATCCGTTGTTACTTCATCAATTATTAACTCAACATCAGGATATTTATTCGTGAAGTTGCTTATAAACATTGGTATCAAATAAGAAGATACTGTGGGAATAACAGCAATTCGAAGTGTTCCTATAAACTCACCTCTTTCAATTTGAAGAAGAATATTGAGCTTTTCTTTTTCTTTGAGAATTTGTTTTGCCTGTTCAATTATTTTTTTACCTATCTCTGTAGGAACAACGGGATTTTTTTTCTCTGTTGAAAATTATCACTCCAAGTTCTTCTTCTAATTTTTGAATCTGCTTGCTTAAGGTTGGCTGAGTTACAAAACAACTTTCCGCCGCTTTTGAAAAATTTCCATGTTTTTCTACAGCTACTAAATATTCAAGTTGAGTTAGTGTCATAACAAACCCATCAATAGATTTTGTCCATAGTTAGATAAAAATTATCAATTAGACTTTGAAAATAATTTATCAGATATTGTTGTTGAAAACAAACAAAAGAAAACTCACTTTTGTTCTAATCAATGTCAACAAAAAAACTTTAGCATAAATGT
The DNA here is from genome assembly GCA_964527925.1 of uncultured Ignavibacteriaceae bacterium. Taxonomy (GTDB): domain Bacteria; phylum Bacteroidota; class Ignavibacteria; order Ch128b; family Ch128b; genus Ch128b. Next base: position 160,915 of record CAZGQO010000006.1, read on the forward strand.
GGTGCTCATTAGAAAAAACAATTTAATTAAAAAGGAGAATGAAAAATGAGTGATAATAAAAACAACGGAAGCAAAATGCCCATTCCCGCATTCAAGCACAATGGGAAAAGCTGGCACATCACTTCAAGACTGGTGGCCTAATCGTTTGAGATTAAATATACTCAGACAGAATTCAGAAAAATCCAATCCAATGGATAAAGATTTTAATTATAAAGAAGCATTTAATAGTCTTGATTATAATCAGCTTAAGAAAGATATAATGGAATTAATGACGCAATCACAAGATTGGTGGCCTGCAGATTT
>CAZGQO010000007.1:0-123454 GCA_964527925.1 uncultured Ignavibacteriaceae bacterium
CCCTTCAAGATTTTGACTCTCATGTTAACATTGAAGGTAACCTGAGCTTGAGCAGTTATAACGGAATCATTATCAAAATACAGATCATATGTATGATCACCTTCTTCAAAAACTAAAACACGATTACTTATGCTTTCCGAGATGTCTTGCTCATCTTTAACTATTACAAATTTAAATTCTGTCGTGTCTCCAGCTACAAAATAGTTCTTTGTAATTGTGTAGATTGTATCACCATCTGGATCTGTTAATAAATCAGCAATTCCAGACCAACCATTGAATGTTCCTCTAACCACTAACGAATCTTCAGCTGGATTGAATAATCCCTTAGCCGTTTTTACTTTCATGTTAACATTAAAAGTAATATTTGAATATTTCTTAGTTCTGTAACGAGCAATTCCATTGTTTGTACCAAGCAGAAATAGTTCGAAGGTTCCGTCGCCATTGTTTTTGAAAGCTACATCACCAGTTCCATTAGTATTAGCATTTGTACCGAGTGAATTGGTTACAAAAACTAACTGTCCATTTTCAATGCCGTTTGTAATGTCAACATATCTTAAGTTTTCATTTCCTGCACCATAGTTAAAAACTGCAAGATATTTTTTAGTAGGAGTTTCAAGATATTGCAGTGCAGTGCTGCCAGTTGCAACAACACTACCGGGCAGAGTTCCAACTAAATTGCCAGTTGCATCGTATTCTTTTACATTTTTACCAGCTGAATTCAAATAGAAACCTGAAACACCTGTTGCTTTTGGTGCAACGGTTGGAACAGTCCCCTGAGCAACATCGCTTAAAGTTATCTCTTCGGCAGTGAAAGTATTTCCATTATCTGTTGTTGTAAATCTGAAAACTTTATTCTGTGATGCTGCGGCAGCATAAATTGTCAATGAATTATCCGATGCACTGCCAACAACAGTAAATTTATCACCTAATCTATAAGCAGTAGCAGTGGTAAACTCAAGAGCTACAACCGGCGATGCATTTAAATTATCCCACCTATAAATTTTAAACGGAGTAGTCTGTGTATTGATTGATAAATTACACGCATAAATCTTTCCATCAGCAGAAACTTCCACATCGTTTAAAGCAAAAGTTCCACCTGCGATACCAGTTGTATCAAGATTACCAAGGCTATCACCTGTTGCAGGATCAAGAACAAGAACCTTTGGGAAACCTAATCGCGAAACAATAAAATATTTTTCCTGTCCATCTACAACGCCAAAAGCAGCACCTCTTTCAGTATGACCAGTGCCCATAAATGTTGGTAAAGTTCCAGTGGCTTGGGATTTTTCCCAGACGATAGAGAATCTTGGTGATAATTGAGCATAAACAAGACTTACACATAAAATTAGTGTAAGAAAAGCAGTTTGAATATATTTCATTGGACGTTCTCCTCTTTTTATTTTAGTTAAACTTCATCACAAAATTAATTCAAAATAAATAGTTGAACGATTTTCAATTGAAGAATTATCAAGTAAATATCAATGTATCTATATAAAAAATTTAGAATCTAAACTTAAAACCAAAACTCAAATCATACATTTGAAAAACACTTACATTTTCTAAATCCAGCTCAAGAGTTGCCCACATCTCTCCAATAATTGCTTTATATTTCGCAGCAGCTTCAAACCAGATTGGATCAACAATCTTTGCTGAAAAATTTAATCCAATATCAAACCCACCACTCCAATCCAGTTGTTTAAGAGCCGGTACTTTCAGAACAACCGCATCATAAGTAATTCCCGAATGTTCAACTCTCAATGTATCGAAATATTCACTTCTAAAACCTTCCCATCGATAAACACTAAAACCAAATCTTAAATCTGTTCTAAGAAAATCAAATTTCAATAAATTATAATTTGCATTGACTGAAACACCATAAGCTTTTAAGTACATATCTAATTTCGGCAAATCGAAAATTATCACTTGTTCAACACCACCAGTATTGACTATTCTCCTCAATTTCAATTTATTTCTATTTTCCTGATTGAACGATATGTACTCTAGTTTTCCATACCACTCCCACTTTTCATTTGTTTTTTGTCCATAATAAAGATTGGCGCTTAGAGCAGGATTAAATCGATAAGACAATCCACCTGCTGGAATTAAATAAGATATTCCTCCACCTGTAAATTGAACTTCAGTTTGACCCAAAAGTGAAGATGAGATCAGAAAAACAAATAAGAGTAAATTTTTTATTCTCATATTTTTCTCAATACAGAAAAGTGATAAATAGTTTTATATTTAAGTAATCGTTAATAGGAAACTGGTCATAACCATATTTCCCTTTAGACTTTAGAAAATAAGTATATCCAATTGAAGTTCCTGCTTGAAAAATTTCTAATGGCTGATAAGAAATTTGAAGATTTCCAAAGAAACCAATTGGATTTCCATACTTATTAGTTGCAAAATTTCTGTAACTATATTCAAAAGTATAATTAACTTCATCAAATTTTTTACGCCATATTTCTTCGAGATAAAGTCTTCTTGTATAAAAATAAATCCCGCCGCCAAGTTGTGGTTTTATGAATAAATTTTTGATTACTTCAAAATTTCCCGTAAATGAAATTTGAATAGGCATAAGATCCATCTTTTGAATCGGATTTAAGTAAGCAGCGAGAGTTGAGTCTGATCTTAAATTATCTATGATAATCCCAGCATATCTTTCGGTGTAAAATCGCCAGTTCCATTGTTGAATTGCGCTATCTTGCTGAAGTGAGAATAAAGTATATCCACCCGAAACAGAAAACATCAGATTCGAACTTAATGCAAAAGAAATTTCTACTCCGCCACCAACTCCATCAATTTTAGTGACAAGTAATCTTTTTGATATTGGTGATGAATATTCACTGAAAAATCCGATAGAATTTAGTCTGATTTGAGTAAATGAAATTGAATGGGGAACAAATAAAATCAACGAAAAGAAAATGATTTTAGATTTCATAAAATTCCAGCCTGTAGAGTTAATCTGAGAATATTTCCTAACCTGCCAAAATTCGAGATAGAAACATCAAATGAAAATGGTACAACAGGTTCAGCAATAATTCCTAAACCAAATGAGTAAGTTTCTTCGTCATAGAAAAATTTATAACCACCACGAAACATCAAAATATTTCTCCAGCCTAATTCAATTCCAGAATTCAATTTTTCTGGTCCATCATTGGGATGAATTGCTTCAACTAATGCAGTGATTCTATAATCAGATGTATAACCGCCGAGTACTTCGCCAGCTACTCCAAGTTTTAATATTGAAGGCATTTTAAATGGATCGTTGATAAACTTTGCATCTGTTCCAAAATTTTGAATAATTGCACCAATTCTTAAACTTCCCAGTCCTGTGTAATAAAGAAATCCGCCATCAAGCAAAACATTATCAGCTGAGTAAATATCAATTTTTTCATTAACATATTTCAAGGATACCCCAAACGAAAATCTATCGGTTAGCATTTTCGAATATGAAAGAATAGCTGCAACGGAACGAGAATTAAATGTCCCTAAAATTTCATATACTCTCTGACCTGTTACTTTCTGAGTTTTAGCCATCTCACCATAATCAAACATCAGTGCACCAAGAGAAAAAACACCAAAAGACGAGTTGAAAGAATAACTTGCGGAATATTGTTTTATATCCGCAAAGTAAGAGGCATAAGAAAACGCAGTAGAGTGAGTTCTATCAGTAAAACCACAAACAGCGGGATTAACAAAAATACCTTCCGATTTTAAATCAGATAGAGCAATTCCAGATTCACCAAGTCCAGTTATTCTTGCATTAGTTGGAATTTCAAGAAAGACGAAACCAGCAGTGGCAGTTTTTCTGAATTCCTGGGCAAATGATTTTTCAACAAATAAAGAATTGAAAATCATCACTAAAAAACTTAAAACACTAATATTCTTATAAATCAAGTAATAAAATGAACTCAAATTTTTGACTCTGATTATTTCAACTAACTCTTTCATTACATTTATGTTGATTACTTTCTTCTTAATTTTTACTTCCATAAAACTCTCTCATCTAACAATTGCAAACTTCCCAATTTTCTTTCCAATACCTGGTGCATTAACATGATAAAGATAAATTCCACTTTCGACAAATTGACCATAATCAGTTACCTGATTCCATGATGCAATTGCACCAGTTCCTTCTTTGACTTCTATTGTTTTAACAAGATCACCTCGGAGTGTATAAATTCTAATTGTGCACGGATTTGGCAAATTAACAAATTGAATTTCATCGCCTGCGCCAGGCTGCGAAAAGCCTTCTCCAATCACAAATGGATTTGGTACAACAAGAACCTCATCCAGCCGATTTAATGCTGGTATTGTGGCTTTAAAAGGATAAACTGTTCTATTTGCAAAAATCGATGATTCTATCCCAGGAACTCGATTTGAATTTGTCTCTGGAAATCTTGCTGATGGGTTGATGTTCCATGAAGTTCTTCCAGTATCAAAAGATGTAACTGCGTAATAATAATTCACACCGATTTGAACTGTTGAATCAACGAATTTATATTGACCTGAAGCTGGGTCAAAATATCTTGGATCACCTTTGTAAACCACTCCAATTGAGTCCCACGGACCAATTGGCAAATACCAGCTCCTATAAATTTTATAACCGACTAAATCTAATAAACCATCATCAGGATCTGGAACATCTTCAGCCTCATTGGTCCATGTTAAAACATTAGCGACAAATTTTTCTCGTTCACGATAGTAATCGACTGTAAATTTTGGAGCCGGTGGAGGATCTGGATGATTTAAACCTTTGCCAGTTAGCTGGCCATTTGCAGAATTTCGATATTGATCATAAGTAAACTTTGCTTTATCAGCAGTTGAAAGAAAAATTCTCGATCCTTGCATTCCCAGATATGAACTCTTGTAAGTTGTATCGATTGCAATTTTGTAATCAACTCCATCTACTATTTCAGCAACTGCAATTACAATTGAATCTCCCGGCGGGATTGTCCATGGACCCAACGACATCAAAGACCATAATCTATTCCTTCTCATAAAAACAGTATCAGCAGGGTTTTGAAAGAAACTTGCTGCATTGGCAGGATCCTGCAAAACTTTATACTTTGCTTCAAGAGTTCCAATGTTTGTAAATGGGCCAGAAAGGTCAATTGAATTACTTGCAGCAGACCATCCCCATTTTACCACTTGTGATGCCTGTCTGAATGTATCTGGAGAAGAATAAAGTAATCTTAATCCAACAAAACCAGGAGCGAGATATTCACCGGTTGGTTTTCCATTAACGATTGGTCCTTGAGAATATGATAATCCAAACTCTTCATTTGCGGGAGTTTCGAGATAGTCTCCGGCTCGACCCCAAATCATCTTTCTTGTTGGATCATAAAAGAACCAGCTGTTTCGAGCACCAGCTGTTAGAGTTGGAAATAGAACACTCCATGAGCGTGAATTTATGTGAAGTGCATAACAAAGAAGAATATGAACACCATACAAAGTATCATAATTAATTCGGTTTGGATTTGCAGCTTTTATTTCGTTGGTGATATTTTTTATTGTGTATTCATAAATGATATAATTTTCATCTCTTTTTGAACCCGACCATTGATGAGCTTTCCTGGTTACTCTAACAGGTAATTGACGATCAATATCATCTACTTTTGAATAATTAATATTGTATTCCCAGATTGTTTCTATAACCTCTTCTCCCTGAAATGTATCTTTCTGAAGCCAGTAATTCTCACCATTCTTGAAAAGATGTTTATGCTTTGTAATTAAATATTTTGCACCAGGCTCGTTAGATACTGTAGTTGCGTACATTGACCAATCTTCAACGGTGATTATTGAGTCAGGTGATTTCTTTGCGCCAATCCAGAATCCACCAGTTACAAGATGAGATGGCGGTCCGCCAATATTTTCGCGAATCCAGCTTTCATCAAAACCGGGCCAATCAAGTCCAATTCCTCTTCTCCCCCAGTTACTGAAATTTGGTCCAATTTTCCCAAAGAAAACGCTATTCCATAACATTCCACGATTAAAAATTAATGCTGGTGATTCGACTTCTTGAGAATATGTTTCACCTATTGAAATAAGAAGAATAGTTAAAACAACTAATAAATTTAATTTCGACATTTTAGATAAGGCTATTTTTTTGATGTGCATTCAATCAAATTCCAATTAAAATAAAAAGTATTAAATCTATCATTTATGAATTAAAAAATTTTCATGTTTCAATTTGAAAACTTTAATTCGAACATTAAACTCAAAAATCAAAATCCAACACCAAGAGTGAAGAATACCTGTCTTGGAATATTTCTATATGCACGATAAGGTGCGACAAGATAACTCAATCGATTTGGATCAAGTCCTGGACTATCCATTGTGATTCCTTTTTCAACCCAGTTTTGAATATCATCCTGAGTGTCCATTGGAGTGATCCATTTGTTATTAAACAAATTCATCACACGAATTCCAAGAATAAATCTTGTACTTGAAATCTTAAATTGTTTTTGTGCATTCAAATCAAAGCTTGATTCAAGTGGATAGCGACGATTGTTTACAACATCTTTAAGATCAAAAGTAGTTCGATAAGTAAATGGCGTTCCGGATTGTGCTGTATAAGTCAAGCTGATATTTGAATTTGAAAATGGTTTAAATCCAAAAATTGAAATTCCTCCGTCTTCCTCTACATTATATTGAAGCATTCCTCTGAAACTGTGTGTTCTATCATTGGATGAAAGAAATTCACCTGTAAAGTTTCTTGTTTCATAACTTCTTGCAGTATTTGGGTAGATCACCTGTGGACCATAATTACCTTCCGTTGTCTGTGATAATGTATAACTCAATCTATACATCCATCTATCACGAATAATTTTTTCGAAAATAACTTCAAGACCTATAGAAGAACCAAAAGCATTATTATCAAAAGTTGTATAAGAATAAAGTGGAATGTTGTCGTCAGTAAATCCAGCTGGTCTATTTCTGCTTCCAGTTAATGAAGCAACTCTCAATAAGCCAATTTGTCTAACTCGATCATTATAAAACAAAGCAACATCCAATCGATGAGTTTCTTCGATAACCTGCTGCAGACCAAATTCATAGGAGATAGTTTTTTTCGGTTCTAAGTTTGGATTTCCTAAACCAGCCCAACCTGATTCAGTTCTTTGAGAAAGTGCCTGAGAAAAAATTGGCATTGAAGCAAAATGTCCATATTGAAGTCGGAAAGCAGTATTTTCACCAATTGGAAATGAAATTCCTATTCTCGGCAAAACGATGTATCTGGTTTTTGAATCTTCTGTTGCAGGATTTCCTCTTGTACCAGGACCACTTGCACCCTGATAAAACACATTAAATCGATCAACAGGAACACGAGCCTGAAAATTATAAGCTTCAGCACGAACACCAAGATTTGCAATCATTCCTTCGTATTCCATCTTATCTTGAATATAAAATGCTAAACCAATTGGATAGGCACGGTAATATTCAGCAAATCCAGATCGAACTAAATAAGTATTTGCTTGAAAACTTGAATTCACACCATTATTAATCATATCCCAGTAATAGAATCTAATACCTGCTTTCAAAAGATTGGTCGGAATAATTTGATTTGTATAATCGACACTGATACTCCAGTGATTTGTTCTGTTATCCTGATAATAATTAGTTGAAAAATTAAATGGTTGTCTGAAGTAATTATTTTCCCACCAGATTCCATCTTTTAGAATTACTCCACGAGGATCGTTTAAGCTGTCAAGTCTATCCGCTTCAACTCCATATCCAGCAAGATATTCATAAGGTAAAATGTAGGTTTCTTGTTGATGTGAAATTGTAGCTTCAATGAATGACTTGGGATCAATTGTATAAATCCAGTTTAAACTCTGACTGATTGTTTGTTCAGTTCTGACTGGATCAACTTTAACATAATATTTTGTTGAAACACCTGGCGGAGAGAAAGCAATTCCCGACCATCTAATATCTTCAGAACCTGACCAAATTCCACCACGATATTTTTGATAAGACCCCATAAACTTAAATCGATGAGATTCAAAGGGTTTATATGTGATGTTCAAAATATAATTTTGATAAATCTGATCTTTTTCTGGAGTCGGCAGTCTTGTTGGACTTCTTCGGTATTCACCAGTGAAAAAGAATTTTAATAGATTTGGATTTTTCCCGAGTGGTCCACCGAAACCAAACATTGTTCTTGAATACCAGCGATTACGATAATCATAGACGCCTAATGGATTATCATCCGAAGGAGTGTGATTGTTCATCCAGATTGAATATGCCCAGGTAATCTCTCGAGTTACAATCGAATCCCACATCTGCTGGGCAACCGGATCACCAGCTTTCGCTTGATTTAATAATTCATTATATCGAGTATCAAGTTTCAATTCAGTTATTAATAAATCTTTAACATTAAACCAATTTTCAAGATTGCCCCACTTTCTCCATTCGTAATTGTTTTTATCATAGAGATATGGTCCCCAGTGATATTGTCCTGGTGGTCTTATCTCAACACGAACTTCACCACTAAAATTTGGTGTACCTTCTTTCATTACAACTTTAACAACACCAGCCTGAGCGTTTCCATATTCAGCAGAAAATCCACCGGAAATCATTTGTAATTGCTGAACACCAAGAGGATTAACATCGTACTTCCAGGAATTGTTTGCTTTGTTTGTTGCAAATGCACCAGGTGCTGAAGTTAAAGCATTAATTTGTTCGACACCATTAATCTGGAAATTAACTTCGTAAGCACCTGAACCACGAACCTGATAATCACCCTGAGCATTTTTCATAAAGCTTGAAGTTAAATCAATAATGCCTCTAATTCCTTCAATTGCGGCAACTTTTATTTGTTCATCATCAATTGTAGAAGAAGTTGATGTCTGATCTTTAATAATTTTTGGCTTTTCAGCAATAACAACAACATCCTGAATTTGAATTGAAACATCTTTTAATCTGAAATTGACTTCAGTTGTTCTATCAATAAATACTTCAACAGCTCTCTTTGTAACTTTCGCATAACCAATCATACTTGCAGTTAGGGAATACTTGCCCGGTTGAACATTGAGAATTACATATCTGCCATTTATATCCGTAGTTGCACCTATTTGATAACCCTCAAGAAAAACATTTACGCCAATTAATGGTTCATTTGTCTTATCATCAACTACTTTACCTGTAATTTTACCTTTACCACCTTGAGCAAATAAAAATGAAAAACTGATGAATACGAATAGAATTAATTTTTTCATCTTCTAAAAAACTATTTAGCTAATATCATTTTCTTTGTGATAATTCCTTTTTGTGTAATCAATGAATAATAGTAGACTCCACTTGTTAGATTTTCGCCTCTGAATACTTTCACATGACGTCCAGCACTTAATTTTTCATTAACTAAAGTTTTTACAGTCTGACCGAGTGCATTAGTTACAATTAATCTCACATACATTTCATCGGGCAATTCAAAAGCTATGAGAGTTGAAGGATTGAATGGATTTGGAAAGTTTTGTTCAAGTTTGAAGTTGTAAATCGGTTTATCATTTTCTACGGAAGTGAAATCGCCATACTGGAATTTATAAACGCATTTATTATATAAGTCTGTTACATACGCAGTTAATCCATCGGGAGTTAAAGCCACATCAGATGGAGCAATCATTGGGGCACCATTAGGATCAGGATTTGTTGAACTATTTTGTGAAGGTAATTCATCGATATCTATTGCTAAGATTCCATCCACCTGGAATGCTTTCACCCATCTGCGAGTAGAATCTGTTCCAGCTACCCATAACCGATTATCTTTATCCACAGTAATTCCATATGGGACAGTTCGATCAAAAGATAAAAAGGAAAATTGATCAACCACTCGTTGACCTTGATAAGTACCTGGACTCGACTGAGTTCCACCATACCAAACAGCAATTCCTCCAACAATCGGTGGATTAGAATTTCTTGAAGTGTACCATGGAGTTTCTGTATTGTTATAATCTCCGTTGGGTCTTACAGCTACATCTCTGATTGTACTTAAACCTGTTCCCTCGTGTCCCCCAGGTTCCTGACCGTATGTTGGAGGCGGTACATAAGAACCTCGTGCTGGAGTTGTAATTGATTTGGTGAAATTATAAAGTCTGACTGATGTTTGATAAGAAATTCCAGTAAATGCAAATGAGTCTTTAGAAACAGCAAGACCATTTAAGTAAGTACCATATCCACTGCCAGTATGGTAAAAACCAAATTTTTCAACTTGATTTGTATCTCCATTGGTATAATAATATTGAGACGCAACAGTATTTGGTTTTGATCGCGGAAAAGGAACACTGCCATTTATGATTACATCACTTTTAAGTGTCGCAATGCCTCTCAATATATAAAGATTTCCAGTAAGGGTATCCGATTCACCATTTAAGTCGTAATCGATCATTTTTTTCATTACTAAATCTGTTGAATCTGCATACCATATTGCGTTGTGTGCATTTACATCAACTATCTTTGATGAAATCACATAGAGTCTGCCATTTTTATCTACTGAACATAAGTAAGGTCGAACAAATGCGGTATCTGATTCGGGGAAATTTATCTGATAGCGGTAAGTCCATCTTGGTTGAGCAAAAATCAAATTAAAAAGTAAAAATGAGAGAAAGTAAACCAGTAAATTTATTTTTTTCATATTTCCTCCTGGATTAAAAAGTTCATTTCTATTTTAATTTATTTTTAATTTATCAAAACATCAATTTACAACTGTTAACCATTAGGATATACAGAAATCGAACTAATCAATTGAATAATATCCGAAAACTTTATAACGAAAAGAGATCACAAGACTAACATTAAAAAATTATAAAATTCCTTCTAAACCAAGACTGAAGGATCTTACAGGACCAAGATTTCCAATCATTTCAATATAATTATAATTGAGCAGATTGTTTATAGAAAATGTAAATCTCCCTGGAATCTTAAATTCAAATAAATCAAGTGTACAATTTAGGTCCAGAAGAAAAACTTTATCTCTCAAGTCACCATCCTTAACAATATTAAGCTTTATCAAATCTTCATCAATTGTTTCAATTCGATTCCAGTAACGAGCATCCAGCCCAAATCTAAAATAATTGAACTTTGAACTAATATTAACATAAAGCAAATGTCTTGGTCGATATTTTAAGAAAAGATTGTTCTTCAAATCTCTTGCCCACAGATATGTGTAACCTAAGTTGATGTTAATGAGATTGTTGAATAACTCAGAGTTGATATTAATTTCTGTTCCGTAAATTCTCGCACGCGTGATGTTTTTAAATTGAATAAAACTCGTCACTGGATCAATTGAAGGTTCTATGAAATTATAAATTTCGTTATTGAAGAAAGCTACATCCCATTTGAGATAATCACTCAAAGTGTGATTTAATCCTGCTTCAAGTGTCCAGTTAGATTCAGATTTTAAGTCAGGATTTGGAATTACTCTAATTCCACTAACATTTGTTGTGCTGAATAATTCAGAAGGTGTTGGTGCTCTGTAACCTCTTCCAACAGAACTTCTTAATATTAGATTTTCAGAAATTCTAAATAAACCCGCCAATTTTGGATTGAAATTTAATTCTGAAAGTACATCTTCAACTTTTTGATAGTCGATCCTCAATCCAGCTGTTAATAAAAATTTTTTTGATAAATGAATTTCATCCTGTCCGAATAACGCTAACCCGGTTCCAGAAGGGTTAGAAAAGATATTTGAGCTGACCGTTATGTATGTTGCTTCGATCCCACCAACAAGTTTAAGAATATCATTGCCGAAATAATTAAATGAAAGCTCTGATCTCAACATTTCACTTCGAGATGAATTTGCCGACTCAGTATTGTCTTCCCAGAAATTATGAAACCAGGAATTACGAAAATTGACGATTGTGGTCGATGAATATAATGATTGATAATTGAGATGAATATTGAGTCTAAGTGCTTTTGTCCATTGACCAATCTGTGATTCAGGTGGAATCAAAGCATTTCTTGAATCCCGCCAATAGAGGAAACTTCCACTTTTATAAGTCGAACCATTTAAAAGCAAAGAAATACTGTTCGTTGGATTCAAGTTATATTTTGTTTTTGCAAAGAATGAATATCGTTTTGTGTAACTGTTAAGTTTATATGAATCGTCTTCATATCTTGAAGCTGAAAGATAAAGTCCTAAATCACCGACTTTTCTCGAATGAGAAACTATCAATGAATTATAAAATCTTCTTCTTGGTGACCAATCCCATTCATCGTAAAAAGGTTTATCATACATTCCACCTATCGCTCGGAAATTTGTGATTGGTGTACCGCTGAAATCTTTCGAAAGAACATTAATCACTCCACCTAATGCTTGTGAACCATACAAAGCGGAACTCGCCGATTTCACAATTTCAACTCGTTCGATTTCAAAAACGGGAAGCAATTGCCAGATTATATCCCCTGCATCTCCGGTGTATAGAGGAACACCATCAAATAATAAAAGGACTCGACTGCCTGCACCTCGAGTATAACCAGTCGAACCTCTAATACTTATTTGATCTGAAACCATATTAATTCCAGAAACATATTTAAGTGCATCATCTAATCGTTTCACATTTCGCGATGTCAAATCCTGCGGACTTAATGCACTTATGCTTAAAGGTATATCAGAAGTTTTTTGTTCGAATTTGCTTGCTGTTACAAATACTGCGCTTGTCTGAATAGCCGTTTGAAAAAGTTGGACTTCAATGTAAGTTGTTTGGTCAGCTATTACTTCAACTTCAAATTCTTTTGATTCATAACCAACCATTGTGAATTTTAGTTTATGCTTACCCACAGGAACTTTTGTTAATCGAAAAATTCCTTTTCTATCTGTAGCAGAACCAATTAGTGTATTTTCAATTCTAACATTTGCACCGATTAATGGAGATTTATTTTCATCCAGAACTCTGCCTTCAATTCTGCCAGTTGGTTTTTTTTGTTGACCAAAAGCTGAAACAATTAAAAAAATTGTAATAAAAAATGTAAGTCTTTTTATCATAAACTTACTCCGGTGGTTGAATGGGTGGATTATTAAAATCAACAATAATATTTATGTTGGTTTTAAATTTCCCCTCTTCAATTTTAACCTCACCATATTTAGTTGAATCAAAGGGAGAGTAGTAAATTCCAGCAACTCTCCAATCGCTCCTCCTCGGCAAAGGGACCGGAACAATCGATTGAGCTACAACAATATATTTTAAAGTTGTGCCGGCTGCCGGTTCAATCAAAGGATTTCGGTCTGATTCAAAAATGTATTCACTTACTCCATAGGGAATTGTGTCGCTGATAAATGCGATATTGTTAATATTGAAATCAGCGACCGTTCTTATTGTTTCGCGAAAAGCTACAACACGGGTCTGATAAACATCATTAGGCCAGAGATTTTTGAAAATCACTTTCCCACCGAAACCAGTTCTCGGCAGTTCGACTCTGGGAGCTATACCGTGATCGCATCCAATCAAAAAAGTAACCAGTAAAATTGTAAATAAATTCTTCTTCATACTCTTCTCTTTTAATTACTTATTCTGCAAGTAGAGACCCAGCATGTTGAATTTCTTTTTGTTGAATTTTCTAACGATGCGATGTAATAATTTTCGAAAAACTCATCAATTGAAAATCTCTCTCTACTCTTTTCGTAATTATACAAAAACTCCGTTGAAAATTCCTGTGCGTTTTGATTGAGTGAAATAACTATACAGGGGATATCTGTGAAATCGAACAAAGAAATAAATCGAATTAACTCATTCAGATTACTATAAGTAATATTGTTAAAGAGAATGAATTTGTATTTCCGATTTAAAATATTCGCAAAATTCATCAATTCATTTTTTTCACTTTGACTGCGGGAATTTTCAGGCAGAAGAAAACTGTATTCAGGACTCATTTGATTTATTATTAACTTATCCTGTACCAATAAACAATTTGCATTCTGAATTACGGATAATTCATTGTTAGTAGATTCATTAGATTCTTTTCTCAATCCAACCCTTAGATTTTTTTCAAGATTTGGTCGAACTGATCTTTTTTCTTGGTGCGTCGCAATGAGTGATTGAAATTTACCTGATCTTAATATTTCAAATTTCAGATCTTTTGTGTTTGTTGTGCGGTCATTAATTAAATAAGAATAGGATAAATGATGTTGTTTAATCGAATTCTTTTCGTCCAGGCTTGCAAACAAAATATGAGAAAGTAAATTAAGTTCAGAATCATTTAAAAGAAAAACAATTTCCTCCAGTTTATACTTTCGCGAATTAATGAAATTAAAAAACTCCTTTCTAATCTGACTGAAACTTTCCTGAACAAATTTTTGGAATTCATCTCTCTTGAAGTTAGAAAGATTAAAAGAAAGCAGTTTCAAATTGTTCTTAAATGATTCACCGTCAATTTTAATTCTGAAACTTTCAATTCCGTTGCTGGAAATAATAAAAAGCATTAACTGATTCGAGGCTAATACTGGTGCAATGTAAACCAGATTTTTTGACTTAATCATTTCTGAAAAGTTAACTTCTTCAAAGGAAGGTTTTAGAAATTGATAATGTTCAGTTAGTGACTTTATTTTTTCATCTAAATTCTCTTTGACTTTTGAATAGTTTTTCGAAGCAAATTTGACTTTTTCTTTTATTCTTTGACTTTCCGGCAAAGCCAATTCTTGAATTAAAATTCTGTGATAAGTATTTAATTGATAAAGGTCTTTCTTTAATTCTAAAATTAAATCTCGGATATCTGAGTTTAGAAAATCAAATTTCTGAAACTTCAAAAAATATTCGAGTGATTTTTTGACTTTGATCTTGTAAAGAAACTTGAAGGCTTCTTTGACTTTGTTTGATTCAATGAGTGGAAGCAGAAATGTAAAATCATAATCTGGCTTGAAAATAAAATTCCTCATCTCATCATCCGTTATAAGATTTATAATCAGTTCCTGAGTTGAAAAATCTTTGAATAGTTCAATTGATTTTTTTACTTCACCTGTTCTGTAATAAAACGATGCCAGGTTGGTTGCAGCAATTCGAAAATTGTTGAAATCTTTGTTTTCTCTAAATCGGTTAACTGAAAAATTGTAAAAACGCTCAGCGGTTTTTTTATCTGTCTCATTTAAATTGATTGAATATAAATTTTCATAACATCTGGCAATTTTTAATTGCAGAATTGGAGATAAGTATTTTAAATATGATTTATCACTTACCTCAAGTGCTTTGCTGTAATAATCAATAGCCTTTGTGTATGAACCGAAATTAAATTCAAAATCACCAAGGTTATTATGAAGAGAAATCAAAGCCAATGGAGATGTTTCTTTTGAGGTTGCTCTTTTCAATCCTTCTTCGAAAAAAGTTTTTGCTTGCTGAAAAGATTTTAAGTGGAAATATACCTGACCAAGACTGTTCATTAATTCTGAGGATAAGTAGTTGAGAGAGTAGGAATTTTCCAGTTTATAAGATCTTGAAAACATTTCCAGTGCATTCACAAAATCATTAGAACTCAAAAAGTGTTGTCCAATCTTATTGTAAATAAAAACTATTCCTTTCCGATCACCAAGAACTTCATAAGCTTGAAGCGATTTATTGTAATGTTCAAACATCTTATCAAAATCACCAATTTCCTGATAAAGGTCACCAAGATTTGAATGTGCAATCGCCTCAGCTTCTTTATCCGCATAGATAAGACTTTTACCAGCAACATCGAGATAAATTTTTTCGGCTTCTGAATAATCACCAAGAATAGAATAAATTCCTGCGAGATTATTTAATACAACCAGTTCACTTTTGAAGTCTTTGATTGATCTTAAATCGCTCAAAGAACTCTTGTAATAATTTTCAGCCTCGATGAAGTTGGATAAATTGTAATAAATCAATCCCAGATAAATTTTTGAAATTGCTTTTCTCGGCACATTCCCAGTTTTATCTTCAATCTCTATGATCCTCTTAAAGAAATCCTCAGCTTGATCAAAATAACCTCTATCATAATAATCAATCGCCTGATTGAATAATTTTTCGCTTTCCTTTTTAAGCTCATCTAATGATTTCGAACAAGAGTTGAAAACTAATGTCAGAACAATTGCAATTAAAATTCGATTGATTCTCATTGGAAGAAATGATTATTTAATCCTCTGGTTTGTTAGCATAAAGCGGTATTCTTGCATCAATATTTTGATCGTTAATTAAAATTTTCTTGTTTGAAAGATTAGCAAGTTCTAATTCTACAATTGTTCCGTTCCCATTCTCATTAATTCTTGTATAATAAAAATATTTTTCATCCTTACTGAAACTAAATTGAGGAAAAGCTCCTTCAGTGAATCCAGCATCATCAGCTACAATTGATTTTGTGCCAGTCTGAATATCATAGAGAATTATATTAGCAGGAACAAGGTCAGAGTTTTCAAGCGGCTTATTGGCAAGTAAAGTCATATAAGCAATGAAACGTCCCGATGGTGACCAGATTGGAACTATTGAATTTTCAAACGGAGAAGTTATGTACTTAATTGGTTGATTCTCTTTCCAATCAGAAGAAACTATTCCAATTCTAAAATTCGAATCAACTTTTCCAACATTGAGTAAAAATTTTTTCCCATCAGGTGAATGAAGAGGATGAAAAATATGGTGAGCAAAAATTTCGTTTGTCTGTTTTGATAAATCAAACTTATATGTTGCATTTCTTTCTTTATCGTAATAAAAGATAAATCTCTCATCAAAGGAAAATATGGGAGTAATTTTGTTCCAGTGATTGACTTCAGCAACTGTAATCTTCTTCCCAGAAGAATCACCAATTACAATTCCATCTTTTGAATAAGCGGCAATTAATCTTCCAGTTCTTGAGACAACAGGCATAAACCCATCAAAAAAATATTTTTTTGAATCACCGAGATAATCAACTTTAAAAATTGAATTCCCTATGTTTAAGACAATAAATGTATCATCAATCCATCTTGGCAGGTAAGAATTTGCAAAAGATAGTTCGTTAATCTGACCTGTTTGAAGATTAAGATGATAGGCTTTAACAACATTAGATAGTTTATCAAATCCTGTAAAAACTAATTGAGCAAAAATTTGAGTATAAACAGAAAACAAAATCAGAAGTATTCTTTTCACTTTATCTCACCAATGACAAAATATTTTTCATTTAAGAGTTTTAGTTCTGCACAAATCTTTTCAACATTATTTCTATCAACAATTAAAATCATACCAATCCCCAGATTAAATACTTCTCTCATCTCTTCATCACTAACACTACCAAGCTCTTGAATTAACCTAAAAATAAATGGAATCTCCCAGCTATTCCAATTAATTTTAATTTCAAGATTTTCTGGAAGAATTCTTTTTGTGTTGCCAATTATACCTCCCCCTGTGATGTGTGAAATTCCTTTGATAGAATATTTCTGCAATAACGGATAAACTATCTTCAAATACGATTTATGAATTCTTAATAATTCTTCACCAAGATTTGCTTGAAGTTCTTCGATATAATCAGTCAATTTGAAATGCTGAAGAAGAATTTTTCTCGCAAGAGAATAACCATTAGTATGCAAACCATTTGATTTTAATCCAATCAAAACATCACCTCGTTGAATACTCTTGCCGTCCATTATCTTTTCTCTTTCAACAATTCCAACAATTGTTCCCGAAATATCATAGTCACCCACTTCGTATAAACCAGGCATCTCAGCAGTTTCACCACCAATCAATGCACAATGATTTTCCCTGCAAGCAATTGAGAGTCCCTTCATTATTTCTACTGCTACATCAAGATTTAACTTTCCAAATGCTAAGTAATCCAGGAAGAAAAGTGGACTCGCACCCGAACAAAGAATATCATTAACACAATGATTGACAAGATCTTGACCAATTGTATCGTGTTTATTCATCTCAATTGCAATTTTTAATTTCGTACCAACTCCATCAACACTCGATACGAGAATAGGATTTTTCATTTCAGGGAAATGAATATCAAAGAAAGCTCCAAAGTGACCGATATCCTGTAAAACTCGTCCTGAATTGGGATTTTCATTATCGTAGGTTGTTCGGACAAGAGACTTAATTTTTTTGACAAATTCGTCTCCCTTAGAAATGCTTACACCAGCTTTTTCATATTCTTTCATAGTAAATACAATCTAAAGATTAGATAAATTCTAAAAAAATCTTTATTAGCTAATTTAATCCAAATCTTCAAAATAATGATACTAAGAACACTATAAGTTCTGGATCGAATTCTTAGTAGTTTGATAATTATAAGCACTCATTCATCCATCTTAAGCTCCTGATAACCTATTAATCTTATCCATAATTTTAAGTTTTTGTGTAAAAACAGAAGAGGTTAATTGAAGAAAATTTGTAGACACATTTATTTAACCTTTAAACTATGCCCCAATTTTTAACTTAAATCGAAAAATTTTATATTTGAAAACCTGATTATGAAAAAATTTAATATTCAAAGGATACTTGTACCTACTGATTTCAGTGAGATATCTGCTCAGGCATTTTCTTACGCTGAAGAACTTGCCAGACAATATTCGGCTGAAATTCATCTTCTGCACGTTCTTGAGAAGGATCCACCAATTCTTCTCATTAGAACCCTTGATATGACAAACGAAAGTGCTTATCAAAAAATTGAAAATGATGCAAAAAATTTATTAGCTGAATTCAGAAATAGATTTTCAAAAGATGTTAATGTGAAAGAAGTTTTACTAAGAGGAAATGATTTCGAAGAAATAGTTGAATATGCTGAAAAAAATAATATTGACTTGATCGTAATTGCAACACATGGAAGAACTGGTTTACTGCATACTTTAATTGGAAGCGTTGCAGAAAAAGTTATTCGCTATTCTAAAGTTCCAGTGCTGGTGATTACAGCAACAAAAGAAGAAAATTGAGGATTGAAATGGCAAGATTAAAACATGTAGATGCTTTTTGTAGTTATTGCAACAAGGTTACAAAGATGGAGATTGTCGGAGAGATTGCCATTGCAGGTGATAACAGAAAATGGACAAGATGCAAAACTTGCAAGCATACAATGGCAATTGCAGTTGATGCAAATATAAAATCATCTCAAAACCTTGATCTTTCTGCAATTAAAATAGAAGATTGCAAGATTTATAAACCAACAGCGACTTTTGAAATTGGTGATTCAATTTATCATAAAGAATGGGATGATGTTGGAAAAGTTGTTGGTAAAGAAACCACAGCTTCTGGTGTAAAAGCCATAGTAGTTGAGTTTGAAAAATCAGGACAAAAAAAATTATTAGAACAATTTCAAGTACAACCAAATTAACGGAGGTAATTTTTGGTCGGAATAATTATTGGTGAAAACGAAAGTCTCGATAAAGCACTAAAACGATTCAAGAAAAAATACGAAAGAGCTGGAATCTTAAAAGAATACAAAAAAAGAACTTTCTACTTGAAGCCATCAGTTAGAAAGAAGATGAAGCAGGCTAAAGCAATTAGAAGGCTTCAAAAATTGATGAAAGAAGAAATGGAAAAGTAGTTCTTTTTCCATCCTTAAATCATAGATAATTCTTCGTTAAAAAATTTTTTAAAACAATAAATCTTTGTCAGGTGTATCGCAGAAGGTAAAGGAATTTTTATCTTTCTTGTCGATACACCCATGTTCAAGCATTGCATCAAAATTCAAAACTTTTTTCCAGTACGTAGTTCCATAAATTACAACAGCCATCTTTTTAGATATCTTTCCTGTTTGAATCAAAGTAAGAACTTCAAATAACTCATCCAGTGTTCCACATCCACCCGGAAAGATTACAAGCGCTTTTGCAAGATAAACCAGCCAGAATTCTCTCATAAAGAAATAATTAAATTCAAAACTTAATTCTTCATTCACATATTTATTGACAAATTGCTCAGTCGGAATTGAGATATTCAATCCAATGGTTTTTCTTTTCCCTTCCCGAGCTCCCCTATTAGCCGCTTCCATAATTCCTGGACCACCACCTGTACATATGACAAATCTTCTTCCACCCGAAGGTAAAGTCTGAGACCATTCAGTAAGCATTTTAAATAATTGAAACGCATCTTCATAATATTTTGACATTTCAATCGCAACTTGAGCTTTCCTTAATGTTTCAGGGAAGTCGGGAAATTTTTTAGGATCCAGTTTTTTGATTTCATTGTACATTTTTTGTGCTGACTTACGATCAACTATGCGAGCACTTCCAAAAAAGACAATTGTATCTTTAATGTTTAATTTATTAAACCTGCTTTGTGGTTCAAGAAATTCAGCAATTATTCTTATTGATTCTGGCGTCTGGAGAATTTAAGAAATCAAGATTTTTGAATGCTTTAATTGACATTTTTATCCCTTTCGATTTAAACTAATAATCTCCCACCATCAATGGGGATGGTTGTTCCAGTTATATAATCGTTGTTAATTAAGAATTCTACTGTTTGTATGATATGATTAATCTTACCATATCGCTGCAATGGGATCTTTGATAAAGGCATCTTTTCTACAGAATCATCATCACCAAATTCAATATAACCTGGTGCAATAGAATTAATTCTTACTTTTGGTGCACATTCAAGAGCAAGTGATTTAGTCAATGCAATAACTGATGATTTTGATATGTGATATAAACTTCTGTTTTTCCATGGAATAATTCCACCTACAGATGAAAAATTTATTATTGAAGAATTGTCGCTCATTAAATCCAAAAATGTTTTAATCAAAAAATAAGAAGCTTTCAAATTGATAGTCATTGTTTCATCAAATTCTTGATCAGTTACTAGCTTAAAATCTTTCTTTGGAAAAACTCCTGCACAATTGATCAATACATCTAATTGACCAAAAGCAGAACTAACAAAATTATATAACTCATCGATTTTACTTAGATTTAAAATATCCCACCGAAATGCAAAAAAGGAATCTTGATCTGGAAGATTTTTTCTGATTTGTTCAATTTTATCAAACGATTTATTATAAGTTACAATTAATTTATTCCCTTCACTTAAAAAATGAAGAGATAAAGCACTTCCAATTTTTCCGCTTCCACCAATTATTAAGAGTCGTTTCATTTTTGAGTCAATTTAAGAAATACTAATTTTGCAAGCAATTAAACGATCCGATAAAATGTTTACCATTATGATAATAAAAATATTATTAGTTTTAATACAACTATTATCTCAGGGAAATAAATTACAAACAAAAGTTGAATCGATCTTAAAGAAATCGATAAGTAAAAATTCTATTTATTCTGTCACCTGTTATTCTACTAATCAGAAAAAATTTATTGTTGAAATTAACTCAGATGTTCCATTTATACCTGCATCCACGAATAAATTAATCACAACTGGTACCGCTTTATTTAACTTAGGAATAAACTTTACAATCAATACAGAAATCTACACTGATGATATGAATCTTAATGATGGTATAATAAACGGAAACATTTATTTCAAGGGTAAAGGCGATCCAACAATAACAACTGCTACATTAGATAGTTTGATCAGGAGTATTAAGAAACAAAGCATTTACAAGATAACTGGTGATATAATTATTGATGATACATTTTTTGAAGAAACATTCGAAAGAAATGAATGGATTGAAGATGAAAACATTTCCGTTCCACTTCCACCAATTTCTTCTGTCACTGTAAATTATAACTCAATCACGCTTAAAGTAACTGGATCAAAAAAAATAAATCAAAAAGCTTTTGTTGAGGGATCAGAGGATTCTGGTTATTTCACAATAGTAAACAAAACGAAAACATCCAACCGGACAACAAGACTTTTAGCTGTATCTAATTTTACTGGTTCGGGAGAAACTATCACAATAACAGGAACAATCAGAAAGAATTTTACTCGCTATTTGAGAGTCCACATTAAAAATTCAGCTGCTTATACCGGACATTTAGTTGCATCATTGATTAAAAAACAGAATATCCAATTCAATGGAAAAATTAAAAAAGGTTCTATTCCCAAACTTGTAAATCTTATTGCTATGAATAAAACACCATTGATCGAATTTCTCAAACCGATTAATAAAAACAGCAATAATTTCTATGCTGAACATTTATTTTTAATCATAGGTGGAGAATATTCAGGAGGTTATGGCAGCCCTTTTGATGCATCACAGGCAATAAACAGTTTCTTAAAATCAATTCATATCTACAATAAAGATTTCAATATCGTTGATGGTTCCGGTATTTCTCGAAAAAATTCTATCTCTACAAGAATGCTAGTTAATTTTTTGAATCATATATATTTGACCCCTGGAATATTTAACGAGTATTACAATTCCCTTTCGATACCACAAATTGATGGAACTTTACAGAATCGAATGAGTAGTTTATTCCCGCCAGATAGAATGCGAGCAAAGACCGGTACTTTGAATGGTGTTGTATCTCTGGCTGGGTATGTAGTCTCAAAAAGTGGTGATTTACTCATCTTTGCCATCAATTTTAATTATTCGAAGGGGAACACATATAAATTACGTCAAATTCAAGATGATATTATTACACTAATTGCTGATTCCTATTAAACTTTTTTAAGAAATAAGAATCTAAATATTAAAAAAATGGGGGATTATATGAACAAAAAACTCTCAATATTCGCAACCTTGTTATTCTCAATCATAATCTTTGGCTGTAACTCAAGTGTAAATGAACCTGACTATCTCGATGATGTAATTCTTAATGAATTAATCACCAGTGAAGAATCGGTCTCAAATTTTGACGAAAACTTTGATGATGGTGATGCAACTTCATTTATTCTTGATAAAGTGCAAACCGATCTCTATCCAATCAAAGTTGGAAGAAGAATTACCAGAATCGAAAGAACATTCAACAAAGAAGTTGTTGGTGATTCAGCTAAAGTTTTAGTTACAACAAAATATTCTGGTTTCTTAATAATAGCGGGCAAATTCAACCCAATTACACCAGGAGATACCAATTACTTACCTGATACAATTATTAGTAAACCTTTCGTCGAAACAGTCAAAAGAAATGTGACTTTAATCCGTACAAATTCACGAAATGACAGAAACAGAGGATGGAAATTACAGACAATATCTCTATCAGAAGGATCTACTTCTGTTAAAAACATTCAGCTAACAAAGGTTGAATTATTAATATCTGGACGAGAACCTTTAGTCATCACTGATCCACTCAACACTTACTTCTTCATTGGTGATCCGAAAAGAGATTTTCCTGAAAGAAAAAGAAATGAATCTGTCACATTGAGAGTCTATCTAACAAGCGATTCCCCTGAAGAAGATTTCGTCACAATAACATATGGAAGAAAAATTGCTGGTCAAACTTATCGAGTTAAAAGAAAATTGCACTTAGTTTCTTCTGTTCAAAATGGAGATAAGTGGGATAAAATCTATGAAGGTAACTGGAACATTTTTGTAATGCATCCATTTGGGAGATTTCATTCTATTATTAACTCTGTTACAAATGAAACAATATTCAGTGTTGAAGGAAGCGTATCAAGTTCAACCTGGGGAATTCCTTATAAAGTTAATTAATAATCATCAACTGAAAGTTTATCAAAGAGCTGTCACTTTTGACAGCTATTTTTGTTTTAAATCAAAAAATCTAATCATAAGAATTGTACGCTAATCACTTTAAAATAAAAAAGCCATCTTTATTGAGAGATGGCTCTATAAAAACTTGAAATATTTTGGGGTTATTTTGTCGAAGGTTGAGTCGATTGTGTTGGTGGTAAAACTGGTCGAGTGGGTAAAGATTGCATTCCTTTTCGTTGAATTATACTTTCCTTCATTTTTTCCTGAGAAGAAGAAGGCAGAGCAGTTAGATTAATTACAATTGCTAGTAACATTAACAAAACTGCCAAAACCCATGTCGTCTTCATCAAAAAATCGGTTGTTCTTCTAACTCCAAAAATTGCTCCCATCTCACCTGGACCACCAAAAGTACCTGCTAATCCACCGCCTTTACTTGATTGAATTAATACAACTCCCATCAAGAGAATTGCAATTATCACTGAAATAATCAACAAAAAAGTAAACATATTAACTCCATTTATTAGTAGCGAGGGAGGGATTCGAACCCCCGACACGTGGATTATGATTCCACTGCTCTAACCAACTGAGCTACCTCGCCATGCTTTCAAAAATACATTTAACAATTACAAATATAACAACGAAAATATTATTGACAAAGAAGTGGATTAAATGATTAAGGGACTTTGTACATCATTGCTTTACAAAGTCCCTTAGATTATGAGAGTTTATATCTTAATGTTAAGTGAGGCACTCACTGTGTTGTATTTTGCAATATTATAGTCAACACTGATTCCAAGTAATGCTAATTTAAGTGTTGCACCGAGTGTGATTCTTGTAGAATTTTCTCCTTCAAGTGTATATGAAATTCTCGAAGCCGATGGACCAGTTGGTGTATCATAAACAACATCATAAGCAACATCAATACTTGAACTTTCAAAAGAAAATCCAGCGTATGGTTCAATATTTATGAAACCAGGTCCAAATCTTTTTGATGCAAATACTCCAAACATCGAAGCTGATGTTTTAAATACTTTCCCAACTTCCATTGATTGAGTAAAATATCCAACGGATACATTAACAGGTAATGGGAATGGAATCCACATACCGGGATTGTGCTGTAATCCAAATCCAAAATATTTGAATTTGCCAAGGTCTGGATTTATGTCGAACTCGGGTAAGTATCTTAAAGCAACAGAAGTTCCAAAGACAGTTCCAACAGTTAACTGAGGTGCTGCAAGTGGTAATGCTGGAAGTTCTTCCAGATAACCTGTTATAGGAAGAACGATTGTTTTACTTCCGAGAGTCTGTCCCTGAATAACTGCACCTGGGAAAACAACTTTAACAGTATCTTTTTTAGATCCTACGATAGTTGGACCAGAAATAGAGACTGTAAAATCTCGGTTCAATATTTCATTTTTAATTTGAGTTCTCTGTGCTCCAGTGATATTACTTGGAATTAATTGTTCAGCTTGAGCCGAATTAAATCTAAACTTACCACTTGAAGCAAAATTTTTATTTGCATCGCCAAAAAGAGTAGCCATAGCGACAAAACCAATTTCAATATCCAAACTGAATTTTGTCGCTTTAGGTGCACTGTGAACCCATCCGGAATTTAGGTTTGCCCCAAATGCTGAGCTGATTGGTGCAACATAGGCTTTGCTTGCGTCACCTGTAATTTTTCCAAGTGTTTCTTCCAGATCATTTGATTGTGCTTGAAGAAAATTGCAAGCAAGGAAAAAGAAAACAATTAAGAAAGTCATTTGAAGTCTCATAGGACCCTCCAGTTTGTTAATAGATATTTTGTTGATATGTTTTTTCATTAGTTTCGATTTTCTTCATTTAATTGCTGGGTAAATATCCTTTTATTTTAGTCAATATGCAATAAGGCATATAGCGTATAATTCTGTAATAATTAACCGACAAAATTTTGTTTGATTATTCAGGCAAATTTTTCAAATTCACTTAAAAGATTTTCAAACCTTTCTTTATACAAATTGTGTAAATATTCCATGTCCTTCTCTTCTATCTTAATAAAATCTCTTGAATTTAGTTGAGCCTGCTCTACTGTTCTAATACCTGGAATAGCAATAGATATCTCTTTATGATCCAACACAAAACTTATTGCAAAAAGACCTGGATCTACTTTGTATTTTTTTGTCAATTCAAAAAATGGTTGAATTTCCTGTAATGCCAAATTGAGTAATTCTGGATTCAATCTGAATGATCTGTGATCATCTGAAGAAAATCTTGTGTTCTCATTAAACTTACCTGTTAGTAAACCAAATTGAAGAGGCATTCGAGCAATAATTCCATAATTTTTTTCTTTAGCAAGTGGAATAACCTTTTCTAAAGCTTTTTGATTTATCACATTCAAAACAACTTGAATTGTATCACCAATATTTCTTTCAGCAAGAAATCTCATCTCTGGTTCAGGATGATAGGTGTTCAATGAAATTCCCCAGAATCTAATTTTTCCTTCTTGTTTCAATTTTTCCATTGCTTCGATGCATTCACCTCTTTGAAGATGTTCTACACGTGCACTATGCAATTGATACAAATCAATATAATCTCGTTTGAGTCTCATCAAACTTTTTTCACAGGCTTGAAGAATATAATCCTTAGAATAATTGAGATTTATCCTGCCATCAGGCAATAATTCGTGACCAACTTTTGTTGCAATAATTACATCATTGGGATGATTATGTAAAACTTCACCTAACAACTCTTCACTGTGACCTAAACCATAAAAGTCAGCGGTATCGAAAAAATTAATTCCAAGATCTATAGCTTTTAATATTGCTCGTTTAGATTCTTCATCATCCACATTTCCCCAACCAATTGGAATATTTCCAGCCATTGCTGGTCCTCCAATTGCCCATGCACCGTAACCAATTTCGCTGACTTTTAGATTAGTTTTTCCAAGAATTCTGTACTTCATCTTCACTCACCTAAAAATCTTTTCAACCAATCATGGACTTCTTTGTACCAATAAATAGAGTTTTGAGGTTGAAGTATCCAGTGATTTTCATTTGGATAATAAACAAGTCGTGCAGGTACTCCCTTACCCTTGAGCACACCATATAATTCGAGTCCTTGAGTCACAACAACTCTGTAATCATTTTCACTGTGGATGATGAGCATTGGAGTTTGAAAATTGTGCGCATAGAAAGCTGGATTCCATTTATTAATTTGTTCGTATCTTCCCTGCCAGGGTGCACCATCATAATTTTTAACTCTCTCGTAAGTCATATCACTTGCAAATTGTCCCATCAAATTATAGACACCAGCATGACTGACTAAAGCTTTGAATCTATTTGTATGACCAGCAATCCAGTTGACAAGATACCCGCCATAACTACCGCCGGTTGCCGCCATTCTTGTCGAATCAGTGAAATTGAATTTTTTGATTAGAAAATCTGTCCCCATCATAATATCTGTGAAAGGTTTATCACCGTGAGCACCAACAATTGATTTTCCAAATTTTAGACCAAAGCTTGTTGATCCATGAAAGTTTATCAAAGCAACAACATAACCAGGTGCAGCAAATAAATGCGCATTCCATCGATAATGAAAATCATCACCAAAAGTTCCGTGTGGTCCTCCGTGAATCATATGAACCAATGGATATTTTTTCTCTGGATTAAAATTTGGAGGATAAACTAAATACATTTGAACTGAATCATTATCAGCACCGATGAAATAATGTTCTTCAACTTTACCAAATTTAAATGAGTTTATTAGTTCATCGTTGATTTTTGAAATTTTAGTCAGAGATTTTTTAGATAAATCATATTCATTAATTTCTGCAGGTTCGGAGATTGTGCTTTTCAAAAAGTAAATTTTGTTCTTTTTTACATTAACAGAAGTAATTGAACCACCTGTTAAGATTTTTTCGAGTTTATTTTTTGAAAGATCAAATCTGAATAAAGAAGTTTTTGCTCGAACTTCTGCTAAAAGATAAACATAATTCAAATCATCGCCCTGTGTAAAACCATAGAAAGAATAATCAAAATTTTCGGTTAGATTTTTGACTGTTCTTTTCTGGAGATCATAAACCATAAGTCGGACATTATCAGCTGAATAATCCGGGTCAAATTGACTTCCAAAGAAAAGATATTTGCCATCTTTAGAGAAATACGGTGAACTATCATCCTGAAAATTATTTACAGAAACATTTATCACATTTTGTGGATTTTCGACTTCAACTAAAAAAACATCAAAGTTTAAGGAATCATAAGGTGGTTCCGTATTATTTGCAACAAAACTAACCCACTTATCATCAGGTGAGATTGAATATGAAATTCCGCCATCAAGATTATAAATTCGATTTGATCCTTTCATTAAATCTTTCAATGATTTTGTTTCAGTATCCAGAATAAACAATCGAGAAACATAACCATCTGTAAGCCAGCTGTCCCAATATCTATATAATCTGTTTTCAGTTACTTTTGCTGTTACTTTCTTTTCTTTGCGCTGTTTGATTTCTTTTTTCATTCCTTCAAAATCATTTTCAAATTCGGGAAGAATTCGAGATGTGAAAAAGATTTTATTTCCATCATTGGAGTATTTTGGATTTGAAATTCCAAGCGGCATTTCATAAAGAAGCTGAGCTTCACCGCCATCAATATTAATCTCATAAAGCTGTGGATATTCGCCCTCCCGTTTTGATATGAAAGCGATTTTTTTACTTTCCGGATGCCAGGTCGGTGAATTATCTGAGTTAAGATTAGTTGTTAATCTCTTCAATGAATAAGTCTTTAAGTCAATCAACCAGAGGTCACTATTGCCTTTGTTTTCGGAAATATTGTATTCAGTTAGTACAAAACATCCATGGTTTCCATCGGGCGAAACTGTAAAACTCGAAATGCGTTTAATTTTCCATAAATCTTCTGCAGTAAAGACTCTTTTATTTTGTGCTAAGATTGTTATATTTTGAATTAGTAAAACTACGAGTAATGAATTGATTAAACGCTTCATATTATAACCTCAAAATTTATAATTAACTTTTTCAAAGATATGAACGAAGTATACATTTTGAAAGATATCATAATTGTTCTAGCAGTCTCAATACCTATTATCTATTTATTTAATAAAGTTAATATTCCTTCAATTATAGGTTTTATTGTCACTGGCATTTTAATCGGTCCAAATGTATTTAGATTAATTAAGAATCCTGAAGGTATAAATCATTTAGCAGAGCTTGGAATAGCTTTACTGCTTTTTACAATTGGAATTGAAATCTCCTTCAACAGCTTATTGAAAAATTTTAAAGAACTTCTTTTTATCGGTTCTCTTCAAGTAATCGTGACAATAGCAGCGGGATTTTTAATTGGAATGGTTTCTGGACTTTCGCCTCAAAAAGCAATATTCCTTGGATTTTTAATCACTCATTCAAGTAGTGCAATTGTGCTAAAAATGATTTATGATAGAGATGAGATAGATTCTCCCTATGGTAAAATTGTGATTGGTACTCTTGTCTTTCAAGATTTGATGATCTTGCCAATGATGCTTTTAATTCCAATCTTAGGAATCTCAGCTGAAGGATCATTTATTGACGCATTTTTACGACTCACCTTTTCATTTGGATTAATTGTGTTGATATTTCTCATTGCCCGATTTTTAATGCCTTATATTCTATACCAGTTAATTCACATCCAGATGAGAGATGTTTTTATAATTGGGATTATAGTTTTATGTCTTGGAACAGCGTTCATCACACAAAGTTTTAGTCTTTCGTTCGCTATTGGTGCATTTATAGCAGGATTAATTATTTCCGAAACTGACTATACTCATCAAGTAGTTGGCAATATAATGCCATTTAAAGAAGTATTTACTTCGTTCTTTTTCATTTCTTTTGGAATGCTTCTGGATGTTCATCTAATTCTCAAAAATCCTGTTCAGATTATTTCTATTCTTTTGGTAGTAATGATTTTAAAAACATTAATTATGACAGGAATTGTTACGACATTACGAACATCTATCAGAATTGCAATCTTAACTGGTTTTTATCTTTCACAAATAGGCGAATTTTCTTTCGTACTTGCATTAAAGGGCCTTGAATATTCATTAATTGAGAAAAACTTTTACAATAACTTTATTGCTGTAACAATTTTAACAATGATTGTTTCTCCAATTATTTTGAAAATCTCTCCAATTCTGTCAACTAAAATTCCACAGTTCAAAAAGAAGTCCCTCGAAATTTCAAAAGGTTTGAAAAATCATGTCATAATTATTGGCTTTGGTTTGAACGGAAAAAATATTGCAAGGGTTTTGAAAGAGGTAAATATTCCTTTTATTATCATTGAAGCAAACTACAACACAGCAAAAGACGCTTTGAAAACGAACGAACCAGTTATAATTGGCGATGCAACGAATAAAGAAATTTTAAATCAAGCTAACTTGAAAAGCGCTAAAATTGCTGTTCTTGTTGTCTCAGATCCAATGACAATCAGAATTACAACAAGATTAATTAAAGAAATCAATCCCAATATTTTTCTAATAGTTCGAACAAGATATGTTAAAGATGTTGATGATTTA
The DNA here is from genome assembly GCA_964527925.1 of uncultured Ignavibacteriaceae bacterium. Classification (GTDB taxonomy): domain Bacteria; phylum Bacteroidota; class Ignavibacteria; order Ch128b; family Ch128b; genus Ch128b. The sequence continues at coordinate 29,986 of CAZGQO010000007.1, forward strand.
AAAAATCTCGGCGCCGATGAAGTCATACCTGAGGAATTTGAAACATCCATTCAAATACTTGGTCGAGTTCTTAAACAATATCATCTGCCAAACAGCGTAATACTTGCACAAGCAAATACTCTAAGAACAGAGTCATATGGTATTTTTAGAGATATAAGGTTTACTGAACATGCTTTTGATCAAATAAATCAAATCCTCGCTCAGGGAACAATTGACACAGTTTTTATCAACAAAGATTCAGAAATTGTTGGAAAGACATTGAAAGAAATTAATTTGAGAGATAGAACAAACGCAACCGTTATATCAGTAATAAGAAATAATGAATTCATTCCCAACCCATCTGGAAACTTTACAATTCTCGAAAACGACTTGCTTGTATTATTTGGAACTCACAATGCAATTGATAAAGCGACGGAAATTTTAACAAAGGGTTACATCAAAAATGATCAAAAATGATTTTCCATTTCAGACAATTAATTTTTTGAAAAAGCTTTCAAAAAATAACAACCGTGAATGGTTTCATGCCCATAAAGATGAATACGAAAGTGATTTTTTATTCCCTGCTAAAATGTGCGTTGTCCGTCTTGGTGAGTTTTTGAGAGATTACATTCCTGGAATCATTGCAGAACCTGAAATAAACAAATCAATTTTCAGATTGAACAGAGATGTTCGATTTTCAAAAAACAAAAGTCCTTACAAAACGAATCTTGGAATTTACATGTGGGAAGGCAAAAAAAAGAAATTGGAATGCTCAGGATTTTATTTTCATATTGAACCAAATACATTTTTAATTGCCGTTGGCTTTTATATGTTTCCCGATAATGTACTGAAAAAATATCGTCAAATTTTATCTGGCTTGGATAAAAAAAGCGATCTGTATTCAATCATATCCCGATTAAAGAAAAAAGGTTATTCGATAGAAGAAAAAAGGTATAAAAAAATCCCGCTTGGTTTTACTCCTGATCATCCATTTGCGGAACTTGCAACTTTCGGCGGTCTATACGCAATGTATGAGACAAACGACTTAGAACAATTCAAACCCAAAGATATTTTCTCCTTTACTGAAAAAGTGATGAAAGACATGATTCCCCTCCACAAATGGATTGTGGAAAATCTTTATTAATAATTTTTTGTGGTCAACTCATACTAAAATTCTTAACTATAAGATTTGATATTGAATTTTCAACGGAAACAGGATTACCAAATAACTCACAATTCCTGATAATTCAAATAGATTAACTCTACATAGTAATTATTCAATCCCAACTTTAAATCATCTAATTCAAACAATTTAAGAAGAGCATTCAATAGAAAGGTCAACTATCATTCTGGAGAAATTGCAAGATGAAACATTTAAATAAATAAGAAGGGATGTCTCAAAAGTCGTTTTATCTTTAAATCATTTTATCGTCCTTTAAATCAACTTTCAAAAGATCAGACTTTTAAGACAATCCCTTAAGTATCTGATTATGTTCCAAAAGACAAGAACGGAATAAACCTCGCAATTACCACATAAACAAGCCATAGAGCAAAGATTGTAATCAGAGATTTTCCTTTAGGAACAACAAAAACTTTAGACAAACCTACTCCAAGTACATATAACCACCAGAATGTAAATGGATTAACCTTTGATAAGATATAACTCAGTGTTGTCCCTTTTTCAACATCAAGAAAAGCAGCTACACTAATTCCGTTAATTAACTTAACCATCAGCAACGATACAATTGCAACCAAAATTACTTCGATCAAACTTATAACAGTGGATAAACCATAAACACTCAATGCATCAGAAAATTTCCCCTGTCCTTTTAGGAGAAAAGTCCATATAAAGAAATAAACCCCGCTCAGTACAAATAGAAACACAAACATAAAAACTGCAATACTGATATATTGAATAATTTGCATTGCAGGACCGCTTGTAAATTTTTCAATTTGCTCTAGTTGTTCTTCTTTTTGCTGTTGGGTCATTTTTCCTTCTTTGACGGCTTTATCAAGATTTTCTTCAATTGCGGTTCTCTGTTTCGCATCGAGGTCGGCTTTTATTTCTGGATTTCGCATTATTGTCCAGCTGGAAAGAATTGTGAAAACAATTAAAAGCAAAATTGGAACTAACCAATCAACTGTTTTCCGACCATGAACTTTAACATTTTCAAAAACTTTGCCTGGTTCAACCAGAACTCCTATGAACTTGTCAAAGAAAGACATAGGCACGGATTGATTGTCTGAAAGTTCCATTTGATTTTGTAATTGTTCACTCATAGTACGACTCCTTTTTTTCTAAATTAAAAAGAAATGTAATTATTTTATAGAAAAGAATTAAAACTCAAGGCATAATTGAGCTATGGGAGTTCTAATCTATTAAATAGACTGGAAGAATTTTTCGAAGAGATTGCAGGATAATAAAATTACGACCAGATCTGGGATGAAGCAATAAAAAGCAAAGTGATAATCAAAATCATCAGAAAGAGAATGATATCTCCTGCTTTATTCTTCGGAAAAGATCTATTTTCATTTCTTTTAATCATTTATTCCTCAGAAGGAGTATTTGAGAACATTTTTTTTGAACTTAAATCTTACAAAAAAATGAAAAATCTGCTCTGAAATAAATTCAGAGCAGATTTGACAAAACTTTAGAGAACAATTTTATTTAACCATAATCATCTTTTTGATCGATGTAAATCCATTTGACTCCAACCTGTACACATAGACACCACTCGATAAATTACCAAGGTTTACATCCTTTGAATATCTGCCAGCTTTCATGCTTTGGTCATTAATCACTGTCATCACTTCCTGTCCAAGTAAATTATAAATCTTCAATGTAATTCTTGAGTCTTCTGGTAAATCAAATCTAATAGTGGTAGATGGATTAAATGGATTTGGATAATTCTGATACAAGGCATATTTATCAGGAATATTTTCTACTGGATCATTCACATCAGTTGTTGATTCAATTCCAAATCTGCCAGTATTTGAATAATATGAGTATAAACCATCGTCTGATTTTGATCTGACTCTCCAGAAATACTGCTTGTTAGGAGTGAGACCATTAACAACAGTATGTGTATTGTTTATATTCTGAAGTTTTACTGAATTTGTGAAGTATGGATTATCAGCATATTCTAATTCATACTTCAGAGATTGATTTACTGGAACAGGTAAATACCATGAGAATGTAGGTGAATTAATTGTTAACACAACATTATGGGGCCCACCAACTAATGGTTGAGCTATTATAATTGAATTACCTTGTTGAACTGTAAAGGAAGTAGTTGAAGAATATGCAGTATAAGTATTATCAGCATATCTTGCTCTAACTTTCCAATAATATGTGGCTCCGTTTTGTAAACCAGTTACATCCTCATATTGTTCGGTTATTCCGGTAACAGTTGTAGTTACATTTGTATCAAACACATCAGATAAACTATAAACAAGTTCATAATCAACAATACCAAGAGTAGAACCTGTCACAGTCCAGCTAAATCTAATTGATGTAGAATTAACAGTTGAACTATCAGTAGGCCAGTTATTTACAATAGTTGTTGCTGATGGTCCACCAACAATTGAAAAGTATCCTTCACCAGCTGAATTAAAGCTTGTTGTTCCAGTTGCGTAAACTGCCCAGTAGTATGTTGCACCATAAGTTAAATCAACATCAATTTGTTTAGAGAATGTTGTTGCACTTAATCCAGTATATTGACCACCATTTGCATCATTTGAAGCTGGAGAATATGTTAGCCAATTTGCTGGAGCAGATGTCTTTTTATATTTAACGACAAATCCAGAAATGCCAAGATTATAGCCTTGCAAATACCAGCTAAGTTCTGGTCTATTTGTATAAACGGTTGTTCCATTATCAGGCCAGTTTGCAACAGCATAAGTTGCAGTTGTTCCACCTGCAATAATAAATGATGCAGTGTCTGACCATGCGGAGTTTGCTGGAACAGAATTTTTCGACCTTACTCTCCAGAAATAGGTTTGACCTGGAGTTAAACCTGTAACTTGATAAGACATAGTGGAAGAGGAATAATCTGGTGTACCATCAAGCCCCGCAAATGAAGTCGCAAAATCTATATCATAATCTAATCCACTTGAATATGGGCTTAAATACCATGTTAATGTTGGTGCAGTTGTATATACAACAATTCTATCTTTTGGCCAATTTGGTGTTGGAACAACAAGAGTTCCAGGACCATTAGTCACAAAATCTTCTACAGATGACCAATTTGAAAATGCTGCAGCGTCACCATCATCAGGATCATCATCAACTAAAACATCAATCATTTCAGAGTACGATCTCACTTGCCAATAATAAGTTGTTCCAGGAGTTAATGATGGTAAAGTAATATACTTATTTGATGAGAATGATGATATTAACGTCGGATAGTTTACTGCATCTCCACCATTTAACATTCCTGATCCATCTGTTGATGAAGAAGTTGAATATCTAACCTGATATTTTAAACCTGTACCCGCTGTTGATAATAACCAATCTAATCTTGGAGTATTTGTATAAACAGAAACCCCGTTAATTGGATAATTTGGGACAGGAACTTCCAGAGTACCTGGTCCATTTACGATAAAATCTTCAACCGAAGACCATGCAGAATATTCATTTGTTGTTGAATAGTAGGCTCTTACTTGCCAGTAATAGGTTTGACCAGGATACAATGTATCAACAATAGTTAAATATTGAACACTTGGAAATGATGCTGGATTTGTTGGATAATTAGTTGCATCAGCACCATTTAACATTCCACTTCCATCAACTGAATTATTTGTACTATATCTAATTTGATATGTCAATCCACCAGTATAGCCACTAACAACCCAATCAAATCTTGGATTATTTGTATAAACTCTTACACCATCCTTAGGCCAATTTGGAGTCAAAGTTACAGTTGCCCCACCCACAGTTACAAAATATCTGTAAGTTGTCGGTGATGGATAATGGACATATTCTCCAGTAGAAGTTCGTTTTATTAAAACTCGCCAGTAATATGTACGGCCGAGGTCAACGGAAATTGTTGTAGAAAATGAACTACTTGCAGTTCCTACAACATTGGTTGAAACGGCACTGCTCCAGTCAGCTTCTGTAGTAGGTGCTGAGGTTGTATCCATATATTGAATTTCAAAAGTTAATCCATTTGCTGAATGTCCAATTGACCACTGTAATATTACACTTGTAGTTTGAATTTCCTGACCATTTGTTGGTGAGTCCTGACTTACAGTAAATCCAGGTGCTACAGTAAAATGATAAGTACTTGAAGGATATTCGGTTCCATTATTATCAAGTGCCGAAACTTTCCAATAATACAATTGACCATTTGTTAATGGGAAATTAGGAATCAATGCTGTGAAAGTTTTTGAGGTATCGGTACCTTCATTAGCTTCATAAATTTTTGGATCAGCAAATGTACTCTCAGTATCTACATATAATTTATAAGATACTGCGCCCGAAATTGCATTCCAGCTCAAAGTCGGTAAAACTGAAACCCCTGTCAGACCATTATATGGCTGGTCTAAAGTTGGATTTAAGGTCATGGTAAAGGAATATATACTTGAAGTAGTCGTATCCCCATTATTTGGTGCACCAGGATCATCAACAATAGCTTTGACTCGCCAATAATAAACACCTGCAAAAGCAATTGCGAAATTATGACTTAACGATCCCGGATTTACTCCTGTCGTAAAGGTATGAATAATATATGTATCAAAGTTTAAACCACCCTGGGTTGAGACATCAATGACATATTTCACATTATTATTGTTTTCTTCCTGGGTCCAGGTAAATGTGACAGGACTTGTATAGGCGAAAGTCGCACCATTTGAAGGTGAACTGAGAGATGGTGTAGCAAGAACAGTAGTGAAATCAAAGTATCCATATAAAACTGAATCTGATAATGGATCAGCACTATCTGCCCAAACACCCCAACTATATGTAGTATTATAATTTAATCCTGGAATTGCGGGTAAAACATTTCCTGTTAAATCATTATAAACAAAATCTTGATTTGTCCCGACTACAACTGTTCTCGATTGATTCAATAAATACATATCATAAGTGTCTCCATTGGTTAAAGTATCTGGGTCTAAACCAGCAGGGACAGTATAAGTTGTTGAAATAGAAACACCACTTTGACCATTATATGGTGTTTGTGCAAATAATCCCTGTGCCAGAAGTATTATCAGCACAAAGAAGACAAAAAGGACGAAAGATATAGATAATCTTTTCATAAATCCCCCATTAAATAATTTGAGTTCCATTTAAATTTAAAAAATCGAGGGCAAGAGAAAGCTTATTAAAAACTAATAATTTATTCATATTCCCTCATTTATTAATAGTTTACAGCAACTACTAAACATTGTTAATTCCAGATCTTAGAAGACGCAAAGAAAAGAATAGAGACTATCAGTATAAATGTTAATAAAAAATAGTCTCCAATGGAGTTAGTCCTCTGACGAGGTTGTCTATTTTTAGTCATATTACCACCTTTTTTTATTTTATTTTTAATTTATTAAACATACTCCCTTCCCGCATATGCATTATAGAACCATAATTTCAATTTGGAGAAAAATTTCATCTGCCGCCTGAGTATGTAAATTTTTTTATTTTCTTGTTGTACAAAATAAAAGAAATTTTAATAAAGTCAAGTAAGTAAGATGAATTATTTTTATAAGTCTTCACCTACAGAAGATTGACTTAAAAAGACTAAAATGGCATTATTAAACTCTTCAGGTTTTTCAAATTGAACAAAGTGTCCACATTCATCTATAAAAATTAAAGAAATTGAAGGATTTTCAATTTTTAATGAGTTATAAAAAGTTTCTGTTGTTGAGCTGTTAAAATTTTTATTCGGGATAAATTTATCGTTCTTTCCAAATATGATTAATGTGGAAATTCTAATGGATTTTAAGTAGTCAATCACGGGGGTTTCAATAATGCTGGAAAAGGCATTTTCAACGGTCTGACAATAATATCGAAAATGAGGTTTATCTCTTAACATAATGCGCTCGGTAATTATAAACTCGGCTTCTTCGGGGAAAGAGTAAAAATTCATTTCAACATTTCTTCTGATTATCTCATCAGTGGCGTTTTTAATATTGTGGCAGCTGAAGAATTGTTTTAATTTAATTTTTTCTTCACTGGAGAAGGTTTCAAGCCCTGAAGGTGCAATTAAAACTAATTTTTTAACCAATTCTGGGAAATTGGACGCAAGATAAATTGCAATTTCACCACCCATCGAATGGCCGCATAAGAAAACAAAACCTAAATCTAAACCAATGAGAAATTCCTTCAATACATCAGAAAAAAATTGTACAGTTGAAAGGAATTCACCTCTGGATGAATTCCCGTAGTTAGGTAAATCAAGAGCAAAAATTCTGAAATGCTTTCTTAAATAATCCCAGTTTCGACTAAATGCCTTTTTGTTACTTCCAAGTCCATGAATAAAAATTAAAGGCGGTAAATCAGATTCCGAATCAAAGTAGGATATTTCAATCCCTGATTTAAGTTTCCGAATTTTTTCTTTCACTTTTTTGATTACCTTTTCAGGAAATCAATTATAGATTGATTAAACTCCTGTGGTTTTTCCATCATAATCATATGTCCGCAATTATCAATTTCTTTCAATTCAGCATATGGAATTTTTGATTTTCCAATTTTGAAAACATCCTCTGGAAAACCAGGATGTAAGTAAGGATTAGGGATCAAACCATCATATTTACCATAAATAATCAAGACAGGGACTTTGATTTTATTAAGAAGATTAGTTGTAGTTTCATCAATCATAGCTTTTACAGAACGGCTGACAGCACGAGCGAATTTATCAAAGTCCTTTGCCTTTGACATTCTAACACGCTCTTCAACCATCCATTCTAACTCATCTCGCCAGTTATAAAAATTATTAGATAAGTTTCTTCTCACACCTTCTTCATTCGTACTTTTTACACTTTTCACAGTTACAACGCTTTTTAACCACTCGCCTTCACCGTGATCAAATTTTTCTATTCCCGCCGATGACGCAAGAACCAGTTTTTTTACATGTTCAGGGAACATAATTGAAAACCATATTCCAATTTGACCGCCCATCGAGTGACCTACGAAATTTACTTTTTCAATTTTTTGTTCATCGAGAAAATTATTTATTGTTTTTGCAAAGAAAGTAATATTGTAGGGATAATCACCTTTATCTGATTTTCCATAACCTGGCAAGTCAACAGCTATCACTCTAAAATTTTTCGAAAGTTCTGGAATGTTATATCTCCAGAATCCTGCATTGCTAGCAAGTCCATGAACCAATAAAACAACATCACCTTCTCCTTCATCAATGAAAGCTATTCTGGGAGTAGTTGAAGAGTATTTTACTTTGAATCCATAATCAATTTCAGAAAATTCGAGGGCAGGTTTATTAGTATATAAAAATCCTGAACATGAAATAATGAACATCGAAATCATTAAAGCAAATAAATTTAATGATAGATTTTTCATAGCGGCCTCCTCAAAACATCAACCAATTTAAGGTTGTGAAAATTACCCAAGGATTTTTTGGTCTATAATGAAAATAAGTTACATCAGGTGAGTCGAAGAAATTTCCAAGGGCAAGATAACTGGCACTTAGTGTCCAGGCTAAATAGATTTTTAAATTATATCTTAATTCGAGATTGAATTCACTTCCAATAAACGAACCACCGTTATCAGGAACGATATTAGAAAAAGCGGAAGCAAATCCAATTTTGCCGGAGAATTTATTTGGTATAAAATCTTTACTGAAATTCAAGAAGAATGCAGACACACCTAAACCCATATTTGAAATATCATGAACAACTGAATAATAACGATTAACTACTTGTGGATCTGGAAATAAAAGATAAGCACGATGAGTGCTGTAGATTCCAACTGGTGAACCATAGATATTTCCAGTAATTATAGAGTTAATTTTTCCATCATTGGCGTTGTTTTGATCACCAGTTGTAAATAGAACCTCGGCTGAAATTTTATCATTCGCAGTCATTCCATATTTATAAGCAACTGAAGCATTTGCAGCAACACCAAAGACAGTCGATGCATTGTAACTTTTATCATCAAACACAGAATCAACTCGTCCAAAATTTGTCATAACAAAAGAGTCAAACCACCATCTTCCCATTAAGAAATCTCTGTTATAAGATAAGTGTCCACCTAACCAGAAAATATCAGCAGTATAAATTTGAGATTGTCCGGGTAATTTTAATCTAAATGCACCGTTGTAGTCAGCAAGTGCAGAGTTGAGTCCCTGACCAAGCACAGAAATTCCCCCGGCACTTTTTGCCCTGTCATAAGCATACCAGAAATCAACTCCTATTTCCAGTAAAGGCTTTACTCTTAATTCAAGATCGAACATCCATAAAACTACATCATCATCTTTTCTAATTTCATTTTCCCATAGTTGAAACATTCCAACTCGAGCTTTTGTTGTTGGATTAAGACTGAAGAAAGAATTAATTCCAACAGCTTGAGTTCCCCAGTATGAAAGTTTGTAACCGCTGGTCTGGAAAGTTTGAAGAGCATTAACATTTGGGTCACGAACATTATCGAACAATCTTTGAAGACCAATTACGAAGTTTAAATTTTCATTTGGTTTGATTTCAACATTTGCCATTAATGTTTGAAGATTAATTTGGCCTGCATTAATTGCACCTCCTCTATTATTCCCAACTCCATAAGCTTGATCTCCCCATGTATAATCAATTTTGAACAAAGAACGAAAAGTTGCATAGCCATCAAGAATCTTTGGTTGATAGACAAAGAAAGGAACAAATCGTTGTTCAATATAAACAGCTGTTTGTGGAACTGTGTTGGTTGAGTTTTGACCAAAAAGTCTGCCAATTACCTGTCCCTGTAAAATATCACTTGTTGGTGAAATGTTTGTTGCTGTCATTCGTGTGAAAGAATATCCAATAAATTGAAACTCACGGAGAGGTGAATCATCAACTACTTCATCCTGAGAAAAAGATAAAACGAAAGTTGAGAGAAAAATAAATAAAAACTTTTTCATAACGACCTCACTTATTAGTCATTCAAAAATTAGAATTCAAACCTATTTAAAATGTCAACTCCGGGATAAACCCGGAGTGACTTAAAGTTCTGAATAAATTTATTGCTTCAGAAAAACTTGAACCCAGTATGTACCTAACTTCACACCATTGTATTTTGTACTTCCAAATCCCTCTTCGACTGTTGGTGGTGTGAAGCCCTGCAATGGCGGATCTACCTGAATGACTTCATAAGTCATTGTTGAACCTTTAATCTGGTAGATACCTTGAGATTTTAGAGCTACTGGAGTTGATTGATTCAATGTAATCGGATGAATAAGAGTATCAGAAACACCAGCGGATTGATATGTGCCTGTATAAGTTACAGAAACATTGTTACTGTCAGTTGCAACCACTGTATATGTGTTGTTTTCATTAAATGTTGCAACGATTTTTTTGGTTTTAAGGACAACTCTTAGACCCAGAGCAACATTGTTACCATCAGATACCCATGTTCCAATTATTGGATCTTTGGGTTTTTCAGGACCTGTTCCAGAGTCTTGCTTTTTGCATGAGCTAAAAAGGAGAGCAGCAATTAAAAAAATTGATAGGAATGTATATCTCATAGTACCTCCATTGATTTTGTTTATTTTGATTGATTAATTGAATTTAGGTGTAATTGAAGAAGAAGTTTTCGGTTAACTTTTCCGGTTTCACTTATTGGGATTTCTTCAATAAACTCAATGTATTTTGGAATTTTATATTGAGCTAAATTTCCTTCACAAAATTTGAGAATAGTTTCAGCATCTGCTTTTCGGTTTTTTTTAAGTTTGATGAAAGCTTTTCCAACTTCACCCCATTTTTCATCAGGAACGCCAATCACAGCAACATCCTGAATATCAGGATGAGTGTATAAAAATTTTTCAACTTCAGCTGGATAAACATTTTCACCACCAGAGATAAACATATTTTTCTTTCGATCAACAATGAATAAAAAACCTTCTTCGTCTTCTCTTACAAGATCACCTGTATACAACCAGCCGTTTTTAATATTTTCCCTGGTTGCTTCTTCGTTTCGCCAGTAACCAGGTGTAACAGAAGGACCTTTGAGTATTAATTCACCAACTTCGTCTTTTTGAATATCATTACCAGAATCATCAACAATTCGATATTTGAAATAAAAATTCATTTTACCGATTGAACCCATTTTTCTAACAGCATCATCCTGATGAAGTGAAGTTACACTTGGTCCAACTTCAGTTAATCCATAGCCCTGTCTAACAGGAATATTTTTTTCTTCCTGCCAGATTTTAATGAGTTTCAGAGGCATTGGTTCACCGCCAATGATGAAGAATTTTAAAGACTTCAAATTAACTTTCTGAAAAATTTTTGACTGAGCCATCATAGAGAGCATTGTCGGAACTGCCATAAACATTGTTGCTTCTTCTTTTTCAAGTAATTCTAAAATTAAATCAGGATCAAACTTTTTTGTGAGACAGAAATAAGCACCGTGATGAAGAAATGGAGTTGGAATTACATTCCATCCGCCAGTGTGAAAAAGTGGAGTACAACTGACAGATTTATCATTTGAAGTCAGATCCAATCTCATTGCTGTGTTGAAACTATTCCATGCCAGCATTTTGTGAGTATATAGTGCACCTTTTGGAACGCCGGTAGTTCCACTTGTGTAAAGAATAAAAATCGGATGATTCTCGTCAAACGAATCAATTGAATTAAATTCAAATTTTTTGTCTTTATTTTCTTCAATGATTGTGGATAGAAATTTTAAATCGAATTTATACTTTATGTTTTTGTAGACAGCCAGATTTTCAACTTTATCAAGAAATTTACTTTCAATGAAAAACAAAATAGGTTCACAGTCATTAATTTGAATTTCAATTTCTCTTGGAGCGAGTCTATAATTCAATGGTACCAGAATCAGACCTGTCTTCTGAGCAACAGAAAACAAAACGAAATGTTCTAAAGAATTCTCAGCAAGAATTGCAACTCTATCTTCAGCATTCAAATGAAATTCATTAATAATTTTTTCAGAAATGTAATTAGCTATATTGTTCAATTGTGAATAAGTTAGTGTGCGTTGAGTCTCATATTCTTTTATGGCAATTTTATCAGGAAAATAATCTGCCCATTTTCTAATCCAATCATAGATTATCATTTTTCCCCTCTATTGTAGATTAGAACTAATAAAACAAAAACTCCGCTGAATAATAAAGCAAATGCTGCGGTCACTGCTGGATTGTTGTGGTATTTTGTAATTTCAAAATAATAGAATCCGAAGTGTGTAAGTAATGCAATAAGACTCGTAATGAAAACCGCAGGTTTTGAGAAATTGAGATTGAACAATCCAAGAAAAATTGGCCAGAAAGTTGTCACAAATAATCCATAAACTCCATTCTGAGCAAAGATTGCAACCGAGAGTTTTGGATTATAAATCTGGTCGATGGATAAAAAGTAAATCACAATTGCAAGGATAATTAAAAATACTTTTGCAGAAATCAGCAAAGCTTTTTGAAGCTTTTCTTCAGCTTTTATAATTCTGAATTTCAAAAAGAACTCTTTTAGAATGTTTACAGAAAAAATTGACGAAAGAACAACAAGAATATTATCAAGTGTAGAAAAACCTGCTGAAAGAATTCCAAGCGTGACTAATGCAATTGCAAAAGGCGGAAATGCAGTATTTATGTATTTTGAGATTGATTGATCAGGTTTTAAGATTTCGCCTTCAAGGAAAACTCGAGCATACAAACCTGTGAACAACACCATAAAAAACAAACTTCCAACAATTACAACTGTAATAAGATATTTATTTAAATCTTTTTCAGATTTAAGATACAAGGCTTTTGAGATGATGTGAGGTTGACAGATTATAGCTATTCCTACCAGAAAATTTGCAATAAAAACTTCAAATATATCGCGGAATAATTGACTCTTAGGGTTTACAATTCCTACAAGGTCTGGATCGATTTCTTTTAGTTTACTAAAAAGGGTAACAGGGTCTAAGCCACGCAAGAGTGATCCAGAAATCAAAAACAGAATTGCAGTTACTATCATAAAAATTGCCTGCAAGGTATTAGAGAACAACAATACATTAACTCCGCCTCCAAACATTAAATAACCAACCGAAAAAATCATAACCAGAGACAAGACCGGCTCATAAGATAAACCAAGTGAATTTGCAAGCACGATTGTGATCCCCACAGCAATCAATACCGCAAATGTAATTTGCAGAAAAGAAAGAAAGGCATAAAAAATTGTGAAAAATTTACTCTGGTATCTTTCTCCAATCCAGTGAGGTACAGTTAAAACCTTTGAAGTTTCGCCAATTTTCAAAAATTTTTTTGACATCAAAATTAATGCGAGAAAAATTCCCAGAGGTGCTGCAATTCCATATCCTAAGAATCCAGAAAAGCCATACAAATAGACAAGACCTGGATTAATTACAAAAGTGGCTGCGCTTGTCATACCAACGGCAAGAGATAAACCCACCATAATTGGATTTACTGTTCTTGTACCGATTGAAAAACTCTCTATTGTTTGTTGTTTTCGTTTGCCAAGAATTGTTAAGGTGATAATTCCAATTACATAAATAAAGATTGAAGCGACAAGATAAACTTTTGTTTCCATTAGTTACCTCATTCAATAATTAAAATCTAAATAAAGCTGATGCGAAAGCAAGTCCACCACCTGAACCTATAAAAACAATTAAATCATTCTGGCTAAGTTTTCCTTTCCTGTACGTATCATCTAAAGTCATTGGAATACATGCAGATCCAGTATAAGCAAATCGATCCATTATTGTATGAGCTCTATCTGGTGTAACATTTATATTGTTCATCGTCTCGATGATTGAATTAATATTGATTTGAGTAAAGAAAAAATGATTAATATATTGAGGTGAGATATTAAAAACTGTACATATTTTTAGAATCATTTTAGTCCAGGTTACTGGATTAATTTCTTTTGGAAATTTTTTAACAAACTTCAAAAGATGATCTTTATTTCTAAGCACAACTTCAGAAAGAGGTTTACGAGTTCCTCCTGCATAAATCCCCATCCAGTCATGATATTGACCTTGTGAAATTAATTCCCCGAAAAGAAAACCACGATTGGTATTGATTTTAGCAGAAAGAACAACAGCACCAGCACCATCTGCAAATAAAGTCACCGTTTTTTTATCTGTTAAGTCAAGATATTTACTCATTGCATAAGCACCAATAACAAGAATATGATTGTATGAATCATCTGCTTGAATAAATTTGCTTGCTGTATTTAAGGCAGTAACAAAACCAGCACAGGCAGTGTTGATATCGAAAGTACCTGCATTACTTGCACCGAGACGATATTGCACAACAGAAGCAGTTGATGGTGATATGTACTCAGGAGTATCAGTTGCGACAATTATAAGATCAATTTGTTCTGGATTAAGTTTAGCATCATCTAAAGCTCTTTTAGCAGCTTCAACGCAAAGGTCTGCGGTTGATTCATTTTCATCACACCATCTTCGCTCTTTGATTTTTAAGTTTTCTTGCAACCAGGTATCTACATCTTCTTTGAGCAAATCATTAAAAAATTTATTTGTTAACACTTTCGAAGGTGCATAAGAACCAATTCCTGTAATGAGAGCATTTTTCTTTTTTATATCAAAGATATTTTTAGGATAATTCATCAAATTGTTATACCTCCATCAACACTCAGAACAGCACCATTAACAAAATCAGATTCCTCAGAAGCAAGGAATAAATAAGCATTAGCGATATCTTCTGGTTTACCAAGCCGACCGAGTGGAGTTTTTTCTTTCATCATATCAAGAATTTTTTCCGGAACAGTTTTAACCATTTCAGTTTCAATAAAACCTGGTGCGACCGCATTAACATTAATACCTTTTCTTCCCAGTTCTCGAGCCCAGACTTTTGTTAAACCAACAATTCCACTCTTGGTAGCCACATAATTTGATTGACCAAAGTTGCCATATAAAGCAACCACTGAAGATGTATTAATTATTTTACCTTTTCCTTTTTCAATCATGAAAGGAGCAACAGCTTTCGTGCAATTAAATACACCAGTTAGATTAACATTAATAACTGATTGCCATTGTTCAAGAGTCATCTTCAATAAAGTTGAATCTTTTGTTATCCCGGCATTATTAACAAGAATGTCGATTGATTTATATTTTTTGAAAACATTACGAGCGTATCCTTCAACAAGTTCGTAATTAGTTACATCCACTTTCTGAAATTCACATTTAAAACCTCTGCTTGTCAACTCATTGACTAAATTTTCACCTTCATCCACAAGCAAATCCCATATAATTACAATTGCTCCTTCCCTACAAAATTTTTCTGCTGTAGCTTTTCCGATTCCCCTTGCCCCGCCAGTTATTATTGATACTTTATCTTTTAATCTCATAAATTTTTCACTTTATTACCTGAAAATTTTAGTTCATTACTGCTTTAAAATTATCTGTACTTTGATTTTAGTTTATTCCACTTCTGAAGAAACTCCTGGTAATTCTGAACCATAAGCGAATAAAATTCCTCCATTTCATCTAATCTTAAAAGTATTTCATTAATTCCATCATGATTGGATTTCTTTGCTTTGAGTTTTAATTCAGAAGCAAGTCTTTTATTCTTTTTGATTAATTCAAAATTATTTCTGAAAGCATTTTCGAAGATGTCTGGATGTGCTTCGTAAAAATCTTTCCGGCTTCCAGGTACCCAGACTTTTCTGATAAGATTTTTATCTCGCAGTCTACGAATAATTTGGCTGACAGGTCCTTTGCTTCGTTTCAGCAACTTACAGATATCGTCAAGTGAAAGTGGCTGATTTGAAAATATCATCAGCGCAACGATATGCCCCATTAGTTTACTCAATCCAAAAGCTTTGTATGCTTCTCCAAAGCTCTGGATTATTTCTCTTTTGATTTTTTCATCTATTTTCAGCGTTTTCATTTTTTCAAACGTTTGAAACTTCTGAAACTTAAAAATATTGAAATTTTTTGTCAAGCATCTATGTCCCGGTGAATCACTCTATTTATTCAACTCTCAAAAAAAATGATTTGAATAAGACATTTCTTTTTTCTAATTAGAAATCAAAAACAATAAAAATTATGGAGGTGCAGGATGCAACATGTAGGTTTTCTAATAGATGGAAAGATTATTTTCACTTCAAAAAAATTTAATGTCGAAAGTAAATCCAATCATCAGGTGTTTGCAACTTGCTCTCTTACCTTTGAAAACGAGATTGATAAAGCAATTGAAGCAGCTTCAAAAGCCTTTGAAGTGACCAAAAAATTACCATCCTACAAGCGTAAAGAATTTCTTCAGAAAATTTCAAAAAAATTAGAAGAATATAAAGAAGAATTAGCTCACCTAATTTCAATTGAAGTTGGAAAACCAATCAAACTCTCAAGACTTGAAGTTGAAAGATCAATAAATACTTTTCAATTTGCATCAGAAGAAATTGACAGATTGAATGGTGAATATCTTCACCTTGATCTGGTTCCTAATTCTGAAAACAGATTCAGCATAACAAAAAGATTTCCAATCGGACCTGTGCTTGCAATCAGCCCTTTTAACTTCCCGATTAATTTAGCAGCTCATAAGATTGCACCTGCAATTGCTGTTGGCAATACAATTATCTTCAAACCAGCAACAACTGCAATGGTCACAGGCAACAAATTTGCTTCAATCATAAACGAAGTTGTCGGAATTCCGGGATTTATAAATTCAATCAACTGTTCAGGTTCGACTCTTGAAAAATTTACAAATGATGAAAGAATTAAAAAGGTAAGTTTCACAGGAAGCAGTGAAGTTGGTTGGAGAATAAAACAACTTGCCGTTAAACAAAAAGTCACTCTTGAACTTGGAGGGAATGCAGGCGCATTAGTTGATGTTGATGCTGATCTCGATTTTGCGGTTCCAAGATTGGTTAGTGGTTCCTTTGCTTACGCAGGACAAATTTGTGTTTCAGTGCAGAGAATTTATGTGTTGAAAGAAATTTTTAAAGAATTTATTGAACTCTTTGTTGAAGAAACTAAAAAAGTAGAGTATGGTGATCCACTAAATGAAAATTTAATCGTGGGACCAATGATAACTGAAAATGATGCAAAGAGGATTGAAAAATGGGTTCAAGAAGCTGTTAACGATGGTGCAAAAATTTTAATTGGTGGAAAACGCAAAGGTGAGTTTTACGAACCAACAGTTCTAACAAATACAAAACCAGATATGAAAGTAAATAAACTGGAAGCCTTCGCTCCAATTGTAACGATTGAACCAGTTGATTCGTTTGCTGAGGGAATAAATCAAATAAACAATTCTATTTATGGATTACAGGCGGGTGTGTTTTCAAATAATCTAAAGAATATTATAGAAGCATTTGAAAATATTAATGTTGGCGGTGTGATTATAAATGATTATCCAACATTTAGAGTTGATAATATGCCGTATGGTGGAGTTAAAGATAGCGGATTTGGTCGAGAAGGTCTTCGATACGCAATTGAAGAAATGAGTGAATTAAAATTAGCCGTTTTTAATAAGTTGATTCGTTAAGTCGAATAATTATTTTTTTAAGAAGATTGATCTTTAGAAAAAACAGTAATCAATGCATTAATCAAGTCAGCTCTTCGTACTGGTTTTGGAATGAAAATTATTCCCATCTCTTCCATTTGTTCTTTCAATCCACTTAAAATATCAGCTGATGTTGTAACAATCTTTAAGTTCTGAAGTTTTCCTCTTTTCTTAATTTCTTTGATAACATCCATTCCGGGTATATCTGGTAACCTGAGATCGAGTACAATTCCATCATATTCTTCAGTGATAAGTTTATTCAGAGCTAATTTTCCAGAGAAAACTGTTTCAACATCACATTCCGATAACATTAACTTGAACAATTTGTGATTGTATTCTTGATCATCAACAACAAGAATTTTCTTTCCTTTTATTGCAGATAAATCCTTGGGTATTTGAACAACTTCTGCTTCTTCAATTTGCTCAGTCCTAACAGCTGGATATGTGAATGTAACTGTTGTACCTACATTCTTTTTGCTTTCAATTTTTATATCACCTTTCCATAAATTTATTATTTCTTTGGAAATTGCAAGCCCAAGTCCTGTTCCACCATACTTTTGCGAAATTTCAGGTGCCTGCTCAAAAGGAATAAATAATCTATTTAATTCTTCTTGAGTCATTCCGATTCCGGTATCACTAATTTTGAAAACCAGGACTCCGTTGTTGTATCTTACATCTACGGAAATTAAACCTTCGTCAGTAAATTTCACAGCATTATCGAGAATATTGAGTAAAACTCTTTGAAGATTATGAGCATCAATCATAAAATATGCATCAGGTTCAACGTTAGAATTATAATCGAGAGCTACTTTCTTGCCGATCAATTTCACTTCAATCATTGATAAGACAGATTTCATCAATGCAATTAAGTTATAAGGTTTCTCTATTATCTTTATTTTACTTGCTTCGGCTTTTGACAAATCAAGAATGTCATTTAAAACTTTTAAGAGATGCTCAGCGCTTTTTTGAATGTATGTTAGAAACTCTTTTAATTCTCCATCGACATCCATACTTACAAGTATATCTACATATCCAAGGATTATGTTTATCGGAGACCTCAGCTCATGGGACATGTTTGCCATAAATCTTGATTTTGTAGCTGCAACCAGATCCTTTTGTTTAACAGTTTCTTCCAGAGACTTGATATAATCCTTTTCTTTACTGATATCATGAAAAGCAATCAAAAAGCAAGGTCTACGATGATATGTGATCTCGGCAGGATACATGTTCACCCACAATTTCAACTTATCATGATAACGCTGCATCTTAACTGATTTTGAAAATTTATCTTCTAAAATCTCTCCAGAAAATAATTTTTCAACAACACTCACACTTTCAGAATCAACAAGATCCCAGATTTTTCTCCCTAAATTTTCATTACTTAATAGCTGGAGTAAATCCATCCCTTTTTTATTTGTAAACAAGATATCCAGAGTTTCTTTATCGATAATTAAAATTCCAATGCCAATCTTATCAAGAATCTCTTTGTGTAATTTTTCAAGTGTCTGGAATTTTTCTCTATAATTTATTTCTTCTGATATATCTCTTACGATTATCAAAAATGATGAATTTTTTCTGCCCTTTAATTTGAGTGGTTGCAAGTTTACATTAGTAAAAATTTCAATACCATTTTTAGTTAAAAGTTGAGTTTCATAATTGATCAATGATTTTTCAGATAATATAGATCTAATGATTGTATTCTTTTCTTTTTCTGACTCAGAAATCAAGGCACCAATGTGCTTATTAAGAATT
The DNA here is from genome assembly GCA_964527925.1 of uncultured Ignavibacteriaceae bacterium. GTDB lineage: Bacteria > Bacteroidota > Ignavibacteria > Ch128b > Ch128b > Ch128b. Next base: position 49,338 of record CAZGQO010000007.1, read on the forward strand.
AATTTTTCAGTGAAGCCAAATATTTTCGTTGCTGCACCACTCCAGTATTCAATCAAACCCCGTGAATTAACGAGAATAATAGCTTCAGAAGTAAGGTCTAAAAATTTTTTTATAACCCCGTCTTCAATGAGATTGCTTTGCAATAGCTTCTTAATATCTTTTAATGTTTTTGATTTATTTGATTTTTCTTCCATTGTCAAATACCAATTGATTTTGTTTTTAAAATAAGAAAATTTAAAACTAGAGTTAAATTAATATTTTTTTTGATTTAGCCTTTTTCACTATTTTTGAGGTAGATATGGAAACAAAAATTAAAAACCTCACTATTAAAAAAACCAATTCCCCAAAACGTATTCCCAGAGAAGACGAAATTGGTTTTGGTAAATTCTTTACGGATCATATTTTCGTGATGGATTATGATCCAGAACACGGTTGGCACAATCCGACAATTCAACCTTATTCATCTTTACCAATTGAGCCTGGTAATATCACATTTCATTATGGACAAACAGTTTTTGATGGATTAAAGTGTTATTATGGAATTGATGGAAGAATCAGATTTTTTAGAGTGCGAGATTATTTAAAGAGATTTAGAAACTCCGCTCAAAAAATGTGTATTCCGGAATTCGATGTCGATGAACTGGTTGATTATTTAACAGAATTAATTCTATTAGATAAAGCTTGGGTTCCCAAAAAAGAAGGGACAGCATTATACATTCGTCCTTTAATTATTGCCTGGGATAATGCTCTTGGTGTTAGAAGTTCTTATACATATAGGATGTTTATTATTCTCAGTCCGGTTGGTTCTTATTATGCCGAAGGTTTTAATCCAGTAAAAATTTTAGTTGAAGAAACTTACTCAAGAACTGCACCTGGAGGATTAGGTTCATGCAAAACTGCTGCTAATTATGCTGCAAGTCTCTTTGGTGCTGAACTGGCAAAGAAAAAAGGTTACACACAGGTTTTATGGTTAGATGCATGTCTAAAAAAATACGTGGAAGAAGTGGGTACAATGAATATCTTTTTCAGAATAGATGATGATTTGATAACTCCTCCTCTTGAAGGGACAATACTTCCAGGAATAACCAGAGACAGTATTATCAAGATCGCAAAAAAAGAAAAAATGAATGTATGTAAAAGAAAGATTTCAATAGACGAAGTGATAGAAGCTCATAAGGATGGAAGATTAAAAGAAGTATTTGGCTCAGGAACTGCAGCTGTAATTTCTCCAGTTGGGTTATTGAGTTATAAAGGTAAAGAATATATTGTTAACGATTATAATATTGGTGAGTGGAGTAAATATTTCTACGATTTGATAACTGATTGGTATTATGGTAAATCAACCGATCCTTTTGGATGGATAACTTTGGTTGAATAAGAAATTTGAACGGAACTTTATATTTAGTTTCAACCCACATTGGAAATTTAAGTGATTTAACATTCAGAGCAAAAAGAATTATCTCTGAATGTGATATTATTATTTTTGAAGAATTAAAACCTGCCCGAAGTTTACTAAAAAAACTTTCCCTCTTCAAAGAATTAATTCAATTAAATGAACACAACGAAAAAGAAATTTCTGTTGAAATCATCAAACTGCTAAAATCAGGGAAAAATTGTGCATTAATATCAGATGCGGGTGCACCAATTTTTTCTGATCCCGGAAAATTTCTGATAAATCTTGCCAGATTAAATCAAATTCCTATCGCTATTGTACCCGGACCTGATTCTCTTATTTCATCTTTAATAACTTCTGGATTTGATGTGAGCAAGTTCTTCTTTGCGGGTTGGTTATCCAGAAAGAGCGAAGAAAGGAAAAGACAACTTGTAAATCTGAAAAGGATTAATTCAATAATTGCTATTATGGAAACTCCCTATAGAATAAAACAATTATTAACGGATACTCGAGATATTTTTGGAGATGAAATAGAAACTTGCATTGCTTGTGACTTAACTACAGAGAATGAAAAATTTATCAGAGGAAGTCTTAAGGAAGTTTATAATGAGGCTATAAAAATTGACAGGAAATTTGAATTCATACTAATTATAAATAATAGAAAAGGGAGTTAATTAAACTCCCTTCAAACCTAAAGCGTCTTTTACTTTTTCCATTAACGATTGATAAGAAACCGGTGAAGTAACAAAATAATTTGCACCTAATTGGAAACACAACTCCACAACTTCTTTATCATTCAAAGCAGATGCAACTATAACTTTAGTATTGTTGTTTTTAGGATTAGCTCTAATAAATTTTAAGACTTCAAATCCACTAACCTCGGGCATCATTAAATCAAGAATAACAAGATCGTAATTTTTCTCAGCAATCTTTGCTTTGGCTTCTTTACCATTTGGTGCTGTGTCTGCATCTAAACCTGCTCGTTTTAGATAGTGAAGATGCATTTTTACAACGAGGGGATTATCGTCCACTATAAGAATTTTATAATTATTCATTGTTCCTCTATTGGAATTTGTTGCTGCATAGTTGATTTATAAACTCTCCACTTTTGAGTTTCATATACTAATGTAGTGAAATCAAATCCTTTTTCAAAGGCATCTGGATACATTGCTGTTAATTGATCAAAGCCAGAAGCAGTGATATCCGGACGAGGGACTACAATATAATCAGCAGCAAATTGAGGTTGTTGAATTACTCTAAGATAATCATATTGATATGGTAAATAAAATTGTTTTGGACTGGAGTAAAAACATACTATTGGATATCCAACTGCATCATCAATTAGAATCATATCATTTTTTGTTGTATTCTCTTTTAAGAATTTAGCGACTTGTAATTCTTCCTCAAATATATCTTGTACTTTTTCACCTTTCAATACAGCAGCAAAATTCTTTTCTGTTATATCAACCGAATATTCTAACGAAATATATCCAAGATAAATCGAAACAGCCATCACTAAAATCACAACAAATGCATAGACAGGTTTATATAAAGGTGAATTAATAAAATAATACATAATAATTATACTTAACGGAATTAAAACACCGAACCAGCTATAAGATAATGCTGAAATTCCCAGAAATATTACTATAATTTGAAGTATAATAGGAGCAAAAGCAGCAACGAATAATGTAATCGTTCGAATTGTTGGTAGAACGAAATAATAAGCTGGATAAGTTAAAAATGACATCTTAACAACTATCCAAATTGCCCAAAGAATATTTCCCTTACCTTCCATGAGTTCAGGTCTTAGAGCCATTTCCTTGGATACTTGTTTGAAATAGGAATATGGACTGAAGTAAAAATAAAATGCATCACCTGCAAATATCCAGTTAAGATAAACCCAGGAACCTAAAACTATAAATGTTGGAAGTACTAACATCAATGTAAGTGCAAAAATTCTTACAACATTAAATTCAATAGTTTCAGAAATTAGAAATGGGGCGAACGGAATCAAAGCAAGTGTTAAGAAAAATGTATCGTATCTGATTCCTGACATTGCACCAAGAGCAACACCTGACAGGACTATATAATAAGGAATTCTTGTTTCATGAAATCTAAAAAATGAGTAAACAAATACAACAAAAAACAACATGTAAAGCGTCTGACTTGGTTGAGCAAATATTAAATATAAAAAGACTGGATTAATGAACATCAAAACGGTAATAAGTAATTTAACCAATGTATTTCCTGGAACCCATCTTAGATATCTAATACACAAAGCGACTATAAATGCACCCCAAAAAGTAGAAACTATTAGTGATGCAATTGGAGTAGATGAGATTGCAAGAGGTAAGTAGAACAAATATGGCAATGGCGGATAAATTAAACCTAAGTTTTCCAGACGTGGTGGATTCCCACGCATTGCTAATTGTGCTTTTTCCATTAGAAATATGCCTTCCTGGGCGTAAAAATTAAGGTTCAGATATAAATAAGAACCAATTAAAAAGAATCCAACCCAGAAAAGCAGAAAAACTATTATGTCTCGAGGTTTTATTCCCATTTAGATTGTTCTCAATATTTCGGGTTTTTTAACAGTTGTAACCCCGTGCGTTGTTTTTTCCCAATAGAATGGTTTAAAGATTAGCTGCCACAGTGCTTTATAGGCACCAAGAGAATGAAGTATCCAATAGAAAGGATTTAACAAAGCATAAACTACAAGACCATATAACCTTCGTCTAAAAACAGCCAACATATTCATATAAACTACCATTGCATTACCAATTAATAAGTTAAACAATGAAATGTACAAAACCCATGCTGGAAATATCTCTGATATCCATTGAGGTCTAAAAATTAACCAGGTTATAAATAGAATCCACAACGGTAAATTTATTAAAAATGTTGCAGGTGTTCCTCCTATGAAGAGGAAAAATGCGAACATTCCACGAAAACCAATCTTTCTATAAAGTTCAAGTGGGTTTCTCATGTGAACAAGGAAAGTTTGCATATAACCTTTAACCCACCTTGATCTCTGTCTTATCCAGCTTCTAATACGTTTATTTGCTTCTTCATATGTAGTTGAGTTAATAGTACCAACCTTATAACCCTTTGCATACGCTCTTATTCCAAGATCAGCATCTTCAGTAACATTAAATGGATCCCAGGCATTCAATTCTACTAATTTATCTTTAATAAAATGATTGCTCGTTCCGCCAAGAGGAATTGGTACATTTAATCTATCCATACCGGGCAACATGTAATCAAACCAATATGAATATTCTAGAGTGAACATTTTTGTCAGAAAATTTTCATTCGCATTGAAGTAATTTAATTGAGCTTGAATACAGATTACATCTTCAGGAAACTTCTTAAATCCGATTACTGCTTTCTTTAACTGGTCTGGTTCTGGAATATCTTCTGCATCGTAAATCGTAACTATTTCACCTCTACAAAAAACCAAACCATAATTACAGGCTTTTGGTTTAGTTTTTGGTTGCATATTTGGAACAACTATACATTCAAATATCGATGGAATATTAAGAGATCTAATTTTATTAATTGTCGCAAAATCGTCTTCTTCTAATAAAATTTTGATATCTAATTTTTCCTTTGGATAATCTATTTGACTTAGCGCATAGATTAGAGTCTCAATGACTTCAGGTTCTTTGTAGACCGGCAATAAGATACTATACATCGGAAGATCTTCATCATGTAATTCTCTTATTTCCGCCTGTGTAACTGCTTCATACAGTTCGAATCTGGCACCTGCAAGTGTTAATACAAACTTAAATCCAATGGAAAACAGATAAATGAGATTCACAATTGCCATCACTATCGTCAAAGTGAATGCTGCGTCCAACGACAACCCTATAATAAACAGAGTGCCAAATAGTGCAATCGATATTACTTGAGGCAATGTAAAAGTTTCGATTGCTGAGCTTCTTTCATCTTCAATAAATAAACTATAAACTGCACTTTCTGCTAATTCCTGTCCAAAAGCTTTGTGAAGCACCCATTGAATATCAATATCAATTGCATAGTAAATTTTCAAAGGAGTTTGGGTCTTCGAATAAAGATAATCGATTGCCTCCTGGTCAAGAGGATTTAGCATTGCAACATATAGATAATTGCCATTTCTTCTAAAAGGACAGATCAATCTATCTTGTAAATATGTTTGATCAAAAGTCATCAAAAGTTCATAATCAATTTCTTGAACCAGCAAATCTACTTTGCCAATATGAATAGCTTTGCGAATAACAGCTTCGTAATCTACCCGGGATATAAATCCATAAAAAAGTAGTGCCTTAGCAAAATAGAGTTTTTCCCTTTCAGCAAAAGCTTCAATCTTTTCAGTTTGTTCTTTTGAAAAGATTTTTTCTTTGATTAAAATATTTTGTAACGCCTTTTGGTCAGGACTGGAACCAGAGCCCGAGCTTGAAAGCTCGTCCGGCACCAACATCTCGTCCAAAGGCGTCCACGCTGTATCCGACATAACCTGATATGTGTTTGTTAAACTTATAAATTAGTGCTGGTTCAATTTTAAGTAAGGAAAAATTAAGATTTCTTAAAAATATTTGACTAAATGTCAGAGTTTTATCAACCTTATCCTGATTACCTAATCCTAAAATTAAACTACTTGAAAACAATATAGATATTTTTGGAGAAATGTTTAAACCAATTGTTGCTCCTGCTCTCATTTGATCCGAAGGGGCTTCGAATCTTTTTCTAATTCCAAAATATATTTCCCAGAAACCTTGCGTCATCGTAGTGCCAAATGGTGAACCTACCAGGGCTGTTACTTGTAAATCAACCTGACCATTACCCAATGGTGGATCTCCTGGATTAGTATAAAATGGGAAAGATACTAAAAATTGTAATGCTGCACTTGGTACATCTCTACTTAATCTTAACTGTAAACCTACTTCTTGATCACCGAACCCTCCATTAGTAATAACACCAATACTATCTCGGTAACTTAAACCAAAATAAAACATATTAGCAAGAAACATGATATTATCTTCTAACCCATACTCATAATAAAGATTTGTTTCATATTTCGTAAAAACGCCACCTAATGGTAGGAAAAACCTCTCTCCATTAGAATTAAATATTGTTTCAGAAGAATAAAATGATTGAACCCCTGATAAGAAGTATCTATTCATTTTCTGCTGCCATACACTGGCATTAACAGAAGAAAAAGCTAGTATCGAAGCGAGTATTATTAATTTTATCATTCTCTTATCCACGAGCAATCTGTACTCCTTTTCTGCTTCGAATATAAAGAATTATTGATAAACCTATAATAAGAATCCACGCTAATATAATCCAGATGTATTTAAATTTATCCAAGCTAATCTTCACAGTTTCTTTCTTAACTGGTTCTGTATATAAAATCTTATCTAAAGCTTCCGCTGTTTTAAACACAAGTGGATAATCCGCACCGCTCATTATTGCAACATTTCCATCAATAGTTCCAAGTCTTTGACTGAATTGATCAGCTAATTTTACTAAATAACTCTTTCCTTCCTGTCCATAACTTGAAACAAGTAAAACATTATTACTTGTTAATGTTCTTGTTAATTGCATAACAGCGATTGGCATTTTATCTGAATATTCAAACATAACCTGTTTTGTCGAACTGCTTATAATTTTGAAATTTTGACTCAAGTCAAGTGGTAAATACTCAAATGAATCTTTATTGTATCTAACATCTGATGAGATTACTATGTAATTATTATTCGAGTTTTCCATTGTTGCAAACATCTCTGCAAAAGACATTATCGGAGGATAGTACTGGTCTTGTTTAGATATTTTTTGAATAGCGTTTACTATTGAAGCTGCTGCCTGTATATGTTCAGGTAAAGGATTGGATTGAAAAACAACATAAGTATTTGTTAAAAATGAATTAGGGAAATTGCTAAAATTGGACGCTTTAATTGAATTTTCTGCTGTTACATCGAAATAAGAATAAGAATAAACCTCACCGACAAATTGAGTCAAATCATCACGACATTCCCCTTCATCCGGAAAGTAATCAAATTCAATTTCAAATGTGTTTACTTTTTTGAAAAGATATTTTGGCAGCTTGACAATTAATCCATTAATTGTCCCACTTGGATCGAGACGTTTGCTTTCCACAAGTACATCATTTAAGAAAATATTTACAAAACCATTTTGAAACTGTTCTTTAACTGGTGTATACTTTCCATACAAATAAAAATCAACTGAACCAATATACTTTGCCAACTCAAGCTCAGAAATAAACATGTTTATTCTTAAACTTCCAATTCCTTTTGTCTGAATTCTTTCAAATCCAAGCTCATCCAGAGTTAATTTGTATTTATTACCAACAAAAGTTTTTACTCTAAAGGGCTCGATATATCTGATTATTGAGAAATTAGAAAGTAAATTCATAAATTGTTTTGGATTCACAATTGCTGCAGCTGATTTTTGGACTGCTTTATCATTTTCCCCTGTAACATAAAGAACTTTTGTCCCATCGAATAATTTAACAAACAACAATCCATCATCTACGGCTACTTGCTGAGTCGTTTGTGAATTAATTTCTTCTTTGTTTGTAGAAAATGGAATTGGAAGACTCATCAACTCATTTATTTTGCCAATCACAATTGCATGATTGAACTGTCGTATCGTATTGGGATCAACCTCCTCAAAACTCGAGAAAGAAATATTTTCTGACTTAATTTGTTCTAATAGTTTGCCATTAATCCACATTGCATTGCCTGCCAATGATGGATTTAATCTTTTCGGTGTAAGAACTAAAATTCTTTCAATTCTATCTGAGAAGAAATCAGCAATTGTATTTTTATATTTTTCAGAATAACTCAAAACTATTTTTGTTCCCTGTCTTATGACCATCCATAAGCCTTGCGTGGATAAATCACGACAACGATCATCGGTTATATTTAAATATCCACCTACTTCAACTTTCAATAATGGTCTTTCATTCACCAATAAATCTTCAAGTTTAACATCACTTAAAGGTATTCTTATAACAGGATTTGTAGAGACGTTCTTAAAAAATGATGAATAAACTGGAACATCATTTATAGAAACTTTGATATTTGAGTAATCACTTAAAATTGTTGAAAAACTTGCTCTCAATTCAAAATAGCTGTTTTGAAAATCAATATTTCCTCTTGGGATAGGGAAGTACAAAGCTTGGGCAGGAGTAATTCCATACAAAACTATATCTTTTTGAAAACCAATATCTTTTAACGAAATCTCTTTAAAACTTTGAGAAAATAGTAATGGTGACCCTAAAAGGTGGAAGACAAAAATTAATAAAATAATATGTATTTTTTTAATCATTACTTTAACTCCATATTGTATCTACCGCATATATAAGGAGATAAATAATAAAAGTCAAGTATTTTTTTAAAAAATTTCGAGTATCGCGATATTTTCAATATGGAGTGTCTGAGGGAATAAATCGACTGGTTGAATTAATTTTATTTTATAAAAATCCTTTAAGCTTATGATATCCCTTGCTTGTGTCGTATGGTTGCAACTTATATAAATAATCATCTCTGGTTTTAATCTCATTATACTCTTTATACTTTCCTGACTGAGTCCCGACCTCGGTGGATCAACCACGATTGTAAAATTTTTCTCAGATAATTCTTTATTTATCTCAAATCCTTTATTCAAATTCTGTCTTATGAATTCAATATTTTGAACGCTATTTCTTTTTGCATTATTTTTTGCTGCTTCTACAGATTCATAAACTTCTTCATAACAAAATACTTTATTGAAATATCTCGAGAGAATAATTCCAATAACTCCAACTCCACTATACAAATCGATAAGAAAATGTTCTCTGTTGATCTTTTTACCCTTCTGGGTCAGATATTGAATTATTACACCAAATAATTTTTCTGCCTGTGCTGTATTTGTCTGGAAGAAAGTATTAGGAAAAATTTCGAACTCATAATCAAATAATTTTTCAATTATGTATCCTTTACCATAGATTTTAATCATTTTTTCAGGTAAAGTTGAGCTTATATCTGGACTGCTTATAATATTAACGAATGTCTCTATTTCAGGGAAATGAATTTTCAATTGTTCAGCAAGAGAATTTATTAGCTTTTCATCGTAACGAGTAGTTACCAGCGAAACCATCTTTTCATCTGTATAATGCGATTCTCTTATGTTAAGTGCTTTGAGTAAACCCTGTTTGTTTTTAAGTGAATGAATACTGACTTTCTTATTGAATAAAAAATCAGCTATAAAATTTCGTACTCTATTAGAAAATACCGATTGTAGAAAGCACGCATCCAGGTGTATGACTTTTTCAAATACTTTTGGAATGTGCAAACCGAGGGCAAAATTTTTTTGTTCTTCTGTATATTCAGCATCATTAAATAACCAACGTTTTGCAAAGGAATACTCCATTTTATTCCGGTAATAATAAATCTTATCAGAAGGTAAAACATCCGGAATTTCAATTCCATATAATTTGGCTATTCTATTGAATGCATCCTCAACGAAAATCCGTTTTATATTTAATTGTTTCGAGTAGTCAAGCTGCTGTAAACTACAGCCACCACAAAGTCCAAAATATTTACAAATTGGATTTATTCTATCTGAATTACTTTCAACTATTTCAATAGAATCAGCTTCTATGAAGTCTTTTTTAACTTTTTTTATCCTTGCATTTACTAATTCACCTGGTAAACAACCGTTAACCAGTACAACTCTTGAATCAATTCTCCCCAAGCATTGACCGGAGTTTATCATTTTTTCTGCACGAATAACTATAATATCATTCTTCTTCAAGTTTCACCTGTAATTTTTCCCTGATTACATGTAATTATTACACTCAAATTATACAAAACAATAAAAATTCTAAAAAATTTAGATAAATGAGTTGGTACATTAATTGACTATATAATTGAAGTGAAATTGAATATACTCTCCTGAACCTCCTAGTTAACCCGGGCTAAAGTCCCGGGTTCTTTTTTTTAAACACTTCAGAGAAAATATAACAATCTATTCCTAACAATACCTATCTTAAATTTTTTAGTCACTAAATAAAACAATGCTCACTTCTGAAGCCAAACAGAAAGGATATGTACAGCCACATAAAGTTTATCAAATCCTTGTTTTAATTTAGAACACTTTTCATTTAGAGACACTACTATTATTACAATTCCCTCAAAAAATCAAAAAAAATAAGTTTTTACTGGGGTACTAATATTGACAATAAAACTTAAAGTTCGAAATAGTTTTAGTAAAAATTAAAAAAAATATCAAAGGATGTTTCTATGAAACCAAAAATACAATATCTATTGAATTTATTAGTCACTCTTTCCCTATTTGGTTTATGGTTATACCCCAATTTAGCATTCTCTCAGGGAACGTGTGATTTAACTAAATTCGTCACTTACACACAAGGTGGATGGGGCAATAAGGGTGGAAAACTGTGCAACGGTGTAACTTTCATCACCGTTAAACAATTAGAAACGGGTGAAGAAGTTTCAAAAGGTAATGGAACAGATAAGCTTGGAGCTAACACTACATTTACATTTTCAAATGGAAAATCTGTTGTTATACATACTTCTTGTTCCCAACCAATTTTTATCGGGATGAAGGTTACAGCAGATGGTTTTACATATGAGATTGTACAATTAACTACAATCCCTTCTACGAGTTCAAATCCTGGAGTTATAAGGGATCTATATTTCAATGAAGTATTTCCTTCTGGTTTAGTTGTTGGAACAAACTTCAAACTTACACTCACATCAGCTAAAGCAGTTGAGAAATTTCTACCTCAAGGAGGATCACCAAAAGCTTTAGATAAAAACTATACTGATCCAAAAAGTACTAAAGCTGGTGTTTTTGGTGGCCAAGTGGTTGCATTAAAATTAAATGTTGCTTTTAGTGATGCCGGTAAAATAGGTACTGGAACAACAAAATTAGGTGAATTAGTTGTCAATGCTGGACCACTGGCAGGTAAGACAGTTTACGAAGTTCTGAATTTAGCTAATAAAGCATTAGGTGGTGAAACAACACCTTACACCATTCATCAACTAAATGAAACGGTAACAGCAATAAACGAAAACTTTGATGATGGTAAGGTAAATAAGTGCTTTCTAAGATGTCCTGAGTTACCACAATTAGGTTCAATTTCTGGTACTGTATTTTTTGATGTCAATAGTGATGGTAATTTTAATTCTGGTGAGTTTGGATTACCAAATGTTAAAGTGTATTTGTATTCAGGAACTATTTTAATAGATTCAACTTTCACTGATGAATCTGGTTATTATAAGTTTTCATTCCTGAATGCGGGTAATTATAGCGTGAAGGTTATAGATCCATATCAACTTGTATTAACAAATCCACCAAATCCAAAATCTGTTTCACTTTCTTCAGGTGAAAACAAACAAAATATAAATTTTGGTTACAAGTGTCAGGTGCAACTTGCTAAAATATCTGGTTATGTTTATGTAGATGCTAATAAAAACGGAGTTAAGGATTCGGGTGAACAAGTTTTATCAAATGTAACAATAAAGCTTTATGACAAAGATGGTGTAATTCTAGGTACTATCACAACAAACTCATCCGGTTATTATGAGTTTGCTGATCTGGCACCCGGAATTTATACCGTTGAAGAGATCGATCCTGATATGTATAGAAGTACAACTTCAAATTATATTAACCTTTATTTATCTGCTGGACAAAATTCGCAGAACAATAATTTTGGAGATATTTTATCTGCTGATATTTGTGGTTTAGTTTATAATGATGAAAACGGTGATGGAATTAAGCAACCTTCTGAACTAGGAATAAGCGATGTACTTATTGAATTATTTGATAAACATACTGGAGAATTCGTTGCATCAACTACAACAGGTGCAGCTGGTGAATATTGCTTCCCATATTTAATTCCGAATACTTATAAAGTAAAAGAAACTGATCTTCCTGGATACATCAGTACAACCCCAAATGAAATTACTGTAACTGTCAATCAAGGTGATAAGAGTTACAATAACTATTTTGGTGATAAGATTCAGGTTATTCAAAAAGGTTCAATTGGTAATTTTGTCTGGAATGACCTGAACAAAAACGGAATTCAAGATTATGGTGAACCTGGTGTTCCAAATGTTATTGTGAAACTTTACGATTGCAATGATAACTGGATTAAAGAACTTACTACTGATTCAAATGGTAAATATAAATTCGACAGCTTGAATCCTGGTTCTTATCAAATTCTTGTCCAGTTGCCTTCAGGTTACGCTTTCACTCAACCTAATCAAGGATCTGATGATTCGAAAGATTCTGATATTGATCCAATAACCTGGAAATCACATTGCATTAATTTATTAAGTGGTCAGAATCTAACTAATGTTGATGCTGGAATTTACCAGCTTCCTACTTGCTCAATTGGTGATAGAGTGTGGAACGACTTAAATAAGAATGGTATACAGGATTATGATGAACCTGGAGTTCCGGGAATCAAAGTAAAGCTAATAGATTGTTCAAATTCTTCAGTTGTTCAAACGACTCAAACAAATAGCAGTGGAAATTATGTTTTCAATAATGTCTATTCTGGTAATTACAAAATAAAATTCTTTGACTTACCTGATGGATGGAAATTCACAGCAAAAGATCAAGGCACAAATGATTTAAAGGACTCAGATGCAGATCCTTCAACCGGCTATACAATTTGCTTTAATATTGAAACATTTAATTGTGATAGTAACTCAACAAGATGGGATGCAGGAATTTATTTTGAACAACCCTCATTATTCTGCTCTGTTGGTGACAAAGTCTGGGAAGATTTGAATAAAAATGGTATTCAAGATCCAGGTGAACCAGGTGTACCAAATGTCATGGTCAAATTATTCGCTTGTGACTCTCATACACCTATGTTTACGCAGACAACAAATGCACAGGGTAAATATTTATTTAACAATGTTCCTGAAGGTTATTACTATATCAAATTTGAAAATTTACCAACGGGATATAGTTTCACAGCTAAGGACGCAGGATCTAATGACTTGTTTGATTCAGATGTTGATCCAGGTACTGGAAAAACTGCATGCTTCCCAATAGATCCACACAATTGTGACAGCAATTCTGTAAAATGGGATGCCGGAATCTTTCTATGCCCACCTACTTATGAAGTGAAAGGAATGGTATTTAATGACTTAAACGGCAATGGCGTGAAAGATTTTGACGAAGTGGGAATTCCAAATGTACAGATCAAACTATGGGGTACATCAGCAAACCTAATTGCAACCACATTAACAAACTCACAAGGTAATTTTAAATTCACAGGTGTGCTGCCCGGTGAATATCATGTTCAGGAAATTGATTTACCAGGTTACATCAGCACAACACCTAATTCATTCTTTATAACGGTTACAAATTCAAATGTTGCTAATATTCTCTTTGGAGATAAAGTTAAACCCACATCCGAACCTTGTGATTTATCAAAATATAAAACCTATACTCAAGATCAGTGGTGCCTTGAACCTGCAAAATCAATACTGTTAAATAATTTCAGCAGTATATTCCCGCATGGATTTATAATTGGTGATCAGGGTTCTCCATATAATGTGAAATTTACAAGTGGTAATGCGCTGAAATCTTTCTTACCGCAAATGGGTGCTCCTGGTCAGCTCAATATGAGTTATATTAATCCAACTACAACAACAGCAGGACAATTCCCAGGAAATGTTGCAGCACTTACATTAAATGTTGTCTTAAATGATTCAGGTATTCTTGGATTCACATCTACAACTAAACTAGGAAATCTTGTCGTCGCTTCTGGTCCGATGAAAGACTACAAAGTCTACGAAGTACTATTACTTGCAAATAAGGCACTTGGTGGTGGAACAACTCCATTCTCAATTCAAACCTTGAATGATGTTGTTTCGATGATTAATTACAACTTTGCATGTGATTGCAATTATGGATTCTTAACATGTCCTCCTCCGCCAGATTCTTGCGGTGGTGGATTTGATGCTGGTGTTGAATCAAATGCAAACCTTGCTGACTTATTGTTACAGCGATTGACAAAGATCGAATATGGATTAACAACTAAGATATTGAGAAATCCAAAAGCTGTCTTCAGTGCAAGTTTAGGATTAAGAGATATATTACCACCAGTTGGTCCACAAGGATCAAGACCTGTTGAAACAACACCTTTCGATATTCTTGGAATTTCGAATGCAACTTCAGCTTATGCGGCTGATTACAATTTATCGTTAGCAAAAGGTGATGTACGAATTGCAAGTGTGTTTGCAACAACAACAAATCCTCCTTACATCTATGAACATACAAAAGCGATCTGCGATAGATTAATCAATGCTGAACTCGAAAACATTTCACAAGTTGAAATTGATGGACATTACTTCTTCGCTTCTGTTTTGAACAAAGCTGCTGAAGGAGTAAAAGATTATACAATTCACTTCAGTATATATGAAGTTGGGAATAAATTCATTGTTGATTCAAGATGGCTGATTGAAGAATATAAAGTTCCATCAAATGCAACAAATGTTTATAACTTCCAGGTTTGGGGAAGTAATTTCCAGAACGCAATGTTCCTTGTTAGTCAGATTCTTAACCAATTTGAATCACGAGGAGTTGTTGAATACTTAAATACAACAAGTATTCATCCAAGTCTGGTCTATGTAAAGCGAGGTAAATACAATCACAATGGAACCATCGAGCTGGTCGTCTACAATGAACAAATGAACTCTGATGTTGTCACAATTAAATTCAAAGCACGAGAAATTCAAGGCGGTCCGAAGAACGAATTCGTCAAAACATTCCAGTTATTACTAGGATTAAACACTCTCACTATCAATACTGGAATTCTTTCAGATGCAAATATTTATCTCAGCTCAACAAATGGTTTCAAAGATGAAATTTTTGTCAGCGGTGGTGCCTATACTTATCTGAATGGAAATAATTCAAGAGTAGATGAATTCGTAACAAACTCATTCTCAAACTTAAACCTTGCATCGTTACCAAAAGAGTCAATGATCTTAAGTGGTGGTGCAAGAGTGAGAGGACAGCTTGGTGACTGGATTACAATATTTAGATCACTAACTGCAAACACAGCACCTTATGACTTGAGTGATTTTTATGCAATCAGATTAAAGATTCGTGGTTATGGTAATGTGCAATTAAGACTTGAACAGGATGGAATTAAGAACTTTGATTTCCATACAAAGAAATTAGTACTTGATGGTTCAGAACAAGTACTAACTATTCCTTTCAACGAATTCAAACAACTCTATGGTAGAATGGACTTCAATCCAGAGCTGATTAGAAAGATATCGGTTTTAATAACTAAGGATGAAAATCCAAACATCTCTCTTGTTGATATTGAAATAAAAGAGATTGCCTTCTTGAAGAAAGGTAATGATCAGACCTCAGGAACTGAGATTCCAAAAGAATTCAGGTTATCCCAAAACTATCCTAACCCATTCAACCCAAGTACATTGATTGAATACTCTGTTGCAAAGGAAGAACGAGTTACTATCAAAGTATATAATGTATTGGGTAAAGAAGTTGCAACACTGATAGACGAAGTAAAAGAACCTGGAGTTTATTCAGTTAGATTTGATGCATCACAACTTAGCTCTGGGGTATACTTCTATAAATTACAAAGTGACTCTTACTCCGCAGTTCGAAAGATGATTTTGCAGAAGTAATTCTGCATTAAGCGCTCCCTTCCCGCGTGGAAAGCCCGGGCAATTAGCCCGGGTTTTCTTTTTTTAATCAAGTGTAAATTCATCTTTAATTTCAGAATGTTGACCACTAAGATTATCCTTGCTGTGAAGAATCAATATATAGTTCCCTTTTTGAAATGTACTATCAAGAATGAATGACAATTCAAGATTCAAATACTTACCAAATTTCTCATTTTGAGTTGAAATTGTATCTACCTTAGCTATTGATGAAATTTTTCTGTTTTCAGGTGTAATTAAATCAGCAGCAAGACTGATGTTAAACTTATAGTTTTCTTCTTCTTTAAGAACTTTGAACCCTTCAGCTTTAACGGAAACATAAACTTCTTGACTAATTCCTTCTTCGTCGATTGGCAATGAATAAATATTCAAATCATATAATCTGAAATTAATTGGCTCTTCTTGCTTACAACCAGATAAAGTCAGCAACAAGATTAAAATTCCAATTAAAAGATTTTTCATGTTTTATCTCCATAAATGTGAATACTTTTTTGCAATTAGTCTATTTATCAGAACTCTAAACAACCATCCATTTTAAATCACTTAATCAAAATCATTTTTTTCTCGGCGATGTAGTAATCAGTTACAAGACGATAGATATAAACTCCACTTGAAAGATTCGACGCATCAAAAGTTTTTAAGTAAACACCTGATTTTTGATACTCATCAATAAGTGTAGTGACTTTTTCACCCAATGAATTATAAACTATTAATTGAACTCTTGAATCAATCGGTAAATCATAAGTAATATATGTAACAGGATTAAAAGGATTAGGATAATTTTGATACAACTTAAATTCCTTAGGCGTTATTTCATTACTATATTCAACTGAAGTAAGTAATCCCGGTTCAGGTGCTGGTAATTTTTTTGTAGTATAAATTCTAAATTCACCCGGTTGAATAGTTATTGTCATTGAGGTATTTGATACTTCAACACTATCACCATAAAAATAATTATACCACCAACCTGTATTCTGGAAATTTGGAGAAACGACTTTTTGAACTACATCAAAATTTCCAACGATAGCAACTTTCATTGAGTCATGATTTAACCATAATCTTTTTACAGATCCACTAAAATCTGTTGTGAAATTCTCTGTTGAGAACACGGAATAACTATTTTTTAAGTTGATTAAAGTTGCAAAAGTTCTATAAAGTTTATTTCTGTTAACATCATTAAAATATCCCCAACGAATTGGTTTAGGCCCAGTACGTCCATTGTAATCAATAGAATAATCATAACCAAGTTCACCAAATTGCCAGATCATTTTTGGACCAGGAACAGTGAAGAAAAATGCGCCTGCAAGTTTAATTCTCTCAAGTGCTGTTGCCAAATTTTTTATGTTGTAATTACCGCTTGAATTTCCATACATAAGATTTTTGTACATTAATCTCTCTTCATCGTGACTTTCCATATAACCAATCAAATGCGGCTTAGAAAATCCACAAGCTTTGTAAGAGATTCTTGTAAAATCAGATTTTCCACCATCGTGCCAGCCCATAGTTGCTTCGCTGTAATTATAATTCAAATTTCCCCAGCTAAGCATCCCATAATTGGTGAGAACCTGCTCTTCTGAATCAACGGCAAAATGTTCAAGAATAACATAAGCAGTAGAATCGTATTTCCAGATGCTATCTGCATATTGTTTTAAGATATTTATTCTTGATTGATCATACTGTCCCCATAAACCAACATCACCGCCTGAATTAGTTTGAGTAAATCCTTTTGATAAATCGAATCTGAATCCATCAACTTTGTACTCCTGTAAATAGAATTTGAGAGCTCGAGTAACCAATTCTTTTGTTGCTGAACTTTCGTGATTGAAATCGTATCCTACATTATAAGGATGTTTAGGGATTGGATTGAACCATAAACTGTTTGATGCAGGTCTTTGATTAGTTTCATCCCAATACATTCGAACAAGTGAAGATTGACCAAAATTGTGATTGAACACAACATCAAGAATAACAGCAAATCCCATTTGATGAGCTTTATCGATAAAAGCTTTCAGGGCATTTTTTGTTCCGTAATATTTATCCATTGCAAAATAGAAAGTCGTATTATAACCCCAGCTTTCATTTCCTTCAAATTCATTAATAGGCATTAGTTCGATTGCATTGACACCGAGTTTTTTCAAGTAGTTGAGTGTATCCGCAAGCGTTTTGTAATCGTGAGTTTGGAGAAAGTCGCGAAGAAGAAGTTCGTATACTACAAGTTTTGTTTTGTCTGGTTTTTGAAAATTGGTCACTTGCCAGTTATACTTTTCTTCATTAATCTTAAAAGTTGAAACAAGGTGAGTTGTTTTTCCGAAAGGATAAGGTTTCAAATTTGGATAAACTGTTGATGGAATATATTGATCATTCCACGGGTCTAAAATCTTCTCGCCGTATGGATCAGCTACTTTTAGTTTTCCATCAATAAAATATTGATAGCCATATTCTTCATTGGGATTTAGATCGTTGATTTGAATCCAGAATCGATTTCCATCAGGTGTCTTTTTCATATAATATTTAGGATCAGCTTCCCAATTTGAAAAATCACCAATTACATAAACATAATTTTTGTATGGAGCAAAAAGTGATAAGATTACTGTTGTACTATCAATGATATTCACACCATCAACAATACCTGAAGGAAGTGGTGCAACTGTGATTGGCCCACGAACAAGAAAATAATTTGAATCAACTTTCACATTGCCTGCACTATCAGTTGCAACTGCTTTAACAATGAATTTTCCATAATTGAAAAAAGTTAGAGTTCTACTGAGATAAAATGTATCTGTTGAAGCAAGCAATGAATCATTTAAATAAAGTTTCAAATTTGTTGACCCAGCAGAAACAGCAGTTATTGTAATATTCTGTGCTGTGTTAATTATAGTTCCTTTCTCAACTGGGGAGAGAAATCTAACATTCAAACCAGGTTTATAAATTGGAAGGAAAATATCGCTGCCATCAACATCTCTACCGACTTTACTTCCATCCGCATTTCTGAAAACGAAAGCTAACTTTAAGATATCTTCAGAATCGGGGACACCATAATATTGTGGAATGTTAATAGTAATTCGCCAGATATTATTTCCAATGTATTGATTGCTTGGTTGATTTGCTGGAGAACCCCATGTGGTTTTTACATAACGCCAGTCGTTGGGATGGCGACTTAAATTGGTTATTACACCTGTATGAACATAAATCGGAAAAACTCCAATTAAAGCACCATTACCTTTCGTTACATCATAATCAATTGTTATTACATCGTTACGAGTTGCAAAGTAGGGTGTCCATTGCAGAATTTGAGCTTCAGCAATTTTGTTAATCGATAAAATTAGAATAATTAAAACAAAAAACCTTTTCATTTAAGGTACTCCATTTTTTTGCTTTCTGTGTGATTGTCTATTGTTAATGAGTAAATGTATATCCCTGAACTCAATTTGTGATAATAAGCGTCAAATTCAATTTGATGATACCCTGAGGAATTAATCGAATTGGAATACTCAGTTATAACTCTTCCTAATGAATCTGTTACTTTAAGTACATAATTTTTACCAACGAGATTATCAGGAATGAAAAATCTAATTTGAGTTGAATAGTTAAATGGATTGGGATAATTCTGATACAAAGTAAACTTGGTTGGAACCAGACTAAGTTCTTCGATAAGTGTTTGTGGAAGTTGGGGACTTCCTGCATTAAACCAGGCTGTATAGATCAAAGAACCCAATCTCACGCTTGCTTTTTTGAAAAGATACTTTGTAAAAACATTAGTTTGCTGCCAGAGAGAATTATAATAAGTTGTACTGTTTGTATTTCCAGCAATTGATTTAGCTAAACTGTCAGCTCTTAGTAAATCATCAAGAAATGAGTAGGATTCAAAAAGATAATCAAAGATAAAACTAACAGGATCAGAAACATATTGAATTGTTTCAGTAGAAAATGTTAGTTCATTTTGAAATTGATTTATCATCTGAGTTTCATATCTGGAGTGTATTCCTCTCTGATTTGTAAATTGACCATCATAATTTCTTGTTATGTGAAGAGGTTGATGACCATCGGCAACATAATGACCAAGATCAGCAGCAAGTAATTTTGCTTTATCCCACTCGTGATTTTGAAGAGCAACAGTTAGAGAGTCAAGAGTATTTTTGGTTGCCCATGGTAAAATCCCCTGCTGCCAGACATAATTCCAGCCATAACGATTTATTAAAGTATCAATAGAGAAAGGGAAATTTCCTGCAAGAAATTCAGGATAATTATCAATATCGATATAATGCTTGTTGCCTTCATTTGGATCAGAACCTTTTCGATAGTCTGCATCAGAGGCATGCAAAGCAAGAAATTCTGACCATAATTTATAACCAGCCATTTCGTCTGGAAAATGTCTGGTAGAATTTCGATTAATTAAGCTGTGTCCTACCCCACCCCAGGCAATGATTTCAGTTACAATAAAAAATAATAGAATGAACAAAAAGAATAGAGTGATAATTCTTTTCACAATTATTCTCCTGTAATTTGAACGATTATTTTTCTTTGTCTTGACCTGTTATCAAAATCTATGAAAACGATTTGCTGCCATGTTCCAAGAAGAAGATGACCTTTTGAAAATGGAACCTGCAGTGATGGACCAAGTAATGAGGCTCTCAAATGTGCATATCCATTGCCATCGCCCCAGGTTTTATCGTGATGATAAGGACGGTTCGATGGAATAATTTTTTCCAGAAGCTCTGGTAAATCTTTCAATAATTCAGGTTCATATTCTATAGTTGTTATACCAGCTGTAGAACCGGAAGCAAATATTAATACACTTCCTTCTTTTAATCCACTCTGGGTAATTAATTCCTGTACTTTGTTGGTTACATCAATTATATCAGTATTTCCACGAGTGTGAATTTCAATTTTTTCTGTAAGTATTTTCATCGGTTGTTCCTGATTTTTTAAAAATAAAGTTCTAACCATAAAATAATCAGTTCGTGAATATTTTAGAAACTACAAATTAGGTGAGAAGTTCTCAGACGAGTAAATTTTATTTAATTAGGTTAAATACTGATTCAAATAATACTTTGCGTTTAAATCTTCTCCACTGGATTTTCTTATCACTTCTTTCCAGTGCATAGATGCACCATATTTGAAAAGATTTTCAATCAAATATTCACCTATCTCGGGTCTGTTGATCAAAACATCTTCCCATAGATTTTCATTATTCAAAATTTCTCTGTGAAGTTTGTAGTTTAATTGGGATGAAAATACTTCGCCAAGTAAGTAATTATGATAATAAACAGGAGAGGTGGCGATGTGAATTTTTGTTGCCCAATCTGGTTTGTTTCGATTTTCAGGTTTATTTAAGAGAAGATATTGCCAGTGAAGATCCCACCACAAAGAATTTAAATCTGAATCAGGATTTCCGTAGAGTTCTTTTTCGAAGTGATACATCACAAAAACCCATCGAGCAAAAATGATTTGATTTATTTTAGTATAGAAAATGGCAGGTTGTTTTACACCATTAAGTTCATCATTACCAAGAGAAAAAACTTCTTTAATCCAGACGGGATGAACTGCTAATTTTCCAAATAATTGGGCAATTGCTTCAGTGATAAAGATGTGAGCTATATCCAGTAAGACAAAAGGTAAATCAGGATTAATAAATTTATCATAGACTGCATGACCAAATTCATGAAGTAATGTTCCCATCCAATCAACATTTGGTTTAACATTACTTAAAACTCGAATATCTCCACTTCTATCAATGTTAATACAAAAGGCATGTTGATTTTTATTTTGTTTTTCAAATAAATCACTCCGACTTAATAAATCATCAATGGGCAACCCTACGCTTTTGAAATATTTTCGAGTCAAATCAACAAGATCTTTATCTAGATAAAATTTATCAAAGTTAATCGCATAAATTGCAGGTGCTTCCTGAAAAAACCTTCCCTGAAAATGCCAGGGCATTAATTCATCAATTCCAATTTTATATCTCTTTGCCAAATCAGAATCGATAATGTTTTTAAATTCTTTGAATTTTGATGTTGTATCTTTTTCAAGTTTGGAGAAAAAACTATCAAGCTCTTCTGGAACAAGTTCAGATAATACCAAACTCATTTCGTGATAATTTTTGAATCCAAAAGTTTGCGCCTGTTCATTTTTAAGTTTAACGAGTTGTAAAATATCATCGGCGATTAGTTCACCAATTTTTTTACTCGATTCCCATACTTCTCTTAAAATACTTGAATCAGTTTCTTTCTTTAGAAACTCATCAACTTCATTGTCGGTCAGCACATTTCCATTATATACAGTTCTAAATGTTGAAAATACATTTTCAATTTTGTTCTGAATTCGAGTAATCTCTTCAAGTTTATCGAGATCATATTGATTGGGAAGGAATTCGTTATATAAAATCTTTACCTGCCGTTGAACAATGGGATCAAGACTATCCAGCTGGTTATAAAATTTTTGTATAATCTGGAAATACTTTTTTTCTCTGAAAAGTTTAATTAAATCCAGTTGAGTTTTTGTAACTTCTTCCCAGTTTTCTTTTGTTCCATTTATTGATGCGTTCCAGTAGGCAATTGAATTACTTACATAGAGGTTACGAAAATGGTTTTCAAATTCATCAAGAAATTTTCTTAGTTCATCAGGCATAGAAATTCTTCATTTTTAATTTTCAAGATATGGCTGTTTCACTATTAATACAAGTGATTGATTTAGGTTTTATCAACATATTTTTGTCATGATCATTAAAAACCATTAGTTAGTTAAGTTTCAAATCTTTATAAATATCCAACCGTCAATTATATCTACTAATTCATCCATTGTAATTAAAAGCTGCTACAATCAAATTGTTGAAATTTTTCATTCTATTAATTTACAATCAGAATTGTGATTCTTTTTCATCACAAAGAATTATTAAATAGTTTTAAAACTTTCTAATTCAATTCAGTTTTGTTGTAAAGAATTGCTTGAAGTTCAGCAGCAATGTTCAATGCAATTTCCTGTGGAGTCTCGCCACCTATATCAAGTCCAATCGGAGAATGAAGCTTACTTAAATCAATTTTACCAAATTCATGAATTAGTTCATTTCTCAATTTCTGAGCTTTGCTTTTCGATGCAATCACACCAATATATCTCACATTTAATTTTCTCTCATAGATTTTTTTTAAAATATCGAAATCGTATCGGTGACCATGGGTCATAATCACAATGAATGCTTCTTCAGGGGGATTAAAGTTTGAAGCATACTCAATGTAATCAGAAAAAATAATTTCATCTGCATAAGGATTTTTCTCTTTGTTAGCGAATTCGGGTCGATTGTCGATTAAGATTTTATGATAATTCAATAAGCTAAGTTGTTTGAGTAACGCTTGTCCAACATGTCCACCGCCAAAAATATAAACCTGAGGTAAGTTTCCATAAACTTCATAAAGAATCCAGCATCTTCCGCTGCAACTCATTTTCAAAACTTTTGCGCTTTCTTTTTCAACTGGCGCATCACCAGAAAGTAAGTATTCAACCACACCATTTTCCGGAGATTTCATCCGTCTCAAAGCTTCGAAGACTACTTCCCGTTCAATCATTCCTCCACCAACAGTTCCATAAGTTTCATTTTCAGAAAGAACAATCATTCTAAATCCAAGTTTACCTGGAGTCGAACCTTCGACTTTTACAATGGTAGTGAGAACAAATGTCTTGTTCTGATTAAGAAGTTCTATGACTTTCTGAAAAATTTCTTTCATTTATTCTCCTCAATCAACTTGTGATAATCTTCTAAAGTATCAATGTCAGTGTGAATTTGATGATATGAACAATCCCAGAGTCTAGTTTTGAATTTATATTTCCTCTTCAATTCTCTAAGACTAATAATTGGTGTTTCGTTTATTATTAACTTCTTTATGTAGTCATTGATTATAATTGGATGACCTGGAATCTTTTGAAAACTCGGCTGAAACCAGTCAATCTCTTTTTCAATTTGTGATTTGAAATCTTTATAAAATTGCAGCGGTAAATCTGGTTGATCAATCTGTTGAATCAAAAGAAAATCGTTAGATAAAAGATTTCTTATTCCACATTGAATTGAGCTGAACATACCAAGTTCGTAGCTTTCATTAATAGCAATCTTTAATGGAACTTTTTCCTTAAATTTTTCAATCTTACTTCTTATTAAATCTGCCTCGAAGCCAATAACAATTACAATTTCTTCACAAACAACAGATAGTTTCTCAAGCAAATTTTGAATGAACGATTTACCACCATATTCGAGAAATGCTTTATGAGTCCTGATCCTTCCCGATTTACCTGCCGATAAAATTATTCCATCAAGTTTAATCTCATTTGAGAAGTACATCTAACAATTCTTTATATTTTTTTGGTTTAATATCTTCATTCCACTTACTTATTGATTGCATATCTTTCAAACCATTTCCTGTAAAAAGTAAAAGTATTTTATCATTCGCATTAATTTGATTTGAACTTTTAATTTTTTCGAAAGCCGAAAAAGTAGAAGCCGAAGAAGGTTCTACAAAAATTCCAAATTTTTGAATTATTCTTTTTTGAGCTTCAAGGATATCTGAATCACTAACTTCAACAGCAAATCCATTTGTATTTTTGATGGCTTCATAAGCCATGTACAAATTTCTTGGAGCGGCAGCACAAATACTATCTGCAATAGTTTGAGCCGGTAAAAGTTCAAATTTTCCGGTCTTGAAATAACGAACCACAGCATTGCTTCCACTCGATTGAACAGCAATTAAATGTGGTAATTTTTCAATCAGTCCAAGTTCAAGTAACTCCAAAAATCCTTTGTACAAGCCACCAATTATCACTCCGTCACCAACAGGGACAAAAATTTTATCTGGCAATTTCCCCCGAGTTGAAATAAAAATATCATAAGCACCCGATTTTTTACCTTCTATTGTCAAAGGATTATATGCTGTATTTCTATTAAACCATTTTTTTCTTGAAGAGATTTCAAGACATAAATCAAATGCATCATCGTAAGAACCATCGACGACAAAAAGATTTGCACCGTAACTTTGAATTTGCAATCTCTTCGATTCGGGAATAGTATTAGGAATAAAGATGTTTGAACTAATTCCAAGTCGTGCACATATACCTGCAATCGATGAACCAGCATTGCCAGTCGATGCTGCTGAAATTTGAGTTATTCCCATTTGAATTGCTTTAAGAACCACGAGGATACTTGCACGGTCTTTATAAGAAAAAGTTGGATTACGTGTCTCATCAAAAACCAGAAGATTAAAATCATCATAATTTAGTTTTATAAGTGGGTTACAATTCAATGTAAGACTATCGAGTAAATTGGAATCAATTGATAAAATTTCCTTTGTGTGATGATTAAATTTCAATGGAAGTAATTCAGGGAAATTCCAGATACAACCTGGCAATGAATTCAAAAAATCTTCTCTGGTGAGTTTCTTCTTAAGATTGTCATAATCATATTTAATTATAAGTACTCCTTCAAGCGGCTTGTTTCGTTCTGCTTTACCGCAATCTGGGCACAGATAAAATAAATTCGCTTCTATGAAATCTGACGAAAATTCTTTCTTACATTTGAAACACCGATAAAGATAATGCTTCATTTAATTTTGAAAGATTGTTTTTGATAATTTCCTGAACCCTCAATTGGTTTATCTTTCTCTATATGGATAAAAAGATTTATAAGGTCTATATTTCTCATAAAACTTTTCTTGAAAAATATTTCCGTAATTCAAAATTAGATTGGGATCCAGAGTTCGCTTGATTTCAAACATCTGGAGAATAACTTCCTCAGGATACATCAAAGCAAAATATTCTCGTTTTAGTTTACCAATTCCATGTTCAGCTGAAATTGTTCCACCGGCTTTTAAAGATCTTTCACAAAACTCACGATACAACTTTATAGCAAGTTCATTTTGTTCTTTATCTCTGGGAAGCATATTAAAATGCAAATGGTCATTACCAATGTGACCATATCCTACAAATTTCAAATTATTATCTTCACATGTTTTTCTGCAAAATTTATAGAATTCCTCAAAGTATGATGAAGGAACAGCAATATCTGTCCCAACTTTTCTCAAATCATTTCGAGCAATATATTCATTAACGAGAAGTGAAATTGCATGTCTGAATTCTTTTATTTCATTAATGTCTTTTTCATTTGTTGCGTACCAGATGTTGTTCAGATCACCATTGCATTCGAGAATTAAATCAGAAACTTCTTCTAAAATTTTTTCCGAATTCATCGAATTGGTTTCTTGCTCAAACCAGATTGCAAATTTTTTATCTCCAACATTTGGAAATTTATCAGAAAGAAATTCAAGAGATTTATCATCGAAAAATTCTAATGCTCTCGGATCAACATGTAAATACTTTTCCGTTTTGTTTTTTGATCTTGCTTCACAAACAAATTGATAAGCACTTTCAAAAGAATCGAAAAAAATTACCATTGAGATGACATCTTCAGGTTTTTCAAGCAAATTCAGATCAAGTTCTACTATAACTCCCAGTGTTCCTTCTGAACCTATGAAAAGATCTATCAGATCCATATCTGGTTTGATATAATATCCAGCAGCATTTTTCACATCTGGCATCTTTAAAATTGGAAGATAAATTTTATAGTCTTTTGAGTTTATGCTGAATTCAAATTTTAATTTTTTTGCAATGATTTGACCACGACTCAAATTTAAAATTTCACCATTGACAAGAAAAATTTTTAAGGAAGAGATCCAATTTCGTGTTGGACCATATTTCAAAGTTCTTGACCCAGAAGCATTAGTTGCAGCTGTACCTCCAATAGAACAATTCCTTTCAGTAGGATCAGGCGGATAAAATAAATTAAATTCATTTAGATATTCTTGAAGTCTGGCAAGTGTAACTGAAGCTTGAACACGAACTTTTTTGTTTTCCTTATCGAATGATAAAATTTTATCAAACTTTTCAAGTGAAATTATAATTCCCCCGTGCGGTACACGACCACCAACAAGTCCAGTACCGGCACCAGAAATTGTGACAGGAATTTTTTTATGATTTGCCTCTCTTAATAAATCCCTTAGTTCTTCATAACTTTCAGGGATATAAACTGCATCACAGCCGCCACCCTTAAAATTTGATGCATCAGTTAAATAATTCTGTATAGTTTCTTTATCAGTTTTTACTATCATCTCTAATTCATAAATTATTTTTGTTAAGTTCAAATTAAAAATATTCTACAAAACTTAATATGAAAACCATTATCTTTTTAGCTCTGTTTTCGACTCAGATTTTTTCTCAACCACTGTATATTTATTCAGATTCATTAAACAGGAAAAACTGGCATGCAAATCACTCATGGAATACTGACTATAATCTTAAAAATCCCAATCAAAAGTTTTCTGGTCAAAATTCTATATCGATTCAATATCAAAACGGATATGCTGGATTTGTACTCTTTTTAGCAAATCTAAACACTTCTGGTTACGATACTCTTTGTTTTGCAATTCATGGTGGAAACAGCGGAGGTCAATCTTTCTGGATCAAAGTTTCAGTGGATGGAAAAAACTTTTCCGATGGGAAAAATCTAACAGATTATGTTCAAGTTGAAGCAAATAAATGGAAGCAGGTAAAAATTCCTCTAAGTCATCTGCTGGATGGAAATTCTTATATAGTCTCACTTCTCTTTCAGGAAAATAGAGGATATAGTCAACCTGAATTTTTTATCGATGAAGTTTTTCTTACACGAATTTCGGGTAATCCATTAATTATTAATTCAACTCTGTCAAGCTACAACTTTTTTCCGGGTGACTCGGTAAATGTAAAAATCAATGTAAATGATAGTGATGGTTTAAATGATATCAAAAAAGTAGAGATAGATTGTAACGAAGTTTTGACAGGTTTAAAATTTCCACTTTTCGATGACGGTAATCATAATGATTATTTCAGTAAGGATGGAATTTTCGGGAACACCATTTATTTCCCATCCAACTCATCAATTGGCGAAAAAAGACTCAATGTTATTGTAGAAGATTTTTCAGGGAAAAAAGTTTTTCAAGAAATCTGGGTCGGAGTTCTAAAGTATGATTCAATTCCAATCCCAGAAGGAATGCTTAAATATCTTTCAATTGGAACTGGCACAACCACTTCCAATCTATCATGGCAAACAAACAATGGAAACGAGTGCTGGGATTTGGGTTATCAATATATTACATGGGGATGGTGGGATTGGTACTCAGAATTTGTTAAAAGATTTTGTGACGACGCTTATCGTCGAGGTTATATTCCTGTAATTCCACTTTACTTATTCCAAACTGCACCAGAAAGTTTTGGCTGCATCGGCAGTGAGTATGATAAAATTTATTGCACGATAAATAATTCAAGTCTAATGACTGAATTCTGGAATCGATTTATCCAAATGTGTCAGGAAGCAAAAAATAGTTTTGCTCCAAAAGTTATATTTCATATTGAACCAGATATGCTTGGATATCTTCAGCAACGATGCATCATTGAAAACAAATCACCATCACAGATTCCAGCATTCGTTAATGATTCAAAATATGAAAATAATCTTGTGGGAATGCATAAAAGAATGATTGATCTTGTAAGAGAATATTGTCCTCAAAAAGGTTTGATTGCATTTCATGCATCTTTATGGGGCAACATAGTCAGCCTGAAAGAGAACGAAGAAAAATTTTTAGATATAGAATCTCTTGCAAGGAATACAGCAAATTTTTTTAATCAATTAAGTACAGATTATGATTTAATATTTATGGATTGGTCAGACCGAGATGCTGTTTTTGATGGAATATGGTGGGATAAATCAAACACTTCGTTGCCTAACTTTTCTCGAGTCTTGATGTTTACAAACTATCTTTCTTCTTTTACAAACAAAAAAATTGTTCTATGGCAAATTCCAATTGGAAATGAACTTCTTCCGAACACACCATTACAATACGCGGATAACAGATTGGATTATATCTTTGATCACATCTTCGATATAGCAAAATCTGGAATCATCTCTCTACTTTTTGGTGCTGGAATTCCAAATATGACAACTCAAACCACCGATGGAGGACATTTAAGAGAACGTGCATTGAAATATTGTCAGGCTGGTAAGATAAACTTAATCAATCTCAAACAAAGAGATTCGGTTGAGAAAAAACATTCTAAAGAAATTGTGTTTTATCAAAACTTTCCAAATCCTTTTTCCAGTTTAACTTTTTTGAAATTTGAATTGCCTGAATACATAGACGACGATGAAAATAAACTTATAACTTCTGACCAAACTAAAATAATCGTTTATAATTTACTTGGACAGGAAGTTGGAAAAATTATGGATGAAATAAAAACAGCTGGTTCTTATGAAATAAAGTTTTTTCCAAATTCAATGAACCTTCCAAGCGGAGTTTATTTCATAAAATTACGCTACGGAAAACTTGAAAAAACAATTAAAATCGTCTTTATCAAATAAAAATGATAGTATGGTTCTTACTAATTTTGAAAAATAACTTTACAAATTTCTGGAGATTAACTCTGATGCATAAACACTTAATTGTAACTTTTATCTTACTCACTTTTTCTTTCATAGCTTGCGAAGTAAACAAAATTGAAGGGATATACTCAACTGAAGGCGGACCATATTTCTACTTCAAAAAAAATAATCGATTTGAATTTGGAATTCCCAATGATCCAAATCCATTGAATGGTAATTTCCTGATCGAAAACGGAAAGATTGAGTTAAAAGCAAATTCAATTATGCTTGGAAGCTATGCAACAACACATTTCACCTGCCATTTGATCGGAGAAACTTTATTTATAGATAAGTTACATATAACACATCCCAGATTTGAAATCTTAATTGATAAGCCGAACAACTTCGCAAAAACAATTCGTGATTCAGTTGTCTCGGAATTCAAACTTGATTCACAGGAAGCCGAATCAGAACTATTCATTTATTACAAGTTGATAAACGATAAATTCATAAAAAGGGAAGGAGAGTAAAAATGAAAATTTCAGTAATTGGTGCAGGATTAATGGGCGGTGCAATCGCTCAAAAACTTTCAGAAGATAAAAACGAAGTCATTGCTTACAACAGAACTCAATCAAAAATTGAACACTTAAAAAATTTAGGAATTGAAATAGCCACCACTCCACTCGATGCCGTTCAAAAATCTGAAGTTATAATTTTAATGCTTGCAGATGCCAGTGCAATTAAAGCAGTCATGATTAAGCCTGAAATTCTTCAAAACATTAAAAACAAAACCATCATTCAAATGGGAACAATTTTAACAGATGAAAGCCTCGAGTTTAAAAACATCTTTACCTCAAATGGTGCAGAGTATTTTGAAGCGCCTGTACTTGGAAGTGTTCCACAAATATTAAATAAAACTTTAATCGTTTTAGTTGGCGGAACACAAGAACATTACGAAAAAGGCAAACAAATCTTTAAAGCATTCAGCAATGCAATTTATTTAATTGGTGAAATTGGAAAAGCTGCAGCAATTAAACTCGCATTCAATAATTTAATCGCTTCGCTGATTCCATCATTTGCATTAAGTCTGGGAATAGTTAAAAAATCAAATTTAGATCCACAGGTGTTTATGGAGATTCTCAGAAAAAGTACTTTATACGCACCAACATTCGACAGTAAACTTCCACTTTTATTAAGCGAAGATTTTTCAAAAGCAAATTTCCCTACAAAACATTTATTAAAAGATGGAAAATTGATTGAACAATTCGCATCACAACTTAACCTGAATACAACAATTATTCATTCGCTCAATTCGGTTATTGAAGAAGCCATTAAATCAGGTTACGCTGATGCAGACTATTCGTCAGTTTATAAAGCTATTGTAAAATAAAGCTATAAGAATTTAGAGTTAATTAATTTCAATAATAAAACATTAATCATGTCAAAGAATATCAGCGTACCAAAATTGGTTGAATTAGTATTCCCAATTCCAACTGAAAGATCATTTTTTTATTCCGTACCAGATGAACTTCGAGAACAGGCAAAGATTGGAGTGAGGGCTGTTGTCCCTGTTGGAAAACGAATCATAACAGGATTTATAATTAATATATTTGACGAAAAAGACTACGAAGAAGAACTAAAAAAAATTTCAATTAAGGAATTAAAAGAAATTGAAGACATACTGGATCCAATTCCATTCTTCGATGAAAAATTTCTCAAATTCGCTCGATGGATCGCTGATTACTACTTTTCAACTCTTGGTGAGGTACTACAAGCATCCGTTCCTGCTGGAACAGATGTGGAATCAAAAAAAATCATTGTTGTTGATCCTGAACACATTCTTGAAGAAATCAAAAATGTCGAACCACAGCGAATTAACTACTTAAAACTCTTAAGAATTCTTTCCGAAAAAGAGGAACACACTTTAACTGAATTAAGAAAAAAACTTAAAAAAGAAGGAGTCCAATCTAATCTTCAATATTATCTAAATCGATTAGAAAAGAAAGGACTCGCATCTCAATTTCTTGAAAAACGAAAACCACTGGTAAAAGTCAAGAACGAAAAAATCGTTGAGTTATGTGATTTAAGTTTTGAAAAATTTTCTGAAGCGATAAGTCAACTTGAAAAAAGATCCCATAAACAGGTAAATGTACTTGTCGCACTCTTTACCTCAAAAGAAAAGAAAATGCCTCTAAAACAATTAACTGAAAAAACTAAAGCCAATTCTCAAATAATAAAAGCTCTTGCAAAGAAAAAATTAGTGAAGATTACTGAAGTTGAAGTCAAGCGTGAATATGTTGAGTTATATCAGGAAGAAAAGAAAAAGATTATTCTTACCGAAGAACAAAACAAAGCAATTGAATTTATATCACAATCCATCAATCAAAATAAATTTGATATCTTTTTGATTCACGGCGTCACAGCTAGTGGGAAAACTCAGGTTTATCTTGAACTGATTGATAAAGTTATTCAACAGGGTAAAACGGCATTGTATCTTGTTCCAGAAATTGCTCTTACTCCTCAAATTATTCGAAGAATAAAAAACCAATTTGGTGATAAAGTCGGTGTGCTTCACAGCAAACTTTCACCTAGCGAAAGATTTGATGAATGGCGTTCGATTATCAAACAGGAATATCAAATTGTAGTTGGACCTCGATCTGCCGTTTTTGCTCCATTAAAAAATATTGGGATAATCATTGTTGATGAAGAACATGATCAATCCTATAAACAATCAGAAAATGCACCTTACTATCACGGAAGAGATGCAGCAATCTTTCGTGGAAAAATTGAAAATGCTATTGTTGTGCTGGGTTCTGCAACACCTTCGCTTGAAAGTTATTTCAATGCAATGAGTAACAAGTACCATTTGATTGAATTGAAAAAGAGAATTGACAACGCACTTCCTCCAATAATCAATCTAATCGACATCAAAACAGAAAAAGAAGAAAATCGAATGATTGGATCTTTCTCACAAATATTGATTGATAAAATCCAATCAAAAATTGAAAAAAAAGAAAAAGTAATTCTTCTTCAAAACAGAAGAGGCTTTGCAACTTATGTAATGTGTCCTGATTGCGGTTACATAGAACAATGTAGAAATTGTTCTGTAACTTTAACCTATCATCTTTATCGCAAAGAATATGTTTGTCACTATTGCGGTTTTTCGAAGAAAGAATTACCCGCCTGTCCAGTCTGCGGAAGTCTTGAAATTAAATACAAAGGAATTGGTACACAAAGAGTTGAAGATGAACTTGAACAAATTCTTCATGGGATTAGAGTTGTTCGAATGGATTTAGACACCACTCAAAAAAAATATTCTTATAGTAAAATCTTGAATGAATTCGCTGAGGGGAAATATGATGTGCTGCTTGGAACGCAAATGGTTTCAAAGGGAATCGATTTCCCTGATGTAACTCTTGTTGGTGTAATTTCTGCAGAATCGACAATGTTAATTCCCGATTTCAGATCGTCAGAGAAAACATTTCAGTTGCTTGCTCAAGTAGCAGGCAGAACTGGAAGAAGCAAACTCCAAGGTGAAGTTGCAATTCAAACCTATCGTCCAGACCATTATATATTCGAATACATTTTGAATCACGACTATCATGGTTTCTATGAAAGAGAAATTATTGAGAGAGAAAAAGCGAAATATCCGCCTTTCTATAAATTAGCATTAATTGAATTCAAAGGATCAAACCTGCCTCAGGTGAAAAGATCATCTACTGAGTTTAGAAACTTTTTAAAATTTGATAAAAACATAATCGAAGTTCTTGGACCAGCACCAGCTTATATTTCAAAGCTTTCCGGCAGATATCGCTGGCATATTTTGATAAAGAGTAACAGGTCTTACGATCCAAATGGAAATTACTTGCATAAATTTGTGAAAAACGCACTGAATGAGTTTCAGGCAAAAGTAAAAAAGACCTCTGGTGTAAAAATAGTAATTGATATTGATCCAGTTTCGACAATTTAACTTTTGAGCTGACCACTTATAACTTTACAAGAGTTGCAAGGAAAAAAATTATAACTAATCTACTATCCCGAAATAAAATGAAATCCCGGATTACTAAATAATTTTCCTGGAGAAGAAATAAGTTTTAGTTTGACTCAATTGAATTATGTTCGGGGCAATCAATACGCAAATCTTTATAGTTTAATTTCATCTGCAGTAATTCACAATAAAAACTTCCATTCTCTTTTCTGAGATAAGTGCAGGTGAAACACATTCTTTTTGTAAGGACAACATTTTTCTGGTTGAGATTAGAGATTATTTTAATAATCGATCTGAAAAATTCTTCTTTTTCTTTTTCCCCGAGTATTTCAATTGCTTCAAGTAATGATTGAATAAAATTGGAATTTTCTTCAACCACTTTTTTGCCTTTTTGTGTAATGCTCAGGTAATAAACTCGTTTATCTTCCTTACTCCTTGATTTTGTGACAAGCTTTTTCTCTCTCAAAACTCTCACTGCATCACTTATTGTTGCAGCCGTCATATTAAACTCGTCGGTTAAAGAATTTATTGTGCAATACTTTGCTTCGTGATTTTTAAGAAAAATAAGAATTTGAATCTGGATTGGACTCAGTTTAATAACTTTACTTTTTTCCCAAAGCAAAACTCTGAAAGCTTCAGAAATTCTCTCCAGTGCTGCAACAATTTTTGCATCCAGTTTTTTGTTTTGAAATTGTAAGTCAAATGGTGATTTCATATAGGTAATTTATGAAAGGTAAAAGACTGAATAAATAGTAAATGGAGTGAACTTAAACATATTATTTCTTTTACTCTTGCAATATTTAATTATTATATTGCACCAAATTACAAAGCGAAAGGAATCTGAATGAAAAAACTTCTTTTGTTTCTATGTTTATTCACTTCCATCGTTTATGCTCAAAATGTCAAAATTGAAGATTATCAAGTTCCTATTAGTCAGGCAAAACTTTTGAGAGCTAATGGCTATTGGAATTGGAATCAGGTTGGAGATTCAGTGACAAATAATGCTGCCTCAGCAGGTTTAATTTATAGACAATTCTACTCTTCACTTCCTTTCGCCTGGTTCTTTGATGCAAATTTGACTGGTGGGAAAAATTTCAGTCAGTATCAACACTCAGTCGTTATCTCATCAAGTGCAAGAAAATATATCTGGGATGAAAGAGATTTATTTGCATTTGCTGGAATTGAATTAACACATCTCGATTATTACAAGCAAATTGCTTCAAATTTAACTCTTGGTGCTGGATATGGACGGTACATCGATGCAACAGCACTCGCAAAAGCAGTAAGAATCGAAGAACACCTTTTGAAGGAAGGCATTATCACAGATCATCTTCCACAATCTACGATGATTAAAATCGCAAATATTATAGATAGAAGACTTGAATATGTAAATATCTACGGCGAAACTTACGAGAACTTCTGGCTCTTCGATATTGAAAATGAAATAAGATCAAGTGGAATGTTAGTTGGCAATCATATTGGAGCAATTGGAATTCTAAGAATTCGTCAGGTCTTGTTTAATATCAACGAAAAGGTTAATAACAGATATTTTGGTTATGATGTAAACATTGGTTCTAAATTTGTTCTTAGTACTTCAGATAAATCAAAAGCCGGTTCACCAAATCTTAGTATTTCAGGAAGGTATAGTTATCCTCTCAGCTGGAGATTTCAAATCAACGGTAACTTTGAATTCTTTACCCCAATGGATTCACTCTTTTTCAGACAAATGTCTATGAATTTCGGGGTTGATTTTATTTATGAATTAAGCAATAGAATAAATTTTGTAACTAATTACCAATTAAGTACAGTTAAACCTTATCAAATTACTAAGCTGACGGTTAATCATACTCTATCAAGTGCATTCCTCTATTATCTCGAGAACGAAATTTATTATGGTTTAACTTTCTCTGTTCAAAAAATCGGAGAACAGAAAACGCTTCTGGGTCTTGCGATGACGGTGCAATACAACTTATTCTGAAAAAAATTATTTTTTTGATTTTAAAATGATCAATGATGCTTCGGGTGTTGCGTGATATCTAAAAGGCATCGAAGACATTCCGAGTCCACGATTCACAATCATTAACATTCCATCAAACCAGAAATCACCACAAACAAATTTGGTTTCAAACATTACAGGTGTGAGATATGTGAACGGAAACAAAAAATTAACCTGCCCTCCGTGAGTATGTCCTGATAAATATAAATTATAACCAAGTACACTGGCTTTATGAGCAATTTTCTCCTCAGGTTGATGAGTTACTAAAATTTTGAAATCTGTTTCATTATTGGAATTTGCGAGTGAATCAAGAATTGATTCATCGTAAGATTTTACATAAGTATTCGATAAAAATGTAATTTTGATTTTCGCATTATTGATGTTAAGAATTAAATTTCCATTATCAATCATCTGAACATTATTTTCTGAAAGTTCCTGTTTAACTCTTGCGAGACTTTTCCAATAATATTTTTCAAATGCGTAGAAGTCATGATCACCAATGCAAGAGTAAACCCCATAATTTGAACTAATCTTTCCTGCGAGTTTTGCGACGATAGGAATATATTCACTATCCCCCGATACAAAATCTCCACCAGCGAGTACAATATCTGGTTTCAACTCATTGACTTTATCGAAATACTTTTTTACACGATTTTCTGTGTTGAACCGATCAGCCTGAATATCAGATATAAATACAATTCTGAAATTTTTTAAATCAGATTTCGATGAATCAATTTTATAAACTCTTTCAACTACTTCAATTGTTCTGGATTCATAATAAATTCTTAAAGGAATATAAGCAAGAAAAAACAACACTAAATAAAATAAAATCTTTGGTGATAGTCTTCTTAATTTTTCGCCGAATTCTTTCTTCACTTTTTGAACAATAAAAATTATCACATCAATTGGAGCAAAGATTAAAACAATTTGAGCTATTAAAACATTAACCATCCAAGAAGGAATTCTTATCAAATAATCAATATAAATTGACTTAGGCAGTTTTATATATTCTTCGGGGAAGATTAAGTTGTAAATACCATTTCCAAATCCTATCAATGGGAAAACATCAAAAATTAAAATAAAGAAGAATAAATATTTAGCTATAAAACCATCAGACTTTATGCGATTCATTGAAATTAGAGACTCACGAAATCTATTAGCAAAATATAATTGAACAAAGAGAATAGTCGCTATAAAAATTACAGTTCTCAATATAATATTGGCTAATGCTCTTTCCATGCCGATATAAAAATTATAATTGTTGTTCAGGATGCAAGTTGATAGAAATTTTTAAAGAAGGAATCTGCTAAATAAAAATCCACTGAGATCCAGTACAAACCTTTATTCTTCACAAAAACATAATGAAGCATTCCCATTCCTGTGCATTTATAGATTACTTCACTTCGATAAGTAAAAAATTCTGGTGAAGTGAAGATTGAATTTTCTGGCGAAATTTTTTTTGTCATTTTCTGGAAGTCATTCAAAGCTTTTTCT
The DNA here is from genome assembly GCA_964527925.1 of uncultured Ignavibacteriaceae bacterium. GTDB lineage: Bacteria > Bacteroidota > Ignavibacteria > Ch128b > Ch128b > Ch128b. The sequence goes on from CAZGQO010000007.1 coordinate 86,364, forward strand.
TTATCTGGATAAAGAGTTAAATAAACTATTGCGCTGCCTGAAAGGTCTTCATAGAATCCAATGTAATTCTCATGTTCTGTTACTGGTTGAAAATGCAGTTTATTGATATACTTCTTGGCTTCTTCACCCTCAACTAATTTCACAAGTCGAAGATTATTTACTTTATCTGGCAAAGGATTTTTTGATTGTGAACATTGAATAAAAAACAAGACTGTTAAGATTAAAAGGAGAGATAAATTAAATTTCATTTATTCTGTTAACTCCTCACTCTTCTTTCTTAAAAATTTTTTGAAGCCTGCCGCTTGTAATTTCATTAAGAACTAAACGAGCACTGATTTCGGATCGTTCGTTGATAAGCTGTTCAAAGTTTTCTGTATCTGTCCAGAAGATTGACTTCATTTTCTGCAATGTAGTTAAATTAGTTTTTGCAAATGATTTTGAAAGATTTTCTATCTCTTTATCCATTTCATCAGGGTTATCGACAACTTTCGAGTAGAGTCCATAATTTTTTCCCCATTCTGCATCTCTCCATTCAGTATCAAGAGAAATAGAAGCAAAAGCAGAATATCCGATTTTTCGAATGACAAATGGACTGATAACAAATGGTCCAAAACCCAGTGAGAGTTCACTAAACCTGATTGATGCGTTTTTGGTCGCAATTGCATAATCAGAGGCACTCACAAGTCCAACTCCTCCTCCAACTATTTTGCCGTGAACTCGAGCAATAACAGGCTTACTACAACAGATTATCGTATTCAACATTTTACCAAAAGAATAGAAAAAATCTTTGGCTTTTTCATAACTATCAATTGCTAATAACTCATCAAGAGATGCCCCGGCACAAAATGCACCTTCACCCTCACTTCTAAGTATAACTGCGTTAATTTCGTCATTTTGATCAACATCACTGAACTCCTTCATCAATCTAAATAAAAATCCAGAATTCAATGAGTTCCCCTTTGGACTGAAAAATTTAATTGTACAAATTTTATCATGTATTTCGCTTGTTATATAACCATTGTGATCCATTTTTTCCTCCACAATTGAAATTTTCTAAATTCAAAATAGAGATTTCTATTTGATAATAAAAGATTAACAATTTTTAGATTAAGTTTGATAATTTCATTTAATTATTGAGTATTTTTAAATAAAAATTTTGAGTGATAATGATGATAAAAAAAGTTTGCACAATTTTAATTACTCTGGTTTTTATATTTAATCTTTTTGAGAAATCAGCAAATGGACAAAATAAGTATGAACTGAATATAAAAACTGAATTACTAACCGGTTCAATTGGGAGTGGTTTGTTTCTCGCATCAATGTTCACAAGCAAAAATGCGTCATTTACAATAAATGATTTGAATAATCTTGATAAAAGCCAGATAAATTCTTTTGATAGAAGTGCAACAAAATTCTACTCAAAAGAATTGAGTACACTTAGTGATGTATTATTAATAACTTCGGTCAGCTTGCCAGCAATTGTTTTTTTAACAAACAATGAGACAAAAGAAGATTTACAAACAATTGGGTTTATGTATCTCGAAACATTACTCATCACAAATGGAATTACAAATCTCACAAAAAATCTGACTGAACGTTTTAGACCAATTGCTTATAATCCCAATGTTCCAGCTTCAATAAAGATCGATCCCGATACTCGAAAATCATTTTTCTCAGGTCATACATCAGTATCATTTGCATCTGCTGTTTTTTTCTCTGAAGTTTTTTCGAATTACAGTGATGATAAAAAATTGAATACTTTCGTCTGGATAGGTTCACTTACACTTGCAACTGGTACAGGATTACTAAGATATTTTTCTGGTAAACATTTCCCGACAGATATTCTTGCTGGTTCTGTTGTTGGGAGTTTGATAGGATATGCAATACCAAAAATCCACCAAAAAAATAGTGCACTAAACTTAAATCAAAGTTATGGGGTTATAAATATTTCATATAGATTTAATTCGATAGCTACTCGGTAGAATTAATTCAATATTTGCCAAATTCTTCAACCAGGGATTTCAAAAGCTGAATATTTTCTTTTGGCACGAGCGGTGCAATTGAACATGCAGTGCTTAAAAGAAATCCACCACCTTCTTTCCCGATTTCAATTATCGCTTTTACATCTTTGATTATTCTATCTCTATCACCATAAAGTAATGTGTTTACTGAATCAATGTTTCCTTTAATGAAAGCATTCCTGCCCAATCTTTTCTTTGCATCAAATAATTCAACATTGCCAAGTGGTGGTGGATCAAGACACTCAAGTCCCAAAGTTCCTGATTCAATCATAAGTTCCAATCTATCGCCGATTGACCCGCAGGTATGCGTGTAAACAAATTTTCCTCTTGATTTGATTGCAGAAATTATTTGTGATTCAAAAGGCAAGACAAATTTTTTATAAAACTCTGGTGAAATAAATCCAGCACCTGCAAATGGTGAAGAAATCTTTATCGCATCTATCTTTTTCTTGCACATTTCTTCAGCAAGTTTTTTGATTCCATCTGTAAATTTCTGCAGAATACTTTGACATTTATTTGGATTTTCAATTAAAGCAATTAAAGCATTTTCATAACCCAATAAATCAAGTAAGTAATCAAATGGAGATGTAATCTCACCGTGAATTGAAAATTCATCACCAACTTTTTCATAAATCACATCAAAAATTTCAAATTTATTATTCATGTCAATTCTGAAGTGAAGACCACCCGAAACTGGAATGTAATCAATTTCATTAGGGATGGTTGTTATCTCAAAATCATCAATGGAAGGAAACACTCGCTCTTGATAAAATTCTGGAAATGGTAAATCCTCTCTGGTGAAGATTAATTTTCTGTCATCAAGGTAGACAATTTCTTTATCGCCCTGTTGTTCTCGATTAGAGTAAATTTCTTTCCAGTTTTTGAAATGACCATGCAAGCTTACAAGTATTCCATCAAAATTATATAGTTCACGAAGTTTAATAAGACCATTGGCAAAAGTTTCGACATCGAACCAGAATTTAACAGGTGAGACATCAGGCAATTGTTGAAGCATGTGTCCAATACTCATCTGACACATAAGCGGCACGCGATCGGGAATTTCAAATCGCATTGCCGCTAAAATTCTCTCGTGAGAGGTCATTTTTAAAACTAATCGATTAAGTTTTCTTAAACTCTCTAATAATCTTTTCTATTTCTTCTTCATAAATTCCAGTACCGAGTGTCTTTCCCTTTGGAGCAGTTGGGTATTTCCCTTTTTCGTAGGTATAAGATTCTTTTATTGGAGGATTACCAGCTCGAATTCTCATTCTCTCTTCTATCTCTTGAATCCAGCCTGTTGATTGTCTTTCCGAGTGAGATTGTGTAACAAACGCAGATCCAGCGAATGAATTCAAACTTCCACCAGAATCTGGATTCATTGGATTAGTTTCGAAGGCAAGTTTTTTATAATTGAGTAGATGTTTAGCAGTTACATTTTCAGAGATGATTGAACCACCCCAGGTACCTGGACCCAGGGTCATTGATGGATAAAGCGCAGTTGTATAGCCTACGGCCCCAAGTGCAGCAACTGTGTTTACTAAAATTCTGAATGTCGGTTTTTCAAGTGCGAATTTCATAATTATATCTTTGTCATTAGAATGAATTACAAGCGTATGACCAAGTCCGCCAAATTCCAGAATATCAATGCAACGATGACAGGCATTCAACCAACCTTCTTCTGTGTAGAAGGCAAGTATTGGAGAAAGTTTTTCCATTGAAAGTGGCTCGTGTTTGCCAACTGAATTCAATTCACAAATCAGAACACGAGTGTTTGGCGGGACATTAAATCCAGCTTTTTGAGCAATAACTGGCGCAGCACGCCCAACAATTTCTGGATTAATTCTTCCATCACGAACTAAAACACGCTCAAGCATTTTTTTCTCTTCAGCACTAATAAAATAACCACCATTTCGTTTGCATTCTTCGATGACTTTTTCTCTTATTGGTCTATCACAAACAATTGCCTGCTCAGAAGAACATAAAACACCATTATCAAATGTTTTTCCCGTAAAGATATCAGCGACAGCTTTTCTGATATTTGCTGTTCTTTCGATGAAAGCAGGCACATTACCAGGACCAACTCCATAGGCTGGCTTACCAGCACTATAAGCTGCACGCACCATTTGTGAACTTCCAGTAGCTAAAATTATTGCAACATCACGATGTCTCATTAATTCATTTGTGCCTTCCATTGTTGCAATAGAAATACAGTTTATTAATCCTCTTGGTGCACCTTCTTTAACAGCTGCCTCTTCCATTATTTTTGCAGCTTCAAATGTACACTTTGCTGCTGCAGGATGTGGAGCGGCGACAATTGCGTTTCGTGCTTTAACAGAAATCAACGCTTTATAAATCATGGTTGAAGTAGGATTAGTTGATGGAATAAGTGCGGCAACCACACCCATTGGTTCTGCAATCTCAACTATCTTTCCATTTTCATAGACATTAACAACGCCAACAGTCTTCAAATCTTTGATTGATTCATAAACAAACTTAGAACCAAAAATATTTTTCGTGATTTTATCCTGTACATTTCCAAAGCCGGTTTCTTCAACAGCCATCTTGGCTAATTTTTCGCGAGCCTCATAAGCTGCCTCAGCCATTGCTTTAACAACTTTATCAACTTGCGATTGAGTGTAATGCTTAAACTCAAGCTGAGCTTCTTTTGCCCTTTTGCAGAGATCCCTTACTTCCTGAATAGATTGTAAATCTTTATCAAATTGCATTGCAAACCTCATAATTTATTTGAAAAAATAATTGTATATATGACAAAAGGCAAACACTTACTTTCGTTAATCCCATATTTAGTTTAATTCTATTTTACTTAATTACATGTGTTTACAAGACTAAATCACAGCTGATTCAATCAATGCAAACTTCTCATTATCAACATCAATCATCGCACGTGTACCAATTGGTAGAGTGTACTTATCTTTTATATGTCCGAATGGCAGGCCATAGATTACTGGAATTCCCAGATTACTTAATCTGTCTATCAAAACTTCCCTTAGATTAAAAGATTCTTTAAAGCCCGGATTTTCTTTTCTTACTTCACAATTTGAAAATTTACCTAATATTATAGCTTTAGATTTTTCAAGTTTTCTTGAATTAATTAATTGAGTGAACATTCTATCAATTCTGTACGGTTCTTCCCCAACTTCTTCAATGAAAAGAATTTTATCAGCAGGGTCAAAATCAAATTCTGTCCCAATTGATGAAATTATTAATGAAAGATTTCCGCCGATTAAAATTCCTTCCGTTCTGCCACCGCTAATTTTTAATATTCCTTCGATTGAAGAATTTCCAGTAGCTGAGTTGCTTGATTCTTCTGATTGAAATTCAAATTCCAGATAATCTGTGCCTTTAAATAAAATTTCATAGAAATACTTTTTTGTAAAATCATTAAAAGTTGAAATGCCGACTGGACCATGAAAAGTCACAAGACCTGTCTTCGTAAAAATTGCAATTAATAAAGAAGTTATATCCGAATAACCAATTAAAACTTTAGGATTTCTTTTTATTAAATCATAATTAATAAGTCTTAATATTCTCGGGGTTCCGTAGCCGCCTCGAGTACACATAATTCCATCAATATCTTCTCTTGAAAACATTTCGTGCAAATCAGCAACTCTATCGAAATCATTCCCTGCAAGGTAACCAAGTTTTTTAAATAAATTTTTCGAATGAATTGCAATTAAATCAAGATCATTTAAATTTTTCTCGATTAGTTCATATTCTTCCTCAGTTACAAAACTTGCTGGAGAGATGATTCCAACACGACTTTTTGGTTTTAATCGTTTAGGTTTGATGATTGAACGAACCTGAAACTGATCAGCATGAAGTAAATTAGAACTCAAAATCCCATTTAATGGAGGAAATACAAAAGAGAGAGTTGAAATTTTCAGGAATTCGCTTCGTTTCATTTCATTTACTTGAATTCAAAACCTCTTTAATTGCCGAATCAAATGAATCAAAATCTCGCATTCCAATTATAAATTTCTTTTGAACACCTCTGGTATCATAAATAAAAGTTGTTGGAATTTCTCCTTTCCAGTGAGGGTTTAAGAAATTGATCAAATCTTCCACTTTCTCAAAATTATGAATGTAAATTTTAAAATTGAGATTGTTTTTTTCCAGGAAAGGAATAACCTCAGATTCAATGTCTGCTCTGTCATCAACACTCAAACCAACTATTTCAACTTTTTTATTCTTATACTTATCAGCAAGTTTTACGATATCTGGAAATTCTTTCTTGCATGGCGGACACCAGCTCGCCCAAACATTGAGGAAGAGAATTTTCCCCCTCCGATTTTTAATTAACTTTTCAAGTTTTGTTTTGTCAATTTCTTCAACTGTAATTTTTTTCTTTGATTGAGCAGATAGTGAAAAAGTTAATCCAACTATTATAAGCAAAACAAAGATTGATTTCATTTTAATCATTTTAAACCCTCTTAATTGTGCAACCAAATGCTTTAGTTTCTTTTACAGTAACTTCTTTGCCTGATAAAATTTCATTCAATGCATTTCTTAAATCTTCCTGCTTAACATTTTTAATTTTTCTCGAATCGTCTATTCTACCATGATATAACAATTCAAAGTTTGAATTAAGAACATAAACTTCAGGTGTGAACGAAGCTTCAAAAGTATCGGCAATTTTATTTCCAACATCTTTGAGTATCAGGAAATTAAGTCCATTCTTTTTAGCATGTTCTTTAATTTCTTCAACAGATTCCTCTTTGTTTGAATTAATCCCGATAAAGGCAACACCTTTATCTTTATATTCCTGAGATAAATTCTCCATTCTTGAATTGTAATCATTTGAAACCGGGCATCTTGTTGATATGAAAATTATTACAATTGCTTTTGAATTTTTGAAATCCTGTAGTGAGTATTCTTTACCATTTACATCTTTCAAAGAAAAATTTTCGAACTTTTTCTTATCAAACGAAAATCCACTTAGAATAATTAAGCAAAGCAGAACTAAAATTACTTGAATTTTTTTAACCATGATTATTCTCCTTTTTTAATTGTAAACTTTTACTAAGTGATTAAAGTTCAGAACCAAAGAATTCATCTATAATTTTTTCATTTCTGATTAAGTCTTCAAAACTTTCCCTGTCCCTAATCACATAAAATTTATTATCATCAACCAGCACTTCAGCAACTCTTCTTCTTGAATTATAATTTGAAGACATGCAGAAGCCATAAGCACCAGCGGACATAATTGCAATCAATTCACCCTGGTAAGTTTCAACAAATTGTCTATTTTTCGCAAAGAAATCGCCGGTTTCACAAGCTGGACCAACAATATCATAATTCACAATATCGTGATTTGATTCTTTTACTGGAAGAATATGATGATAGGAATTATAAAAAGCTGGCCTCAATAAATCGTTAACGGCAGCATCGACTATTAAAAATTTTTTATCGCGATGATATTTAGTAAACAATGTCTTTGTCATTAAAGCACCTGCATCGGCAGTTAAATATCTTCCTGGTTCAAATAAAATTTTACACTCACTTTGTTTCAGTTCTTCTTTAATTGCATTTGCATAATCAAAAACATCAGGAACAGGTTCATCGTTATATTGAACCCCAAGTCCACCACCAACATCAAAATGAGATATTTGAATTCCAATTTTTCTTAATTTAAAAATCAACTCATTCATCAGTGTAACCGCTTCTTTAAATGCCGAAACTTCAGTTATCTGCGAACCGATGTGCATATCTATGCCAGTAATTTCGAGATTGCTTAAACTTTTTGCCAATTTAAATGCTTCAATTGCGTCTTCTTGACTAATTCCGAATTTACTTTCATAAAGACCAGTCGTTATATACGGATGAGTTTTGGGATCAACATTTGGATTTACTCGAATTGCAATCCTTGCAACTTTATTCTCTTTTTTTGCGAGATTGTTAATCAATTCTAATTCCTGGAATGACTCAATCTTAAATAAGAAAATTTCATTTCTCAATCCCATCAAAATTTCTTCTTCAGTTTTTCCAACTCCTGTAAAGAGAATGTTATTTGGATTTGCACCAATCTTCAATGCACGGAATAACTCACCGCCAGAATTTACATCCAATCCTGAACCCAATGAATAAAAAATCTTCATCACAGTGAGATTTGAGTTAGCTTTAATTGCATAAAAAATTTTGTGTTCAATATCACTAAAAGCTTGATAAAATGATTTGTATCTATCTACAAACGATTTTTTGCTGTATACATAAAAAGGTGTTCCAATGAAGCTGGCTAATTCTTCTAAGTCTATGTTTTCGCAGTAAAGCTTGTTGTTTTTGTATCTAAAATTCTCGAATCTCATTTTGAACCTGAATATTTATCAAAGATAAAAATTATATTATTTTGTATGAACTAATGAATTGAAAGGAATAGTTATGAAATACATTATTAAAAGAAATCCTTTTCAAGTACCAACAAATGATGGAAAGATTATAAAAGAACATTTTGGAATTCCATCAACCGGAACGAACGAAATTAGCATTGCTCACATGATTGCACCAGCTGGATGGAAAGAACCTTTTCAAGTACCAGAATTTGATGAATATACTTTTGTAATCAGAGGTAAAAAAATGATTGAGATTGATGTCGAGAAAATAATTTTAAATGCAGGTGAAAGTATTCTTGTTAGAAAAGGTGCAAAAGTTCGTTACTCGAATCCATTTGAAGAAAATGTTGAATACATTTCCATTTGTGTTCCTGCTTTCTCAATTGAGAGGGTTCATCGGGAAGGTGAATAAATTTACAATCTAAAATTTTTTTTGCTGGACTCATCATCTCCCTGATGAATTTTATATCTCAATACCAGAAATGAAATTGCAATACAAAACTGTTATTTTTCTCAACCTTTGGGTTTTCAAAATTGAATCTATATTGTGGTTTTAATTCGATAAAACTATAGGGGAATAAATCGAATCCTAGAATTAAATGAGAATTGTAGTTGGTCTTGTTTTTCAAATCTAGAATAGCTCTATCATATCTTACAACAAAATCAATTCTTACGGATGATTCTACCATCAACGCTAAGGAAGATTGATCTTCTGCAACATAATCTTTTGCTAAAACTGCTTCTCCAAGAATTGAAAATTTCTGATTCCCAATTCCACCAAAAAAAGATTTAAAACTGAATGGAGAAATTTCATTAGGTTTTCTAAAAATTCCATAAGATGCGCCCGCTAAAAAATTTAAGGAATTAATCGATGGGGTAAATTCAATTCTTCCAATGTACGATAAGTCACTTCTAAATGGGAAATAGCTTTGTCCTGCACTGACTGAAAAAAACTGATTCATTTGGATAAAATCCCGCTTCAATACCTGTTTGAGAATAACCCGATTCAAAAATTAATTCCGAAGCCGCACTTGTAGAAAGCACGCCGGCTTCACCATTCCTTGTATATGCTTTGTGATCATCTAATCTAATTCCAAATGCTGTATAAAAACTTCCGACTTTCAAATAACCTTCAAATGGCAAAACATTCAATACTCCAAATCCTTCAAAATATCCGCGGTAGAAATCATACTTCGTAATGAAATTTATTTCTTCGCTCAAATTTAAGTTACTATATATCGATGCAGCCATCTTTTGAAAGTCACTTCTCTTCAACTCCTGTGAATAGAGATATTGATAACGGAAATCCAAACCGATTGAAATATTTTCATTAATAAAAGGATTTAATCCTGCAGTATTTGAACGAAAAACTCTCAAGTTATTTTTCCCTTAAGTCCAGCCATCTTTATTTCTTATAATTCCTCCAGTTGGATTAAAATGACAATCACGACATTGATTACCTCGCATTAACGCAAATCTTGGAACACCAAAGAGTTCACAACTCAACAGAACCAGAATTAATGTAAATAGTTTGTTCATATACCCTCCGTTTTTATTTAACTTAACTGAATGGAAATTTTGATACAATGAAATAAAAATTCTAAAAGAATATCTTTGAAAAAATTGGAGTTAAAATGACCATATATCAAATTTATCCAGTATTTTTTATACTGCACATTTTATCTGCCGTTATCTGGCTCGGATTTTTTCCTGTTGAAATTAATCTTATTAAATCAGTGAAAAATTGTAATGAAAAAACATTAAGAGACTTTGTTCTTGACAAGCTTCTTTCCTTGACCAATTTAACTGGAATTATTGGGTCTACTGGAATTATTTTAACTGGTATTCTCCTTGTAATAATTTCACCCATTTATCATTTCTTTGAATTTAAAGCAAACCACTGGCTAACAACAAAACAAGTAATAATTTTAATAATAATGTTTTTGATTTTTGCCTTACTTATTCCTGTTTCAAAAAAATTAAAGAATGCAAGTAATGAAGAAGAATTCAGAACATATTTCCACAAATTTATTAAACTTAGTTACATTGAAAAGACTCTTGTATTAATCAACTTTCTAATAGCTGCTTTGCACAGATATTACTTTTAGGTTTTAAAAAAGTTAGAGCCCGTGCAGGCGGCGGGCTCTATTGAATAAGAGAGTAGAGAGCTGAGGTGGGAAACTCTTTATGGAATAACTACCATTAAGACCAATAAAAGAATTAAAAGAGCTGTATAGATTAACAACTCTTTCACCTCCTTGTTATTTTTCAAAATGTTTTCTTTCATTTTTCACCTCACAATTTCTGGTGCTAACTTAAGATTACGATTAAAGAATGTAAGTAAGCTGGGGCTGAAAGAGTTGTCAGATTTGCCTTTCAATGTGTTTTAATTAAAAAAATCATAAAATGGAGTAAATTTTTGGTTGAAAACGAAAACCTTTCTAAAAATCTCGGAATAATTTATGCATCAAACTCAATATTATTTTCAACACAATACCTTACAATTTCAGAATTGCTGGATAAACCCAACTTATCAAGAATTCTCATTTTGTAAGTAGTAACGGTTTTATCACTTATCTTTAAATAGTTTGCAATTTCTTTCGTTCGCAAACCTTTTGCAATTAATTTTAATACCTGAAATTCTCTATCTGATAATCTTAAGTGAGGTGCTTCAAGCTTTCCTTTGCTTTTAATGACTCTTTCTTTTAGTTCCTCACTCATTAATCTTTTACCACGATAAACATCTTTAATAGCTTGTACAAAATCGAGAGGTTTAGTTCTTTTAGTTAAGTAACCATTTGCACCGGCTTGAAGTACTCTTTGTTCATATTGTTCTTCTGGATGCATACTGAAAATTAAAACAGGCAAATCTGGAAACTCAATTTTTAGTTGCTTCAAACAATCAAGACCACTCATTTCAGGCATAGATAAATCGAGAATTACAACATCAATATTATTCGATCGAACTCGTTGTAAAACTTCAATACCATTTTCAGCTTCAGCAACAACTTTAAGTTCATTATCATTTTCTATCATTCTTCTTAAACCCTCACGCACAACGGCGTGGTCATCGGCAATTAAAATTCTAATCATTTTTTACCTCATTAATTGGTATTTGAAGAATTACTTTTGTTCCTTTCTTTTCAGAAGATTCGATCAGGAGTTCTCCATTTATTGAAAAAGCTCTTTCCTTCATTCCAATTAAACCTATGGAATGTGGATCACTAAGTTTTTCTTCTGGAATTCCTTCACCATTATCCTGAACAATCATCTGGAAATAACCGTTTGTCTTTTCTAAATTAATATTAACTCTGGTTGCCTTTGAATGACGAGCTACATTTGTTAGTGACTCCTGCAATATTCTGAAAATAACCGTCGATGTATTTTTATTAAAATTAATTTCATCTACAAAAACATTTAGATCAGTAACAATATTAGTTCTTTTTGAAAATTGGGAAACTTCCCATTCTATCGCTGGAATTAAACCAAGATCATCAAGAATTGGCGGACGCAATTGAGATGAAATTCGCTGTACCGTAGCGATCAGAGAATCTATTAAATTATTTATCCCATCAATTCTTTCATTGAATTGTTTTTTATTCTTTATAGTTGGCAGGTAAGTAAACTCGAAATATAAAGCAGTTAATAATTGGCCTAATTGGTCATGAATTTCTCTCGAAATAATTGCTCTCTCTTCTTCTCTAATAGTTTGTAAGTATAAAGCAAGCTTGCGGTATTTCGCTTCAGAAAGTTTAATTTTTCGTTCGTATTCTTTTTGTTCAGATATATCTCTAAAAATACTCAATAACATTATCTTATTATCCTGGAGCTCAATAAAGGAGTTAGAAATTTCAACTGGAATTTTTCTCCCATTCCATAATTGAATTTCTGCTGATTGCCTCATTGGGATATTTTTATCTCTTAGATGCTTTTTAAACTTGTGTAAAACTTGTGGGTCTTGTTCTGCATAATAAATGTTATAATCCTGCCCTACTAATTTTTCATAAGGCATTTCAACTAATTTACAGAAAGCTTGGTTAACCAGTTTAATCCTCGCATCTTCATCAATCAGTCTCATTCCATCTACAGAATTTTCCCATACATTTCTGAACATTTCCTCATTCTGAATGAGAGCCAATTCTGTGATTTTTCTTTGAGTAATATCTTCACCAATACTGAGCAACCCTGTGGTTACACCTTTTTCATCAATGAGTGGTGATATAGTCAACTTTACCCAGAGTTGTTTTCCATTTTTATGATAGAAAACAACTTCAGCTACTTGAGTTGATTTCGTTTCATTCACCAATGAAATCATATTATTGATTTTATTCAAGGTTACATTATCCGATTCCTTGATTAACTTCTCAAGAAGATTTTGCCGTATAATTTCAGAAGCTTTGAAACCATATAAGTTTTCAGCTCCAGAATTCCAATAAGTTACTACTCCGTTCAAGTCAAATGTAATAATAGAGATAGTTATGGAACTCTGAAGGATATTTGATAAGAAAATATTGGTTTTCTCAAGTTCATTTTCTACTTGCATTAAGCCGATCATACCGCCTATCGAACCTGCTGCTGCTTTAAGGATTGAAATTTCAATTTCAGACCATATTCTTTCAGTAGTACAATCATCAAATCCGATAAAACCCCAGAATTTTCTGCCAATATAAATTGGAATAATAATGATTGATTTTATACCCTGAGGCTCAAGAATTTCTTTCTCTGCATCAGACATTAATCTAACAACACCAGAATAAATCTCACCCACTCTTACCTTTTCAAACAATGGTTTTGCGTATGGATGGTTATATGGCAAATTTTGAAGCAATGGATTATTAATCTGTGGTTCAACTCCTTCTTTGCACCATTCAAATCTCTGACTCATCAATAATTCATTAGTTTCTACATCGTAATGGTTCTCAAAGATATAAACTCTATCTACATTAGTTGCTTTCCCAAGTATTTTGAGGGCAGTGTTAATCGCACTTTTGTGATCTGGATTTAAAAGTAGTATTAAAGAAGCATCGGCTACAGCAGTTAATAAGCTATCTTTCTTTTTTAATTCTTGTTCAGCCTCAATCCTTTCTGTTACATTTCTTGCAATTCCTCTAATTGCTTTTAAATTATTTCCCTGTCTCATTACAGAATTCTGATATTCAAAAATCAATTCTTTCCCATTTCTTGCTGTCAACTTTAATATACCCGATGATTGGTCTTGATTATCAAGCGAGTGAATATAAGTATAAAATTCTTCATTGGGGATCGAAAAAACTTTTTGAAAATTTTGTCCAATTAGTTCGCTAACTGAATAACCTAATAATGTTTTTGCAGCCTGATTTATTTTCAGAATTTTACCATCGAACTGATGTATGTAAACAAGGTCGGAGACATTATCAAACAAATCTGCATACATTTTTTCTGAACGTTGTACTTCTTCAAATTTCTCTTGCTGGAGGCGCAGTAATTTTCTGTTGCTAATTAATATACTTATTACTATCAGCCCGATAAAAATAAGTAATACAACAACACTTAATACAATTAACCACCACATGTTTTTTAAAAATCAATTTTGCATAAAAAATACAAGGCTGTAATTAACCATCAGCAAAATATAGATCAAGTTGTGAACTATCCAGATTCCTCTCACTTCGTTACTCAAAGCAAAGATAAATAAATTGCCTCCAAAATAAATCATATAACCAACAGTCAATAAAATTCTATAGTCCCGTATATTAATGATGAGATTGTTGATCAAAAAATCCACAAGAAACATCGAAGTAATTATAAGAAGTATAATGCTTTCAATCGTAAGTGTGTAATTATCTATTTTATTCAATGGTTCTAAATAGATCTTATTTAATAAGGCAATAATTGTAAATATTCCAAACAAGATTAGAATTATTTTTTTGAAAACTTTTTGACTGAATAATCTATAATAGAAATAACCAATCAAAAGAAATTCTACTATGGTGTAAATATGCATTAACCAGCTGTTAAACCTATAAGTCATTCCAAAATAAATCATTGATAAACTAATAACTAAACTCATCAAAACCAGATAAAATATTAATCTTAGACTTGAATCAAGTTTATTAAAGCGAAACAATCCGATAAAAAATGGAATCAGCTCCAATAATGAAGTAACAATATAAATTTCTTTCATATAAGATTTTAAATTATTTCATCAGTTCAGATTCGCCATCGCAGTATGGCGGACATGGCCAGACTCGTTCAAGTATAGTGCCCTTAGTGAGGTCTCGGCCTTCTTCATTTACACCAACTACAACAAGTTCTGGTTTACCTTCGTCATTTTCAGCATAATAAATTCTTAGACCAACACAATTTCCCTGTTCAAGGACTTTTAGAATGGCTTCCCTGCCAATGTAGTGAGCTTTGATATCGTCTTCTCCGACTTTACTTCGGAAGTTCTTTACCAGTTTAATTGCTTCTTCGAGGGAGATTTCGTGATTCTCTTTTCCTGTGAATTGCATGATTGTTCCTCCTGGATTTGTTCTAAAACTTTCTTATTTATAATGTAAAATATTAATCCCGAAGGTCAATTTCAAAAGAGGATGAAAGGATAAACAGATAGGTTCGAACAGCTATTGTCGGTTTGATTAATTGAAATAATTTAATCTCTTATTCTTTAAGGTGTTCTTCGTGTTTATCGAGAACGCTTAATTCAATCTGAAGAAATTCACGTATTTTTAATTCAAGATCTCGTTTTAACTTTTCAAGCTGCTGGACTTTTTTCTTTGCTTCAAAAATCATCTCATTTGCTTTAACTTCAGCTTCTTTTTTAAGAATTTCCGCTTCTCGTTTTGCATCGAGTACATTTTTTTCGTAGAACTTTACTTTTTCTTCTGATCTCACAAGTTCCTTTGCAAGATATGTCGATTGCCATATTAAAATTCCAAATACTCCAAATATTGATGATAAAAGTACTTTTATATTTTGTTTAACAATACTTTCTAACCCTGATTTTTCGAGATTAAATAGAGAAGGAGTAATAATAGTAATTAAAGTTGAAATAACTGAAATGGTTAAAAAAACAATTGTGGCAATCCATAAAGATCTTTTCAACCTGAATAAATATGAAACAATAAAGCCAAGACATGTTGAAAACAAGAATAGAACAAACCAATATCCGAAGCCTTCAGCTGTAAATATTAAAAATTTTGTCTCCGCAAAATCAGACATGAAAATAATCAGAGCATAAAAGAAAACTGCAATCCAGTAATAAAATGGTACTTTCATTTTAAATTCTTTCAATTAGTTTTTTCATTATTAGAGTCATTTTAGGCTCTGATTTACTTGCTACTTCAATTACTTCTTCAACGGTTAAAGGTTGAAGATTATCTGGATCACACAAATCTGTTATGATTGTCATTCCAAAACATTTCATCCCCATATGATTAGCAACAATATTTTCTGGAACAGTAGACATTCCCACAGCATCAGCACCAATAATTCTAAGGAAACGATATTCAGCACGAGTCTCAAGGTTTGGTCCTGTGAGAGCAACATAAACTCCTTTTCGGACTTTGATATTTTCTTCTTCGGCAATTTTTTCAGCGAGTGCGATTAATTCTTTTGAATAAGGTTCAGACATATCGGGAAATCTTGGACCGAGTTCATCATCATTGGGGCCAATCAATGGATTATCTCCAAGCAGATTTATGTGATCAGTCATAATCATCAAATCACCTTTTTCAAACTCGGGATTTAATCCACCACCAGCATTCGAAATAAACAAGGTTTCAACACCAAGACCAACTTTTTTAGACATTACTCTCACAGGAAAAGTTATTTGCTGCATTGAATAACCTTCATAATAATGGAACCTTCCCTGCATTGCTACAACTTCTTTCCCACCAATTCTTCCAAAAATCAATTTTCCGTGATGCGATTCAACTGTTGAAATCGGGAAATGCGGAATTTCTTCGTAATCAATAACAACTTCCTGTTCGATTTCTTTTGCAAGTCCACCGAGACCTGTTCCCAAAATAATTCCAATTTTCGGTTGCATCGAAGTTTTTGTTCTAATGAATTTTATTGCTTCTGCGATTTTGTTTCTGAGTTCACTCATCATACTATCCTGTTGATTATTGATTCGACATCAATTTGTTTTGTTTGTTCTGATTCTTTTTGTTGACTTATTGTTGAATATTCTTCAGTAAAAGAATTCAGCAATTGGATATGTGCCTGAATGATTGCTTTAAGTCTCGCAATCAGAGTTCTTTTTCTTTCTTCAAGTTCGAGAACAGAATTCTCAATTGCTTTGGCTTCATCCTGCGCTTTTTCAACGATTTGTTTTGCTTTGATTTCTGCTTCTTTAATCAACAACACTGCTTGTCGTTTAGAAGCTTCCATAGAACGAGTTGATGTTTCCTGGGCTGCGAGTAAGGTTTGTTGTAAACTTTTTTCGATTTGCTGATACTCTTGAAGTTTTTTTTGCATTTGAGTCATATTCGCTGTCAACTCTTCATTTTGTTTTAAGAGTTGATCAAATTCATCAGCGATGATTTCAAGGAAAGTATGAACTTCGTCAGGATCATAACCACGAATATTTCTTTTGAATTCCTGACGTTTAATGCTTAATGGAGTTATTTTCATTTTTTATACTCCCTTTCTCCAAAGATTGCTGTTCCAATTCTTACAATTGTTGAACCTTCTTCAATCGCGATTTCAAAGTCCGAAGTCATTCCCATAGAAAGTTCTCTCAAATCTATGTTTTCTGATTTAAAATGTGAATAGTTTTCTTTTAATTTTCTGATCAAAGAAAAACATCTTCTTATTTCCGTTTCATCATCTGTTAAAGTTGCAATTGTCATCAAGCCAATGAATCTGATATTTTTTAGTTCTGCTGCCTGTTCTAAAAAATTTTCAAGTTCTTCAGGTAATAGACCAAATTTGGTTTCTTCCTTTGCAGTATGAATCTGAATTAGCGCATCAATGCGTGAGTTTTTTTCTGAATATCTCTTATTTATCTCTTTGGCAAGTTTAATTGAATCAACAGAATGAATTAAATCAATTTTATTAACAAGATACTTGACTTTGTTCGTTTGAAGATGACCAATCATATGAAAATGAGCGATTGGATTTACATTATCAATCTTTTCAATCAATTTCTGAACTCTGTTTTCACCAAAATCTCTGAGACCGTAATTTATTGCTTCGTTAATCAAATCAGGATGAACATTTTTAGTTACAGCAATTAATTTAATCTCATTCGAATTTCTTCCAGCCCTGATTGATGCTTTTTCAATTCGTTCTAAAACTGATTCAATATTTTTCTTGAGTTCCATATTAAATTTTTATAGTCGATTCAACTCATCAAAAATAAAAAAGGAACGATAAATTTCGTTCCTTTGTGATTGAATTCATGTAAGTATCTGCATAAGGTAATCGCATTTTATTCTTCAGTTTCATCTTCAGGAACTACACGAGCAATTGCAGATATACGATCACCTTCGTTTAACCTAATTAATTTCACACCTTGAGTATTTCTTCCCATTACTCTCAAATCTTTTGCATGCTGGCGAATTATCATACCTTTTTCAGTGATGATTACAATATCATCGTTATCATCGATTTCTTTGATATCGACCATCTTACCATTTTTATCACTCGTTTTGAGAGTCTTCACTCCTTTACCACCTCGACGAGTAATTCTGTATTCATCAATATCTGTTCGCTTGCCGTAACCATTTTCAGTAACAACGAGTATTGTAGCTTTTCGCTTGGATACGACCATTCCAACCACACGATCACCTTTCACAAGTGTAATAGCTTTTACGCCCGTTGCATTCCTTCCCATATCTCTAACTTCAATTTCGTTAAATCTGATAGCCATACCCTCACGAGTACCGATTAAGATATCATCACTGCCATCACTAATTTTTGCATCAATTAATCTATCACCTTTGTTAAGATTAATTGCAATGATTCCAGTTTTTCTTGGATTACTGAAAGCATCGAGTCTGGTCTTTTTAATCAACCCGTTTTCTGTTACCATAACAACAAATCGATTAGGATCAAATTCACGAACAGAAACATAAGCTCGAATACTATCACTTTTATCAAGTTGAACAAGATTTGTAATTGACCTGCCTCGAGTTGCCCTACCGCCTTCAGGAATTTCATAAACTTTCAACCAATGACATTTTCCTTGATCTGTGAATAACAGGATATAATTGTGAGTCGAAGCAATAAACATATGTTCAATGAAATCATCTTCACGAGTTGTGGCAGCAGTTACTCCTTTTCCACCTCTCGACTGCCTGCGATATCCACTGACAGGGAATCTCTTAATATAACCATTGTGAGAAATTGTAATCACTACATCTTCTTCAGCAATCATATCTTCGATGCTGAATTCCTCGTAATCTTTCACAAGGAGTGTTCGTCTTTCATCGCCATATTTTTCTTTCAATTCGTTCAATTCATCAGAAATAATTTGCATTCGTTTTGCTTTGTTAACAAGAATGAATTTCAATTTTTCGATTAACTTGATTGTCTCACGATACTCATCTTCAATTTTCTTTCTTTCAAGACCAGTCAATCTTTGTAACCGCATATCAAGAATTGCTTTGGCTTGAATTTCAGAAAGTTTAAATCTTTTCATCAATCCGTTTTTTGCCGTCTCGACATCTTTTGATTTTTTAATTAACTGAACAATCTCATCAATGTGATCAAGTGCAATTTTATAACCTTCAAGAATGTGAGCTCTTCTCTCTGCAGCATCGAGATCAAATTTTGTCCTTCGTACTAAAACTTCGTGACGATGATCGATGTAATGCTGCATCATCTGTTTGAGTGTAAGAATGGTCGGGACACCATTGACAAGAGCCAACATTATCACGCCAAATGTTACCTGCATGTTTGTATGTTTATAAAGTTGATTCAATACAACTTCAGGCTGGGCATCCCGTTTTAATTCAATCACAACTCTTAATCCATCTCTATCAGATTCATCACGAATGTCAGAGATATCATCAATCTTTCCTTCTTTTACAAGCTCAGCAATTTTTTCGATGAGTGCAGCTTTATTAACCTGATAAGGAAGTTCTGTAATGACAATATTTTCTTTTCCTGATTTCAGCGTTTCAATATTTGCTTTTGCTCTAATTAAAATTTTTCCACGACCAGTTTTATAAGCTTCTTTAACGCCCTCGTAGCCATAAATAATTCCGCCAGTTGGAAAATCGGGTGCAGTGATATACTTCATTAATTTTTCATCAGAAATATCAGGATCTTTTATTAACGCAATCAAACCATCAACTATCTCATTCAAATTGTGTGGTGGAATATTGGTAGCCATTCCGACGGCAATACCGCTTGCACCATTAATTAAAAGATTAGGGATATATGAAGGCAGTACGGCTGCTTCCTGCAAAGTATCGTCAAAGTTTGGAGTAAAATCTACAGTGTTTTTATCAAGATCTCGCAGCATTTCTTCAGCAATGCGAGAAAGTCTTGCTTCTGTGTATCTCATAGCTGCGGGTGAATCACCGTCAATGGAACCAAAATTTCCCTGACCTTCAACTAGCGGATATCTTAACGAGAAATCCTGAACCATTCTAACCATCGTATCATAAACTGCAGCATCACCATGAGGATGATATTTACCTAAAACTTCTCCAACGATTCTCGCAGACTTTTTGAATGGTTTATTGTGAAAAAGTCCAAGTTCATACATTCCATATAAAACTCTACGATGAACTGGTTTTAATCCATCTCTTACATCGGGCAATGCTCTCGCAACGATAACCGACATTGCATAATCGATGTAAGAACCTTTCATTTCGTCTTCAATCGTAACAGGAACAATTTTTTCAAATATTATTGACATACTTACTTTCCAGATTTAATTAATATTACTTTCTCTCTTATCAAAAATTTTTTCAAAGTAGTTTAAATGATTAACAAGAAGTTCTTCTATTATTAAAATAATTGAATTCATTAAACATCAAGGTTACGAACATATTTTGCATTCTTTTCAATAAACTTTCTTCGTGGTTCAACACTGTCGCCCATCAGGATTTCGAATATTTTTTCGGCAGCTGCTGCGTTTTCAATTGTAACTTGAAGAATAGTTCTCGTTTCTGGATTCATTGTAGTTGCCCAGAGCTGTTCAGGATTCATTTCACCCAGACCTTTGTAGCGTGAAACAATTATTCCTCCAGGCAGTTTTTTCTCTCCGCCCTCTTCAGTGCTTTCAACTTCTTCGACAACTTCTTCTTCTTTCGCTTTGCCATTTCCTTTTAATCGTTTTATGATTTCATCTCTTTCTTTATCATCATAAGCATAATATTCTTCTTTGCCTTTTTTAATTCTATAAAGCGGCGGTTGTGCGATATAAACTCTGCCCTGTTCAATTAGCTCACGCATATATCTGAAAAAGAAAGTCAAAAGAAGAGTTCGAATGTGACTTCCATCAACATCAGCATCAGTCATCAAGATAATTTTTCCATAACGGACTTTTGAAATATCAAAATCTTCACCAATTCCACCACCGATTGCAGTTATGATTGCACGAATTTCTTCGTTCTCAAGAATTTTGTGGAGACGAGCTTTTTCGACATTAATGATTTTCCCTTTTAATGGAAGAATTGCCTGAAACCTTCTATCTCTTCCTTGCTTTGCACTCCCACCAGCTGAATCACCTTCGACGATGTAAATTTCACAATGTTCGGGATCTTTAATTGAACAATCGGCTAATTTACCTGGTAGACTTGAATCATCGAGTGCATTTTTTCTTCTAACAAGTTCACGAGCTTTTCTGGCAGCTTCACGAGATTCAGCGGCTTTAAGAACTTTTTCTATAATTTTTTTACCAATTGAAGGATTTTGCTCCAGAAATTCTGAGAGTTTTTCACCGATAAAAGTTTCGACAGCACTTTTAACTTCACTGTTTCCGAGTTTGGTTTTTGTTTGTCCTTCAAATTGAGGTTCGGCTACTTTAACACTTAGAACAGCAGTCAAACCTTCTCTAAAATCATCGCCGATTAGAGTAATTTTTCCATCTTTAATTAAGTTATTTTTTGAAGCAAAGTTATTCAGAGTTCGAGTCAAGGCTGTTTTGAAACCAACTAAATGAGTTCCGCCTTCGTGAGTGTTAATGTTGTTGACATAGGTGAAAATATTTTCCTGATAACCATCGTTGTATTGAAAAGCAACTTCTATTGGAACACCATCTTTTTCACCTTCAAAGTAAATTGTCTTGTGCAGAGGATTTCTTGTCTCGTCGATATATTTTATAAATTCAATTAATCCGCCTTTGTATTGAAATGTTTCTTCTTCTTTTGATCTCTCATCGATTAACCTTATTGTAATTTCTCTGTTGAGGAATGCAAGTTCCATCAATCGATCTGCCAGAGTATCGAATTTGAAGTTAATGTCTTTGAAGATTTGTTTATCTGGCAGGAAAGTAACTTTTGTACCTGTTTTCTTTTCTGAAACCTTACCGATAACTTTAACAGGTTCAACTGGTTCTCCTCGTCTATACTCTTGAAAATAAATTTTACCATCACGGTAAACTTCAACTTTCAACCATTCGGAAAGAGCATTTACAACAGAAACACCAACACCGTGC
This sequence comes from uncultured Ignavibacteriaceae bacterium, assembly GCA_964527925.1. Classification (GTDB taxonomy): domain Bacteria; phylum Bacteroidota; class Ignavibacteria; order Ch128b; family Ch128b; genus Ch128b. Next base: position 108,329 of record CAZGQO010000007.1, read on the forward strand.
AAACCGCCAGAGACTTTGTAAGTTCGTTTATCAAACTTACCTCCAGCGTGAAGAACTGTCATTACGATTTCAAGTGCAGATTTCTTTTCTGTAGGATGAATATCAACTGGAATACCTCGACCATCATCTTCAACTGTGATTGAATTGCCTTTGTAAATTGTAACTGTGATATTTTTACAATACCCTGCAAGAGCCTCATCAATACTGTTATCAACAACTTCATAAACAAGATGATGAAGTCCTCGAGTACCTGTATCGCCAATATACATTGCAGGTCTTTTTCGAACTGCTTCGAGACCTTTAAGCACATGAATGCTTTCAGCACTATAATCCTTCACATTTTTGTTTTCCGTGTTAATGATTTCTTCCTTTTTCACTTTCTTACCTGCTTCTTTTGTTTTTGATTTTGACTTAACCATAATTTCAAACGATTCTTATTTGTTTAACAATTTTCCGATTAAAGCTTTGATTAATTTTATCTTTGATTTGATCTCGCATAAAAAATAACTCATTCTTCCAGACAGAACTTTCGACTTCAATGGTTAATACACCATTTTCAAAATTTTTTATTTTAGTTTGATTTGCAATTTGCTCTCCGACTATTTCACAAAATTTTTCTTGCAGTTCTGATCTATCAACAATATCCTTCAAACCAAATTTTTTTAATAAAGCGATAAGTCCATCTGATAATTTTGTGAATTCAGTTGACATATATTATTTGTCCATTTTGAATTTGAATAATAGAATCTTTCTCTGTTTTCTGAAAATTTTTTATATCATTCAAGTCAGTGAGAGTAATGAATGCCTGACCAAGTTCACTTAAATGTTCACTGATTTTTAGACTGCGATTAATATCAAGATGACTGAAAACATCATCGAGAAGGAAAAATGGATCTTTGTTCAATGCGTTTTTGAGATAAAAATATTCTGCAAATCGTAATCCAATTTGAAAAGTTTTATGTTGTCCCTGGGAACCAAAATTTCTGAGTTCAACTCCATTTATGAAAAATTTGAAATCATCTTTATGCGGACCCACCAGATTGATTGATCTTCTGATTTCATTTTCTTTTTGTTTCTGTAATTCAATTTTAAAGTTTTCAACAAGATCACTTTCAGATAAATGTTCAATTGTTTGATATTCAATTGATGGTTCTTCAGAACCATTTAAAATTCTTGAATAAACATCACGGAGATAGAAGATAAATTCACTTAAAAACTTTTTTCTGCTTAGAATTAACTGTGAACCGATTGTCACCAATCTTTCATTCCACACTTCAAGTTCTGCAAAAGTTTGTGGTGAATAAGATTCCTTTAATCTCAGGAGCAATGAACTCCTTTGCATTAATATTTTTTTATATTCAAGAAGATTTTCCAGGTAAACTTTGCCGATCTGAGAAATAACTGAATCAAAAAATTTTCTTCTTTCCTGAGGAGATTCTTCTGTAATTTTTGAATCATAAGGTGAAAGAATTACAACAGGAAACTTTCCAATGATTTCTCTCGGTGAAGAAATCAGTTTCCCATTGAGTGAGTATTGTTTTCTATTTTCATTTTTATCATAACGAATAATCATAGAATTTTGAACGACATCAAAAACTTTTCCATGAATTTCAAAATAGTCTTCATCGAAAGTAACCACTTCAGAATCAGACCTCGCAGAAAAACTCTTAGTTGTTGAGAGATAATAGATAGATTCTAAAATGGTTGTCTTTCCCTGACCATTCCCTCCAAAAATATAATTCAACCCCTCAGAAAAAGCGAGTTCTGTTTGTTTATGTAGCCTTACATTATTCAATTTTAAAGAGCTTAAATACATTAATTAGTTTTCGTCAATCAATCTCATTTACACTAAACATTTACTCTCATCGGCATTAAGATTACAAGTAAGTTTTCATTTTCCTTCTGATTGGCAGGTTCAATCAGACAGGGTCTGGTAGGACTGTTGAACTTAAATAATAACTCATCTTCTTTTATGTGCTCAAGAATATCAGAAATTAAATCAAGTTTAAATGAGATTTTTAATGGATCATTGGAATAAGAGCAGAGCATTTTTTCATCCATTTTCGTTCCCATCTCATCGTTCTCTGCTGTTACTGATAGCATATCTTTCGTAATCTCAAAATCGACACGTTTAATCTGACTTTGAACGAAGTTATTTGCTCGTTTCAAAACTTTTAAAAGTTCATTTCGGGAAATTTGCATCACTATATCGTTCTCGAGTGGAATTACACTTTCATAATTTGGATAGTTATCATCAATTAACCGTGTAACGAAAATACCGCCATCAATTTCGAATTTCACAAGTTTATCCCCCACTATTACACGAACTTCCTCATCATTGAGAACTCTTTCTAAAAGTTCAGCGGATTTTGAAGGAATGATAAGCTGTCCCTCGAAATTTGATTGAAAATCATTAAAATCGAGTTTAACAAGTCGGTGACCATCTGTAGAAACAAAAACTACTTTATCTTTTTTCAAATCGAGCAAAATTCCACGCATCGCCAATCTTTGTTCATCTTTTCCACATGCAAAAGAAGTTGTGCTCAGTGCATATTTCAATCTTTCAGAATTCATTGTGAATGAGCTTAGTTCTTCAACTTCCGGAAAAACGGGAAATTCGGATGAATCTACATAAGAAATTACATATTTACCAGTATCAGTATTGATTACGAATTTTTTTTCGTTTTGCTGAAATGTGACTTTAATATCCGTATCTGGCAAACTGCTAATAGTATCGTGGAATAATTTTCCCGGAATCGCTACCGAAATTTCTCCATCTGAAAAAACTGGAATAGTTTTCTGATAACTAACCTGTAAATCCGTAGCTTTGATAGTTAATAGATTATCTTTCAAATTAAGTAAAACATGTTGAGTAATTTCTAATGGCGATTTTGATGGAATAATCGATACAAGATTAGACAAAACTTTGTCAAGTTCTTTGGTATTAATTTTAAATTCCATTATGAAAATCCTTATTTATTCTTAGAAATTTACGAAAAAAATGAATGGTTCTCAATTTGATTGATACCCTTAACCAGAGAAAAATTGACTTGATTTCCTTTAAAATTTAATCATTTTTAATGTTTTTTTGATCGAATTATTTTTTAAGATTTTTTTGCAAATAGAAATGTTGACTTGGATTATCACTTTGAAAGATTCAATACTCAATAAAAAATTTTTTAATGGTGAAAGGTTAATGGTTATACAAAACAACTAATAAATTTCGAGTTTATTTAATTTGCTCGTCAACTTTATATTAAATTCTTTTAGAATTATCTTTTAATATTCTAGTTGATTAAATCAATTCTAAAATCATTTTTAGTAATTTTGAAAAAATTTGAGGTTTTCATTGTTAAAAAGAAATTGCAGACATTTTCCAGGAGATAGACCCTGCAAGTTTCATAAAGAAATAGGGATAAAATGTGATGATTGTCCTCACTATTCACCAATTAATTTTAAGATATTGATTATAAAACTCGATGCCGTCGGTGATGTTTTACGAACTACTTGCATTTTGCCTGGGTTGAAAGAAAAATATCCTGATTCACATATTACATGGTTGACTAAATCCAATGCAATTGAGATTTTTTACAACAACAATCTGGTAAATAGAATTTTAACTGTAGAAAATTTTGAGACAAAGTTTTTTCTGGAAGTCGAATCTTTCGATTTAGTTTTAAATCTCGATACTTCTCCAATTAGTTCTGCAATTTGTTCATCAGTCAACGGGAAAGAGAAACTTGGATTTGGTCTGGATGAAAAAGGAAAAGTCTATCCGATAAATCCTGAAGCCAATGAATGGTTTGAAATGGGTGCTTTCGATGACTTGAAAAAGCAAAATACTAAGACCTATCAATCGATTATTCTTGAAATTGCTCGGATTAAGACAAATAATTATCCAATAATCTTAAACCTGTCTGATAATGAAATTCAATTTGCTCAAAAATTTTTAAAGCAAAATCAAATTGATACATCAAAAAAAATTATTGGATTAAATACAGGTGCTGGTCCGAGATGGAAATTCAAATCCTGGACTTACGAAGGATTTGAATCTTTAATCAAAAAAATTCTGAAAGAAACTGACTATTATGTTTTTCTTTATGGTGGACCTTATGAAAAAGAAAGAAACAATTCTCTTTCAACACTGGACAAAGTGCGTGTAATAAATACAGGAAATGATAATTCACTAAGAGAATTTTTTGCATTACTTAACCTGTGTGATATTCTTATCACTGGCGATACACTGGCAATGCATGCTGCAACAGCTCTTCACAAAAAAATCATTGCTTTGTTTGGTCCTACTTCAGCAAATGAAATTGAATCTTATGGTTTGATAACAAAAATTCAGTCAAATCTCGATTGTCTTGTATGCTATAAAATGGATTGCGATTTTGAACCCAACTGTATGAATTCTATCTCAGCAGACTTAGTCTTCGAAAAAATTATGGAATTAATCAGAGAATAGTTTATGCATTATGATCCAATAAAAAACATTTTTGCTAAATCGATCAAATCAAATAAAATCTTAAGAAGAATTTTCTATGCACTCTTAAATCTATTTTTCCTTCGCAGCTGGTACATCAGAAAACTTCTAAAAAAATTAATTCAGGAATTGAATATTGAACCCATCTATGTTTATGATGCAGGGACAGGTTTTGCACAGTACTCCTACTTTATTAGGAAAAAATTTCCTCAGACAAAAATTTTATCAGTAGATATCAAAGAAGATTATCTGAAAGATGCAAAAGAGTTCTTTCAAAAATCTGGACTCAATAATGTTGAATTCAAAACAGAAGATTTAACTAAAATCTCACACCAGAATGAATTTCATCTAATTCTTTGTGTAGATGTGATGGAACATATTGAAGAGGATATTTCTGTATTAAAAAATTTTTACAATGCCTTGAAAGAAAATGGATATGTGATTATAAATACTCCTTCCATTTATGGTGGTAGTGATGTTCACGATGAATCTGACAAAAGTTTTATTGGTGAACATTTTCGCTCGGGATATTCGAAAGAAGAAATGTTTGATAAACTTAAACAAGCTGGATTCCAATCTTTCGATGGATTTTATACTTATGGATTCTGGGGAGATAAAGCATGGAGAATTGGCATTAAGTATCCAATGAAACTGCTTGGTTTAAGTAAAATCTTCTTCCTTCTTCTTCCATTTTATTATATCTTAATCCTTCCATTTTTTATTCTGATGAATTTCATCGATACAAAATCTAAAATCGAAAAAGGAACTGGACTAATAGTCATTGCAAAAAAATAAATCATCTGTATCAAACTATGAAAACAAAAAAGTTAAGCAAAAAAATCAGCAAACAAGTTCATAAATCACATTTACAAAAGAAACCATTATTTTATCAAAGTGTTCTTTCCAGAAAAAAAGAACTCATCCTTGTTTTATTGATTTTAATTGTAGCTTTAGCAATTTCTTACTATTACATAAGCTATCAAAAAAACACAAATGGATTTTATGGTTTTCCACTAGATGACCCGTGGATTCATTTGAACTTCGCAAAAAATTTAGTTGAGTACAATGCTTACTCTTATTACAAAGATGAAGTCATAACTTCAGGTTCAACTTCACCACTCTACACATTTATTGCTGCTTTGTTATTTCTTATTATTAAAAATGAGTTCATTTTAAGTTACTTAATTGGAATTGCATTCTTAGTCTTGCTGGTTTTATTTGCTTATCTGTTGAGTAAACAAGTTTTTAATTCAGTCATATTCGCACTTATTTTTTCATTTTTAATTGCACTGCAACCGAAGCTGACTCTCATCTCAGTTTCTGGAATGGAAACAACGATGTTTATTTTTATGTCAATTGCTTCATTTTATTTTTATCGAATTGAAAAACTTGCATTGACAGGAATTTTTCTTGGACTTTCATTGTGGACTCGCCCTGAAGGGCTGACTATAATTTTAGTTTTATTTTTTGATGCTGTTTTGCAAAAAGTTTATTTCAAAACGGAGTTTGGTTCTATAGTTTTCAGGAAAGATAATTTGCTGAAATTAGTCCTGCCACTTTTTGTTCTATCAATCTCATACTTCGCTTTTAACTTTACACTTGATGGTCATTTGCTTCCAAATACATATCGAGCAAAGATTAATTACTATTACGATGCGGATAGAATGTATTTCATCAAACGAGATATTATCAATTATTTTTCTTCTGATGAGTTTATTGCTGTGTGGATATTTTTCTTTGTTAATCTGATTTTTTGCATTTATGATTTAATCAAAAAACGATACAATCCGTTTATACTTTTTTCTTTCTTTGTGATTTTGTTTATAACGGTTTATATAATTCAGCTTCCATTCGCTCATAGATTTGGAAGATATTTGATGCCTGTAATTCCATTTTATTTGATTTCTTCAATCTATGGTTTGAAAAGATTCGTTGAGTTAGTTCACACGAAATCAAAATCAGACTGGTATTTTGCCTTAAATGGGTTGGTTGCTCTATTCACAATAGTTACTCTTTTACTTTCAATAAATCAAATCCCTGATGATGCAAAAGAAATAGCAATGGTTTCGAAATATCATTATGACCGTCACATTAAAATTGCAGAATGGCTAAAGAAAAACACAAAAGAAACTGACATAATTGCAACTCACGATATTGGAGCTATTGCTTTTTATAGTGATAGAAAAATTGTTGATATGGTTGGACTCATAAACCCTGAAGTTATTGAACATTTAAGAGATCAAAACTTCTCGGAATTTTTGAAAAAATATTTCATCGAAAAAAATGTTTCTTACTTTGTTACAATAAGAAACTGGTTTGAAGCTGTAAACCAGAAAGCTTTGTACTTGCCAATTAATGAATATGAATTTATGGAAGTATTCGAGTTCATTCCTGAAAGATTTCATTTGATGCCTTTGAGATCTTCTTATTTTAATGAACGTGCAATTTTTTATATACAGAATAAAGACTATCAAAGGGCACTTAGTTTTCTTCAAAGATCCTATCAACTCGATCCAAATTCTTCTCGAACACTCTTTTTAATGGGAAATGTCTATGATTTTCTCGGTGATTATGCAAATGCTGAAAAATATCTAAGAAGGGCTATTGAACTTTATCCTGAGTTCACAGAAGCTTATTATGAACTGGCAAGAGTTTCTTTCATCAAGAAAGATCTTGAAAACACAAGGTACTATTTAAACAAATGCCTTAATTATAATCCAGATTTCAAACCTGCTCTTGAATTTATGATCAACCTGCTTGAAAATTTCGATAAAAATCCCGAGGAAGCAAAGAAATTTAGAGAAAGATTATCAGTGCTAAACTAATTAACTACCTATATCCGATGAGTTAATAGAGCTGGTTGTTTCAAACTTTTCATTCATTAAAAGAATTATTGCACCAAAAATTATCAAAGCATTTTCAAGAATTTTCTTCCAGCCAACTTTTTCAGAACTATCACCAAAGCAGCCGCATTCAATATCAAGTCCAATAATCATTGCATAAGTAACTATTAGCATGAAGACACTCATCAAAAAAATATATAAAACAAGATTTGCTCTCAGTTTGAATTTAAAAATCAATCCAAATGAAATAAACAGTTCGAGCCATGGAATAAAAATCGTTAGAAAATTTATTATCTGGTTGCTGAATATCTCATATGCATCAATCGAAAGAGCAAAATTTTCAGGTGACTTAAGTTTTTCAATTGCAGCAATCAAAAAAATTAATGCCAGAATTAAACGAAGCAGAGTTAACAATAATGATCTAAATTTTTCTTTCTTCATTTTGCAAGATCAAGATTTCTATTTTTCCAGCCTTCTATTCCTTCAACCATTACATAAATTTTTTGAAAACCAAAATTCAACAACTTCTCAGCAAGCTGATGACTGAAATTACAATGAATTCCTTCGCAATAAATTAGAATCAAAGTTTCCTGCGGAATTTCAAAAACTTTATCAATGTAATTATCAAAATTTTTAGAAGGAATGTTGATTGCATTTTTTATATGACCATTTTTATAATCATTTTCTGAACGAGCGTCAATAATCAAAGCACCTTCTCGAATTAACTGCAAAGCTGTGTCTATTGATACATCCTGAATTCTTAAGTCATCAGAATGAAGTGAACTCTCTGAAAGGCTTTTTTTCTTTTCAATGAAGTTAATATTCCCATAAACGATGAAACAATAACTGAAGCCAAACAATAAAGCCATCAACACCATTTGAACGATGTCCTTAAATAATTGAGTCTGCAGAAATTTCATTTTATGATGATTTTTATTTTAAAATAAAAAATCACCCATAATACGGGTGACCTTAAATAATCACTAATAAACAATTATGTTCCTTCAGAATAATCTGAAATGTATTTAATCTGTTCTTTGGTCAACTTATCAATTTTATAGCCGAGAGTTTTCAGTTTTATTGATGCAATGTATTGATCCTGTTCTTCTGAAATTTCGTGAACAGAGTTTTCAAGCCGTACACCTTTTTTGTCAAGTTCAGCGAGTCTAATCTGAGACATGAACTGATTGGCAAAAGACATATCCATCACTTCAGAAGGATGACCTTCAGCAGCAGCAAGATTTACCAATCTTCCCTGGGCTAAAACATAAATTCGTTTTCCGTTTTTCAGAGTATATTCTTCATTATTTTCACGAATCAACTTTTTGGATTTTGTAAGTTTTGCAAGATCGTTGAGATTTATTTCGCAATCATAATGACCTGTATTGCAAACGATTGCGCCATCTTTCATCTTTTCAAAATGTCTTTTAACGATTACATCTTTTACGCCAGTAGCAGTGATAAATATATCTCCAATTTTAGCAGCTTCATCCATTGGCATCACACGGAAACCTTCGAGAGCTGCTTTGAGTGCTGCAGTTGGTTTGACTTCAGTAACAATAACATTTGCACCCATTCCAGCTGCACGTTTTGCAACTCCACTTCCGCAATGACCATAGCCTGCAACAACAAAATTCTTTCCAGCCAGAAGAACACTTGTAGCTCTTAAAATTCCATCAATTGATGATTGACCTGTTCCATAAACATTATCAAAATCCCACTTGGTTTCTGCATCGTTAACAGCAATGACAGGATATTTCAAAGCACCATCTTTTGCCATTGCTCTTAGACGTTTCACACCAGTTGTGGTTTCTTCAGTTCCACCGACTACTTTTTCTGCAAGTTTTGGATATTTATTGTGAATTGTAAAAATTAAATCTGCACCATCATCAAGAGTTAGATTAGGCTGGAATTTTAATGTTTGTTCTATGCACCAGTAGAATTCTTTTACATTCATTCCATGCCATGCAAAAATTGAAATTCCATTTTTAGCAAGTGCTGCAGCAACATCATCTTGAGTTGAAAGCGGATTGCAGCCACTCCAGCTAACTTCAGCACCAGCTGCAACAAGAGTTTCAATTAGTACAGCTGTTTCTTTTGTAACATGCAAGCAGCCAGCAATTCTATAACCTTTAAGTGGTTTAGTTTTGTTGTATTCTTTTCTGAGTTCCATCAGAACGGGCATTCGAGATTCAGCCCATTGAATCTTTTTACGTCCTTCTTCAGCTAATTTTAAATCAAGAACTTTGTATACACCAGGTTTATAATCCATTACTAAATATCTCCAGATTTAATTTGACATTTATATTTAAGTTTTCAGAACAAATTAATTACTTAATTAATGATTTAAAGAAATCTACTAGATCTAATTTTTCCCATGTGAAACCATTTTCGTTGCGACCAAAATGACCATACGCCGCAGTTGCTTTATATCTTGGCTTTCTAAGATCTAAGCGATTAATAATTCCTTTTGGAGTTAGATCGATCTCTTTTCTTATTATCTCACCAAGTTGAATATCTGGCAATAATCCAGTATTAAAAGTATTCACATAAATAGAAACAGGTTTCTCAATTCCAATTGCATAAGCTACCTGAATTAAACATTCTTTAGCCAATCCCGCTGCAACAATATTTTTTGCAAGATGTCTTGCAGCATAAGTTGCACTTCTATCAACTTTGGTTGGATCCTTTCCACTGAAAGCTCCACCGCCATGAGGTGCATAACCACCATAAGTATCGACAATGATTTTTCTTCCGGTCAAACCAGTATCACCGTGAGGTCCGCCGATTTCAAATCTTCCAGTCGGATTAACATGATAAATTGTATTCACAAGCAATTTTTCAGGAATTACTTTCTTTACAACATGCTCAATCACATCTTCTTTAATTTTATCCTGACAGACATCCGGGTCATGTTGAGTGGAAACTACGATTGTATCAACTCGAACAGGTTTATTGTTGTCATCGTACTCAATAGTTACCTGTGATTTTGCATCTGGTCTGAGATAAGGCATCAGATGTTTTTCTTTCTTTCTGATTTCAGCTAATCTTTTGACGAGCTTATGTGCATACATTATTGGTGTAGGCATATATTCTTCAGTTTGATCAGTTGCATAACCGAACATCATTCCCTGATCGCCAGCACCACCTTTATCGACCCCTATTGCAATATCAGGTGATTGTGAATGAATTGAATTCAAAACCGAACATGAATCTGCATCAAAACGATAAACTGGACTTGTGTATCCAATTTCTCTTATTGTTTCTCTCACAACATCCTGAATATTAACAACAGCTTGTGAAGTTACCTCACCGCCGACAAGGACCAATCCCGTGGTTACAAAAGTTTCGCAGGCAACACGAGAATTAGGATCCTGTTTTAAATATTCATCTAATATGGCATCTGAAATCTGATCACAGATTTTATCTGGATGACCTTCAGAGACTGATTCTGATGTAAAGAGTCTTGGCATTTTTTACTCCAATTAGTTTTTACTCAAATATTATTTCAGTTGAATCACCGGTGTTTAATCTCTTAAACTGCCCGATGATGGTTGTATTATTTCCAATAATAGAATCTTTCAAAATTTCATTTTCAACTACGGCGTTCACACCAATAATGCTGTTAATTACAATTGAATTTCTAACTACAGCTCCATCATTAATTGTTGTGTAAGGACCAATGATACTGTTTTCAACTCGACTGTTTGGTGAAATGTAAACTGGTTTTCGAATTGTAACCCCGTCAATATTCTCTATGTTGTTTAGTTTCTCAAGAAGATGATGATTCGTTGCAAGAAGTGTTTCTGGTTTACCGCAATCATACCAGCCTTCAACAAGGAATGGAATAAATTTTTCTTGTTTCTGAATCATCAATTCCAATGCATCTGTTAATTGATATTCATTTTTAGTTTTAATGTCCTTTGTTATTATCTCATCAAGACATTGAGACAGCAATTTAGAATTTTTAATGTAATAAAGTCCTACTATTGCAAGTTTACTTATAGGAGTTTCTGGTTTTTCTACGAGTTTGGTAATGAAACCATTTTCAACAATTGCAACACCAAATCGTCTTGGATCTTCAACTTCCTTCACACCAAGTGCAGAGTATTTTGAATTAATCATCTCACCAAGATTGACATCAAAAATTGTATCTCCCAGAATCATTAGTAATTCATCATCACCAAAAGAGCTTTTTGCCAGATAGATTGCGTGACCTAATCCTTTTTGTTCTTCCTGATTTATGTATTCTGCCTGAAAATTATAATTCTTATCAACATACTCCTGAACTTTCTCACCAAGATAACCTACAATGAATGTAACTTTCTCAATCCCTTCGGTCACAAGTCTATCAAGAATGTGACCGAGAATAGGTTTACCTGCAACATTCAATAGAACTTTCGGTAAAGTGTAAGTATGTGGTCGAAGTCTTGTTCCAATTCCAGCTACAGGAATTATTGCTCGTAGGTTTTTCATAATTGATTACAAACTTAATTAAAGTGGTTTTTATTAGCAATTTGAGTGATGTAAAATTACTCTGACAATCTAAGCAGGAATTAACAAAACCAACTACTTTTAAGGTGAGATATCTAAGTGACAATTATGAGTGATCTTTGAATTAATTAAAATCAACATGCCTTAAATCGTCTTTCGACGATTAAAACAAAAATAAAATAATATTAGATATCCAGCCAGTAAGAAAGTTTTAGTAAGAAAACATTGTTTGAACGTGCATCAAGTAAATTTTTAATATCCCTTACAAGTGATAATTCACCCGGATTTTCAAAATTTTCTTTACCATGTGACCAGACAAAATACATCGAAGAACCTGGTGAAAATTCCCATCTTAAAATTACATTGAGTCGAAGTGATTTGTAATTAAAATCAGGATTACCTATTGAAAATTCTTCAGCTGGACCATTTCCATCGGGATCAATCAGATATTCATCACCAACTTTTTGAATAGAACCTGCATCTCTGCCATAAATATTAAAGTCATAAGTCCGTGGTGCTTTCAATTCTTTAATCTCAGAATATTTTCCAGCTGATATTAATGGCTGAGTATAAATTTGAAGCGTTAACTTCGGATTGAATGTATAATTCAATCTAATATTAGCTAGTAAAGTTTTTTGATATAGTATTCCAAATATATATCGATAACCATAAGTGTTAACAGCAAATGAATCAGAAAGATTTGTAATCCATTGAGACTGGTCATTTGAAAATTCAATAGAAGGTTCAAGTGAGATTTTTAGCTGTGAACTCGGTTTATATTCTACAGATAAATTAATGTTTTGGGTATTTGAACCGTCTTTTGCTTTCTCCCTGTGATAAGAAATTTCAAATACAACATCTTTACTTTCATTAGTTTCAAAATTTATTGAGTACCAGTGGGCTTCAGGTTGTTTTGTGAGTGGACCGCCACGTGTTAATTCTTTCCGATAAACCTCAGGAGAAAATCCAAAATCGAAATTCATTGAATAGAAATTCTTAAATTGAAATCCACCAAATAACACGAAACCATTAGCTGTCACATTACCTTCAAAATCAAAACTGCCAAAGAGAGCAAAGTGCAAACTTTTTCTGCGAGTATATTTATCTGGATCAAACCATCTGTAACCAAGAACAAGATGTGAGTTTATAACATCAGCACGAGAGAGAAATCCAAGATCATTTATTTCAAAATCAGGACAAATAAAACCGAAAGCTGAGTTTAAATAGAAATTTCCTTTTTGTTTGTTGATTGTTATTCTGCCTGCAAAACCATTCAATGTAGTTTTTGATGAATCAATAATAATTTTTTTTGCATCAGGTCTTTGTAAATATCTTTGCGGCGCCTTTTGAACTCTGATAATTGATTCTCTTGAGCCTTTTAAATATGAACCAACCAGATATCCATTCAATACATAAGTATCATTCTCATCAAGATAAGTCCATCCATCAACACCATAAGTAAAAGCGTTTCTGACAAGTTTTGAATCAATATTTTGATTTCTATTATCACGAATTGTTGCTGTCGAAATAAATCCAATTGACTGTCTTCCCGAATTAAATTCTTTTTGCGTTCTGAAAACTCCATAATAAGTAAATGGTTCAACTTCTTCATTAAATCTATATCCCTGTGAATCAACAATTGCATAAGTTCTTTCAGTAAATGCATTCAAGAAATTAATTGAAAGATCGTTTTGCAGTTTGCCTGTTAGTTTTGCAGCACCAAGAATTCGAGTTTCTGCTGGATAATTGACATATCCTTCGTGAATTACATTTATTCGTGGAGCCCGTCCAATTCTTCTTGAATAAAATAACTCAGGATTTCGCCAGTTAAAACCAAAAAGATTATTTGACCCACCAATTCCAAAGCGAAGTATTTGTGAACCTTCAATAAAGAATGGTCTTTTTTCTTCAAAATATGTTTCGAAAGCAGTTAGATTAACTACAGCTGGGTCTACTTCAACCTGACCAAAATCTGGATTAATAGTTCCATCAATAGTCAGATTACTACCAACTCCAATCTTAAAATCACTGCCAAATGAACTTAAATATTGTTTTGATTTATAGAAAGGATCTTGCGAATCATGAATAAGAAATTGACTTTTGCCTACAACATAAGGGAGAAATTCAATTCTTTGTTTTTGTTTAATTCCGCTCAATCCATAGAGAGTTGCAAAGTGAGATACAAATCCACTCTCTTTTTTTGATACAAGAACAAAATGGTCTTCTTCTTGTTTTCTGTTTATCCTACGATAAAAGTTTATCCCCCATACCAATTCTTCCGAATTCTTAAAACGAAGTTGAGAGAATGGAACTTTGATTTCTACACTCCAGTTATCTTCATTAATTGAAACGCCGTAATCCCAGACACCATCCCAGGTTTCATCATCCCATCCATCATTAAAAAATTGACCATCGATAATTGCACCCATTGGATTGACAAGAAAGAAAAATGCATTTCGTCTATCAAGATATGTATCGATTGCAAAACCAAAATAATCTGAAGCAAGAAATTCATCTCTTCTTCCAACAATTCTGGTGATAGAATCAGGTCTTGAGTCATACAATTTTGCAGAGACATAAAAATTGTGATCATCAAAGAAAACCCACACATCTGTTTTTTCTGTTGCGGGTTTACCTTCATCAGGATCTCGTTGAGTAAAATCTGAATAAGAAGGCAACGAATAAAATTTTTCGTTTAGTTTTCCATCAAGATGAACAGGTTCACTGATTTTGTGTGCAACAACCTTCTTTGAGTTACCTGGCTTTTCGAAGGAATACAAAGAATGGACAAGACATAATAAAGACAATAAGAGCGCAATAAATCTTTTCATGGTTTTTGATTTTTATTCGATTAGCTTTTCAAAATGTTACAACAGAAATAAAATATTAGAGATTGATTTCCTTCTTCACAGCTTCGACTTTTTCTTCGATAAGAGAGATCAAATCTTCTCGTGAAATATTTTCTATGGTAAATTTATTTGTAATCACGATAGTTCTTATATCATCGCCTTCCCCTCGAAGATGTCTATAAAGATTAAAGCCCAATCTATTTCTGTCGTTCATGATAGGAAGAAATTCGGCGAGACTTTCTGCAATTGAATAAGCTTTCTTTTCAATACTATTCTCAGGAAATGGTTTAACAGGTGCCGGTGGTAACGAAGTCATCTTTCATCCTCAATACTCATTAAAATTATAATTTTTGAGTGCAATTTAAAGAATGGTGAGAACTAATAAAAACTAGTTTATAAACATTTTGCTTAAAATGTAATTTTTTTTTAAAAACTGATTGAAAAAAATTGAGACATT
>CAZGQO010000008.1:0-87169 GCA_964527925.1 uncultured Ignavibacteriaceae bacterium
ATATGTCACTGCTACCTAATCAAAATAAATTTACACAACACTTGACAATGTCTCTTTAGATTTAATTTTTATGGAGTGATAAAGTAATCCTGTGCCTATTAATTATCTATTCTTCATAATTGCTGGAAAGATTCTTTAAGTTGATTTATTTTGTTGAAAATTTGCGGAGTTAAGCATGGAATTAAACATCACAACCAAACGTTCCCTGGCACTTGATGCTCTAAGAGGTTTTGCAATTTTAATGATGATTCTTTCAGGTCAGATTCCTTTCCATACCAATACACTTCCAGCCTGGATGTATCATGCTCAGGTTCCGCCACCAGAACATAAGTGGATCCCGACTTTGCCTGGCATCACCTGGGTTGACCTTGTTTTTCCGTTCTTTCTTTTTGCAATGGGTGCGGCTTTTCCTATTGCTCTATCAAGAAGGTTAGATCAGGGCACTTCAAAATGGAAAATCTCACTTCAAATTTTAGAAAGAGGAGTTTTGCTTGGTTTCTTTGCACTTTATGTTCAGGCAATCAGACCATTTGTGATAAGTAAGTCACCAACAACGGAAACATTTTTAATTTCGTTGCTTGCGTTCTTTTTACTCTTCCCAATGTATTCGAGATTTAGAGAAGATTGGAATAAATGGATGCGAATTGTTATAAGACTTTCAGGGTGGATTGCAGCAATTTTACTATTGCTCAATTTAAAATATCCCGATGGTTCAGGATTTTCATTATATCGAAGTGATATCATAATCGTTGTTCTTGCAAATATGGCTTTCTTTGGTTCATTTGTATGGCTTTTTACTCAAAATAATTTACTGATTAGAATTGGCATTTTAGGAATTTTGTTAGCGATTCGTCTATCTAACATGCCTGTTCAAATCGAAGGTTGGGTGAGTCAAATCTGGAATTATTCTCCAATTCCGTGGATGTATAGATTATATTATCTGCAATATCTCTTCATTGTTATTCCAGGAATGATTGCAGGTGAGATTATTCTTCAGTGGCTAAAAAAAGTTGATGATGAAAATCAAACTTCATGGAATTCAAGTAAGTATTTGTTGATTATGCTCATCATGTTTTCTTTTGTTTTGATTTTACTTGTTGGAATGTATAATCGCTGGCTGGTTGAAACTACAATTCTAACTTTTTTATTGATTATAGTGACTTTACTTGTACTTCGAGCACCTTTGAATTCAATTGAGGAAATGTATGGACATTTATTTTTCTGGGCGGCATACTGGTTAGTTCTCGGATTATTCTTCGAACCTTATGAAGGCGGAATTAAAAAAGATAAAGCAACTTTAAGTTACTATTTCATTACTTCGGGTTTGGCAATTTGTACATTAATTTTCTTTTCAATATTGATAGATGTTTTTAAGAAGAAAAAATTTGTGAGCGTTCTAATTGACAATGGTCAGAATCCAATGATTGCTTATGCGGGAGTAAATAATATTATTATTCCTGTTCTGTATTTGACTGGCTTGATGAATCTCTTAAACAAATTGGCAATAACTCCATGGTTGGGATTTGTAAAAGGGGTGATTATTACTTTCTTGCTTGCTTTATCAGTAAGCTTGTTCACAAGACTTAAAATCTTCTGGAGAACCTGAAATAATTGAAAAGTGAATTTTCTGAAAATTTGTTTTTAGCTTATTTATAAGTATTATGAAAAAAAGAATTATTCATTAAAGGAGTTATTTTTTATGGCTATTGGTCTTAATAAAGTAGTCACAATTCATTATACATTAAAAGACGAGAGTGGTAATATTCTGGATTCTACTCAAGGTGCTCAACCGTTTGTTTATCTGACGGGACACGAACAAATCATCTCAAAACTTGAAGAAGAAATTGATTCTATGTTAATTGGAACTAAGAAAAATGTTCTGATTACACCTGAAGAAGGTTATGGCGAATATAATGATGATCTCGTTCAGCGAGTGAAAAAGGATCAATTTCCTGATGATGTTGAACTTGAAATAGGAATGCAATTTGTCACCAGCACACCGGATGGAACTCAGATGCCTTTCTCTATTAAGTCCATCAATGGTGATAATGTTACAATTGATTTCAATCACCCACTTGCTGGCAAAAATTTAGAATTTGAAGTAGAACTTGTTGATGTTCGTGATGCAACCGATGAAGAATTAAAACACGGTCACGCTCACAGACCTCACAGTCATCACTAAAATTTTTAGCTGCGACTTTTTGTTTCAGCTTCCTTCTTATTAAATCAATACTTCATAATTTAATTTACTTTTTAGATTTTTGAATTAAATAAAGTGTATTTTATGAATACAGATAACCTCAACGAAAACTTTAAATCTGGATATGTTACTATCTTTGGTGAACCAAATGTTGGTAAATCCACACTTCTTAATGCTGTCCTTAATACTAAACTTTCAATAACAACACCAAAGCCTCAAACAACTCGCAGAAAAATTCTTGGAATTTATTCAGATGATTCTTCACAAATAATTTTTCTCGATACTCCAGGCTTGATTGAGCCAAAATATCTTTTGCAAAAAAAAATGGTCGATGCAATTCATTCAGCTCTCGATGAGTGTGATGGAATTCTTGCAGCAGTTGATGTCTCCCAAAAAGTTTTGAAAAATTTTGAGAACAAATTAAAACCAATTCTTTTACCTTTCGTTGGCAGGAAATTTATTTTTCTTGTAATAAATAAGATTGATTTGATTACAAAAGAAGAATTGCTTCAATTGTTTGATTCAATGAAAGATAAATTCAAGTTCGATGAAATTATTCCAGTTAGTGCTTTGCATCAGTTCAATGTGAAGGATTTAACTGAAACAATCAAAAAATATTTACCACTTCACCCTCCATATTTCCCGACTGATATTTTGAGTCAGGAACCTGAAAGATTTTTTATTGGCGAATTGATTCGTGAAAAAATTTTTGAAACTTACAGAGACGAGATTCCTTATTCTACTGAAGTAGTTGTTGTTGAATACAAGGAACGACCCAAAGGCAAAGATTATATTCATGCAGAAATTTATGTTGAAAGGGAATCTCAAAAGAAAATTATCATTGGAAAAGATGGTGAAAAATTAAAACGAGTTGGTGAAAAAGCTCGAAAAGATATTGAACAATTTCTCGGCAGGCCTGTCTATCTCGAACTATATGTGAAAGTAAGAGAAGACTGGCGAGCTAATCCATTCTGGGTTAAAACTTTTGGTTATTGAAAATTAGCAAATCCTATGCGATTAAAGGCTGAGTTAATTCTGTTCTTGATTACATTTATCTGGGCAGGAACTTTTGTCATAATCAAACCGACATTGAATTTTATCTCTCCGCTTCTTTTTGTAACAATAAGATTTGTAATTGCTTCGCTAGTTTTATTTCTGATTTATCGGGGAAAAATCTTAAAAATTCCAATGACTTCAATCAAGATGGGTTCCATTCTTGGAATATTTCTGTTCGTTGGATTTGTAGTTCAAACGATCGGACTTAAATATACAACAGCTACCAAGTCCGCATTGATTACAGGTACATTTGTAGTCTTCACTCCACTTCTGCAGGTGCTGGTTGAAAGAAAACCCATCAAGATGGGAAGTATTTTAGGTGTGGTTCTGGTTTTTACTGGTCTTCTTTTCCTTTCATCTGGTGAAGACAATTTTTTCTTGTTTATTAAAACACTTGGAAGTGATTTCAATCTTGGCGACTTTCTCACATTAGTTTGCGCCATATTTTTTGCTGGATATATTGTTTATCTCGATATCATTTCAGATAAAACAGATTTTGTTCACATTGTTTGGCTGCAGATTGTGATAACGATGATTGGTTCATTCATACTAATGATTTCTTTTAACTGGCTAGAACTAGAAACAATAAAACTTGAATGGAATAATCAAGTACTTTTCACAATTCTTTATACTTCAATTTTTGCAACAATCATTACAACATTTCTTCAAACTAAATATCAGAAATACACAACACCAACTCGTGCTGCAATCATTTTTACTTCAGAGCCTTTGCTTGCTTCAATTTTAGCTTACTTAATTTTAAATGAAACAATTAGTATTTTTGGATTGATTGGTGGATTTCTTATTATTCTTGGAGTTCTAACTTCTGAATTGTTCGATGAGATTTTCAATAAAAACAGAGGGAAAATTGAAACATAAAATTTTATTGTTAATCCTAACAATTATTTTTATTTCCTGCGAAAAAGAAAAACCCATAGATGTTAATCAAGAAAAAGAAGAAGTTATTCAATTTTTGAAAGATTACACATCATTCATAAATAAAAATTCAATTGAAGACTTTGAAGTTTACTGGAGAGATGAACCAGATGTAAGTTACATTGCTCTTGAAAGAGATACTGCTCTCGTAGGCTTTAATGAAATTAGAAACTATTTTGAAGTTCAATTCAAAGATGTTTCTAAACTGGAATATTCAACATGGAATCCAGTTGTGTGGGTCAATAAAACAAAAAGTGAAGCTCTGGTTGTTTTCAATTCATCAAAAAACATTCAGTTCAAAAATGGTTTTAACTTGAACTTAAGTCCAATCCGAAATTCAGCCTTACTAAATAAATTCGAAGGTAAGTGGAAATTAATCAGTCTTCACGAATCAGTAAGACAAAAATGAGAGCTCACATTTTAGTAACTGGATTAGTTCAGGGAGTTGGTTTTAGATATTTCATTTACAAAAAAGCTGTCGAATTAGATTTAAAAGGTTTTGTAAGAAATCTATATGATGAAAATGTCGAGATTGTTGTTGAAGGAGATAAAGATAAAATTCAGATATTAATTGAACATGCTAACATTGGTCCACGAATGGCTCATGTGAAAGATGTAAAAGTTCAATGGGAAGAAGATAAAAATGAGTTTCAAGATTTTAGAATTAGAGGCTGGTGATTGATGATGCGATTTAAAATTGGAATAGGCTATGATGTTCACAAATTCAGTGAAAATAGAAAATTAATACTTGGCGGAGTTGAGATTCCCCATTCAATGGGACTCGAAGGTCATTCCGATGCTGATGTTTTATTGCATTCAATTTGTGATGCTTTGCTCGGTGCAGCAGGGCTTGGTGATATTGGAAAACATTTCCCGAACACTGATGAAAGATTCAAAAATATTTCCAGTATTGTCCTTTTAAAAAATGTGAAAGAACTTCTTGGCAGAGAAGGATATTCCATTGGAAATCTGGATTCGACAATCATTGCTGAATCACCAAAGCTGCTTCCGTATATTCAAGAAATGCGAGAGAAAATTTCAAAAGAGTTGGGAATTAATTTATCAGATGTTTCAATCAAAGCAACTACAAATGAAAAACTTGGTTTTATTGGCAGATCAGAAGGAATTGCCTCGATTTCAGTTGCAATAATTTTTCCATCCTTAAATCAAAAACTTAAAAGTCTGATATCTTCAT
This sequence comes from uncultured Ignavibacteriaceae bacterium, assembly GCA_964527925.1. GTDB lineage: Bacteria > Bacteroidota > Ignavibacteria > Ch128b > Ch128b > Ch128b. The sequence goes on from CAZGQO010000008.1 coordinate 5,388, forward strand.
GGTTGAAGAAGTAATCACATTCCTGAAAACAGTTGATCCAATATTGATTTACCTAAGTGTATTCAGCATCGCTTTTATTGAAAATATTTTTCCACCTTTCCCAAGTGATGTGATTGTCGCATTCAGTGGAGCTCTATCAGTAGTTTCTAATGTTTCTCTTCCAGTTATAATTTTGTTCGCAGTTGCCGGAAGTACATCGGGATTCATTACAATGTATTTGATTGGGAGATTTGCTGGAAATAAAATCTTAGAAAAAGGAAAAATAAAATTTATCTCCCTTGATGTTTTGAAAGAAGTAGAGAGATGGTTTCAAAAATATGGTTACTGGTTAATTGTTGGAAATAGATTTCTGGCAGGAACTCGTGCAGTGATTTCTTTTTTTGCAGGTGTAAGTGAACTTGATTTGAAGAAAACCATCATTCTTTCGGCTGTTAGTTCATTTGTCTGGAATGTTATATTGATAATGGTTGGATTTTTTGTTGGACATAATCTTTCAAAAATCAGTGAGTTGATTACTACTTATAACAAAATCGTTTTCGCTATATTACTGGCAATTGCTCTGTATTTTATTCTGAAATTTATTTTTCGAAAGAAGAATGTTAAAGATAAGAATTGAAAACAAGCGTGATTTTCTCGCCAACTTAATTCTAACAATTTTAAGCGGGTTATTGCTTGGACTCAGTTTTCCGCCATTGAAACTTGGTTTCTTAGCATACATTGCACTCGTTCCAATGCTTATCCTTGTGAATAGAGTAAAAAGTTATTTACAGCTTCTAAGATTTTCATATCTCGGTTTATTAATCTTTCACATCATTTCACTTTACTGGATTGGTGGTTGGACTTCAAAGACTGATCCGTTTATGATGATTGGTTCTGTAGCTTTGATTTTAGTTCATCCATTTTTTTACTGGTTGCCAATCGTATTTTATTACTTCATCAGAAAACATCTTGGAAATAGAACAGCTTATTTTGCTTTCCCGTTTTTATGGAATTCGTTAGAATACTTAAGATCAGTTGATGAAACTGCTTTTCCATGGTTAACCCTTGGAAACACTCAATCTTATTATCTTCCGTTGATTCAGGTTACATCAATAATTGGTGTTTATGGACTATCATTCATAATAGTCTTGATCAATGTCCTTTTTTATATCGCCTATAAAAATTTTCGATATGAAAGCTTTCGGTTTACTCTCAACAAACTTTCGATCATAATAATCATTTTAATTTCTCTGTTCATTTATGGAAAGGTAATATTGAATGATGCAATTTATGATGGTAAGAAAATTAAAGTCGGAGTGATTCAGCCTGATTTTGATCCATGGGAAAAATGGGATGGTGAAGTTGATAATCAAATTGATGTTTATCTGCAGCTTTCTGATAGTGCATATCAAAAAGGTGCTGAATTAATTGTCTGGCCAGAAAGTGCTTTGCCAGTTTATCTTTTAAGTGGAAATTATCCTGCACAAGTTCAAAGAATTAGAGATTTTACTAAATCAAAAAATGTGGCAATTGCGACTGGACTTCCACTGATCCATTTTTATTTTTCAAAAGAACAGGCAAAAGTAGACAGCAAAATTTCTCGTGACTCGTCATATTATTATGATACTTACAATGGTGTGGTTCTTTTTCTTCCTGATTCAGATACAATTCAAGAATACGGCAAGATGAATCTCGTCCCTTTTGCCGAACGTGCACCTTATCTGCGATATCTTCCATTTTTAGGTGATTTGATAAAGTGGAGTGTTGGAATCAGTAACTGGAGTGTGTGGGATAAACAAACAATCTTTAGAGATAAATCGAGAGAAAATGATTCAGTCAAATTTTCGGCTGTGGTCTGTTATGAATCAATTTTTCCATCGTTTACTTCAGAGTTCGTAAAGAATGGTGCTCAATTTCTTGTTGTTGTAACAAATGACAGCTGGTATGGTCGTTCTTCAGGTCCTTATCAGCACAAAGAATATTCTGTTTTCAGGGCGATTGAAAATAGACGATGGATTGTTCGTTCTGCCAATGGTGGAATAAGTTGTATAATTGATCCATTTGGCCGAACGATTGTTGAATCAAAACTTTTTGAAAGAACTTATCTGGTTGGCGATATTTATTTGAATGATGATTTGACATATTATGTACAATACAGAGATGTTATTAGTTATTTTTCTATTTTTGTCTCGTTGATTTTTATCCTGATGACTACACTTAAAAAATTATCGAGAGGTAAAGATGAGAATAATTGATCTTCGAAGCGATACAGTCACCAAACCATCAAAAGAAATGAGAGAATTTATGATAAATGCTGAGGTTGGTGATGATGTCTATGGTGAAGATCCAACTGTGAATAAATTGCAGGAGATGGTTGCTTCATTATTAGGTAAAGAAGCTTCGCTCTTTGTTCCAAGTGGAACAATGGGAAATCAATTGTGCATTAAATCGCACACAAATCCATGGGATGAAGTTATTTGCGATAAAGATGCACATATTTATAATTATGAATCTGGTTCAATTGCGGGTTTATCTCATGTTCAGGTGATGACAGTTAATGGCAGGAATGGAATTTTTACAGCTGAACAGGTTGAAGAAGTAATTCGCCCAGAAGCATATTATCTTCCAAAAACTAAACTTGTCTGCGTAGAGAATACTCATAATCGTGGTGGCGGTTCAATCTTTCCAATCGATGAAATAAAGCGCATCAAAGAAGTTGTTGATAAATACAATCTTAAATTTCATCTCGACGGTGCGAGATTGTGGAACGCATCAGTGGCGACAGGAATTCCGATGAGTGAATATGCAAAATATTTTGATTCAGTTTCTGTTTGTCTTTCAAAAGGACTTGGTGCACCTGTTGGTTCTGTGATTGCAGGTTCAAGAGAATTTATAAAAATTGCTCATCGTTATCGTAAAGCCTGGGGCGGTGGAATGAGACAGGCAGGAATTTTAGCTGCTGCTGGAATTTATGCAATCGAAAATAATTTCAAACGACTTGCTGAGGACCACAGAAGGGCAAAATATTTTGCCAGTAAGATTTCAAAAATTTCTCGAATTAAAATTGATCCTGATTCAGTTCAAACTAATATCATTCTTTTTGAGGTCGATGGTCTAACTGCTCTTGAAGTTTGTCAGAAAGTAAAAGATTCTTCAAAGACAGGAACATCGTTGCTTCTTTCTGTCGGGAAAAAATTTCTTGTTCGTGCTGTCACTCACTTAGACATCAATGATGATGATATCGACGAAGCAATTAGAATTCTTAAAATGCATTTCAATTAATTTGGTGAAGTTACACTATGAATCAAAATAAAGAATTCGACATTTCAAAGTTTCCAGTAAAATTAGAAATTCAAGTTCGAAGTTATGAAGTAGATTTTCAGAATGTTGTGAATAACGCAGTTTATTTTAATTATTTTGAGTTAGCTCGGATTGATTACAGAAAAAAGATGGGCTACAATATTTTGCCTAATGGTACATTTTCAGATGGACTTCTATTTTTTGTTGCTCGAAATGAATGTAATTATCTCGCACCTGCATATCTGGATAATGAATTGATTATCTACACGAGAATTGAATTCATTAAAAACTCAAGTCTTGGATTTGAGCATCTCATTTTCAATAAATCAACAAATCAATTTATTGCTCATGGTAAAGGCGTGATTGTGAATGTGGATCCTATTAATTTGAATCCAGCATTAATTCCTGAAACAATGATCAATGAAATCAAAGTCTTTGATAAGGAAGTTCTCATCCTGCGTGAAAATTAATCAAGATGAATGAAAGAATTAATTTTTGACATAGAAACAGTTGGTTATCCCATTGAGTCATTTGATGAATTTCAACAGGAATATTTACTGCGTTTTGCAAATCTTGAAGAGACCGAAGAAAAGAGACAGCAAAAAGCTGAAGAGGCAATTAGATACTTAAATCTTAGTGCGTTAACAGCTCAGGTGGTTGCAATTGGTTTGTATGATCTAAACATATCGAAGGGATTGGTACTTTTTCAATCAGAAAATAAAGAACACTACAAATCAGAAAATCAAGAATTTACTTTTCATTCAGGTGATGAGAAGTATATCCTTCAAAAATTCTGGGAAATAGCTTCAAAGTATGACAGATTTATCACATTCAATGGACGAAGTTTTGATGCGCCGTTTCTATTGCTTCGTTCTGCCATCTTAAGAATCAAACCAACAAAAAATTTATTAGCTGGCAGATTTGATTCAAAGACTCATTGTGATTTACTCGAACAATTCACTTTCTATGGTCTAACAAGAAAATACAATCTCGATTTTTATTGTAAAGTTTTTGGTGTCGAAAGTTCTAAAAGAGGTGATGTAACTGGTTATAACATTAACGAAATATTTAATCAAAAAAGATTTAAAGAAATTGCTGAGTATTGCAGTAAAGATTTATTAGCAACAAAAGAATTGTACCTGATTTACAAAAACTACTTAGAGTTTGGTCAAAAATGAAAGAACCTGAAATTACTTTAGAACTTCTGAAAAAACATGGTTTGACTGAAGAAGAGTTCGAACGAATTAAAAACTTTCTTGGTCGTTCACCAAATTACACCGAGCTTGGCTGCTTTAGTGTGATGTGGAGTGAACATTGCAGCTATAAAAATTCTATCGCTCTTCTGAAAACTTTACCAAGAACAGGAAAAAGATTATTGGTTCAAGCTGGTGAGGAAAACGCTGGACTCGTTGATATTGGAGATAATCTTGCAATTGCATTTAAGATTGAAAGTCACAATCATCCATCAGCAGTTGAACCTTATCAGGGTGCTGCAACTGGAGTTGGTGGAATTTTGCGAGATATCTTTACAATGGGTGCAAGACCAATTGCTGCCTTGGATTCATTGAGATTTGGTTCAATCCAAAATCCCAAAACAAAATTTTTACTTGATGGTGTAGTTAAAGGAATTGGAGATTATGGAAATTGTTTCGGTGTTCCTACTGTTGCAGGTGAAGTTTATTTTGAAGAAGCTTATAATGATAATTGTCTTGTAAATGCGATGGCTGCTGGTGTTGTTAAAGTAGATCGAATAGCTCGTGCTGTTGCAAAAGGGAAGGGCAATCCAGTTTTTATTGTCGGTTCTTCTACAGGTCGTGATGGAATTCACGGCGCCACTTTTGCTTCGGAAGAATTAACGGATGAATCGAGTCAAAGAAGATCAAATGTGCAGGTTGGTGATCCATTTGCAGAAAAACTTTTACTCGAGGCAACTCTTGAGATAATTAAAAAAGATTTGATTGTTGGAATTCAGGATATGGGTGCCGCTGGAATAATTTGTTCTACCAGCGAGATGAGTGCGCGGGGCAAAAGTGGAATGAAAATTAATCTCGATCTTGTTCCACTTCGTGAAGAAAATATGACCGCTTACGAAATTTTACTTTCTGAATCTCAGGAACGAATGCTTGTTGTTGGCAAAAAAGGTTGCGAAGATGAAATAAAAAAAGTTTTTGATAAATGGGATCTTCAGTGTGTTCAAATTGGTGAAGTAATTGATGACGATGTTCTGGAATTCTATAAAGACAATAAACTTGTCGCTAAGATTCCTGCTTCATCACTGGTCGTTGGTGGCGGTGCACCAGTTTATTACAGAGAATATCGTAAACCAGAATATATCGATATTTTATCAAAACAAGATTTATCAAATCTTCCTGAAGTAAGTAATTTAAATTCAACTCTAATCAAACTTTTATCATCACCAAACATCACAAACAAATCCTACATTTATCATCAATACGATTACACGGTTGGAACAAACACTGTTATTAAACCAGGTTACGATGCAGCGGTTTTGAGAATCAAAAAAACAAACAAAGCGATTGCAGTTAAAACAGATTGTAATGGCAGATATGTTTATCTCAATCCAAAAAGAGGAACAATGATAGCCGTTGCCGAGTCGGCGAGAAATGTTGCGTGTACTGGCGCAACACCAATTTCAATTACAAACTGTTTGAACTTTGGCAATCCTTACGATCCAGAAATCTACTGGCAGTTCAAAGAAGCAATTGAGGGAATGAAAGAATCTTGTGAAATTTTTGAAACACCAGTCACTGGCGGAAATGTGAGTTTTTACAATGAAAGTAAAGAATTCACAGTTTATCCAACTCCTGTTATTGGAATGCTTGGTTTAATTGACGATTTGAAGTTCATAACATCTTCTAATTTTAAAGAAGAAAATGATTTGATTTATTTACTCGGTGAAACGAAAAACGAAATTGGCGGAAGTGAATTTTTAAAAATAATTCATAATAAAGTTGCTGGTGAAATTCCCCAGATAGATTTGAGATTTGAAAAAAAGTTAATAGATACACTGCTGGGATTAATTCATCAGCAATTAATCAAATCAGCTCATGATGTGAGTGATGGCGGATTAGCAGTTGCACTTGCTGAGTGTTGTGTGATGCATAAAAATAATCCCATAGGTGCAGAGATAAACTTGGACTTCTCCTTCAGAAAAGATTTTTATCTCTTTTCCGAATCTCAATCTCGGATAATTATTACAATCAAACCCGAGAATCAAACCCAACTTGAAAAAATTTTACTCGAGAAAGAGATTCCATTTTCAAAAATTGGAAGAGTTGGTGGAAAGTATCTGAAAATTAATAGGGATATTGAATTAAATCTTGCTGAAATTGTTGATGCTTACTATAACTCATTCGAAAAATTACTACTTCAAAGATGAAAGTAAATTTATTTAAGAATTTTAATATTAAGGATTTGTTGAGAAAAATCTGGGACTGGTTAAAATTTTACATTGTCAGTATTTATTACGAAATGGATAAACATCATGCGTTTATTTTTGCATCGGGACTTACTTACAGTATTTTACTCTGCATCATTCCTTTGGTATTGATTATCTTTTCGATACTCGGATCAATTCTCGAATCACAAGAATTACTGATTCAAATTAGTTTATTGATTGATGATCTCGTTCCAATTTCTGACTATGCTGATAAAATAAAAGAGATTTTGTTAGAAAGAATAGGAGAGTTCATTCAATATAAAACGCTTGTTGGTTCGATTGGTATTGTAGGATTGTTTTTCACAGCAAGTGGCCTTTTTTCAACATTAAGAACAATTCTCAATAACATTTATGGGATTGAACGAGGTAAAAATATTTTGATTGCCAAAATTAGAGATATAGGAATGGTGGTTTTGACTATTTTATTCTTTCTGATTGTTATACTTATCAATCCAATAATTGGGATTTTTAAGAGTTTACTCGGGAAGATTACATTTTTATCAAGTCTGGATTTTACTACCCTTCAATCTTATTTACTTCAATACCTGCCTTTCATTTTAACTTTCATAATGATGCTTTTGATTTATTCTCTGATACCTTATCGGAAGATGAGGAAGCGAGTCTATTTCGTTTCAGCATTGTGGGCAACAATTTTTTTTGAAATTGCGAAGTATGGTTTTACTTATTATGTAACTCATATAGCTAACTACTCGAAAATTTATGGTAATATTGCCTTCGTAGTTGTGCTTGCTCTGTGGCTGTATATCGTTTCAGTAATATTTATTCTTGCAGCAATAATTGGACAAATTTTTAGAGAAAAACATAAACTTCTTGATACAACCCAACGGAAAGAAATCTTTTCAAAATAGACTATCCACTCTGGGGTAATTAACTATCACTTGAAAATATATTTAAGTTCACTTAAATTTTATTAAAAATGTAACTTAAAAAATGATTAATGCATCAAAAGAAGATTATTTAAGAGTAATTTATAAGAATCTGGAAGAATCGGAGTTTGTAAATCCAACTACTCTCGCAGAACAATTAAATATCTCAAATGCAGCTGTTACAGACATGCTGAAAAAACTTACTCGTGAAAAATATATCAGTTATGCACCCTACAAAGGAATCAATCTTCTTTCGAAAGGGAAAAATGAAGCAATTAAACTTGTAAGAAAACACAGAATCTGGGAAACATTTTTATTCAATGTAGTCGGGATGCCCTGGTATCAAATAGACGAAGAAGCAGAAAAGCTTGAACATAGTTCATCGGAAGATTTGATTGATAGACTGGAACAAATATTAAACTATCCAGACTTTGATCCTCATGGACATCCAATACCTAAAAAAGATGGTTCAATTCCAAAACAGAAAAAAATTTTTCAATTAAATGAAGTTGAGACAGATAAGCCGGTAATTATTCAAAAAGTAAATGACTCGAACAAAGACTTGCTAAAACATTTATATGAGAATGGACTTGTAACTGGAAAGCAAATAAAAATTCTTGAGAAACGAAGTTTCGATAATTCAATGCTGATTTCTGTTGATAAATCACAATTCATAATTAGTGAAACCGTTGGGAAGAATATTTTTGTCGAAAAAATAAAATGACCAAAAAACTTTCTGAATTGAAAAAGGGAGAAAGAGCTGTTATTGTTCGTGTTAATCTCAATGGATTAACAAAACGAAGACTCTATGATTTAGGATTTATCCCAGATACAGAAATTTCTGTTGCTTTTGAAAGTCCCCTTGGTGATCCTGTGGCTTATATTGTCAGAGAAACTATAATAGCTTTAAGAAAAGAAGAAAGTGAAAATATAGAAATCGAATTAATCAATTAGTGAGTATGATAGGACTATCTAAGAAAAAAATTAAAAAAGAAGATTTATATCAAATCGAAATATTGCCAAAAAGAAAAAACAAAATTATTGCACTGGCTGGCAATCCAAATACTGGCAAGAGTACAATCTTTAACAAACTAACTGGATTAAAACAGCACACAGGCAACTGGCCCGGAAAAACTGTAACTCGTGCTGAAGGCAGTTTCGAATATAATGGTGAAGAATATACTCTAATAGATTTACCAGGAACTTACTCTCTTCTTTCAACATCAGAAGATGAGGAAATTGCGAGAGATTTTGTCTTATTTGGTAATCCCGATGCAACTGTGATAGTTTGTGATGCCTCAACACTTGAAAGAAATTTAAACCTTGCATTTCAGATTATTCAAATTACAAATCGTTGCATACTTTGTGTCAATCTAATTGACGAGGCGAGAAGAAAGGGAATTGAAATTGAAAAAGATGTATTGGAATCAGAAATTGGAATTCCTGTTGTTCTGACAAATGCAAGATCAGGAGAGGGCATTGATGAACTAAAAGAAAAAATCTATCTGGTTTCAAATCGAAATCTAAAACCATCTCCCAAAAAGATTCAACACAAAAAAGAAATACAGGAAAAATTAAATCAACTTGTTCCACTTATTGAAAGAGCTTTTCCGGGCTTATACTCAACAGAATGGATTGCTTTAAGGTTACTTGAGGGAGATCCAAAAATCAGAAAAGCCATTGAAAAAGGTAATCTGCTTGAATTAATCAATAAAGGTTTGATGAATGGCAATGGAGGTTTAGAGTTATGAAGCAGGAAGTAGCCGAAATACTTCAGATTGTTGATTCATGTAATCCTGAAGTCAGAAAAAAAATTGATGACGAACTTGTCGAAGAAATCTATAAACATGCTCAAAAAGTTGTAAGCAGATCAGTCAAGAAATCTGGAAATAGTATTCAATTTTTTGAACTTAAACTTGATCAGCTATTAACATCAAAGTATTTTGGTTTCCCATTAATGTTAGTTTTACTTTCGGGCGTTTTTTACCTGACTATAAAAGGTGCAAATTATCCTTCACAACTTTTAGCTGATGGTTTGTTCTGGTTAGAAGATAGATTAAAAATTTTGTTTGATTATTTTCATTCACCATGGTGGTTAACTGGTTTTTTAATTGATGGAGTTTATCGAAGCACTGCCTGGGTTGTTTCTGTGATGTTCCCACCGATGGCAATCTTTTTTCCAATTTTTACAATTCTTGAAGATGCTGGTTATTTGCCGCGAGTAGCATTTAACTTAGATAAACTTTTCAAATGGGCTGGTGCTCACGGAAAACAGGCTCTAACGATTGGAATGGGTTTTGGGTGTAATGCGGCTGGTGTAATTTCAACAAGAATTATTGATTCACCTCGTGAAAGATTAATCGCAATTTTGACAAACAACTTTGTGCCCTGCAATGGAAGATGGCCATTGATAATTATGCTTTCGACTGTTTTTGTGGCTGCATCGTTCCCTGCGAGTGTTTCATCGATTGTTGCTGCTGGAGTTGTTGTTTCTATCACACTGTTTGGAATTCTAATTACACTTCTTGTTTCAAAATTTTTAAGCAATACATTACTGAAGGGTGAGCCTTCGGCATTCAAACTTGAATTGCCTCCATATCGCAAGCCGCAAATTCTTCAAATTCTTTACACCTCGTTGATTGATCGAACATTATTTGTGCTTGGAAGAGCAATCACAATGGCAGCTCCTGCTGGTGGATTAATCTGGTTACTTGGAAATATATCTGTTGCTGGTAAAAGTTTAATGAGTTATGGTGTTGAGTTTTTAAATCCGATTGGAAAAGCTATTGGCTTGGATGGAGCGATTTTGCTTGCATACATAATTGCAATTCCAGCTAATGAAATCATTATTCCTACAATAATTATGATTTACTCGTCTGGTTTAAAAATGGTTGAGCTTGAATTAAGTCAATTGCACGAACTGTTTATTCAAAATGAATGGACGGTTTTGACAGCGATTTGTCTTATGCTTTTTTCACTTCTACATTATCCCTGTTCAACAACAACACTAACAATTTACAAAGAAACTCGAAGTATAAAGTGGACAATAATTTCTAACCTGCTGCCTCTTGCAATTGCATTTATGGTTTGTTTTGTAGTTTATCAGATTGGTTTATTGTTGATGTGATTGAATGTTTGAGAAAAAAATTGTACTAAACGTTATCCTGTATCTTATTCAATCAATAACTTAATCGCATAGATTATCAAAAAAACAGCAAATATCTTTTTGATTACTACTTCTGGCAGTTTAGTTGCAAACAAAGAAGTAAAATAACTTCCCACTACAAAAAAGATAATGAGTACAATAGCAGCTTTAATGTTCACATAACCCGACTTGTAGTAATTATAGGCAGCCAGAAATCCAATTGGTGGAAGCAACATTGCCAGAGATGTACCCTGAGCAAGTTTTTGCGAGTAATCAAGAAAGTAAACCAGCATTGGAATGATTATCACTCCCCCACCAATTCCAAGTAATCCGCTTAAAGAACCAGCAATTAAACCAATTAAAACAAGTTTTAATATTTCAATCATATTTAATTAGCCGTTCCAGAAATCGTGATCGAATTATATCCATTTGGTCCATTAACTTCAATTTTAATTGTGACAGGATTACTTTCATTCTTGTTCGGGTCAGAATCAACAATCATGAAACTGAATTGAGTCCATCTTCTGCTTTGAGTATCTGGCATATCAATGCTTACATCGCCCTGAGCTTTCACATTTCCTTCAACACTAACAGTGATTGTGTTTCCAGATGCAATTGGATTTCCAAAAACATCAGCAACAGTGTAAACAAATGACTGTGAACCACCATTTGGAATGTTGAAAGTTGTTGGATTGATAGAAAGATTTGATGGATAACCAGAAAATAGGACAACAATTTCTCTGCTAATTGTCTGATTGTTTTCATCGGCAGTTGAAGCGGTCACAGTTGCAAATCCAGCCCCAAGTGTTGGATGAATTGGAGTTGGTAAAGCCGACATTAAGTTTACCGATGCAACGCCCATTTCATCTGTAACTGCTGAACCGCCAATAATTCCACCAGTACTTGAAAAATAAACAATAGTGTTTGGTTTTACAGGATTTGAATATTTATCACCAACATAAGCTGAGATTTTATTGAACTCACCATATTTCACAAGACCAGGGAAGTTCATAAATTCAGAAGCTAAGGAGAAATGTTCGTAGTCCGGTAATCCACCATGAATTGCAATGTTAACAGGTTTGGACCGTATTATTCTTGTTCCGAGATTTATTTCAGCGATGATTTGAACAGCACCTGCTTTTGTTCCACTTGTAACATTAACAGATACTCGACCATCACTATTTGTTTTCTTTGAAACTGGGTCAATGAAAAGTCCACCGCCAGGATTTGCACCCAATGTGAAATTAACTGTTACTGAATTTTCAATATCTATAGGGATGCCGCTTGAATCACGAACTTCAAAAGTTAATGTTGTTGTTTCGTTATCACCGCTTTCCCTGACACCAATAGAAGTAAATGTTTGATGAACTAATACAATACTTGCTGGTTCTCTTTTTGCTGATGTTTTAATTCTTTCGATTTTCAATGTTGGTACATCAATAGTTCGGTTGGGAACAGCGAAGACCTGTACTGTATCTCCTTTATAATTTTCTTTAGTTGCAATGACTTTCACATCTATGCTTTTAGTAATTAAAAATGTGATTGAATATTTTCCATCTGATGAAGTTGAAACTCCATACTGAGCAGTATCGGCAATTATTTTCACAGCAGCGTTTTCAACTGGATTGCCTGTTTCGAAATCAATTACCTGACCGTTCAATGTTGCATTTCCCTGCTGTGGATTTTCTGGTCCTGATGGAGATTTACCGCATCTGTTAAACGAAAAGAAGATTGCTAATATGAGAGTAACAATTGAAAGTTGTCTGATTATTTTCATGTCCTGTCCTATCAAATAATTATTTTATTCAATTTTATTAGAGATTATTGTTAATGTCAAGAAGAAGAACATCTTTTATTAAATGAAGATTACATTTAGAGTCTTGAGTTTTGTACAAATTTTTGATGATAACAAAATCATTCAGGTTATCGTATCAACTCACAGTTACTTTTTTAATTCGCAATTCAAATAATTAAATACTTTTTCAGTATCTTTAATAAAAGAGTTTATGTTTATGGAAATTGTTCTTCAAACAAAAAAATTAACTAAAAGATTTAAAAATTTAGTAGCTGTGGATAATCTTGATCTGGTTGTTTACAGATCAGATGTGGTTGGATTTTTGGGTCCGAATGGTGCTGGAAAAAGCACTACAATTAGAATGCTAACTTCTTTAATATATCCCGATTCGGGTGAAATCTTTTTGTTTGGAGAAAAATTAAAACCCAATTCAAAAAAAGTTTTGAGAAAAGTTGGGTGTATTGTAGAAAGTCCTGACTTTTATCTTTATCTAAGTGCGTATAAAAATTTGGAAATTCTTGGAAGGTTGTATGGAATCGATCCAACTAAAAATCAGATATTTGAGATACTTGAATTTGTTGGACTTTCAAAAAGATGGAACAGTAAAGTAAAAACATTTTCTCATGGAATGAAACAAAGATTGGGTATTGCACAAGCTCTTTTGCACGATCCAGAATTAATTATTCTTGATGAACCAACCACTGGACTTGATCCTCAAGGCATGAAAGAAATTCGAGATTTAATTATTTCACTTGCCAGAGAGAAAGAAAAAACTATTTTTCTTTCTTCCCATCTCTTAAGTGAAGTCGAGCAAATTGCTAATAGAATGATAATTCTGAATAAAGGTAAAAAGGTTGTTGAAGGTAATGTTAAAGAATTACTCGATCAAAATTCATCTAATGTGATTTTCAAAGTTTCTGATTTTAACAGGGCTAAAAAACTTCTTTCAGAAAAAGGTTTTTGCGAATCAAAAGATTTTGAAGTTATAAATGATGAGTTGAAAATTTTGACTCAAAGAATTTCCGCTCAAGAATTAAATAAGTTGTTTGTGCTGAATGATATTGATGTTTATTCTTTTTATTACAAAAGAAATCTTGAAGAATACTTCTTACAAATTACACAGGAAGCTGCTTTATGATTTTCAATTTAATTCAGATTGAGCTTTATAAGATTTTTAAAAAATGGAGAACTTTTATCGGTTTCATTGCATTCGGAATTTTTATCCCGATTTTAATCTATGGAATTAGTGAAGGCGGAAATTATTATTTGAGAATAATTCAAAGAAATTTAGGTGATAACTTTCTCTTTGTGGGAAATCTATTGAATGGCTGGTATGTAGCTTTTATTATACTTCAATTTTTAATTATTCATGTGCCGTTTTTTATTACTCTGGTTGCTGGTGATTTATTCGCCGGTGAGGGAAGTGCTGGAACTTATAGAATGATCTTAACAAGACCAATAAGTAGAGAATCAATTGTATTTGCAAAATTTATGGCTGGATTTATTTATGCATTTGTTTTTATTGTTTTCTTTGCGTTAATGTCAACTTTGCCTTCGCTATATTTTCTTGGTAAAGGTGATCTGCTTGTAATGTTAGAAAAAATTGTAGTGATTCAATCAAATGATATTTTCTGGAGATTTATACTGGCTTATTTGAGTGCATTTATTTCTATGTGCGTTGTTGTTAGTCTTGCAGCGTTGTTTTCATCATTTGTAAATAATGCAATTGGTCCGATTGTAGGAACTATGGCTGTAATAATTATTTTTATAGTCATTAACGAATTACCATTTGAAATATTCGAGAAAATTTCTCCTTATTTGTTCACAAAATATATGACTATCTGGTTAGAGTTTTTCGATTATCCAATTAATTGGTCAAATGTTGTAAAAGCATTGATGATTTTAAGTGTCCATATACTATTATTTTTCTCTATAACATTATTCAGTTTTAGAAAAAAAGATATCTTAACATAGGAATTTTATGAAAACAATAATTTTGATACTGCTTTTCGTTTTAAGTGTAAACTCTCACCAAAATCAAAATGCCCAGAAAATCATTGAAAGGGTAAAAGAAAATTATGAAAAGATAAAAGATTATGTTGTGGATGTTAAAGTCAAAGTAGATATTGAAGATGCGGTTATTCCTGAAATTAATGCAAAAATTTATTTCAAGAAACCAGATAAGTTCAAAATTGATTCGGAAAATTTTTTAATTCTGCCAAAACAGAGTTTCAACTTTGCCCCTGAGGTATTATCTAAAGAAGGATTTACAAGTATTTTTTCTGGTGAACAGGAATTTGATAAAATTAAACACTTCATTATTAAGATCATTCCGGAAGATCCTGAAAATAATTCAGTATTAACACTCTACATTAATAGTGAGAATTACACAATCAAAAAAATTTCTGCGTTGAGTTCAGATGCAGGCAAACTTGAAGCTGAGTTCATGTATAGTCTCCTTGAAGGCAAATATTGGTTGCCTTCAAAAATGATTGCAAGTTTTGAAACAAAATCTTTCCGTTTCCCACGATTGAGAAAAATGGATCGTGAATGGAAAAACGATTCACCGCAAAAAAGGGAAGGAAAAATTACAATCTATTATTCAAATTACATGGTAAATAAGGGAATTGATGATAAGATTTTTGAAGAGAATAAATCGAGGTCACTTAAGTGAGGCAACTAACTCTTCTAAAGCATGATCATTATTTTTATCCATTGCATATACTAAAATTTTATTATCATCTTGATGAAAAACAAACAAACATGATTCATATTCATATCTCAAAAACTTTTTACTTTTTAACTTCTCTAAAAAGATTTTCCCCGCTGATTGCTGAAAAAATTGGTTGAACTTATCTTCGTCTATTTCCATCAAATAAACAGTATCATCTTCACATTGAAATAAGAAGTGAGCAAGGGTAAAATTATTGAAATTATCTATTCCTACTATCAAAATTTTCCAGTCAGTTTTGGGTAACGATGGATTCAAGATTCCATTCGCTGAAAGAAATTGTTTAACCCTTTCATGTTCAGATGTAAAAATTGTTTTTTCAGGTAAGTTGTGATTTTTAGTAATGTTATATTTTTTATGGACTAATTTTAAGATCGATTCGATTTCAGAATTACTCTGAATCAACAGATAACTGATGCCAGAAAAAATTAAGATAACCGCAATTGCATATCGAATTTTAGATTTGTTGATCAGCTTAAAAATTTTTTTATAAATTGAAAGTTTTGGTCCTGTTTGTGATATCAGCTGAGAAGCAATTTGATTTCTTAAACTTTCAGGGCAGGTTGATTTCTTAAAGCGAAATCTAACTAAATATTTTATAATTGATTCAACTTTGTAGTCAAAAAAACAATAAAAGCATTTTTTCAGATGTGCTTGAGCTTCTTTTACCTCATCTTCGTTGAGTTCATTATCAACTAAAGCAGGTATTACTTCCTGAAATTGTTTACAATCCATTTTTACTCTTCAAAATTCTGATCAACTTTATAACCACGAGATTTAGCATAATTGTAAAGTTTCACAGCGAGTATTTTTCTTGCTCTGTGTATTCTAGATCTGACTGTGCCAATTGGAATATCAAGGAAATCTGCAATTTCTTCATAAGTCATCCCTTCAACATCGCACATTAACAGGACTGTTCGAAACTCTTCTGGCAGTGTTTTAATTGCTTCCATCACTTCATCGTCAAAAATATTATCGAAAATTTCTCTTTCAAGATTGTGAGGATTTTGCTCGTTGGATTTAATTGTCTCGTATATTTCTTCGATTTCATCATAATCTAATTTCTCTGGTGAACGCGTGTTGCTTCTGTATAAGTTAATGAATGAATTCTTCATTATTCGAAACAACCACGCTTTACAATTAGTTCCTTTCTCGAACTTATCCCAGAATCGATATGCTTTTACATAGGTTTCCTGAAGTAAATCGGCTGCATCATCAGAGTCACGAGTTAGTTGAAGGGCGAAGTTATAGAGTGCATCCATGTGAGGAAGAGCTTCTTTTCGAAATTCTTCATCGAGATTTTCGATGGGTGGTCTTTTAATTCTACTACTATCTGACAGCATCTTGATTTAAATTTAATTTAAAATAATGAAAGGATAAATTCATTGTGAGTAGATTAGATAAGAGAATTAATCAAAGACTTGAGGGAATTATATTTTATATCGATGAAATGTAAATGATTGACTGGTGATTTTTAGAAATTTTGAAATAAAAAGTTTGAATTTGTTGTCCACGACTATTCATGTTGTTTTAATCTATTATTCATTAATGATTGAGTAAACCAGATTAATTATGGAAAGGGTAAAAAAAATATTATGTGATTAATAATGTCTGTTAATATTCAAGCATTTTTGAAAATACATTACTGCAATAAAAAAGTACAAATTCAGTAATTCAGCAAAATAAAATTCCACTAAGCCTTAAAAACTCAATAGGGTTTAACTATTACTCAACAGAAAAAAGAGGTTTAATAAGTAGAAATTAAGACGAATTTTGTGGTAATTAAATTTTTTAACTTCAATTATTGACAAATAAACTAAAAAATGATTTTTATATGTAAATAATGGAGATTATCATGTTACAAGAATTAATTCCACAAAAATCAATTTTTAATCCATATATATATATATCTTTTTAGTTTCCTTCCTCTATTTTCCCAATCAAATATTAAAACCATTTTAATAAATGGAGATTCCGTCAAAATCTTCAAAGATGAGTTGTGTGTAAAAATGAAAAAATGGGTTAATGATAGTCAACTTAGGTCAGTAATAAATTATTATGGAGGTAATATAATACCCCGTTACTCTGACCAGTATTCTAATTGGAGAACAATTAAATTTCCTGAAAATGTTAATGTCAAAAGTATCTATAATCAATTGAAGAATAATAGTTTGTTTGAATATGTAGAATATAATTTTGTGTATGAACCTCAGGGTGAAATAATCCCAAATGATCCTTTATTTAATCAACAATGGTACTTAAAAAATACTGGTCAATACCCAACAAATTCGGTGATTAATATAAGTTTTATCTCATCCATTAATGAGCCAATTAAACTTGAGATTTATTATAGTATAGGAAATCGAATAAAAGATTTTGATTTATATAGTAATGTTGGTGAAAATTCAATTAATCTTAAGGTAAATGATATTGCCTCTGGAATATATGTGTTAAAACTTTCAAAAAGCTCTAAGATTATCTCTAAAAAATTTTGCGTATTAGATAACTTTTAGTGGCGAATGTGAGAAGACATAATTTTTTGAAAACCACCTTTTATCTTTTACCATTCACAATACTTTTATTATCATCTGGTTGTAAAGATAATATTGTGTACGTGTCAGATGCACTATCAAACAAAGTTGAAAAAGTATATACATTTAATACGAAGCCGTATAAAATATTGATTAGCTTAAATAAATTGAATCCTTCATATATGGGCATTCTTCTAAGTAATGAAATTCATGATGTTATTTACAAGGATGAAGTTTACATTTCTCAAAATTATGGAAAAGATTTTAATAGATTAGAAATAAAGGATGACTTAGGCTTTAATAATCATACAATTTTTCCCACAATACACTGGGATAATCAATATGAAAATATGGTCTAAACACAATTTTCATATAGTACTTTTCTAGCAAGTTCAAATTATGGTAAAGATTGGTTTCAACGTGGACGTAAAGATCCATTATTTCAGGTTCATTTTATAGTATCTTCTTTTAATGACACTCTTGTTTTATATTCAGGAATGGATCTATTTAGTCAAGGATTAGCAATATATTATTGGGTTGGTAAAGATATAATCAATAATCCGATGAATTACGAGTTCTGGATACCTGATTTTGCCAGTATCACCGGTTTTAATACAGAGTTTAAAGGTGTAACTTATGTGAGTAATGCAAAAGGGAGTAATAATTTTATAAATATATGGACATTTGCATTAACAAAAATTGGAGGAATAATTGTAAGCGAAGATGGATTAAAAACATTCAATTACTATTATCATAACTATATTTTTGGCAAACACGAATTATTTAGGGATGATAGTTTTGGTGCGGCTTTTGTCAAAAATAAGGATTTACTTATGTTCAAATTATGTATTACAAAAGATGTCTTTAAGACAATAAATATAGTAGATCATCCATCCATAAATGATTTGAAACTGACTGATTTTAAGATTACAGATGAAGGATTTATTGTTGTTTCTGGTACAAAAAACGATATTTCTGAAATCTGGATAAACAAAGATGAGGGTAAGACTTTTGAATTGACAGTGAAAATGGAAGGAAAAATTTCAGGGCTGGATTATGATGGGAAGAATAAGTTGCTGTACTTTGGCAGTATTTTAGATTCTGGTACGGAGATTTATAAGTTTTATTTATAATTTAATATCAATAGTGAAAATTTTTAATAAAAGATTGATAATTTATTTTTTTTAATTTACCTCAGGAAATTTTCGGGAGAATTATGAAAAGAAAAATTATCCTTTTCACTTTAATATTTATAATAATATCAATTGTATTTTTCCTCCAGGCTTGTAAAGAGAGTCCTACTAACGAATCATATCTTACGAATAAACTGGAAAAAATTTATGTGTTAAACAGCGTACCTTATAAGATTAACTTTAGCTTCCATAGAAAAAATTCAGATATATTTGCTTTTTACATGAGATTAGAGAAATTTTCAACCGCTGATGGGAATGGTATAGGTTACGCGTATATTACTACAGATTTTGGAAAAACATTTTCATTAGTTCCACACAAAAGTTATGCAATCCATTTTGATAACTTGTATGATAGCCTAGTATATTTTCCAACTGCTGGTGATATTCTTTTAAGTAAAGATTTTAAAAATTGGAAAAGTTTTGGTGGAGGAGCACCAGGAACATGGCAGTTCCGAAAGTTATATTCGTCATACAATGACAATTTTACCTTTACACCTGCTCTTGTAGATTACCTTGCTGTTTATCTTTCTATTTATGGGATGAATAAATTGGATCCAGCAAACCGTTTTAGAATTTCATTTGATTTACAAATGATAGCTGGTGGAATACATCCTGGTGGTAATATAACTGGTATAAGTCATGCAAAGGGGAACGAACCTGCTGAAAATATCTGGACTTTCTCAGAATCATAGGCTGGTGGAATTTTTGTAAGTGAAGATAATTTTAAATGGCTTCAATATTATAATTCTTCCTATTTTTTTGGCATGCATGAATTGCTTAAAGATGGTCGAATAGGAATTGCTATGGTTCGAGAAAAGAACCAAACTAAATTTGAACTTTGTATTACAAAAGATCACTTCAAAACAATTAAAATCATTAACAACGAACTAATAAATCAATTGGAATTAACTTCAATCAAACTAACAGATGAGGGTTTTATAATTATAAGTGGACTAAAAGATGATGTTTCTGAAATCTGGATAAGCAAAGATGAGGGTAAAACATTTGAAATGTTATTAAAGATGGATGGTAAAATTTCTGGATTAGATTATGATGGTAAAAATAGGTTCTTATATTTTGGTAATATCTTAAGCGATTTAGTTGGGATTTATAGGTATTCTTTATAAAAAACCTTGTCCCGGAGCTTTTTATGTAGTATTTGAAAAATTATAAAAAACTCCGGGATTTGTTCTTTAAAAGCAACTTAGGATTTCTAACCTTTATTAAATTCCTTAATCATAGAAAGGATGAAATAATATATCCCGAGGATTGATGATTAAGAATTTCTAAAAGTAAAAAGAGAGTGATAATCCAAAACATCATTGAGGTTTCCAATTTTTAGAGGACATATTCTGCAAAAATTAAAACTTCATAAAGATTTACAACTACACAATAGCTAACCATTATTTAAATCAAATTAATATTAATATTTTGGAACTTGAGTGATTTATCATTTAATTTGTTTATTTGAAAAATACAGGAGACTCGGATATATTGTTTATATGAAAAGTATAATTTTATTCTCTCTGTTCTTGTTTACTTTATCACTGGAATTGAAAGCTCAAAATGAAATTCAAATCGCTCGTTTGAAATACAGTGGCGGAGGCGACTGGTATAACGATCCATCAGGTGAAGTGAATTTGTTGAAGTATGTACAGAAGGTAACTGGAATTAAAACAAAACCAGAGTATGTTTTCGTTGATATTAATTCAGATAAAATTTTTAATTATCCGATTCTTTTTATGACAGGTCATGGAAATATCGTTTTTTCTGAAAGTGAAGCAAAGAGATTAAGAAAATATCTTGAAAGCGGCGGTTTCCTGTATGCTGATGATGATTATGGAATGAATCAAGCATTTCGTCGAGAAATGAAAAAAGTTTTTCCTGACCAACAATTACAGGAAATTCCTTTTAATCATCCAATTTATCATTCATTTTTTCATTTTGATAAAGGATTACCAAAAATTCACCAGCATGATAAAAAACCTCCTCAGGGATTTGGATATTTTTTGAATGGCAGACTATGCGTGTTCTATACCTATGAGAGCAATCTTGGCGATGGATGGGTCGAGCCAGAAGTTTATAATGACCCGCCTGAAATAAGAGAACTTGCATTTAAAATGGGAACAAATATGATTGTCTATGCATTGACAAATTGAAATTTCAATTCATCTTAAAAATATGAACTCAATTCAAGACCAATAAAATGAGTGAATCAAAAGTAAAAGAGTTTTTGAATAAACTTGATGATTTTATTAAAAGATTAATTGCATTAAAAATCTTTGAAGGAATCATTTATTTGACGCTAGTCATTTTAGCGGTTTTATTTTTTCTTTCATTGTTTGAAGCAATATTCTCATTTGATAAATCAATTAGATTTGTTTTGTTTATTTTTCTGCTTATATCTCTCATTTCTTCGTTTGTTTACTTTCTTTTAATTCCACTAATTAAGGTTTATAAACAATCAAAGTTTGAACGATATCTCAACACTGGGCGATTGATCGGTCAGAATATTCAAGCAGTAAAGGATAAAATTGTCAACGCTCTTCAACTTCTGTTTGATGATAAATTGCAAAATCTCTATTCAAGAGATTTAATTAACGCTGCCATAATTCAAAACATAAAAGAGAGTGAAAGATATAATTTTAATTCCATTTTGAATTATCAACGACTTAAGAAATATGGGACACTGCTGATATTTGTTTTCATTTTCTTCATTATAGCGGGATTTGCATTTAAGGATCTTCCTTTTGCGGCTTACAAAATTTTAAGGTTTGATTCAGAATTTCAGAAACCACCGGAATTTTACATTGTTGTTGAACCCGGCAATGCAAGAATTGCAAAAGGTGAAAATTATCAATGTACAATTAAGACAATTGGCAAAGAGATTGATGATTTGAAAATATTTTATCAATACGAAGGAATGGAAATTTTTGAAGAAGTAAATCTTGCTGCTTATTCAATTGGTGAATTTAAATACAAATTTGTTTCGCCGCCAAATACATTTCAATTTTTTGCTCAAGCAGAAAATGTAAAAAGTGAAATCTATACAGTTGAAGTTGTTAGTTATCCCATAATAAAAGAACTATCATTAAAAATTTTATCGCCAGCATATACAAATATGCCAGTTCAAATTCTTGAAGATGATGGGAATATTTCTGCTATAAAAGGATCTAATCTTGAAATTCAAATTAAATCGAGTAAAGAACTGAAATCAGCATTTTTATTGTTTGATGATTCGTCTAAAATATTTCTGGATGTAAATGGGTTAACAGCTCAAAAGAAATTTAAATTATCAAGGAGTGGTGCTTATAAAATCATTGTAATTGATAATGATAATTTGACTAATCTAAATCCGGTTGAATATCAGATAAATTTGAGCGAAGATCAGGTTCCGTCAATAAATTTAATTTCACCTACTGAGACAGTTAATCTAACTGACAACATGCGTTTACCACTTGTGTTTAGAATTAAGGATGATTTTGGATTTAGTAAGTTAGTTCTTAAGTATCGTTTATCATATTCAAGATATGAGCCGCCAAAAGAAAAATACTCTCAGATATTAATCCCTGTTTCAAAATCAATTGATACAGTTATATCATACATCTGGAATCTTTCTCCGCTAAATCTTGTGACTGAAGATGTTGTCTCTTTCTATCTCGAAGTTTTTGATAACGATTACTTGTATGGACCAAAATCAGCACAAACTCAAGTTATGCAGGTTCGTTTACCTTCGCTTGAAGAAATTCTAAGTGAAGGAAATCAAAAATTTGAAAAGACAATTGAAGAAGCTAAAAGCGTTCAAACTTCAATTGAAGATTTAAAGAAAAAGATTGAAGAACTTGATAGAGAAATCAAAACACCAAAAGATTTAAAACAACAGGATAAACTAAGCTGGGAAGAACAGAAAAAAGCAGAGGAATTAATCAAACATAAAGAAGATATTCTTCAAAAAGTTGATGAACTTCAACAACAGCTTAATGACTTAAAAAATAAACTCAATGAAAACAAAACTCTTTCAAAAGAAACTCTTCAAAAATTTCTGGAACTTCAGGAATTATTAAATCAACTTGATTCTCAGGAATTGAAGGAAGCGATTCGACGAATGAATGAAGCTCTGAAAAACTTAAATCGTAAAATGCTACAGGAAGCTTTAAAGAATTTTCAATTTAATGAGGAAAATTTCAGGGCAAGTCTGGAAAGAACTATCGAGCTGCTGAAGAGAATTCAAATTGAGCAAAAAATGGATGAAGCACTAAAACGACTTGAACAGATGAATCAAAAACTTGATGATTTAATGAATCAACTTGATAAGACTAATCCAAATGATCAGAATCAACTTAACGAACTCAGCAAGCAGCAGGAACAACTAACAAAAGATATTGAGAATCTCCAGAAGAATCTTGAAGATGTTAAAGAGAAAATGGAACAGTTTCCGGATGAAATGCCTGTTGATAAAATGGAAAACTTGATGGAAGAGTTTAACTCAGAAAATCCGCAGATGTGTTCAATGCGTTCATCCGAACAAATGAAAAAAGGTGATGTGAAGAGTTCGAAAGAAAATCAGAAAAGTTTAAAATCAAGTTTCGGCAGACTTCAGGAAGGACTGAATCAGTTAAAACAGGAAATGATGCGAAATCAAATGATGCAAACTATGATTCAACTTCAAAGAATTTCATCTGATTTAATCACATTGAGTAAAAATCAGGAAGCAATTAAAAATAAAACATCTTCCATTGATCCTTCATCTCAACAGGTAAACGAAATCACACGAAAACAATCCGAATTGATGTCTAATCTTAAATCATTAATCGATAGAATGATCGAACTTTCAAATAAGACTTTTGCAATTACACCTGAGATGGGAAGATCAGTTGGCAAAGCAATGATAAACATGAACAGCTCAATTGAAAATCTTTTGAACAGAAATCTTTCCACTGCTCAGCAAAACCAAAAAAATGCAATGGGTAATTTGAACGAAGCTGCCGATTTAATTCAGAATATGTTGATGAACATGATGCAGGGCGGACAGGGCGGAGGGATGATGTCGTTTATGCAAAGACTTCAACAAATGGCTCAGCAACAGATGAATTTGAATAATTTAACTCAGATGCTTGGTCAGGGAAATCTAAGTATGGAACAACTTGCTCAACTACAACGACTTGCTGCTGAACAGGAAATGATTAGAAAATCTTTGGAAGAACTAAATCGTGAAATGAGAGAAAGCGGGCAGTCGAGTCGTTTACTTGGAGATTTGGAAGAACTTGAAAGAAAGATGGAAGAAGTTGTTCGGGAATTAAAGCAAAATAATTTGACAGATGATTTAATTCAAAAGCAGGAAAAAATTCTAACTCGATTACTCGATGCTCAAAGATCTCTAAATGAAAGAGATTATGAACAACGGAGAGAATCTCGTCCAGGTGAACAAATAACTTCAAAACCTCCAGCCGACTTGAAATTAGAACAGAATGACTTGCAGTCCCGAATTAGACAAGATTTATTAAAAGCTCTTGAAGAAGGTTATGCTAAAGATTATGAAATCTTAATCAGAAAGTATTTTGAGGCACTGCAAAGACAAAAGCTTCAACCAGTCAAATGATTAATCATTACTGCAATTAAAAATTTTTAAGGAATAAAAATGTCAATTTCGAAAAATCTTGAAAAGTTTTTTCTCCGACATTTTGCCTTAATCCCTTCTTCCATTGTTTTAATTTTTTATTTGATCACTTTAGCACCTGGATTAATTGCACCCGATTCAGGGGAGCTTGCAACTGTTCAATATACACTTGGGATTACACACCCGACAGGTTATCCACTTTTTACAATACTTGGATTTTTGTTTTCACATATTCCGGTTCCAATCAAACCAATAATCAAATTGAATTTTTTGACAGCTCTCTGGTCTGTTCTTACGATTTATGTTTTAACAATCACAACAAAGAAAATTCTGGATGATTATAAGTTCTGGTTAAACGATTCTTATCAACAAAATGAAGATGTGGTTAAAAGATTCGAATTAAGCGAAACAATAAAAATTTTTTCGGCAGTGTTTGGTGGTTTATTACTTGGATTTAGTCGAACATTTTGGCTTCAAAGTTTATCGGTCGAAGTATACAGTTTCCACATGTTTTTGTTTTCGCTTACATTTTATTTTTTATTGCAATCAATAAAAGAAGATCACGATGAAATTAAAACTTCATTGACTAAAAGCAATTGGATTTTCACTTTTATTTTTTTAGGACTTGGTTTTTCCAATCATCTTTCAACGCTTTTCATTGTGCCTGCTGTCTTATATGGATATTTTTTGAAATTAAATTTCTCAGCAGAAAGGATTAAAAGATTTTTTATTTATACCGTGGTCGGATCACTGGTGACAATTATTCTCTACTTATATCTTCCGATTCGTGCAGCAATGCAGCCTGTAATTAATTGGGGCAATCCTGTTGATTTCAAAAGCCTGATTGACCATGTATCTGGAAGATTATATCATCAATTTCTTTTCCCAAGTTTTAGTGATTATTTATCTAAAGTGGGATTTTTTCTTAACTCACTAATGATAAGTTTCGATAAATCTCAGATAAGTGGTTCTGAATTTAGTTCTGGCATTTTAATTTCTCTACTTGGAATGGTGATCCTATTTTTCTTGATGCGGAAATTATTCAATGTGTCAATTATAATTTTTCTGACAACGGTTTTGATCTCTTCTTTTTATAATATTCCTGATATTGATACTTATTTTCTTCCAGCTTATTTCGTTTTAGCCATATCAGCATCGGTCGGGCTATTTTATCTTTTTTCTATTCGTTTAAATCAAATCAAAAAGATTATTGTGATATCTTTTATTGTACTGCTGATTTTATTCTTTGAAATCAATTTGAATTACTCAAGAGTTGATCTAAGTGATAACGATTTGCTTGATCAATTCACGCTTGAGTTATTAAATACTGGTGAACCGAATTCAATAGTAATTAGTGTGAGATCAAATTTTTATTTTCCCAGTTTGTATTATCAATTTGTAGAAAATGTTAGACAGGATATTGCTGTTGTTGAACATTACTTGTTACAAAATAAATGGTATTATTATCAACTTAATCGAATACATCCTGAAATTATAACTCTTCAAGATTCTGTAGTTAACTTAAATCTCAAAAATCGTAATGTATATTTTTCAGCTGAGATGCTTGAGAAAGTTTTAAGAGGTGAAGTTAAACTACCCGATGATTTACACCTTGTACCACATTATTTTATGTTTAAACTTGTTCCAAAAAAGAAATATGAACCATTGGAATTTAAAGATTATTCTTTCAGATATCCTCAAAGAAGTAATTTTTACACAGATGAAGTAAAAAACATTATCAGGAACATGCTCTTGAATAGATCAATTTATGAACGGATGAACGGAAAAGTTGAATTGGCTCGGCTTTATCTAAAGAAATTGAAAAAAGATTTCCCTGAATATAAATTGCCCAGAGATCTGGATAGCCTTATTGCTTATTAACCTCGAGTATTTTTTCCTGATTATTTGAATCATCATCGATTGGTTCAATGTGGACAAATACATCAGCGACTTCTGGCAATTGTGTGATTAGTGATTTAACTTCCTGCGCAATTTTATAAGAATCTTTTGTTGAATGATTTTGATTGACTTTAATCTTTACCTCGACATGATACTTATTACCAAACTGATGAGATCTTAATCCGCTTAATCCAAGTACACCGTTTACTTTTCTTGCACGATTTGATATCTCATCAATTAATTCCTGACTTGCGGCTTTCCCCATCAGATAATCAATATTCTCTTTAGCGACATGATAACCTGCACGGAAGATGAAAAACGCAATTAGTACTCCTGCAATTCCATCAAAGTATTTTAAATCATAAGTCGAAATCAAGATTGCTAAAAGTGCAATTAAGGAAGAAAGTACATCGTTTAGACTATCAATTGATAAAGCTCTCACTGCAGGACTATCATACTTCTTGCTGATAATTCTGAAATAATAGGACATGAACCCTTTCAGCACGATTGTGATGCTTAAAACAATTGAAGGGAAAATAATTATATCCTGAATAGTTGGTTCAATTATTCTTACGATAGATTCTCGAATCACCGTAATTCCAGCAACTCCAGCAAAAATTGCAAGCATCATCGCAGCGATTGGTTGTGCCGCATGATGTCCATACTGATGATCAGAATCAGCACTCTTATATGAAACTTTGATTGAAAAATAAACTGCAATGTTTGTCAGAATATCAGATAATGAATTAATCGCATCTGAAATTACAGCTATACTGTTTGATAGAATTCCTGCACTGAGTTTTAGTATGAATAGAAATAAGTTAGAAGCAAGAGAAAATCTTGAAGCATTTACAACTTTTTCTTGCATAATTTATTCAAACATATTTATTGAATAATTCACAAAGTCAATTTTATTTGTTCAATGACTCAGTCAGTTCAAGATTTTTCTTCCCATATCTCACATAAGTTTACAATTACATCAACAGCTTTTTCCATATCCTGAACAGAAATCCACTCTAATCTTGAATGAAACGCATGTTCACCTGCAAAAATATTTGGACACGGTAAACTCATATAAGAAAGTCTTGAACCGTCTGTTCCACCTCGAATGATATTTAGCTTTGGTTTGATTCCAGCTCTTTCAACCGCTTCCAGAGCATATTGAACGACTTGTAGATGTTTATCCAGAACATATCTCATATTTCGATATGATTCCTGAACTTCAAAAGTAAAGCTTGCTTTGTTGTATTTTGAAATAATTTCTTCGGCTAATGTTTTTAAGAAATTTTCTTTTTCCTTCAGCCCAGCCTCTTCAAAATCTCTTATCAAGATTTTAATAGTTGTTACATCAACTCCGCCATTAATTACATAAGGATGAACATAACCTTCTCGACCTTCAGTTGTCTCAGGAGAAAGTGAATCTTTTGGTAATGCATCTATAAAATCAGCAGCAATTTTTATTGCATTCACAAGTTTATTTTTTGCATAACCAGGATGACAATTGAATCCCTGAATTTTAATAATCACCGTATCTGCACAGAATGTTTCATTCTCAATTTCTCCCAATGATTCACCATCAACTGTATAAGCATATTTCGCTCCAAAACGATCAAGTCTGATTTTTTCAGTTCCTCGCCCAACTTCTTCATCTGGAGTAAAACAAACTTTGATTGGTCCGTGTTTGATTTCAGGATGTTGAATCAAATAACGCATGGCATCGACAATTTCAGCAAGACCCGCTTTGTTATCAGCACCAAGCAGTGTTGTTCCATCTGCAGTGATAATATCATTACTAATTTGTTCTTTTAAATCTGGGTGTTCTTCTGGATCTAAAACTTGTGTTGGATCAGCAGGCAGAACAATTTTTCCGCCGTCGTAATTTTTATGAATTACTGGATTTACATTTGCACCGCTAACCTCTGGTGAAGTATCCATGTGGGCGAGAAATCCAATAGGAGGAACATCTTTCGCCGTGTTTGGCGGAAGTTCAGCATAAACATAACCGAATTCATCAAGTTCTACATTTTGCATTCCAATTTCTTTGAGTTCATCAGCAAGGACCTGTCCAAGAATTTTTTGTTTTTCTGTTGAAGGAAATGTTTGTGATTCTTCAGATGATTGTGTATCGTATTTCACATATCGAAGAAATCTTTCGAGCACTGTGTAATCTTTTTTTGAATTTGCCATGTTGACCTCAGATTTTGATTTATGATTATTAGCAAGTTATCAATTGAATGAATTTTTTGAAAATCTTAAATGAAATCATAATTCCCATATAATTTTTAATTTGAGAAAAAATTGGATACTTATGAAAATAAAAAATAGAGTCACTGAACTTTTCAAGATTCAGTACCCAATCATTCAGGCAGGAATGGTCTGGGTATCAGGTTATAAATTAGCTACTGCTGTAAGTGAATGCGGTGGACTTGGTTTAATTGGTTCCGGTTCCATGAAACCAGAGTTGTTGAAAGAACACATTCAAAAAGCAAAACAAAAAACTCAAAAACCTTTCGGTGTGAATATTCCGTTATTAAGAGAAGATGCAAAGGATTTAATTCAAACAGTTATTGATGAGGAAGTTAAAATTGTTTTCACTTCAGCTGGTCATCCCGGAAAATTTATTGATGTCTTGAAAAAGAATAATGTAACTGTAGTTCATGTTGTTCCTTCGGTGAAGTATGCAAAGAAAGCTGAAGAAGTTGGATGTGATGCAATTGTTGGAGAAGGTTATGAAGCTGGTGGACATAATGGCTTCGATGAAATTACAACTTTCTGTTTGATTCCAATGCTGGCGGAAAGTGTAAAAATACCAGTAATTGCCGCAGGTGGAATTGCTATAGGAAATCAAATTGCCGCAGCTTTTGCACTTGGTGCTGAAGGTGTACAAATTGGAACTCGATTTGCAGCAACTGAAGAATCTTCTGCCCACTTAAACTATAAGTTGAAAGTGATAGAATCAGAAGATAACGGGACAATCATTGGTTTTAGGAAAATTGGTCTAGTGAGAATGTTGAAAAACAAATTTGCTCTTGAAGCAGTTAATGCTGAAAAATACTGTGCCAGTGAGGAAGAACTCAAAAAAATCTGGGGCGAAAAAAAAGAAAGAAGAGGAATATTCGAAGGTGATGTTGATGAAGGTGCATTAGAAGCAGGTCAATCAGCAGGACTTGTAAGAGAAATTTTGCCAGTTTCAAAAGTATTTGAAAAATTGATTGAAGAATTTGATTCAACAATTAAAAATATTAGTGGGCTAATTTAAGGTTCTCTATAGATTGATTTTTCACTTGACAATAATGATTTAATTAATTATAATAGTTAGGAATCCTAAAATAGTTTATAATTAAAAATAACGGAGGGTCTTATGAAAACAAAAATCATTTTTCTAGTTCTTGCTTTTGGTCTTTCTGTTCTGGGATTTTCATTTCTACAAGTCAATAAAAATGAAATCCCATATCCAGAAGGTTATCGTAACTGGACGCATGTCAAAACTATGGTATTAAAAGAAGGTCACCCCCTTTACGCAGCCTTCGGTGGAATTCATCACATCTACGCAAATAAAAAAGCTCTTGAAGGTTACAGGTCAGGAAATAAATTTAAAGATGGTTCTGTTATCGTTTTTGATTTACTTGAATTTTCAGAAGAAAATAACGCAATTGTTGAAGGTAAACGAAAAGTCGTAGGTGTGATGGTCAAAGATTCAAAAAAATACAAACAAACCGGCGGATGGGGTTTTGAAGGTTTTGCTGGTGATACAAAAGAAAGAGTTGTTAAAAATATGGAAGGTGAATGTTTTGCCTGCCATACTCAGTTAAAAGAAAAAGATTTTGTCTTTAGTGAATATCGCAAATAATTTATAACCATGAATTGAAATTGAAAGCGGAGAGTCTACCTTGACCTCCGCTTTTTTATTTTTAAAGTAACAGAACATCTTCAAATTAAATTGGAATTAAAGAATATAAATTTCTAAATTTTGAGTGAAAGGAATCAGAAATAATGAATAAGATTCAAAAAATTTTCTCCTATTCTCAGGACTTAAACATTTGGCGAATTCTTATCTCCGAATTGGAACAAGTGGTAATTGAAGAAAGAGATATCAACAAAAAAGAAGTTTTCTTTTCCTGTATCGAACTTGAGTCTGGTAAACTAGTATGGAAAAACAAAATATTCGAGAATGAAAAGTTCTGGATTGGAATTGAAGGGACAAAATCTAAATATCTTTTCCTTCATATGTTTGAAAAACCAGATATGCCGGCTCATAAAAAAATTCTTACAGTTGATTTAACTTCTGGTGATCTTGCATGGAAAAATGATGATTTAACTTTTTATGGTTTTGATGATGATTTCGTTTATGCTTTTAATAAAAAGTTAGATTCACGGGAATTTTTTAAATTAAAAATAGCTGATGGTGAGATGGTTGCTTCACTTGGTAATGAGGAAGAAGCAAAAGTGATTCTGGATAATTTACCGGAATATGATTACTCAAAATATAAATTTGCAAACATGGTTGGAGAGAATCCTGATTTTCAGTTACAGCGCGAAATTATTCAAAAAGTTATTGGTGAAAATAAGTTTCTGAGTTTGTGTGAGTTTATTGAAACCGATAAATATTTAGTTTTTAATTACTATGATAAAGTTGCTCAATGGAGTTTAGTGAATCGACTCGTGGTTTTTGCTAAAAGTGAGGAAATCCCTTCAATGATTGAAACAGTAAATTCATCAACACCTGCACCAGTGCCTGATTCATTCTTTCTTTACAAAAATTTTCTAATCTTTATTAAAGATAAAAAGGAACTAAATGTATACTCTTTAAATTAAATTCTGGAGATGATGTGTATTTATCAGAGGAGGAAAAGAAGATTCTTCTTCAAGTAGCGAGACAATCAATTGAAGAAGAATTTGGACTCGCAAGTGTTAATCTTGATCAAAATTTTTCGGAAAGACTTAATGAGAAATGCGGTGCCTTTGTCACTCTTTCGATCAATGGGGAATTGCGTGGGTGTATTGGTTATGTTATTTCAGAAAAACCACTTTTTGAAACTGTCTACGAAGTTGCTAAAAAATCGGCCTTCGAAGATCCACGCTTTTATCCTTTAACAGCAGAAGAATTAAGGCACATTGAGATAGAAATTTCCGTTCTCTCAAAACCAAAAACAATCTCATCCATTGATGAAATTGAAATTGGCAAACATGGTCTCATCGTTCAAAAAGGTCCATTTCATGGATTATTGCTGCCGCAGGTTGCAACAAAATATAATTGGACTACAGAAGAGTTTCTTGAACACACGTGTCTTAAAGCTGGATTAAGTAAACACGATTGGAAGAATTCTGCAACGAAAATTCAAACTTTTACGGCAACAGTATTTTCAGAAAAAGATTTAGGAGGGAGGAACAATGGTAACAAATGAAATTCGTTTACCTGCCGTTGCAGGTATGTTTTATGAAAAAGAACCAGTTAGACTTAAAAAGACAATTTCAAATTTTCTGGAAATTGCAAAACCTGTGAATATTTCTGGTCAAATTATTGGTCTGGTTTCTCCACATGCGGGATATTTTTATTCTGGAAAAACTGCTGCCTATGGTTACAAATTACTTCAAGGAAAATCTTACGATACTGTTGTTGTAATTTCACCCAGTCATTATGAATATTTTAAAAGAGTTTCAGTTTATAATGGTTCAGCTTATCAAACACCACTTGGCGTACTTCAGGTTGATCAGGAATTGAGAGAAGAATTAAAATCATACAATAGTGTAATTGAAATTTCTAAAAGTGGTCACGGCAGAGAACATGCCCTTGAAGTGCAATTGCCTTTTTTACAAATGGTTCTTAAAGACTTCAAAATTTTACCAATAGTGATGGGGGATCAAAGCAGAGATTTAATTATTTCACTCTCTGAATTACTAGCAGAAGTTCTTAAAATAAAAAATGTTTTGCTTGTTGCAAGTTCAGATCTTTCCCATTACTATACTCATGATTTTGCAAATTCGCTTGATTCTCGTGTGGAAATGCATATTGAAAATCACGATGCAGATTCTTTAATGGATGATCTTGAAGAAGAAAAAGTTCAAGCCTGTGGCGGTGGTCCAATTGTAGTCGTGATGAAAACTTCCAGATTACTCGGGGCGAATAAATCAAAAGTTTTATATCGTAATGATTCAAGTGAAGCAAGTGGAGATAAGCACCAGGTTGTGGGTTATCTTTCTGCTGTGTTTTATAAAGAATAATGATGTATGAAACCTTTGAAGATTACGGTTATTGGTGCAGGTCGTGTTGGTTCAGCAATAATTGATTCTTTGCTTGCTAGAAGTTTTGATATTGTTTGTGTTGTGGAGAAGAATCCTGATACAGTCAAATCTTTGAAGAAAAAATATCCGGCTGTCAAAATTATTTCAGACCTAAAACAAATTCCTGCTAAAACAGATTTTTTCATTATTTCTGTTCAGGATAGATTTATTAACGATGTAGCCAATCAAATATCACTTCATTTCAAATCGTTTAAAAACAAATTTGCCTGTCATACTTCTGGCTGCCTTACATCAGATGAACTAACTTTGCTTCAAGGAAAAGGTTGTGAAGTTTTTTCCTTTCATCCAAATGTAAGCATTACTTTCAGCAAAGGGAAAAAAAATTTTTCAATAAACCAATTAAAAGAAACTATTTTCACAATAGAAAGCAATTCGCAAAAAGCTTTGAATTTTGCAAAGAAATTTTCTAAAGCCGCAGGGTGGAAATCAATAGTAATCAAACCAGAACTCAAACCATTGTATCATGCATTTTCTGTGATAATTTCAAATTATACAGTTACTCTGATGAATGAAATAAAAAACTCACTCGGTGAGGAATTCATCGACTCATATTTGCAGCTGCTTAAATCAACAATTCAAAACATTGATAATTGTGGTGTGGAAAAATCACTAACTGGACCTGCTATAAGAGGAGATTTTAAGACCATCAAATCAAATCTTAAAGCTCTGAGTGAAGTTGATAAGGATTTATTAGAAATATATAATCATTATTTAAAGTTAACAGAAAAATTTATCACCCAGATAAAACAGAATAACTAAACATAATTACTATTTACTCAGTTGTTGACTTAATTTGTAAACCTAAATTCTAATAAGTAACTTTAATTTTAGGTTAAATAATTTTGGAGGTAAGTTTGATAGTAAACCTTGAAACTATTGTCTCGTTAGCCAAAAGAAGAGGATTTGTCTTTCAATCATCAGAAATTTATGGAGGTTTGAACGGCTGCTGGGATTATGGTCCACTTGGCGTTGAACTTTTAAATAATATCAAAAGAGAATGGTGGCAGGCAATGACATTTAGAGAAGACATTGAGGGAATTGATGCTGCCATTTTAATGCATCCAAAAGTCTGGGAAGCTTCAGGACATGTTGCAAATTTTACTGATCCTATGGTTGATTGTAAAGAATGCAAAGCTCGATTTCGGGCGGATCAATTGGAAGACGCGATGTGTGGTAATCCCGCATACAAAGGTCGAAAAGCAATCAAATGTCAGGAAGAAGGTAAATTCACCGAGCCGAGAATGTTTAACTTGATGTTCAAAACTTATATTGGTCCAGTTGAAGAAGCAGCCGCAGTTGTTTACTTAAGACCTGAAACCGCTCAGGGAATATTTGTTAATTTTCTGAATGTTCTTAACTCGTCAAGACAGAAAATTCCATTCGGTATTGCTCAAATCGGAAAAGCATTTAGAAATGAAATAAACACAAAAAATTTTCTCTTTCGTACTCGTGAGTTTGAACAAATGGAAATGCAATTCTTTGTTCGTACAGGTGATGATATGAAATGGTTTGAATACTGGAAGGAAGAGAGAATGAAATGGTTTGTTGAATTGGGACTTAATCCAAACAAATTGAGATTTTCTCCACATCCTCAGGACAAGTTGTCTCATTATGCTCGTGCTGCAGTTGATATTGAATATGAATTTCCATTTGGCTGGGGAGAAATCGAAGGAATTCACAACAGAACAAACTTTGATCTGACTCAACATTCAAATTATTCAGGCAAAATGCTTGAGTATTTTGACGACGAGACAAAAGAAAAATACATACCATACATTATAGAAACTTCTGCTGGTGCAAGCAGAAGCTTTATGACTTTTCTTGTTGATGCTTATCATGAAGAAGAAGTTCGTGGTGAAAAAAGAGTTATCCTCAAATTGCATAAAAAACTTGCACCAATAAAAGCAGGTATCTTTCCACTTGTTAACCGTGATGGAATGCCTGAAATTGCAAGAAAAATTACGGAAGATCTAAGAAAACATTTCCGGGTTTTTTATGATGATAAAGGTGCCGTTGGAAGACGATACAGAAGACAGGATGAAATTGGTACACCTTATTGTGTAACTGTTGATAGTCAGACATTACAGGATAATACGGTTACAATTAGAGAACGAGACTCGATGGAACAAATTCGAATTGATATGAATAGAATACACGAATTTTTAAATAACAATCTAAAATAAAAAAAGGAGGAAGTATGAACTTCTCGAAAAAAATGTTGGCTATACTTTTCGTATTAACTTTGTATCTGACATTCACAGGTGCAGACTGTTCAAAATCAACAGTACCAGTACAACCACAAACACAGGCTCCAAATCCACCAGCAAATGTTTATGTTGCAGTTGATGCAATCGCTGGCGGTGAAAGTTTTGCAATTGTGAGCTGGGATAAATCACCTCAACATGATGATGCAAACTTTAAAGGTTATATTGTTGTAACTTATGTTGTCAATCAATTGGGTGATCCTCAAAGTACATTCGACTCTGCATTTGTTTCAAAAATTGATTCAAGAAATAGAGTAGTTCAAAATATTCAGCGAAATGTTAGATATAAATCTTATGTTTATGCAGTTAATAATGATGGAAAAAGCTCAATTCCATTTGGAACTGTAATTTATGCAGGAGTTTACTTTGGTGATGGCATGATCGATGAATTCAAATTAACAGGTACAGCAAAATCTGGTTTTGGCTGGGATCCATCAACTGGCGTTGGTACACAATATTCATTTGGTCAAAGCAATTACCCATTTATTGATTTACATATGAGAGTTGATTCAGCAAGCAATGTTTTAACTTTCTATTCTCCAAATGTTAAAGCAGCTTATACGGGTGCAAGGGTGACAAAATTTGCAGTAGTTTCAAAAACAGGACAGGATGGATTTGATCTGGTTGAAGGACTTGAAGAACCAACTTTATCAGCTGTATCTGTTGTGAAAGATAATGTCTATCTCTTAAAAACTCAGGATAGCATTTATGTCAAAGTCTGGGTAAAGAATATAAAAACAACTGGTTCAGGTACTGATGCATATCGAACTGCTGAATTTGAATATAAAATCCAGCCAATCACGAACCTCAGAGTTGTTAAAAGATAATTAACAATTTTTCGGTCAGTCTGAAATTAATGTTTTCAGGCTGACCATTTTGCTTTATGAAAAAGTCGTCAATCATTTTAATCATTCTATTTATCACACTAAATTTTATCCCTCAAAAAACTCATGCAGAAGAATTTTTCTTTAATTCAATCAATCAAACTGATGAAAAAGAACTTGAAAATAGGATCAAACGTGGCATTGATTATATTTACAATATTCAATTTGATTCAGCAGAAATCGTTTTTAAGAATTTAATTCTTGATTATCCAGAAAATCCTGCCGGGAAATTTTTTCTCGCCATGATTGATTGGTGGAAAATTGCTATAGACCCAGATAATGAAAGTTTAGACGATTTATTTTTTGAAAAACTTGAAGATGTCATTTATCAATGTGATCAAATTCTTAAAAAGGATGAAAAAAATCTTGAAGCAATATTTTTCAAAGGCGGTTCTATTGGATTTAGAGGTCGACTTCGTGCTTTGAGAAATAGCTGGATTAAAGCTGCCGATGATGGTCGGGAAGCATTACCGCTTTTGCAACTTGCTTACTCAATTGATTCAACCAATTATGATATTCTCTTCGGAATGGGTATTTACAATTATTTTGCCGAAGTAATTCCAGAAGAATATACTTATATCAAACCACTTATGATTTTCTTCCCAAAAGGAAACAAAAGTCTTGGAATTCACCAGCTTCAATTAGCCGCAGAAAAAGCCAAATATGCCTCAACAGAATCGAAATACTTTTTACTCACTCTTTATTATCATTATGAAAATAAGCTCTGGGAAGCTAAAAAGTATGCTGAAGATTTAAATTCTCGATATCCCTTTAATCCAATTTTCCATAGATATCTGGGAAGAATCCATGTCAGATGGGGCGATTATGCTGAGGCTGCCGAAATTTTTCAAGAAGTTTATAATCGATGCGAAAAAGGATTTCCCGGCTATAACAAAAACGCTTTAAGAGAAGCTTCGTATTATATCGCTATTAATTATAGAATATCAGATAAATATGATTCAGCACTTTTCTATTTTCAAAAATGTTTTGATATCAGTAGAGAGATTGATAAGAAAGGTGAAGAATCGGGATTTCAATCTTACGCTGCTTTGAATCTCGGAATGGTTTATGATTTACTCGGGAGAAGAGATGAAGCAATCAAGATTTATGAATATGTTCTTTCAATTAAAGATTGGAGTGATGCCCATAAATCAGCTGAAAAATATTTATCTAAACCTTATGGAAAATAATTGATTATTTGCATATTTGTATTGATTAAGATTCGACAAATTTAGATAGACAATGAATACATTTCTTCTTTTGATTCTAATCCTAGTTTTTAGTTTCATTTCATTTCATTTCATAAATCAGAAACTTCAG
Organism: uncultured Ignavibacteriaceae bacterium; assembly: GCA_964527925.1. GTDB lineage: Bacteria > Bacteroidota > Ignavibacteria > Ch128b > Ch128b > Ch128b. Next base: position 42,696 of record CAZGQO010000008.1, read on the forward strand.
AAAAGATTTCTGTATTTAACGGGACTGGAGTTTTTATTTATTGGTATTTTGATGAATGAACATCTTATTAATTTTGTCAATCAAACATTTCAATTAAATTTCCCAGTTCTGTTAAGTAAAGAAAGTTCTATTCAATTAAAACCAGTTATTGCAACAATTCTCGGAGCTGTAGGTTTTTCTGTTGGGCTACAATTCAGAATTAAAAATTTCTTAGGACTATCAATTGAACATTTTAAGTTGTCAATAACCGATATTGTTTTTACATTTCTATTGATGAGTTTATTAAGCTACTTAATAATGACTCATCTTTTCAGTCATATTTTAAGTTTCAACGATATATTGATTAACTCCTTGATGATTGGAATTACAGCTGTAACTTTCTCGGGTGAAGTTTTGAATTCGATTCGAAATAAATTCTCAGTAGCCGGATCAAATTTCAATGCATTAGTTTCAATTTCACAACTCAATAACTTTTTTTCAATTGTGATTGTAGGAATTGTTTTCTCGATATTCAGAAAAGGATCAACTCTAAATTTTGAAGTTTCTCCAACTGAATGGTTTGTGATAAGCAGTGTACTTGGTCTCTTAATTGGATTTTTATTTTTTGTTTTTCTTGAAAGAGAGACAAATGAAACGAAATTACTTCTTGCTCTGCTTGGTATAATTATTTTTTCTTCTGGGTCAGCATATTTTCTAAATCTCTCTCCAATTTTTCTAAACTTGATGGTGGGTTTTATAATAGGAAACTTTTTCAAAGAGAAAGAAAGTTTGCAGGAAATTTTCAAAAAACTTGATCATTCATTCTATGTAATAATTCTCATTTATGCTGGCTCTCTATTATTTATTGATAATATTGTGATTTTCATATCTGGGATTTTAATCTATGTTTTAGTAAGATATTTAATCAAATACTTCACAGGCTGGTTTGCATATCAATCAAGTTTTGATAAAAACATTTTCAGTCCGATGATTGGGAAAGGATTAAATACTCAAGGTGTGATTGCAATTACAATTATGGTTAGCTTTTATCAGGTTTATTCGAACCCATTAATTCATCAGGTTTATGCGATTGTCATCTTTTCGGTCTTGATAAATGAAATTCTTTCAACAAGAATATTAAAGAATCTTTTAATTGATCTTAACGAGATAACATAAGATGAGCTTCTTAAGAAAATCAGCGATCATAATCATATTAATTTTTTTGATTAATCTTTTTAAGCTGCTGCAGATTACGCCAGAAGAAATATTTCATGCAGATACTCTTGTTTCATTAGGTTTTATTCTGCTTGCTGCTTTTTCATTTGGAGAGTTGACGGCTTTTTTAGGATTACCGAGAATAAGCGGTTACTTAATTACTGGAATTATTTTTGGCCCTTATTCTGATTTCATATTTCAAACTAATTACCTTGAAATTTTTTCTAATACCGCTGTAAACGATTTAAGATTATTGAATGGACTAGCAATTGGTTTGATTGCCGTTACTGCTGGTGGTGAGATAAAATTAAAAGATTTAAAGGAAGGCTTAAAAACAATCTCACTTATCGTTCTTTTTAAAATACTTTTCGTAAGTGTTCCAATCGCACTTTTGATATTAGTGGTTTCACCATATATTCCGCTTTTTCAAAATGTAAGTTTTCAAATTATTCTTTCAATTTCTCTTTTGCTTGGTCTTTTAATGATTGCAACTTCACCAGCTGCTACAATTGCGGTGATGAATGAAACGGGTGACCGAAGCAAACTCTCGAAGTATGTCTTAAATACAGCTGTTGTTAAAGATATTGTAATTGTGATTTTACTCGGTTTCATAATTACCTTCTCGAAATCAATTCTTGCTGGTGAAAGTGGATTAAATCTCTCCATAATTTTGTACAACCTGCAGGAATTAATTATTTCTTTGATTGCAGGTGCAATCCTTGGTTACCTTGTGATTGCTTACATGAAATATGTGAATTCTGAAATGTTGATATTTACTCTTGCCTTCATTTTAATCACCACAGAGTTGAATAAATTTTTGCATCTGGATTCTTTGTTAGTTTTCATAACTGTTGGATTTGTGGTTCAAAATTTTTCAAATATTGGTAGTAGATTAATCGATCCGATTGAAAAACTTTCAATGCCTGTTTATGTGATTTTCTTCACAATTGCTGGTGCTGGAATGAACATAGAAGTTTTTTCCTTCACTTACCAGCTGGCAATTTTAATTTTCTTCTTGAGAATGATAGGAATTTATTTTTCAACAAAGTTTGGAACTCGATTGACTGGTGAAGAAATAAAGTTACAAAATAACTTATGGCTTGGGTTTATTTCTCAATCAGCGATGGTGATTGGTTTTACAATTTTAATAATTAACTATTTACCCCAACTTGTTACAGTTTTCTCTCCACTGATTATTTCGATTGTTGGATTGAACTTACTCATTGGTCCAGCACTTTTCAGACTTGGAATTAAAAAATTCAACAGGATTGGAGAAGTTAAAGAAGAGAAAAAAGTTTCTTACGAAGAGAAGTTACAAAAGGAAATTGTGCCTCATAAAAAGTTCGAGGTTCCACAATTTGAGAACAATGAATTAAATGAATTAATCCTATCACTCAGAGAGAAATTAATTTATCACCTGAATCATTTTGAACAAGCCCTTATCCATCGAAGAAGTGAAGAGGCAATTGAATTTTACTATCAGGTTGTTGAAAAATATATTGAAGAATATCAGCAACTCAAAAATGTTTTTACTAAAAGCAAGGTTTCAGGAAAAGAGTTAAAAGAATATGTATTAAAAATTCAGCAAGATCTTTCAAGATGGTTTGCAGAAGTTAGTATCAATCGTAAAACCATTGAGCAGCAAATTCTCGTAGCTGAAAATTTATTACAGGAATTATTCGTTGACCTGAAAGATTATTGTGAACAACTTCCAGAGTTTATTGTGATTGATCAGGAAGAAGAAAGATATACAACTGCAGCAGAAGATAAATTAATAATCCGTATAGCTAAAGTAATTAAGCGTTTACAAAGACGCATAAGGCTTTTATTTGGGATTAAATCAAAACTCAAAAGAAAAATTCCTTACATCACTCTGGTTAAGTATTTCTTTGAATACCAGATTGCTCTTGAAATGGAAAAGGTTGCTTTTTTCCTTGGACTTGAACGATTAAATGTTCTGAGAAAAACAAAGAAAATCTACGACGATGTGACCTTAAATCTCGAAGAACTTCTTGATTTAATTTCAGAGCATAAAGATATAGAAGCAATTTCTATTCTTGCCATTGACAAATTAAATGAAATTCATGATCGTTTGAAGCAAGAAATTTCTTCGATTGGTGAGGAAATCGAGACTTCAAATCAAAATATTGCAGTTAGATTGAACTACGCTTTTGCTAATCCATTCAATCAATTCTTAAAAACAATTTCCACTGCTGGTACAATAGAGCTAAATCTCAGAGAATTTCATTTTTCAAAAATTTATTCAGATACAATAAAAGCTAAAGAAACAACTCTTGAAACAATTCGTTTCTGGGTCAATTATCTAATTGGATTTTTAGGAGTTTGTGAACGGGATGCAAGGATAATTGAAGCAACTGGAAAGATTAATTCTTTAATAAACGATACGATGATCAATTATTCCGATAACATAAATGGTGTTTTGAGAAGTTTGATTAGTGATTTACAAAAAGAGCTTAACTCTTGTGATAAAGAATTGTCTGATAAGAATTCATTAATTTTTGAAAACCGATTTAATTTGAAATCATCAATCGAAAGACATCGAGATCAGATTCTTTTAATGATATATGAAAAAGGAATAAATAAATTAACGGGTTTCAGAAAAGCTCATTCAATTGGGAATGTAATTTCAGTAATCAGACAGAGATTCAAAGCTATTGTAAATGAGTATTCCGATGATATAAAGGTGCTCGATGAAAAAGATTTTGAGTTAAAAGAGACACGAACAAAATATATTAAACTCAAAACTTTACGCTTTGCCAAAATTCTTGAAGCTTATTTTGAAAAAGATGTTCTTCAGGAAATCATTAAGCTTAACGAATTAATTGGAAGTCACATCAGCAGTTCAATTCTTGAACTTAAAAATATTGAAAATCTTGTTCGATATCATTTTAATTTCGTTTTCGATGAAATGAACAAACTTGAAACAGGTGTTGATATAAAAGATTATGATGATCATCTAACGAGAATTATTAATGAAACATTAAAAGTCTCAATTCAACTTCTCAACAATAAATTGAAATTATGGTTCAGACAGATAGAAAAATTTGAACGTGAGATTGAAAGCTCACTTACACAAAAAGTGCAAGAACAAATTGAACATATTCAAAATGCGTTTCGAACGGAATTAACTTTAGAACTCGAGAAGTTAATCAAAGAAAATTCTCTGGTTGAAATAATAAAATTTATTCAAGTAAATGTTGGTCAAGCAAAGAATGTTATAGTTCATAATTTCAAAAAATTAAAAAGAGTTTACAGAAGAATATTCTCAACATTTGTTAAGGATGTCAAGGAAGTATTAGAATATCAATCCGCTTCTGGGAATTTTATAGTTCATTCCTATGATCAATCTGTTTTCGATGAAAAAGTTTATAAATCTCTTCCATTTATTTACAGAAAATTATTCGATTACCTGTCATCTGAAATAATGGAAGTTCTCGTTGGAAGAGAAAAGGAAAAAGAAATTCTCAAATCGGCATACGAAAGAAATCAAAAAGGTTTAGCTGGTTCCGTTGCGATAATTGGTGAAAGTGGAACTGGCAAGAGTAGTCTTATCAATACATTTTTGAATGAAACAGAATTCGAATCAGATCCTGTTCGTTATGAATTTGAAGATACAATCACTGATGAATCAGAACTCTTAAAAGTCTTTTCTCAAATTTTCGATATTGGTAATGTCCACTCTATTGATGAACTGATTGTTGAAATTAATGTAAGTTCAAAAAATCAGGTAATTATTCTTGAAGATATTCATAAATTGTATCTGCGAAAACACGGTGGATTGGATGCAATTAAAAAATTACTTCTACTAATTTCTGAAACAGGTAATAAGATCTTCTGGATAGTTTCAATTTCCTATCACGCATGGCAATATTTGAATCATTTACTGAAAATAAATCTCTATTTCCCGTTCCAAATTGTGACAGAGAATCTTACAAAAGATCAGATTAAGGAAGCATTGCTTAAACGACACAATACATCTGGATTCAATCTGCAATTTCTTCCACCTGAAAATTTAAGAGTTTATGATCAATTGAAATATTCCATCTTATCAAAAGAGAAAAAATCCAATCTTGAAGATTTGTTCTTCGATAATCTTTACGAAGGTTGTATTGGAAATATTACAGCTGCATTATTTTACTGGATAAAATCAATTAAAGAATTTAAGAATGAAACCATTTATCTCCGTCCGATTAAAAAACTTGATTTCAGGTTCTTGCACAAACTGGATGTTAAAACTCTTTTAACGATTTCAAATTTAATTCAGCACGGAAGTTTGACTATTCAGGAGCACCAGATGATTTTTAAGATTAATGAAGAAGAATCAAAAACTATTATGAATTTCCTTAATGTTGCGAATATCGTCCGGTTTGATGTTAACAGAAAAGGCGAGAAAGTTTTCTTTATTAATCCTGCTCTTTATAAACCAATTGAAATTGAACTTAAGAAATTACATTTCTTTGATTAATATGAAGTCAATAATTTTCTTGATCTTATTATTTCAAACAATCGCAGTAAGTCAGGATACACTTAATGTTCGAAATATTCCTGCGTTAGATTCTATTCCAGTTCAGACAAGAGTGGAAACAGTAAAAGTTTACATTAAAGAACGAGTTGAAGTACCAGAATCTTCTCAATGGAAAGAATTTTGGGAGATATCAGATTTTTTGAAGTTTAGTAGCTTATCAGTCTTCCTTAAATCTGGTTTATTGGTATTTATTTTACTTTTATTTGGTTTTATTAATTATAAAATTTATTCATTCTTCAAGAAGTATAACTTAGCCGTAAAATATAAGATTGCAGATGACTTAAAAGTCTTAATTCACATTCTGTTGTGGTTAGTTGCTCTGGGAATAATCTTAAGCCTGCTTGCGATAAAATCATTTATAACAATTCTCTTGTTCTTTCTTGCCTTCACAATTCTATTGATTGTTGCTTTAAAAGATGTGATAAAGAATATTCTCGCTGGAATAATTATTCTTTTCGAGAAACCATTCACATGTGACGATTGGATTCGTGTTGGTCAGTTCTATGGAAAAGTACACTCAAGAAATTTAAGAGATGTTGAAATTATTACTGAAGACGATTCTTTGATAAGAATTCCAAATTCACTTTTTATTACTGAACCTTTTGAGAATGTAAATATAATTTCAAAAAATAAACAGGTAAATTTCTCTGTTGAAATCCCGCCAATAAAAGATATTCGAAAAACAAAGTCAATTTTACGGGAAATTGTCTCTCTCTCCAGTTATAATTCAATTAACAAGCCTGTGGAAGTTATTTATAAAGGATTAAATGATCGTGGACTGCTGGAATTTCAAATCAAAGCTTATGTGTTTGAAGCCCGCTATGAAAATGAATTTAAATCAGATGTAAAAGAAAGCATCGCTGAAATTTTCGGGTATAAAAGTTAGTCTTGCTTCCAACTTAAATATTTTCATTTCTTGAATATAAAGTCGAGGTTATATAAGGTATTTTCATTGGAGGATAATTTTCAAAAGGGTCTATTTAAAAAAGAGTTTGGAGATCGCATGGGGTTAGGGGCATCGTTATTGAGGTGGGTTGTAGTGAAGTGACCGGTTAGGGCTACTCTGCGATCTCCAAATTTCAAAATTTAAAGAACAATTATTTAATCACCAACAATTCAAAATTTTATGAAGATTATCTACCCTAAATCGTAAATTAACTGACATAATTCTAAACAAATTTAATGCTTGGCTATAAAAAATGCAATATTCCACAATTATTATTTTTTAACAATTGTTTACGAAATTTGATAACAGATTGGTTAGTTTTCAATTATTGCAAGAATATCAGAACGAGGGATGATTTTCAAATTTTTCCCATTTAGTTCTATTTCTTCACCGCCATATTTAGCAAAATAAATCATATCCCCGACTTTGACTTTTTCTTTTAAGTCTTCGTCTGTACCAACAGCGAGAACTTTACCCATTCTTGGTTTTTCTTTTGCTGTATCCGGAATGTAAAGTCCAGAAGCTGTTTTTGTTTCTTCTTCTTCAATAATTTCAACGAGAACACGATCATCTAAGGGTTTTATAGTCATATTTTATCTCCTCTTTTATTTTAAGTTTAACATCTGATTTATTTTGTTTACATCAAAACCTACAATAGGTCTATTATTAATTAAAATGACAGGCACGCCCATTTGTCCTGTTCTTCTGTACATATCCATTGCTGCTTTTTGGTCCCTTGAAACATCCACTTCTGTAAAACGGATGTTTTTTTCTCTAAAATATCTTTTAGCTGCGTTACAAAAGCTGCATGTGGGTGTTGTGAATATAATTACTTTAGGTTGATTCATATTTTCTCTCTCTATTTTTCATTTGAATATGATGATTTAATTTTGATATGGTTTCAAATGCTTTTAAAAAAATACTTCTATTTTAATTATATTTGATACAAATTTAGAAATGGCTGGAGAGTATTAAGAGTATTAATAGAGATGAAGAATTTAATGTATGTTTAATCTTTTAAAGAATGATTATGAAAGAATTGAAAATATTGATTTTGGATGATTCAGAATCTGATATAAAACTTATAAAACACACCATTGAAAAAAATTTCGATAATGCGATTATTGAAGCCGCAACAAACAGAAAAGATTTCATAAAAAAACTAACCCAATTTAAGCCCCGTGTAGTTATTTCTGAGTATAATCTTCCCGATTTTGATGGATTGAATGCATTACACATTACCCATGAAATGTACCATGATCTACCATTTATTATTGTGACTGGTTCAGCAAGCGAAGAATTTGGAATAAGTTGTATTAAGCATGGTGTCTATGATTATATCCTTAAAAAGCATCTTAAAAAAATTCCTGTGGCTATTGAAGAAGCTCTTGAAAGATATGAATTAATTACTCAGCATCGTAAAGCTTATGAAGAATTAAGAGAAAACGAGAAAAAGTTTAGACTACTAGCTGAAAATGCACAGGATTTAATTTTTAGATATGAATTTGTTCCAAAAAGAGGCTTTACTTATGTGAGTTTCTCTGCTACAAAAATTACTGGATACACTCCAGAAGATCACTATGCAGATCCCGACCTTGGATTTAAAATTGTTCATCCTGATGATCGCTACATTCTTGAAAAAGTTGCGAGAGGAGAAATAAAACCAGATGAACCTGTAACTTTGAGATGGATCAAGAAAGATGGAACTGTTTGCTGGACTGAACAAAGAAACACACCAATTTTCGATTCAAATGGCAATCTAATAGCCATTGAAGGTATTGCCCGTGATATAACTGAAAGAAAAAGATTGGAAGAAAAACTTAGAGAAAATGAATTCAGATTCAGGATGGTTTCTTCGTTGATAACTGATTATGCTTATTCATTTATCGTTAATGAAAATAAAAATCTTAAAGGCGAATGGCTTTCAGAGTCTTTCATAAATGTTTTTGGATATACTCTTCAAGAAATTGAGAGTCGTGGTGGGTATATTTCAGTTTTTCATCCCGATGACAGAGATAAGGTTATTAAACATGCTCAAAATGTTGCAAGTGGAAATCCAGAAAAAATTGAAGTCAGAATGATTACCAGAAATGGTGAAATTCGTTGGATAAGAGATCATGCTGTTCCAATTTTTGATGAAAGCGGTAACACAGTCGTTAGAATATTTGGTGTAGCCGAAGACATTACAGAAAATAAAAAGATTGAAGAGGCAATCAAACAAAATGAAGAACACTGGGAAAAATTAGCCGAATCTACTACAACTGCAATTTTTGTCTATCAGGGCGAATATTTTGTTTATGTGAATCGTGCTTTTGAAATTATAACAGAATATTCAAAAGAAGAATTAAGTAAAGTAAAATTTTATGAACTGGTACATCCTGAATTCAGAGATTTGATTAAGGAAAGAGGATTGAGAAGGCAAAAGGGTGAATTCGTTCCTCAAAATTATCAATTTAAAATTTTGACAAAGAGCGGTAAAGAAAAATGGATTGATTTTACAGGTATTCTAATAAATTGGTTTGGTAAACCAGCTGGACTCGGCACAGCCTATGATATCACATCTCATAAAAATGCAATTGGTGAACTCGAAATCATTAAGGAACGATATAGAAATTTATTTGAATTTTCCCCAGTTGGTATTTTGTTGGAAGATGAACATGGGACTATAATTGATGTGAACAAAGAATATGAAAATCTTACTGGCTATTCCAAAGAAGATCTTATAGGTAAGAACATTCGAATTTTAGCTGATAAGAAAAATCTGGATATAGTAGATCAAAATATAAAGAGAATTTTGGAGGGAGAAGTTTTAAATCATACTGTTGAATCTATTAAAAAAGATGGTTCTAAGATTTATGTTCACTTAGTAGAAACTTCAGTTATACTGCCAAGTGGAAGGAAAGGAATTTTATCTATTTGTGAGAATATGACGGAAAAATTTCTGCTTGAAAATAAATTGCGTGAAAGTGAGAAAAAATTTAGAACCATTTTTGAAACTGCCAATGAAGGAATTTGTATTGTAGACGCTGATGAAAATATTACTGATGCCAATCCAGAGTTTTGCTCAATGGTTGGTTATTCTAAAGAAGAAATTCTAAACCGTAATTTCGATGTACTTTTCGTTCATCCTGACGAAAGAGATCATGCTTTGGTACAAAAAAGTAGAAGGCGAGATGGCCAGTCAGGAATTTATGAAAGGAGACTAATCAAAAAAGATGGTTCTGTGATATGGATGAAAGTTGCGGCATCTGGAATTTTTGATGAAAAAGGGGGGGTTCAGGGAAGTTTTGCTTTCTTTACAGATATAACTGAACAAAAAAAATTACAGGAAGAATTACAAAAATCAGAAGAACAATTTAGACTAATCTGGGAAAGCAGCCAGGATGGGATGCGGCTCACCGATGAAAAGGGAAGAATTGTTATGGTAAACCCTGCCTATTGCAGACTGGTTGGAATTAAAAAAGAAGAGTTGATTGGTAAAACAATAGCTGATGTTTACAAAACTAACAGAAAATCTGAACTTTTAGAAAAGCATATTCAGAGATTTAAATCAGGTAACATTGAGTCTCATTTACAAAGAGAAATGACTTTAATTGATGGAAGAAAAATCTGGCTGGATGTTTCTAACACTTTCATTGAGATACGAGGAAAAAAATATTTGCTTGGAATTTTTAGAGATATCACAGAACAGAAGAGACTTATTGATGAACTTATCAGAGCAAAAGAAGAAGCTGAAGAAGCAAATCGATTGAAGAGTGGATTTATATCAATGATGTCTCATGAAATTAGAACACCGTTAAATGTGATACTTGGTTTCACAAATGTTATAAAAGAAATTTACTTTACAAAACAAGAAGATGAGGAAGTTCCAAAATATTTTGAAGCGATTGATAAAGCCGGTAAAAGATTATTAAATACAATCACTCAAATTTTAGACATCTCAAGAATTGAAGCAGGTGAATATGAATTATTCCCAAGAGAATTAAATTTAAATGAAAAAGCCACGAACACAATCGATCAGCTTAAAGTACTCGCGAACGAAAAGAATATTAAATTCGATGTATCTCTGGATAAAACACAACCTGTAATTTTCTGTGATGAATATTGTCTCGATGGAATTTTAATCAATCTCATCAATAATGCAATTAAATTCAGTAATAGAGATTCACGAATAGAAATTTCGACCATCGTTAAGGATGATAAAGTAATCTTTAAAATTCGAGACTATGGAATTGGCATGAGTGAAGAATATCAAAAACATCTTTTTCAAGCATTCAGCCAGGAAAATGTTGGTTATTCAAGACCTTATGAAGGTACTGGGCTTGGATTGGCTCTTACAAAAAAATTTGTTGAACTCGTGAAAGGTGAAATTAAATTCTGGAGTAAGATAGGCGAGGGAACACAATTCGATGTTATATTCCCTCTGCATAAATGATTGATGAAAAAAAATTAAGAGTGTTTAGAATTTTTCAGGTTCATTTGATAAGAGTGAATTTTCTGGTTATAATTTTTTCATCGCTTACTAACTGATAGAAATAAACACCAGTTGTTAGTTCTCTGCCAAAACTTGATGGAGTTAATTCAGTTTCATAGACTCCTTCGTCAAAAAACTTATTAAAAATTTCACTGACCTTTCTTCCAAGACAATCATAAATAATTAATTTTACTTGCGATTGACGAGGAATTCCAAACTTAATTTTTGTTGATGAATTAAATGGATTTGGATAATTCTGAGTCATAAAAAAATGTTGTGGAATTTGAGGATTTTCTAATTCAACAGAAGTTGTTGTATCAACAGTCACCTGAAAAGCACCAATCCCATTATTAGTTGCGAGAACATAAATTATAAATATTCTCTTTCCAAAATATCGTACTGCAACATCTCCGCTTAAACCAATGTTGTTTGCATTATCACCAAGTGTCGGTGTAGTTTCATAAATTGTTGCATTGCCTATTCCGTTTGTTATATCAAGTACTCTTGCATTTTCATTTGGAAAACCATACTGATAAGTCACGAGAAATTTTTTCCCTGCTTTTTCAAAATATCGAATTGCGTTACTTTGAGTTACAACCAGATTAGCCGGACATGTTCCAATTATTGTTCCAGTTGGAGTGTAGTATTTTGGAAGAATACTTGTTGCGTTCACAAAAAAATTTGAGTTTCCGATTGAGATTGGAGCAACAGAAGGGTTTGTTCCATAATTAGATACATCTGATAAAGAAATTTCCTGTGGTGTTTGATTGAATGAACCATTATTCATTGTCCACTTTAAAATTTTATTTGATGTAGCAGCTGCTGCATAGATTATTGCAGAGTTATCATTCCACGCACCAACAACTGTAATTTTATCGCCGAGTCTATATGCACCGCCTGAATAGTTAATGATCAATTCTGGATTGGAATCTTCTTCATCCCACTTGTAAATCTTAAATGGGGATGACGATGCACTGGTAGTAAGATTCGCAGCAATAATTTTTCCATCATCCGTTACTTCAACATCATTCAAAGTAAATGTGCCGCCTGAAATTCCTGAAACATTCAGATTTCCAACAACATCACCAGTTTGAGCATCTAAAATCAAAACATTTGGTCTTGAAACAACATAAAGTCTGTGATTACCATTTTTGAATGCGTAAGCTAATCCTCTTTCAGTACTCGCAGTTGGAGAAAACCAGGAAGGAAGATTATTATTTGCATCACAGAAACTCCATATTGGAATTATTTCGCCTGTAACAGTGACAGTAATTGTATCAGCAAATTGATTAATTCTTCCAATTATAAAACCAGTTCCCACCTGAAGTGGATGAAAGAAACCAAGTGAATCAACAAAACCATCAATTCCTTGAACTTCCCAGTTTACTTCATTTGCTGGAATATCAATAGTATATCCCCAGATATCTTTTCCAAAAATTTCAATTTTCTTTGATTGAGTTGAATCGATTAAAATTTGTCTTGGCCAGAGATAGAAACTATCAACAATCTCACTCGCATAAATTTCACTTACAGCAAGAAGAGCATTTGCAACAGATCTCTCACCTGCTGCATCACTCGGTGAGTTAACAACTCTATCTCTGACTACCATTGTTGTTGAACCGCCGCCATCAAGATTAACTGCGTTATAGCAACCAATTGAGAGCATATAATTTGCAAGTTCTGGCAGAGACATTCCAACACTAAATCCAGGTTGTCTTCCATCAACTGTAACAAAAAATACTTTTGTCGAATCCTGATTAAATCCTACTGCAGTTCGCGGATGAACAGCCGTTTGTAAACCGGATGGAATTGTTCCATTGATAACAAGTGTTGGTCCTCCACAAGTCATGTTAGAAATATTTCCTTTGAATGGATTTGTGGAGACAAAGACAATAATAGTGTCGTTGACCAAAATAGTTGAGTCAAGAAAATCTTTTGAAAAGCCATTTCCAGATAGAACATATTCATCGGATGCGAAAGTCATATTTCCAATTCCAATGTTTTTTGCCTTCACAACAAAACGAATTGAATCACCAATGACAAGTGGTGAAATTCTTTTGAGTTTTAGCTCTGTAACAGTGTTGTTTGTTTTAGTGCTTGAACCAAAATATTTATTGAAAAGAATTAATGCATTTGATCTGACAGTATCATTTAAAGCAGAAATGGATTTGGTGTATCCTTGTTTTGTTTTAATGAAGGCAGAAAATCCAATATCATTGATTATTAATCTCTTTGATGTGTCAATCGCAAAAGCTGGTCTTTGTGAAACTCTTCCAAAAGTATATTCTTCATTTAAAATCATAGAACCAATTAAAAATGTGTAAGGATTATACGGTTCACTTATTCCAAAAAAATCTGCATTAACAGCACCGATAACTATATGTCCACTTTTACTTTTTCTTTTAGCCATCGATGAAGTTTTTTCAAATCCTGTACCTAGAACATCTTTTGCAAGTACAGTTTCAAGTTTATTCTTTGGATGAGTTATATCGATTTCGAGAATTTTTATGTTGTACGGTCCAACTGATGCTTTATAAACTGAATGATATCTAATTCCTGGACCAACATTTACTACTGTTGAATCATCAGCGAATAAAGATGATACAAGAATAAAAATTGAAACCCAGAATAATTTAAATTTCATTTTCACCTCACTTGATTATGTACAAAAATACTGACTTAAGATTCAAACTTAAATTTTAATTTACTAGTTTGATTGTTATTTAGAAATTATTTTTCGAAATGCGGGCAGCAAAGTAAGGAGATATTTTTCACTAACGGTAATTGTTACAAAAGTGAAAAGTGAAACGATGAGGGAAATCAAGTAGCTAAGCTCAATTTTGAAGATATAATGAAGAAAAATCCAGATCACAGATCCTATAAGAACAGTAATAAGCGCAGAACGTTTATTCCCAAATTTGCCTGAAAAACCAAAGATGAATGCAATAAAAATTCCACTTGAACCAAATGCCGAAGCATCTTTAACGAGTTCATAAACACCGCCTGCTTTTGTTGCCAGCAAGTATGCAATTATTCCAGAGATAACTACATTAATTCTTGTGATTTTAATTTTTTTCTTTTCTTCAATTTCTTTGAATCCTCTGGTGAGATTGTGAGACATTAATGCAGCTGAGGCAAGCAAAGTGCTGTCAACTGTGGAGAGAATTGCTGAAATTAAAGCACCAAGAAAAATCACATAGAGAATTGGTGGAAAATATTCTCGAGCAATTAGTGGAAGTATCTGTTCTGAATGTTCAATATCTGGAATTAATTGAGTGCCTATTAATCCGAGACTTAATGGAATTAATCCAATTAAGATATAAAGTGAACCAGCCATAATTGATGAACGTTTTGCAACTCGATGAGATCTCGAAGCAAAAATTCTCGAGACTAATTCCTGAGCTATCAGAGAACCACAAATTGGAATCATCCATGCTTCAAGTGTGTAAAGTGAATCAATCGAAAAAATCGAATTTGATGAAGTTAATCTCAGTTTTTCATCGGCAATGGAATGAAACAAATTTTTGAAATCTATTCCATCTAAGACAATTGTAATTGATAGAATTACCAATCCTGATATTAAAATAATACCCTGTATTAAATCAGTCCAGGCATCTGCGAGAAGTCCACCAAGAGAAGTATAAGAAATTACAATCAATGCGGAAATGAGGATTGAAAGTTCTAACTCAATTTCTGAAGAAGATGAAAGAATCAAACCGAAAGCTCTAATTTGTGCAGCTGCCCAGAGGATTGATGTAGGAATCATCAATAATGAAATTAATTTCTCTGTTGAACTGGAATATCTTATTCTGAAAAAATCTGCGATTGTTGTAAGATTCATTTTGTAAAGAGGAATTGCAAAAAAGAAGCCCATGAGTAGTAAAACAATTCCATAACCAAATGGATCAGCAGTAACTCCAGACAAACCGGATTCGTACGCTGTTCCTGCAGTGCCAATACAAGATTCAGCACCGAACCAGGTTGCAAAAATTGAGAATGTTGCAAGAACATATCCGAGTTTTCTTCCGCCCAGTAAATAATCTTCTTCCGACTTTATGAAACGAGATATGTATAGCCCGAGAAAGAGTTGAAGGATTAAGTAAACAATTATGCCTATTAAAATTATGTTCAATTCTTCTCAGTCTTCTCCTCTGTTCGTTTAATTTTAGTTGCAAATTTATTGAGTCAGAGAGATTTGTCAAATATATTTTTTGAGAAATGTTGCTGAAAATTAGAACAGAGATTCAATTAGATTGATCATAAAGTTGTGATTGATGTAATTATAAACGATTTCGTCTAAAGAGGGCAAAAATACAAATGTGAGTCTCAATCAATTTTGTTTTAATTTTGTAAAGCAAATGGAGAAATGAAATGTTAGATCAAAAACCGATAAAAGATTTACAGAATAGAGATATTGTGAATCACTTCTTCTTGTTGAAGAGATTTGAGTTGAAAAAGAAAAGAGATGGTAGTGATTATCTGGTACTTGAAGTTGGAGATAAAACTGGTTCGTTGATTGGAAATTACTGGGAAGGATTTGAGAATTTCTACAATCAGGCTTTTAATGGAGCTATCATCAAAGTTAAGGGCAATGTTGAATTATTTAATGATAGAATTCAGCTGAGAATTGATTCGGCATCACTTGTTGAAGAAAATGAAGAAGTTTCAATTTCTGACTTTTTACCGACTTCTTTAAGAAATATTGATGAGATGAAAAAAGAATTCTGGCATCGTGTGAAGAAAATTCAAAACAAATGGCTGGTGGAATTAATAAAACTTGTTTTCACAAAAGAAAGATTTGAAAAATTTGCTTATGCACCTGCCGGCAAATCTGTTCATCATAATTACATTGGTGGTTTGATTGAACACACACTCGAAATTGTAAATATCTGTGATTTGATGTGCGATATGTATGAGAAAGGAAATTACCAACCGCCAATCAATCGTGATTTGTTGATTGCCGGTGCACTTCTTCATGATATTGGGAAGACAGAAGAATTAACTTACGAAACACATTTTGATTATACAGATAAAGGTAAATTAATCGGTCATATTGTTATTGCTGCCAACTGGATTTACAATACCTGTCGACAGATTCCTTATTTCCCTGAAGAGTTAGAAACATTGTTGATACATTTAGTTTTAAGTCATCAGGGAAAACTTGAAAATGCTTCACCAGTCGAACCCAAAACTCTCGAATCAATAGTTCTTTATCATGCTGATGAATTGAGTGCAAAAACAAATGCATATCGACAGATAATTAACGTAGGCGGTGATTTAAATTCGAACTGGACAAAATATCATTCACTCATTCAAAGTTCTTTGTTTATCTCAAAAGATCCTGAATATTATCAGAAACGAAGTATAATTGAAGAAAACAATTTGAACAATAATGATGAACAATCCACATTACCGCTCTTTGATGGAAAAGATTGAAAAAGTTGTTGAAAAACTTTTAAGTGCAAAATCAGTGGTTGTTTTTACCGGTGCAGGAGTTTCTGCTGAAAGTGGTGTCCCAACATTTCGTGATAAAGATGGATTGTGGCAGAAATTCAAGCAGGAAGAACTTGCGAACTTTCACGCATTCATGAGAAATCCTGATCTGGTAACTGAATGGTATTCCTACCGAAGAAAAATAATTAAAAGTGTTCAACCCAATCCCGGACACTATGCCATTGCAGAACTTGAAAATTATTTTGATAATTTTTGTGTGGTAACTCAGAATGTTGATAATCTTCATCGCAGGTCTGGTTCGAAAATAATTTTTGAGCTCCATGGAAATATTGAAAGAAATTATTGCATCAAATGTAAAAAGTTTTACGAACTTGATGATTTGTTTCCGGATAAAGCAATTAAATGTGAATGCGGCGGATTGATCAGACCTGATGTTGTCTGGTTTGGAGAAATGCTGCCGGAAGATCAATATGAAAGTGCTGTGAATGCTGCAAAATCTTGTGATGTATTTTTCTCTGTTGGTACTTCAGCTGTAGTTTATCCTGCTGCTTACATTCCAATTTATGCTAAACAAGGTGGTGCGTTTCTTGTAGAAATAAATCCAAATCGAACTGATTTATCAAACTTTGCAAATGTTGTCCTGCAGGGAAAATCAGGTGAAATCTTACCTTTAATTCTTGATGAATTCAAGAAAAGAAAAAATCAAAACTTAAATTAATCTTAGAAAAATTGGGTCAAATGTTTTTACATCAACTTTATCGTGAACAGATAATCAATACTGATATTAAAACAGCCTGGAAATTCTTTTCTGATCCAGAAAATCTATCTGTAATCACACCAGAATACATGAACTTCATTATCTTAACTGAAAATCTTCCCAATGAAATTTATCCAGGTTTAATCATTGAGTATCGAGTCTCTCCGCTTTTTGGAATAAAACAAAAATGGGTGACAGAAATTAAACATGTTATTCCTGAAAGATTGTTTGTAGATGAACAGATTTTTGGACCATATAAATTCTGGCATCATTTGCATTATTTCGAAAGAATTGACAAAGAAAAAATAAGAATGGTTGATCGCGTTTATTACATACTACCTCTGGGAATATTAGGTGATTTGATACAACTAATTATTATTAAGAATCGATTAAATCAAATCTTTGATTATAGAAAAATGAAGATAGAAGAAATCTTCAAATAAAATCTTTTAACCAGCTCTTATTTTAAGTCTTTCCTAATATATAAATTGTTTAATATCACTCAATCTTGACAATAGATGAAGCGTGAAAATAATCGTGATGTAGATGCCCTCTTAGAATCACAATCTCTGCATCCTGAAAACCTGCTGGAACATCGGCAGGTCCCTGAACTTTATACAATTTTGCATTTTTATCTTTGATGTAAAAAATTGAAATGTTTTGTGCGGGATCGATTTGTATTGATTTATCTTTGGCAAGATAAACTCGAACATCAACATTTTTATTATCATCTGGATTAAGTTTAGTCATATCAAAAATCTCTTTCGAAGTTGCAAAAAATAATAGATACACAACATAAACAATGAAAATTGCGAATACTGCGACAACTAATTTGGTGTACTTCATAATATTCTCTCAATTAATTAATGATTTTAATAATGAAGTGAATTTAAACTACTGACAATATAATAAAACAGGAAGTCACCCTAAAAGTCGAGTGACTTCCCCGAGGAAATCTTATTGAATTAAATTACCGTCTGCATCAATAAATCGAATCTCACCGAAATTTAATTCTCGAATACCCTGTTCGATTTTTGATCTATCACCAACAATCACCCAGACTAATTTATCAGGTCTGAGTACTTTTCTGGCTGCACGGTTAATGTCATCGAGATTAAGTGTTCTTAATTTCTCTGGGTAGGTTTGATAATAATCATCAGGCAAATTGTATTTAACAATCGAAACAATTGATCCAAGAACTGATCTCATTGTTTCCCAGCTTCCCGGTAAAGCGAGAATTTCGTTTTGTTTGTTTTTGTTTAATTCATCTTCTGTTGGAGGTTTTGTAGTTAAAATTTGATCAAGTTCCTTTTTAACTTCTGCCATGGATTCTTTTGTTTTATCAGTTTGAACTGAAGCATACACCACAAAAGGTCTCTGTCCTCTTGCACCCATCAAAAATGATGATGCACCATATGACCAGTGTTTATCTTCCCGTAAATTCATATTGATTCTTGAAGTGAAAGCACCACCAAAAATTTTATTCAACATTTCAATTGCAATATCATCAGGATCATTTGTTGGCGGTGCGATGTGTCCAGCGAAAATCAAAGATTGAATTGATCCTGGTCTATCAATAATGTAAACAATTGATTTTTCCTTATGCTGAACTTCGCTGATGTTTTTAACAGGTACTGTTCCTGGTTTCCAGTCAGAAAATAGTTTTTCAAGTTTTGGCAGTAACTCATTCAATGTAATATCACCAACAACTACAAGAGTTGCATTGTTGGGTTTGAACCAGGTTTGATGATATTTAATTAAATCTTCACGAGTAATTTTTGATATCGATTCTTCTGTTCCTGAACCAGTCATTGGATTTCCATAAGCGTGATTTTCACCAAAGAGTATCTTGGGAAATACCCTTAATGCCATTGAAGTTGGTGTAACTTTTTCTCTCTGAATTGCTGCGATTGTTTGGCGCTTCAATCTGTTAAAATCTTCCATCGGGAAGGAAGGATTCAAGATAACATCTGCTAAAATATCGAGACTTTCATCAAGTTTGTTTTTCAAAGCTGAAAGTGAAACATACGAAACATCGAGGTCGCTTCCAGTTCCAAGTGATGCACCAAGCAATGATAATTCTTCACTGATTTGAAGAGCAGTTCTTCGTTTTGTGCCCTCATCAATCATTTCCATTGCAAGTTTGCTTGTTCCTGGCAAGGCAAATTGATCTGAAGCATAACCACCATCAACAACTAAGTTGAAATTGACAACAGATATTGAATGTCTTTCAGCAAGTATGATTTTCAATCCATTTTTGAGTTGTGCTTTTTGTAATTCAGGGAATTTTACCTGTGGTGGATTTTCTGGTTCTGGAAGTTTTGATCTATCTACCTCAGATTTTATTGTCTTTAATTCTTGATAAGGATGAACTTCTAAGATGTAAACTCCATCACTCAGCCATTCATTCGCAGCATCTTTTAGATTTTTTGCAGTTGCATTTCGTACCCAGTTCAAAACTTTTTTGTAATAATCAGGACTTCCCCCATAGACTTGATTCTGGGCAAAAATATCGCTCTTACCACCAAATCCGCCAATTCTCTCTATTCCTCGAATGAAACTTGCCTCGAATTCTGTTTTGACTCTTTCGAGTTCTTTTTCAGTCGGACCTTCTTTCAAAAATTTCTTGAGTTCATCATCAAGTGATGCTTCTACTTTTTTCAGATCAACTCCAGGTTTAGCTGTTGCAACAATATGAAATTGACTTCCAATTTCTCCCGGTGCAGCATAAACCTGAACGCTTGTGCAGATCTGTTCATCGTAAACCAATCTTTTGTACATTCTTGAAGTTTTTCCGCTTCCAAGAACATCACTTACTAAATCAAGATAAGTTAACTCTTCTGAACCCCACTGTGGAATATTCCAGATTTTATAAATTCTTGCCTGTGGAACACGATCCTGCATAATTTGTCTTTGTGTTCCGGTCATCTTTGCAATCCAGACTTGATGTTTTGCAATGGGTGGTCCAGGTGGTATGTCTCCAAAATATTTTTTGACTTTTTCATAAACTTCTTGAGTGTTCACATCACCAGCTATGACTAAAACTGCATTGTTAGGTCCATAATAAGTTTTGAACCATTCATGAACATCTTCAAGAGTTGCGGCATTTAAATCTTCCATAGAACCAATAACTGTCCACGAGTATGGATGACCAGCTGGATAAGTTGATTTAGCGATTAATTCCCATACTCTTCCATAAGGTTGATTTTCTCCCTGACGTTTCTCGTTTTGAACTACTCCTCTTTGTTCATCGAGTTTTGCTTGAGTGACAGCACCGAGAAGATGTCCCATTCTGTCTGATTCCATCCAGAGAGCAATATCAAGTGCTGAGGTTGGAACATTCTGGAAATAATTTGTTCTGTCTTCGTTTGTTGTTCCATTCAAATCAGTTGCACCAATTCTTTCCATCGCTTGAAAATAATCGTCATCAAAATGTTCACTTCCATTGAACATCAAATGTTCGAATAAGTGGGCGAAGCCGGTTTTACCAGGTTTTTCATTTTTTGAACCAACATGATACCAGACATTGACAGCAACAATTGGTACCTTGTGATCTTCATGAACGATGAGAGTTAATCCATTATCAAGTACAAATTTGGTATATGGAATATCAATATCGAGCTGCATTTCTTTTCCTTTCTTTTGTCCGTATAGATTTATTGAGTAAATCAATATTAAAGGTAAGAAAAGATAAAAGAGATTTCTCTTCATAGTTTTATCCCTTCAATTGTTTTGATTGTTAGTTTGATGAATCTGAAAAAAATTTTGATTTTACTGATATTTTTCATTCTAAATCAGAAACTGAGTCAACACCTTCAGGCATTGGAAGATAAAATCTAACCGGTCTAACCGTTCCGTCTTTTTTCAAAACTCTCTCGACTCTCTTTTTTATCAGAACACTGTGTTCAATGTGAACATCATCTTCCACAATGCTTCCGAATAAATAGCTTGTTCCTTTAATTAAAACATTTTTTCCAATTCTGAGCGGGAATTGATCGCTTCCTGTCATATTTACACTCGATTCGATTCGGGAGTTTTCACCAATTACAATGTTTCCTTTGATGATATCTCCCCAGAGTATTTCAACATTATCACCGATTATAAATTGTTGATGAGGAAAAGTCGAAAGCAAAGCATTTTCCCAGATTTTCACATTTTTACCGAAAATTACATTACCTCCTACGTAAACATTTTTCTTAAGTTCAACCCCGTAGTTAAGCTTTACATTTTTACCGATGTGAACTCCTTTGCCAATTTTTATATCAAGGGGAATTCCCTGTTTATCCATTTCCAGAATTTGTTCAATAACTTCATCGGCAATGAAGAAATCATCAGGGTCGTCAATCTCAATGATATCTTTTAATTTTTCGTAAGCTTTTTCTCTTGCAATTGATTCCATTTCTTTGAGTACGCTTTTTACATTAAATCCTAAAACAACACTTTGATCCTCTGGCGAAACAGCTTTAACTCTAAGTCTATGTTTGTTGAAAATTGAAATCAAGTCAGTGATGTAAATTTCGCCCTGAACATTGTTGCTTGTAATTTCATTGATGTGATCGATAAGTGGTTTGAATCTGACTGCATAAACACCCGTATTGAATTCATTCATCTTTAGTAATTCTTCTTTGCTGAATGAATATGTCTTTCCATTGTAGGTTGCTTCGTATGGCTGATCGTCTGGCAAGTTCAGAATGTCTTTTTGTTCGATGATTTCAATTACACTTCCAAAGTCATCTCCTGATGAATTGCCGTTCTTATCTTTCTCAGGTACACGAACAATTCTTCCGTAATAATTTTTTCTATAGTCGCCTTCATAAATGCCAGTTAAAACAAGCATATCACAATTTAATCTTAAAAAATCTTTTCTAAATTTTTTTACAGTTGAAGAATCAAGCAATCCCATATCACCAGGAAAGATAAAAACATTCCCATCAAAGTTAATTTCTTTGAGCGGTTGAATTCCAACTTTTACCGCATCGCCAGTTCCATTTTGAAATTGTTGATAAGCAAAAACAGTTTGATTTCTTTTGCCAATAGTTTCAGTAACATCAACGGCTTTGATTCCAACAACCATGACAATGTTAGGATTATTAAGTCCCTTTTCAGCAGCTTTATGGACACGAACCGAAGTTGGTTCACCCCAGATTTTATGAAGCATTTTAGATACATTTGATTTGATTCGCTTGCCATGCCCGGCAGCAAGAATTATCGCTGCTTCGTTTGAGTCAGGATTTAGCTTCTCATTATATTCCTGGATTTTCGCCTGAATATCTTCCACTTTGGTCTCCTTTTTTGGTTAGTTCTATATTCAAATATATAAAGATAAATTGATGGATGGATATTTCATGAACTTTAAATTTTGTCTGATATACATTAATTAAATCGTTTCAAATGAAATTGAGTCTAAAGAATCGAATCTGATTTTTTTAATATTCAGGAAGAATCAAAAGAACCTAAACGATCAACTAAAAAGTTAATTTCTATCCTATTGAAAAGCATATTTTTTAAGAAGTTAAAGATGTAAGTGAATGTAATTATTCTGAAAAATTGATTTCTGTTTTAATTAATTTGTCAAAAATGGGAGGTTCTATGAAAAAGAAAAGCTGGATCGAAAAACTGAATGATTCAAAAGATTTGCCACGCATTGTAAAAATCACCGCAGAACAAACTTCAAAAAAGAATCTCTTCGGACTTGATGCTGGAGATACTATGGTAATTCCTTCTCCACTGGAAGTAAACGAATTGATGAAAAAAGTACGCAAGGGAAAATTAATCACCATAAATGAAATCAGAAAGTCTTTAGCCAGAAAATATGGAGTAACGACAGCTTGTCCATTAACTACTGGAATATTTGCCTGGATTTCTGTAAATACAGCAGACGAAGAAAAGAATCAGGGCAAGGTTAGAATTACACCATACTGGCGGACTTTGAAAGTAAATGGTGAGATAAATCCGAAATATCCTGGTGGAGTCAAACAGCAAATAAAATTATTGCAATCAGAAGGATTTGAGGTTATAAAAAATGGGGAAAAATTTTTTGTAAAGGATTACGAAAAGTATTTGATGAATTTATAATGTTCAGCTGATTTCTACTCTGTCGCTAAGTTCGTTAATGTCATCTGGTTTGCGTGGAAAATGTTCAGCGAGAACTTTACCGCATTCTTTCAGTGTATAAATAATTCCTTCAAAAAAGTTTTTTTCTCTAAAATATTGTTCAGTCTTTTTAGCTAATTCATCCCAGAATGATTGGGGTAATTTTGAAGTGATTCCTTCATCAGGTAAGATGTAAAATTCTCTATCGTTCAATAATAAGAAAAAGAGAATTCCACTATTATCTCGAGTATTATTCATACCGAGACGGTAAAATTCTCTTATAGCAAGTTCACGAATTGAACGCTTGCGATTAAAAAAGCCGCGTTTGTTTTTGATGGAAACTCGAAGTTCACCAGAAGTTCTTTGTTCTTGATTTCGAATTTCTTCTGAAATTTTTTCTAATTCAATTTCAGATAAAATTTTGTGAACGAAATTTTTTGATATCATTCTAAATAATATTTATTGACAATCTTACCATTTTCAAATTCATAAACAATAGGTACACCGGTTGGAATGTTTAATTCCAGAACTTCTTCCTTGCTTAATCCATCAAGATACATTACAAGTGCCCGCAATGAATTTCCGTGAGCAGTTACAAGTACATTTAATCCTGCATTAAGATCTGGTTTGATTTTGTTGATAAAATATGGAATCACACGGTCAGCTGTGTCTTTCAAACTTTCACTGATTCCATCTGGATTGAGTTCTGTTACAACTTTTGGAGGTGCAATATCGTAACTTCTTCTCCAGAGGTGAACCTGTTCTTTACCATATTTTTTTGCGGTCTCCTCTTTGTTGAGTCCCTGAAGAGCACCGTAATGTCTTTCGTTGAGAGCTTTGTCTCTTTCGACGGGAACATCGAGTTTGCCGGCGATTTCCATTGCAATTCGATCTGTATCGATTGCTCTTTTGAGAACGGAAGTGTATCGTTTATCGATTTGAATGTTTTTGAGTTTTTCACCGGCTTTTCTGGCTTCTTCTTCGCCGCGGGGACTCAGAGGTACATCAACCCAGCCAGTGAAACGATTTTCAAGATTCCATTGAGATTCACCGTGTCTTAATAAGATTAGCTTGCTCATAGTGATTATTTACTCCTCAAATTTTTTCAAAATTACGGAATATGTGAGAGTAGCTCAATTGATAATTATGAATTATTTGATGATAAAGAAGTAAATGGAGTCTTTTATTTTATTAAACGAATTGAAACATCTCTTGAGGTTCTTCATTTCGCTTGCGCTACATTCAGAATGACAGTTTGGTTTACTGTCATTCTGAGGGAGTGAAACGACCGAGGAATCTTTTTCTGTCATGCGGAGTGAAGTGAAGCATTTTTGGGATTCTTCACTTCACTTCGTTCCGTTCAGAATGACAATATGGTTTTTTATCATCGTTAAAGAATGAAATGGCTGAAGGATCCCCAAAATACTTCATCCATTCCTTATTATCTTTAGTTTTGATTCAATCTTATTTAGCATTTGGTGAATTACTCTGACCAACGGATAGATCCTTCCCAAAAATATTTGATTAAATCAACTACGGTCGAGGCAAGCCTCGCCCCTACAAAAAATGTTTCTACTGCTGAGGAGGTTTGTCAATAGACGGATTTTTCCTTCCAAAAAAATGTTTAATTTGATCAACTACGGTCGAGGCAAGCCTCGCCCCTACAAAAAATCATCTTTTCACAACTTTAATTAAATTGAAAAAAAATTTACGAGGTAAAAGATGAAAAGAGTTATTCTCATTGGACTTTTATTTTTCATTGGAACACTATGGTCACAGAAAAATAAATTCACTCTTGAAGAACAACTTATGCTTGATTATCCATCGCAGATATCTGTTTCACCAGACGGTAATTATACAGCATTTACAATTCGAAAAACTGATTTTGAAAATACTAGATGGGTGAGTCAACTCTATTTACTCAACAACAAAAATGGACAAATCAAACAACTAACAACTCATACATCAGGAGTGAGAAACTTTGCTGTTTCATGGGAATCTAAATTTATCTACTTCGTTTCGAAAAGAGAATTTGAAGGTGAATATGGAAAAATAGTAAAAGGAGAAAATCAACTCTGGCGAATTGCTCTTGATGGCGGTGAAGCTGAATTCTTTCTGAGACTGCCAAATGGAGTTGATGAGTTTGTATTCTCAAAAAATGGAAAATTTCTTGCTCTCCTTTCCGATGAAGAAATTTCTGATAGCTTGAAAAGAATCCAGGAACAAAATGAAAAAACTAAAAATGATGAAATTGTCTATCCGAAAGAAAATCCCAAAAAAGAAATCTGGTTATATGAATTTCAATCAAAAAAATTGAAAAAGATATTCAAAGGTGATGCTGGCGTGAGCAACATTCGTTTTTCTGCTAATGATAATTTCATACTCTATCAATCAAATTACACTGGCGAATACAACGATGAACAAAACCACGATGTTTTTATGCTTTCACTTGATGGAGTATCTACACAACTCACAAATTTTGCTGGACCAGAAACCGAACCACAAACTTCACCAGACGAAAAGTACTTCTCTTTTATCTCACAAACTGTTCCAGATATCGAGTTTGCTGAAACAGATATTGAGATAATTAATTTCACTACCAAGGAAAGAATTAATCTTACAAAAGATTTCAATCTTTCAATAATTAGTTATCTCTGGCATCCATCAGAGTATAAAATTTTTGCACTTGTTAATGAGGGAGTTACAACACCACTTTATGTGATCGATGTCTCAACAAGAAATGTATCAAAATTAGTCGAAGGCAATTTTGTTTTATCGAATTTGAATTTGACAGGAGATGGTACAGCCTATATCATTTATGAAGATGCAAGTCACCTGAAAGAAATAAGCACAATCGAAAAAAATAAGATCCGTTTATTGACAAACTACTCATCACAACTTGAAAAATATCATATCAGTCCACCTGGCGTATTTTCTTTCAAAACATTTGACAATAAATATTCTATTCAATCACTGATGGTTGAACCAATAGATTTTGATCCTGCAAAAAAATATCCAATGATTTTGTGTGTTCATGGAGGTCCATACAGTGTATTCAAACAAACATTTCTTCAAAGTTATCCGATGCAGGTTTATGCAAACGAAGGCTTTGTAGTGATTGCACCAAATGTAAGAGGAAGTGCTGGATATGATGATGAGTTTGGTCAATCGAATCGTTATGACTTAGGCGGAGGTGATTACAAAGACGCGATGTCGGCAGTTGATTTTGTTATTGCAAAAGGGTTTGTTGACTCAACAAGAATGGGAGTAATTGGTGGAAGTTACGGCGGATATATGACAAACTGGATTATTTCACAAACAAATCGTTTCTCTGCAGCTGTTTCGATGTATGGAATTTTCAGTTTCTTTACCGACTTTTCAAATTCATGGCAGCCAGTTTTTGAGAAAATGTATTTTGGTTATTACTACTGGGAAAGACCAATTGATCAAAATCATCTGTGGGTAAATCGTTCACCTGCTTTTTATGTGCAAAATATCACCACACCAGTTTTAATTCTTCAGGGTGACAGCGATCAATACACAAATCTTGCAAATTCTCAGGAAATGTATCAGGCTCTGAAAATTCTTGGTCGAGAAGTGCAATTTGTAGTTTATCCTCGAGAAGGTCACGGCATTAGAAACGAGCCTCAACATTATCTAAACATGTTAAATCGAGGATTGGAGTGGTTTAAGAAATATTTGAAGCGGTGAGTTAAATTTTCACCACTGAGGACACAGAGAAAAACAATGTAATTAATATAAAACAGATTAGGAAAAATATTAAGATTTATAACGAAATCTAATTATAAGTTTGTTTATCAGTTTATAACTTCAATTGTTGAAGATTTAGGCAGTTGATTAATTCATTTTTGTTCAAAAGACATTTTTAGAAAAACTTTTTTAACTCTGTGAACTCTGTATCTCTGTGGTAAATACACATCCCATCTGAACTGAATCAACCGCTAAAGCGATATTTTTTTTGTTCAAAAAAACCTACCCTTTCATTTCTCATTTCAAAACACTTTCTCTATTCAAAACACACCTTTGTTGAAAAACCTTAATTTTTGCTAAAAAAATTAATTTCACCAGGGGCAAGGATGTTGAACATATTCTATAAAAAGATACAAAAGGTGCCTGAAATGACTAAAAATAATACATTCTTTGCCTTCATAATTTCGTTAGTAATTCTAAGCTTTAGTTTTACTAATAATTCATTCGCTCAGGGGAAATTTCCAAATTCCACTGAAGACTATACAAGTATTGCCCTTCCGACTGGAACTGACAAAGGTAAGAATATCAAATTTATGAATCCATACGGCGATACTTTGTGGACAATTTTTGCTGGTACAATAAAGGGAACGCTTAATTCGGAAAACAAAAAGTTTTATTGTATAGACCTTCAACACTACATTGCTTTTAATCAAGATTATTGGGACGAAGGAACAACTGGTTCTGAGGTTACTTATATATTAAACAACTACTATCCCTTCAAGACAAGTTATCCTGGTATGTTAAGTGACCTAACAAGAGAAGCCGCAGCTATTCAAATGGCAATCTGGCATTTTACAGATAGTGTTGATGTAAACACAATAACAAATGATAATACCGTTAAAACACGGGCAATTCAAATTGTAAATGATGCGATTACAAATCATAACAACATCAAACCAATTCAAACATTGTTAATTGTTACGAATTCAAATTCCTACCCGATTGGAACTACAGTTCAATTTTATGTTTTTGCATTTGATATAAATGGAGATCCTGTTCCAAATACTGTAATTCATTTATCTACAACGCTCGGGAGTTTGAGCGTTGATTCAGTTGTAACAGATTTAAATGGACAGGGTGGACCAATTACACTTTCATATATGGGTGAAGGATCTGCTATTGTTTCAGCTACTGCATTTGTCACAATTCCACACGGAACAATTTATGTTCACAAAACTTCACCATCAACAAAACAAAAATTAGTTCTCGCAACCCCCGTAAATGATGTAAAACAAGTGCAGGATACAATCAGTTGGTTTACACCACAACCTTGTGATTTAACAGGATATATTACTTACACTCAAGGTGGATGGGGAAGTCCTTCTACAAGTGTTCCAGGGAAATTGAGAGATATGTTCTTCAGCTTAGTGTTTCCATCTGGCCTGGTAGTTGGCGGAAATTATACAATCACTTTAACATCACCTTTAGCTGTTCAGAATTTCTTACCGCAGAGTGGAAATGCTAATGCACTTAATCAAAATTATGTTGATCCATTATCTACCAGCTCAGGTGTTCTTGGCGGACAAATTGTTGCATTGAAATTAAATGTGATGTTTAACTCTGCAGGTTATCTTGGATCTAATCCTGTTCCTTTAGGTGATCTTGTAATTAAATCGGGTCCTTTTACAGGATGGACTGTCAATCAATTTTTAAGCTTTGCTGAACAGGTACTTGGAGGTGGTTCACTAAATGGATTTACTTATTCTCAGATTAATGATGCAGCTACCATGATAAATGAGAATTTTGATAATGGAACAGTCAACAATGGTTATCTCGATTGTGGTGATAATGTGTTTGGAAAGATTGGTGATTTTGTCTGGTTTGATTTGAATGAAAATGGTGTGCAGGATAATGGTGAAGCTGGAATTCAAAATATACCTGTAAAATTGTATACATGTGCTGATGTGCTGGTTGATTCAGTTTACACAGACTCGAATGGTAAGTATGAATTCGTAAATGTTCTGCCGGGAAATTACTATGTGAAATTTGAATTGCCTGCTGGATATCAATTTACAGTTAAAGATTATGGCGATGATAACTTTGACTCTGATGCTGATTTGATTTCAGGCAAAACTGTTTGCTTTACATTAAACGCTGGTGAAATTAGAAATGACATTGATGCTGGAATGTTTTATCTGAAATCTTCACTCGGCGATAGAGTCTGGTTTGATTCAAATGAAAATGGAATTCAAGATAATGGTGAGGCTGGACTCGCTGGAATTAAAGTAGAATTATTCGATTGCAACGGAAATTTACTTGATTCAACTTTCACAGATCACGCTGGAAATTATCTGTTTGGTAATTTGAATCCAGGTCACTACAAAGTAAAATTCATAATTCCTGATTCTTTACAATTTACATCATTGAATCAAGGAAGCGATGATGAACTTGATTCTGACGCAGATCCATTAAGCGGAGAATCTTCTTGCATTACACTACAGGCTGATGAAAATAATCTTTCTGTTGATGCTGGTTTGATTTATAAGAAAAGTTCAATCGGTGATTTTATCTGGAATGACCTCAATATGGACGGTATTCAGGATTCTGATGAACCAGGTTTTGCTGGAGTGATAGTTAAACTTTATGATTGCTCAGGGAATTACATCACTCAAACAACAACAGATAGTCTTGGTTTCTATCAGTTTAGTAATTTGTTGCCGGGCAGCTACAAGATAGAAGTTGTTTTGCCAGATGGCTATATGTTCAGTCCAGCAAATCAGGGAAGTGATGAATCAAAAGATTCCGATGTTAAGGCAAGTGGTGAATCTGATTGTATAAATCTTGGTCCAGATCAAAATTACACAATGCTTGATGGAGGACTTCATTTGATTCCACCTCCACCGACCTGTTCAATTGGTGATCGTGTCTGGTTTGATACAAATAAAGACGGAATTCATGATGCAAGTGAATCAGGCGTTCAAAATGTTGTAGTTAAATTATTCGATTGTCAGGGTACTTTACTCGATTCGACAATAACTGATGCTGATGGATATTATTTGTTTGATAGTCTTGTGGCTGGAACTTATAAGATTAAAGTAGAGATTCCTGATGGTTTCACTTTCTCACCAAAAGATCAAGGGAATAGTGATTTATTAGATTCGGATGTTGATCCATCAACTGGTGAAAGTGTTTGCATAAACATTGATCCACAAAATTGTGGTGAAAATGATGTAAAATGGGATGCTGGAATTTATCCAACTCCACCTGCACCAACTTGCTCAATTGGTGACAGAGTCTGGGAAGATTTGAATAAAAATGGCAAACAGGATTATGGTGAGCCAGGTGTAGAAAATGTTAAAGTTAAATTGCTTGATTGCAATGGTCAGGTTATTCAAACTACATTGACAGATAATGCTGGTTATTATCAATTCAATAATGTTGTTCAGGGTCAATACAAGATTAGAATTGTTTTGCCCGCTGGTTATGTCTTCACAATTAAAAATGCAGGCAGTAATGATTTATTAGATTCTGATGTTGATCCAATGACTGGATTATCAGACTGCTTCTCAGTGAATCCACCAGATTGCGATAGTAATGCAAATAGATGGGATGCTGGAATTTATAAGAACAAAGCTTCAGTTGGTGACTTTGTCTGGTTTGATGTTAATAAAAATGGAATTCAAGATAATGGCGAAACAGGTCTTGCAGGAATTACAGTTAAACTATTCGATTGTTCAGATAATTTAATGAGCGTTACAACTACAAATTCTCAGGGTTATTACAAATTCGAAAACCTCAATCCAGGAAATTATTACCTCAAATTTGAAGCACCAACTAGTTATCTATTTACAGTTAAAGATGCTGGCAGCGACGATAACATTGATTCTGATGTTGATCCGTTAACTGGAAAGACAATGTGCTTCAGTCTTGCTGCTGGTGCAGATGACTTTAGCTGGGATGCTGGTTTGAGTGAATGTGTTGTTGGTTACAAAGTTTGTGGTGTAGTATTTGATGATGTCAATGGTAATGGTGTTCAGGATCCAGGTGAAGTAGGAATTGAAAATGTTGTTGTAAAATTGTGGGGTACATCAGCCAATCTATTAGATCAGACTTTAACAGATGCTCTTGGTCGTTTCGAATTCTTGAATGTTGTTGATGGCGAATATCATGTTCAAGAAATTGATCCTGATGGCTATATCTCTACAACTCCAAATTCATTCAACATCTTTGTTAATGGTGCCGATGTTTGCGGAATTAAATTCGGTGATAAAGTAAAACCTGTACCCGAGCCATGTGATTTAACCAAGTACAAAACATATACTCAAGATCAATGGTGCCTTGAACCAGCAAAATCACTGCTATTGAATAACTTTGCAACAGTATTCCCGACTGGTATGGAGATCGGTGGCCAGGGTGCACCTTATAGTGCAATCTTCACAAGTGGAAATGCTGTTAGCGCCTTCTTACCACAGATTGGTGCAGCAGGACAATTAAACAGTGACTACAGCAATCCATTAACAACTTCTGCTGGTGAATTTGCAGGTAATGTTGCTGCACTAACACTCAATGTTGCATTCAATGAAGCTGGTCTGCTTGGTTCAACATCAACAACAAAGATTAAGAATCTTGTTGTTGCATCAGGTCCATTAAAAGATTACAAAGTTTCTGAAGTATTATTGATGGCTAATGTTGCACTTGGCGGTGGAACAACTCCATTTACAATTCAGACATTGAATGAAGTTGTTGAAATGATTAATTATAACTTTGCATGCGATTGCAACTACGGATTCTTAACATGTCCACCACCTCCAGATACTTGCGGCGGCGGTTATGATGCTGGTGTTGAATCCAATGCTAACCTTGCTGATTTGTTACTCAAACGTTTGACAAAGATTGAGTATGGATTAACAACCAAGATTTTAAGAAATCCAAAGGTCCCATTCACAGCATCATTTGGATTATATGAATTACTGCCTCAGTATGGTCCAATGGGATCAATTCAGAGAGAATCTACACCATTTGATATACTTGGAATTTCCAACGCAACTTCAGCTTATGCAGTTGATTACAATTTACCACTTGCAAAAGGTGAAGCAAGAATTGCTGGCGTATTTGCAACAACTACAAATCCACCATATATCTATGAACATACAAAGGCAATTTGTGATAGACTTGTTAACGCAAATCTGAGATCATTGACACAAATTAAAGTTGCTGATAACTACTTCTTTGCATCAGTAATTGAAAAACCAGAAGGAATTACTGATTATGAAATTCACTTCAGCGTATATGAAAAAGGTAATACTTATCTAATCGATTCAAGATGGTTAATTGAAGATTACACAGTACCTTCTGGTGTAACTAATATCTATAACTTCCAGGTCTGGGGAAGCAACTTCAAGAACGCAATGTTCCTTGTCAATCAAATTATTGATCAATTCAAAGCAAAAGGTACAGTCGAATTCTTGAATAGATCACAATTAACTACACCGTTTGTGTATGTAACAAATGGCCGTTATCTCCACAATGGAACAGTTGAGATGATTATTAATAACGAAAGTTCGAGTTCAGAAAATATAGCAGTAGTTGTTCGTTCTCGTGTAGCTCAGGGTGGTGATAGATTTGAAAACATTCATACATATTCACTCAATCCAAGTTTGAATTCAATTAAAATCAATACCGGAATTTTGAGTGATGCGAATATCTATATCATCTCCTCGAATGGATTCAAAGATGAAATCTTCGTCAGTGGTGGTGCATATACATTCTTGAATGGTCAGAAATCAACTGTCAATTACTTTGATACAAAATCTTATCCAGCTCAGGATATTAACGATTATCCTGAAGGTTCACTTGTTCTCGCTGGTGGTGCTAAGATGCAAGGAAGCTTGAATGATTGGGTAATTATGTTCCGTTCGTTAACTGCCAATGCATCACCAATCGATTTGAGCGATTATGAATCGATTAGATTCACAATTAATGGTCAGGGTGTTGTCTGGTTGAGATTAGAACAGGACGGTGTACAGAATTACAACTATCATATGAAGAAACTTGTTCTTGATGGTACTGAAAAGACTTATACAATCCCATTCTCAGAATTTATCCAGCGAGAAGGTTCATCGACACCACTCGATCCATCAAGACTCAGAAAGATATCACTTGTTTATGAAAAGAGAGATAATCAAAGTCTCACCAACTTTGAAGTTGAGTTGAAGAACATTGCATTCCTCAGTAAGAATGGTTCAAAGAAATCTACTGAGAGTGAAATTCCAACAGAATACAAGTTAACTCAGAACTATCCGAACCCATTCAATCCATCAACTGTGATTGAATATTCGATAGTCAATCCTGAGTTCGTAACTCTGAAAGTATATGATATACTTGGCCGTGAAGTTGCGACACTTGTAAACGAAATGAAAAATCCAGGAAAATATTCTGTAAGATTTGATGCAAGTAATCTAAGTTCTGGAATTTATATCTATAGATTACAGACTGATTCTTACACAGCAGTCAGGAAGATGATCTTACAGAAATAAATATTCGTTCTCATATTAACTCTCCCTTCCTGTGGGCGTCCCTTCGGGGACGCTTTTTATTTTTAAAACTTTTGTATAAATGTGAACTACTTTTTTTGACTCTTTTTACTTTGAGTAAATTTGTACAATAAGTTAAGAACATAAAGATATGTACAATCAAAAGAGTCAATTTAAGATTTCATTCGGTACAGATGGGTGGCGTGGAATTATCGATTCTGAAATTAACGATGAAACAATTTCCGTTGTCGCTCGTGCATTTGTTGATTATTTGTTTTCAAAAGATCTGGAAACATATGTAGTTGCAATTGCCTACGACGGCAGAAAAAAATCAAGACATCTCGCTGAAAAATTCAGTCAGGTTCTCTCAGCAAGTAAAATTGATGTAAAATTGAGTAATCGGGTAACTCCAACTCCTGTTCTGTCTTACTATGTCAAGAAAAACAATTTATCAGCTGGAGTGATGATTACAGCAAGTCATAATCCTCCACAGTATAACGGAGTAAAGTTTAAGGCTTCGTATGGTGGACCTTTTTTCACAGAAGAAACAAGACAAGTAGAAAATTATTTATATCTCAGAAGTTATTCCTACGATTCTTCTCGGATTGAATTTGTTGATATGATTGAACCTTATTTTCAGCATGTGAATTCCTTAATTGATTTTGAAAAAATTCGTGATGCAAAACTGTTCCCTTTGATTGATTCAATGGGCGGTGCAGGTCAAAATTTGATTCAACAAATTCTCGAAAGGAATCAAATTGCTTCAAAAACAATCTTTGAAACTTGTGATGAAAATTTTTTTGACAGTCAACCTGAACCAATTGAAAAAAACTTAAAACCTTTGAGTGAAACTCTTCAACAAAACAAAGGATATTCAACCGGATTTGCAACAGATGGTGATGCTGATCGTGTTGGTGTTTTGCTTGAAAATGGCGAGTGGTTAAGTACTCAGGAAGTTATTTTATACTTGATTGATTATATAGTTAATGTAAAAAAAATATCCGGGCATATAGTTAAAACTTCTTCAGTAACAGATAAAGTCTTAAAATTTCAAAATGAAAGCAGAAAAGTTTTTGATGTGCAGGTGGGTTTTAAGTACATATGCGAAAAAATGATCTGTGAAGATGTTGCAATTGGTTGTGAAGAAAGCGGCGGGTTTGGATTTAAATATCATATTCCGGAAAGAGATGGAATTTTTTCAGCACTTATGATTTTAGAAATACTGGCTAATTCTAACTTTAATAAAATGAGTCAATTCGTTGAACAGAAGCGAAAAGAATTTGGGAGAATATTTTATGACCGAATCGATATGGAATCCAATCATCCAGATAGAACAAAAATTCTTCCAATGATTGAAAAAAATCCACCTGAAGAAATTGCTGGATTTGAAGTTGTAAAACTTGAGTCTTTCAAATCGAGTAAAGATGAAATTAATGGAATTAAGTTTTACCTGACAGGAGATAACAGCTGGTTATTAATCAGGTCGTCAGAAACGGAACCACTTTTTAGATTTTATGCTGAAGCAAATTCAGACAAAGAAGTACAAAACATTTTACAGGCAGGAATAAATTTGATTGACAAGTTTTAATTACAATGAACATTAAAATCATTTACCCCGAAGAAGCAAAAGAAAAATTAGACGTACTTTCAGAAGAGTTTGTTCTAATAAAAAATCCCGAATCAGTTTATCCTGAGTATGAAATAGTTCCACTTGCAAGGAAGATTTTCTATCCTGAAAGAATTGCTGCTTTTGTGATGGATATGGACGGCACAACAACAACGACTGAAGAATTATGTATTCACTCACTCGAATGGATGGTTAGAAAAATGTCCGGGAAAATTTTAAGAGATTCCTGGGATGGACTTGATCATAACAGAGATTATCCAAACATTATTGGCAACAGCACCACAAAACATGTCGAGTATCTTATTAAAAATTATAAAAATCTATTTGACAACAATTCAATCATCCAATCTTTTATTGAAGCTTTAAATTGGACATTTCATTATGGAAAATCTGACCAGAGAAAACTTGAAGCAAAAGAAACTATTCGAAGTCTTGAGCTGAATGATGAGCTTGAATTTATAATTGAAAATAATTTCATTGAAAGTGAGTCTGATAAATCAAATTCTTTATCCGAAAAATTATTCGACACATTAAAGAAGAGACTTAATCTTAATGATGAATCGGTTCTTGTCAAAATTGGAATTGAGATTTACTATCAAGAATATCATAAAATCCTGATGGAAATTCATTCTTCATTCGAAGGAGAAAAATCTGTTTCGATAAATTCGTCGAACAAATTGATTGAACCACTGCCAGGTGTTGCAATATTTCTTTCACTTGTAAAAGGATTACTTGGTGAAGAGGCAAAACATCTTGCCAGTGATCTGATCAAAGAATTTGAAAGAAAAAATCCATCAGTAAGTTTGAAAATGAATGTGAAGCAGGTTGAAAATTCACTCGAACAACTTGGAAATTATTTTGAAACAAATTCAGTGAAAATTGCAGTTGTTACTTCATCAATCAGTTACGAGGCAGATATTGTCCTTTCTGAAGTTTTTAGATTGATTAGAGAAGAAATTAAGAATTGGAATTTGAGTGAAACTAAGAAACAACTTTTACTTTCAAAATTTTCTTCTTATCAGAACTTTTATGATGCTGTGGTGACAGCAACCGATGCGTATGAATTTCGTCTTAAACCTCATCGTGATTTGTATACAATTGCACTTAATAGACTTGGTATTCCGAAAGAAAATTTCTCTAATGTAGTTGGATTTGAAGATAGTCAGAGTGGAACAATTGCAATTAGATCAGCTGGAATTGGATGTTGTGTGGCAGTTCCTTTTCCTCAAACAAAAAATCACAATCTGGAAGCCGCTTCATACATTCTCTGGAATGGTTTACCGGAATTCACCCTTAAATTAAATTGTCTGATTAAATTCTAATTGACTATGAAACTCAAAGATCGAATTTTTCACATTATTTCTAATACACACTGGGATCGAGAGTGGCGTTTCCCTTTTCAGGTAAATCGACAGATGCTCGTAAATATGATGAATCAACTCCTGCATATTCTAGAAAAAGAACCACGATACCGTGCATTTCATCTCGACTCACAGAGCATCGTGATAGAAGATTATTTAGAAATTAAACCTTACAAAAAAGATCTCATCTCGAAGTTTGTAAAAGAGAAAAGGCTTTTTATCGGTCCTTGGTATGTTTTGCCTGATGAATTTCAGGTTGGCGGTGAAAATTTAATTCGTAATCTTTTGATTGGACACAAAATCTCAAATGAAATTGGAAGAGTTTCCAAGGTTGGTTATTCACCTTTTTCTTGGGGACAGATTTCACAACTTCCGCAGATTTACAAAAACTTTGGAATTGATTTCGTAATGTTTTATCGTGGAGTGAACTCACTTGATTCACCAAAAGCTGAATTTATCTGGGAAGGCGCTGATGGAACTCAGGTTCTTGCATCAAGATTTTCAACGATGCCAAGGTATAATTTCTACTTTTACATCTATCGACCCGTCTTATTCAATGAATTCCCAACAAACATTGAATTCAACTGGAATAGAGAAAGTCTGCTTTTTCACTTTGCTGATTTAATGCTTTTCAAAACAGATTATTTTAATCCTAAACCTGCCAACGAGTTTTATTCTGAAAATTTAATACCGCAGGTTGAAAAAATTATAAATGATCAGGTCAATGACTTCACAACTCCTCATGTAATCTGGATGGAAGGGCATGATTCAAGCGGTCCAAATATCAATACAGTTAAACTGATTGATGAAATCAAAAAACATTTTGCTGAATTAAAAATAGTTCACAGTACACTTGAAGATTATTCTGATGCAGTAAAAAATTCCATTGATAAATCTAAACTAAAAATTGTGAAAGGCGAAAGACGATGTACTCAGTTTGATTTACGAAGCGGAAATCTTTACGGCTACACAACTTCGGCAAGGATGGATCTTAAACTAATGAATTTCGATTGTGAAAGATGGCTTCAATTTTATGCTGAGCCATTTTATAATTTTGCCTCTTTGATTGGATTAGATACTGAAGACAGATACCTTGACTTTGCCTGGAAATTAATTGTTCAAAATTCTTCTCACGATTCAATTGGCGGCTGCAGTCTCGATCTTGTTCATGATGATATGATTAATCGATACAAACACATCAAAGAAATCTCAACAGGATTATTTTCAAAAGCCTGTCAATTTATTTTATCAAATGGTGATTTATTAAAAAAGGAAAATCCTGAAGAAAGTTATCTTTTCTCTCTTAATCCAACTAACTACGAAAGAAATGAAGTAGTTCAGGTTGTTGTGGATATTCCTGTTGAATATGATCAAGGTGCTTTTAAGTTGATTGGCTCGAATGAAAATGAAATTGAAATTCAAATGATTAAATCAGAAAATACACAACCAGTTCTCGAACAATTAATCGATAGACCAATGTATGTTAATGTGAAAAGATATTTTGCCTATGCAAATGTAAAATCAATACCATCTTTTGGAATTAAATACTTCAAAATTATTCCTTCCAGAAATCAGAAAGCATCAAACGAAAAAATTGGAAAAATAGATGGGAAGAAAATTGTTCTCGAAAATAAATTTTTGAAAGTCTCGATTAATCAAAATGGAAGTTTGAAAATACATGATAAATTGACTGGACATGTCTTCGATAAATTAGCTTATTTCTTTGATGAAGGTGAATCTGGAAATGCCTGGGTTCACAAATCAGAAAAACCAATAGTAACGAGTTTGAAATCAAAACCAAAGATTAAGTTGATTGAGAATGGTCCACTCGCTTCAAAAGTTTTAATCGAACATCGTCTAAAGATACCTTCACGGGAAATGAAAATAATTTCTGGCAGAAAAATCAAAACAAAAAGTTCTTCAATCCCAATTAAAATGATCGTTAATCTCACCAAAGAGAGTAAACGAGTTGATCTTGATGTTGAAGTCATAAATAATGTCGAGAATCACAGACTAAGAATTATGTTTCCAACTTTGAAAGATGCAAAGTATCATTTTGCCGAAGGTCAGTTTGATGTTGTACAACGAGAGATAAAA
The DNA here is from genome assembly GCA_964527925.1 of uncultured Ignavibacteriaceae bacterium. Lineage (GTDB taxonomy): Bacteria > Bacteroidota > Ignavibacteria > Ch128b > Ch128b > Ch128b. The sequence continues at coordinate 81,489 of CAZGQO010000008.1, forward strand.
AGAATTGATGCAACGAACTGGATTGAGCCGCCTATGTACGATTTTCCAATGCATAATTTCGTTGATGTTAGTAATGAAAAAATTGGATTTGCAGTTTTAGTCGATGGTATGAAAGAATATGAAGTTCTTGAAGATAGAAATAAAACTTTAGCCGCTACACTGTTGAGATCTTTTTCTTATGTGATTATTCCTTCATCAGTTGGAGAATTTTTAGAAATGAAAGGTTCACAGTGTCCGGGGAGACATAAGTTTAGACTTTCCATTTATCCTCATTCAGGTAATTGGATTGAAGGAAAAGTTTATGATGAAGCCTTGAAATTTAATCTGCCCCTTTCTTTCATCGAAACAAATAACCTGACAACAGAAAACTTGAATGAAAAATCTTTCCTGAAAATTCAACCTGATGATTTAGTCATCAGTTGTTTCAAGAAAAGTGAAGATGGTGAAGGTTTTATTCTTCGTCTTTATAATCCAACATATAAAATTATTCCAGGCAAAGTTGAATTCTTCTGGAAAATAAAATCAGCAGAACTTGTAACTCTTGAAGAAAAGTTCGTTCAAAAATTAGATTTGACTAATAACAAAATTCACATCGATGTTCAGCCAAAGAAAATAATCACAATCAAACTTAAATTTGAATCTTGAAATTAATCGAAAAACTTACACGCTAAAAAATGAATAAGAGAGGAAACAAAATGTTCAAAAACAAATACGGTTACTTCACTAAAGATTTCAGAGAATTTGTAATTACAAATCCACGAACTCCACGACCCTGGTTCAATTACATCTGGAATGAACATTATGCTGGATTAATTTCCCACACAGGCGGAGGATTCGGCTTTCTTGATAGTCCTCGCGATAATCGGTTAACAAGAATGAGATACAATTGTTTGCCATGGGATCGACCAGGCAGATATGTCATAATCAAAGATAAAGATACAAAAGAATACTGGTCTCTCAGCTGGGCACCAACAATTGATAGGGAATATGATAAGTATGAATGCAGACATGGTCAGGGCTATACAAATATCACAACTGAAATTAACGGAATAAGAGGCGAGATTACTTACTTCGTTCCTGTTGATGTAAATGCTGAAATATGGCATGTGAAACTCACGAATCTTACAAAGAAAACTCGTAACCTTGAAGTTTATTCTTTTGTAGAACTTTTGATGGGAAATGCACTCAACGATTTAATCAATCAACCAAACGATAAACACTTCACAGAAATTTATTTCGATAAAAAACACTCAGCACTTGTTGCAACTCGAAGATACTGGGTATTGAATCGCAGAGTTTCTGTTGCTCAACCAAATCTCGACTGGAAATATCGAATTGTTTTTACTCAAACTCTTCCCATTTCTGGTTTTGACAGCAGTCTCGATGCATTCATAGGACGATGGCGTTCAGAAGCAAATCCTGAAGCTATCGAAAAAAGCAAAATGAACAATACTGAAATTACAGCAGGTGATCCAGTTGCAGCACTGCAATCGAAAATCAAAATCAAACCAAAGAGTGAATTAGAGTTTGCTGTGATAATGGGTGTTGCCGATAAATCAAAAGATCCTTTTGAAGAACTGAGAATTCATCAATTGAAGAAATTAAATATCGTCAACAAGAAATTTCTTGAATTGAAAAAATACTGGGATGATTATCTTTCAAAGATTAATGTTAAAACTCCTGAAGATAAATTTAATTTAATGCTGAATGTCTGGAATCCTTATCAGGCAGCTGTGAGTTTTGATATGGCTCGAAATGCTGGTTATTATCACGGTGGACTTTTGTTTGGAACAGGAATGCGAGATCAATTTCAGGATATTCTGGGAATGGTCATTGCTCATCCAGAAAGAGTCAGGAAAAGAATTTTGCAGGCGTTAAGATTTCAATTCAAAGATGGAAGCACACTTCATAACTTTTTCAAATTGACCGATTGGGGCGAAAAAACAAATCACTCAGATACTCCACTCTGGATTCCATTTGGAATTGTAGAGTACCTGAATGAAACTGGTGATGTTTCTATTCTCGATGAAGTTGTTAATTTTTATGATGAAGGAAGTGCGACAGTTTATGAACATATGGTCAGAGCAGTTGACTACTGCATCTCGCAAACTACTCCTCGCGGCTTACCAAAAATTATGAATGGCGATTGGAACGATACTCTTGATAAAGTTGGTCCTGAAGGCAAAGGCGAAACAATCTGGGGTGCATGTTTCCTTGCCTATGTAATTCAAAAAACTTTTGAAGTCCTTGAATTCAAAAAAGATCACAAAACATTAAATCGCTGGAAACGAGTCTACGAAAATTTGAATCGTGTAATTAATGAAATCGCTTGGGATGGCGATTGGTATATTCGTGCCTTCAAAGATAATGGCGAACCAATTGGTACGAAAAATTCTAAACAGGGGAAAATATTTATTAACTCACAGAGCTGGGCAATTATTTCTGGAATTGCACCTGAAAACCGTGCAAAAAAATGTGTTGAGTCTGTAAAAAAATATTTATTGCGAGAAAACGGGATTCAAATTTGTGCACCTGCTTATCGTAAAGTGGAAGAAGATGTTGGATTGATAAGTCGATGCGTACCCGGCAAAAAAGAAAACGGCGCAATTTTCAATCATGCTTCTTCGTGGTTTGTTCTTGCTGCAATTTTGAATGGTGATTATGAACTTGCTTTTGATGTTTATATGCGAATGAATCCACTTAACACTTCTCAAAGAATTGATCGTTACGAAGTTGAGCCTTATGTTTATGCTGAATATGTAACAAGTCCTGAACACGAAACAGAAGGTCAGGCGAGTCACTCGTGGTTGACTGGTACAGCTAACTGGATGCTAAGAATTGGTCTTGATTATATTCTTGGATTTAGGACTTCATTGAACGGAATTACAATTGATCCTCATATTCCATCTCACTGGAAAGAATTTTACGCTGAACGAGTTTTTCGGGGAAAACGAATCAGATTGCGAGTCGAAAATCCTGATGGAAAAAACTCTGGTTTTTCTCGTTTGATGATAAACATGCAAAAAGCAAAAGATAATTTTATTGATGTTGACGATTTTAAAACTGATTCAGTAGATGTCTGGTTAAAAATGTAAATAAAAATTTCTAACAAAAGAGGGATAAAAAAATGTTTGAAAGATCAGCAGGAATTTTACTTCATCCAACTTCCTTGCCTTCACGATTTGGCATTGGCGATTTAGGTTCTGATGCATACAAGTTTGTTGATTTTCTGCATCAAACAAAACAAAAACTCTGGCAGATTCTTCCATTAGGTCCAACAAGTTATGGTGATTCACCATATCAATGTTTATCTGCTTTTGCTGGAAATCCTTTATTAATTAGTTTTGAAAAATTAGTTCAAGAAGGATTAATAAGTGAAAAAATTCTTGCTGATCTCCCGGAATTTCCTGATGATAAAGTTCAATATGGTGATGTGATTGAATACAAATTCGAAGCGCTTTGGATAATTTACGAAGAGTTCAAAAGTAAATCTGATGAAATTTTCAAAAGTGCCTTTTCAAAATTCTGTGAAGAAGAAAAATTCTGGCTGGATGATTTTGCATTCTTCGTTTCCTTGAAAGATTATTTCGATGGTCGTCCATGGAATGAGTGGGATTCTGATATTTCTCAAAGAAAGGAAAAAGCAATAAAGCATTATCAAAAAGAATTAGAGGATGATATTGAGTTTCATAAGTTTGTTCAGTTTTTGTTTTTCAAGCAGTGGATGGAATTGAAAAAATTTACAAATGAAAAAGGAATAAAAATCATTGGTGACCTTCCAATCTTTGTTGCCTTCGATTCCGCTGATGTCTGGGTGAATCGTCATCTCTTTGAAGTTAGTGAAAATGGTAAACCGGTTTTCATTGCTGGTGTTCCGCCAGATTATTTTTCACCAACGGGGCAGAGATGGGGAAATCCACACTATAAATGGAATGTGATGGAAAAAGATGATTATCACTGGTGGAGAGAAAGAATTTCTTCTTTATTAAAAATCACAGACATAATTCGAATCGATCACTTTAGAGGATTTTACAACTACTGGGAAATTCCGGGCGATGCACCAACTGCCGAAACTGGAAGATGGGTATTGGGTCCTGGTGAAAAATTCTTCTCCACACTTGAAAAATATTTTGGTAAACTCCTAATAATTGCTGAAGATCTGGGAATACTTGTACCTGAGGTTTATGAGTTGAGAGACAAATTCAATTTCCCTGGAATGAAAATTCTTCAATTTGCATTTGGCTCGAATGGTGAGAAGAAATTTCTACCTCATAGGTATGAAAAAAATTGTGTTGTCTATACTGGTTCACATGATAACGATACAACGCTTGGCTGGTGGAATTCAATTCAAAATGATGGAACCGATACAAAAGAATTCTTTTTGAATTATACAGGTTCGGATGGAAAAGATGTTTGCAAAGATTTGATCAGACTTGCTTATTCATCTGTGGCTAATATTGTGATAATTCCATTCCAGGATTTTCTAAGACTTGATTCATCAGCTCGAATGAATTTTCCTGGTCGACCAGATGGCAACTGGATGTGGCGATTTAATTGGAATCAGATTTCTAATGATTTAATTGAAGAGATTAAGACTTTTGTTGAAATTTTTGAGAGATAGATTTTTTTGTTGATTGAAATGATTTATTAAAAGTTATCGTTTAAATCGTTTTGTATAAATGACAGGGGTTTATATTGTCATCCTGAAGGAACGAAGTTAATGAAGGGTCTCAGATGCTTTGATCCATTTCATTCCGCTCAGAATGACATTGCCGTCGTCTGTCATCCTGAGGTTGCTAATCAACCAAAGGTTCTTGTCATGCTGAATGAAGTTAAGCACCTCTTTTAGATTCTTCGATCCATTTCATTTCGATAAGAAAGATAGTGAATAAGCTTATCATAAGGAGTTTACGAAGCGAACGAATGATCTTAATTCATTCAAATATTTTCACTGATTATCTCCTTTAAATTCTCTTATTAATTAATTATTCTTAGCTAAAAAGGAGTTTTTCAATGAAAAACTACTGGATATTTAAATCAGAACCATATGTATATTCAATCGATGATCTGAAAAGAGATAAAATAACTTTCTGGGACGGGGTAAGAAATTACGAAGCAAGAAATTTTTTGAGAGATAAGGTTAAAATTGGAGATCTGGTTTTTTTCTATCACAGCAATTGTGATGAACCGGGTATATATGGTCTGTGTGAAGTTGTGAAAGAAGCATATCCCGATTTTACACAGTTTGATCCAGATAACAAACACTACGATCCAAAGAGTAATCCTGATAATCCTACCTGGTTTATGGTTGATGTTAAGTTCATAGAAAAGTTTGAAAAACCAGTTTTGCTGGAAGAAATGAAGAAGAAATTTGAATTAAACAATTTGAGATTATTGCAAAAAGGTAATCGACTCTCAATAATTCCAGTCAGTGAGAAGGAATTTAAAGTTATTTTGAATATGGCAAGGAAGTAATTCTTTTATTGATATAAAATTTCAGAATCATTTTTTTCGGTTAGTCAGGGTAATCATTTTTATATTGTTATAAATTGTCGATGATTTAATATAAATTGTTAAATCTCACGAGGTTTTGATTCATTATAATATTGGTATAAAATATTTTTGATTGTAGGGGAGGGGCTTGCCCCTCCCGAAATATGTTTTATTCAGGAAATTCGGTC
>CAZGQO010000008.1:87269-120942 GCA_964527925.1 uncultured Ignavibacteriaceae bacterium
AAGCAAGCCTCGACCCTACTTAAGGTGGATGATGATTTTTAACAAGAAATTTTTATCATTCGCATGGTCAAAAATTTTATATTAAATAAAAAAATATTCTTACTATTAAAAGATATTTCAATAGTTAGGAATCAAAATTTTGGAGAATAGATTTTATTTCATAAATTAATTTCAAGAAAATATGAACAAATTAAGGATTAAAAATATTTATGGATTATCTGCAAACGGCAGAGAAAGCAGCACGAGAAGCTGGAAAATATATCTTATCAAACTTAGGCAAGGTAAAACAAATCTCTTTCAAATCAGTCCAATCTAATCTCGTTACTGAAGTCGATCACAAATCCGAAGAAATTATAATTGAAACTCTTCAGAAAGATTTTCCTGATTTCGATATTCTCGCTGAAGAGAGTGGTTCTACTTCTACCAAAAATTCAGAATTTATGTGGGTTATTGATCCCCTTGATGGAACAACGAATTTCACACACGGACTTCCAATTTTCAGTGTTTCAATTGGACTTATTAAGGGAAACGAAGTAATTGCAGGTGTTGTTTATGATCCAACAAGAGATCAAATGTTTTCAGCAGAAAAAGGAAAAGGTGCATTCTTAAATGGGAAAAAACTTAATGTCTCCAAAACAAAAGATATTAAAAAAGCATTGTTAGTTACTGGATTCCCTTATAATGTTGAAGAAAATCCTGATAAATGTTTTGAACGATTTGTAATGATGACAAAAAGCAGTCGTGCTGTTAGAAGACTTGGTTCAGCTGCATTAGATTTTGCTTATGTAGCTGCTGGAATTTTTGATGGCTTCTGGGAAGTTAAATTAAATCCATGGGATATTGCTGCAGGACTTTTACTTGTAAAAGAAGCCGGTGGAAAAGTTACAACTTTCACCGGAGAAGAAAGTGATATCTTCAATCCTCAAATACTTGCAACTAATGGAAACATTCACTCAAAGATGATAGAATTACTTTCACTCTCTGAACAAATCGAAATAAATCTATGATTGATTTTCTGTACTCAATTGATGTTGCAGTTTTTAGATTCATCAACGGAACATTAGCCAATCCTGTAACAGATAAACTAATGCCTTTCATTACTGATGTAACTCATTGGTATCTGGTTTATGTTCTACTCTGGTTTATAATTTTGTTCAAAGGCGGTAAGTACAGAATTGGTCTTGCAATTGGAATGATCTTACTGATTACAATTTCAGACCAAATAAGCAGCAATCTTCTAAAAAACTTAATTGAACGAACTCGGCCCTGTAAAGTGCTTGAGAATGTTCATCTGCTTGTAACCTGCACCGATTCATATTCTTTTCCTTCTTCCCATGCAGTGAATAATTTTGCTGCAGCCATGTTTTTTACTTTCTTCTATAGACATTTGAAATGGATTCTTTTCAGTGTAGCCACTTTGATGGCTCTATCAAGAATTTTTGTGGGGGTTCATTATCCTTTTGATGTAGTTGGCGGTGCATTTATTGGAGTTCTAATTGGGTATCTTCTCGCAGTAATCTATAATTTTTTACTGGAGAAAATTTATTCACTTTTTGGAAGAAAAAATCAACCAGATTAAAACCCAACAAGATTTTTGAAATAAACTTCGGAAACATGTCGAATTAAATCGATTTGATATAACCACCGTCTATAAATATTGTTTGCCCTGTAATGTATCCAGCTTTCTCTGATGCAAGAAATGCAATAAGATTTCCAATTTCTTCCGGTTTGCCAAGCCTTCCCATTGGAATATCCCGTGTAAATCCCTTTAAAATTTCTTCGTGACTTTTGCCTGTGATTTTAGCCTGTTCGACGGCAAGATCATAAATTCTTTTTGTGAGAGTGTAACCTGGCGCAACATTGTTAACTGTAATATTAAATGGAGCAACTTCGGTTGATAAAGTCTTTGCAAATCCAATAATTGCATTTCGTAATGAGTTTGAAAGCACAAGTCGCTGAATTGGTTGTTTTACTGATACAGATGTAATGTTTATAATTCTGCCAAAATTATTCTTCTTCATTGAATCGATTACAAGTTTTGAAATTCGTACAACGGAAAGTAAAATTTCTTGAAACGCATTATTCCAATCTTCTTCACTTAAATTAAAAATATAATTTGAAGGCGGACCACCACAGTTATTTACAACAATATCAATCGATCCAAAAATTCTGTAAGTTTCTTTGATTAGTTCTTCGATATCTGAAGGATTTCGTAAATCACATTGAAACCACTGAATATTTGTTCCGAAACTTTCACTTAATTCTTGAGCTGTTCGGATTAAATTTTCAGAATTTCTGGAACATATCATTACATTGGAACCTTCACGAGCTAAGGCTTCTGCACAGGCTTTTCCAATTCCTTTACTTGAAGCTGTTACAAGAGCGTTCTTTCCTTTTAATTCAAGATCCATAATTACCTCCTTGATTATGCTTCGCTTAAATCAGTTCTGTTTAATTGATTTTCTGATTTTGCTATAACAACACTAATACAGGCATCGCCTGTGATATTTGTAACTGTTCTGCACATATCAAGAATCCTATCAACACCAAGAATTATTGCAACTCCAATTTCTGGAATATGAACTGTTTTAAGAATTATCAATAACATGATTATTCCAACTCCTGGAACTGGTGCAGTCCCTATTGAAGCTAAAACTGCAGTGAAGACAATTAGAATTTGATCATACAAAGAAAGATTCATCCCAAAAACCTGAGAAATAAAAACCGCAGCAACACCCTGAAACAATGCTGTTCCATCCATGTTTATTGTAGCTCCAAGTGGAAGAGTAAAACTTGTGATGCTTTTATTAATTCCTAAATTTTCTTCACAGCATTCCATATTAACTGGCAGTGTTGCAGCACTTGAACTTGTTGTGAATGCAACTATTTGTGCCCGTCTCATTCCTTTGAAGAAAGTCATTGGATTCATCTTTCCAAAAAACTTCACCAATCCTCCATAGACAAAAACTGTATGAATAATCAATCCCAATAAAACTGTGAACATGTACCAGAACAAGGTTTGAATTATATCGAAACCAAATTCTGCAATTGTAGCTGAGATCAATGCAAACACTCCAAATGGTGCGATCTTCATTATTATATCAACCAGCTTTATCATTGCGTCGCTGAATCCATCAAAAAAGTTTATTACAGGTTCAGCTTTGTTCTTGTTGAGATTTGTAAGTGCAATTCCGACCAGAAGTGCAAAGAAAACAATGTGAAGCATTTCTGCATTTACCATTGCTTTGAAAACATTTCTCGGAAAAAGATTTACTATCTGCTGCAGAATATTCAGTTCAACTTCAGTCGGAATTTTCTGACTGGTTTCAAGTTGATACGCTGAAACGAGTTCTTCATGAAGCTGAGTATTTATTTGTTCACCTGGTTGAATTATGTTTGAAAGTACCAATCCAATTGTAATAGCAACTGCCGTTGTGATTAAATAAAGGGCAATTGTTTTCCCACCAATACGTGCGAGTTTTTTCAAATTGCCGAGACTTGCAACTCCTACAATAAGTGAAGAAAGCACAAGTGGAATTGCAATCATATTCAGCAGATTGATAAAAAGATCACCAATTGGTTTTATTTGAGTTGCAATAGTTTCAGATTTTTTCAGTTCTAAAATTTTTGAATAAGATTTTTCTCTCGTAACTATTATCAATTTTTCTTTTTCGTCGTTTGAGAGTGATTTGAAGCGTTGAATTGCTTTAGTTTGATCGTTAAAAATCTCTTTTTCTCCACCAATGATAAATTCAAGAATATCAAAAGAAACCGTTTCTGAAATTTTCTTTCCTTCATCCTGATAAACAATCTCTACTTTATTTTTATCGATATGGAAAATTCCACCAAAGATGGATCCTAAAAATAATCCGAGTAAAATTTGATTGTACAGTTTCAGTTTGAATTTTTTCATAAGAATAATTCCATTTATGGGAATGATTACAGCATTAATTGCTCGCAGATTTCATCGACAAGAAGGTAGCCTTTTTTTGTTAGACGAAGCATGTCGTTTTCAATAATTACAAATCCGTTTTTAAACAACTCATTAAAAAATCTTTCTTCGTGTTTTAGAAGATTAATGTTTAATTCTTCTTCAAGTTGTTTGAGATTAATTCCACGACTTCTCAGACCCAGATAAATTCTCTCGTTATAAATTTCTGTAGGATTAAGAAATTCTTCTTCTTTAATTGCATTTCGGTGTTCGTTAACATTTTGAATGTATCTTGTAATGTTTCTGAAATTATGCCAGCGTCGATTATCCCAGAGTGAATGAGAAGATGGTCCAAATCCCAGATAGTTTATTCGATACCAGTAATTCAAATTATGAATTGATTCAAATCCTTCTTTGCAAAAATTCGAGACTTCGTATTGTTGAAATCCATTCTCACCCAGAAAGTCCATCGTGAATTCGTACATATCTGCATCCTGTTCAATGGAAGGCAAGTAAATGATTCCTCGTTTTGCCTGATAGTAAAGACTTGTTCCTGGTTCAAGAGTCAAACTATAAGCTGAGATGTGTTTAATTGGCAGTTGAACGGCTATTTGTAAATTTTCTTTCCAGTCATCAAGAGCTTGTCCAGGAATTGAAAACATTAAATCGATATTAATATTGTAAAATCCACTTTTTGCAGCGAGTTCAATACTTTTTAATGCAGTTTTACTGTCATGGTCACGAGTGAGATATTTCAGATCATCATTCTTAAAAGATTGGACACCAATACTCAGTCGATTAACTCCAATTGAAAATAAATCTTTTAGTTTTTGTTCATCGAGTGTATTGGGATTTGATTCGATTGTAATTTCAATATCTTCAGGATACTTAAAAATTGAAGTTAGTTTTTTAATGATTTGTTGAATGTAAGATGGTTCAACGAGTGATGGTGTTCCGCCGCCAAAATAGATTGTTTGTAAATATCCCTTATCGTGATAAATCTCACCAAAATATTCAATCTCTCTTAGAAGAGAATATAACAGTGGATTTTTTTTATCGTGTTTGATTACAACATAAAAATCACAATAATTACACTTCACATTGCAAAAGGGCAGGTGTACATAGACAGAAAACGGTTTCAAATTTTTTCCTCCTGAGTTAACTAATATGGATCGTGTGCTTTTTTTAGTCTATAAATTTTATTCGATTGAAGTGTATCAATATCTAATTTAAAAACATTTTCACCATCGTGATAAACAATTAGATTCGATGAGTCATTCAATAAATTTTTGAATTCAAATTTAACTGATTGCAAATCTTTTCTGTTGATAGTTGTCTTCAGTATTGTTGCAGTGAATAATCGGGTATTGTATTTTTTGCCCACTTCGAGATTCGGATAAACTCGCACAATCTTGGCGAAAAGATTATTTATCCAGCCAGGCGAATTTGATTCAAGCAAGAAAGAATAATCATCGAGTTTTTTGATTTTCATCTCGCCATTAAAACTTGATAAAGTATAGACTTGTTTTGAATCGGGGTATTCAAATTTTATTATATCGTTTAAGTAAAAGGTGTGAAAGATTGAGGGCATAGTAAGAAAAATTATATTTTTTGTTTCTGGAGTAAAGTAAACACTTATTTCATCAGCTGGCTTTTTTAATTTCTGAAATTCACTGATATAATATTCAGGATATATTAAGCTGAGATACAGAGCTACAATTACGCTTGATATTAAAAGATAAATTCCAAAAATATTCGAGAGTATTTTTAGCTTCACAGGATTTTCGGGTAAGAAGAATTTTTTAAGAAAAGAGATATTAAAAATAAAATATGCAATCAGGTAACTTCCAAAAACTGATGGGAAATATAGTAATCTTTCAGATGGCAGTGCGATTAATTGTGGCAATAATGAAATGGTAAACAGCAGAAAACTGTAATGTATTATTCTGTTTTTCCAATGCGGTGCAAAAAGTGCGGAGAAGATGAAATAAAGAATTATTCCAGAAATCATTAATGGATAAGTTAGATTCTTCTCAAAAAGTAATAATCCAATTGGGAAATTTGTCAGTAAACCAACAAGCATTGTTGGTAAACCAACGACTACATTTTTTATGTATTCCGCCGGTTTTCTAAATGGATCAATGTACATTAAGGTATTTACACCGAAGCCAGTAATTCGATAAAAAACTAGAAATACAAAAATCAAAAAGAAGTGATAACGCCAGTAGTTTTGATTCTTTACAAGCAGTAAAAGTTTTTGGTAAAATCTCTTAAAAATATTTTTCTCGGGATTTTGTGATTCGAGTAAAATAAATTCATACAAAATTATCGCAATGGGTCCAATTACGGCTGTTTCTTTGCAGAAAAATGAAACAGTCATATAAATTTTTGAAAGCTTTCTATGGAGTGAAATTGAAGTTTCTCTGAATTTAACATGATAGTAAAGGGCAAGGTTTATAAACAATACAGCAAATAAATCTGTGTTTGTTGCAATCCATCCTATTGTCATCGAGTGATCTTCAGAAATCAGAAATATAAACGACGCCAGAAGAGAAACACTATAAATTTTTGAAAATTTATTTAAGACCATAAAAACTGAAAGTGCAACAAGACTGTGCAGAAGAATTGAAAAGAAATGGAGAATCAATGCAGAAAATTTAGGAGTGATGAAGTAAATTAAACTAAAGAATAATGAAGGCAGTGGTCTAAAAAACTTCGCATGAGCATTTTCATCTTTCCACCAAAGATTTTGAAATGAATCATAATCTTTTAAGTCAACCGACCAGAAACCTGCAATAGGGAAAGATTCAGTTTTAGATTTTAAGATTGATATGAAGAAGTAATCATCAGCAAAAAATTCATTAATCAAATAAGGATGAAAAATGACTAGAGCAACTAAAAATTGGAAAATGAAAATTTGTGTATTTGTTAATCTACCTGGAAATAGTTTTTTAAGTTGTTCTAACGCTTTTCTCAATTTTACATTCAATTTAATTTGAATTGAAGATCAGATTTCTTGCATTTTCAATTGATGCTGGTGTAATGTCTTCTCCGCTTATTAAACGTGCAATCTCAAAGACTTTTTCTTCGTCAGTTAGTTTTCGAATGGTTGTTACTGCTCTTCCATCTTTTACTTTTTTCACCACCACATAGTGTGAGTTCGAAAAACCTGCAATTTGCGGCAGATGAGTAATTGCAATTATTTGATGATATTCAGAAAGATTTCGAAGCGCTTTACCAACTTTCTGTGCAATTCTTCCACTTATTCCAACATCAATTTCGTCGAAGACCATCAAAGGAAGCTTATCTGATTTTGCAAGTATGGTTTTGAGAGCAAGCATAATTCTTGAAACTTCACCCCCCGATGCAACTTTTGCAAGTGGTTTTAATTCTTCACCTGGATTTGTTGAAATGTAAAACTCAACTTCGTCAAATCCATTTGAATTGGCTTCATAAAATTCATTTCCGAATTTGACAAATGACCGCGGGTCATTTGTTTTTTTGTTTCTGAAAACTACTTCAAAACTTGCGTTGTTAATTCCAAGGTCTTTTAAAATTGATATAATTGAGTTACTTATTTTTTCAGCAACTTCTCTTCTTTTTTCAGATAGTCTGATTGCGGCATCGCTGCATAACCTTCTTTCATGTTCAATTTCTTCTTCAATCTTACTGATCTCTTCATCAAAATTTTCAGCAAGTAGAATTTCTTTTTCGATTTTGTTTCTGTACTCGATTACATTCTCTAATGATCCTCCATATTTTTTGGCGAGCAAAATCAGACTTCCAAGCCGTTCTCGATATTCTTCAAGCAGCTCAGGATTAAATTCAATTCTTGAACTATAACTTTGAACAAATTTTGATATTTCATCTACAATAGAAATTGCTGAATTTAAGTCAAGTTTTAGGTTAGCAAATTCTTTGTCAATTCTTGATAGATCATCAATTAAATTTCTTGCTTTAATTAGTTGATCGTAAACTGCAGAATCAGATTCATACAAAATTTCAAAAAGACGAGTTGTTGTTTCGTATAGTTTTTCACTGTTTTCAAGTATGTTGAGTTTGGATTGTAAATCTTCAATTTCTCCTTCTTTGGGATTTATTGCATCAATTTCTTTCGCTTGAAATTCGTATAAATCTCTTTTTTCTTTTGTTGATTTTTCAATGTTCTTTAGTTCATCAAGTCGGGAGAAGAGTTTTTTCAAATTGTTGTAATGAACTCGATATTCTTCTATAAGTTTATCGAGATTTCCAAAATTATCAAGAAACTTTATGTGTGTTTCAGTTCTAAGTAATGATTGATGTTCGTGCTGTCCATGTAAATCAATGATAAATTCACCAAGTGCCTTGAGATGTGAAAGTGGTGCAGGGGAATCGTTAATAAAACTTCTCGATGATCCTTTTTTTAATATTTCTCTCCGAACAATAAGTTCATCATTTATATCATAATTATTTTCACCGAGAAAGTTAATCACATTCTGATTGTCGCTGATATCGAATACACCTTCTACGATAGCTTTCTCAGTGCCAGTTCTTACAAAATCTCCCGAAGCTTTTTCGCCAATAAGAAGGTTCATTGCATCGATGATTATAGATTTGCCGACTCCAGTTTCGCCCGTAATGATATTCAATCCTGAATCAAAATCGACTTTGAGCTTTTCGATTAAGATGAAATCTTTTATAAGTAAGGATTTAATCATAAAAATCTCTCTCTTAAAGAATATTATACAAAAAAAATCTGATTTAATCTCGGTTTCAGAGAATTGAAATTGGAACTAAAATTTGACGGCATTTGGCTGAAAAAATAATTGAAATGTTTTTATATTTAAAATGACCTCAGGATTGTAATCAAAATTTTCGATAATATTTTTAACGGAAACTGGAATTTATGAGTGAAACTAAACTATTAAATGAATTAAAAAAGATATTACTTGGTAATCCGACCGAGCAGGAGAAAAACCATCTCTTTGAAATTTTTACTGAAGTTTCACGAATTCGTATCAGATTCTTTTCAAGATTGAAATACTTCTCTCTTGAAAGAAATGAAATATCAATGTCTGATATTGCCCTCGAGGCAGTAACTAATTTATTAAGCAATAATGAAAATGATTATTTAGAATATTTAAGAAAAACATTTCTAAATTGGGATCCTCCAATTGATAATGAAGAAGAAGCAAGCAACTTTGTGTATAAAATTATTGACCAATCAATTTATCAGACTATTGCCAAAAAGTATGCTGAACTGGATCCCCTTTTTGCAAAGATCTTAAAGGAAATTAGAAGATCTGACCCGAAGAAATACAAACTCTTTAATAGATTGGATACAGAATATATTTCCCTTAAATCTTTTAAAGAAGTCAATTCAATGAATATCATTCCACAGGATGAACTGATTCTTCTTGGTGTAGATAGATTTCCAAAGAATAATTACATCAAAGGCTGGATAAAAGAAATTTTTAATTCTATAAACTCATACACAGAATATGATCCAGTATTATCTGTAAATTCTCTTGCACTTAAAATCAAATTTGAATTCACAGCTGCACAAAAAATTCCTTTGACTGTTGTAGATGATCCAGAAACAGAATATGTAATGCGAGAAGGTGTTTTAATTTCTCTGAACAAAATTGAACGTAAGCTTAAACTACTAAGTCAGAAGAAAAAAAAGTATGACCAACAAATTGTAACAATATTTAAAGAAGCTATTACAGATATCGCAAATGATTTGCTTGAGGGAGACCAGATTAAAAATTATTATGACTATCTAAAAGTCTACGACGGAAATCTAACAATGGAAAAATACCGCCAGAATTACCGAGCCCAATTTGAATACTTAATCAAAATACTAAAGAACGAAATTGCTCAATATTATCTGTAGAATTCACACCTTATTATTATTTTTCACTTACGATACTTTAACCCTTTTTAATAAATTTGAGCAAATATTTTTTTGACTTAATGTACATTAGAAAAGAACAATCATTAATAACTAAATACACTGCCATCTGGGCTTTTTCTGAGTCGGCTTTTGGCGGAATTATGCACGCACTTAAAATCCCATTTACAGGATTAATTCTCGGTGGACTGGCAATTATTTTCCTATCACTTATAAATGAACTGGTTGAAAACAAAAAAGAATTACTGAAGGTAACATTTCTGATTATCATGATTAAATTTTTGTTTTCACCAAACACGCCTTTTACTGCTCATCTTGCGGTTTTGATGCAGGGACTTTTTGCTTTTGTTACTTTTTCATTTATAAAATCAAGAACAATTTCTATTCTCTTATTAAGTTTTCTTTCTGAAATCTGGTCAGCTTCACAAAAAATTGTTATTACGACTTTTTTTTTGGGAATGAATTTCTGGTATTCTATTGATGAGATTAGTCGTTATATGGCAAAAGTCTCAGGTTTCAATCTGGGAAATGAATTCAGTATGAGTTTATTTTTGATTGGATTATATTTTTTATTGCATCTTGCAGGAGCGGGACTTTTTTCTTTTATAACAATTAGAATGCCTGGATACATTGAAAAGCATCAAAATCGAATTGAACAAATTTATTTTGATTACATTCAAAAAAATAAGTCTGATTTGAATTTTGTTACAAGCATCCCGCAGAATAAAACAAAGAAAAGTCGGTACAAAAAGCCGGGTCGTTTGGTCTTTGTTCTATTTTTAATTTTTGTTTCTTTAATGACTCTAATTGATCCGACTTTAAAAAAGATTCTATTACTGGATATTATCTCGATGATTATCAGAGCTATAATTTTAATTTATTTGTGGTTTAAAGTTATTTCACCGTTTCTGGTAAATCAGTTGATGAAAGTTTTGAGAAAGAGTAAGTATGCCAATGGTAATCAAATGAAAACGATTGAAGATATTAAAGAACTTTTTCCAGGATTTCGAACAAAAATTAATCTGGCATGGGAAATTCATTCCAATCAAAAAAAATTGCTTCAGATAAAAAACTTTTTTCGTGATTCTATTCTTTTACTCTTGATTACAGAATGAAAGATTTATACATACTAACAGGAAAAATTAAAAGCGGTAAAACAAACGAGTTATTTCGCTGGATTATTGATAAAAAAAATGTTGGCGGAATCTTACAACCTGTTGTTGATGGGAAAAGATTTATTTACTCAATCTCACAAAAGAGATTGATTCAACTTGAAATATCCTCAACAAATTTGGCTGGCATAAAAGAAGAAGATTTAATAAAAATCGGAAATTATTTATTTCTGAATAATGCTTTTGATAAAGCCCGGGAATTGCTTCAGAAAGATTTTGAATCGAACTTTGATTGGTTAATAATAGATGAAATTGGTTCGCTTGAATTG
The DNA here is from genome assembly GCA_964527925.1 of uncultured Ignavibacteriaceae bacterium. Classification (GTDB taxonomy): domain Bacteria; phylum Bacteroidota; class Ignavibacteria; order Ch128b; family Ch128b; genus Ch128b. Next base: position 98,535 of record CAZGQO010000008.1, read on the forward strand.
AATGGTTCCGGATTAGAGCCAATGGTTTCAAATATTCTGAAAAATTCAGGTTCATTTAAAGGTTCCATCATTCTTGTTGTGCGAGAATCATTGATTGATGCTGTTATAAAAAAGTTCGAGTTAGAAGGGAAATGGAAAAACTTTGACGAATTGAAGTCAGCTTTTAATTCTTAATTAGAGAAAAATTTTACTCAATTCTCATCTAAAAATTTTTGAACCTCCGACTGAAAACAGCCATCGAAAAAATTTCCAATCAATCATTCAGAGTTTTACATTTCTAATTAGTTCATGAGATAAACCAAAAATTATTACACTCACAAAAAAATAAGAGTTGACTACTAATATTAAATTATTTGGATTTGACCTAAATAAGAATAGTAATTAACAACAAATTATGGAGACAAAATGAAAAAACTAATTTTTCTGGGATTTTCGCAGTTTTGATGTTCTTCAACATTTCAAAAGCTGATAGAAGATGTTTTGCCAGATCTTATACTTCCTACACAATTCCAGCAAAAGCACTGGAACTTGAAATTTGGAATACCGGCAAAATCGAGAAAGACTCAGGCTATTTTTATCGCTGGCAGCCACGAGTCGAATTTGAGCAAGGAGTGACTGACAAACTCACCTCCGCAATTTATTTTAACTTCGATGAAACAAGAACTTCAAACAACTCTTACAAATCCAAATCTTTCTCATTTTCATCTGTTTTATTAGAGATGCGTTACCGTCTTTTTGAAATTGGTGAATATTTAATTGATCCTGCTCTCTACGGTGAAATTTATTATGGCGGTGACAAAATCAAATATGAGCTTAAAATTTTTCTTTCTAAACGAATAAATGAATTCATTGGAGTTGTGAATCTTATCTCTGAAATCGAAAAATCAATTCCAAATTCTTCAACTGAGTTAAAATTTGAAATCACTGGCGGAGTTGCATATGAATTTAATTCCAGCGCTGCAATAGGAGTTGAATTCAGACTTCATCAGAATTATAAAGAAATTTATGAAGCAAAGAAGAATCAAGATTTCTTTGTTGGACCAACTGTAAATTTTCAAACTGAAAAGTTTTATCTCACAATAAACTTCTTAACTCAATTGACTAAAACACCAAGTGGAAACAGAAATCTTGATTTAATTGGCATGAAAAATATTAAGTCAGAACAATACTTGGAATTACCTTATGAGAATTTTAGTGATTATTACAGTGCTTATGACTTTATTGATTGGTTGTGGAAAGGGTTTTGTGAGGAAAGAATTCACGAAGTTTTCGGAAGGTGAAAAACTATATATGTCTAAGTGTGCTGGTTGTCATCGACTTTATCTTCCACATGAATTTACTCCTGCGAAATGGGATTCAATTCTTGAGGTGATGAGACCTAAAGCAAAAATAACTTTAGAAGAAGAAAAAGAAATTTTAAAGTATCTTAAAGAAGATCTCAAGTAAAATTCTGTGTGGGGATAATTGAAGAGTTATCCCCACATTTTAATTTTTAAACTTTGTATAATTAATTTTAGTAAATTTAATTAAATAATATAAACAAAAAATTAAATGGGGAAATTATGAAAACAGTACTTTTCAATATTAATGGAATGACCTGTAATCACTGTGTAATGGCAGTTAAGAATGCGATAAAATCCTTAGGAATCAATAATTATTCTGTTGAGATTGGAAAAGCTTCTGTAACTTTTGATGAGAATGAAGTGGATGTTGAATCAATAAAAGCCGCAATCGAAGAAGAAGGCTACGAAGTCGCTTCAGTTGAAGATGAAGCTGAAAAATTTTAATTGAGATAAAAAATTTTATTACTCAATTCATAAAAGATGAAGATTGGTTTAGTTCAATACAATCCTTCCTGGGAAAATAAAACAGAAAATCAGAGAAAAATTCTCCAGTTGATCGAAAGTCAAAAAACGAATTTTGACCTCTTAATTTTTCCCGAAATGACTTTAACTGGCTATACGATGAATTCCAAACTGGGAGAAAAATTTGATTCAGCTGAAAGTTCAACCTTGAAATTTTTTGTTGATCTTTCCAGAAAATTTTCAGTGAATGTAATTGCAGGAATGATTGAGAATGATGATCATAAATTCTACAATACACTGTTTGTGATTGATAGAAACGGTGAGATAATATCAAAATACAGGAAAATTCATCTGTTCAATTTTGCCGATGAAGAAAAATATTATAGTGCTGGAAGCAAACCAGAAATTGTTGTAATGGATGATTTCAAAATTGGATTATCAATTTGTTATGATTTGAGATTTCCAGAGTTGTTCAGATTTTATGGGAAAGAAAGAGTAGATTTAATTGTAAACATTGCAAATTGGCCAGATACACGAATTGAACATTTTGTTTATTTACTCAAAGCTCGTGCGATTGAAAATCTTTGTTATGTTGCTGGCGTTAATAGAGTTGGTTCCACTGGAAAGCTTCATTACGATGGACAAAGCTCGATTTTTGATCCGCTGGGTAAACTTATAGTTAGTGAGAAAAATTCAGAAAAAATAATTTTTGCGGAGTTAGAGAAGGAACTGGTTAAAAAAACAAGAGTTCAATTCCCATTTTTGAACGATATAAAACTTATTTAATAAATCACTCGAGTGGGATTTTTAGTCTGTAAGGTTTCAAATAGGGCAATACGAAATTTTTGAAGATATTTATTTCAATTAATCGATAATGAGGGCGATACAATTTTTTGTATTCCGCAGAATGGCTGAAAACAAATTTGTTGTTCTTAAAAACAGTTTGAATTTTCAAATTATCTTCTGAGAAGTTTTTGAGTTTTAGTTCTTCTTTCTCAATATTTTTAATTAATTCATCCCAGTCTTTTTCTCCAATCTTCCAGTTTCGTTGAATCAATTTTTGTTGCACTCTGATAAAATGCAGAGAAGAATAGATTCAATGGTACAATTCTATCTTTAACAAGACTCAAATCTACTCTAACATATATTTTCTTTGGTTTGAGGATCAGGACTAAAAATGAATCAGGAGTTTGTTTGTTTGATTTTATCTCTTCGCTTTTAAGTTCTTCTTTTAGTATAACGAAAGCTGTCAAAGAATCGCTAATTAAATGTTCTATACCAAATCTGCTTTGAAAGAAATATTTGTAGATATCAATCAACTGTGAGTTCGGGTAGATTAAAAGAATTTCATCTATGATGGATTTGAAAGTTTGATAATTAAACTCGTTTCCCTGCTGACCTGAAATCTTCCCAATAAAAACAAGAAAAGTAAAAATTAGAATTCTAATTTTCATTATTTCATTAATACAAATTTTTTAATCGACTTAAATTCACCTGCAGTCAATTCGTAGAAATAAACTCCGCTTGGAAGGTCTGAAGCATCAACAGTTTCAGAGTAAATTCCTTTATCGAGTTCTTTGTTGATTAAAGTTTTTAGTTCTTTACCAAGTAAGTTATAAATTTTTAGCGTGACCAGATTCTTAGATGGAATCGAGAATTTAATTGTCGTTTGACCATTAAATGGATTGGGATAGTTTTGATAGAGTTTATAATGAATTAAGTCAGCTTCGCTTGAAACATCTAAAGATTGATCTCTTGTGATTTGTTTCAAAATGTAATTTTGTGGATCAACGACTACATCTATTGGCTGTTGTGTAAATTCAAATTGATATGATTGTTCTCTTGAAGTATTCCAAATTTTTATAGTTGTATCGCCACTAACAAATTGTATCTTTAATTCAAAGGGCATTTTGTAGACGGAATAGTGTGTTTGTCTTTGCTTGAGTATGAAGTTTAATCGATAAGTATTTTGAGATTGTTCAACATTCCAGTTGTAAACATAGTTTGGATGATCAGGCTGGTAAACCCATTGATTGAAAAAGTAAGAAAAGTCTTCACCAGCAGTTTGACTGACAATATGCTTAAAATCATTAGTAGTTGCGGTTGAATAGAGAAATTGATTTCTGTAATTAGTCAGTGATTGAAAGAACAATGAATCTCCAAGAACATATCTAAGCATGTTTAAGACGAGAGCTCCTTTATAGTATGAAATTGCGGCATTAAAAATATAAGGTGGATTATAAATTGCATATCCTGGGTTATAGTTATAGTAGTAGTTGGCTTTTGAATTCATTCCAGAAAAATAAGCAGTTTTACCTTGAGTATATTCTTTGTATAAATCTTCAGAAAAAGTTGCGAATCCTTCGTTTAACCAGATATCTTTCCATGTTTCGCAGGTGACCATATCACCCCACCATTGATGTGCAAGTTCATGGGCAATTCCGCTTTGAGCATCGGATGAAAGCCAGTTTCGATGCAATGTTGAAATTGTTTGATGTTCCATCCCGCCAAAAGAAAAAGGTGAAATATACGAATGACCATATTTTTCAAATGGATATTTTCCATAGAAAGTCTCAAAGCATTCCATCATCAATCCTAAATTTCTTGCAACAAAAACACTTCTTGACGAATCAGATTGCCATTGATAATGCTGAATTTCTATAGTTTCAAAAGGTGGATATTTACTTGTGTAGTATTGAGTGAACTTCGAATATTTTGAAGCTGTAATTGCAATCAAATATGTGGTGATTGGATATTTTTCAAACCAGACAAAAATTGCTGAATCACCAGTAGTTGTGAAATTTTCAAGCAATCCATTTCCCGTTGCAGTAAAACCACCTGGAACAATAATCCTTAATCTTGATGAATCTGATTTATCTAAAGGATCATCATAGCAAGGGAACCAGTAACGTGCATCAGACGGCTCGGTCATTGTGTATGCTAAGTTTTCGAGAGTTTGAGATGATTTTGGGTAATAATAAAAACCGATGTTGTCGGTTTGTGTCCTCTTGAAGTAAATAATCAAATCAATAATTTCATTCTTGTAATAAGTTCGGTCGAGATTTATTGTTAACATTCCAGAATTGGTTGAATAAGTTAATCTTGAATTATTCTGAATGATACTATCAATTGTAAGATAAGAATGAAGCGTAATTTGATATAGTGAATTAGCTGTATCAACTTTAGCAATAATTCTGACTTGACCTGGATAAGTTCTAATGGAATTTTTCAAAACATTGTACCAATTGACGGTTATATCATAGAATAAAATATCGAATTCATGCTTTATAGTTTGCTGTGATTGGACCTTAAAAATTTTATGATCACTTTTGCACCAGAATTGATTGATAGAAGATTCATTTTGAGCGTATACTAAGTTGCAAAGAAAAAGAATAATCAGAATTTTTCTCATAGTAATTTCCTGAGTTTAATGATTAAGCATTATTTCAAATATAATTAATCAATATTTATTGTTCAGAAATTGGAGTTACATTGAGTTGATGATTTTATATAACATTAATTTTTATTCTAATTATTCAAGGAAACAATGGAGAAAATTTTAATTTTTTGCAAGGGGAATTTTGAAAGTAACAGTTGTTCCGTAGTTCAATTTACTTTTTATATAGATCATGCCTTTATTGATATCAATATATTTTTTCGTCAGTGCAAGACCCAGTCCTGTTCCTTCTCGCTTCCTGACTTCTGTAATTTTATCTCTCGTGAAGTCAGTAAACACTATGGATTGAAACTCTTCACTCATTCCAATTCCCTGATCGCTGATTTCACAAATTGCATAATTTTCATCTTTGGATAATATAATTCTGATTGTCCCTTTATCGCTGTATTTTATTGCGTTACTTAAAATATTCGAGATTATTCCATTGAGAGTATACTGATCAGCCATTACAAAAATTTCTTCGTCGGGGAGAGAAAGTTCTATGTTTAATTTTATCTTTTCTGCAAGAACTCTCAATAATTCTACAACATCCAGGATTTCTTTTGTGATTGAAATTTTCTTTATTTCGAACTTGAATGTTCCAGCTTCAAGCCTTGAGAAATCGAGTATTTGAGAAATTGTTTTCAATAATGTTTTGGCTGCATTCTGAAGTATATCAAAATAATTTTTGACTTCATTGTCGGATTTATCATAAAAAATATCTTTTAATACATCACTGAAGCCAAGAATTACATTCATTGGAGTTTTAATTTCATGGGACATAGATGCGAAGAAAATCGTTTTCTGTTTATTGGCTCTTTCAGCTTCCTCTTTTGCTTTTGCCAGTTCGAGGAGCATCTTCTTTCTTTCAGTGATGTTTCTTGCAGTGCAGAGAATTAATTTTTTACCATCAATTTCTATCGGATGCGTGGAGAATTCAATATAGATTAATTCTCCTTTTTTGTTTCTTATTATATTTTCATCTGGTCCTGTAGGTTCACATCTCATTGCTTTATAAAAGATTTTGGCTACTTTCTGGAAATTTTTTCGATCAATTAAATTTAATTCAAAAATTGTTTTGCCAAGAGCCTCTTCCTTTGTGTAACCCACTAACTTTTCGCTTGCAGCATTTGCTTCTAAAATTCTTCCATCATGGTCAACAACAAAAATTGGATCTGGTGCTTCTTCAAATAAAATCTTTAGTTTTTCAGCGTCATATTTAATTTTGTTAAGTATTTCTTTCTCCTTTGTGATATCAATCGCAACCCCAATCAATGCAACTGGTTTGTTATTCTCACCAAAGATTGGAGAAGTTGAAAGTCTTATTAAAAATTCTTCGCCATTTTTTCTTTTATTCCATAGTTCACCACTCCAGCCACCTTTTGATGTATCCTCAAAAATGTTCTTAATATTTTCAGGGTCATTTTTTTCTGATCTTAAAACTAAAATAGATTTGCCAAGAAGTTCTTCTTTTGAATAACCGTAAGTCTCGCAGAATTTTTTGTTAACAAATATAATATTATCATTCAAATCAATTATTGAAACAGATTCACTTATACTTTCCAGTGCATTAACGAGAAATTGAATTTGTCTATCTTTTTCTTTTCTTTCGGTAATATTTCGAACAATTGCAAGAAGATAATATGAGTCTTTGATTTTCACACGATTTAATTTTACCTCTGCATAAAATGGTTTTCCATCCAGTGTAGTGTAAACCCATTCAAAAGAAAGAATTTCTCCGTTATAAGCACGATTTATTAATTCAAGTGCTTTTTCTTTTGAAGGTCTGCCATCTGGTTGAGTCGGTGGTGAGAATTTATATGGTGGTTCGCCAATAATATCTAGTTTTGTACAATTAAACCTCCTCAAGGTTGCTGAATTACAATCGATGAAAATTTCATTGTTCATTAAAAAGATTGCATCATCTGCTGATTCAAATAGTGATTTGTATTTGTTTTCTGAAGTTTTTAGTTCTTCATAAATTAAGTCTTCATCGGTTGTATCAATTGCAAATCCAACAACTCCGATGATTTCTCTTGAATTATTTATCAGAGGAGTTAGAAATGTTTTAAAATTTCTATTCTGCCATGAAAATTTATATTCTACCTGTTCACCGTGAAGAGCTTTTTTGTGGTAAGCAATGGGTAAAAAATTTGGGTCCTGTGTATTAAAATATTCAAAAAGAGATTTGCCTACGACTTCATTTGGTTTAAGTTTTAGAAACTTTAGTCCAGAACCAAATGAAGAAGTAAATACTAAATCTTTGTTTACTGTCCAGAAAACACCTGGTATTTGCTTTAATACAATTTCAAAAAATTTTCTTTGCTGAAAATCATCAAGTTCCATTTTAAAATTTACTCCGACGGGTAACATCATAAGAAAATAATTTTCAAAAAACAAGTAGATTAGCAGATATCAACGAAAAATCTTGACAATTATATTAAGATTCATTTGTGTTCTTTGAGATTTTAGTCATCTTAAAATGATATTTTTGAAAAAAACAATTATCAATTGGAGAATCAGAAATGGCTAAATGGGAATGGAAAATTGAAAACGAAGATTTCCTGAATAAAACAATTAAAAGATGCAAAGAGAAAAAAATTATCCTCCCAAAATTTTCTGAGTTAAGAAATCCAGAAACAATTCCTTCGAAAATTTTAAATCAACTTAAAAACATCGATATAAATGAGCTACATCCGTTAAATCTATTTCGAATTAACTGGCAAAATGATATAAAGACAGGCGGAATTGGTGATGTAAATTTTTTAGAAATTCCTGCTGAAATAACTGGAGTCAAAGCTAAAATAGTAGGTTTGATTGGAAAGTTTTTCCCAACAGGTGCACATAAAGTTGGTGCAACCTACGGAGTTCTTGTTCCATATCTTGTAACCGGAAAATTTAATCCTGAATATCATAAAGCTGTTTGGCCTTCGACAGGAAATTATTGTCGTGGCGGTGCATTTAATTCGGCATTACTTTCGGTTCATGCTGTTGCGATACTTCCAGAAGAGATGAGCAATGAGCGATTCGAATGGCTTAAAAATATTGGTGCAGAAGTTTTTGCAACTCCTGGCTGCGAGAGTAATGTCAAAGAAATTTATGATAAATGTCATGAGCTTGAACGCACCAGTGATGAATATTTTATTTTTAATCAATTCGAACAATTTGGCAATTCTTGCTTTCATTATAATGTGACAGGCTATGCAATTGAAAAAGTTTTTGAAAAAATTAAAAAATCAAATTCAAGATTAAGCGGATTTGTAAGTGCGACTGGTTCTGCTGGTACGATTGGTGCTGCAGATTACTTAAAAGAAAAATTTCCAATGCTGAAAATTGTTGCTTCAGAAGCACTTCAATGTCCCACGCTTTTAATGAATGGATTTGGTGGTCATCGAATTGAAGGAATAGGTGATAAACATGTTCCCTGGATTCATAATGTTAAAAACACAGATGTTGTAGTTGCAATTAACGATGAACATCCACTCAGAATTTTAAGATTGTTTAACGAACCAGCTGGATTAGAATTTTTATCACAACTTGGAGTTGAGGATTCTTTGTTAGAGAAATTATCTTATTTGGGAATTTCGTCGATAAGCAATCTCATCAGCTCAATCAAATTAGCAAAATGGTTTGAAATGAATGAGAACGATGTGATTTTTACTGTCTTCACAGATTCTGTCGATATGTACAGATCAAGACTTGAAGAAATGAATCAAGCTTACGGAAAATATTCAAAACATCAAGCTGAGATTGATTGGAACGCAATTCTTCAAAATCAATCAATAGACTTTATGAAAGAACTTAATTACTACGAAAAGAAAACTATTCACAATTTGAAATACTTCACATGGATTGAGCAGCAGGGGAAATCGGTTGATGAATTAAATGCACAATGGTATGACGAAGATTACTGGAAAACTCGCTATCAAACTGTTGAACATTGGGATAAATTGATTGAAGAGTTTAATCATAAAGTCGGTATGGTTGATTGATAGTTAGTGTGGGAATTGTTTTGATAATTATAAAAAAATTGTGTGTGAGTTTTTGTTGATGATCATTTTAATGAGAAAAGTAGGAGAACTGAAAGATGACAGAAAAATTAATCATTAAAAATCTGTTTCTGGCTCGGATTATTGATGAAAAAGTTGAACCTCTTTTCTGTGATATTGAAATCTCAAATGGAAAGATTGATAAAATACATGAAAAGAATTTTCAAGATTTTGTTGAGGGGAACTACGAAACTTCGATTATGGACAATGAATACGATGCGAAAGGTTCGCTGGCTACAATTCCATTTGTTAATTTCCATGACCATATTTATTCACGGCTTGCAAAAGGAATCAATGTAAAAGGTTCAACCGAAAACTTTCACAAAATTTTAAAAAATCTCTGGTGGAAACTTGATTTAATTCTTGATGAAGAAATGATTCGTGCATCCGCAATGATGGCTGCGATTGAATCAATCAAATCGGGAACACTTTATATTTTCGATCATCATTCATCACCAAACTTTGTTCAAAATAGTTTAAGAACAATCACAAATACTCTCAAAGAGTTAAACCTTCAAGGTACAATATGTTTTGAAACTTCAGACCGAAATGGAATTGAGATAACGAAAAAGTCAGCTCAGGAAAATTATGAGTTCATCGAAGGTAATGATGAGAATTTCAAAGGTATGTTTGGCTTGCATGCTTCATTCACACTGAAAGATCAAACTTTAAAATTTGTATCAAACCTGATGAAGGATTTCGATACAGGAATTCATATTCACCTTTGCGAGGATAAAGTAGATAGAGAAATCAGTCTAAAAAAATTTGGTGAGTTGCCGCTGAATCGATTATTAGAATTTAATTTACTCAATCAAAAATCAGTTCTTGCTCACGGTATTCAGCTCAAGAAAAAAGAATACAAAAAAATTGCTCAAGTTGGTAGTGCAATCGCTTTGAATCCAGATTCAAATATGAATAATTCAGTTGGACTTCCATCTTATAAAAAATTACCTGAAGATTTAATTCTCCTTCCTGGAACAGATGGGATGCATGCAAATATTTTTAGGACATTCAAACAATTGTTTTTATTGTTCCGTCATTCTGGTGAAAGTTTCGCTTCAACTTTTGAGTGGATTAATCGAATTTACTTTAATCAAATTTCTTTCGTGAAAAAATTTTTTCCCGATTTTACACTGCTGAATGAAGGCGAAAAAGCTGATTTGATAATCTGGAATTATATTCCTGTGAATGAAATGAATGAATCTAATTTCTGGGGACATTTCATTTATGGTGCTTTGGAATCAACTCCCAAAACGGTTATTAAAAATGGTAAGTTTCTGCTGAAAGACAATAATCTCACATTTGATGAAGATTTAATTAATAAAGAAATCACCAAACAGGGAATTCGACTCAAACAAAAATTCGAAGCTGAAACTTAAAAATTTGTTTACTAAAAATTTCTTAATTTGATATCGAAATATTATAGGTGGGGATATGAATAAACAGTTTAATGTTGTTGGTAAACCCGTTATAAGAGAGGATGGAAAATCGAAAGTCACCGGGCAGGCAAAGTTCGCTGATGATTATAAATTCCCGGGAATGGTTTTCGGAGTGATGGTTCGAACAAATAAGTCTCATGCAAAAATCAAATCAATCGATTTTTCTGAGATTGAAAATTCAGAAAGTCTTATAACAATAGTTGACTCACGAGATATTCCGGGTAAAAAAGTTGTTGGATTAATTCGAGATGATCAGCCAGTTTTTGCTTTTGATAAAATAGTTACTCCCGGTGATGTCGTTGTGATGCTTGTTGGCGAAGATGAAGATGAATTAAGACGACTTGCAAAGAAAGTAAAAATTGAACTGGAAGATTTACCTGTTTTATCTGATCCTGAAAAAGCACTCGATGAAAATGCACCGTTAATTCATCCTGAATTTAAAACTAATCTGATTATTCATCATCCACTCAGAAAAGGCGATATTGAAAAAGGTTTTGCTGAATCAAATTTCATTCTCGAACAAACTTATACAACTCCTCACATCGAACACGCATACATTGAACCTGAATGTGTAATAGCAATTCCACTTAATGAAGAAAAAGGAATTCACATAATTGGAAGTATTCAAAATCCCTTTACTGCAAGAAGAATAGTTGCATCTGTTTTGAATTATCCTTTGACCAAAGTAAGAGTTGAACAAGCAGAACTTGGAGGTTCATTTGGCGGGAAAGATGATATCATGTGCATTCTTTCAGCTCGTGCTGCTGTTGCTGCATTGAAGATTAATCGACCAGTTAAAATCAGATATAGACGAGAAGAATCAATTCTTGAATCTTACAAACGTCATCCATATCGAATGCATTACAAAGTTGGCTACACTCGCGAAGGCAAAATCAAAGCGATGAAAATAGATATTCTCGCAGATGGTGGTGCTTATTGTTCGATGTCTCCTTTTGTTACTTGGCGTTCGGTTGTACAGGCAACTGGTCCTTATGAAATTGAAAATGTTTGGACAGATGTCCGTGCAGTTTACACAAATAATCCTTATACAGGTGCAATGCGAGGATTTGGTTCTCCGCAAATTATCTTTGCTCAAGAATCTTTGATGGATGATATTGCGATAAGTCTTGGAATGACTCCTGATGAAATTAGAAGAATTAACGGATACAGAGAAGGTTCAATCACAGCGAGCAGTCAAAAGCTTGAAAAACATGAAGTCAATCTTTTGAAAGTCCTTGATACTGCCTGCGAAGCAACTAATTTCAAAGAAAAGTGGCTTGAAAATCAAAAACATCACAACAGAAGAATTCCCACAATTGAGTTCAGAGAAAATATTTTGAAGCGCAATCTTCTTCTTGAAAAAAATGAATTTATTTCAGGTGAAGATATCTGGAAAAAAGGGATTGGTTTAGCCGTAAGTTTTCGTGGAAGTTCACTTGGTGCCGAAGGAATTGATGCGGCTGCTTCTTATTTATCTGTTCAAAATGATGGAAGTGCATATCTTTTGTGCGGACTTGCAGAAAATGGTCAGGGAATGAGAACAGCTTACGCAATTATTGTTTCGGAAATTCTTGGAATATCTGTCGATAAAATTTATTACCTCGAAATGGATACAGCTCTGGTTCCTGATAGCGGACCAACTGTTGCATCGCGATCAACAATCATGGGTGGTGGTTCTGTCAAAAATGCAGCTGAAATATTACGACAAAGATTTGAAAGCTTTTTGCGTGAATACTGGAATTTATCTTCAACTGATGAAATTGAATTTGTCGATAATCAAGTTTATGTGAAAGGAAAAGATGAATTCAAACTAACCTTCAGTGAATTCGCAAATCTTGCTTATAAAAACGGAATTTGTCTGGCTGCAATTGGCTGGTATCCTGGTCCGAAAATTCACTGGGAAGAAAAAACTGGACAGGGATCTGCTTATTTCACTTATGTCTATGGTTGTCAGGTTGCTGAAATTAGAGTGAACATCATAACTGGTGAAGTTTATGTTGATCGAATTACAGCTGTTCACGATCCAGGTAAAGTAATTAATTTACTTGGTGCACTTGGTCAGGTTTATGGTGGAGTAACTCAGGGAACAGGTTACGCATTATTCGAAGAACTTGACAAGAAAAATGGTTTTCCTCGTGAACTTAATTTTGATCAGTACATAATTCCAACTAGTAAAGATATTGGAGAAATTATTCCAATCTTTGTTGAAGGCAAAGATGAGTTTGGACCGTGGGGAGCAAAATCTCTTGGTGAACCAACACTTGAATTAACTGCAGCTGCAATTAATAATGCAATAAGAAATGCTGTCGGTGAAAGATATTTTAATCTTCCAATAAATCTTGAAGAAGTAATCTTGAAAAGAAAATTAAGACCAGAAGATTTGAAGAGAGGAAGTCAATGATTCAACAATTCGAATATATCGCACCAAAAAGTTTGAACACTTTATTAAAACTTCTTGATAAAAAAAGAATTGGGACAAAAATTCTTGCAGGCGGGACAGATATTCTGCCAGGTTTTCATATCGAATCGAGAAGATTTCAGGATATTGATCTTCTGGTTGATATCAAAAAAATTGAGTCGCTTAAAAAGATTATTGAAAGAAAAGAATTTGTTGAAATTGGTGCGGCTTTAACTTTTTCAGATTTAATTGAAAGTGAAATCGTACGAAAAAATTTTCCACTTCTCGTAAGCGCTGCTGAAAGAGTTGGAAGTGTTCAAATCAGAAATAGAGCAACTGTCGTTGGAAATTTCGTGAACAATGCACCTTGTGCTGACAGCGTTCCACCATTACTTGTTTATAATGCTTTAATTGAATTGCGTTCATTAAATAAAAAGCGGGTAATTCCTCTCGAAAAATTTTTGTTCAAACCTTATTCGACTGCCATCAAGAAAAACGAAATCGTGACCAGAATTCTAATACCAAAACTGAATTCAAATTTCAGGGGTGAGTTTTATAAACTTGGCAGAAGAAGCGCTGTGGCGATCAGCCGAATTTCACTGGCAGTTTTGATTTCATTAAAAGATGGTTTCATAGATGAATTACGAATCGCAAGCGGTGCAATCACTCCGATTGGCGTTCGCCTTCACAAAATTGAAGAATATGCAAAAGGTAAAACAGCTAATGAAGATACATTTAAAGAAATTTTAAGAATGGTGGGCGAAGAAGTTTTAAATATCACTGGTTTGAGATGGTCTTCTGAATACAAAATTCCAGTTGTGCAGCAATTATTATATCAATTACTAATTCGGTTGAGTGAAAATGAGAAAAAGTAAATCACTGGTTAAAATAAAATTTAAATTGAATGGAAAACTTATTGAGGTAAAAACAAGTCCCAATAGAAGACTTCTGGATTTATTGCGAGATGATTTAAATCTAACCGGCACAAAAGAAGGCTGCTCAATTGGTGAATGTGGTGCCTGTACTGTTATTATGAATGGTAAAGCTGTGAATTCCTGTCTTGTTCTGGCTCCTGAAATAAACGATGCAGAAGTGATTACAATTGAAGGAATTTCTCAAAATGGAAATTTGCATTCGTTGCAAGAAAATTTCTTAAAACATGGTGCTGTTCAATGCGGATTCTGCACACCGGGAATGATTCTCTCAGCTTATGCATTGCTTCAAAAATATCCACAACCTGATGAGGAAATGATCAAAGAAGCAATAACTGGGAATCTTTGTCGTTGTACTGGATATAAACAAATTATTGAAGCGATTAAGGAAAGTGTTTATGATCATGAATAAAAAAGTTTAGACAACTACATTCTGATTATTTTTATCATTCAGGGATCAATCACAATTATTCTATCCTTTTATTGAAAATACTCCAAATTATCTTTAATTTAATCTAAAATTTGAAGGAAATAATTACGATGCGAAAATTTATAACCGCTTTCTTCTTTGCCGCTACATTTGTTTTAACATCCACAATTTATTCTCAACGATTTCCCTCAGGATTTGAAATTTTTGAAAAAACAAAAAATGCAGTAGCAATAATCAATGTTTATGACGAAAACAGAAATTTAATGAGAATTGGTGCTGGATTTACTTACACACCAGATGGACAAATTGTTACTACTTATAATCTTGTCAGCAATGGAACTTATGTGAAAATCAAAGTTAATGATCAAGAATTTGTCCCGCTTGCAATCTATAAAATAGATAAACGGCGTGATGTAATTGTTTATAAAGTTGATGGAAATAATCTGCCATTTCTTAGCGTTGCTAATTCAGATAATGTGAAAGTAGGTGATAGAATTTTTACAATTGGAAATCCCAAAGGATTTGAAAGATCTTTTTCTGAAGGATTGATAAGTGCAAAAAGAGATTTTGGTGCCGGCAAAGTTTATTTCCAGTTTACTGGTCCAACAACCGAAGGCATGGAAGGAAGCCCGCTTTTGAATGAAAATGGTGAAGTAATTGGAATTATTTCATCCAGATCTTATATGGAAAAAGATTTGAACTTTGCCATTCAGATAAACAGTATTAAAGAAATTCTTGAGTCAACAGAAGTAAAAAATTATTCAGTCCCAAATTTCTTTGTTTATGAGAAACCTTTGACAAATTTCAATCTTGGACTTTCTTATGAAAGCATGGGCAATCATGCAACAGCTATCTGGTATTATTTAAAATCATTAAAAGATGAAGTTACACCAGAAACATATCGTCGACTTGCTTACTGTCACGAGCAGCTTGGCAACTTCAAAATTGCTGAAAGTTATTACCGAAAAGCAAAAGAACTTGAAGAGAGTAGTAACAAATAAATTTGACTCTGAATTAAAAACTTAAAAAGTGTTTCTCAAAGAAAGTTAGTGTTGAAGCGTGTTAATTTTGATTGAATTAAAATTCTTGCGGGGTACAAATAATTATTTGAAATTTTCTAAAATTTCACTTACAAATTTTCTAAAATTATGGACACAATAATTATTTTTATTCTTGGACTGGTTATTGGTGCTTCTATCACGGCACTCTTTTTTATTCTCCGAAAAAAAGATATGTACAACATTGCATCGACTGTTTTAACCATCTCTGAAGAACAAAAAGAAAAAGAACGGCAACAATTAATCGACTATCTGAAAAATTCTTTTGCCAATCTTTCCTTTGAGGCATTGAATAAAAGCACTGAACAATTCTTATCTCTGGCTAATCAAACTCTGTCAAAACAACTTCAGAGTGGAACGCTAACACTTGAAGAGAAGAAAAAACTTATTGATCAAACTTTCCAGTCGATGCAGGATGAATTAAATAAAGTTCAAACTCTGATTAAGGAACTTGAGAGAGATAGAGTTGAAAAATTTGGAATGCTTGCGCAAAAAATTACGGAGTCACAAAAAACAATTCAGCAGTTAAACGAAACAACAAGTAAACTCACTACTGCACTGGCAAGTTCAAAAATTCGTGGTCAGTGGGGAGAACGAATGGCTGATGATATTCTGAGACTCAGTGGTTTGAAGGAAGGTGTAAATTATTTCAAGCAAAGATCAATTCAATCTGCAAACACTCGACCTGATTATACTTTCATTCTTCCAAAAGAATTGCGTGTAAATATGGATGTGAAATTCCCGTTTGATAATTACTACACCTATCAAAATGCAAACAGTGAAAATGAAAAAGAAACTTACAAACAAAATTTTCTCAAAGATGTTAGAAATCGAATCAAAGAAGTATCTTCACGTGATTATATCAATCCTCAAGAAAACACGGTCGACTATGTAATAATTTTCATTCCAAATGAGCAGGTTTATGCTTTCATAATGGAGAACGATCCTAAAATTATGGACGATGCACTGAGTCAAAAAGTTATACTTTGTTCACCAATAACTTTGTATGCGATTCTTGCAATCATTCGTCAGGCAGTAGATAATTTTAATCTCGAAAAGAAAGCGTCAAAGATAATTGAACTAATGAGTGTGTTTTATAAACAATGGAATGAATTCTTAAAATCACTTGAAACTATGGGCAAGAAAATAGAAGATGCGAAAAAAGAATTTGAAAGATTAACAACGACACGAAAAAATCAACTCGAAAAACCTCTTCGTAAAATCGAAGAACTAAGAAAAGAAACTAATTTGATTAATGCACCAGAAACAACTGCAGATTTAAATAATGAATTTAGTTCAGATTTAAATATGAATGATGCTGAAAATGAGTAATAAGTCAAAAAATAATTGTGAACTAATTTCATCTTTAAATAATATCAATATTAAATTACTCGATTTACCCTTCCCTTTTTTACTTATCAAACGAGATAAGTTCAGCAGATATGTTCTTGCTGGATTTAATGAACTTGCTCAAGAAATTTTTGCTGTTCCACTTAGTCGATTGATTAACAAAGAAATTAGATTGATCTGGCCAAGAGATTCGTGGGATGCATTTCGGAAAGGAATTGTTAAAGCGGTGCGTAAAAATGAAGTTAAAGATGTTGAATCCGTCGTAATTGAAAAAGACGGCAAAGAAAAAAGCTACAGCATAAAAGTTTGGTCTGTAGATTCTGATGTTGCCTGTTGTGTTTTCTATGAGACGATTGACAAAATGTATTTTACTAAATCGGTTCTTGACGAAAGATTGAAGTACGAAGAACTTTTCAAACATACTCCAGTAATGATGCTAAATATCGGACTTGATGGAAAAATTTTTGATGCAAATTTTAACTGGATTCAAAAAACTGGTTACAATCGGAATGAATTAATTGGAAACTATATTCAGGAGTTTTTGATTTTAGATTTGGAAGATCAAAAAAAATTTAATGAGTTGATAATTAATAATGACCTGAAAAACTTTCCCGCTCAGTTAAAAAAGAAAAATGGTGAATTTATCTCTGCTATTATTACTGCAAGACCTCTTTTTGATATTAATGGAAAATTCATTCGCTGTTATTTTGTTGCCCACGATGTTAGTGAATTAAGAGAAATTAAAGAAGAATACGAAAACACTGAAAAACTTTTGAAAATTTTACTGGATAATTCCAATGCGGCTATTTTGATATTTTCTTTTAATCGTGGAATAATTGAGTGTAATCAAAAAGCAATCGATCTTTTTCATTTACAAGGATTAAATCTTCAGGGTAAGAATCTTTCTGATCTTGATCTTTTCAAAAATCTTAAGTTAAACGGAAATGTAACATCAATAGAAAAAATCGTCGAACAGGGAATAGATAGATTCGAATTCTCTCGTAGAACAGACGAAGGAGAAAAATATTTTGAAGTTGCATTAACAGGAGTTACAATTAAAAATGAACCACTCTTAATTATTTTTATCACAGATAAATCTACTGAAAGAAAAAAAGACGAAATTATAAAAGAATCAGAAGGTAAGTTTCAGACGCTGTTCCAGGAATCAAATGATGCATTAAAGTTACTTGACGAAAACGGCAGAGTCTTGATGATGAATAAAAAGGCGAGTGAAATTTTCGGTAAGTTCATTGATGAAAACGGATTTATAAAATTAAAGTCGAAAGTTTTTGATTACAATGCATCACTTAAAAAATTCATTAACTCCGATGAAACAATAAATCAAATCGAATACAAATTGAATACAGGATCAAGTCTTAAAATTTTCGACGAAAGAAATGTAAAAGTTAATTTATCTTCAGGCGAAAAAATCATTCTTTCCACTGCTCGAGATATTACAAACGAAAAAACAGCTCTTGATGAACTTCAAAAACGAGAACAACGATTAAAAAATTTAAACGATACGAAGAATAGATTAATTTACATTCTTTCTCACGATTTACGTGCACCAACGGCAAGTATAATTGGAATGATGAATGCAATTCTCGAAGAACCACAAATTGATCAACAGGATTTAATTAATTATCTAAACCTTATAAAAAGCAGCGCTTCTTATCAGCTTGACTTAATCAATAATTTACTCGATTGGTCGTTGCTTGAATCAGGAAGATTCAACTATTCGCTTGAACCCAAAAATTTAAGATATGCAATTTACCACTCATTGAATTCAATTCGGGGTTTATTGAGCAAAAAGAACATTACACTGGATGTGAAAGTAGATTCTGAAATTGTTTTAGTTGATCTTAATCTTTTCAATCGTATTTTAATAAATCTTGTTTCGAATGCAATAAAGTTCAGCTATCCAAAAAGTAAAATCTGGATTCGAACAAAACCTATTAGCAAAAATAGAATTCAAATTTCAGTAAAAGATTCAGGAATTGGAATTGATAAAGAAGTACTGAATAAATTATTTACATTCAAGGAAAAAGTCAGTAGAATTGGTACATCAGGTGAAAGAGGAACCGGTCTTGGACTTTCTTTATGTAAAGATATGGTGCAAATTCTTGGTGGAAAATTGACCGTTAAAAGTCTGGTTTCAAAATCAGGTAAGAATTCATCAGGAACTGAAGTATTATTTGATGTCAGGATTGTTGAACCCAAAATTTTTGTTTCGAAAAAATTATCTGAAATTAAAAAGAAAGATTTGCTTCAGAAGCCATTTCAAGATTTTAAACTAATTCAGAATGATTTTGAGAAATATTTATCCAGACTAATTGAGGATTATCACTTCCTTATTGTCATAGATGAAAAAGAATTTGATGAGAAATACATCGGAAAAATTCTTGAGTATTATAGAACTTCAAAGAATATCATTATCGTTGGTGATAACCGTAAAGATAAACTCGATGGATTGAAGAAAATTAAATCAGAGGATATTGTTAACTCACTTCAGAATGAATTATATAAGATAAAATTCGAACTTGATCAACAACAAAGAATTGCATCAGATTTGAAGAAAATCTGGGAATGAAGTGAAGAGTGTTTTTCGAATTAATCTGTTCTAAATTTTTTGTTTGTTTTTGACTCAATTATTTTTAATTAACGAGAATCAGTTAATCACAAAATTTTGAATTATATGAACGATAGAATTAAACAACGCAGACATTTTATTCCACGATTAAAAAGAAGTCTTGCAACTTTACCTGAAAAAAAGGGACGAAGAGTTTCAATTGTTATACCTGCTTATAATGAAAAAGATAGTTTATATCCGCTTTCACTTGAACTAAAAAAAGTTTTCAATGAATTAAAGGATTATGAATTTGAAGTTATTGTTGTTGATGATGGAAGTACTGATAATTCATTAAGAGTCCTGAATGAAATCAGAAAAGAAGATCAACGATTTAAGATAATTTCATTTCAAAAGAATTACGGTAAATCGGCAGCACTTTCAGTTGGTTTCAGATATGCCACAGGCGATTTGATAATCACAATGGATGCTGATTTACAGGACGATCCAAACGAAATTCCTAACTTGATTAAAAAGATTGATGAAGGTTATGATCTGGTTTCTGGCTGGAAAAAAGTTCGATTTGATCCTTTCATCAAAAAATATTCATCCCGTTTATTCAATTTTGTGACTTCACTATTGACAGGCATAAAAATTCATGATTTCAATTGCGGATTAAAAATTTATCGTAAAGAAGTCACTCAGGCAATCAAAGTTTATGGTGAAATGCATCGTTACTTGCCTGTGCTGGCACATTGGAAAGGTTTTCGTGTTGGTGAAATTGTTGTCAAACATCATCCTCGCAGATATGGGAGAACAAAATTTGGT
The DNA here is from genome assembly GCA_964527925.1 of uncultured Ignavibacteriaceae bacterium. Taxonomy (GTDB): domain Bacteria; phylum Bacteroidota; class Ignavibacteria; order Ch128b; family Ch128b; genus Ch128b. Next base: position 118,826 of record CAZGQO010000008.1, read on the forward strand.
GCAAGCAGATTTTTGAAAGGTTTTCTTGATTTGATCACCATTCTTTTCACCACAAGATATTTAACAAGACCGCTTCATTTTTTTGGAACGATTGGATTCTTACTTTTTCTGACTGGTTTCGTGATTGATCTTTATCTTGCCATCGAATGGGCTTTCTATGGAAAATATTTAACAAATCGTCCTATGCTCTGGCTTGGAATTCTTTTAATCTTGCTTGGCTTTCAAACTTTAGCTATTGGTTTGATTGGCGAGATGATAACTCATCATGCCCAGAAAGATGATGAATATCATATCAAATCACTAAAAATCTAATCTTATTTTTCTAAATGAAATCGAGATTGAAAGCGAAAGAGAAGAAGAAAGTCTCGAAAAAAGAAAAAAGTATATCAGGATTTTTCCCAATAAATGATGGGAAAAAAATAAAATTAATTCCACTCATTACAATTGGAACTTATTTTTTGCTGATTCTTTACTTCGCATTAACATATCATAAAATTGGCGATTATGGAGTCGAGACAGATTTTTATGAAGGCATGGTCTACGAAGCGAAAGAATTTTTGAAAGGGAATTTAATAATTGAAGGTTACAAAGGTCCACTTTATCCAATTGTACTTGGGATACTTGGATTTTTATTTGGTAATTTCTTTACGATTGGAGTTTTGATTTGCGTTATCTCTGCTGCTGTTTTCCTTCATTTTTCTTTCAAGACTCTGGAGAAGATTTTTGATTTCGATGTTGCTCTGGGAAGTATTCTGCTAATTTTGACAAATGCAATTTTCATTCAGTATTCATATTCAGCAGGTACTGATTTATTTTTCTGTGCACTTGCAATTACTTCAATTTACTTTCTTGTAAAAGGCGATTACTTAAAAACTTCTTACATATTTCTTTCGGGATTCTTTGCATCCCTTGCATTTTTATCGAGAACAAATGGATTGTTTTTGCCAGCTGCTGCTTTCATTAGTTTTGTGATTTTTAAATTTTCATCAAGAAAGTATCCAGTGTTAATTAAACATTCATTGATTTATTTAGCTGGCTTTGCTTTGCTGAATATTCCCTGGTCGATTTACAAATACATCAAGACAGGTGATTTTTTCTATGATAGAAATTTTACCAACACAGCTTGGGAATTATACGGCAAAGGAAAGATGAGCTGGGATTACTGGCAATCAGTCGAATCATTAAAATTTAAATCATTTAGTGATGTAATATTTAGAGATCCAATTTATTTTGTTCAAGAAATTTTAATAAAAAACTTTCATGAAAATTTCATTTCTGATCTTGAGAAACTCCTTTCTCTTCCATTTGCGATTGCATTAGTAATTGGAATTATCTTTTTGTTCAGAAGAAAATATCTTAAGAATCAAGCTTTCTTCTTTGTGAATATCTTTTTTGCATTTGTAGTTCTTCTTCCTGCATTTTACAGCGAAAGATTTTCGTTATTTCTTCTGGTTGGATATTCGGCAATTGTAATGTTATTCTTAACTCACTCATCAATTAGACATCTTAAATTTGGTTCAATTGAATTAGGACAGGTTTTGTTTGTCGTGATTTTTCTATGGTCGATGGTGGAAGGAATCAAATATAATTCAAAACAAATTAACATTGGTCCACAGGAAATTCTTGCAATTTCAGAACGGGTTCCCGATTCAATTAAAACTGAAAATAATCTTGTTGTCGCTCGAAAACCACATGTTGCATATTACTTAAATATGCGCTACTGGAAATTTCCATATGTAACAACTTACGATAGCCTGATCAATTGGATGAAATCTATTAATGCAAACTATTTCTTTGTCAGTGCTTTCGAAGTTAATTCACTGCTTTCTTATACAAAGAATAGAACCGAACAGGAAAAGTTTTATTCCTTAATTGATCCACAAATTCCGAAAAATGAATTTGAGGTTGTTACTTATACATTTGATCCGCCAGCAGTTCTTTATAGATTGAAATAGATTATCAAATAAGTAACCAAGAATTCATCTCACCTTAACAGATTCATTTTTATATTGGAGTTTTCCTGAGAAAAGTGACTTTGTCCTATTATCTTTTTTGATATTTTATTTGAATACATTCGTGAGAAGGTAACATTTAAAATAACGAGAGTAGGGTCGAGG
>CAZGQO010000009.1:0-94852 GCA_964527925.1 uncultured Ignavibacteriaceae bacterium
AGTCAGATGGCAGAAGGATTTCTGAAGTCATTTGATAAAAATCTTGAAGTGTATTCTGCAGGAACGAAGCCAGCAGATAAAGTTAATCCTAAAGCTGTGCAAGTTATGAATGAAGTAGGAATAGATATAAGCAACAACTATCCAAAAGATGTTGAGCAGTTTATTAACGAATCATTTGACTATGTAATAACTGTATGTGATAATGCAAAAGAAACTTGTCCTGTGTTTATTGGTAAAGTGGGAAAGCAGTTACACATAGGATTTGAAGATCCCGCTGATGCAACAGGAACTGAAGAAGAAATTCTTGCTGTATTCAGAAAAGTGAGAGATGAGATTAAAAGAGATTTCTATAATTTTTATCTAAACGAACTGAAATAATTATTATTCATTGCGAAAAGAGAATTAAACTTCTAATCAAAAATAAATCTTAAACAAACATAGTGAGAATATAACATGTTGGATATAAAAGTTCTTGGTCCTGGCTGCAAAAATTGTCTGAAACTTGAAAGTCTTGTTCGCGAAGTTGTTAACGAAACAGGCATCCAGGCTAATATTGAAAAAGTTACCGAACCAAATAAATTCATTGAATATGGGATAATGTTAACTCCAGCTCTTGTAGTAAACGGTAAAGTGTTAGTTTCTGGTAAAATACCAACCAAACAAACACTCGAATATTGGTTGAAGAATTTAACCGAATAATCATTAAATAGCTCATCAAAATTATTTATTTAGTAATTTAGCTTCAAAAGAGATTGTATTAATGGAAACTTTACAGTTACTGCTGTTATTATTTGTTTTTTTCTCGATGTCTTTATTGATGTTTCTCAGAAAATTGCCAGCACTATTGGCTCTTCCAATTATGTCGTTTTTGATTCCCTTGGTTGCCGGTGTTTCTATAATGGATATTATTCAATATGTGATTGGACCTGGTGCAGTTAAATTGAGTAAAGCATATACCGTTGCAATTTTTGGAAGTATCTTAAGTGTGTTTTTACAGAAAACTGGAATTGCAGAAAATTTTATAAAAAAAGGTGCTGAGCTTTCAGGTGATAAACCATGGTTCGTGTCTGTTATAATGCTTGCAATTATAACTTTTCTATTTACTACTCTCGGTGGACTGGGTGCAATTATTATGGTTGCAACTATAGTTTTGCCAATTATGGCTTCAATTGGATTAAGTCCACTTACAATTGCTGGAATTTTTCTGATGGGATTAAGCATTGGTGGAACTCTTAACGCAGGGAATTGGGCTCTCTATATTGAAGTGATGAAATTGACACCTTCAGAAGTTAGAGAATTTGCAATAATTATGTTCGCAGTTACATTCCTCACAGCAATTGTTTATATAACAATTCAAATTTATCGAGATGGACAAGAATTGAATCTCAAAAAAATTCTTTCATCTACTTTTGGTTTAATGAGTCTGATTTTGATTTTGTATTTAATCTTTGACTCACTGAATCAACATGCAAGGAATAATTTGTATGAATTTTTCAGAATAGTTTTTGATTATTTTAAAGTACTGGTTGGGTTCATTTTAATTTTACTCTTCATCTTAAACCTGATTAGGATATTTTTAGGAAAAAATATCGAAAGTGGAAAATCAAAAATTTACTGGAGTGCTTATTTAACTCCTTTTGTTCCACTAATTTTAATTCTTCTCTTTAATATGGAATTTATTTCAGCATTTATTTGTGGATTGATTTTTGGAATCAGTTCTGTCTATCAAAAGGGCATTATGAATATTTTTGTTAAATCCTGTTTTGAAGGTGGAAGCGTTGTAATGCCAGCTGTTATTTTGATGTTTGGAATTGGAATGTTGTTGAACGCAATTATGGGACCTGGACCAGAGTGGAATTATAATGCTTCTACTAACTGGCCAGTGTTGAATTTGTTGAAGCCAATGCTCGAAAAGATTGTTCCTCAAAGTTTTCCGATGTATGTTTTAACATTTTCTATTCTCGCTCCGCTTGCATTGTATCGTGGGCCGCTTAATGTTTGGGGAATGGGATATGGACTGGCTGGAATTCTGCTGGCAAGTGGAATGAATCCTGGTGCAATTATGGGATTATTACTCGCTGTGGGACAAATTCAAGGAGTTAGTGATCCGACTAACACTCACAATGTTTGGATTGCAAATGAACTAAAAGTCGATGTCCAGAAAATTTTATGGAATACATTGCCTTATACCTGGATTGTTGCAGTCATAGGATTAATTGCAGCAGGACTGAAATTTATGTTTTAGTATGATTTTTATCTTCCTTCAATAATTTTGATCAGTTACTACTTTCTTGAGGGGAATAAATTCATTTTCTAAATGAAGAACTTCCAATGAAGGAAAAAACTTGATAATGATAATTCTGATCTTCCAGACGAATCTCCTGACATAAATTCATACCCGTGAGTTTTCTTAAATTAAATTCTCTTTTGTAGGATAAGTATTCCAACTTATTTTATCGATTAAATCCTTTCTTAAATACGTTTGTGAAACTTTTCAAATCTCGATTTAATCAAATAATCAAATCATTAAATCAGAAAGAATCTCTGAAACTTAATTAATTTGTCCATAGTAAGATGTCTGAAATTTGGGTAATTTTATCCAGAATACAAGAAAAATGGAGGTGAATATATGAACTTTAACAAATTTACATTAAAATCACAGGAGGCGATTGCCCAGGCTCAGGAAATTGCTCAAAACTATTCAAACCAGCAGATTGAACCAGTACATCTACTTGCAGCTCTTATTCAATCAAGTGATGGAGTAGTTCTTCCAATACTTCAAAAACTTGGTGCAAATGTTAATTATATTAAAATCAAAATAAACGAAGAACTTGAAAAGCTTCCTAAAGTAACTGGCGCTTCTGTTGGTAATCAATATCTTTCACAGGCACTTGCCAGAGTTTTTGATAACGCATTGAAAGAAGCAAATGCTTTGAAAGATGAGTACATCAGTACAGAGCATCTCCTGATTGCAATTGCCTCAGATAGTTCTAATATCGCAAAGGTATTAAATGCTCAAGGTTTAACTAAAGAAAGCATATTGAAAGTCTTGAAAGATATTCGTGGAAGTCAGAGTGTTCGTTCTCAAAATCCCGAAGAAACTTATCAGGCTCTGCAAAAATATGGCCGCAATTTGAACGAACTTGCAAGAATGAATAAACTCGATCCAGTGATTGGTCGTGAAGATGAAATTCGACGAGTATTACAGGTTCTTTCAAGAAGAACAAAAAATAATCCTGTTTTAATTGGTGAACCTGGTGTTGGTAAAACTGCAATTGCTGAAGGTCTGGCTCATAGAATTGTTCAGGGTGATGTTCCAGAAAATTTAAAGACCAAACAAATCGTTGCTCTCGATATGGGAGCTCTTGTTGCTGGAACTCAATTCCGTGGACAATTTGAAGAAAGAATTAAAGCCGTTCTCAAAGAACTTCAAGAATCAAACGGCGAAATAATTCTGTTTATTGATGAGCTTCATACATTAGTTGGTGCTGGTGCTGCTCAAGGCGCAGTTGATGCAGCCAATATCTTAAAACCTGCGTTAGCTCGTGGTGAATTGCACTGCATTGGTGCAACAACAATTGATGAGTACAGAAAACATATCGAGAAAGATCCAGCTTTAGAAAGAAGATTCCAGCCAATTCTTGTTGATGAACCAAGCGTTGAAGATGCAATTTCAATTTTAAGAGGATTGAAAGAAAGATACGAAGTTCATCACGGTGTTCAGATTACGGATTCAGCAATTGTAGCTGCTGCTCAACTTTCTTATCGTTACATAACAGATAGATTTCTTCCTGACAAAGCAATTGATTTGATTGATGAAGCTGCATCAAAATTACGAATCGAAATAGATTCAATGCCCGAAGAGTTAGATATTCTTGATAGAAAAATTAAACAATTAGAAATTGAAAGAGAAGCGTTGAAACGCGAGATTGATGTTTCTGGTGTTCAATCCGATGCAGCTACAAAAGAAAGATTGGAGAATATCGAAAAAGAAATTGCTGATGCTAAAGAAGAATTCAATGCATTGAAAGCTCATTGGCAGAAAGAAAAAGAATTGATTAAATCAATTCGTTCGATGAAAGAAGAAATTGAAAATCTCAAACATCAAGCCGAAACTTATGAGCGAGAAGGTGATTACTCTAAAGTAGCTGAAATCAGATATGGAAAATTACTCGCCATTCAAAAAGAGCTTGAAGCAAAAACTAAAGAGCTTGCTGAAATTCAAAAAGACAAAAAGATGCTCAAAGAACAGGTTGATGCTGAGGATATTGCCGAAATTGTTGCAAAATGGACTGGTATACCTGTCCACAGAATGTTGGAGAGTGAAAAATCTAAATTGCTTAATCTTGAAGAAAGATTGCATCAAAGAGTTGTTGGACAGGATGACGCTGTTTCCGCTGTTGCAAATGCAATTCGCAGATCGCGTGCGGGATTGCAGGATCAAAACAGACCAATTGGTTCGTTCATATTCATTGGAACTACTGGTGTTGGTAAAACAGAACTTGCAAGAGCACTCGCTGAGTTTCTCTTCAATGATGAACATGCGATGATTCGTATCGATATGTCTGAGTACATGGAGAAACATTCCGTCAGCAGATTGATTGGTGCTCCTCCAGGATATGTTGGATTTGAAGAAGGTGGTCAGTTGACTGAAGCTGTTCGAAGAAAACCATATTCTGTTGTCTTGCTTGATGAAATCGAAAAAGCTCATCCTGAAGTTTTCAATGTTTTGCTTCAAGTTTTGGATGAAGGCAGACTGACTGATAGCAAAGGTCGAACTGTTAATTTCAAGAATACTATCATTATAATGACATCAAACATTGGTTCGCATCTAATTCAAGAGAAATTGCAATACTTGACTGATGAAAATCGTGACGAGATAATGGGTGAACTCAGAATTCAACTTTCTAATTTACTTAGACAAACAATCAGACCAGAATTTCTGAATCGAATTGACGAGATAATTCTCTTCAAGCCATTGACTAAGAGTGAGATTCTTAAAATTGTTGAACTGCAGCTTGCTAATGTCGGCAAAATGCTTGCTGAGAAAGAAATCACGCTTGAATTCACAGAAGAGGCTAAAAACTGGCTGGCTGAAGTTGGTTATGATGTAACATTCGGTGCACGACCATTAAAGCGAACAATTCAAAGACTCTTGTTAAATCCTTTAGCTGAAGAAATCCTCAAGGGTTCAATTCAAGAGGGAGATAAAATTCGAATTGATCTTGGTGAACAGGGTAAGTTGATTTTCACACCTTACAAAGTTGCAGAAGTTTAATTCACAAGTGTACTTAAACTAATCCTGCAGTCATCAACTGCAGGATTTTTATTTTTAAAGTGAGAAACATTTTTTGATTGGTTTTTTTGAAAGAAAATGAAACAAATAATATATTGCATTTGTTCAAGAGATTGTTAATTTAAAGACAAAGAGAGGATGTAAACCATGAAAACAAAAGCAACATTGATAATAATTCTCTTGACATCTTTAATTTCTTTTGCCCAGCTGAAAAATCAACTGCCTCAAAATGTTAATGTTGGCGATGCGATGATTGCACCAAAAACTGGTAATTTATTATTTGGATTTTTTAATCCAGAAAATTTTAAAATGTCTCATTCATATAGTTTCTCATACACAACATTTGGCAAATCAAGTCTCGCTCTTGGTATTTACACAAATTCTATGTTTTACAAAATTGCAGATCCTCTCACAATGGAAGTTGATATCAGTTTAACTCATTCACCATACAACAATTTTGGAAAGCAATTTCAGAATCAGTTCAATGGAATTTATGTAAGCCGGGCAGCATTAAACTGGAGACCGAGTGAAAATACATTGATCAACCTGGAATTCAGAAATTATCCTACATCATTCTACTTAATGAATCCTTACTACAGATATTATCCAGGCTGGTATCGCTATGATGAAGCAGGATTTAACGATTGGTATTTAGGAAGATAATTTACGAGGGAATTAATCAAATAAAGTGAGCTGGTCTCTTAGAACAAAAAATACACTTCTAAATATTACCCTTTTCATATTAGGTTTGTTACTGCTTTTTTACTTATATAATGCCTATCTGAATTTTAAAAAATCACCAGATAATGATGAAAACGGGTACCGTTCCACAGGCAGTATTATTCAAGTAGAAGTTTTAAATGGAACATCAAATCCTGGACTTGCAAAAAAACTAAGTGATTATCTGAAGGAGAAAAATTTTGATGTAGTCATTCAGGGAAATTACGATTCGCAGGATGTAAAAAGAACTTTTATTATTGATCATCTTGGTGATGAACTTGCAGTGAAAAGAACTCTGAGAGTTCTTGGATTAAAATCAGAAAGAGTCAGAAGAGAAACAACAGAATATCAGTTGACGGATATTACAATTGTAATCGGTGAAGATTATCAACAACTAAATAGTGATATAAAATGGTAGAAAGTGAAAAACTCAAAAATATGATTATCGACCTTATTAAAGAGAAAAAAGGTGAAAATATAGTTGCCCTTGATCTGAGAAAAGTTACTTCAATTACGGATTTTTTTATTATATGCTCGGGCACAGTTGAACAGCACATCAAGGCAATTAAAGATAATATCATCGAAAATCTGGAAAAGAAAGGAATCAAACACTGGCACATTGAAGGTGAAAATGCTCATACCTGGGTTTTGATTGATTATGTCGATGTTGTTGTTCATATTTTTCATCCTCACACTCGTGATTTTTATAAGCTTGAAAAACTCTGGGCAGATGCCAGATCTGAAAAAATCGTAACTGACTACGAACAAGTTGAAGCGGAGTAATCATACCTGATGAAAGAATATCTCTATAATTTATTTAAAGAACTCGAAAGTAAATTAGATTTTATCAAGGCTGAAGATGTACAATTCACTATACCAAAACAAAAAGAACACGGTGATTTTGCAACTAACTATCCTTTTTTGTTAGCTAAAGACTTAAAAACTTCACCTCGTGAAATAGCTAACAAAATTGTTCAATCAATAGATGATAAAAATTCTGCCCTCGAAAAAATTGAAGTTGCAGGCGGTGGATTTATAAATTTTAAATTTAAACCTTCTTTCATTCTTAGTTTGCTGAATCATATTTTAGATAATCACTCGGATTTTGGTAAATCAAATAAATATTCTGGCAAAAAAGTTCAAGTTGAATTTGTGTCTGCCAATCCCACAGGACCACTGACAGTTGGACATGGGCGAAATGCAGTTTTCGGAGATACAATTGCTAATCTTCTCTCAGCCGTCGGCTATCAGGTTGAAAGAGAATATTATTTCAATAATGCAGGCAGGCAGATGCGGGTTCTTGCCGATTCAGTTCGATTGAGATACTTAGAACTGTTAGGAGAAAAAATTAAATTTCCAGAAGATTATTATCAGGGTGAATACATAATTGATATCGCAAAAAAGATTTTCGAAGAAAAAGATGATTCACTTAAAAACAGTGAGGATTTAAATTATTTTAAAGAAGTAGCTGAGAAAGAAATTTTTGAAGATATCAACAAAACTCTTAAACGGCTCGGGATTATTTTTGATAATTATTTTAATGAAAATTCACTTTATGAAACAGGGAAAATTGAACAGGTGATTAATGCATTTAAAGAAAAAGGTTTTGCGTACGAGAAAGACGGAGCACTTTGGTTATCTCTAACAAAATTTGGATTGGAACAGGATAAAGTAATTGTTAAAAGCACTGGTGAGCCAACCTATCGTTTGCCTGATATTGCTTATCATATCGAAAAGTTCAATCGAAATTATGATTTAATGGTTGATATCTTTGGTTCAGATCACTTGGCAACTTATCCCGATGTGCTCGCAGGACTCAAAATTCTTGGTTATGATACTTCAAAAGTTAAAGTTTTAATTCATCAATTTGTGACCATTGTTAAAGATGGTGAAATAGTTAAGATGTCGACCAGACGTGCGAACTTTGTTACACTTGATCAATTAATTGATGAAGTTGGTCCTGATGTGGTGAGATACTTTTTCCTGATGCGTTCAATTTCAAGTCATTTGAATTTTGATATCGGTCTGGCAAAAAAACAGACTGATGAAAATCCAGTTTTTTATCTTCAGTATGCCCACGCAAGAATTTGTGGAATTTTAAGACTTTCAAAAGAAGAAGGTCTTGAAGAAGGAAGAAACTTTGAACTATTAACTTCTGAAGAAGAAATCGATCTTGTTAAACATTTACTCAATTTTGGTGATGTTGTATTAAGATCAGCTGAAAATTTTGATCAATTGATTTTAATCACTTATTTACATCAACTCGCTGAATTGTTTCACAAATTCTATCATGAACATCGAGTTATTGGACAGGAAAAAGAATTATCTGCAGCAAGACTTTCACTCTGCAAATCGACACAAATTGTTTTGCAAAATGGTCTGAAAATACTTGGAGTTACTGCTCCAGAGAGAATGTAAATCAATTACTTTTTAAGTTGACAAAATTAGAAGAAATGAAATGACTCAAAAATTTATCTCTACCCTATGATGAATTATTTATAATAGATGATTCTTAAAACATTAAATATTGGAATTGCACGGGGGCTGGTTGTAAAATTAATCAAGTCAGATAATTTATCTTGAATAGACTCTAAATATAAATTAAATTGAATTTGTAATTCACATCTCAACAAATATTGGTGCAAATATGAGTTTCTTAACATTGAAGGAATTTCTTGAAGAATTAAAGTCTGAAAAAGAACTTCTTATTATTGATGAACCTGTAGATCCTGTTCTTGAAGTGACTGAGATTGCTCAACGATCATTACTGATAGATAAACCTGCACTTCTTTTCACAAAACCAATTGGTTCGAAATATCCTTTACTGATGAACACTTATGCATCAGATAGAAGAGTTGAGCTGGCACTTCAAAAAGATCCCGATGAACTTGGTTTCGAATTATTGAAATTTGTCGAGTTACTGATGCCTCCAAAATTTGGTGAGATTATTAAAAGAAAATCAATGCTTAAGAGATTTTTATCAGCATTTCCGAAAAGTGGAAAAAGTTACTCGCAAGCACAAAGATTGAATGTTAGATTGAGTGATTTACCGATTTTGAAATGCTGGCCTGAAGATGGCGGAAGATTTATAACGTTGCCACAAGTTTTTACATACGACCCAATTTCAGGAAAACGCAATGTTGGGATGTACAGAATGCAAGTCTTTGACGATGAAACTACAGGAATGCACTGGCAAATTCAAAAGGGCGGAGGATTTCATTTCTTTCGTTCAGAAAAAATGGGAAAAGATTTACCAATTGCTGTAGCTCTTGGAACTGATCCTGCAATGTTATTTGCAACCATTGCTGCACTTCCTGAAAATATCGACGAAGTTTTATTTGCAGGTTTTTTACGAGGGAAAAGAACTCAACTTACTAAAGCTAAATCATTGAACATTATGGTTCCTTCCTTTGCTGAATTTATTCTCGAGGGTTATGTTCCAGCCAATTTCAGAAGAATGGAAGGTCTATTTGGTGATCATTTTGGTCATTATTCTGCTGCAGCTGAGTTTCCTATTTTTAGAATTCGAACAATAACTGCTGCAAAAGATCCAATTTACCCTGCAACAATTGTTGGCATTCCACCGATGGAAGATAAATTCCTTGGTGATGCGACTCAGAAAATTCTTGGACCATTAATAAAATTAATTCATCCAGAAATTGATTCTCTCTGGGCATACTACGAAGCAGGATTTCATAATTTGCTTGTTGTATCAGTTGATGAAAGATATCATAAAGAGGCAATGAAAACAGCATTGAGCATTATGGGAGAAGGACAATTATCTCTCACAAAATGCGTTGTTCTGATTGATAGAGGAGTTAATCCAAGAAATTTCAGTGCTGTTCTGAAAGAAATAAAAGAAAATTTTAATCCCCATTTTGATTTTGTGATGATTCCAAAAGTCCCGCTTGATACTCTCGACTTTACAAGCTTTAAAATGAATCTCGGCAGTAAAATGATTATTGATGCAACAAGTAAAGAAACTCAAAAAGAAATAGTTGAAAAAAATAATCTAATCGAATACAGCAAACTTAATCGCATCATAACTCGTATCAATCCATACGCTAAAGAATTTAATACTTTTGAAGGCACTTTACTTGTCATTAAGGTTGAGAGAAACGGAAGAGAAATGATCGAAAAGCTTGTGAAGGAAGAAGAATTAAAATGTTTCAAGGTCATTGCAGCCGTTAGTGAAGATGTTGATATTTTCAGTCAGGAAAAAACAATCTGGGGAATTTTCACAAGGTTTGATGCAGAGAGAGATATAATTTTTACTGAACAAAATCTTATTGGAATCAGTCCTGTTTATAAAGGAATTATGGGAATTGATGCAACCTGGAAAGAAGGTTATCCAAAACCACTTAGAATGGACGAAGAGATTGTCAGAAAAGTTGATCAAAAATGGTTAAAGTTATTTAAGAGTTAGTGGCGTAAAAGATAATTGGCTTTTTTCCTTCGGAAGTTATTTTTATGATCAGAAGATTTAAAAGTAACTATCTATCTCTTTTATAATTTCTTGTGCTAAAAATCCATTCAAAATTTTTCGCGGTTATTGTAAATTTGGTTGCTTTTCATTAGTCTATAACTTTTAAAAATTGAATAAAAAGTTTAATTTAGAGTCAATTTACTATTATTAAATTGTTGAACTAAACTTAAAAAGAGGGATATGTACAAGCAATATTCAGATAAGATAAAATACTCAGAGATTGAAAAAAGTATCTTAGAATTCTGGGAAAAGAATAAGATTTTTGAAAAAAGTATCGAGACAAGAAGTCCTGATAGACCATTCACATTTTACGAAGGTCCGCCAACCGCAAATGGAAAACCTGGCATTCACCATGTAATGGCAAGAACAATAAAAGATATTGTTTGTAGATATAAAACACTTCAGGGTTACAGAGTTCATCGTAAAGCTGGTTGGGATACTCACGGCTTGCCTGTTGAGATTGAAGTTGAAAAAGAACTCGGCATTAAAACCAAAGATGAAATTGTAGACTACGGAGTAGAGAAATTCAATCATGCCTGTAAAAATTCTGTTTTCGCTTATTTAAAAGATTGGAATGAGTTAACTCGACGAATTGGATACTGGATTAATCTTGATGATGCCTACATAACCTGCACTAATGAATACATTGAATCTGTCTGGTGGTCACTCAAAAAATTCTTTGATGAAGGTTACATTTATAAAGGTTTCAAAATTCAACCTTACTGTACGAGATGTGAAACTCCACTTTCATCTCACGAACTTTCTCTTGGTTATCAGGATGTTAAAGATCCATCAATTTATGTAGCCATTAAAGTCAAGAATCAAAAAGATAATTATTTACTTGTCTGGACAACAACACCATGGACTTTAATTTCAAATGTTGCCCTTGCAGTTAATAAAGATGTCGATTATGTCAAAGTTCAATTATTGGATGAAAACAAAAATCCTTACTATCTAATTCTCGCTGAACCAAGACTATCAGTTCTTCCACAGGGTTATGAAGTAATCGAAAAAATAAAAGGCAAAGATTTACTTGGCCTGGAATATGAAAGATTGTTTGATTATGTGCCTGTAGATAAAAAAGCATTTTATGTAATTGAAGGAGATTTTGTCACAACCGAAGATGGTTCAGGTATTGTTCACATTGCACCTGCATTTGGTGAAGATGATTATCAGGTTGGAAAGAAATACGAGTTGCCTTTAATTAATCCAGTAGACAAAAGTGGAAGATTTCAGGAGATTGTTTCAGATTTCAAATTCATGCATGTAAAAGAAGCGGATCCACACATTATTCAGAATTTGAAATCTCGTCGATTACTTTTCAAGAAAGAAACTATTGAACACAGTTATCCCCATTGCTGGAGATGTAAATCACCACTTCTTTATTATGCAAGAGAATCATGGTACATTGCAACTACTCGTTATGTTGACAGGATGATAGAACTCAACAAACTGATAAACTGGTATCCACCAGAAGTTGGAAAAGGAAGATTTGGGAACTGGCTTGAAGAAAACAAAGATTGGGCGTTATCAAGAGACAGATTCTGGGGAACACCACTACCAATATGGATCAGCGAAGATGGAGATATGTTCGCAATTGGAAGTATCGAAGAATTGAAACAGGGTTACTTTGTCACAGATGATGGTAAAAAGATCCCAGTTAGTGAATTGAAAGATCTGGATCTTCATAAACCTTATGTAGACAAAATAATTTTTGAGCGAAACGGCAAAGTTTACCGAAGAACACCTGAGTTGATCGATGTATGGTATGATTCAGGGTCAATGCCTTTTGCTCAATTTCATTATCCATTTGAAAATAAAGAAGTATTTGAAAATAACTATCCTGCAGATTTCATTGCTGAAGGAATTGACCAAACTCGTGGTTGGTTTTATTCATTACATGCAATTGGGACATTTCTATTCAAGAAACCTGCTTATAAAAATGTAATTGTTAACGAGCTGATACTTGATAAAGAAGGCAAGAAGATGTCTAAATCTCTCGGCAATACAGTTGATCCTTTTGAGATTGTCGAGAAATATGGTGCTGACGCAACAAGATGGTATTTGATTTCAAACAGTCCACCATGGAAAGTCACCCTCTTCGATGAAGAAGACCTTGCTGATATTCAGAGAAAATTCTTTGGTACTTTGATTAACACTTATGCATTCTTCGCGCTTTATGCCAATCTCGATAGATTTAAGTTTGAAGAACCTGAAATTCCATTCGAACAAAGACCCGAAATCGATAAGTGGATTTTATCCGCATTAAATCTCCTTGTAAAGGAAGTAAAAGAATATTTTGATGACTATGATATAACAAAAGCTGCTCGTGCAATTTCGTATTTCACTATTGAACAACTTTCAAACTGGTATGTAAGAAGAAATAGACGAAGATTCTGGAAAAGTGAAATGAATGCAGATAAAATATCTGCATATCAAACTCTGTATCAATGTCTTGTTACTATTGCAAAATTGAGTTCTCCAATTGCTCCGTTCATTTCTGAAGAGATTTATCGTTGTTTGAACAAAGTGACAAAAAAAGAACCATTCGAATCAGTTCATCTATCTCATTATCCTGAGGTTGGTCCAATTGATGAAAAGTTGCTTCTTAAGATGGAGGTTGCTTTAAAAATTGTTTCTATTGTTCGTTCGATGAGATCAAAGAATAATTTAAAAGTTCGCCAGCCGCTTCAAAAGATGTTGGTGGTTGTGAAGAAGGAAGACCAACAGGCTGTTCGTGAAATGGAACAGGTAATTCTGGATGAAGTCAATGTCAAACAGCTCGAATTACTTGATACTGATTCAGATATTGTCGTGAAAAAAGCAAAACCAAACTTTAAATCAATCGGACCAAAATTCGGTAAGAAGGTTAATCTCATTGCCAATGCAATCAAAAGTTTTGATAATGAACAAATCAAAACAATAGAATCAGGTGTTAATTTATCAATAAACATTAACGGTGAAAGTATTGAAATTACTCCGCAGGATGTTGAAATTGTCAGTGAAGAAATTAAAGGATGGATAGTCGAAAGTGAAGATGGTATTACTGTATCACTTGATACAAATCTTACTCCAGAATTAATCAGAGAAGGTTTAGCTCGTGAATTTGTCAATCGAGTTCAGAACATGAGAAAAGATGCTGATTTCGAAGTCAGTGATAGAATTTCAATCACTGTTGATACCAGTGAGAATCTGAAGGAAGCAATAACGGAAATTAAGTCGTATATTATGCAAGAAACTCTCGCTGTTGATTTAAATTTTGGAAAGAGTAATGAAGGTTTTGTTCAAGTGTGGAAGGTAGGAAATGAGGAGTGCACAATAGCTATCAAAAGAAATTAGGAGAAACTGCTATGGCAAAATCAACTTCAAAGAAAGGTAAAAGAGCAGCGAAAGCAAAAAGCACGAAAGTCACTAAATCTAATTCACCTTCTAAAAAAGAGAAGGTAGAAAAAAAGATTAAAGTCTCTTCCTTTAAATCAGTCGAGAAGAAATCGACAAGGAAGACATCGACCAAAAAACCTAAACAAACTACTGAGGAAAAACAGAATATCGAGGTAAAGACTGTGACAATGCAGAGAAAACCAGCTTATTCTAAAAAAGAACTTGAGTACTTCAAGCAAATTATTCTTGAAAAACGAAAAGAAATTATTGAACAGCTCGAAAGTCTCCGGGAAAGAATGCTCGACGAAAATGGTGGTGGATTTGTAAATGAGAATTCACCTTATTCTCTACATATGGCAGAGCAGGGAACAGATGCTTTCGAAAAAGAAAAAAATTATCTCTGGGCTCAAAGGGAAACTAAATTTTTAGGTTACCTTGATGCTGCATTGAAAAGAATAGAAGATGGTACTTATGGCTATTGCATCGATTGCGGTAAGGTGATTGAGAAAGGAAGACTTGAAGCAGTGCCTCATACTCAGCATTGCGTTAACTGCAAAGTGAAATTCGGTAAGTAATGAAAATTTTTTATATAACTTTTTTCATTGTACTTCTTGATCAAATAACAAAGCTGCTTGTAAAAGGAATTAACATTCCATTTCTGGGCATAAATATTTCTGGCATGCGTCTTTATGACAGCTTTAATGTAATTGGCGATTTTTTTCGAATCACTTACATCGAGAATCCAGGAATGGCCTTCGGAATTGATTTTGGTGAGTCAGCAAAAATTTATCTGACACTTTTCTCCCTCTTTGCAAGCATTGCCATAACATTTTATTTGATCAAACATAAGAATGCACCACTTTCGTTAAGACTGCCGCTTGCTTTAATACTTGGCGGTGCTGTCGGAAATTTAATTGATCGAATGTTCTATGGCGTGATTTTCAACGAAGCACCTCTTTTCTATGGAAAGGTTGTAGATTTTCTTGATTTTGATTTCTTCAACATAAGTTTGTTTGGATATACTTATGACCGCTGGCCAATTTTTAATATAGCTGATATGTCTGTTTCAATTGGTGTGATTTTGATGTTAATATTGAATCGTGAGAAAAAAGAAAGTGAAACTCTTTCAGCCAATTCAGAAAAAGTTGAATCTGGTGAATTAGACATAAATAAAACTGATGAAAACGAAAATGCACTTACAGTAAATAATTCAGATGAGATCACGGATGTGAGTCCAGTAACGAATGATGGAAATCATAAACGAGAAGAAGTTTAAGTTTGAAATTCCAGAAGGAAAAAGAAAAGAACGCCTCGATGTTTTTTTAACTCATTCAATAGAAAATTCCACACGAACAAAGGTTCAAAATTTAATTAAGAATGAATTTGTCTTAGTTAATGGAAAAGTTGTAAAACCATCCTATCAATTAATTCCCGGCGATGTAGTTGAGGTAAGAATTCCCGTTAAACCTCGTCCTGTCCAAACTCTTCCAGAGCCAATTCCACTTGATATTGTTTATGAAGATGATGATATAATCATTGTAAATAAACCCGATGGAATGGTAGTTCATCCAGCGCTTGGAAATTACACCGGTACTCTTGTAAATGCACTTCTTTATCACACCAAAAATCTATCGAAAGCGAATGATGTCGATAGAGCTGGAATTGTTCATCGCATAGATAAAAATACAAGCGGATTGCTTGTGGTTGCAAAAAATGATATTGCCCATTATAAACTCGCAAAACAATTTGCTGCTCACTCAATTGATCGAGAATACTGGGCAATTGTGTGGGGACATTTCAAAACACCAGAAGGAATTATTGAAACAAAAATCGGTCGTAGCAAATCAGATCGTAAAAAATTTGCTGTTGTAGAAGATGGTAAAGAAGCCATAACTCATTATTATGTTCTTGAAGAATTTGAATATCTAACTCTTGTCAGGTTGAAATTAAAAACAGGTCGGACTCATCAAATTAGGGTTCATCTTTCTCACATAAATCATCCTGTTTTTGGTGACCCGACTTATGGGGGAAGAAAAATTCATTATTCAAATATCACTTCAAGAATTAAACAGGAAGTGGAAAATTTTTTAGAGATAATGAAACGGCAGGCATTACATGCAAAAACACTTGGATTTATTCATCCTTCAACAAATCAATTTGTGCAATTCGATTCTGACCTACCCGATGATATGAAAACTTTGCTGGACAAACTGCGACAAAGAAAATGATTTAAAAAATTCCTGGAATCTTAGTGTTGCAATTCGGGCACTTTCCATCTTTCAATCGATTCACCAAAACTGAATGCCAATCTCTTTCAATCAATCTTAAATTACAATTTGGACAATAAGTTGTTTGTCCCTCACGATCGAATACATTTCCCACATAAACAAATATTAATCCTTTGTGAAGAGCTATTTTTCTTGCTCTTCGTAATGTTGAAGGTGGAGTTGGAGGTTTGTCTCGTAACTTAAAATCAGGATGAAATGCTGTGAAATGAAGCGGGACATCATCGCCAAGATTTTCTAATATCCATTCACACATTACATTTATTTCTTCTTCAGAATCATTTTCATCTGGAATTAGAAGAGTAGTTATTTCAAACCATACCGATGTTTCGTGTTTCAGCCATTTGAGAGTATCGAGAACAGGTTCGAGGTGCGAGAATGTTAGTTTGTGATAAAATCTTTCTGTGAATGCTTTGAGATCAACATTTGCCCCATCGATGTATTTATAGATATCTCGTCGTGCTTCATCAGTGATATACCCATCAGTTACCATTACAGTTTTAATTCCATATTGATGAGCAAGAATGGAAATATCAATTACATATTCACCAAAAATTGTCGGTTCGTTATATGTGAATGCAATGCTTGGAGTTTTGTATTTCAATGCTAATTTAACAACATCCTCAGGTGATGCATTAAGAGAATTAATATCATCAAGATGAGCTTTACTGATGCTCCAGTTTTGACAGAATTTACATCCAAGATTGCATCCAGCCGTTCCAAAACTTAAAATAGTTGATCCGGGCAAAAAGTGATTTAATGGTTTCTTTTCAACTGGATCAATTCCAAAGCCAGTTGGTTTGCCATATGCAATGGAAACAAGTTTTCCATTGTGATTTTGTCTCACATAACAAAATCCGTATTGCCCTTCACCAATTGTACAAAATCGGGGACACAAGGTGCAGAGTATTTTACCATTCTCTAAAGTTTTCCACCACTTCGCTTCAATCATAAATCACCCCATACTTTTAGTAAAAATTGTAAATATTTTACCTACTAACAATTCGAAACTGAAAAAATTTTTTTCTTATTTCAAGACAAAGATTCGCCCAGAGTAAAACTCGCCATTAGTAATTTGAACAGTGTAAAGATAAACTGAATTGTTTGATGCAAATTCATCGAGATTAATATTTATTTCGTGAAATCCTGGACGAAGAAAACCAGTGAAGAGAGTTTTGAGATAATTTCCCTGTAAATCATATAAATTGATCAGAACAAACTCAGGTTTGAAAGGATTAGTGATTTCACGGGCGTTAGAAATTTTGAATTTTATTGTCTGAATCTTTGAAAATGGATTTATTAGATCATTCTCATTGAAAAAATTTTCTTTTGATCTTACAAAGAAGTTAACAAGATTAACTGGAAATTGAGGTTCATCATAATAGAAGTTTCCAGTGTATTCGCCAATTACTAATTCCAATCTTCCATCACCATTTAAGTCTGCAAATCCAGGTGATGAATTTTGTTTCACTTTGATGTTTTTGAGTAAATCTCTATTTAATTCAAACTGTGGCTTTTCAGGTGTACCAATATTTTCATAATAGATTAATCTACCATCGCGACTTCCAATTATGAGATCAAAATCACCATCGTTATCAACATCGGCAAATGTTGGTCGGGAATCAAAGAGCAAGCTAACATTCTGTATTAAAGAATTATCAACAACGAAATTATTGTTTCCTTTGTTGAAAAGTAAAAGATATTGCTCAGGAGTTCCTCCACAGATAAATAAGTCAATCAGACCATCATTATTCAAATCTGCAGCAGCCACAGCACTTTTATCTCTCATTGAAAATCTTCTGAACAAGTTGTGATTCTCGACAAATCCTTTTCCAGTATTTAAGTAACAATAAATTTTTCCATCGAGTGAACCTGAGATAATATCAAGCAGTCCATCATTGTTTATATCCACAAAAATTGGTGTGCTGTAAGAACCAGCTTTGAGATTGGAAAAAGATGTTCTGGATTTTCTAAAAATTGGTCTGTATTTTGAACCAACATTTTGAAAATATTGAAAACCGCCAAGCCAATCACCGCTCAGAAGATCATAATCTCCATCTTTATCAAAATCAGCAAATGAAACAGATGGAGCACCGCCAGTTATTCTAACTGGCTCGAATATGCCTTGTTCTAAACGAAATGAGGGGCGTTGTGGACTGCCAATGTTTCGATAAAAATAAAGTTCACCGTCAGCGGTTCCATAAATTAAATCATAGTCGCCATCCCCATCTATATCAGCAAAGGTTGGATTTTTCCAGTAAGAATTAGTTTCAATTTTAAAATTGAAATTGGATCGAACCCAGTTGGGGTTTTTTCTTTTGCTTTGATTGACGAAATAGGCAAATGTATTTAAATCTCTTCCGACTAATAATTCAATTTTTTTGTCGTTATTCAAATCAATAAAAGTTGGAAATGCATTTAATCCTACATCCTTAATTCCATTTGTTAAAATTTTATCAAAGGCAAATTTGGGATAAAATTTTTTAGCTTTGTTTCTGAAGCCAAGAATGGTTCCAGCTCTTGGTCCGCCAAAAAGTGATTCACCGATTCCAACAAACAAATCATAATCTCCATCATTATCAATATCAACAAAAGCAGGTTTTGCATCATTTCCAATCAAACGATTAACTTCAAAAAAGAAATTTTCAATCTTAAAAAAGTTTGGGAATGTTTTATCACCAACATTTCTATAGAACTGTAATCCCTTAAAGGTACTGATTACCAGATCATAATCTTCATCACCATCTAAATCAACCAAAACAGGATAGGAGGGTGAGTTATTATACTCTTTCTCGTTAACTTCCTTTAATAATTTATCTTCTCGAACAAATCTGGGTTCAAACTTATTACCAACATTGCGAAAGAAAAGAATATTATTCAAAGCTGAACTGCCGAGAAATAAATCTAGATCACCATCTCCGTCAATGTCACAGAAAAATGGAGAGCTGAAGCTAATAGCCTGAATTTCGTTGGGAGTAAAGATTGTATTTATTCTTTTCCAGTATTGTGAGTATGAAATGGAATAGATTAATAAAAGTAGAATTATAGAATATTTCATTGAAAATTTTCGAGGGATAAAATTATTCTTGTTTTGCTTTTTCAAGTGCTTCTTCGATGGTTGGGTAAATATCGAAAATTTTATTCATTCTTATCAGTTCAAGGCTCGTCAGTATGTTTTGATTGTTGATTATCAGAAAAATCTTTCCATTCATGGGAAATAACTTTTTGTGTGAAACAACCAGAACACCAAGAAATGTACTGTCCACAAAATCACATTTGGAAAAATCAACGATGATGTTTTTTATACCTTCCTCAATTTCTTTAAAAAGCAGTTCTTTAAAATCATTGACGAGATATATACTCGTCCGTGGAACATTTACATTGATTATTGTTATATGATCTTGTTTTACTATCTCTATTGGCATAACTTTTTTATTAAAATAAAAAAAAGAAAAATAACTCGCATCAGGTCAAAACTTTTATCAGGAAAAGTTTTATCACCGAAGATAGTTTAATTAAAAAAATATTTTTAGATTTTTGACGAAGATGAAGGAGAAATAATGAAAAGAAAAATTTTAATTGCAGGTGTAAATGGACTGATTGGTTCAAAGTTGGCCAGCTTTTTATCAACACAATATGAGATTTATGGTCTTGTTAGAAATATAGAGAAGTCAAAAAAGCTTTCCTGTGTGAAGGATTATATTTCTTGGGGAAATGATGAAAACGAATTAGTTGAATTGATTTCAAAAATGAATGTTGTCATTAATCTTTCGGGTAGTCCAATTGCCAAAGGCAGATGGACCAAAAAAAATAAGGAGAGAATTTACACTAGTCGAATAAACACAACCCGAAAATTAGCTGAATTAATACTCAAATCTGAAAATAAACCAGAGTTATTTATCAACGCTTCTGCTGTTGGTTACTATGGGTTAGATCAAGGGAAAGTTTCAGACGAATCAACAGAACCGGGTAATGATTTTTTAAGCAAAGTTTGCATTGACTGGGAAAATGCGTCAGCTGTGGTTGATTCGGCTGGTATAAGAAGGGTCAACATTAGAATAAGCACTGTTCTGAGTCGTGATGGTGGTGCATTACCTTTGATTGCATTACCATTTAAATTCTTTCTTGGAACTTATTTCGGAACTGGTAATCAACAATTGCCCTGGATACACGAGAAAGACCTTATAAGATTGTTTGAGTTTGTAATTAAAAATCAAAATATACAAGGACCCATTAATGCTGTTTCACCTAATTCTGTCAGTATGAAGGAATTTTGCAAGATACTTGGAAAGGTTTTGAATCGTCTCTGTTGGATTCGTGTTCCTGAATGGAAAATGAAATTATTGTTCGGAGAAATGTCCACACTTCTTATCCATGGTGGAAAAGTTATTCCGAAGAAAGCCATGGAACATGGTTTTAAATTCGAGTTTGAAAATCTTGAAGATGCATTGAGAAATCTTTTTATGATTGAGAAGAAAGCTGTTTAATTGATTGGATAATTTTAAATTGATAAAATAAAAGTTTAATGCTAATTTTTAGTGTGAAAATAAAATTTAATTATGATAACTTTTATTCTAAATGACAAATTGATTAAAACTGATTTCCCTTCGGGATATGTACTTCTTGATTTTATAAGAAAAAATCAAAGACTAACCGGAACAAAAGAAGGTTGTCGTGAAGGAGATTGTGGTGCCTGCACTGTTCTGGTGGGAGAACTCTTTGATAATGATATTGAATATAAAACTGTCAATTCATGCCTTTTCCCGCTTGGTGATGCAAATGGTAAGCACATTGTTACAATTGAAGGTCTTAACCAGAACGGATTAAATTTTCTTCAAGAGCAATTTGTTGAAAATGGTGGAACTCAATGTGGATTTTGCACGTCCGGTTTCATCGTTTCATCAATGGGTTATTTTATTCAAAACACAAATTATAACCTTGATTCGATGATTAATTATATTGCTGGAAATATTTGTCGATGTACTGGTTATATAGGAATTAGAAGATCAATCTCAAAAACAATCTCACACCTTTCACAAGATTTAAATCCATCTTTAGAAAAAACATCTGACAGAATCAAAAAATTAGTCGAGATAAAATTCTTACCTGATTATTTTCTCAATGTTATTGAATGGTTAAAAAATATAAAAGTTGAATCATTACCATTTGAAGAAATTAAAAAAACGAAACTTGTATCAGGCGGAACTGATCTTTATGTGCAGCAATGGGAAGAATTGATTAATGATAATGTAAATTTAATTTCATCAAAAGCAGACTTGGAGAAGATTGAAGTTGTTAATGATGAGATTATAATAGACGGTGCAGTTACAATTGGTGAGATTGAAAATTCAGAAATTATTCGTAACTACTTCCCTCAAATTCCAGACTTTCTGAAATTATTTGGTTCAAAACAAATTAGAAATCGAGCAACAATTGCTGGAAATATTGTCAATGCATCACCAATTGGCGATATGACCAACATCTTACTTGCGCTGAATGCAAATCTTAAGCTAAGTAATGGTAAATCCACTCGACATGTTCCAATAAGAAAATTCTACAAAGGTTATAAAACTTTAAATAAAGCAGACGATGAAATAATTATCTCAGTAAGTATCAAAATTCCTTTCGAAAATTATCTCTTTAATTTTGAAAAAGTATCAAGAAGAACATATCTCGATATTGCCAGTGTCAATTCAACATTTTTTGCAATTCTTAAGGACAATAGATTTGAAGATGTAAGCATAAGTGCCGGCGGTGTTGCTCCAATTCCACACTTCTTAGAAATGACATCTGATTTCTTAAAAGGTAAAAGTGTCGAGTTAGATTTAATTTTAAAGTCACTTGAAATAGCAGCTGGAGAAATTTCTCCAATTTCTGATGCAAGGGGTTCGGCTGAGTATAAATCTTTTTTACTCAGACAATTGATTCTGGCTCACTTCGAGAAATATTTTCCGGATCTGGTGAATGAATTAATTTTTTATCAGCAGTAGGTGACAATATGATTAATTATGATTCAATAAAACATGTGAAGGGTGAATCTCAGTTTGTTGATGATTTTATTCCCTTTGAGAAAATTCTTTATGGTTATGTTTTCTATTCGCCAGTTGCTCATGGCAGAATAAAAAAATTAGATTTAACTGAAGCGCTCAAATCCCAAGGTGTCGAATATATTTTCACTTACAAAGATATTCCTGGTCAAAATCAGGTAGGCGGGATTATTCAAGATGAAGATTTATTTGCTGAAGATAAAGTTGAATTTGTTGGTCATCCTATAGCTCTCGTTGTTGCGTCAGATTTTTTAGCTGCGAAAAAAGCATCTAAAAAAATCATTTGCGTGATAGAAGAACTAGAGCCTATTCTTGATCCAAGAATTGCATTTGAAAAAGGTTCTTTGATAATGCCGCCTCGAGTTTTTTCATTGGGCGATGTTGAAAAAGCCTGGTCAGAATGTGATTATATCGTTGAAGGAAAAGTTGAATCAGGTGGTCAGGAACATCTTTATCTCGAAACTCAGGGTGCAATAGCTTTTCCAGTTGATAATGACGGTATAAAAATCTATTCATCTACTCAAAATCCAACTCATGTTCAACGAATAGCAGCACGTGTATTAAATACTTCGATGAATAAAGTTGAAGTAGATGTTTTAAGACTCGGTGGTGGGTTTGGAGGCAAAGAAGATCAGGCAACTCACTGGGCAGTAATGGCAGCACTTGCTGCGAAAAAATTAAAAACCGCCGTAAAAATTATTTTGCCAAGACAGGAAGATATAAGATTAACTGGTAAGAGGCATCCTTATTCTTCTGATTTCAAAATTGGTTTGAATAAAGAAGGAAAGATTATTGCCTACGAAGTTGTTTTTTACCAGAACGCAGGAGCTTCCGCTGATCTTTCCCCTGCAATTTTAGAAAGAACACTATTTCACTGTACAAATACTTATTACATTCCAAATGTGAAAGCTACAGCTTATAGTTGTAAAACTAATTTACCACCAAATACTGCTTTCAGAGGGTTTGGCGGTCCTCAAGGAATGTTTGTAATTGAATCAGCTCTATTTAAAGCCGCTCAAGAAACTGGAATAGATTATCAACAGTTACAAAAAATTAATCTATTAAAAGAAGGAGATGAATTCCCGTACGGACAGCGTGCATTTAATTGCCGTGCAAATCTCTGTTATGAAACTTTTGAACGAAAATATGAGATTGATAAAATCAAAGTCAGAATTGATGAATTTAATCGAACAAACAAACTGAAGAAGAAAGCGTACTCAATTATGCCGATATGTTTTGGTATCTCATTTACAAGTACATTCTTGAATCAAGCAAGTGCACTTGTTCATGTTTATACCGATGGAAGCGTTGGAATCAGCACTGCAGCCGTTGAAATGGGACAGGGTGTAAATGCAAAATTGTTGAACATTGCTGCGAGAATTTTTTCAATTTCAACTGATAGGATAAGAATTGAATCAACAAATACTACCCGTGCTGCAAATACATCACCAACTGCTGCAAGCAAAGCAGCTGATTTAAATGGATTTGCTGTAATGGAAGCTTGCGAAATTATTCTTTCGAGATTGAAAAAATTAGCAGCTAAAGAACTAAATGCTCAAGAAGGTGATCAAATAGAATTGATTGATGAAAGATTCTTTCTCAATAAAAAACCTACCGAATTAAATTGGCAAATGATTGTTCAAAAAGCCTACTTAAATAGAATTAGTCTTTCTGCTCAAGCACATCATGCAACACCAGATATTTATTTCGATCGTGAAAAATCGAAGGGTAATCCTTTTGCTTATCATGTTTATGGAACTGCAATTGTTGAAGTAACTCTCGATTGTCTGAGAGGAACATATAAAATTGATTCTGTTAAAGTTGTTCATGATCTTGGTGAATCGATTCATCCAACTGTAGATCTTGGTCAGGTTGAAGGTGGAATTGTTCAGGGAATTGGCTGGATGATACTTGAAGAAGTAATCTATAACGATAAAGGTAAATTATTGACAGATACTTTATCTACTTACAAAGTTCCAGATATTTATTTTGCACCAGAAAATATTGAAGTTCATTTCCTGGAAGACTCACCAAATCCTTTTGGACCATTTAAATCCAAAGCAGTTGGTGAACCGCCATTTATGTATGGAATTGGTGCTTATTTCGCTATTCTGAAAGCAATGAAAGAATTTAATCCTGATATGGAAGTTTTTTTCAAGGCACCAATGACAAACGAAAGAGTTTTGTTGAATCTTTATAAATCAATTAAAAATGAATTTGTATCGACGATTAAATTCAATGTTAATTCATAAAATTTGAATTTTTATAACAAAAGAAAAAGTAAACATTAAACAAATAAATAATGGGGTCAACTATGCCAAGAAAATACAGAAAATCAAAAAAAACAGAAGATATTTATCGATTTGGCGTTTCAATGGAGCAGAGTCTGATCGATAAATTTGATAACTATCTTCTAAAGAGAAACTACTACAATCGTTCCGAAGCAATTCGAGATTTAATTAGAAATCTCCTTGCCAAAGAAAAAGTGG
Source organism: uncultured Ignavibacteriaceae bacterium (assembly GCA_964527925.1). Lineage (GTDB taxonomy): Bacteria > Bacteroidota > Ignavibacteria > Ch128b > Ch128b > Ch128b. The sequence continues at coordinate 24,705 of CAZGQO010000009.1, forward strand.
AAATAAAAAATGATATTGTATTTGGAGTAGTTTCTTTCATTTACTCACATTCACAACGAGAACTGGAAGATAAAATCACTTCCTATCAACATGAAAATTATAAATCTATATTAACTACAACTCATATTCATATTGATGAAAAATACTGTCTCGAAGTAATTTTAATCAAAGATAGAGCAAAAAAAATCAAGGATATGGCTGAATCAATTTTCAGTCTGAAAGGTGTAAAGAGCGGAGAGGTTTCTTTTCTTTCGCTTGTATGATTAAGAACTGCTCGAGGGCTATTTAGATGAAACGCGTGGGAGTGTTCATTGACTTGCAGAATGTTTACATGGCTGTTAAAACAATAGAGCAAAAATCAAAAATTAATTTTGCCACTCTGAGAGATTACTTAAAATCAGAAAATTCTATTGTTACAATGTCTGTCTTTACCTGTTATGACCCTGAGTATAAATCGCAAATTGATTTTATGAATCATCTGGCATTGCTTGGTTACAGAGTTGTTTCGAAACCATTAAAAAAATTACCTGATGGAACTACTAAGGCTAATATGGATCTGGAGATGGCAATGGAAGTTTTGAACCAGGCACCTTATCTGGATGAAGTTGTTTTGATTACAGGTGATGGTGATTTTGCCCCTCTTGTAAATTATTTGTGTTCGTTAGGAAAGTTTGTAAGAGTAATTGGACCTGATGTGTTGACATCTCCAGATCTAATTAGAGCCTGTCACACTTTCACTAATCTTAATAAGATTGAAGGTATTTTTGATATAAACGCTTAGTACAGAGAGATCAAAAAAATCCAATTAATTTTAGAAATAAATTCCATACCAGATTGTAGAAGGCGATATTCTGACAGCCGTTGCTGGGAGGTGGAAGTTATCTAATAAATCAAGAATTTCTTTCAGCCAAACAGATTTTGGTTTGAGAATTTTTGTCAGGCTGTAATCAAGAGATATGTACCACTATCTATCACCGAGTGGTCTTCCTGAACTATTCCAGATGTTTTTACCAAGTTTTACTTTTTACATTCCATAAGCAAGGGCTATGTTTAACCAGTCAGACCAGAATTTATCCAGTTATTCTGGAAGAATTGAATTCACATCGAATGAAAAATAGTATGTAAATCCTTCATAGTCTTTAATCCAGTAATCATACCAGCCCTTTTTGTAAGCAGGAGAAGGATGATAACTCCATTTCAAATTGATTGCTTTTAATGCTTTGAAATAATTTTGCAAATGAGGATAAACTGCACCAATTACATTTCCTACAAAATCCCACCAGCTCCATTCCCAATTCTTAAAATATGCATCGTGAATTTCAATTTGCGTTTGAGATAAAAGGCTTGAAAGAGTTGAGAACAATACAGAATACTTTTCAGGAACATTTGTAGATCTTAATATCTTGTATGAAGTTTTTGTCAGAAGGATACCTGAATAAATATGACCAAGTTTATCAATTTTCATATCAGTATTGTTCCAGTCGTTGAATGTATGAAACTTGGTTTTTTCCTCGTTTCAGTAGGCACCTTGAAAAATTTTGTAAAGCGAGATATTTACAGCTAAAGTTGCACCAATAAAAGGACCAAGATAATGCCATTTTATTTTCGAAGTGTCTTTTTGTGAAGTAGATTGATTTTCGTTAAAACTTAAGGTCTCAAATTCCGAACGGTCGTTAATTAAAATTTTCTGGATACGAGTAATTGCTAAATCATTATGTTCTATTTCCAGTCCTGAAAACAAAAAATCGTTCTGTTGAGCAAAAGTTGTGTGAGTAAAGCTCAAAAAGATTAATACAAAAATCTTTTTAATCATATCAATTAGAGATTAATTCCAGCATCGAGTAGTTTTTCAACTTTTTCGAATGAATCAGCTTCTGAATAAAATCTTAAAATTGGTTCTGTTCCAGAGGCACGAATGAGCAGCCAGCCATTTTCAACAAAAAATTTATAGCCATCAAGATCAGATGTTGCAATGACTTCATAGCCATTCAATGATTTAATATTTCCTGATTTGCATTTGCTTAAGATATTTTGTTTAATTTCTTCGGTTGTGTGAATATCAATTCTCTTGTATTTATGAGGACCAAATTCATCTTCAAGATCTTTTACAAATTCACTTAATGGTTTCTGATAATCGATAACTAATTCTGTTAAAAGTAAACCAAGGAAAATCCCATCTCTTTCTGGCAAATGGAGTTTGACGCCAATTCCACCACTCTCCTCACCACCAATTAGAACATCTTTTTCAAGCATTAATTTACAAACATGTTTGAAGCCAACTGGAGTGACTGTAATTTCGAGTCCATATTTCTTGCACATTTTGTTGAGCATTTCGGTGGTTGAGAAAGTTTTTACAACCATTCCTCTGAGATTTTTCTTTTCATAAAGATATTTAAGCAAAAGTGAGAATATCTTGTGAGAATCGACAAAATTTCCTTTTTCGTCAACTGCACCAATTCTATCAGCATCGCCATCAACAGCCAGACCAATATCATAATTTTTCTCGACCACAGTTTTTGAAAGTTCTTTAAGATTTTCTTCGAGTGGTTCAGGATTTACTTTTCCGAAAAGTGGATTGTGTTCGTTGTGTAGTTCATCAATTCCAAGTAATTCATTCATAAATCCCTGACCGGAACCATACATTGAATCGTAGATAATTTTTAATCCTGAGTTTTTGATTTTGTTCAAATCGAATTTTGATTGAATGTAAGCTTTATAGTAACTCCTCAGGTCGGTAAGAATAATTTTTTCAGTGTCAACCAATGAATCAAAATCTTCTGGTTTGAAATTGCTTTCGACATTCATTAATTCTTTTTCAACTTCAGTAATCATTTCGGGATGAGCTGATCCACCAAAGTCACCTTTAATTTTAAATCCATTGTATTTGGGTGGATTGTGGGAAGCAGTAATCATTATTCCGCCAGCTATATTCATATTTTTAGCTGCCAGCGAAACCATAGGTGAAGAGACCATTTTATCTGCAAGAAGAACTTTAATCCCTCTTGAAGCAAGAACCTGAGCTACAAGCTTACCATACGCGTCAGATAAAAATCTTGCATCAAATCCTACCACAATTCCATTATTGATTTTAGGGTGAGTTGAAAAATATTTTGCTGTTGCCAGAGATACTTTGATTAGGTTTTCAAAAGTAAAATCATCAGAGATTATGCCGCGCCAGCCATCTGTACCAAATTTGATCTTCATATTAGTTCTCCAGATTTGTTATTAAGTTTATCTTGTTGAAAGCAAAATTAATTAATTCTTTGTAATATGTGTATTGATGGTTAAAGGTTTAATAAATGGTTGATAAATTTTAATAATTTAAGTTCTGTTGTATTTAATTTTTATGACTTTAAACTGATAATCTTTATCATTTGTCAATATTTCGATGAAAAAAAATATAGATGATAAGGTTTTGATTGATCGTTTTCTTGAAGGGGATGAATCTGCTTTTAATGCTTTATTTGAAAAATATAAACGAAAAATTTATCTGACTGCCTATCGATTGCTTGGTAATCATGAGGATGCTAAGGATATAACTCAGGAAACACTGATTAAAATCTACAAGGAATTGAAAAATTTTAGGAATGAATCGTCGCTGTACACATGGATTTACAGAATTACAACTAATCTTTCATTGAATCTTTTAAAACAGAAAAAACTCAGAAGTTTTTTTGATTTTGAAGATGTCGACGAATGGCTTTTTAAGGATGAAAGGCAATCACCTGAATTAAGCTTTAGAGAAAATGAATTGTCTAACAAAATACAGGAAGCACTGAAAAAATTGCCTGAAAAACAAAGAACGGTTTTCACATTGAGATATTATGATGAACTTACATACGAAGAAATATCAGAAATACTTGGAACTTCGGTTGGTGCACTCAAGGCGAATTATTTCCATGCAGTTAATAAATTGCAAAAGGAGTTGAAAAATGTACTGTGAAAAATTTCAAGATTTAATAGTTCGATTTTTTGATAATGATATCAATGAAACTGAAAAAGGTCAGCTCTTTGATCACATTAAAACATGCAACAAGTGTAAATTAGAATTTGACGAGATGGAAAAAATGTTTCAGAATTTGAAAGTTGAGAATGAAAAATTCATTGAATCGAAAGAGTTTTATTTGCAGTCAATTACTCCTGATAAAATCATCTCAAAAGCGTCAACTACCAAATGGAATATTCTGAGTTTTAGACCTGCATTATCTTTTGCAGTTATGATTTTAATCGCATTTGCTGTGATGTTTTATATGAATGATTATATAAACAGTCGTAATTCGGAGATAGCTGATTTGAAAACAAAAACTGAAACTGAAGTTGATTCAAACTTTTCAACTAATTTTCTTGATATTTATCTCAACGAAAACTTTATCATAGAAAATTTTGGTGAATCTATTTTAAATCATACAGATTTTAATGAATTAAAACAGGAATTAATAAATGAATATCAAAATCAGAGTAATTTACTTAATGGATTGATGAATGATCCTGTAGAAAATTTGAGTAAACTAAGTGATCAGGAATTAAATGAAATCCTTTCACAACTTGATTTGAAAAATTATTAAGGAGCTAAAAATGAAAATTTTAAATATTGTGTTAACAGTTGTTTTATTCTTAAGTCAACTTTATGCGCAGCCTTTTGGAATGCAAAATCAACAGCGTAAGAGATTGGAAGAATTTAAAAAGATAAAATTAATTGAAACCCTAGAACTCAGCGAGCAAGAAGCAGCAAAATTTTTCCCTGCTTATAGTGACCATCAGAATAAAGTTCAGAAACTTCAAAGAGAACGAGATAGATTACTTGATGAATTAGAAAGAATCTCTAAAAATGAAGAGAAATTTAAGAACGAAAAATTTGAAGAAATCGTACAGAAATTAAATGAAATTGAGCAGGAATTAATTCGAAATAGAATTGAGTTTCACAATCAATTAAGGAATATCTTACCAGCATTTAAGGTTGCACGATATTTTGTATTGGAACGCAATTTTATGAGGGAACTTAACAAATTATTGATGATGAGAAGAAACAAAGGTATTCAGTGAGTTATTATACTTTTATCAAAACCATCCTTGAGTTGTAATTTTTTCACTAAAAATTTATTTTTGCATCAGTTCTTTGCGGAAGTGGTGGAACTGGTAGACACACCATCTTGAGGGGGTGGCGCCGAAAGGCGTGCGGGTTCAAGTCCCGCCTTCCGCACTAATTTTCTTATTTCTAGTAGAGTTATTTTTCCCAATAAATAATGGAGTAAAAATGAAATCCTTAATAGGAATAATAGTAATTCTTTTATTTTTTAATCTGAATGCATTCGGCCAGGAAATGAATCCTGAAGCTGCAAAGCTCTACAACGAGGGCAATCAGAAAATGAAAGAAGGAAATTATTCGGCCGCTATTCAATTGTATGATAAAGCTCTGCAAATTCAGGAAGATTATAGAATTCTTTATCAGAAAGGAATAGCTCATCGAAGAATGAATCAGCTTGATGAAGCATATAAAAATCTTACAAAAGTTATTTCTATAAAACCTGAATTCGACCTTGCATATAATGCGCTTGGAACCCTTGAATATTCAAGAAAAAATTATCAGGCATCAATAAATAATTTTCTCAAGACTTTAGAGCTTACCAAAAATCTTCAGCTTAAATCTCAAGTTCAAAAAAATATTTCACTCTCATACTTGAAATTAGCAGATGAGCAATTAAGCAGCTTTGAACCTGACAAAGCAATTGAATCTTTGAAGAATGCATTGAAATATGATGAGAAAAATGATGCAGCTTATCTTGCCCTCGCAAGAGCTTTTGTAGAAAGTGGTAAATACAATGAAGCTCTTTCTGCAGCCGATAATGCTTTGAAATATAGAAAAAAAGTTTCTAAAGGTGGAATTTTATATTATAAAGGTCTTGCACTTAAAAATTTAGGCAAGCTTCAGGATGCAAAATTAGCGTTTGAAGAAGGTCGAAAAGATCCATCATGTCGCGCTATTTGTGAATACGAAATAAAAAACCTCCCTAAATAAAATAACCTCCTATATTAATGCCGCTCCTTGTGGGCGGCATTTTTTATTTTAAACAAATAAAAGATTTTTAATAAAATTAGTATTTTCAAAAAGTCTATGAATGAAATTCTAAAAATAATTTTTCTCGCATTCATTACAATTCTATTTCTGATATTCTTTGAGTATGCAGGGAGGAAAAAGTATATTTCGCTGGAACTTTCAAGAAAGTTGTTGCATGTTGTTTCGGGTATATTAATAGCTTATATACCATTTATTGTAGATAGCTTTTTATTGGTTGTGACGGTTGGATCATTATTCACTATAAGTAATTATTTTCTTATCAGAAAAAGTATTCTTAGGGGGATTGATGATCGAACTCAAAGAAATTATGGAATTGTTTATTATCCCTTAGCTTTTCTAATTGTTGTTCTATTGTTCTGGAAAATGAACAAATTTATCATTTCTATAAGCTTTTTAGTTTTTTCATTAAGTGATGCATTAGCTGGTTTATTTGGTTCGTCTTCAAAAAATAAAATCTTTACTAAAATCACCGCCGAACCTAAAACGCTCAACGGTTTAATTGCATTTATTTTATCCTCTCTTTTAATATTAATTATTCTTTATTTTACCCTCTGGGATAAGTTCAATTTCTTAAGTTATCCATTTGGAGTTTTTCTTTTTGCTGTATTGATTATTTCTTTGGTTGGTGGAATAACCGAAGTATTATCAACTTTCGGTAGTGATAATTTATTTCTTCCGATTAGTATTTCAGTGCTTAGTGCAATTTTTTTTATTGAGGGAATTGAACTCGATACGTTCCTTGTTGCTTTTTTACTGGGTTTGATTGTTTCTTTTCTATCATACAAATTTAAGTTTCTTGATCTTGGAGGTTCATTATTAACATTTTTACTCGCTTTATTTATTTATGGATTGGGTAGCTGGAAATGGACAGTTCCAATTGTGACTTTCTTCTTATTATCCTCAATTTTATCAAAGATTGTTGATAGACTGAATTCAAAAAACTTAAAAGATTTAATAGACAAAGGAAGTCAACGAGATTACAAACAAGTTCTGGCAAATGGTGGTGTACCTTTGCTTATTTGTATATTAAATTTTTTGATTCAGGGTGAAAACATACACTGGTATCTTATCTACATCTTATCAGTTGCTATTTCTACCTCTGATACATGGTCAACAGAAATTGGGACTTTGTTTGCCAGAAAAGTTGTTTTGATAACAAACTTTCAAAAAGTTGAACCAGGGATATCTGGTGGAATATCTTTAATAGGAACATTAGGAGGCATTGCAGGTGCTTTTGTTATAATTTTAAGTTCGATGTTCTTTATTCACTTAAGTATAAATCAAATTTTAATATTGATTTTTTTTAGTGTTCTGGGAAATTTATTTGATAGTTTTTTGGGATCTACTCTACAGGTAAAATTTCAATGTATGAGTTGCAATAAAATAACTGAAAAGAAAATTCATTGTGGAAAAGATACTGTACGATTAAAGGGTATTAGTTTCATTGATAATGATTTTGTTAATCTTTTCTCTGTCCTTTTTATAAGTGTTTTATATTTTATATTTTTGATCATATGAAGCATGCACTTTTCTTGATTCTTTTTCTTGTTGGATCAATATTTGCTCAAGATGCATTTCAAAAGTTTGAAAAAGGTGTTCAACTCTATGATGAAGGCTTTTATGCTGAAGCTTATAAGATTTTCAATGAAATAAAAGAATCAAAAGAACTTAGTTACGAATCTCTTTCCCAGATTCATTTTCTCCTGGGAGATATCAAATTCAAATTAAATGAGTTTGTTGATGCAACATTCGATCTTGAAAATTACGTAATTAAATTTCCTTATGACAGAAATGTTGATCTTGCTCTTCTTAGATTGGGGCAGATTTATTTCACTACAGGAAATTATGACAACTCTGAAAAATTTCTCCTGAAATTCTTACAAAATCATATTGACAGCAAATATCTGGGCTTGGCTCATTACTGGATTGGGGAAGTTTATTCTATCACAAACAAACTTGATAAAGCTGAATTTCATTATCTCGAAGCAATTAAAAACAGTCAGACTAATTCAAAACTTGACCATACTTTATTTTCTCTTGGTTTTTTGTATGAAAAATTAGGTTTGTATGATAAGGCTGAGTATTACTACGAAAAACTTCTTCTGGATTTTCCAGATTCAGAATTAATAGCTCACGGATTAGTGAGAGCTGCCTTTACTTTATATACTAATGGTTCTTTCAATAAAGCAATCAAGAAATTAACCGATCCACGAATTAGATCTTTATCGCAGGCAACTCTTGGCGAAGCTTACTACATTCTTGCAAATAGTTATTATAAAATTGGATTATTCTATGAAGCTCAGGTTGAATTTCAAAATGTTGTAAGTCGATTCCCAAACTCACCAATGGTTAGACCAGCAAAATATGGATTAGGCTGGTCGTATTATCAACAAAATAAATTTGAACAGGCACATAAAATCTTTTTGGAGTTATCAACGGTTAAAGATTCGTTGGGTGAAAGATCTCTTTATTGGTTAGGATTTATCAGTCGAAATCTTCAAAACAATGAAAAAGCAATCAAAGAATTTTTAGAGTACCTTAAGCAGTATCCAGGAAGTTCTTACGAATCGAAAGCCAAACTGCAAATTGGAATTATTAATTATGAGTTAAAAAGATTTCAGGATGCAGAAAAGTTTTTAATAGAGGTTGTAGAAGATACAACTGATGATATAAGCCGTTCAAGTGCTGCTTTGATTCTTGGTACAATTTCATTAGAAAAAAAAAATTTCAGAACAGCTAAAGCAAGTTATGAGTTGGCAGTAAGTCTAATAGATCCGTCAAGTGAAGATTATGGTGATGCACTGCTTGGATTGGCAATTTCAAACTTTTACTTGAATAATTATGATGTTGCAATTACAATACTGAAACAAATTCTAGATCGAAAAAATATTAGAGAGATTGATAAGGTCAGATTTTACCTGGGTGAATCCTATTTCATCAAAAAACAATACGGAGATGCAACCAAAGAATATGAAGAAGTGATAAAGAAAACCAATGACGACGATTTAAAAGAACTATCCCTCTACGGATTAATTTACAGTCATTTCAATCTGAAAAATTTTTCTAATGTAATTCAACTATCTACGAGATTTCTGGAAGATTTTACTTATTCAAATCATTACAGTGAAGTGAAATTAAGGTTAGCTGATTCCTATTATGCCCAGAAAAATTTCAAAAAAGCAGTTGATTTATATCGAGAGTATTTTTCTGATTCAGAAGCGAAAGGGAATGATTATGTTTCTTATCAATTAGCTCAGGCATTATATAGATCAGGAAATTTAGATGGTTCGATTGAAGAATTGCGAAGGTTCTTACTTCAATATCCATCTTCAAGATATGCGGATGAAGTTCAATTTTTGATTGGCTGGATTCGATTCAAGCAAGCAAAATATGAAGCAAGCATTGAAGAATACAGAAAAGTAATTCAAAATTTCAGTAACTCACCAATTGTGCCCCTAGCATATTATTCTATCGGTGATGCTTATTTCAATCTTGGTAAATATGATTTAGCAATTGAAAACTATAAACTTGTGCTTGATAAATATCCTCAGAGTCCATTTGTTATTGATGCAATAAATGGAATTCAATATGCTTATGTTGCTCAGAACAAAATTGATCAGGCGGCACAAACAATTACTGAATTTGTTCTAGCTAATCCAGGCAATAGACATCTTGATAAACTTTTAATAAAAAAGGGTGATCTATATTTATCACAAAGGAGATTTCAGGAAGCAATTACAAGCTATAGAGAATTTATTTCATTCTTCCCCAGTAGCTCCTTAGTACCAATTGCATATTTTTCAATTGCTAAATCGTTTTCGCAGATTCAAGCTTATGATGATGCAATTTATAACCTACAGTTTATAGTTCGGAATTTTCCAAATGATGAACTTGTTGATGATGCAATTCTTGAGATCGGAAATATTTATAGGATTAAACAAGATTTCGAGAAAGCAATTCAACAATTTGAAGCTTTAATAAAAAATTATCCAAATTCGAACTTAATTCCTGAAGCTTATTATTGGCTTGGCAAATGTTACGCTGATTTGGGTGAAACTTCAAAAGCAAAAATTCATTTTGATCAGGTGACAACAAAATTTAAGGATTCTGGATTTTATTCACGTTCAATTTTTGAACTTGCAAAAATTGAAATGAATTCAAGACCAGATTCTGCGTTAGCTTTATTTAGAAAGGTAGTTGAATTGAGAAATGACGAATTTGGTGCCGAGAGTCAATACTTAATTGGTGAGATTCTATTTCAAAATAAAAATTATAAAGATGCAATAACAGAATTTTTAAAACTAAGATATGCCTTTGCTGGTCATTTTGATTGGCTTGTGAAAGGTTTATTTAGAGTCGCAGAAATTTATGAACTACAAAAAGACAAGAAAAAAGCTCGTGAGTTTTATAATGAGGTACTAAAGCTGGATCCAAAAGGTGAATTAGGTACCAAAGCAAAAAGAAAACTAAGAACATTGCGATGAAAAAATTTATTTTAATAACAGCTTTAATTTTTTTTCATAAATTAATTTTTGCACAGATTGATACATCTCTTTCTAAAATTCCAGAAATTGAATTACCAGATTTTGTTATCACAGGTCAGGCTAAAGTTGATGTGCCTCAACTTGAAAAAGCATCTGCACCATTAATTTCGCCGCTTTCAAAAGAATTTATTTTGCCAAAAATTAGTGTGCAGGAACTTTCATTAGAAGGATTATCAGATCCAACTAAACAACAACCTCCCATTCTGGATAAAACTAAAAAATATTTTGGCAGGTCAAAATTAGGATTCTCAATTTATTCTTTTCCTGATTTCGAATTCTTTTATTCAAGTCATCTAGATAAGTTTAATTTTTCACTGGGTTCTAATTTTGAAAATTCAAAATCATATCAGCCAAATTCAAAATATTTAATTGGTGATGCATTTATAAGAGGCTCTTACATAATTAAAAAAGAAGGACAACCGCCAGCAAGAGTAAATTTATTAAGTAATCTTAAGTATCATAACTATTCAAATTTCAAATCTAATATGCCTGATTTGTTCAATAAGAATATTGTTTTTTCATTATCAGGTAATATGGAGAATTTACTTTATCGAGAATTCAATCTTACTCTTGGTGGTGCGTCTAATTTTCAGAAATTAACTCGCTGGAACTACTCATTCTTCGAACTGAATGCATTCGGGACATTAAGATCAACATTCGAACATTTTGAGTTAAACGCTACAGCACAGCCCATTCTTTATAAAATTTCGAGAGATACTACAATCAATAAACTGCTTCTTTCAGCAAACGGTGAACTTTATTTTAGAAAACTATTCAATACAATTAATATAATTACAAGATTGGACTATCAATCAGAAAATGAAAAAGGTAGTCAATTTCTCGCTCCGAGTGTTAGAGTTGGTTTTGGCTTATCTAGTTTCTGGAATCTGACAATTTTCTATGAAAACAAACTTTACAACAGAACACCAATTGATTTGTGGAATTTTAATCCATACCTGGATTCACTTTCGTTTAATTATAGTATTGAAAGAATAAAAAACAGAATTGGATTAGGAAATGTAATCTATTTTGATCAAGCGAGTAATTTAAAGCTTGAAATCTCTTATTTTAATGTCAGTGGAAAAAATGTCTTCATTTACGATACAGCTAATCCAGGTTTATTTAGCTTTGATAAACTTGAAACTTCGGTCTTCGAGTTGAACACTAATCTTTATATAAACTTTAAAAAATATGGAGATTATTTCTTAAATCTTAGATATGTCAACTCAAAGCTTAAAAAAACAACCAGAGAAGAACCTCACACACCACCACTTTATTTAAAAACATCTTACATCTATTATTTTAAATTCCCACTTTCTTTAAGATTAAGTTTTTTGTATTATTCAAATAGTTACGGAGATATTAATCGAACTTTAGAAGTAGGAACATATTCAAATTTTGAATTTGGTCTTGAATATAGAATATGGAATTTTATGAAAGTTGGTCTTGAATTAAAAAATATATTGAACAAAGATAATTTCAGATGGTATAATTACAATGAAAAACCGATTGATATTTTACTATTCATTACAACCAGGTTTTGAAAATGACGAAATCTGATTTAATTGAACAAATAGCAAAAGAAACTAATCTAACTCAAAAAAAAGTTAGTGAAGTTCTGGATGCGATATTAGAAACAATCCTCGAAGTTGTTAAAGAAAATGGTTCAATTACATTTACAAACTTTGGTAAATTTGAAAAGAGAATCAGGAAAGAGAGAAAAGGAGTGAATCCCAAAACAGGTGATTTAATCCTAATTCCGCCGAAGGAGATTTTTATTTTTAAACCTTCAAAGAACATTTTTAAGACAACTGAATAATGGATAAGAAAAAATTTGTTGAAATAATTTCAAATAAAACTGGTTCAACTCCGCAGGAAGTTGATTCCATACTAAACCTCTTGTTCGAAAAAATAAAATCTGCCTTAAGTGATGGAGAAAAAGTATTCATTTCAAATTTCGGTACATTCACCCCAAAAATCTCTAAAGCTACCAAAAAGTTTAGTGCATTGTTGAATCGAGAAATCGAAATCCCCGAAAAATTTAGAATTTCGTTTTCCCCATCTTCAAATGTTTCAGAAGATATTAACGTAAAATTCAAAGATGAAAAACCAAAAATTTTAAAAGAAGCAGCTGAAAGAGAAATTGAAAAACGAGTTACAATCATGCCGCCAGAGAAAGAAGAACAAATTGAAAAAGAAAAAGAAGAAACCACTGAAGGTGAAGAAAAATTAGAAAAAGAATTTGTTGAGACTGGTTCTGAAGCATTGAGTTTATCAGACGAGCTACTTGAAGCATTAAAATTAGCTGAGCAAAAAGTTCAGGAAGTTGAAACTCACAAAGAAGTTCAGGAAGAAGTTCAAAAAACTTCTGAAACACTAAAAGAAAAAGAGGAGGCTTCAGAAATGCCTGAAATGAACCTCAATCAAGATAAACCTAAATTTACTTATGGGGAAGATTTAGTTGGTGGTGCACCGTTAGGTTCTGGTACATATCAACCAAGAACTGGCACTGGAGGAACTTCCAGTAGCCCTATTTCTGGTGGACAAAGCACTCGAGAATCTTCAAGTGCTTTATGGGTGACTTTAATTATTTTATTGCTGGGAATCATTGGAGTCGGAATTTACTGGGCATTGAGTACTGATGTAACTGAAACTAAAAAGGAACCTGTTGTTACGCAACAAAAAGAAATATCTCCACCAGTTGTAGTCGAAAGGCAACCTTCAAAACCAGGAGGCAAACAGATAATTATCGCACCGGAGGAATATACTTTTGCAACTCCTTCAGATACAGACATCAAGGAAAAAACTTCAATGATTGTTGAAGAACCAGTTACACCAGGAACTAAAGAGAAAGAAGTCAAACAACAAACTACTCAGGTTACCAAACCTCCTGTAATTGTGCAAGAAGAGAAAAAGATAACAGGAACTATCACTCCGCAAGAAAAAACTAAACCAATTCAACGAAAAAGAGTTTTAAGTACGACTGGTACAACAACATCAAAAGTTTCAAGTCAAGGAGATTTCTATATTCAGGTTAATTCATATTCGGTCAAAAAATTTGCTGATGCTTTTGCAAAAGAATTACGGAACAAAGGTTTTCGAGCGTTTGTAGAATCGGCTGATGTTCCTGGTGTAGGTACGCTTTATAGGGTGAAAGTAGGTTATTATGCAGATGAAGATGCCGCTGCAAAAGACTATCATAACTTAAGATTAACACTTAAAAAAGAAGATATTTTTGTAAACAGGAGATAATTCACAAATGGATCTTTTGACAGGTTTTCTAAAGGGTGGGCTACTTATGTGGCCCATTCTTTTATGTTCAATTATAACTATTGGAATTGTAATAGAGAGATATTTTGTGCTTCGACAGGCTTCTGTAAATGTGCCTCGTTTTATGATTCAAATCAGAGAACACATGAAAAAAGGTGATATTGTCGAAGCAATTAATTATTGTTCTGAATTCAACTCTCCAATTGCAAACATTGTCAGAAAAGGACTTTCGAAATATCATTTTGGAATGGAAAGAATTAAAGAATCAATTGAAAGTGCTGGTAAACAAGAAATTTATAAACTTGAAAAAGGTCTTTCGGTTTTAGCAACAATTTCTGGTGTTGCTCCATTATTAGGATTTTTAGGAACAGTTACAGGAATGATTTCTGCCTTTATCAAAATCGAATCACTGGGTGGAAATGCCTCTCCTACTGATCTAGCTGGAGGAATCTGGGAGGCTCTGCTAACAACTGCATTTGGGCTTTCGGTAGGAATAATTGCGTATCTCTTTTATAACTATTTTGTTTCAAAGATTAACAAACTCATCTCTGAAATGGAAATTACATCTACAGATTTTATTGATGTTATTTATGAAAAAGAATTCAGTAAGACGAAATGAAATTTGAATCTGAAAACAAATTACTAACCGCATTTAATTACTCTTCACTGACTGATATAGTAATGCTTTTGCTAATATTTTTTCTTTTAACATCTCAATTTGTAATTACAACAGGTGTTCAAGTCAAATTACCAAAATCTGAAACATCAGAAACTGTAAATGAGAATCATCTCATTGTGACGATTACAAGAACGAATGATATTTACTTTGGCAGTGATAAAATTAGTTTAGCAGAACTTGCCGATAGAATATTGAAATCAAAACCGCAATCAAAAGAACCAAATCTTGTCATCAGAGCTGATAAAGAAGTTCCAATAGAAATATTGATTAAAGTCATTGATATCGCAAAAAGTACAGGTGTTGTTAAATTTACAATTACGACTGAAAAAGAAAATGTATGAAGAGGATTTTTGTTAATAGAAAATATACATATCTAATATCATTTCTATTTCATTGCCTATTGTTGTTTTTATTCTCGTTTATTTCCCTTGGTACAGCTGTGAATGAAATCGATTATGTGACCGTTGATTTTGGCAGTCCTGGTGCTGGCAGGTTAGGTACCACAGAGGCAGTTGATGATTCTAAAAATTTGATACAAGAACAATCTACCAGAGAAGAAGTCAAAGAAAAGATTGAAGCACCAAGAGTAAAACATGATTTTGATGAGATTGTGAAAAATGAGAAAAAGGATACCGAGAATAAGAAAATTTCGAAACCACAAAATGTAAGTGAGTCTAAAGGAAGTTCAAAGACTAACACTGGTGATCAAATTATTGGTTCAGGTGGATTTAGTTTTGATTGGGGAGGTCGAGGTACGAGAAAAATTTTACGCTGGGAAAAACCAAAATTCCCACCAAATGTTCAAAAAGAAATTGATATTAAAATTAAATTTATCATTCTGCCGGATGGTTCAGTTGTTTCGCCGGTTCCGTTAATTAAAGCTGATACTGAATTAGAAGATGCAGCAATTCAAGCATTAAAGACATGGAAATTCGAACCACTTCGACCGGACCAGGTTCAATTTGAACAAACAGTTATAATTACAATTCCATATAGATTGGAATAACTAAATTAGAGATTCCTTTTTCTTGCTTTTCCCTCTAAAGTAGTTTGTATAAAAGAAGTATTCAAAAATTGTAACGATTGTTAGTGAAATAGTATCTCTGTTATAAAACTTTCCTAATCCTTCAGGGGGGAAAATAAGTGAAGCAATTAAATAAGAGATAGTCCATCCAACTGAAAAAATAATTCCAATAAAAATCAGAATTAATACAGCAGCACCAATCCCTTCTTCCTGCCAGCGTTTTGTAAAAACATAAAGACCAAAAATTACATGAATATAAAATAGAAATACTGCAATCATAGATTAATGAATAACCATTTTGTTAGTATAATTTATCTTTGTTTATTAATCTTTTGTTAATTGCTGAAACTCCGATTAAACCTCCAATTGAGGCAAAAATGGAATTTATAATTGTTGTATTAAAGAAGATTACTAATGTGAGAAGAAAAGAAAATCGGCGTTCATCAATTTCACGAGAGATATCATTTAAAATTTCAGGAATTTGAATGTCGGGTAAATATTGCTGTAATAAAATGATTGAGTCATAAATGGGATTATCTTTTGAAACAAGTATTAACAATGTCTGAAAGATTGATTCAAAAAAACCAGAGATAAGCCCGATTAATAAACCCATCGAAATTCCGTCAGCTGGTCTAAGTTTGTACTCTTCTGAATTTTTTATTTGAAGATAAAACATGTTTATTCCAAAAAAACCTGCAAGCGGTGCAAATAAGCAGCAAGTTGCAACCTGCAGAATTGGAATGATGCTTAAAACTGCGACAATAAATCCCGTTACTAAAGCTGGAAGAAATCTGTTTTTATTCATCATTTTTATTGGTATTTATTAGAAAACTTAAATAATAAACCGGTATCAAACTAAATAAAAAACCGGTTAAAAACCTCACGAAATTAGTAGAATCAATCTTTATAATAAAATTAATGTTCCAATTAATTAAAAGAGGTATTGAAAGTAATAGAATTTGGCGAGATTTGATACCAATTAATTTATTTCTTATTCGATTGCTGATTAAAAATAAGCCAAAAAGTAAAGTAACTCCAGAATAAATACCGAAACATCGGCTGCAGATGAACATTGGTTTTTCATTGAAAAAGAATGTTCTTTCTTCCATCTGGTGACAAATTAGTGAATAAGAACGATGCGTTATCATTAAAAAGGTTGGATCATTACTGAAATGCAGCGAAAAACTAAAGAGTATTAATATTAGACCGCCGATGAAAAAAAATAAGTTGAAAATCTTTGTATTGGTTAATTTTTTGGTGGAAAATTCTCTTAAATTCATGTAAAAAATTACATTTTTAATTAAGCATCTCAAAGTTTTTACTAAAATAAAATATTTTTATCTTTGTGTATTCAATGTGAATAAAATAAAGGGTATTAAATGAAAAGAACATATCAGCCAAGTAAGATTAGGCGAAGAAGAACGCATGGATTCAGAGCTAGAATGAAATCCAAAGATGGAAGAGCAGTGTTAAAAAGAAGACGAGCTAAAGGAAGAAAAAAGTTAACCGTAAGTGACGAGAAGTAAAACTTTTGCATCGTTACCGCTTCCCAAAAAGTGAAAGAATAAAATCAAAAATAATATTTGAAAAAACCTTACTCTTCGGTTCTAAACTTTATTCGAAAAGTCAAAGAATTAAATGCTCTTTCATTCTGGAAAATCTAAGTCCTGAATCCAGAAAAGAAAGTCTCATTAAAGTTGCGTTTGTTATTGGAAGAAAAAGTGGAAAAGTAGTCTGGAGAAATAAAGTTAAACGAAAGTTAAGAGAAATTTTTAGACTCAACAAACACTCTCTTCTTTCGTTGCTTGAACAATATTCAAAAAAGCTTTATCTAATAATTTCAGCTTCTAAATTGAATGAGAGTTTTAATAGAAAAATCAAGTACAAAGAACTTGAAAGTGATGTTCTGGAATTATTTGAAACGATAAAAAAGGAAATTGCTAATCGATGAAAAATTTGTTAATTAATTTAATTAAGTTTTACCAGAAATTTATTTCTCCAGCTTTTCCACCTTCCTGCAGATTTTATCCGACTTGTTCTCAATATTCTATTGAAGCATTTCAAAAATATGGTGTATTTAAAGGATTTTATAAATCAATCTGGCGAATTTTAAGATGTAATCCATTTAATAAAGGAGGATTTGATCCGCTTGAGTAAAAAAATTAAAAGGTTTTAATATGGATAGAAATTCAGTTTTAGCGTTTATTTTAATTGGTTTAGTTTTAATGATCTGGTTATGGTATAACGCACCTCAACCGAATCAAACACAAAGGGGAAAAATAGACTCAACTCATGTGCAAAAAGAAATTCAAGCACCTAAAGCAGATGAAAAACAAACACAGGTAACCAGTTCATCTGAGAATCAAGAGGTAATTGACTCGCTTGGAATTTATTTTTCAAAGGTTGAGAGAGGAAACGATAAAATTGTTTCGGTAGAAACTCCTCTTTATAAAGCAGAAATTAATTCAACGGGCGGAAAATTTCATCGATTCTTTTTGAAGAAATACAAAGAATGGTATGGCGGACCTGTTCAATTGATTAATACTAAATTAGGCGGTGATTTGAGTTTATCATTTGTTACACAGGATGGGAAATTAATCAATACAAAATATTTCGAATTTCATCCTGAATTTTCTGAGTCGAATGTTTCTATTGCTGATCAGGATTCGGTAATTAAAAGTTTCATCTTGAAAGTTAATGATTCATCGTACATTAGAAAAAAGTTCACTTTTTATAAAGATAAATATTTTGTTAAAACTGAAATTGAATTCTATAATTTAGGCAATATAATTTCTGGAAATAGATACATCCTTGATTGGGAAAATGGAATTCGTTTCGTTGAAAAAAATACTTTTGATGAAGCAGCATTTGCTAAAGTTGATTATTATGCTGCTGATGAATTATTTACTTTTGATGCTACTGACTTTGGAAAAAAAATTGATAAGAAGATTTCTGGTGTATTTGATTGGGTTGCCGTTAGAAATAAATATTTCGTTATTTCGATTTTACCATTGAAACAAGATCCAGATGGTTTATTAGAATTAAAAGGTGAAAAAATTCATCAATCTAATGGCGGTGTTAAAGATTTATATTCAATTTCTATTAATAGAAACTTACCGAATTTACATCGATCTACTGATACATTTAATTTTTATTTTGGTCCAGTTGAGTACAACACACTTCAATCACATCACCCAACAATGACAGCACTTGTTGATTTTGGTTCATTTCTGGGATTGACTTTTATCATCAGACCGATTGCTGAATACTTGATGCTTCCATTACTTAAGTTTTTACATTCATTTATTCCAAACTATGGAATTGTAATTATTATCTTTTCACTCTTGATTAAGATTCTTCTTCATCCGCTTACTAAACAAAGCATGAACTCGATGAAGAAGATGCAACTGCTTCAGCCGATGATGAATGAAATCAGAGAAAAATATAAAGATGATCCTCAAAAGATGAATCAGGAAGTAATGAAGTTATATCAAACTTATGGAATTAATCCGGCTGGCGGTTGTTTACCAATTCTTTTACAAATGCCTATCCTAATTGCACTTTATGGACTTTTCAGAGCTACGATTGAATTAAGACAGCAGCCATTTGTGTGGTGGATTCAGGATTTGTCAATTCCAGATACAATTTTACATCTTCCATTTAGATTACCAATTTTTGCGATAAATGAAATTAGTGGTCTTGCACTTCTGCTTGGTTTAACTATGTTTATTCAACAAAAGATGAGTGTGACCGATCCAAGGCAGAAAGCGATGATTTATATTATGCCGATTCTTTTCACACTTCTTTTCAATAGCTTTCCTTCAGGATTGAATCTTTATTACTTCATGTTTAACCTGTTTTCAATTGCTCAGCAATATTATATGAATAAGTTTTCACCTCAGATTGAATTAAAACCAGTTGATAAAAAAGCCAAAAAAGGCTTTATGCAAAGGTTGATGGAACAAGCTGAGCAAAATTCTAAAGAAAGAAGGAAAAGATTAGCCAAAGGTAAATTTTAGAATTTACAGAATGCAATGCGTTTCAGTTTTAAAATATTCATTGCGTTGTTACTTATTAATCATGTCTTTGCTCAGGAAATAATTCGTACAGAGTTTAGAGAAGCGCCATTACCATTTGGACTCACCAAAAAAATCCCTGTTCAAAAACCTCGAGTTGCTCTTGTTCTATCGGGCGGAGGTGCAAGAGGCACTGCTCAGGTTGGCGTTCTTAAAGCATTGATTGAAAATAATATTATTCCTGATTTAATTGTTGGGACAAGTTTCGGTTCAATTGTGGGCGGTCTTTTTGCAAGCGGCTACACTGTTGATCAATTAGATTCTATAATCACGAAAACGAATTGGGATGAAATTATTTCAGTCACCACTAAAAAACGAAGAACAAATTTATTTGTTGATCAAAAAATCACTGAAGATCGAAGCATTCTTGCATTAGAACTCGATGGATTAAATATAGTCATTCCAACTTCAATAAGTCGTGGACAAAATTTAGTTAACTTTTTGAATCAACTAATCATTCAGGCTCCAATTCATCAGAAAAAAAATTTTGATGAATTATTAATTCCATTTAGAGCTGTCTGCACTGATCTTTTCACTGGCAAACCGGTTGTACTTTCTGACGGCGATCTTGGTGAAGCAATGAGGGCAAGTTCAAGCGTATCTTTTTTACTTTCGCCAATTGAACGAGATTCCTTTTTGCTTGCTGATGGCGGATTAGTTGCAAATATTCCAGTTCGTATTGCAAAGCAATTGGGTGCTGATATTGTAATTGCTGTGAATACAACAAGCCCATTAAGAGGCGAAGAAGAATTAAAATTTCCCTGGTATCTCGCTGATCAAGTGGTGAGCATTCCACTTAAAACAATTGAAGAACTTGATAAGAGAGAAGCTGATTTCGTAATTACTCCACAGATAAATCATCTTGCAACAAATTTTTCTGGACTCGATTCTTTAATTGAAATAGGCTATCAGGAAGCTAAAAATTATATAGCTTTAATAAAATCAAAAATCGAAAATTTTTATTCGAATAGTTTAGAGGCAAGTTCATTCGAAATAGAAAACTTGAATTATTCTGCCAGTGGAAATACTCAAATTGATGTTGCAATTCTTCGATTGCTGAATCAAAATAAACCAAAGTCTTCAAATCTCTTAAAAGAATTTTATGAATTATGTGATAAAGATTTTATTCCAATAGAAATGGTTTTAACAAAAAACAATAATAAATATGATTACAAAGTAAACTGGAAAGAAAAACCAATAATTAGAGAAGTCTATTTAAACAACTTTGCCATTTTAAAACAATTAGGATTAACTGACGAGATTGTGAGATTAAAGGGCAAAAAGCTAAATGAACAACATGTAGTTGATGAGGTTCTAAACATTTTAAGAAAATTACGAGAGCTTAACTATTCTTTAATTAGTGTTGATAAAATTGATTTTGATCAAAGAAATGGTGTTTTAAGTATTTACTTTACATCTGGTGAGCTTGATTCAATAATTGTTATTGGAAATCGTAAGACCAAACTTGAAATTATTGAGAGAGAAATTCAGGTAGATAAAAATCGCGTTTTTGATATTAATGATCTGAGAAAAAGTCTGGTTAATTTAGAAGCCACAGACTTGTTTGATAATGTCTTTGCTTTTTATCGACAGGATTCTGGAAGAGAAAATTTAATTTTCAAAGTTAATGAGAGAAATACTGGACTTGCCCGTTTTGGATTGAGAAGTGATAACGAACGAAATGTTCAAATCGGGATTGATATTCGTGATGAAAATTTTAATGGAACAGGAACTGAAATTGGTGGACATTTCTTTGGTGGATTGAGAAATCAATACCTTGGCTTTGAACATAGATCCAATAGAATTTTTGATACTTATTTGAATTATAAAATCAAATTATTTTACTCATCCATTAATCATTACTTCTATGGTGATTCTCCCGATAATCTGGAAACTCGCTGGAAGAGAATTCAGATAGGTTCTTACAATGTTAACAGGTTGGGGACTTCACTCTCAATTGGTTCTCAGGTTGAAAAACTTGGAACAGTTTTCATTGAAGGTAAATATGAACTTGCTCGATTCATTCCTGATAAAATTCCTGGTGAACAAAAGAATGATTATGTCCTGACTTCAATTAAGTTGAGCTCTTTATTCGATTCACGAGATAAAATTCCATTTCCCACAGATGGAATTTTTATGAATGTTTATTTTCAAACATATCTTAAAGCTTTTGGAAGTAATTTGAGTTTTTCAAGAATTTTCTTTGAATATGAATCAAATAAAACTTATCTAACAAGACATAAGATAATGTTGAGAACTGTCTTTGGTTTTGGAGACGAAACGATGCCTTTGTTTGAACAATTCATGCTTGGTGGGCAATCTAATTTCTTTGGTTTGCGGGAAGATGATTTTCTGGGCAAACAGATTTTTATAACTTCACTTGAATATCAATTTCATTTACCATTCAAAATATTTTTTGAAACATATTTCAAATTGCGATATGATCTTGGAAGTGCCTGGGCTAATTCTTCTTCAATAAAATTTAATGAGCTGCGTCATGGGGCAGGACTTACTCTTGCATTTGATACTCCTCTTGGTCCGACTGAATTTTCAGTAGGCAGAAGCTTTTTCATCAGAAATGATTTGCTCAAAAAACCATTAAGTTTCGGTCCATATAATTTCTATTTTTCAATTGGGTATCCACTCATCTAATTCAAACTAATTAAATCATAGGAATTTTTTTCGCATCTTTTCTTTTAAAAATCAAACTTTGGTTGAAAACAGTATCGGTGGTAAATTTGTAAATGAAAAATTCAAGAATGAAAATTAAATTCTTCTTCTCAGTTTATTTCCTGTTCCCAATTTTAATTTACAGTCAGATTATTTTTGAAGCCGATTTCGATAGTGGGAATTTACAATCGGTAACAACTTCTGATTCAATAAATTATTCCCTTCGGATTCGATCTGATATAGTTGGAAGATGGTTTTACTTCAAGATGAAAAATGTACGCAATCGATATGTCTCCGTTACCATTCAAAATTCTGATGTAACTCGTCCAATGTATTCTTATGATAATAAAAATTGGATAAGATTTACAGAGATTGAAAGTCCGCAGAAGAATTTATTTAAAAAAACCTATACAGAAGATTTAGTTTATGTCGCTTATTATGTTCCTTACTCAGTTGAACGATTGCATCAAAAAATTTCGCAGCTTAACTTAAATCCTTATGTCAAGATTGATACAATTGGATTCTCTGAACAAAATCGTCCATTGATAGTCTTAACTATCACTGATTTTACTGTTACAGATTCTCAGAAATTTTTCATCTGGTCACATGGCAGAACACATCCATCGGAAACTCCATCATCATATCATCTCGATGGAATGATAAATTTTTTACTTTCAGATGATGATATTGCAGAATATTTAAGACAGAAAATTAAATTCATCGTTTTACCTTTTATCAATCCCGATGGAGTTTATCTTGGTAAATCCAGAGTGAATGCAAATAATATTGATCTTGAAAGATCCTGGAATTTATCTGATACAGAAACTCCAAAAGAAGTAAAATTTACGAAAGCATATTTGCAGAATATTTTGAATAACAATCGATTTCATATTGCATTGAATATGCATTCACAGGTTGCAAATTATTCGACATTCTGGATTCACACTGCTTCATCTACATCTGAATATTTTTATCGTCGTGAAATGCAATTTGCTAATCTTCAAGCTGCCAATTCAGAATTTATTAGACAGAGTGATTTCAGTTATTCAAATCTTCAACCGTATTTTCCTGAAGGATGGATGTGGGCAAATTGGGGCGACCAGATTATGGCTTTAACTTATGAAACGCCATATACAAAATTTTCAAACAATGTCTGGATTGATAACGAAATTTTATTTCAATTCGGTAAAGAAACTATTTACGGAATCATGGAATATTTGAATATTAATCATCCGAAAAGATTTATCATCGATAATCGTGATGCGATTGCCTCAGGCAACTGGAATCTTTCAAATTCAAATTCATTCTGGAATTTTTATGGGAATGATTTTCTTTACATTCTGCCGAATGAGTTGAATAATTATATTGAGTGGGCATCACCGCAATTGGAATATGGAAAATATTTAGTTTATACAATGTATCAGGACCTTGCTACATCAGCTACAAATGTTCAGTACGAAATTTATACATCAAATTATTTTTCAAGAAAATTTTTAAATCAACAAATTAATGGAGGTCTATGGAATTTTCTTGATTCAGTGAATTTAAATTCTAACGATCAAATAAAAGTACGACTTCTATCCAGAGGCGACGGAACTATAACTGGAGATGCAATTAGAATTTTCTACGCGGGCAGCGTATCCGAAGTAACCAGTCAAAAAAGCATTGAACCTTATTTCTTCCTCTATCAGAATTATCCAAATCCATTTAATTCATCAACTAAGATTCGTTTTTCAATCAAATCTTCTGACAGATCTTTAAATAAAGTTACTCTAAAAATTTACAATATCCTTGGTGAAGAATTAACTACTTTAATTGATGATTTTTATTCAGCCGGTACTTATGAAGTTGATTTCTTAGCGAGTAAAACAGATTTCAGTCTAATATGCGGAGTATATTTTGCCAAACTAATCGTAAACAATCAATCAAAAACAATCAAAATGGTTTATCTAAAATGAATCAACCAAAAATCAGAGTTGGAATTCTCGAAAATCAAAGTTCAATTAATTTTACTATTAATGGGCAATTCATATTAAATGACTCAATTCGATTGAATGACCAAAAATTAGTTGCAACAGCCGATGGATCGAAAATTATTTTGAAAGATGAAAATCAGGTTATTTTGAGAAACAACAAGTTCAAATTTGTTGCTGCGGTTAACAGTGAGGGTAAACGAAGCAGATTTGAAATTGAAAATGTTGTGATTGGTATTGATTTTCACTGGGAGCAAAGAGAACGAGAAATTTTTCAGGGAGATTTTTCGATTGTAAATGTGGGCGGTAAATTGACTTTAATCAACGAAATTGAAGTTGAAAAATATCTCCAAAGTGTAATCTCATCTGAAATGAATTCCGATAGTCCATTTGAATACTTAAAAGCTCATGCAATTATTTCAAGAAGCTGGCTACTTGCTCAAATGGATAAAAAGAGGAATAAAAATTCAAATCAGGAAATGGTTATCAGTGAGAATGAAAAGATTATCTGGCTTGATAAGACTGACCATGAAATTTTTGATGTTTGTGCCGATGACCATTGTCAGCGTTATCAAGGATTGACTCGCTTAAGAAATAATCAAGCAGTGCAGGCTGTAAAGGAAACATCAGGAATTGTTCTTATGTATGGCGATGAGATTTGTGATGCGAGATATTCAAAATGTTGTGGAGGAATTACGGAAGAATTTCAAAATGTGTGGAACGATGAGTTCAAACCTTATCTGAAATCTGTTTATGATACTGAAAACAGAAATGCATTGCTGCCTCAAAGTGAAGATGAAATCGTTCAATTCATAAAATCATCAGGAGACTTTTATTGCAATACGAAAGATGAGAATCTATTAAAACATGTTTTGAATGATTTTGATCTTACAACAAAAGATTTTTTCCGATGGAAAATAGAAATCAAGCAACTCGCTCTCAAAACTTTATTTGAGATAAAACTCGGTATAGACTTTGGCGAAATCAAAGCATTAATTCCACTTGAACGAGGAAAAAGCGGAAGGATTAAAAAGCTTAAAATTGTTGGGACTAAAAAAGAGTTCGTAATTGGTAAAGAGTTAGAAATACGAAGAACTTTATCGGAAAATCATCTTTATAGTTCTGCTTTTGTTGTTGAGCCTGTTTATAAAGAAGGAAGCGAGATTCCTTCTAAATTTATCCTTCATGGTGCAGGCTGGGGACATGGTGTTGGATTCTGTCAGATTGGTGGTGCTGTTATGGCTTCAAAAGGAAAAACTTACGAAGAAATTCTTAAACATTATTTCACCGATGTTGATTTGAAAAAAATTTACTGATGGTGATATTAGAATAAATTGTTTTCAGGTTTTATGATAGTAGATGATTCCTTATTACCAGAAAATATGATAAGACTCTATTCAATTGGTGCTTTTCCGATGGGCGATGAAGACGAGGGCAAGATTGAATGGTATTGCCCGAATGTGAGAGCCATAATTCCTCTTGATAATTTCAATATCCCACGAAGTGTTCGTCAACTTATCAAACGAAAAAAATTTGAAGTTCGATATGATGAAAATACAATGGAAGTTATTCGAAATTGTGCGAAAAGAGATAGAACATGGATTACGGAAGAATTAATCGAAGCTTACGAAAGAATTCATCGACTTGGATATGTTCATAGTGTTGAAACATACTTCATGAATAAACTTGTCGGCGGTTTATATGGAATAGTAATTAAAGGTGCATTTTTCGGAGAGAGTATGTTTTCATTTCACGAGAACGCATCGAAAGTTGCTCTTGCTCATTTGATTTATCGTTTAGTAGAACGCAATTTTAAGTTGCTCGATGTTCAAATCATAAATCCTCATCTGAAAATGTTTGGTTCAATAGAAATTTCTTACGAAGAATTTAAAAAACTACTGGAAGCTGCGTACAAAACAGAAACAACTTTCTAATAAAGTGGAGGTCTCATGAAAAAATCTTATGTGCTCTGGTTATTTACATTTTTATTAACAATAGGTTCAGCAATTTTTCAGAGAATAACAGGTCCAACCTATCCAGTCTCAGGTAAATTTACATTGGGTGAGAAAACATTTAGATATAAATTTGAAAGATCACATTCTTCAAATTCTCCTCTGGTGATTCAAATTGAAATAAAGAATCCGGAAGTTACTGGAAATGTTTATTGGAAAAGATTCAGAGTAAATGAAGATTATACAGTCGTTAAAATGGTGAATGAAAACGGAATTCTAAAAGCAGAAATTCCACCTCAACCACCAGCTGGAAAGATTGAGTATCGAGTTGAATTGTTCGATAAAAATTCTTCTGTATTAATTCCTGAGAATGAATTTGTTGTTTTAAGATTCAAGAATGATGTGCCTGTTTTAATTCTTATTCCACACATAATTTTTATCTTTCTATCGATGTTGTACTCAACAAGATCAGGACTTGAGTATTTCAATTCAGAACGGAATTATAAAAAGTATATTAATCTAACCATTCTGTTTTTAATCCTGGGTGGATTTATTTTTGGACCGCTTGTACAGTATTATGCCTTTGGAGTTTTCTGGTCTGGTATTCCCTTTGGAATTGATTTGACGGACAATAAAACATTAATCGCATTGCTTTTCTGGTTAATTGCTTATTTCAAATTCAAAAAATCTGAGACAAATCATAAGTGGATTTTGATTGCAGCAATTGTGATGTTCATCATATTTTTAATTCCTCACAGCTTGCTTGGAAGTGAACTTGATTATTCAAAAGTAAATTAAAAACTTAATACTGAAGTTCGCAGAAGAGGATAGTTTGATTAAGTATAAATCTTAAAGTTTTTCATCCTGATTTTAATCTTCTGCGAACTTCAATTTTAGTCCTGCAGAATATAGAATTAAATTATCTATTGAAAGTCATCGAAGATTTACGAATATTCTATCCAGAAAATTTTTCAATCAAAGGTGAGTAATATGATTACAAAAATTTTTTTCTTCTCGTTGATTGCTTTTTTAATCTGTTCGTGCAGTGAAAGTAAATCAACAGCATTCTCAGTTGTAGAAGCCTTCCCGAATTTAGTCTTTTCAAATCCAGTTGATTTGCAATCACCACGAGATGGAACAAACAGATTGTTTGTAGTCGAACAACAGGGCAGAATAATTGTATTTGAAAACAATTCTAATACAACTTTAAAAAAAGTATTTCTTGACATAACAGATAGAGTTGCGTGGGGTGGTGAAATGGGTTTGCTTGGTCTGGCGTTTCATCCTCAGTTTGAAACGAATGGATATTTTTATGTGAATTACACAGCAAGTAATCCACGCAGAACAATTATTTCGAGATTTAAAGTGTCAACAACAAATCCAGATTCAGCAGATAAAAATTCAGAATTAATCTTATTAACTTTTGAACAACCTTATGCAAATCACAACGGAGGTTGCATTGCTTTTGGTCCTGATGGTTATCTTTATATTGCTTCAGGTGATGGAGGTTCAGCGGGAGATCCACAAAACAATGCACAGAAAATTACCAACCTGCTCGGAAAAATTTTGCGAATAGATGTAAATAATCCACAGCCGCCCTTGAATTATGGAATTCCACCTGATAATCCATTTATCGACAGCGTTAATACAAGTATCAGAAAAGAAATTTATGCGTGGGGATTGAGAAATCCATGGCGATTCAGTTTTGATTTACAGACAAACAATTTATGGTGTGCTGATGTTGGGCAATATGATTGGGAAGAGATTGATATAATTGAGAAGGGAAAAAATTATGGCTGGCGTTGTTATGAAGGAAATCATGCATTTAATTTATCAGGATGTAATTCTGTTTATACATTTCCAATTTATGAATACTCTCACATTGAAGGAATTTCAATCACTGGAGGTTATGTGTACAGAGGTAATGAATTTCCAGAGTTATTTGGGAAATATATTTATGGCGATTTTGGTTCGAAAAAAATCTGGGCACTTGAGTATGATGGATCTTCAATTCCAAAGAATTCGTTGATTGCAACCTGTCCACAGGCAATCAGCTCTTTTGGTGTTGATGATCAAAATAATATTTACATTGTTGGATACGAGGGCAGGATTTATAAATTCAAAAAAATTACAAGAGTTGATGAGAATAAAAGTGGTCAGACTTTTTTCTTTGATGTGAAACAAAATTTTCCAAATCCATTCAACTCTAAAACTAAAATAAATTATGTTCTCTCATCATCAGATGGAAATTTGTTCAATGTAGTTCTGAGATTGTATAATCAAATTGGTGAGATGGTTCTTCAAAAGAGAGAAACAAAGTATGAAGATGGTGACTATGAAATTGAAATAGATGGAAAAGATTTACAAAGCGGAATTTATTTCGCTGATTTAAGTGTGAACAATTTCAGGAGGATCTTAAAACTCGTGTTGGTAAAGTAGAACTTAAATCTGTTCGAAAATTTATCACGCACTCGATTGAATTCAAGAATATAATTTCAAACTCCAAAAGTTTTTTGGGTTACTCTTGTTCCTTTTCAAATGAACTTTCAGTCCAAAAAGTTGAATAAGTTATAATAAAGGATTTTTTTGAAAAGTTACTTCACTCAGTGGATTTAATTTTTTCTTTGAATATTTTTTTGGTTTTATCAACCTTGGGTTTCACTACAAATATGCAGTAGGTACTGTAGGGATTTTTCTCAAAATAGTTTTGATGATATTCTTCAGCTTTGTAAAAATTTTTTAAAGGTTCAACTGCAGTAACGATTGGATCGTTGAAGATTTTTTCTCTCTCTAATTTATCAATGAATTCCAGAGCTAAATTCTTTTGTACTTCATTGTGATAAAAAATCACTGATCGATATTGAGTTCCTACATCAGCTCCCTGACGATTTAATGTCGTTGGATCGTGAGTTTTGAAAAATACATCAAGTAATTCCTTGTATGAAATAACTTGTGGATCAAAAACAACCTGACAAACTTCAGCATGTCCAGTTTTTCCTGTACAAACCTGTTCGTATGTTGGATTTTCAACATTACCGCCAGAGTAACCAACAGTGGTGTAAATCACGCCATTGAGTTGTTTGAAAACTGCCTCTGTACACCAGAAACAACCACCGCCAAAAGTTGCTGTTTCAAAATTCTGATTTTCAAAATTTTTGTTCTCTTTATTTGTCATATTCCTTTTTCCTCCGGAGAATATCAAAAAGTAAAAAACTAATAATGTTATTGTAATCGTAATTGCTTTCATTCTATCTATTACAAACTATTTTAAATATTAAATTTGATTATCTCATTATAAACATCAGCAAGTGGGATATTTTTTTCCAGAGAGATTTTTTTACACTCTTCAAATTCGGGAATATATCTTTTACCTGATTCAGTAATAATCACTTTGACTTTAACTTCACCGAATTTTGTTTGAATGTTTTCATAATCACGATTTATTTTTCTTCTTTCAATTGGAATTATTCTAACTCCCAGAGTTGTAGTTTCACGATAAATTATTTTTAAGATTTCATCAGTCTTATCTAATTCACAAAGTGTGGAAAGAACAATTCCTGGTCTTCCTTTTTTCATAATTACAGGAATCAAATAAGCATCGTGTGCACCAGCCTGCAGCAATCTTTCAATCACAAATGGATAAAATTCTGGATTCATATCATCAATGTTTGTCTCAATTATCACAGAATCATCAGCAGCATAATTTTCAACAAAATCACCAATCATTATTCTAAAAAGATTTGGGATCTGTGGAATCTCTTTGTTGCCGGTTCCGTAGCCAATTTTCGAAACCACGACTTTTTTATCAGTAATTAATCCGCTTGAAAGTGCTTTGATTATTCCTGCACCTGTGGGAGTCGTTAATTCGAATGGTAAGTCCAGAAAAGTTACAGGATAATCTTTGAGAATTTCGATTGTTGCTGGAGCAGGAATTGGCATTCTGCCGTGTTGTGTTTCAATAAATCCTTTTCCAAGCGGAACAATTGAAGTGTAAATCTTTTCTATGTTGAAGTAATTAAGTCCAATGGCGCAGCCAACGATATCAACAATTGAATCAATTGCACCAATTTCGTGGAAATGAACTTCTTCAAGTTTCACATTGTGAATTTTTGCTTCAGCTTCTCCGATTACAGTAAAAATTTTTATTGCCTTTGATTTTACTTCATCAACCAAATTGCTTTGTTGTATCAAATTAACAATTTCTGAGTAAGATCTTTCGTGATGATGATGGTGATGTTCATTATCATGATGGCGGTGATGATTTTCAATTTTTACATCAAACTTGATTGCTGTGATTGATTTTCTTTGAACTGTGGAAATTTCTAATTGATAGCCAGAGAGATTTAATTTTTCTAATTCTGATTTAAGATAATCAAGAGGCAATCCAGCTGAGATTAATGCACCAATCATCATATCACCGCTTAAACCAGAAAATGTATCAAGCAAGGCAACTTTCATTTTCTTTCCTTTATTTTGATTACAAATATATGAAATGGGATTTAGAGTGAATGAGAATGAATTTTTATCTTTGAAGAAAAATTTCAAAGCAAAAAATGATTGATAAGGAATCAATTCGAAAACATTTTAAGTATCTACAAAATAAAACAATATATTTTAATCATGCATCAACAGGACCAATGCCTGATTTTGTAGTTAATGCAGTCAACAATTACCTGAAAGAAAGAAGTGAAAATGAAATTGATAATTATGACAATGTCCTGAAAATTATCAAAGAGACAAAAGAACTTGTTGCGAAATTTATTAATACAACTCCTGATCGTATCGCTTTTGTTGACAATGTGTCAAATGCAATGAATTTACTTGCTCAAGGTTTGAAATGGAACCAAGGCGATGAAATAATTTTGTTCGATATTGAATTTCCAGCTAATGTTTATCCATTCTTAAATCTTGAGAAAAATGGTGTTAAAGTAAAAATACTTCCTTCCAGAAATGGAAAAATTCAGATTGAAGATATCAGAAGAGAAATCACCAGTAAAACCAAACTTCTTTCTATCAGTCATGTTCAATTTTTAGGTGGTTATAGATCTAATCTCGAAGAAATTGGAAAATTGTGTCGTGATAATGAAATAATTTTTTCAGTTGATGCAATTCAATCGATCGGTGTTGTGAATGTTGATGTTCAAAAAATGAAAATCGATTATCTTGCTTCTGGAATTCAGAAGTGGATGCTTGGCCTTGAAGGCACAACTATCATTTATATTTCAGAAGAACTTCAAAAGAAAATTGAACCGAAATATGTAGGCTGGTTGAGCGTTAAAAATGCCTGGAATATTCTCGATTACAATTTAGATCTTGAAGATACTGCCCACAGGTTTGAACCTGGTACATTAAATTTTGCTGGAATAGTTTCCTTGAATGCATCAATAAAATTTTTCAGTGAAATAGGGATAAACGAAATCGAGAAATCAATACTAAGCAATACCAACTTATTCATTCAGTTACTCGAAGAAGCTGGTTTTGAATTTCTTTTCAAACCAGAAAAAGATGCTGAGGTTTCGGGAATTGTAACAATAAAAGTTGATGATCCTTTTCAGGTTTATAAAAAATTACTTGAGTCTGGAATTCACACTTCGGTCAGGGAAAGTTACTTAAGATTTTCACCACATTTTTATAATACATCTGATGAAATTGAATTTGTTGTCAAAAAATTGAAAGAAGTGATTTGAAATTTATGTCAAACTTGATTCTTGTAATCGATAACTACGATTCGTTTACTTATAATCTTGTTCAAGAACTGGCTAAGTTAAATCAAAACTTTGTTGTTTACAAAAACGATGAAATTAATCTTGAACAAATAAAAGAAATTTCGCCATCCCGCATTTTGATTTCACCAGGACCTGGTCGACCAGAAAACTCCAATGTATCAATCGATGTGATAAAAAATTTCTATGATAAGATTCCAATTTTAGGAGTTTGTCTCGGTCATCAAGCAATTGGCTATGTCTTTGGTGCAAAGATTCTAAGGGCAAAAAAGATTATGCATGGTAAGGTTTCGAAAATTAACCACGATGGAAAAACTATATTTGAAAACATTCCTCAAAATTTCATTGCGACAAGATATCATTCTCTTGTGATAGACGAAAAAACTCTTCCAGAATTTTTCGAAATATCTGCTCGAAGCGATGATGATGAAATAATGGCAATCAGACATAAGGATTTTCCGCTGGAAGGAGTTCAGTTTCATCCTGAATCAATTCTAACAGAATCTGGAAGCAAAATAATTGAGAATTGGTTAAGAGTCTGATTAAAAATGTTTGATATAAATTATAAACTATTCATTACGACTTCTATTACACTAATAACTTTATTTGGTATTGCTGTCGGAAGTTTGCCAAAGCTCAGGATGAATCGTGCAACAATATCACTTGTTGGTGCAACTCTATTAATTTTCTTCGATGCAATTGCGCTGGATGATGCTTATGCTTCGGTTGATTTAGATACGATTACTTTGCTTTTAGGAATGATGATTATAAATGTTAATCTGAGTATTTCTGGCTTCTTTCAATTTATTGCTTCAAAGATTATTCACTATGCAAAAACACCGTCGCAGCTTTTGATGTTAATAATATTTTCTTCAGGACTTCTTTCGGCAATCTTTCTCAACGATACAATTTGTATTATGCTTACTCCGCTTGTGATAGAAATTGTAACTTCACTCAGGAGAAATCCTGTTCCTTATCTTATTGCACTTGCAACATCAGCAAACATTGGTTCAGTTGCGACTATAATTGGAAATCCGCAGAATATGATCATTGGTATTCAATCAAAGATACCATTTATTGATTTCACAAAAGCTTTGATCATACCCGCGATTGTTTCTTTGCTGGTTTTATATTTTTTGTTGATGATTATTTACAGGAAAGAATTTATCAGAACAAGATTTGAACACACTCCTGATTTTGCATTTAGAATTTATCGGCCTTTGTTTATTAAATGCATTTTTGCAGGATTATTTTTTATCATAATGATTGTTTTGAATATATCGTTGCCAGTTTCGGCGCTAACATCTGCTTCGATTCTGTTAGTTACGAGGAGATTGAAACCTCAAAGAGTTTTTGTCGAAATTGATTGGGCGTTGTTGGTTTTCTTTGCAAGTTTATTTGTAATTACTGGTTCAATAGAGAAAAATGAATTAAGTCAACGCTTGTTCTCGTTGATTGAACCGATGACGAAAGGTGAGAGTGGATTGTTTGCAATTGCATCTGCCTTATTGAGTAATATAGTTTCAAATGTTCCAGCTGTGATGCTTTTTAAATCTTTTATCCCTCAATTTTTGAATCCAGAAAAAGCGTGGTTAATTCTTGCAATGTCAACAACTTTTGCTGGAAATCTCACGCTCTTAGGTTCAGTTGCAAATTTGATTGTTGCAGAATCAGCTCAAAGAAAAGGAGTAAACATTACTTTTGTGGAATATTTGAAAACAGGATTTTTAATAACAATAATTTCAATTGTGATTGGAACTCTGTATCTGGAATGGATTTATTAATTAATGATGTCTCTTTAATCTATTATAATTGGCAGTTTAAAGAAATAAAGCTCGAACCTACTCAATTTCGAGTGATTCGAGCTTTGAGATTTCTAAAAGACTAACCTTTTTTCTCTCTTCTTAGTTGATGAGCCAATTCTCTGATTTCTGTTAAATCACGAACCATTTCACTCCAGCCGTACCAGAAAGCGTAATCGGGATTTGCATGGAAAGTTCCTTGAAATGTTCTCATTCTATGTTCAAGAAACATTACGAACAATTTTTGTTCAATCACTGTTGGTGCATCATGAAATGTTAATAGGAGTGGAAACGCATATGGATAATTTTTTGGTTTTTCAATAATTCCATCCTTGTATAAATCAGCAACTATTCTTATCGCTTCAGCCATTAATTTATCAGCAGCACGAATCATCTTATCTCCTTTTTCAAGTTCTGCGTTTGCGAATTTTTCTGAATGGCAATCACCGCATACTTTAATCATTTTCTTTCTTTCACGGTCAAAATCTTCCTGAGTCAATCGAGCAACATCTGCAGCTTTCACAACTTCGAGTAGTTGGGTTGGTTTTCCTTCTGGATCCAGAACTCCAAGAGCTTGTAAGATTGTAATTTGATCTTTTTTCCATTCCTCATTTTCAGGAAGCGGTAAACGAACAGCTAAGAATCCCCACGCTGTTCTAACTTCGTGATTTCCATCTTTCATATGACAATTCTGGCAGGTTGGTCCTGACGAAGTTTCAGGTAAAACTCCATTTTGCTTTAGCAAGTATCTCACACCATGTTTTGATGCAGAGTACATTTCCCACTGTGGATGATCAAAGCCCATGTGACAGGTTTGACAGGCTTGAGGTTGTTGAGCTTCTTTTTTGAAGAAAGTATGTCTTGTATGGCATGCATCGCAGCTTGCAACTCCGTGTTGTTGACCCTGTGCTTTAAGTTGTTTTATTTCATCATCTGATTTCAAACCAATTTTATGACAGCCGCCACATCCTTTCATCCCTTCAGTTAGATACATTGGTTGGAAATGAATGGTCGGCATTGCCTTCATTGATGCCCAGGCAAAAGCATGTTTTCCTTTACTGAATTGTGTAACTTGAGTTTCATGACAGGGTTGGCATACTTCTGGACGAGGCATAGATACTTTATCAACATTTGAGGCATTGTTATGGTCTTTTCCATGGCAAAAATCGCATGTAACATCATTCTGAGAATGTTTCGATAGCTGCCAATCACTGACAATATTTGGTGTAACTGATTTATGACAGTTAACACAAAGATTGGCGAATAATTGGAGAGAAGAGAATAACAATATTAGAGCTGTAAAGAAAATGGATCGCATAATAGAACCTCCCGATTTTGTTAATGGTTGAATTAGAAATCTTTCTTACGAAAATTTGTTAATCCAAGATAAAATGGAACAGCAATCCACAATATCAACGAAACGGATGAAACAATACTTCCCCAATAACTTCCAAAAAATTTTTTGAATAGTGCACCTGTAAATCCCATTAAAGCAGAAATATCAAAGTTCAGAACAAATAAAGTTCTTGAAAGATTAATCGGGTTTAATACCATGATGAACAAAAGAATCTTTTCAATTGGATAATCCTCAAATAAGTAAATCATTAAAAGTAATAAACCATCAAAAGCAAGAGCCATAATTAACCAAAAAAAAATCGAGGCACTTAGTCCCTTCACTTTATCTGTAATTTTGGTCGATATAAAAAATGAAATTGCAATTGATGAAAAAGTAATCGATGTAAGAATTAGAAAAAGTAGAAACATTATTCCTATTTCAAATTCAGAATTATTAAACAAAATAAAAGGTAGGGCAATTCCAGTCATTTGACTTAAAATTAACGGCAGTGAAGTTCCCAGGTATAATCCAATATACAAAGAAACTCTTGGTATTGGCTGACAGAGCATCATCTCAATGTATTCTTTTGAATTATAAAAATACATCGTTCCGAAAATCAGGCTAATCAATGGAACTAAGTAAATAATCAAATTAAAAAGACTGAGAATTGATTTTTGGAAATTGTCTTCAAACGCAAAAAGAACATAAGAAACAACGAAGAAGAAAGAAAAGAAGAACAAAACCCATTTGCTCCTCATTACATTGCTGAATTCAAACTTCAATATTTTAGATATGTATAACATAATCCTTCCAGATTTATTTTAGAAACTTTTTGTCCAGACTTAATTCCCCATGTCCAAAAAGAAAGATTATTACAAGAAGAAATAATACTAAAACCGAAATTTCTAATGATTGTCCTGATGTTAAAAAGCCCTGTTTCAGATGAACTACAAACACTGCACCGAACAGTATTGGAATTTGAACCAGTGAAGCTAAACGAGTTAAAAAACCAATACCAAGTAATAATCCACCAATCAAATGACTAATAGATATATAAGCATAGATCCAGAAATTTTGCTCTGAACCTGCTAAATCAGTTAAAGTATGAGGATTTGTTACAAATAAAAATCCTCTAACAAAAAGAGCGAAGCCAAGAAAGATTCTAATTAAAGCATAGGCATAATTGGATCTTTCTTCAAAGTAATTAAAGAATTTTTTCATATACCCTCCATTAAAATTTTTCGCCTTTTGCTTCACGAATATGGACTCCCCACTGGTCTAATCCTGCCCCACATTGAATAGAAAAATAAAATCATTGCAATAACTTGAAGAATAGATGAGATTGCGATGGAATAATGAATCCACACGGCATAAACAAAATTTGCCATGACTTGAAAGATAAATCTTAATGATGTTCCAATTGTCATTATCCAGTAAGTTGCAAGAATCAAGTCGGGATTGTATTTCTTATCATCTTTTTCAGCTCTCGGGAAGAACCACAGTGCAACTCCCATTATCATCATCATCACGGAACCGACCAGAATTAAATGTGTGTGAGCCGAAATTAATTCCTGACCATAACTAATTTTAAAAACATATTTTGCTAATGACATATAGAATCCAGTTAAAATTACAATCACAAGGAAAATTACACTTGTTTTGATAAAATATCTGACAGTACTGAACATATTAGAACCCCAATTGTTGTTTTGCTTCTTCGGACATTTTGTCTGGAGTCCATCTCGGTTCCCAGACAAGATTAACATTAATTTGTTTATTGGGAAAATTCATTGAAAGAATTCTTTTAACCCAATCACTGATGCTTGCGTGCATCGGGCAGCCTGGAGTTGTTAAAGTCATCGTAACAGTGATTTCATTTTCGAGTATCTGAATATCGTAAACGAGTCCAAGATCAACAATGTTTAGTCCAATTTCTGGATCGATAACAGTTCTTAGAGATTCGAGTACATCATCTTTTGTGATCTCACGAGTAATCATATTTCAACTCCTGTAAATCTTAAACATATTATAGGCAAAAATTAGTGATGATATAAAAAGCAAAAGGAAACCAAGGAAAATTACAAATTTTAAGTCTAAGAAAAATCCTATTGATGCATTAATAATTCCACCTAGCATAACAATAAGTTGGTAATTTGCTAACTTTTCATCAAACATATCTTTTAGCATTGGAACATTTTGAATTCCAACTTTGCTGCTGTATTTATGATACCAGACAAGAAATGGAACAATCTTATACATCTGTCCAATGATTAACATGCCAAATGATCCAAATAGAGCAATCAAACCATAAATAAGAGTTAAATTTTTAGTTGATTCATATTCAAAAAATAGAAATGAAAAATTAAGAATGGTGGTTAATCCCATTAAGATAAATGCAACGGCAGAAAATTTTAATCCAGAATCAAGTTTTTTCCTGATTCGATTTTTGAAGATGAGATAAATCTGAATAAAGTAAAGAATAAAACCTGCAAATATCATTGAACCAAAAATCAGATTGTACAAACCAACATCTTTATAGTGCATAATCCAGTTAACTCCAAGAAGTCCGATATTGATTATCACAACAGTAATTTTTCCATAAATCATCTTGTAATTATGGGAAAGAGTAAACATTGGAATTAATTTAAAGCTTACGCCCATTATCACCATTCCAACCCAGCCAACAAACGCTGTAATTACATGAAGTTTCAAATATTGGAAGTGACTGATTTTAAAGAATGGTTTATCAAGATTCATTGCTAAAAGTAATCCAGCAATTGCAGTTATTATCAACCAGAAGATTGATGCGGCAAAATAAGTTCCAGTGATGTTCCAGTTCTTCACCTTAAACATTGAGAAAATTATATTGATTGAAAAAAGTCCCATTGCTGCATTCAAGAGAATCGCTGGAAAAGTGAAACTATAATTTATGTTGAAGAACCAGAATTTAGTTGTAAGTAAAACAACACCAGTGAGATAAATCCAGAACTGAATTTCATCAAGTAACGAACTGAATAATTTTACTTCCAGAACAACAGGCACAAGTTGAAACATCGCACCAAAAATTATCATCGTTATGAAGCCAAGTGTAGTAATGTGAGTAATCGATAAAATTTTTGGCTGGAAATGATGTCCACTTATATCATGATAATTAAACAGCAACAGGAAATTTAGTACAACGAAAGATGCAATAGATGAAATAAAGTATTTTGAGACAATTCTAAATGGCGGTGAGTATGCACTTGCAACAGAAATATTGTTAATCATTTCAATTCCTTTTTTTCATTATCAAGACTTTGAAATAGTTATCGTTTATTTTATTTGTGATTGCTTCGAAACCTCGTTCTTCAAGTTTTGGATAGAGCATCATTGGTTCTCGATGATGATGAACAAGAAGAACAGTTTTTTCATCGACTTGATTTATGGTTTCGAGAATTTTCATCATCGGTTCAGGTGGTGGAAGTTCACGAACATCTATCTCAATAATCTTTTCAAAATTCAAATCATCAATTCTCTTTTCATCACTTAATTCTTCTGATTTGTTTATTTCATCTTCTTTTTTTCTGAAAAAGTACACATGAAATGCATCATCAACTTTTTCTGTCCAGTGATCAAAACCTTTTTTACCAAGAACCGTGTAAAGTGGAATGGGTTCAAAAGAATTTATCAAAAGCAAAATTTCATCTTTTTTCAGTTGATTGACTGTATTCATGATGTTTATAAATGGATCAAGTCCCTGATTAATAATAGGTCGGACATCGAGCTTGACTATTTTATCTGACGAGATAGTAATTAAAAATTCTGGTTTACTCAAGATCTTGTTTTCCTCCTTCTGATTTAATTTTTCAAAAGGCTCTGGGATAAATTCCTGATTAATTTTTTTGTTCAATTCAAACAATAAGTTGTTAAGATCAACATTAGCAATTTTAGCTGCTTGTTCAATTGTAACTCTGCTTGCGAGTGCTTTTTGAAGGAGTTTATTTTGTAGCTTCTTAAAATGTGGACTAACACTAATGAATACATCAAGTGTCTCCGGATATTTGTTCAACACATCAAGTACTTTCATCTCTTTTGTAATCATAGCAATCAATCTTTTATCGTTAAAAACATTTTAATTAATTCTTAAATCCACAGAGATTTTTCTTCAAGAATTTTAGCAACAGCTTTTTCAAGATTCGTTTCTCCTTTTTCAAGAATCAAATTGACAATTGAACCCTGATAATAAATCTTACCATCGAGTAAGAAAATAATTTCATCCGCTAATTCTTCAACTTCATTCATAATATGTGAAGTTAAAAGAATAGTCTTATTTTTCTTTTTCTCCGTTTTCAAGATTTCTTTTAAACGACTGCTGATAACTGGATCCAAACCAGCTGTAGGCTCATCAAAAATCAAAATTTCTGTATCGAACATTAAAGCAAGCACAGCACTTAGTTTTTGTTTATTGCCTCCTGATAATGTACGAATCGGTTTTGTTAGTTCACCACTTAAATCAAATAACTTTATAAATTTTTCCTCAACATTTTCATTACAATTTCTGAGATCTTTAATCATACTCAGAACTTCCAATACACTTAAATTTTCAGGATAACTTGCAACCTGCGGCATATAGCCAATATTTTTTCGATATTCATAACCACCATTGTTTGGAATATCGTTGATGCTGACTTTACCATAATCTGGTTTGACAAGTCCAAGAATTATTTTAATGATAGTGGTTTTGCCTGATCCATTTGGACCAACAATGGCTGTTACTTTCCCTTTATGAAATTCAGTATCAATTCCTTTTAGAACTTCATGCTTCCCGTATTTCTTTATGATGTTAATCAGTTTAATCATGTTGAATTTTTTTAATCCTTGGTTTTGTGTCCTGTAAATTAATTGGAGTAAGAGATGGAATTATGCTTTCAGCAATATCAAGTAATTCAATAAACAAACTTCTAATGAAAATGATAGACATTTGTTGTTTTTCCACAAGAACAGAAAACATATTTACGGGTCTGAATGGTATATCACCAAAACCATCTTTATCAAGATCATAACCGTTATACTCACTCCAGTAATTTCTTTCGAATTCGTTAAAATTATTTCTACTATTGGTTAAAACATCAAAAGAATTTGTAATGAAATTGTTATCGAAGAAATAATTATTCATTGAATTAGCCATGAGTTTTATCGCCCAGCCGTTTTCCACAAAATCGTTATTGCGAACAGTAATTCTGTTGCATCCTTCGAGATAAAGTCCATTTGTGTTTTTGTAAAAATGATTTTTCTCAATCAAACAATCAGATAAATCTTTCAATAAAACCCCAAATGATGCAGCACCCCAATTATTGATGAATTTATTTTGACGCATCGTAACATTTCTTGTATACATCACAGCAACACCTGCA
Source organism: uncultured Ignavibacteriaceae bacterium (assembly GCA_964527925.1). GTDB lineage: Bacteria > Bacteroidota > Ignavibacteria > Ch128b > Ch128b > Ch128b. The sequence goes on from CAZGQO010000009.1 coordinate 65,223, forward strand.
CCATTACTTTCAAAAGTATTTTTTTCATAAGTGCAGCTGTCTGAAAACATGAAGTGTAATCCATATCTGAGATTTTTATTACTGTAATTATTTCTTATCAACGAATTGCGGACAAACTCAAAATAAATTCCGTCTCTGTGACCATAAATCTCGTTGTTCTCAATTGCAATATCTCGGCAATACCAGAGATGAATTCCGTTGCCTGAACTTGTCTCAGCTAGATTCGATGCTGAAATTTTATTGTTTTTAACAACGCAGTTATAAGATTTTGAGAGATAGATTCCGAAGAAATTATCAATCAAAATATTATTTTCAATTACACAATTTTTTGATTCTTCTATTTTAATAGCTGAGTTTTCTTTTAAATAACTCACACCTGCAAATTTGATCTTGAGTCCTTGAATTGTTACTTCATCTGATTTTATTGTAAATACTTCATCTTTTTTATTTCCTTCTATTACAGGAAAATTTTCTCCGATAATTTTGATCGGTTTTGTGATATTCAGATTACTAATTTTATAAACACCAGGTTTGAGAATAAGAATAGACCCAGCAGGAATTGAATTAACTAATGTTAGGAATTCTTCTGTAGAAGCGGCAATAAATTTATTCTGTGCATGTCCATTGATATTAATTAATGTTAATAGAATTAGAAAGATTTTTTTCATATAAAAAGTTTAGCGATAATTTTATTCTAATAATCATCATTGAATATTTATTCTTCAACAGCAAGATTCATAACCTCATCATATTTCATTACATGCCCACCATATTGATTAAGAATTTCGTTTAGTTTTTCTTGGGTTGAAAAACTGAGAACATTTAAACCCATTGGACTCCTGAAAACTTCGCTGTGTAAAAAGAAAGCTTTTCGTAAATCTATGAATGTCCTAGGATTTGAAAAGTCGTTTACCCATTCAGAGTGAATCTTCTCTTCTGTATCTAAAGCATATTGTTTGAATTGGAATAAACATTCAATTGAATCAAACTTGTAAATCTTCCCTTTTGTTGTAATGATTTCTGCAGCGAATTTATTATCAGTAATGTTCATTTTGCAGAGATCACAAACATCCTTCCCATACTCGATTGGTTCTGGTTTTTTATAACAGGAAATAAAAAATAAAACCAGAATTGATGTGATAATTTTACTCATCAGATTGAGTTTGCGAATCTCCATAACTATTACCTCAAGATTTCATTCTATCTATAATAAGAGCAGCAGCAGCCAAAATAATTGATATTAAAACTATAAAAGAAGAAACTGAAGGGAGAGAAACAGCTGTAATATTTAGAAGTTGTTTTGATCCAATTAATGGCGGCTGATAATACATTCCAGGTACTTTTATTGGCGCATTAGGATCAAGATTATGACCATAATTATATTCCCACATGTAAAAATCATATAGACCAATTGCACTAAAAATGATGAATAAAATTATCCAGGACATTAAAGTTTTTTTGTTTCCTTTGAATGCATTGAATAAACCGAATCCAATCATAAAACCTATAATGTACGACATAATTTTAAGCTCCGGGATATCATCTGGATTGATCGGTTTCATCCCTATGTAGTGATTGAGTCCATTGATATTCTGCAAATCAAATTGTTTCTGACCTGTTATTTTGTTAATCCAGATTCTGAGTCCAAGTCCTTCAGGATATTGTGGAGCTTCCAGATCGATTGACCAGAGAGGAAAGAAATAAACGAGAATTAAAATAACAGAGGAAATTAGAAGAAGAATTTTTGATGTCTTATTCATTTTTAAATCTCACTTTACCATTATTAAAATCATTTTGGTTTTTTCATTTGCAACAAGTCCATGAGGAATATTAGGTGGGAGGAGAATAATCTCTCCTCCGCCTAATTCGTGAGGTTGCCCTCCAATTGTTACTACCAATTTCCCATCTAAGACAAAAACTAAAGCTTCGTATGGAGAAGTATGTTCGGTAAGTGATTCGCCTTTATCGAATGCGAATAGAGTCACATTACCATTTGGCTTTTTAATTATTTGTCTGCTCACTATTGAATTTTCCCGTACAGAAATCATTTCAAGAATTTTTTCGACTTTATTCTCCATACGAATTATCCTTTCAAATTATTGTTTTGGTTTTCCTGTGTAATAAGTTAAAGCAACATTTGCATTAGCTGGTGAAACTCTAACATATCCTTGCATTTCTTGATGCAATGCTGAACAGAAATCAGTGCAATAGAATGCATAAATACCAGGTTTGGTTGGTTTCCATAAAATAGTTTTTGTTTGACCTGGCATAATCAAAAGCTCAGCATTATTCAAACCTTTGATTGTAAATCCATGAGGTAAATCCCAGTCCTGTTCAAGATTTGTTACATGGAAATAAACATTATCGCCGACTTTAATTCCTTCAATATTATCTGGTGCGAAGTGACTTCTGATTGCGGTCATGTAAACATGAACATCATTTCCTTTGCGTTCAACTCGAGCATCTTTTTCGCTTCCAGTTTTGTAAGGATGTTGATTTTCCTCAATCCTGTAAATTTTTGCACTGTTCTTCATTAAGATTTCCGCTGGAATTGATTGAGCATAGTGAGGTTCACCAACTGTTGGGAAATCAAGTAATAATTTCATCTTTTCACCAGAAATATCAATCAATTGAGCTGATTGAGTTAACTCTGGACCAGTCGGTAAATATCTGTCTTTTGTGATTTTGTTCAATGCAATGACATATTTACCCCATGGCTTTTTAGAATCACCGCCAGGAATGCATAGATGACCAATTGAATAATAAGTAGGAATTCTATCAACTACTTCCCAGGATCCCAATTTCCATTTTACAATTTCTGAAGAAATAAAGCATGATGTATAAGCATAGCCATTACCATCAAACTCTGTGTGTAATGGTCCTAAACCAGGATTTTGTACTTCACCGGCAACTACAGCTTCGTATTTCAAAATTGGGATTCCATCAACTTCACCATCAAATTGTTTTTCTTCAATAGCTTTAAGCATTTTTGAGAATGAATGAACTGGAATTACAGTTGCAAGTTTTCCACCTGCAACAATGTATTCTCCACTTGGATCAACATCAACACCGTGTGGTGATTTTGGAGTTGGTAGATAGTAAATCATTCCCGGACAATCTTTTGGATCAAGCACCAAGACTTCTTTTTTGACTTCGCTGAATGCAAAATGCTTTTTCTCATCATAATAGTTATGATAGTACTCAGCGCTCATTCTTTTTGCTTTACCTTCTTTTACATACTTTTCAGCAAGTTTCCAGTTTACTGCAGCAATGAAGTCTTTATCATTCTTTGATGCTGCAATTTCGAGTAAGCTGTTTGCTTGCTCAGTGTTGTAAGAAGTGAAAAATGCCCAATCGTGCGATGGACCTTTACCTGCATGTGCTAAATCATAGTTGAATCCCGGTACAACAATTTGAAATGCAAGATTCATTCTTTCAGTATTTTTATCAAAAGCAATAAAAGAAATTGTTCCCTTGAAATTTTCTTTATATGAAGAAATAGGAACATCAGCATTTGGAATAGGCACACTGAATCTTGTTGAAGCGACAATATACTCAGTGTTTTCAGTAACGAATGGTGAAGCGTGGTTTCCGGATGAATTTGGAATTTCAACAATTTCTGTTGTTTCAAACGTTCTTAAATCAATCTTGGCAACGCGAGGAGTGTTGTTTGCGTTAATAAAAAGAAATCTTCCATCGGGAACACCATCGGTCATAGAAAATTCTGGGTGATGGGCATCATCCCATGGAATAAATCCATATGATGTCATTAACATAGCTTTTGTTTCTTCGGAATATCCGTAACCAGTTTCTGGATTCTGATTGAAAACAGAAATTGTTTTGAAATGTCTTCCAGATGGCAAACCATAAACTCCAACCTGTCCATTAAATCCGCCTGATGTAAATAAATAAAATTCATCATAAGAACCGGGAGCTATATAAACTGCCTTAGCGACATCTCCGCTTACTGCATCTTTGGATGATTTGCATCCAAGATAAATTCCAACGAAAGAGAGAATAACAACGCTGATTAAAATCAGCTTTTTTGAGAAAGTGTTTGACATACCAGTCCTCCATTTGTTTTAGTTTATTTATTGTGTTTATTTCCCAACTTCCCTGAAGTATTCTAAGACAGCTCTTGCATCTTCAATACTAAGATTTTGATTTGTCATTGGAGTCATATATTCTTTCAAGAGTTGATTCATTACAGGATGACGTTTTTCATTCTCTTCAGGATTTAACATAATGTTCATAATATATTCAGGAGTTCTTCGTTTGATAACATCTCTTTGTGCGGGTCCAACATATCTCTCATCAAGTTTATGGCAGGCGATGCATTTAGTGTTAAAAATTTCTTCGCCTCGTTTGACGAGTTTTGGATCAATTGGACCGAGTTCAAATTTTTCTTTGATGGGACCAATACCGTTTTCCAATTCCCATTCGGTAAGATCTGAACCTATTTCAGCTGGTTGGTTCTGTGTTTCAGGTGCTTCCCTCTTATCAGAACCACATGAAATCAAAATTAGTGATAATAACAACACTGCTAATAAAAATGATAAGCGATTCATTTATTACTCCTTTGTTTTTTGTTGATTTATTGTTAATAATATTTTTATTAATTCAGATTTTTTTATCTGATTTTAACTTAATTAAAAACAAACATTTAGTCAAGTGAAAAATTTTTACTAAGTACATAAAATTTGTTAAGTATGAAAAGGTTGATAGATTTTAATCCTTTATTTTAATATCCAAGAGAGGATATTTTTTCCAATCTTTGAAATCGAAATGCCACCACTCAGTCTCGAGAGGAATAAATTCGAATCTTGTCATTGCTTCTTCCAGAATCTTTCGATTTTTAATTACTTCATCTGGTAATTCTTTATAATCTCGATGAGATCTCTCAGTGAAATCATCAAAACCTGTACCCATATCAAGTTCATTATTCAAAGAATCAACTAATGTTAAATCAACTGCGCAGCCACGATTATGCCTTGAACCTTTTTCTGGATTTGCGACATATCTTTCATCAGGAACAATTGACCACATAATTTTTTGAACCGATAGAGGTCTATAACCATCAAAGATTTTTATTTTGTATCCATATTTAGTTTTGAGATAATTATTCACATTCACAAGTGATTCAGCTGCCTCTTTGATCAAATAAACTTTACTGGAACTATATAAAATTTTCCCTGTGAAATTGTTTTTAGTTGCATATCGAACATCTACTAAAATAGTGGAGTCTAATTCTTGAATATTCAGTAACTCATATGAACTTTTTATCGTAGAACAAGACTGAAAAACGAAATAAGAGATAAGTAGTAGAAACATTAATTTCAAATTAATGTTCATTGCTTTTTAAGCTAGCTTTTTAAATTTTTTGTGTTGAACAATTAAAAGCACTCTTTTGTTTAAACTAATGTAAAAAAATCTTGTCAAATAAAACTAAAAAAGGTAAACTATGAAAAACAATTTAAAATTAATTTTAATGCTTTTGACAGTATTGATAAATACAATAAATGCTCAAGAACAAAGAAGATTTCCAATGGGAAATGTTCAAGTTAGTGGTAAGATTACCGGAACTATAATAGATGAACAAAGCCGGAAACCAATCGAATATGGAAATATTGTTCTATATAGATTTCGAGATTCTTCAATGGTGATAGGAACTATTTCAAACAATCAGGGGAAATTTGTACTTGATAATGTTGGTGTTGGTCGTTACTTCATCAAAATAAGTTTTATTGGTTTTGATACAAAAATTATTGATTCAGTTTTAATCACTCCAAGACAAACCGAAGTTAATCTGGGTTCAATTTATCTCACTCCTGCAGTTGTTAAACTTGGTGATGTTGTTGTTCAGGGAGAAAAAGAATTAATAATTAATAATCTTGATAAAAAAGTCATAAATGTGGAAAAAGATTTAACTAATGTTGGTGGTTCGGCTCTCGATGTGATGCAAAATCTTCCTTCTGTCACAGTCGATGCGGATGGAAATGTTGCTTTAAGAGGAAATACTAACATAAGACTTCTTATTGATGGAAGACCTACTAATATGGAAGGTGTCAGTAATTATGATATTTTATCCCAGATTCCAGCGTCACAAATTGAACAGGTTGAGCTAATTACAAATCCGTCAGTCCGTTACGATCCTGAAGGAACAGCCGGAATAATTAACATCGTTTTAAAGAAGCGAAAAGAGGCTGGAATTAATGGAATAGTTACATTGAATGCAGGTACTGGTGACAAATACAATTTATCAATCAATGTGAATTATAAGCTTGATGGAATAAATGTCTATGCCAGCTACGATGGAAGAATAAACAAATTTAATTCAACTGGTACAAATAATAGATTATCTAATCTTTCGACTTCAGCACCTAAATTATATCAAACACAGAGTGGAAATAATAAATTCGGATCGAACAATTTTACATTTGGCGTTGATTATAATCTTAATGATTTTAACCTTATTTCAACTTCATTAAAATATAGGAAAAATAATTTTGACAATTCCTCAAATAACTTCGATTATAATTCTGACTCTCTGGATAATCTTATAAGTGAAATAAATAGAAATAATATTGGGAAGAGAAGTTTCAACTCTTTGAATTACAATCTTAGCTATAAAAAAACATTTGAAGAGAAGGGTCGTGAATTTACAGCTGATTTCTTCTTTACAGATTTTCGGATGAATAGAGTAGAGGATGCAAGTCAATTGAATAAAATTTTCTTACCGTCATCTCTGGTAAATCAATCGTTAAGAAGACTTTCAGGTGAAGGAAAGAATAATATGTATATTATACAATCGAATTATATTCATCCGTTTGCAAATGGCTTTAGAATTGAAACAGGTGTTCAATCTAGAATAAGAAAGGTGAATACTTACAGTGACTATTTCAATTTTGATTATACGACAAACACATTCGTAGATAATTTAGCATTGAAAAATTATTTCGAGTACGATGAACAGATTTATGCAGCGTATGGAATATTCTCTCATTCATTATTTGGTATTAAATATCAATTAGGCTTAAGAGGTGAACAGGTATATACAAAATCAGTTTTACCATTAGTAAATCAGAGTTACAAAAGAAATTACACTTCATGGTATCCTTCTGTTCATGTATCTTATGAATTCTTACCAATGAACGAAATTCAATTTAGTTACAGCAGAAGAGTTGATAGACCAAATAACAGACAAATCAATCCAGTAGTTGATTATTCAGACTCGCTGAATGTTTTTGCTGGCAATCCGAATCTTCAACCTCAATACACAAATTCATTTGAAATAAATTTGAACAATGCACTTGGTTTTGTTTTTCTAAATACAAGTTTGTTTTATCTAACTACTGACGGCATTATTTCAACCGTCACAAGAATACAGCCTAACGGTACTTTATTTTCAACTTTTGAAAATCTTGCAAGCAGCAAGAATTATGGATTGGAAGTTGTCTGGACTCAACCAGTTGCAAGCTGGTGGAGATTGATGGTTAACTTCTCATATTTCAAAACAACTGTCGATGGTCATGGCGTTACAAACTTAAATCAAGAAGCGACAAGTTGGACAACAAGAATAATGTCATCGTTTACATTCTCGAATAAGACTCAATTACAGTTAGTTTTTAACTATAATTCGCCAACAATAACTATGGGTGGAATGTTTGGTGGTGGTTTTGGAGGAGGTGGAGGAAGATATAGTGGCTCGACTGTTATGGCTCAGGGTAAAATGTACGAATTGTACGGACTCGATTTAGCGTTAAGAAAAGATTTCTTTGATGATAAGTTATCAGTCACATTGAGATTAAGTGATGTTTTCAATACACGAAAATTTGGCGGTGAATTAAACGGAAATGATTTTTCTGCTAAGTTTAATCGAAAGATGGATACGAGAGTTTTATATCTTGGAATCAGTTACAAATTAAATAATTACAAAGAAAGAAGAGAACGTTTAAATCCAGAGGAAGTTGATCAGGAAATGTTCTAATTAATGTAAAGATTAAATTAAATGAGCCCAATCAGAAATGGTTGGGCTTTTTATTTTTAAAGATGTGATTTCTTCACTTAGTTGATTTACCTTTTTGATCAACTCTTTTTTCATTTTATTCGAGAACCCATTAATATAAAATGATTCTTACACCTTGCAATTCTCTTTAATTAATATCCATTCGTTAATTATTTCTCTTGAAATCGATTAAAATCTGAATGATAACTATTTCAAATTCCCCCGTTTCTTGAATAGTACTCATATCTTTTCGATATTTGCAAAACCAATGGTAATGAATTGAGAGTATTAAAATATATCCTGTACATTCTTCCGACATTAATTTTTGTTGTTTTTATTTCTATAAGGGAAAGCAAAGGCACACTGGGTACACTTAAAAATCCACTTAAACTTTATTTCACTCCTTCCGTCGATGCAGAAAAAATCACTCTTAGCGCTAAACCTCTCATAAAATTTCTGGAGCAAGAAACTGGTTATTACTTCGAGAATGCAATTCCGACATCCTACATTGCGGTGGTAGAAGCTTTCGGTACGGAGCGGGCTGATATAGCTATTATAAATTCATTAAGTTATTTACTCGCTCACGAGAAGTATGGTGCTAATGCTGTTTTAAGGGTGGTTAGAACAGGTAATCAAACTTACTATCGTGGACAGATTATAGTTCGTACAGATTCGGGAATTGAGAAAATTGAAGATCTGAATGGTAAGTCTATTGCATTTGTAGATGCCTCATCGGCTTCTGGTTATATTCTCCCGAGTAATTTATTGAAAAGATATGGTGTTAAGCCTTCGAGAGAAACTTTTGCAATGAAACATGATAATGTTGTGACGATGGTGTATCAGAGACAGGTTGATGCTGGAGCAACTTTTTATTCACCACCTCATCCGATCACAGTCGAACCACTTGATGCAAGATCACGAGTGAAAAAACAATATCCAGATGTTTTTGAAAAAGTAAAGATACTCGCATTGACTGATTCTTTGCCAAATGATCCTGTCGTTTTCAGAAAAGGATTGCCAGAATTGATGGTAAGAAAAATCAGTCAGGCACTATTAAAATTTGCTAATTCAGAAGAAGGAAGAAAAGTCCTGCCTGATATCTACAGCATGGAGGGATTAATACCCACCAAAGATTCTGATTATGATTATATGCGGAAATTAGTAAAGGAAGCTGGACTGAATCTCGAAGAAATGGTGAGAAAATAATGAGTAAAAACTTGCTGGTTGAAGTTAGAAATCTTCATAAAGTATATCCAAGTGGAACTCACGCTTTAAAAGGTGTATCGATTGATGTTTATGAAGGTGAGTTTCTTGTTGTTATCGGTTTAAGCGGTTCAGGAAAAACAACTTTATTAAAGTGTATCAATCGTCTGGAAGAACCAACTTTAGGTACTGTTAAATTTCTTGGAAAAGATATAACGCATATAAAGGGAAAAGAACTGAGAGAAGTTCGAAGAAACATTGGAATGGTTTTTCAGCAGTTTAATTTGATTAAACGAATGACTGTTTTGAATAATGTACTTGCTGGAAAACTTGGATATATAAAAACATTGCCTTCATTGATGGGTAACTTTCCTCTGCATTGTATTGACGAAGCATTAAAAAATCTTGAAATTGTTGGAATTAAAGATTATGCCTACGAAAGGGCAGATAAATTAAGCGGTGGTCAACAACAACGCGTTGCAATCGCAAGAAGTTTGATGCAAAGTCCAAAATTACTTTTAGCTGATGAACCTGTTGCAAGTCTTGATCCTGCAACATCAAATTCAATCATGCAATATTTCGAAAAAGTCAATAAAGAACTTGGAGTGACAGTTGTGTGTAATCTTCATTTTCTAAGTCTGGTCCGAAGATATGCAACTCGAGTTGTGGCTCTGAAATCTGGAGAAATTGTATTCGAAGGATTGCCGCACGAAATTGATGAGAAGTGGTTCAAAAAAATCTATGGGGAAGAAGCAGAAGAAGTGGAGATTAGATAATGTTAAATCCAGAATTAGAATTACATCCGCACGAAAAAATTTTAAGAAAAAAACGTAATCAAGAGAAAATTGATCTCGTTAAAGCAATTCTTCTTGATATCTTTTTTGTCTTCTACACAATTTTAGTTATCCAGAGAGCAATCTATTATAAAGTAATTCTCGATTTAAGAGAACTCCCATTTTCCTGGTCAAAAATTATTGTGTTCTTAGTTGTTTCTGTGGTAATTGGGGTTTTATGGGGATTGAGCAGAACTTCTCTTGGTACGAAGATTATGGGACTTTCAAAAGAGACGAGGTTCGCAAATCTTTCCGCTGAAATTTTTGCATGGACTTTGTTTAACCTTACTTTTATCGCAGGATGGTTAATCACAAAAATTTCTATTATCGATTTGTTTAGTAAAGAAGGAATTGAAGGTGCGAATAGAATTTTTTATGCACTTTTCAGACCAGAGTTCGGAATTTTTGACGATGCACTGTTTGCGATTATTGAAACTATCTATCTTGCTTTGATAGCTACTTTACTTTCAATTCCGCCCACATTAATTCTAAGTTTTCTCACAGCCAGAAATTTAATGAAAGATAATTGGTTCACATTTTCGATTTATTATATTCTTCGAATAGTATTAAATTTTGTCCGTTCAATTGAACCACTGATCTGGGCAATAATATTTTCAGTTTGGGTTGGAATTGGTCCTTATGCTGGTATGATTGCTCTGCTTGTTCACACAATCGCAGCAAACGCAAAACTTTATTCTGAAGCAATCGAAAGCATTGAAGAAGGTCCAGTAGATGCAATTGCTGCGACTGGTGCAAATAAATTACAGGTAATCTGGTATGCCGTTGTTCCTCAAATTGTCTTGCCATTTTTGTCATTTACAATTTATAGATGGGATATAAATGTTAGAATGGCAACTGTCATTGGACTTGTTGGAGGCGGTGGAATTGGAACAATGCTTATGCAGTATCAGGGATTAGGACAATGGCACGAGGTTGGTTTGATTGTTATCATGATCGCCAATGTTGTATGGATAATGGATTATATCAGTGCAAAGATCAGGGAAGCAATTTATTAAAATAAAAATCTGCTAATCTTCAGGGAAAAGTTTTTCGATAAGAAAATTCCAGATTTCTTCAGCTTCTTTAAAATCGAAAGGAGCTACATATTCGTTTTTTCTGGCATCTACTCGAGCAATAAATAAAATTCCTCTAGCATAACTGGATAAGTACTCAGAAATTTTATTTATTTCAGCTTCTTTACTTTTAGATTTTGAATAGTATTCACTCAAAAGGGATTTGAAAAATTCAACTTCTTTTTTTACAAGTTCAAAGTAAAGTGACTTTTCATCCAGAATATGCATGAGAGATACTGCTTCTAATTGCAAGTAATAGAGATTAGAATTATCACTGAATGTTTTCTTTCGAGCTTGAAAGTAGAGATTAAGTTTTTCCTGGAGATTAAGACTCTTATTCTCAAGAATTTCCTTTAAATTTTTATTGAACTCATCAATTTCAAATTTCAGTACAGCTTCATAAATCTGTTCTTTTGTCTGATAATAATAGTAAAGAGTAGGTTTGCCCATTCTAAGGTCTGCAGCGATTTCATCCATTGTTGTTTTCTTAAATCCATAACGAGCAAATCTTTCTTTGGCAACTTTCAGAATGAGATCTTTGCGAACATTATTTTTCATTTTTTTGCATTGAAAAGTTTTTTGGACTACGATTGATTTAGAGGAATAGTTACTTTAACTGTCGTTCCTTCGTTTAATCTACTTGTGATCTCTAACTTCCCATTCAGAAGAGTGACAATTTTATTAACAACAGTTAATCCTAAACCGCCGCCTTGTTGTTCATAGTATTTTCTATTGTATTGATAGAATGGCTCAATGATTTTACTGATTTCTTCTTCTGGTAAACCAATACCTTTATCACTGACTATTAACTCGAATAAATTAGGTGAACAATTTGCTGAAACAGTTATTTCAACTCTATCGGGTGGAGAGAATTTAACAGCGTTGCTTATAAGCTCCTCAAGAATCTTAGATAAATAACTATAGTCTATCGGGCAGGGATAGTTATTTCCTTCAGTGGAGATATTGATTTTAGTATTAAACTTTGTACTTAAATCATTAATAATACTTTCAAACTCTGTGTACCAGTTTTCATTTCTAATTGAACGAAGTTCTTTTAATTTATTCTCATCTGATTCAATAATTTCAAGTTCAGCAAGTTTGAGGAAATTCATCACCAATCTATAAAGTCTATCGCTGCTCTGTTTAATATATGTTAAAAATTCTTCCATCTCCTGTTCAGATTTCTCGTAATTTTTATCGAGCAGAAGAGATAAAAATCCGCTCATTGTACTCAGTGGATTTTTAAACTCGTGTGGCAAGGCATAAAGGATTGATTTTCTAATTTCATCAAGGCGAGCGTTTAATGTTTTCTTGCGATCTTCATATTTCTTCAATTTAGATTTAATAGATACAAGCAAATCTTCAAATTCAAAAGGTTTGGTTAAATAATCTTCAGCACCAATTAATTTGCCAAAGCGAATATCTTTTTTATCTGATTTAGCTGTAAGAAAAATCAGAGGAATATCTTTAAAATTCTCATCCTGACTTAATTTTTCTTGCATTGTAAATCCATCTATGACAGGCATCATCACATCAGACACAATTAAATCGGGGCGAAAAGTTTTAACTTTTTGCAGACCTTCAACACCGTTTGCTGCAACATCAACTATAAACCCTTCTGTTTCGAGCTCCATCTTTAATAATTCTCTGATGGGTTCTTCGTCTTCAACAACCAGAATTTTGTATTGCTGATTTTCCATTTTCTACTTTTAATTCTTTTTTCTTACTAAACATTTAGCATTTTTATTGTTAAATTTTTCCAGTATTTTACACCAAACAGCGAGGTCCCTTCTGCATGCACCAACTGTTTCAGGCGAAGTAAAATCAGCATATTTACAACTGTAATCACAATAAATTGGAAGTGAATCCACTTTGTATTTTACAATTTTTTTCTTCATCGGACATGAATGTTTAACTAAATACAATTTAATATTTTAGTATTAAAGATTGAAAGCAAATGAAAACTATTATCACTTCTTCAATCGAGAAAGCAGCTTCTTATATAAAAAACGGTGAAGTAGTTGCTTTTCCAACCGAAACAGTATATGGTTTAGGTGCAAATGTTTTTAACGAAGAAGCCATCAAGAAAATTTTTATAGCAAAGAAAAGACCTTTTGATAATCCATTGATTGTTCATATCTCAAGTGTTAAACAAATTGATCTGCTGGTAAAAAAAATTACACAATCTGCTCAAAAAATAATAAAGAATTTTTTCCCTGGGCCAATTACAATTGTTTTGAAAAAAAATGACGTGATTCCTGATTATGTTAGTGCTGGCTTAGATACAATTGCTATTCGAATGCCTTCGCTGGATCTTGCACGACGATTTATTGACGAATCTGGAGTTCCAATTGCAGCTCCATCAGCAAATATCTCAGGTTCTCCTAGTCCTACAACTTATAAACATGTTTATACCGATTTGAAGGGTAAAATTCCTTGTATCCTGAAAGGACCTAAGTGTGATGTGGGTATCGAATCAACTGTAGTTGATTGCACCGGTAAATATCCAGTAATCTTAAGACCTGGAATTATTTCTTATGAAGAACTGAAATCGATTTTTTCTGTTGTTAAAATTTATCGACCGAAGAAAAATGAGAAACCTAAATCACCTGGAATGAAATATCGACATTATGCTCCAGAAGCAAAAGTGATTCTAATCGAATCAGAAGAAGATATTTTAAATTCGAAAATTGATCCGAAAGTTGCTGCATTCATTGGATTTTTGAAATTGAGAGGATTTAAGTTGACAAAAAGAGTTGATGATGTCAAAGATTATGCAAGAAATCTTTTCAACTTTTTCAGAAAATGTGATGAAGAAAAAGTTAAAGTTGTATTCTGCCAGCGTGTTCCAGAAATAGGTCTGGGGCTTGCATTGATGAATCGTTTATCAAAAGCAGCTCACTCATAAAAGGAGTTATTATGACTTTCGACGAATATCGAAAAAAATTTTTAGAAAGACTTGAAGAATGGGAATCGAAAACACTTAATCCATTTCTAAACAAAAATCCAGAATCAAAAGAAAAATTTGTAACTACTTCAAATAAAGAAATTAAAAGATTATACACTCCGCTTGATTTTAATTTTGAAAAGTATGAAGAGAAATTAGGTTTTCCTGGTGAGTTTCCATTTACTCGTGGAATTCAACCAACGATGTATCGCGGAAAATTATGGACAATGCGACAATATGCTGGTTTTGGAACAGCAAAAGAATCTAACGAAAGGTATAAATTTTTATTAAGTCAAGGAACTACAGGACTTTCAGTTGCTTTTGATTTACCCACTCAGATTGGTTACGACAGCGATGATCCTCACTCTGAAGGTGAAGTTGGCAAAGTTGGTGTTGCAATTGATACTCTTGCTGATATGGAAATTTTATTAGATGGAATTCCACTTGATAAAGTATCGACTTCAATGACAATAAACGCTCCAGCTTCAATTCTTTTAGCTATGTATATTGTTGTTGCAGAAAAGAATGGAGTATCAAGAGATAAATTATCTGGAACTGTTCAGAATGATATTTTGAAAGAATACATTGCTCGAGGCACATACATCTTTCCGCCAAAACCCTCGATGAGACTTGTGACAGATTTATTTGAATTTTGTTCGAAAGAAGTTCCTCGATGGAATACAATTTCAATTTCTGGTTATCATATTAGAGAAGCAGGTTCAACAGCTGCGCAGGAAATTGGATTCACACTTGCCAATGCAATTGCTTATGTTCAAGCAGCTGTAAATGCCGGACTGGATGTTGATTCTTTTGCTAAAAGAATTTCGTTTTTCTTTAATTCACATAACGATCTTTTTGAAGAGGTTGCCAAATTTCGTGCGGCAAGGAGATTGTGGGCTAAAATTATGAAAGAAAGATTTAAAACTAAAGATCCGAGATCAATGATGATGAGATTTCATACACAAACAGCTGGTTCTTCATTAACTGCTCAACAACCTGATAATAATATCATCAGAACAACAATTCAGGCACTTGCAGCAGTATTGGGCGGAACACAAAGTCTTCATACAAATTCAAAAGATGAAGCACTTGCATTACCGACAGAAAAATCAGCACAAATTGCTCTGAGAACTCAACAGATAATAGCCTATGAATCGGGAGTTATAAATTCAATTGATCCTCTTGCAGGTTCATTTCTGGTTGAAACATTAACTGATGAACTTGAAAAAGAAGCGGAAGAATATATAAAAAAGATTGATGATCTTGGTGGTTCTCCTGCTGCAATTGAAGTTGGTTTCATTCAAAAAGAAATTCAAAAATCAGCTTATCAATATCAAATAGATATCGAAGAGGGGAAAAGAATTATAGTTGGAGTAAATAAGTTTGTTGTTGAAGAAGAAGAGACAGAAGAAATTTTAAAAATCAATCTGGAATTAGAAAGAAATCAAATTGAATTTTTAAAAAAGGTTAAGGCAAATCGAGATAATCAAGCTGTTAAAGAAAAACTTTTAAATCTAAGAGAAGTTGCCCGTAGTAATTCTAATCTAATGCCTGCAATAATTGATGCGGTTAGAGTTTATACATCAATTGGAGAAATTTGTAATGCTTTACGAGAAGTTTTCGGTGAATATAAAGAAAGTCTCTAAGAAATATCTCCTTTTTTTCTTCCTTCTGAATTTTTTCAGGTGAGTTGTTGTTTAATAAGTGCGATTTGGATATAGTAAAAATTTGGAGAGTGAGTATATGTCAACAATTAAAAAAATAATTAAATCCGAAAATGAATGGAAAAATTTTTTATCACCTGAAGAATATCATGTTCTGAGAGAAAAGGGGACAGAACCACCATTTACAGGCAAATATTATCATCACTTTGAAAAAGGAGTATATCTCTGTGCTGCTTGCGGAAATGAACTTTTTGATTCGAATTCAAAATATGATTCTGGATCAGGCTGGCCAAGTTTTTTTCAACCTGTGTCAAATGATAATATCGAAATTGAACCCGATTTTTCTTATGGGATGAGAAGAATCGAAGTGAAGTGTAGTGCCTGTGGTTCTCACTTAGGACATGTTTTTAACGATGGTCCAAAACCAACTGGATTGAGATATTGTATCAATTCAATTTCCCTTAAGTTCAAAAAAAAGGATAAACAATAATTTTATCAAGAATTTTATTTTTGAATTAAGTTTTACAGAGAATTTATTCATCAAAGAATCATTTAAGTAAATTATGAATATGTATCCATCAAAAATTAAACAAGTTTCAAAAGAAAAACTGGAAATAGAATGGTCTGATGGGCATTTGAGTAAGTACGAATTAAAGCATTTACGATTTGAATGTCCATGTGCAACCTGTAACGGTGAAACAATTTTATGGAAACATTATGGACCAACAAAACAAATTATGATTCCAACCCTTGATCAAATTACACTGACATCAATTCAGGTTGTTGGGAATTACGCAATTCAACTATCATGGAAAGATGGTCACAATACTGGAATTTATACCTGGGAGTATTTACGAAAATTATGTCAATGCGATGAATGTAAAAATAAATCTGAATGATTTTATGTATGAGTCGAGACATCAAAAACCAATTTCACTTAAAAAATTTTTCTATAGATTAGTTGCTCATGTTTTCATCGCTTTTTTAGTGGTGATTCTATCACTGGGAATTGGGATGATGGGTTTTCATATTTTTGTCCATCTTAGCTGGATTGATTCTTTTATTAATTCATTAATGTTGTTAAGTGGAATGGGTCCTGTTGATATATCTGAAACATACTCTGGAAAGTTATTTGCAGGTTTTTATGCTCTATACTCGGGGATAATTTTTCTTGTTGTAATTGGAATAATAATGGCGACAATTTTTCATAGATTACTTCATAAATTTCACTGGGAAGAAAAATAAACAATGGAGGTCAATATGCCTGTATTTGAATATCGTTGTGGAGATTGCAATAAGAAATTTGAAATACTCCATTTAAGTAGTTCAAAATTAGATGAAGTTGTATGCCCGCATTGTGGTTCAAAGAAATATAAAAAATTACTCTCGAGAATTGCTAAACCAGTTTCGGAAGATTCTGATTTTGATTCATCTGACTTTGATTCAGGAGATGATGATTATTCAAATGGAAGTTGTTGTTCTGGAGGAAGCTGCAGTTGTAATTAGATGAGAGTAACTGAAAAGTAATTTCAACTTTCTGCTTAAAACTTTTCCAATTTTAATTCTATTAAAAGTTATGGATTTAAATTATTAAGAATTAGATGGGCAACTTAAAAAACAGATTACTTTAGACTTTTTCTCTTCCTGATTTAATTGAAAATTTTAAAACAACAGATGCCTGTTAAGATAGGCATCTGTTTGTAGAAGTTATTTAAAAACTTTTTTGAATTATTTCAGATAAACAAATTTCTTTATCGATTGTTCAGAATTAGATTTTAAAACATAGAGATAAGTTCCTGCTGAAAGATTATACTTACTCGCATCAAATTCCAGTTCATAAAGTCCTTCGCTTTGAAATTCATTTAATAAAGTTGTGATTTCCTCTCCGAATACATTAAATATTTTTAATGTTATAAAACTTGATTTATTGAGTTTATAACTTATAGTTGTATTGGGATTGAAAGGATTAGGATAATTTTGATACAGTACAAAATTTGTTACTGGTTTTTCATCATCTACAGAAGTTGTTTGGACAAGTACCTGATAATTTGCTGCGTAATTCCATTGATCACCATTTGAAGTCCCATTGAAATTAACTGAATTGCCATTAGCATAAAGAGTCACATTGCCTTGAGTATTTGGCGCTGTAAATTCAAAATCAAAAGAAACAACCCCACCAGATGGTGCCTTGGGTGAAGTGTGAGTTAATTCGTCTACTATTTTTTGTAATCCACTACCTTGAACAGGAGAAAGTTCACCACTTGAGGCAGCTATGTTTGTTCCAGCACGTACAAGTGGTCCTCCGCTGATTGAAACACGGTATGTAGCTTTTTGTCCTGGCAGAAGCGTGTTTGGTCCAGAAATGGTTACATTTACTGAAGTTGTTGGATTGCTGCCGTGACAGTTGCAGCCATCTCCATTCTTTCTTGTTTTCCCTGTTATTCCAGTTGAATAACCGTAGAAAAGAAAAGATGTGAGAGTAATCAATAAAACGATTAGAGGAGAGATGAGAAATTTGTTTTGTAAAATTTTTTTCATAAGAACCTCATTTTTTTAATTCGAACAGAATCGATTTATAAATAGTTCCTAAGGTTAGTGAAATTTTATTTAATAATTAAAAGATAAAGAAAGATTCAGGAGAGTAGTTTCGTGTATACTGAAAATCAAAAATTAAAAATCAAACAATTAAATGGAGCTTTCAATTAAGCAACAATTGTTTCGAGCTTTGAAACTCCAGAAATTTCTGCAATCAACTTATCACCAATTTTAACTTCACCGACCCCTTTTGGAGTGCCAGTAAAAACTAAATCACCAGTTTCGAGTGTGAAATAGAAAGAGAGATATTCTATTATTTCTTCAACTGAATAAATCATGTTTGATGTATTGTCGTTTTGTTTAAGTTCTCCATTGACCCAGAGTTTTAATTCAAGATTATTGGGATTGTGAACTCTGTCAGCAGGAATGAAATTTCCCAGAACAGTAGATGTATCAAAACATTTTGAAATAGCCCATGGATGCCCCAATTTTTTTGCTTCTGATTGTAAATCACGTAGAGTCATATCAAGACCAACTGCATAACCTGCGATGAAATTTAGTGCTTCTTTAGCAGAAATTTTATTTCCATCTCTGCCAATAAGAAGAACAAGCTCGGTTTCGTAATGGAGAGATTTTGAAAATTCTGGATAAATAATTTTATCTCCACTGAAAATAATTGACGAAGATGGTTTCAAGAAAATTACTGGTTTTTCAGGAACAGCATCTTCAAGTTCTTTTGCATGTTCAAGATAGTTTTTGCCAACACAGGCAATTTTGCCGACAACAAAATCCTGATTTGTTTCGTTGATTCTTACTTTATTCATTTTGTCCTCTTATGTTGAAATTTATTTTATTGAATTAGTGAACGCAATTTTATGAGATTGATTTTAATTATAATCATTTCAAATATTTTCATGATTGGTTTTCCGTTACAACCGCATCACTTGTACAATTTATCTTGTTCCACGGAATTTCCTGAACAAAATTTGATGAACGAATAGGGCAATCACTTTTTGAACAGTGAGGGCAGTGATAAGGTTTACACGGATCAAAGTGAATCATTGTTTGAGTGTCATTTCCAAATGTTTCTTTGAAAGCTTCTGTAATTCCTCTTTGAATTTTATGCGATTCATCGATTGTATAATAAGAAGGAATTATGAGATGAAAATCTATATAGTGATGATTTCCGGCACTCCATGTTCTTAATTTATGCACTTCGATAAAATCATCTCTCTTAATTTTATTCAGAACAGGAATAATTTGTTCAAGAAATTCTTCGTCCCTTTCCTGCATCAAACCACGAATTGATTGGCGAACAAGTTTATATCCAGTAAAAATTATATTTAATGCTATGAAAATTGCAATCAATGGATCAAGTATCTTTAATCCTGTAATCATTACAATGATAATTGAAATCAAAACAGCAATACTTGTTACAGAATCGGTAAGAATATGTTTTCCATCTGCTTCAAGGATTAATGATTTAGTTTTCTTCCCGGTTTGAATCAAGAAAAATCCAAGTCCAAGATTTATGACCGATGCACCAAAGATTAGATAAGCACCTACATCAAGTTGATTTAGTTCGATTCCAAAAATTAAATCTTCTATGGCAAAGAAAATTATTGAGAGTGCTGCAACAATTATCAAACCGCCTTCAAAGCCTGCTGAGAAGTATTCAATCTTTCCGTGTCCGTAGGGATGTGATTCATCTGGAGGTTTGAGAGAAATCAAGAGACTTGCAAAAGCGATTGATGTTGCAAAGATGTGAACAATCGATTCAATTGCATCAGATAAAATTGCCGATGATCCTGTGATTATAAAAGCAACGATTTTCAAGAAGAACATTAAAAAGCCAATGAACAGAGATATAAGTGCAGCTTTCTTTTTTAATTTTATTTCTTCCATTCTTCTTAATTAAAATTTTTTACAATACAAAGTTTGTCATAACAGGTTAAAAAAGAAAATCTTCTGAACTCAATAACCTGCACTGAATGATCTGACCATTGCAAAAAAAACTGGCTGAAATTTTTTAAACTCTTTTTCATCAGGTGAGCTACATTTAATCAAGAAATCTGCTTTGAAAGTTCCAGTTCGTATGTAAATAGTCTGTGTAACCTGTTCAAACGTTTTTACTGGTTTCGAGATATAAAATTCCATTCCGTTATAAACGAAAGAAGAATCATAGAGTCTTGGATTGAATAAATTCTTGTTTAAGTTGACTTGAATTAAAACTGAGAGACGTCTGTCATAGTTTGAATATTCACCAGGCATAAAAATAACTCCATCGATAATGTCTTTAACTCTATTGTCAAAAAAAATCCATCCAGAAGGAAAAAGTATAGATAAATTTAATGTATTTTCTTCATATTTATTTATAATCTCGGTTGTATCGATTTCTATTCCAGCAAATTTTATTTTTTCTTCTTTCTTGAATAGAGTATCTGATTTAACAAATTTTTTACTTACTACTACTGGCTCAGGTTTTTCAATCTCTTTTAATTCGACATAGAATTGTTTGACTTTTTTGATATGAATTTTTGTAGATGAATCATAATTTATAATGACAAGAAGTTGAATTAGTATAACTAATAAAAAGTGAAAAAATAAAGAATAGAACAAGCCTTTTCGCAGACTTAAAAACCATTCAATCTTCAGTGATTTAATCTTAGGATTGATATCAAAGTGATTCATAAATTAAAGTTTATATTTTTGAATCAATCTTTCCATTCTATAAAATAAAATCATATCAATAAACTCTTTTATTTGTAATGGATTCTTTTCAAAATACAACAAGTGAGATGAACAGGAACAATCACTCGAACCAAAGTTTTTAACTTCTTTGTTAGAAATTTGTTTTAATCTTTCGGCAACATCACATTCGAGACGGTCAGTGCTTCTTATTTCAATTGTTTTGTGGATTTTCATTTTCTGAAGAATATAATCAATATGCCAGTGAAGTTTCTTTGTTTTTCGTTTATGTCGTTCCACTCTTTTTGAAAGATTCATCATTCCGCTTCCTATATAACAATAGTGACCTTTAGGGAAATTAATCTTTCCAAGATTTCCAATTTCTATCTTCTGATTTTCATTGTTGTGAATCAATAAAAGATAAGTTCCTGAATCATGTGTTTCTTTTCTTAAAACATCAAGTGGTATTTGAATTCGTTTAATGTTTTCTCGTTGCAAAGTGAGATCATCGTTCCAATTGAGTCCGTAAGCAAGATATATCAAACGAGCATAATTGTTCAAAAAGTTCTGGGTGAATTTTAAATCTGTGTGAAACTCAGGGAGAAAATAATCTACATTAGCGGAGTGAACAAGAAATAGAATTCCACCTTTGGTGTTTTTGTTATTCAATTCGGCTAACTCCACTAAATGTTTGCTTCCTCTTTCGGTGATTGCATCTGGAAACATTGCAAGTTTGTGGTGAAAGAGAGTACAAGATTTTACTTCGAGAAATAAATTCTGTTTGCCATTTGAAAGGAAGAAATCGATTCGGCTTTTATGAATTGTTTTTTCTCTTTGAATCAATTGATAATCTTTAAGTTCTGGAATGAGATTATTTTTCAACAACCACTCAGCAACATCATTGGTTTTTGATGTGTGAAGTAAAACAGGTTTTGAATTTTTATAAACGGCTGCGACTGTGTATTCAAGATTTCGGGTTTCTTTTTTGTTGTGATAAAGTAAAATTTTTGATCCTTCGAAAAGTAATTCCCACAACCTGCCAGGATTTGGTAAGTGAGCCAGATGAATTTTGTTTTTAATTTCACACTTCACAACGAAACGATTTAATCGTTTGATGAATCTTCCTTCAACTAATTTTAATCCTGTTAAACGAAATTTGTCCATACAAAACTGTTTTTCAGATGAATAGATTCAAGAAAAATTTTTCATACATGCAAAGCTAATTAATTGATGGGATAATTATTTTGAATAGGAATATTAGTGGGCAACTCAAGTAATTCAAAATTAAACTAATTGCAATACAGCTCTAACTCAACAAGTTCACAAATGATGTGTTCAATTGTTAAATGACCTTCCTGAATTCTTTGTGTATTCTCAGAAGGAACTTTGATTAATACATCACAGAGATTATTCATTTTTCCGCCAGTTCTGCCGCTTAATCCAAGCACAAACATTTTTTTACTTTTTGCGACTTCAATTGCCTTAATAATATTAGGTGAGTTTCCGCTTGTAGAAATTGCCCATAAAACATCGCCTTCATTCCCCAGTCCTTCCACATTTCTTGCAAACACATTTTCATAACCGATGTCATTTCCTCCAGCAGTTAAATTTGAAGTATCTGTGGTTAGAGCAATTGCTGGTAAAGCTGGTCGTTTAATTTGATGACTTAATCTAATCATCAATTCAGTTGCAATGTGCTGACAATCTGCAGCACTTCCGCCGTTACCAATCAATAAAAGCTTTTTTCCGTTTTTGTATGCGTTAACAATTAGACTTACAGCTTGCAAAATTTCGTTTTCGCATTTTTCTAAAATTTCTTTTTTAACTCTTGAGCTTTCAAGTAAAGATTCTCTGATGAATTGTGATTTATCCATTTAAACCTCTGTGTTTTGATTTAATTTGTGATGAACTGCTGATGTAAATTCTTTTAATTGACCAAAATTTTCCAGATTATCAAAATGATTTCCAACTACAACAATCTTTGCACCAGCTTCGACTTTTTTTCTTGCGACTTCTGGTGAACGAATTCCACCACCGACAATAACTGGAATTGAGCAAAAAGAACTTACTGCATAAATCATTTCTTCTGGAACAGTCAACTCTGCACCACTTCCAGCTTCGAGATAAATTAATTTCATTCCAAGATATTCGGCGGCAAGTGCGTGAGCTGCAGCAAGGTCTGGTTTATGTCTTGGAATTGGTTTACTGTTACTTAAAAATTCTGCTGTTGTCGTTTTTCCTGATTCAACTAAAATATAGGCTGTTGAAATTGGTTCGAGATTAATTCTTTTGATTAGCGGTGCAGCAATTACATGTTTGCCGATTAGATTTTCAGGATTTCTTCCACTTACAATTGATAGAAATAAAATTGCATCAGCATAAGGTGAAATTTGTTCAATGCCACCTGGAAAAATTATCACAGGTAATTTCGTTTTTTCTTTAATTGATTTTACGAATTGATTGAAATCAGAATCTATAATCAAACTTCCGCCAATAAGTAAAACATCCACATCAGCTTCTTCGAACATTGGAATGAGTTCATTCAATCTATCAATTTTTATTTTGTCAGGATCAAAAAGGAGGAAGAAGATAGCTCCCTTCCTTTCGATTTCTTTTAGAATATGATTATAAACTTTCTGATTCAATCTGAACTCGCTAATTAGTTATTGATAAACTTCTTTACAATTTTATCAAATTCGTTTAATGCTTCCTGTAATCGATTTACTTCTTTTCCGCCAGCAGTTGCAAGGTGTGGTCTTCCGCCTCCGCCGCCGCCAACTATTTTAGCAACTTCTCCAACAATTTTTCCAGCATTAAGTTTTTTGTCTTTGATGAGATTATCAGTTACGACACAAACCAGAGAAACTTTATTTTCAAAAGTCGATGCAAGTAATCCGACACCATTTCTCAACTTTTCTCTTAACACATCACCAAGTTCTTTGAGTTGATCTAAGTTATCGACATTAATAACACCTGAAACAACAGCAAATCCATCAATCTGTCTTTTGTTAATAATGAATGAATCAATTTCTTTAATCTTTTCCTGTAATTTTAATTTTGCGATTTCTTTTTCAAGTTGAAGTTTTTCTTCAAGAAGCTGTTCATATCTGGCAGAGAGTTCATTTAATTTCTGGAGTTGTTCGTCGATAAATTTTTCCACACCTTTACCAGTCACAGCTTCAATTCTTCTAATTCCACTGCTAATGCTTCCTTCTGATGTGATTTTTAGAAGTCCAATTTCCGAAGTATTTGAAACATGTGTTCCACCGCAAAACTCCATCGAAAACTCACCAAATTGAACTACATTGACTTTATCACCATACTTATCACCAAAGAACATCAATGCACCTATTTTCTTTGCTTCATCAAATGGGATATTTCTGTGATGAATCAATGGTAAAGCTTCTCTGATTTTCTCGTTGATTAATTGTTCGATAGCATCAATTTCTTCTTGAGAAAGTTTTTTGTAGTGAGTGAAATCGAATCTTAATCTTTCTGGTTCAACAAGAGAACCTGCCTGTTTAACATGACTTCCAAGAATTTCTCTCAACGCTTTGTGAAGAAGATGAGTTGCTGAGTGATTTCGCATTATTGATTTTCTTCGAATCTTATCAACAATTGCTTTTACATTTTTGTCGTTGAGATCGAGTTCCACATCAGAAAGTTTGTGAATTATCAAATCGCCGTCTCTTTGAGTATCGACAACATCGAGTATGTAATTTTCATAAATGATTTTCCCTGTATCGCCAACCTGACCACCAGCTTCACCATAAAACGGAGTTTGATCAAGGATTACTAAATCATCTTCCTGAGCAATCACTTTACTCTCGGAATCAAATTTATCGTAACCAACGAATTCAACTTTTTTGAGATTGGAAGTTTCTAGCTTATTCAATATTAATGGCGAATGAACGAATTTTTTTGTTTCTCTTGAACGAGTTCTTTGTTCTTCCATCAACTCTTCAAATCTTGCCTTATCAACAGCAAAATCAATCTCTCTTGCCATCAATTCTGTTAAATCGATTGGGAAACCATAAGTGTCATATAACTTGAAGGCATCTTCACCTGGAATAGTGTTTAAATTTTCTTTCTTTAATTTCTTAATAATTGAATCAAAAATCTCGAGTCCACGATCAAGAGTTTCGCCAAAAGATTCTTCTTCTGATTTAATAACTTCTTCAACCTGTTTTTGATTTTGTTTGATTTCTGGGAAAACATCGCCCATTGTTTCAACAAGAGTAGGAACGAGTTTATAAATTATGGGATCATGAACATCGAGTTTTCTCGCAAATCTTGATGCTCTTCTCAAAATTCTTCTTAGAACATATCCACGACCTTCATTTGATGGTAACGCACCATCGGCAATTGCAAATGTTAATGTTCTCACATGATCAGCAATAACTCTCATTGCAATTTGATTTTGCTCGGAATCATACTTTTTTCCAGTGAGTTGTTCTAAGCTTTGAATGAGTGGTGTAAAAATATCAGCATCATAATTCGATTTTTTATTTTGAAGAACGGCACAGATTCTTTCAAAACCCATTCCTGTATCGACAAATTTATCTTTTAGCTGTTCGAGTGAACCATCGGGCAATCTATTATACTGAATAAAAACAAGATTCCAGATTTCGATACATTGCGGTGTGCCAGCATTTACTAAAGATGCATCATCAGGATTATCAGATAAATTAATATGGATTTCTGAACATGGACCGCACGGACCAGTTTCTCCCATTTCCCAGAAATTATCTTTCTCACCAAATCTTAAAATATGATTGGGATTAATATCTGTTAAAGTTTTCCAGCAATTGAAAGCTTCGTCGTCGGTTTTGTAAACCGTAGCGTAGAGTCTTTCTTTCGGAAGTTTCCAGACTTCGGTGAGAAGTTCCCATGCCCATTGAATAGCTTCTTTTTTGTAGTAATCACCAAACGACCAGTTGCCTAACATTTCAAAGAATGTATGATGGTAGGTATCGAAACCAACTTCTTCGAGGTCGTTATGTTTACCAGAGACTCGAATACATTTTTGAGTGTTGGCAGCTCGTTTATATTCTCTACTTCCGGTTCCAAGAAATACATCTTTGAATTGGTTCATTCCAGCGTTTGTGAATAATAAAGTTGGATCATCGTATGGAATTACTGGTGAACTTGGTACAATTCTGTGTTCTTTACTTTTAAAAAAGTCAAGGAATTGTTGTCGTATCCCTTTTGATGTTAACATATAGATCTTAATTTAATTGTTGATTTGTTTCTTTGTTTTATGTTCTGAATAATTCTTTTAAGTTTATTCTCCACCTCAGGCGGATCAGAATGACAGTGTTTTGTATTGTCATTCAAATCACAAATTTTCAAAGAAGAATTATTCAGAATTATGAATCAAATATAATTCTAAGACGAGTTTTATTCAATTTAATGGTGACCAGTTGTTATTTCTTTATCAATAGGATTTTCAAAAGATGAAATTTTATGTGATTGTATAGAAAAATCAGTTTGTTTAATTTCAAGTTGATCAATTTCATAAAGAAAGAAGAGCATTCAAATGAAAAAAGTTTTATTTATCATATTAATTCTTGTCTGGATTTCTCCATTGAATTCTCAGGAAATCAAGAAGGAAAAAACAAACCCACCAATCTACATTGCTTTTCTATGGCACATGCATCAACCAATTTATTGGCCTTATGAAAGTATCATTCAAACAGAACAAAACAATCGTTATCCGTTTTCTGTCATTGATATTCACAATCAAAGGCGGGGACCATACACTTCTTGGCCAAAGAATGCAGTTCAAAAAGGAATTAATGCAAATTTACCTCACTTTGGTGCTCAGGTTAGTTTTTCTGGTTCTTTGATTGAAAACTTAAATGTCCTTGAACAATCTGGAAATCAAAATTTTCAAAACTGGAAATCGCAATGGAATTACATTAAAAATCAGTTCACTGCTTTAGGAAATCCAAGAATCGATATGGTTGGCTTAGGATATTTTCATCCATTGATGCCGTTAATCGATTACAACGATATTCGTAGACAAATTCAAAAGCACAAAATGATTTTTAATCAGAATTTTTCCGGGGTCTACTCGAAAGGAATTTTTCCACCAGAGAATGCTTTTTCAGTTCGAATTATTCCAGCTTTAGTAGATGAAGGATTAAAGTGGGTTCTGGTTGATAATATTCATTTTGACCGTGCTTGTGAAGGCTATCCATATAGTACTTCAGGAAATCTTATCGAACCTAATAAAGCAGATGTTCAAAATCCAAATCCAAATGATTGGGTTCAGCTCAATGGACTCTGGGCACCAACTCGTAATTCAGCTCGATGGGGAAGACAGCCGCATTATGTTGAGTATGTTAATCCATCAACGGGAGAGAAAAAAAGAATTATAGCAGTTCCTGCGGATAGGTATCTTGGTAACGAAGATGGAAGAGGTGGATTTGGTGCTTTGAATTACGAAGCTGTTTTAAGTCAGTTAGAAAGTTTTAATACAGATCCTCAACATCCGATTCTTGTTGTTCTTCATCATGATGGTGATAATTACGGCGGCGGAAGTGAGTCTTACTACAATAACAATTTTCAAAATTTTGTAAACTGGCTACTTGCAAATCCCAATCGTTTTGTTTGCACAACAATTGAAGATTATCTTGAAATGTTTCCACCAGATACGAATGATGTAATTTATGTTGAAGATGGAAGCTGGAGTGGTGCAGATAATGGAGATCCTGAATTTAAAAAATGGTTGGGCGATCCTGATGCAAATAATTATAGTCCAGATAGAAACAGCTGGGCAGTACTTACAGCCGCAAAAAATTTTGTTGAAACTGCTCTTTCAATTAATCCTGATGATATCAGATCAAAGCTCGCATTAGATTATTTGCTGGTAGCTCAATCAAGTGATTATTGGTACTGGGATGGTTCTTTGAATGGAATCTGGGATTCACATCCAACAAGATCTGCAAATCAAGCAATTACTATGGCTCAGCAGGTCGCTGGCGTTGATAATGTTTCACCGACAATTTTTTCACCACAACGAGAACCTTATAATCCAGGCGGAACTGAATTCGGAATCCCACAACAAAATGATTTTAAAGTCTGGACTTATGTTTTTGATAAGAGTGGATTGAAATCAGTAAAGTTAAAATATAGATATGATTATGATGGTGTTAATTCAAAGAGTTCAATTGATAATGAAACTTATGCAGGTGGACCTGAAGTTTCTGACTGGGTTGAAGTAGAAATGAACAGTGTATTTATTCCTTCTCAAACAAATCCACAACCTTTATACAAAGCACGAGAGTATTTTGCTGAGATAACCGGCTTTAATAATAAATTGATTGATTATTATGTGGAAGCAATTGATAGTTTTGACAATATTGGTCGTTCTGAAATTAAGCATTTCTGGGTTGGGAATAATTCTTCAGGAAACACTGGAAATGTCAGCTGGCTGCCGGCTAATCCAACTAAAAATGATACAATATTAATTAAGGTTAGAAATGCAACAGTTGGTGCAAAACTTCATTGGGGAGTAAACAATTCTGGAAATAACTGGCAGACTCCACATCAGGTTTACTGGATTCCAGGCACAACACTTTATAATGGAATTGGTTCTGCAGTAGAATCTCCAATGATTGGTCCTGATTCAATTGGAATTCTTCGAATAAAAATTGGACCATTTAACAAACCAGAACAAACTGTAAATCGTGTGGCTTTTGTAATTCATTATAATGATAATACATGGGATAATAATAGTGGTTCAGATTATCATATAAGTTTTGAAGGATCATCAAATCAATTTGTAATGGATGGGAAAGTTGATTCTTCAGCTCGAAAAATTTTATCAAATCAAAATATTGATTTATATCTTGACTGGAATGGAACAGAGTTGTATCTGGCAACTCAATCAGCACAGAGTCAGGGTAAAGATGTTTTTGTTTTTTTGACTGATTCACTAAAAAATTTGGTCAACGCTCCATGGGCAAAAATTGGAAGAGTAATTAACTGGGATGCATTTTTAGGGAACGAAAGCAGTAATAATTGGTCTGGTTGGTTTGATGCCAGCGGAGTTGTACAAAATGCATCGGGAAATTTTCTTGAAGGAACAATAAATCTTATTTCAGAATTTGGATATCTCCCATCGAAAATTTTTCTTGCCGTTGCACATTATCAAACAAATGATGGCGGTGGATTGATCGAACAATGTCCAGCAGGAAATGGAAATGGTGATATTGAAAGTTCAGAGTTTTATGAATTTGATTTTAATCTGACCGGAATCAAAAATGAGTTTGAGTCAATTTCAAATTTTGAATTATTCCAGAATTACCCCAATCCGTTTAATCCTGTTACAATTATCAGGTATTCTGTCAGGGAAAAAGGTCAGGTTAATTTGAGGATTTATGATGTCCTTGGAAAAGAAATAGTTACACTTGTTAATGAAGAAAAAGATAAAGGCAGATATAAAATAGAATTTGATGCAAATAAACATGGGTTAGGCAGTGGAGTTTATTTCTATCAATTGAAGTCAGGCAATTACACATCAATAAAGAAGATGATTTTGTTGAAGTAAAAGCACACTCCAGAATTTGCGGCTGAAGATTATTTAAAAATGGAATGAATGGATTAGTAATCTGTTTATAATATAAAACTTGTAGGGTCGAGGCTTGCCTCGACCGCATTTCATGAATAAAACAT
>CAZGQO010000009.1:94952-120185 GCA_964527925.1 uncultured Ignavibacteriaceae bacterium
CCCCTCCCCTACAATAAAAATATAGATACGATAAAAATTTTGAGACTCAAACTGACTTTTTCACAAATTCATGGTCAAATATAAAATTAATCAAGATCTTTTTTCACTTTGTGAGCTATGGGAGATAGCTTGAATTAAAATGACCAATAGAAACTAAACAACTATTTCTTTATTTTTACAAAAACTTTTAAGCAGACTGATATGAAAAAAATCCTGATTCTTTTCTTAACCATCTTTTTACAAGATTTTTTCGCACAGACAATTCCACAGGTTAACATTCCGCTTATTGTGACAGATGGAGTAAGATCAAAAACTTTGTTCTTCGGATTGGATCCAACTGCAACCAATGGAATTGATAGTCATCTTGATGAAATGGAACAACCTCCACTTCCACCTTCAGGAATTTTTGATGTAAGGTTTATCGGATACGATATCAATATCCCTGAACTTGGTGAAGGTGTATTAAAAGATTATCGATTTGGTATTGATACAACGAAAGGTGTCAGGCTTCATGAACTCAAATATCAGGTTGGAACTGGTACAACAATCACAATCAAATGGGATTTGCCTCAAGGCATTACAGGATTACTCCAAGATTTCTTTGGTGGAATTGTGGTGAACAAAAATATGATTGGAAAAGATAGTCTTGTTGTTTCAAATCCAGGAATAGTCAATAAATTAAAGATGACAATTACTTACAATCTGAATGGAAACATTTTACCATCAGCACCAAATTTAATTTCGCCTGTAATTAATTCAATCAACATCCCAACAAATCCAGAGTTGAAGTGGACACAGGTCAGTGGATCTATTTATTATCACTTACAAATCGCTTTCGATTCTCTTTTTACAAATCTTGTTGTGAATGATTCAACAATTCAATCAAACATTATTCAAAAAAATCTTCAGAATGGGAAAAAATATTTCTGGAGAGTTAGATCTAAAAACAACGCTGGCTGGGGACCATTCTCTTCAACATGGAATTTTACAACGGTTGCGTCAGTCCCCGATAGACCGATTTTAAGGTCACCGCAAAAAGGTGCATTCGGAGTATCAGTACCAGTTCAATTTGAGTGGTTTTCTTCTTTGAATGCTGAAAATTATTCTTTGCTTGTTGATGAAGATTCAAGTTTTTCTTCACCAGTAATTTCTGAAACAGTTTTTGATACAAATTATTTTGCATCAAATCTGCTTCCCAACACAACTTATTTCTGGCAGGTTATTGCAAACAATTTTGCAGGTTCAAGTCAACCATCTGAAATATGGTATTTCACAACTTTAACCACATCGGTTGAAGATCATCTGGCAGCCGAAGGATTTTATCTTTCACAGAATTTTCCAAATCCGTTCAACTCGAGTACAAAAATTTTTTTTCGTCTTCCAGAAGAGTCATTCACAAAACTGATTGTTTACAATTCGCTTGGTGAGATAATCGCAAATCCAATCAATGAAGATTTAGAAGCAGGCAGTTATGAAATAGAATTAAATCTCAAAAGTTTAGAGATCAACAATAATCTGACAAGTGGAATTTATTTTTATCGTATTCTCACTCCAGAATTTAGTGATGTAAAAAAAATGATTTATCTGAAATGAAAATCTAATCAAAGGGAGGAGTTTAATGAAACAGCTGCAAAAATTTTTGATTATTCTATTTATCCTTCAAATTACCTACGCTCAAGAGAAGAACATTCCTGATTTTAAACTTGAATCGATAAACGGTGATAGAATCAATTTTTATGATTTATTAAGAACTGGTCCTGTTTACATAAATTTCTGGGCATTGTGGTGCGTTCCCTGCCGTGCGGAGTTAAAAGCGTTACAATCGCTTCATGATACATATAAGAACAAAGGAATTAATATCATTGCTGTAAATATCGATTTGCCTCGCAGCAGTTCAAAAGTGAAATCATTTATTTCTTCACAGAAGTATAGCTTTCCGGTCTTTTTAGATCAGAATCAGGAAGTTTTTCAGAAACTAAATGGAAAAAGTTTACCTTTTTCTTTGTTGATCGATACAGATGGTAAAATTGTAAAAGTAAGAAATAGTTATCTTCCTGGTGATGAAAAGGAAATAAGCAAAGATATTGAATCTCTTCTTTCACGAAAATAAATTCTTCAATGGGAGGTCGAATTGAACAGAATTTTAATGTTCTTCATCCTTTATGCATTCCCGATTTACTTTCTCACAGCTCAAAACTTTTCAACCTCAGTTTCAAATTATTTTAAAGCAGGGAATGGATTTGAGTTTGTTGGAGAAAGTCAAACAAAACAAAAGAAGAATTACTTTGACAATTTTTCTGAAGTCAGACTTTTTTCACAAAAATTAAATTTAGGATTCAGATTGGAATACAGTAATCCTCCTGAGTATGGATTAAACTTTATTGGCTTAAGAAAAAAGTATATCGAGTTTAGTACAGGCAATTTGAATTTGAGAGCAGGTGATTTTTATGCTTTATTTTCGAAGGGATTAACTCTTAATCTTTTTGAAAACCGAAATCTTGCTTTTGATAATGGTATGGAAGGTTTTAGGGCGATTTATGAGAACAACTTTATAAAGGCTCAATTACTTGGTGGTGATTTGAATTTTCTCGAACCATTAAGTATTTATCTTGAAAGTTCAAGGTATGAAAAATATAAAATTAGATCTGTTTCATTGGAGTTGAAGCCAATTAAATTTTTTAATGCAGGAATTAATTACACCTGGGCAGAAGGTTTCCTTCCATCGGTAATTTCAAGAATTGATACAACCGAAAATAATATTCCTGAGTTTTTCACTAAAATAAAATTAGGTCAGTTTGATCTATTTGCTTCGTATGCAATTAAAAGGACAAGCGTAGCCGGTAAAGATTCATCAAAAGGAAGCGGGTTTTATGGATATTTATCTTATGCTGATGAAGGATTCGGTGTGATTTTTGAGTATAAAGATTACAGATTTGATGTAGTTGATCCTTTAAGAAGAAGTGATGTTTTCAGACCAACTCGGGCACTTCCAATTCAAAATCCTCCAATCGTTCATAAAGAACATATTTTCGCTCTGACTCAAAGATTTCCTCATGTTGTTGATTTTAATGATGAAGTTGGTTTTCAGATTGATGCTTTTTATTCTTTAAGTGATAATCTTACTATCAATACAAATCTTTCACTTGCTTCTCGACATTATGATTATGAATTAGATCCGAACACATTTCAATTCGTTAGAAAAAAAGTAGGAAGTGATATTTTCCCTTCACTTAATAAATTAAGATCACCATTCTGGGAAATATACTTGGATGTTGAATATTTTCTGCCTGATGAAATTGATTCCTATCTTAGAATAGGATTTAATCGAAGAAGTGAGACTGTTAATGACCCGATGAATTTCTTTAATCCAATTCAACCTTTGAGAATCACAACCATTCCTCTTGAATTTCAAAAAGTCTGGTCTGAAAAGCTTAGTTCAAAATTTGTATCTGAATCACAATGGGTTTTCGAATTTCCACAGAATGAAAGATTCTTCAATCAGTATTTTATGTTTGCAATCACTTTTTATTCAAAATTGACTCTCGGTTTTCGTTGTGAGTTAACAACGAATAAATTTGAAACCGGTAATAGAAAGAACTGGTTTCTTTTTGAAGGTGGTTTTAGATTTGAAGAGAACAATTTAATTATTAGCTATGGAAAGGAAAGAGGAGGAACGGTTTGCTCAAATGGAATTTGCCGACAGGTTTTACCATTTGACGGCTTTAGATTATCTCTAACGACAAATCTTTAATGGAGGTTTTATGAAATCAGTTATTAATTTTCTGGTTATTTTTTTCTTGACAGTTACTTCTTCCTT
The DNA here is from genome assembly GCA_964527925.1 of uncultured Ignavibacteriaceae bacterium. Classification (GTDB taxonomy): domain Bacteria; phylum Bacteroidota; class Ignavibacteria; order Ch128b; family Ch128b; genus Ch128b. The sequence goes on from CAZGQO010000009.1 coordinate 98,770, forward strand.
TTCTTTCGATAGAACTGTATTAGCAGAAATTTTCACAAGCACAACCTGTGGACCATGTGCAAGTCAAAATCCATATTTCGATAGCTGGTTAAAAAATTATTCGAACAAAAACAGAGTAGCCGTAATTAAATATCATGTCTGGTGGCCCTCTCCAGGCAACGATCCATTTTATTGGGCTAATACAACAGAAAACTCTGTAAGGACAAATTACTATTTCCCTGGTTCAAAGTATGTTCCTCATGGAATGATTAATGGAACTGCTGATGGTCAATCTTCTGCAGGAACATGGATTGTATTAGTTCAAAATTCAATTCTTTCTCAAAGTCAGTTCGATATAAAAATTCTTGGAAATGTCGATGAAACCAGTGGTGGAAATTTAACTATTAAAGTCACAGCAGATAATAATCCAATTCCTTCAGGAGATTTAAGATTACATGTTGCTGTAGTTGAATCAAACATTAATTACACTGGACCAAACAGTGATCCAATTCATAATTATGTTATGAGGAAAATGTATCCAGATCATAACGGTGAATCATTTACAATCAATCCAAACGAGACAAAAACTTTTACTCGTGTTTTTAACTGGAATTCAAGCTGGAATCTTTCGAATTCAGAAATAGTTGCTTTCATTCAAAACAACGATACAAAAGAAGTTTATCAGGCTGCAATCAGGAGAGCTAATATTTATCTTGCTGCACCGACACAAAATTTTCCGCCGAACAATAATCGCAATCAACCAATTAGCATAACATTGAAATGGAACAGAAACTCACAGGCAATTAATTATGGTCTTGAAGTCGCAACGGATAGTTTGTTTACAAATAAAATTTTTTCAGATACAACATTAACAGATACATTCAAAATCTTACTAAAACTACAAAAAGAAACCTGGTATTATTGGCGAGTAAAAGCTATTTCAAGTTATTCATCGAGCGATTGGTCTTCAGCATGGAAATTTAAAACTCTTCCTAATTCAGCACCTCAACAGGTACAGTTAATATATCCATCACCTGATTCACTTTTACTTAATCCTCAAACAATTCTTTTCAAATGGTTTCAATCATTTCCTGATGTTGAAGAATACAGGATTCAAGTTGCAGATGATTCAATGTTTAATTCCATATTGGCAGATACTACAACTATTGATACAACAATCTATTTATCATGGTTTGGTTGGTATGGTATTGAAGATAATTACTGGAGAGTTATCGCACGAAATGGTATGGGCTGGGGAGTTCCAAGTGATACACGAAAGTTTATGATTCTACTTACAAATGTTGATGATGAATCTTATCCAGAAGATTTTGTTCTTTATCAGAATTACCCGAATCCGTTCAACTCGAGTACAAAAATTAGATTCACAATTCCATCTTCCTCAAGTGATGTGAACAATACTGTACCTGTCAAATTAAAAATTTATGATTTATTCGGCAGAGAAATCCAAACTATGGTTGATGATAAATTTTCTTCAGGTTCTTATGAAGTAGAATTTTCAATTGATAAAAAGAAAAATAATTTAATTTCGAGTGGGGTCTATATTTATCAACTCAAAGCTGGAAATGTCTCTTTATCCAGAAAGATGATTTATTTAAAATAGTTTCGAAATTGATTTCAAAGATTATCAGAAATAAGAAGGTAAAGTGAATGGGTCAGATTGTTTTCTGGGGATTGGTGAGATTAGCTTTGACTATGATAGTTTTATGGATTTTATATTTTCATCTTCCGTATGGAACCTGGTGGGTACTTGGAATTGTTTCGTTGTATGTAGTTATAATTCATCCAGCAATTATCCAATACGATATGTTTAGAGAGAAAAATAAAACTGTAATCGAATCAACTCTTTGCTCTTCTTGTCTTTATTTTGATGAGACGGCAGTTTTGTGCACAAAACTGGATGAACATCCAACTGAAAAGTACCTTCCATGTGAAGGCGAACTCTGGGAACCAAAAGAAATGGAGTGACAATGCCAAAGAAAAAAATTAAAAAAGTTGATGAAATTGATCTTGCAGAAGAAAAACCAGACTTAAAGTTTTGTACTGAGTGCGGAGATGTTCTTGAAGATTTTTCTGTTTCTGAAGAAGCAAAAAATCCTGAATCAGTAAAAGCTAATTTTCACAATTGTAAGAAGAAAGGAAAATTTAAAGGAGATGTTTGTTCGAAAATGTATATAATTTCGCCAGCTCCTGAAGAAGAATAATTTAGGTTTAATACTTTTTATAGATCGCTAATTTCTTTTCTACCATTAAATCATTTACGTTCGTGTATTTTCCATTTTCTTCCAGCCAGATTTCAGCAAGATAACGACCATATTTTTCTTTTCTATCTTTAATTGTTTGAATAATGACATTTTTGTTTAATAGAATTCCACGCAAAAAATCTCTTGACTTTAATCCTTTTGATCTTTCTTTACCTTTTATTTCGGGTGCGTTGATTCTGGCAAGTCGAATTTTTTCATTTCTTATCCAGGTATATAACCCAAGGTCAATATCAACAGTGATTGTATCCCCATCATAAACTCCAACAACAATAGCTTTATAGTGATAAAGATTTTCTTTAACCATACGAACTCCTTTTTGAAAGTAAATTAATTAATTGACCTTTCACTTGCTTAAAAAAATTTGAAATTAACCTCGATTCATCTTACTTTAAGAAAAAATAATTTCAATTATATAAGAGATGAAGAGAGTAATAATTTTATTTCTGATTTTTTATTCGATAGCTTTCTCTCAATCTATTTCAATTCAGGGCATGATTAAGGATTATTACACAGGATCTGCACTTGATTCAGCTTATGTAATTCTTGTGAATAAGAGTAACCAGAATTTAAGAGATACATTTTATGCAAATTCATCCGGTTATTACTCTTTTGTTTTGACATCAATTAAAGATGAAAACGAAATAAGTGATTATTCAATTTCAAATGCCTATCCAAATCCGTTCAATCCTTCCACAAGTTTTGATTTGTTTATCCCGCAAAGCTGTAATGCGAAAATAAAAGTCTATGATGTAGTTGGAAAATTAGTCGATAACAAATCTTTTGATTTTACATCTGGAAGACATACAATAGAATATGCAGGGAAAGGAAGCAGCGGAATTTATTTTGTAGTTGTTGAATTTCCACAAAAAACTATGGTTAGAAAAATTGTTCAGCTTGACTCTCAAAATGGAAGTGGAATAAAATTAAAATCATCTTCTGCTTTATCAAACAAAAAAATAAATAAATCTACTTTGACAAATTATTATTTAATCGCTGAAAGATTTCTTTATGTACCAGATACAGTAGAGATTGATGATTCACAAAATCGAACAATAATTTTCTCACTTAAGACTGTTCATTCCTGGGTTACGCTTGTAGATCTTCATAATGATGTTCTGGAAAAAGTTGTTAATGGCTATGATCTGGGAATATGGAACTCAATAAATCATTCCGATATTCCAAGATTTTACAAGGGCGGTGTTGATGTACAGTTTATGGCTCTGTGGGTAAGTCCGACTCAATATCCAAACTATCCTTTCCAGCAAACGCTAAAAATGATTGATTCTTTCAAAGTTCAATTAAGTAAATACAGCAGCACAATTGCACAAGCAAAAAGTTATCGAGAGATTGATTCACTTGTTAAGATTGGCAAGTTCGCTGCTGTTTTGTGCATTGAAGGTGGACATGCAATTGAAGAGAATATTTATAAACTTGATTCGCTCTATAAACTTGGTGTAAGATATTTAACAGTTACATGGAATAATTCAACCAGCTGGGCAACTTCAGCTCAAGATCCTCAATCAGCAACTAAGGGACTTTCAGAGTTCGGTCGACAGGTAATTCGTCACATGGATTCACTTGGAATGATTATAGATGTATCGCACACTGGAATCAAAACAATTGATGATATTCTCGAAACAACGGTTAATCCAATTGTTGCAACTCATTCAGGTGTCAGAACTTTAAGAAATCATTATAGAAATCTAACCGATCAACAGATTATAAAGATTGCTCAAAAAGGTGGAGTGATTGGAGTAATTTTTTATCCACCTTATCTTACAACATCTTCAACTGCAACAATCAAGCATGTGATTGATCATATTCATTACATCAAAAATCTTGTCGGGATAGATTACATAGCCCTTGGTTCTGATTTTGATGGAATTGAACGAGTAGTTGTTGGTTTAGAAGATGTAACCAAGTTTCCAAACCTGACTGAAGCATTATTGAGAAGAGGATATTCAATATCAGATATCAAAAAAATTTATGGAGAAAATTTTTTGAGAGTTTTCAAACAGGTTTGTAAATAATTTGATGCATAAACTTGAGAATTTGAACTTAAATTTTAATAAAGAAATGTTTGACTTTTATGAAATATCTTAAGTATTATTGTATACAAAAAATAATGGAGGATAAATGAAAAAACTTCTTACAATTGCTCTCCTTGTTTTCACCCATACTTTAATCTATGCAGGCGGATTCCAGATTAACGAGCATGGTGCTCGCGCAATGGGTATGGGTGGTGCATTCACTGCGGTGGCAAATGATCCATCAGCAATATTTTTCAATCCCGCTGGTTTATCCCAGCTTAAGGGAATGCATTTCATGCTGGGTGCAACTTTTATTACACCTAGCACCTCTTTCAGAGGTCCCGCACCTGCTATTACCGAATACAAAATGGTAAAGCAATTGTTTTATCCAATTAATCTTTATGGGACCTATCAACTGAGTGAAGATTTTGTGGTAGGGCTTGGCGTTAATAACCCATACGGTTTGGGTACCAAATGGCAGGATGATTGGGTAGCCAAGTTTGTTACAACTGAATCTGATTTAAAAACTTTCTTTATTACTCCATCTGTTTCTTACAAGGTTTCAGATGGAATATCAGTGGGCTGGGGATTAGATTTTGTTTATAGTATGGTTACACTAAAAAGAAAAGCTGACCTTTCACCATTTGAAGGCGAGGCAAATGTAAAACTTACTGGTAATGGAACCGGTTTCGGTTATCGCTTCGGGTTGCTGGCAAAAGTTACAAAAGAACTCTCTTTGGGATTTTCTTATAGAGGAGATGTAAAAATTAAATTCGAAGGAACAGCTGAAACAACAGGTCCTCAACAACTTCAGTCAAACCTTCCAAATGGCGATGTAAAAACTGAATTAACAACACCACAAAACTTTACTTTTGGTGCTGCTTATCAGGTCAATCCTGAACTACTTTTATCAGCAGATTTTCAATATGTAACCTGGTCTTATTACAGAGATCTTAAAGTTGATTTTGTCGATCCAAGATTTCCTGATTTAAGTTCACCAAGAAATTATTTTGATTCTTATATCGCTCGTCTTGGTGGAGAATATAAACTCCTTTCTAATGTTGATTTAAGAGCTGGTATTTTCTTCGACAAAAATCCAATTCGTGATCCTTATGTAGATCCAACTCTTCCCGATGCTGATCGAATAGGATTTAACTTCGGTGTTGGTTATAAGTTGAATGAAAATATTAGCTTCGATTTTGCTTATATGTTCCTGAGATTTGCTGAGAGAACGATTACAAATTCTCTAATTCATTATGTTGGTAATACACCATTGAATGGAACATATAATTCTTCATCGCATCTGTTTGGATTTAATGTTTCATATAATTTTTAATTAGAGAAAGGAGAGAATAAAATGAAAAAGTTATTAGCAATTTTAATTACAATATCTGTTATCTTCATAGCTGGCTGTGAAGATAGAAACGAATTAACTCCCCCTTCTCCACCATCAACAGGTTCTGTTAGCTTTTCAAGTTTTGTAACCTTAGGAAATAGTTTGACAGCTGGTTATCAAAACGGAAGTTTATACGAATCTGCTCAGATGTACTCTTTCGGAAAATTAATTGCTGATCAGGTTGGTGCTGCATTTGAACAACCAATTATATCAGATCCTGGTACAGCAGGCAGACTTGAAGTTAAAGAACTTACCTCAACTGGTGTGACTCTATTTGTCAATACATATCAAGGCAGTCCTAAAAATCTAAATCTAAATCGACCTTACAATAATCTCGGAATACCAGGAGCATTTTTGTATGATATAGGAAATGCAACAAGCAGTGCAAACTGCTATTCAAAAGTATTTGCTGGCGTTGATAATCCATTGTTTGATGTAATTCTTCGTGGTCAGGGTTCTCAATTAACCCAAGCAAAAGCTTTGAATCCAACTCTGATAACTTTATGGATTGGGAATAACGATATTCTTGGTCACGCTACTTCAGGTGCAACTGTTCCATATACTCCAACTACAAATTTTGCATTCTTGTATAACGCACTCGCAACTGAATTGGCGAATACAGGTGCTAAAGTAGTTGTAGCAAACATTCCTGATGTAACTTCAATCCCATTCTTCACAACAGTTGGTCCGACTCTTTATAGCCAGGGAATAACTCAACTCTGGGTTGTTAGAGGTGTTGGTGATACAATTCCCGTAAATGTTTTGACAAATTACTTAACATTAAAAGCCCCCGATTACTTAACTAAAGGATATGGAACGAGTAAATCTAAACCTCTTCCAAATGCAGTTGTTCTCGATTCGCTTGAGGCTCTAAATGTTAAGAGCGTAATCAATGATTATAATTCTACAATTGCATCATTAGCCTCTGCAAAAGGTTTTGCACTGGTAGATGCAAATGCATTATTAAGACAGGCAGTCACTGGATTAACTGTGAATGGAATTAATTTCGACACAAGATACATCATTGGTGGTTTGTTCAGTCTTGATGGAGTTCATCCAACAAGTCGTGGGTATGCAATAGTTGCAAATGAATTCATTAAAGCAATAAATGCAAAATGGGGTTCGAACATTCCATTGATTAATGTATCAACAATTCCTGGAAGTATAATTCTTTACACTGGAGGTAAAATTCTTTACAAAGGATATAACGAACTCGGATTGCCAATTATACCAAAGGGTGCGTTAGATAATTTATTGTTCTAAGTGGAAAATAATTCTGAATTTAAAGCAACCTGTGGTTTTTTCTGCAGGTTGCTTTTTTTGTTTTAAATACAAGTTTGTCTTGATTTACTGGCATGGGTAATTTTGTAAAAATAATTTTTTCACTTGATGACTTGACTGTATTTACTGGTTATTTGTATTTCAGATTTGTGTGACTTTACCGAAAGAGGATTAAAATCATAAATGATAATTAAAACAAGTGTTAAAGATAAAAAATTAATTTGAAAAAAGATCAAAACAGGAGTTTAAATGCAAATAGGAATACTTGGATTACCACTTTCAGGAAAAACAACTTTGTTTCAAACATTAACAAAGACACATCTTGACCCTGCTTCGATTGCTAAAGGCGAAGCGCATCAAGCTGTAATTAAAGTCCCTGATGAAAGGCTGGATAAATTGTACGATATCTTCCAGCCAAAAAGAAAAGTTAACGCAACTATTGAGGTTGTTGATGTTGTTGGACTTCAAAAAGGTGAGACAGGTTCTGCTCAGTTTACGAGCAATTTCCTTTCAAAAGTAAAAACAAATGATGCACTGGTTCAGGTTGTTAGATTGTTTGAAAACGAATATGCGCCTCATCCCTATGGTTCGATTGATATGATGAGAGATATCAACACATTTGAAACAGAATTTATAATTTCAGACCTTTCAATTGTTGAAAACAGATTGGATAAAATCAAAAAGCAAATTCAAAAAACACATGATGAAAATCTTAAAAAGGAAATTCCTGTTCTTGAAAAATGTCTGGATTTCCTGAATAAAGAAATTCCACTTCGAGATGCTGATTTAACAAAAGATGAAATTAAAATACTTCGTGCTTACCAGCTTCTGACTTTAAAACCAATGTTAATCGCTTTGAATCTCGATGAGAGTATGATCAATAAAGAAGATCAATTCTTTAATCAATTGATTAAAACAAAAATTTCAAAAAACACTCGTGCAATCTCTTTCTATGGAAAAATTGAAATGGAACTTTCAGAACTTTCTGATGAAGAAGCAGAATCTTTTATGAAAGAGTATGGAATTAAAGAATCAGCATTAACAAAATTAATCCGTGAGTCTTACGATTTACTTGGCTTGCAATCTTTCTTCACTGTTGGTGAAGATGAAGTTCGTGCATGGACAATCAAAAAAGGAATGAACGCTCAGGAAGCTGCTGGTGAAATTCATTCTGATTTTTACAATAGATTTATTCGTGCGGAAGTAGTTCATTATGATGATTTCATTAAGCATGGTTCATTTGCAAAGGCAAAAGAAGCTGGTGCATGGAGACTAGAAGGGAAAGAATATATTGTCCAGGATGGGGATATTTTAGTTATCAGGCACAATTAGTTTTTGAATGCCAAATGGAGTGTAAGCCTTGTTTGATTTTTTGACTTCTTCAAAAAGTTTGAGATTGACTGGATTTCTTTCTTGCAGTTTATGGTAGAGATGAAATTGAACGGCGATGTTGTTCAGTGATTTTATTTTTACGTCATTCAGTTCAAGCCGAAATTGTAAATCAGTATCTTCCCCAATTGATGGTGCTTCGTATCTTTCGTCAAAACCGTTTACATCAAGAATATCTTTTTTATGAATTGAAAAATTGCAGCCGAGAATTCCTCGTGGTTTTTTATTAATCCACTTTCTTAAAAATTTTGATTTAAGATATATTCCTTTTTCAAAATCAACGGTATCTCCAAATATGCTGTCAAAAAACAACAGCGAAAAATTTTTTTCAAGGAATTTATTTTTTATCAAATCCGGCGTAAGTTTTTCAGTAATTTTTTTTGAAAGATTAACTCTCCTTCCAGACAAGCAAACTTTTTCATTACGATTTATGAAATGTTCATACAAGAAATTGGAGTGAGGAATACAATCCCCATCAATAAAAACCAGATAATCAGTTTGACTTGCCAGGATTGCTTGATTCAAAATTTTATTTTTTCGAAAACCTTTGTCCTCCTGCCAGATGTGTTTAATGGGAAAATTGAATTCTGAAATTAATTCGTCCAACTCCTTCACAACTTCTTTTTTAGAACCATCATCTGCAATGATTACTTCAAAATTTTTGAAAGTCTGAATTTCCAATCCAGATAGAACAAGTTTTAAGTAATCAATTCGATTATAAAAAGAAATAATTAAAGTTAAATCACTCATAAATTTTTATTTACAACTTAATGAAATAAATTTGGTTTGTGAATTTAAAAAATAGATAAGAAAGTTATGAAAAAGAGAAGTCTATACATCTGGGGTTTGACTGCGTTTGCATTTGCCGTTGTTTTTGTCATATTTCTTTCAACAAGACAGAATGTTGAAGAAGACGAAATTAAACCTGAAGAAGTTGATTACACAAAGAACATTCTTAAAAATGGAGGATTCGAATCTCTGAATTTTACATGCTGGATTATCAAAAAACCTGAAACAAATCAAATCTCAATTTATCTCGATGATATTGTGAAATATGATGGAACATATTCACTCAATTTAAATTCAGATTCTGAAAATGATTCAATTATTGTATTGCAAAAAATTAAACCAGTACCCCTTGATAAAAAGTTAATTTTCAATGGTTACTTAAAAACTGAGTCTGTTGATTATGCTTTTGTTTCTCTTGAATTATACACGAAGAACGATAGTTTGATAATTTCCACATCAACAGATACACTGAGACGAACCAAAGATTGGCAATATATTACTACATGGGTTAGAACAATTAATCCTGATGCAAGTTATCTCGTGGTTAAATGTGTTTTATTAGGCAAAGGCCGTGCGTGGTTTGATAAGCTTGAAATTTTTCCCGTGGATATTAAGAAAAAAGGTTTTTTCCCTGTCAAGATGAAATGATAAATTTTAGATAATTATGGAATGTTGTAATTACTTTCGATTCTTGTTTGAATGAAAATTCGAAGATTCTCGAGGAGAGTTTTCGAGTGATTATGGAAGTAGAAACTGAAATCCTTAATTATCAAATCCAATTAAGGTATTTTTCAATAAGTTATTTTAATCGAATTCTTATATGATTAGTATTATCATCAAAGATTGGAGTTCTTTTTCAAACAATTTAAATTAAATTATAAAAGCAAATTAATTATTAATTAAAAGGAGTTTTTCAATGGCTTCAGAACGAGATGAAAAATTAAAACTTCTGAAAGAGACAATTAATCTTATTGAAAAGACTCACGGCAAAGGGGCCATTATGCGACTCGGTGATCAACCAGTCCAGACTTATGATGTGATTTCAACCGGATCAATCTCATTGGATTATGCACTTGGTATTGGTGGAGTTCCACGAGGGAGAATTATTGAAATTTTTGGTCCAGAATCTTCAGGTAAAACAACGACTTGTTTACACATAATTGCCGAAGCTCAAAAAAATGGTGGAATTGCTGCATTAATTGATGCTGAACATGCTTTTGATATCAACTACGCAAAAAGACTTGGCGTCGATACTGAAAATTTAATTCTTGCTCAACCAGATTTTGGTGAACAGGCACTGGAGATTCTTGATTCTCTAATTCGAAGTAATGCAATCGATGTGATTGTGATTGATTCTGTGGCTGCTTTAGTTCCTCGTGCAGAAATCGAAGGTGAGATGGGTGATGCTCACATGGCTGTTCAGGCAAGGTTGATGTCGCAAGCGTTGAGAAAAATTACTGGTGTGACTTCTAAATCAAATACATGTGTGATCTTTACCAATCAATTAAGAAGTAAAATTGGAGTTGTGTTTGGAAATCCTGAAACTACAACTGGTGGGAATGCTTTGAAATTTTATGCATCAGTTAGACTTGACATTCGAAGAATTGGGGCAATTAAAGATGGCAATGACATAGTCGGCAGTCGAGTTAAAGTTAAAGTTGTGAAAAGTAAAGTTGCTCCGCCGTTCAAGGAAGTTGAGTTTGATATTTTATTCAATGAAGGAATTTCTAAAGTAGGTGAATTAATCGACCTTGGAATTGAACATGGTTTGATTCAAAAAAGTGGTGCCTGGGTGACTTACGATGGTGATCGATTCCAGGGAAGGGAACAACTCAAAACAAAGTTGAAAGAGAATCCCGAGTTGATGGCTAAACTTGAAAAAGAAGTAAAAACGAAGCTTGGTTTAATTAAACAGGAAGAAGTCTCTACGCAGGAAGAACCGACTAAAAAATCTAAATCCGAAAAATCTAAATGAAAATTGTTTCGAATGTTGAAAGAAAAGGTAACAAAGTGAGAGTTACCTTTTCTGATTCAACTTCACTTTCTTTTAATAAAGAAATTTTTAAAAACTTCCCTTTATCACCAGGTCAATCTATTACTTCTCAAACTTTCGAATTGCTTCAAAAAGAAAATGAATATTTTGAAGTAAAAAAATCAGCTTTAAGATTTTTATCAATTCGTAATCATTCATATAAAGAACTTGAAAGAAAACTGACAAAAAAAAATTTTAATCGTGAAATTGTTCACAAAGTTTTGAATGAATTGACTGAACTGAAATACTTAAATGATTACACCTTTGCTGAACAATTATATTCTGAACTTAAGAACAAACTTTTTGGTCCGTTGAAAATCAAGAACGAAATGATAAAGCGAGGAATAGATAAAGAAATTGTTGAAGAAATTACTCGAGATTATTTTCACGATGATGAATTGCAAAAACAACACATAATTGAATTACTTGGAAAATCAAGGTTTCCAAAAAAAATTTCATCAAAGCAGGAATTACAGAAAATTTATAATCATCTGACTAATCGTGGATTCTCTCATCAACCAGTGATGCAAGCATTGAGAGAAAAATTCAATTTTGATGATGATTGAATCCTGCAAAAAATTTTAAGATTCAAAATTCTCACTCAATTTGATTGAACTCTCATTTCGTTATCTTTGCAATAAATTATCAATCCAAAGGTCACAACTTTTCATGGAAGAAAAAATCGTTATAAAATTCAAAAGACTTTCAGAAAAATTTAATGATATACCCTTACCTTCTTATTCTACAGAAGGTTCTTCTGGAATGGATTTGCGTGCTGCTATAGATGATAAGATTGTAATCAAACCATTCGAAACAGTTTTAATTCCCACAAACCTTGCTGTTGAAATTCCAAAAGGTTTTGAAGGTCAGGTTCGTCCTAGAAGCGGTCTTGCAGCAAAAAATTCCGTAACAGTTCTCAACACTCCTGGCACAATTGATTCAGATTATCGTGGAGAGATAAAAATTATACTTACTAATTTTGGCAAAGAAGATTTTGTTGTTAATCGTGGTGATAGAATTGCTCAGCTTGTGATTTCTAAAGTTGAGCGAGTGAAAATCATGGAATCAAATGAACTTGAAACAACTCAAAGAAACGAAGGCGGTTTTGGTCACACAGGTTTGAAGTAATCAGATATGAATAATTTAAACGAATCATCAAATAAAGTTATCGACATTTTTTTAATTATAATCGCTTTAGCATTATTTGGTATTTTACTTTATCTCTCGAGTTCAATTCTTAATCCAATTCTTGTTTATGTTCTGGTTTTAATTCTTTATCTCATTAATCGCCATGATTATTTAATAAAACAACTTTTTCTGTTTGCATCGATTATATTTTTTATCTGGTTTTTGAATGAACTTTCTCAGGTAATTCTCCCGTTTTTAGTCTCATTTTTAATTGCCTATTTGTTAAATCCTCTTGTTATCTTTCTTGAAAAGAAAAAAATTCCGCGATGGGCTGGTTCATTACTTTCAATTCTTTTAATACTTATTTCTGGTGCAATACTTCTTTTTCTGATAATTCCACCTTTTATAAATCAGGTTAGTATATTGATTTCATCTGCACCGCGGTTAATTGAATCAACAAATAACTTTTTGTATGACCGAGTTTTGCCTCAGCTTCAAAAGCTTGGTATTGCTTATCCCGATATTCAGAAATTTATAGTTGATGAATTACCAAATCGATTACAAAATTTATTTAACGGTTTATTGAAAAGTTTTCTTACAGCGGTAAGTAAGGTTGGTTTGATTTTTAATCAATTGATCAATTTGATTATAATTCCAATTATTTCTTTCTATTTATTGAAAGATTATCAGACAATTTTCCCATCAATCTTAAAATTGTTTAAGGAGCAAAATCAAATTAAAATTCAGAAATTAACTGAACGTGTTGATTCAATTTTTGGAAATTACATACGAGGTTTTTTCATCATTGCATTAATAAATGGATTGGTGATCACAACAGGACTTTCAATAATCGGTGTTCAGTATGCAGTTGTGATTGGAATTATTTCAGCTGTACTTTGTTTTATTCCATACTTTGGTGTGATAATAAGTTTTTCTATTGGACTAATTATTTCAATTGTCAGTGGACTTAGTGGTTTCAAAATATTATTCGTTCCTATACTTTATTTTGGTGAAAACTTACTTGAGAGTAGTGTCTTTATTCCTAAAATTATTGGAAGCAGAATGGGGATACATCCGTTATTAATTCTTCTTGCAATTTTCAGCTTTGGTTATTTTGGTGGTGTATCGGGGATGATTATTGCTGTTCCGACAACTGCTCTTTTGATTTCTTTCATTAAAAAAGAAGATTAGAATTTTAATTGATAGTTCATCAAGTATAATCGAGGCTTTAACAGTCATCAAAAATTTTTCATTCAATCTTATTAAATTTGATAGAGAGTTATTCCATTGATTTTTTTCTAAAGTAAATGAAAAATTTAACCAAGCTTTGAACTGATTAATTTTTAAAAAGGAAGGACATTTATGGCAGAGTTTGTACATCTTCATAATCATAGTGATTACAGTTTGCAGGATGGGGCGGCAAAAATTTCTGATTTGATTCAAGCTGCTGTTGAAAACAAAATGAAAGCGGTAGCTCTTACTGATCACGGAAATTTATTCGGTGCAATTCAATTCTACGAAGAGGCTTTAAAGCACAACATCAAACCAATCATCGGAATGGAGGCGTATATTACTATTGATGGTAACCGCTTCTCCAGACCGCAGGATTCAACTGATGAAAATGATTATAATGGTTCTTTAAAACGTCCCAAACATTACAATCACTTAATTCTTCTTGCAAAGAACAAAACAGGATTTAAAAACTTATCCATTCTCTCTTCACTTGGTTACCTTGAAGGATTTTACTACAAACCAAGAATTGATTTCGAACTTTTACAGAAACATCATGAAGGACTGATCTGTCTTTCTGCTTGTGCCGCAGGTATTCTTTCATATCACCTTTTGAATAATAACGATGACAAAGCAATAGATACTGCGAAAAAATACAAAGAACTCTTTGGCGATGATTTTTATATCGAGCTTCAAAATCATCACATGGATATTGATAAGGTTCTTCTTGAAGGCTTACCAAAAATTGCAAAAGAATTAAACATTAAAATGGTCGCAACTAATGATGTGCATTATATCAAATCCGACCATGCAATTGCCCATAACATTTTATTGCAAATTTCCAATTCAAGAGGTGAAAGCGATTATAAAACTTTACGATATGGTACCGACCAAATTTATTTCAAATCAGCAAAAGAAATGGTTGAACTCTTCAAAGATTTTCCAGAAGCAATCGAGCAATCTCTTGAAATAGCTGAAAAAATAGATTTAAAATTCGAACTGGGTCAGAGTAAATTACCAGAATTTAAAATACCTGAGAACGATGATTCAAAAACTCTTGATGAATATCTTACCAAGTTGACTTATGAAGGTCTTCGTAAAAAATTTGGCAAAGTCACAGATGAAATCAAGCAAAGAGCTGATTATGAATTGAATGTAATTAAGAAAATGGGTTATTCGGGATACTTTTTAATTGTGATGGATATTATTCGTGCTGCAAAATCAATGAAAATTGCTGTTGGTCCTGGTAGAGGTTCAGCAGCTGGAAGTTTGGTTTCATATGCTCTCGATATTACCGGTGTTAATCCACTTGAGTATGGTTTACTCTTCGAAAGATTCTTGAATCCTGATCGAGTTAATATGCCCGATATTGATACTGATTTTGCTGATAATAGAAGAGGTGAAGTCATTAATTACATAATTGAAAAATATGGTCGTGAGTGTGTTGCTCAAATTGTAACTTTCAACAAATTAAAAACAAGACAAATAATTAAAGATGTTGGAAGAGTTCTTGGGATTCCAATCCCCAAAGTTGAAAACATCACCAAATACATCCCTCAAAAATTTGGCAAACTTTATCCACTCGATAAAGCAATCAATGAAGTCCCTGAATTAAAATATTTGAAAAATCCTGAAGACGAAAAAGAAAAAGAACTCATTCAATATTCTCGTGTACTCGAGAATATGAATAGAAACATTTCAATTCATGCAGCGGGAGTTGTAATTGCACCAGGTAAGATAACAGATTTCACACCACTCTGCATTACCCCTGAAAAAATCATCGTAACTCAATTCGAAAAGAATGATGTTGAGAAGATTGGTCTGGTGAAGATGGATATTCTTGGATTGAAAACTCTCACCATCATTCAAAAAACTCTTGAATTAATTAAAGAAAATCATAACATAGAATTAGATATCGAAAAAATTCCACTTGATGACGAAGCTACTTATGAACTTTTTGGTCAGGGTAAAACAATTGGTGTTTTTCAGTTTGATAAACCACACACTCGAGAATTTCTGAAAAAATTAAAACCAACCTCAATTGCTGAACTTTCTGCAATGAATGCATTGAACCGACCTGGTCCAATGGCTTTCATTGATAAATTTATCGCAAGAAAACATGGACAGGAAGCAATCACATATATTCATCCTAAACTTGAACCAATCTTGAAAGAAACTTACGGAATTATTGTATATCAAGAACAAGTAATGAGAATTGCCCACGAAGTAATTGGCTATACTCTTGCAAAAGCAGACTTGATGCGTCGTGCAATGGGTAAAAAAGATGAAAAAGTTCTTGCTGCCGAAAGAAATCAGTTTATTGCAAAAGGTGTAGAAAATGGAATTGATAGAAACATCGTTGAACAAATATTTGATGAAATCTATCGATTTAAAGATTATGGATTCAACAAGTCTCACAGTGTTGCTTATTCAATTCTTGCATATCAGACAGCTTATTTGAAGGCACATTATCCGACTGAATTTTTAACGGCAAATCTTTCTGTCAACAAAAACGATACGGATGAAATCACATTATTTCTAAATGAATGCAGAAAACTAAACATAAAAGTTTTTCCACCAGATGTAAACAAAAGTAATCTCGATTTCTCAATTGAAAATGGAAATATACGATTTGGTCTTGCTGCAATAAAAAATGTTGGTGAAGGTGCTGTAGAAGAGATATTAAGAGTCAGATCTGAAAAACCATTTACTGATATCTTTGATTTTTGCAGTCGGGTTGATTTGAGAATTGTAAATAAAAGATCACTGGAAGGATTAATACTTGCAGGCTCATTTGACAGTCTTCATCCAAATCGTGCTCAGCTATTAGAAGGTTTAGAAGATATTATTAATTACGGACAAAAACAGAGAGAGAATCAATCAATTGGACTTGATTCGTTGTTTGGGGGTTCAAATGAATCGATCAAACCAAAACTTCCAGATGTTAAAAAATGGGATTCGCTGAAAATGTTGGAAGAAGAACATAAGGTTCTCGGATTTTTCATTTCGGGTCATCCACTTCTTGATTATGAGGTCATTGTCAGAAGTTTCAGCAATATTTACTTTGCAGATGTTGCGGTGTCAGGTGAAAACGGTGATAATGAACATGAACATAATGGAAGTGCGACTTCAATTCCTGATAGAGTTTCTTGTTGTGTTGTTTTGACAGAAGTCAGCACAAAGATTTACAAGGATGATAAAATTATGGCCCGAATGAAAGTAAACGATCTGACAGGTGAAACTGAATGTATTATGTTTGATGATGCTTATAACAAGTATGGACATTTACTAAAAGATTATTCATTGCTTTTGATGCGAGGTCGTGGAGAAATTAGAGGCGATTCATTGCAGGTAATTGTTGATGAAGTTCATCCATTGGTAGATACAGTTTCATTATTTGGTGAAGCCTTGCTTCTTCAGATAGAAACTAAACAAAGCTCTCAAATTAATCTCTCAAAAATATTCGATGTTCTGGAAAAACATTCTGGCGATAAACCAGTTTATTTTCTTGTTGTTTACTCTGATCAAAAAAGTGAAAAGTTTATAAGTGATTTGAAAGTAAAATTATCAAATAATTTGATCAAAGATTTAGAAAAAGTAGTTCCGTCTGATTGCATAACAATAATTACTACAAATGGTACCTATCGATATTGATTTATCATGTCTGATTTTTTAAGTTATTTTTCAATTATAATCATAAACAAATGAAAGGATTGTTATGGAAAAAGTATGGGCGCTAATTCTGGGAGCCTCAAGTGGATTTGGAGGCGCCTCTGCTGTTGAACTCGCAAAAAATGGTTATAATATTTTTGGTGTTCACCTCGACCGTCAGGTAACTATGCCTCAGGTCAATCAAATCATCAAAAAAATTGAAAAGACTGGAAGACAGGCAATCTTCTTCAACATTAACGCTGCTGATTCAATCAAAAGACAGGAAGTCTTAGATGAAATTCAGGAAAGATTCAAACAGGATAAAGGCGTTGTAAAAGTTCTGATTCACTCATTAGCTTTTGGAACACTAAAACCATTTATTGCTGATAATCCAAACAATACAATTACGCAGGCTCAAATGGAAATGACTCTCGATGTCATGGCTCACACTCTTGTTTATTGGACTCAAGGATTGATCTTCAGAAATCTGTTTGCAAATGGTGGAAGAATTTTTGCACTAACAAGTTCCGGTTCACATAAAGTGATTCCGAACTATGGTGCCGTCTCGGCAGCTAAAGCTGCACTTGAATCACACATTCGACAATTAGCATTTGAACTTGGTCCAAGAGGAATTACTGCAAATGCAATTATGGCTGGCGTTACAGTTACACCGGCATTAAGAAAAATTCCAGGTTCAGATATGATGATTGATGCAGCAAAACTAAAAAATCCTCAAGGAAGGTTAACTACACCTGAAGATGTTGCAAAAGCAATCTTAGCTCTGTGTTCAGAAAATTGTGATTGGATAAGTGGTAATGTAATTGGTGTTGATGGCGGTGAAGATATTGTTGGATTTGTTACTAACATTTCACATAAAAAATAATTTTATTGATCAATTTCATCTTTTAGCAGGGAGGTCATAATGATTGAATTTAATTTCACTGAAGAACAACAAATGTTGCGTGAAATGGTGAGAGATTTCACCAACAATGAAATAAAACCTATTGCGAAAAAAATTGATGCTGATGAAAAAATTCCAGAAGAATTGATAAAAAAAATTGCTGAAATTGGATTGCTTGGTGCCGCTTTTCCAGTTGAGTATGGTGGTGGTGGTTTCGGTGAAATTGGTTATTGTATTATTCAGGAGGAAATTTCAAGAGGATGTTCCAGCACTGCAACTTTCATTGGTGCTCATCAATCAATTGGAACAAATGCAATTTATCTTGGAGGAAGTGAAAAACTGAAAAAGAAATATGTTGTCCCTCTTGCACAGGGTAAAATGATCGCAGCTTTTTGTCTAACTGAAGCCCAAGCTGGTTCAGATTCATTCAATGTAAAAACAAGAGCTGAAAGGGATGGTGACTATTACATACTGAACGGTGAAAAATTATGGATTACAAACGCAGGAATTGCTGATGTTCTTTCCGTCTTCGCTCGAACAGAGAAGGGCATCAGTGCTTTTGTCGTTGAAACTAAGTGGGATGGTGTTAAAATTGGTCCACCAGAGAAGAAAATGGGTATTCGTGGAAGCACAACAAATTCAATCTCATTTGAAAATGTCCGTGTACCGAAAGAAAATTTAATTGGACAGGAAGGCAGGGGATTTTTACTTGCAATGAAAACTCTTGATGCAGGTAGATTGGGTCTTGGTGCAGCCTGTATTGGTTCAGCAAAAGAATTACTTGAGTTATCTACTAAGTATGCAAAAGAAAGAATTCAGTTTGATCAACCAATTAGCAATTTTCAAGCAATTCAATTTATGCTTGCTGAAATGACTACATTAATTTACGCAATGGAATCAATGGTATACAGAACTGCTGCAAAATATGATAAAGGTGAAAATGTAACTCGTGAAGCTGCAATTGTGAAACTGTTTTGTTCAGAAGCTCTCGATAAGATTGTTGATTATGCAGTTCAAATTCATGGTGGTATGGGATATTCGAGAGAATTACCAATTGAAAGAATGTATCGTGATGCAAGAATTAATCGTATCTTTGAAGGCACAAACGAAATTCAAAAAGGAATTATTGCAAGAGACATAATTAAAAAGAATGGTAAATTTTAAAAGAAAGGAGTAAATATGAAACCAGTGGAAGTAACAAATGATACTTTCAAAAAAGAAGTTCTCGAATCTCCAATTCCAGTTCTTGTTGATTTCTGGGCTATCTGGTGTGGGCCCTGTCGTTTGATTGCACCAATTGTAGAAGAACTTGCTCAGGAATACGACGGCAAAATGAAATTTGCCAAACTTGATGTTGATGTAAATCAGAAAACTGCAATGGAATATGGAATCAGAAGTATTCCAACTCTTTTGATTTTCAAAAATGGAAAAGTTGTTGCATCAATTATTGGTGCAGTTCCAAAACCTAATTTAGTCAGCAAGATTGAATCAGTACTTCAGAGTTCATAACAATATGACTAGAAAAATTTTAATCACAGATCCAATTGAAAAAGAGTGCATCAATATTCTTGAGAATAATGGTTTCTCAGTAACTCACAAACCTGGCTTGAAAGAGGATGAAATGATTTCTCTGATAAGTGATTACAATGTTTTAATTGTTAGAAGTGGAACAAAGGTCACAAAAAAGATCATCGAGTCCGCTAAAAATCTTGAACTAATTGCTCGTGCTGGAGCCGGTGTTGATAACATCGATGTTGATGCTGCAACTCATGCTGGCATAATTGTAATGAATACGCCAGGAGGAAATACTCTTTCTACTGCTGAACACACAATGGCTCTGCTTTTAAGTATGTGCAGAAATATTCCTCTTGCAAATTATGAATTAAAACAGGGTGTGTGGAATCGAAAAAAATACATCGGGACTGAGTTGTATGGTAAGCAGATTGGAATCATAGGACTTGGAAAAGTTGGAAAAGAAGTTGCTATTCGTTGTAAAAGTTTCGGGATGGAAGTTCTTGGTTTTGATCCAGTGTTAACTCAGGATGCTGCTCAAAAAATTGGTGTGAAGCTTGTGAGCTTTGATGATTTACTTCGAGAATCAGACATAATTACAATTCATGTCCCTCTTTCAGATGAGACTAAAAATCTTATTGGAAAAAATGAATTCGATAAATGTAAAGATGGAGTGAAGATAATTAATTGTGCTCGTGGAGGAATTGTAAATGAAAAGGATCTTGTTGATGCATTAAACTCTGGCAAAGTTTCTTCAGCTGCTCTGGATGTTTTTGAAATAGAACCACCAAATTTCCCAAATGAGTTAATTTCACACCCACGAGTCATAGTCACTCCACATATTGGTGCATCAACAAAAGAAGCTCAAGAAAAAGTCGCAATTCAAATTGCTCAGCAAATTGTGGACTACTATCAACAAGGGAAATTAGTCGGTGCTGTAAATGCCTTTGCACTTGAACAAAACATAAACGAAGAAATTAAACCTTTCGTTGAGCTTGCTCTAATATTAGGTAAGTTCTTCGCTCAAATTAATGAAGAAAATATTTCAAACATCAATTTCAAATTTTATGGCTCATTACTTCAAAAATATCGTGAACTTCTTACTGCATCCTTTTTAATAGGATTCCTATCAAAAAAAGTTACTGCAAGTGTTAACTTTGTAAATGCTCAACTTCTTGCTGAAGACACTGGAGTGAAAGTAACCGAGACAATTGAAGGGGAACATGAAACATATAAAAATCTTCTGACAGCAATTAATGATTCAAATGAAAATAAAGTGATTTTAAGTGGAACTATCTTTGGCAAACATGAACCTCGTATTGTTCAAATTAATGAATTTCAAATGGATATAATTCCAACAAAGTATATGTTACTGTATGAAAACATTGATAAGCCCGGGATGTTAGCAGCAGTTGGAAATGTTCTCGCAAAACATAATATTAATATTGCTGGTTTATCGCTTGGCAGAAAGAACATTGGAGAAAAGGCATTGACTCTAATGAATCTAGATTCTAATTTAGTATTAGATATTATTGATGAGATGAAAACGATTGAAGGTGTTGGAAAAATAATCGCGATTGAAAATTGATAAAGACTCTTGACAAAAATATTTTGATTATTTATTATGAAAATAAATTGATTGAAAAAAGAGAGAACTCAAAAACAAATTAAACAATCACCAACAAAATAAAGGAGAGCGCAATGCTAAAAAAATCTCTTAGCTTATTTTTCTTAGTTGTGTTTACCGTGTCAATGGTTAACGCACAATATTCAAAGCAAGTATTCGATAAGGCGCCAAAGCCTGTTTTCGAGAATC
>CAZGQO010000010.1:0-112513 GCA_964527925.1 uncultured Ignavibacteriaceae bacterium
TTTTCAAAATTTATATTTTTACACAACTTTCAAAGATAACTCTAAAATAGTTTTAATATTTGTTTGGGAGTATAAAGGAAGAAAACTAAATAGTATATATATATTATCTATATATATATAGCCCAAAATGGAAATTTGGGTTTTTGATTTAGAAAAATTTGTTTTCATTATATCCTCCTTAGTTTTACAATTTAAATTTACTTTTTTTTCTTTATGTCAATATTATTTATTAAGAAGCGTTAAAATTTCTAAGCATACCTCTAATCGGTTGGTAAAAATCTAATAACCCATTAAGATAGAAAGATTTATGGGAATTAACGATTTTGCGCAGTCGTTAATTACTAAAAACATTTAGGTTGTAGAAAGTTATACAATTAATCTTTAAATTAAATACATTAAAAAAACAATAATCAATATTTTCTGCTTGTAGAACTAAATTAAAACTAAAAGTTATTTAAGAAATGCTGAATGCTTTTATTAAAATCATCAACCGATTTCAGGTAAGCTTCCATAATATTCTTATTGAAAGAGAGAAGATAAACTTATAAGTTGAGAAAAAAGGAAATCAACTGTGATTTCGGATAATAAATATATTGTTCCTTCTCTTATCATATCAATCTTTTTTGTTCTTGGTACTTTGATTATCAGTGAAGCCTGGAGAAATCACACTCGAACAAATCAAACTATAACTGTAACAGGTTCAGCTAAAAAATTAATCACATCTGATCTAGGAATTATTAGAGGAACGATATTCGCCTCTCATCAAAATCAACGAGAAGCTTATCGAGATTTGAAAAATCAAATTCCAATTCTTCAAAAATTTCTTATTAATTATGGAATTCACATTGACTCAATAGAGTTCAAATCACCCAATAATTATCCGGTTTATGAAATCAATCAAAGTGGATATCAAACAAACAAAGTACTCAATTATATATTTACTCAATCTTTCGAGGTCATGTCGAAAGATGTTCATAAAATAAAATCACTTGCAACAGATTTAAATAAATTAATCGAACAGGGAGTTAATTTTCAACAAATTACCCCTGAATATCATTACACAAATCTTCCCTCAATAAAGATTGAAATTCAGGCGGAAGCAGCAAAAGATGCGATGGAGAGAGCAAAAAAAATTGCCGAATCTACAGGAAGTAAACTCGGCAATTTAAGAAGTGCAAGAATGGGTGTTCTTCAGATTACACCAAAGTTTTCAAATGTCATTTCAGATTATGGGATTAACGATCTTACTTCGATCGAAAAAGAAATCACAGCTGTTGTTAATGCATCATTTGAAATAAAATAGTTTAAATATCACCCTGTTTGATTATTGGCTTGGAGTTGATGTAATTGTAAAGAACTTCAATTGTTTCATCTTTGATATTCATTTCAGCCTGCAATAAATCTCTCATTGAAATCACACCAATAAGCTTATCAATTGAAACTACAAGAATATGTCTGATATTTGCAGCTTTCATTTTCGCAAGACATTCAAGGTATGTTTCATTCTCGTCAGAAACGACTAAATTAACTGTCATTACTTCACCGACTTTAACTTCATCTGGAGACTTGCCTGCAGCAACAACTCTTTGTAATAAATCTCTTTCCGAAAAGACCCCCACTAATTTATCACCTTCGAAAATTGGTACAAGTCCAATTTTATTTTTAGTCATAAACTCGCTCGCCTGACGAACGGTAAGATCTTTCTGAATAGTCAGAAGTGGTCGATTACCAATAAGCTCTTTCAAAGTTTTCATTGAGACCCTCCGTTTTGATAGTAAAATAGAAAGAAAAAATTTAAATGCAAATAATAGGAATATATAATTTTAATTCTGAATGTGGGCAGAATATAAACTATTTATTCAATGAGTATTCTTGAAACAATTTGCCCCACTCTGTTTCTTTCAACCATCTTCTGAATACTTTTTTATCTTTTAATGGCCAGCGATAATAATCGTGATAAAATTCAGAACCAAAAATGAACAGATGTACCAGCGGTGTTCTGAAGAAAAAGTTCTGGATTGATTTTAACGGACCAAACCACAACAAATCACCAACCATACTTGCACCATTATCACCAACGAAAAAATTCCAGTTTTCATTTGACACATCATCACCAACTATTTCGATATTTGAAGGGTCTCCATTTCCAAGACCAAGATCATTTGCAACTTTTATGTATTCAATGCTTAACGGATCAAACCCCATTAATTTCGCCGCAACTGCATCAATTGCAACCTGATCACCGCTTGCCAGAATTATATTTTTCACAACAGGAATCATTGTTCTCGGACCAGGACCATTTCCAGCAGTTGTTCCATCCATTACTGCGAAAATTCCAGTATGAATTTCTTTCTGAATTTGAAGTAAGTCAACCAATGTTTTGTGAATCCATGAGTGAGTGTAGTGACGTTTTGTATTTAATAAACCACCAAAAGCATTTTTCATTGCACCAGTTGTTGTTGTGTAAATGTGACATTTGGCAGTGGGCAGGTGAACAATATTCTTTCCAAGAAAATAATCGGGAATTTTTATTCCTTCAGGATAGATATGATCAAGGACAAGCATTTTCGCTTTAGGTTGATACTTGATCCATTTCATATCTTCATCTTTGAAGTTAAAGAGAACCGGTATGTTATATTTTTTGAAAATTGGTTTATAGTTATTTAGATCTTCACCTTTGAATGCATCGGTCACGACTGTTTTGTTCTGAACACAAACTAAATCATTGTAACCAAATTTCTTTAATCCAAGAATTGTCCCTTCTAACTGCCATGGTGTTGTATTTGCTGCTGGGAAAGGATAGTGCCAGGAGATATTGTCTTTTAGAATTGTTGTAGCGTTTTTATCAAGATATTTTTCAACTTCAGCTAATTCAAGTAATCTTTGGTAATCCTCTAATATCTTCTTTGAGCTTGTTCTTAAAACAGCAACTTTTGATTTCATAATTTGTCCTCAATTTTAAATTAAAGATATAAAAATCGAACCATCTAAAAAATTTAGAAAATATTCTCTAAAAAATTAGAGAATTAATCTCATTCAAAAAACATCAGATATCAAAAAAGAGAGGTGAAAAAATACACCTCTCAGTCGATGAAATTGGATGAAAGTTTGCAAGCTACTTCATGAACACAAATTTTTTCACAATATAGTTTGAACCTGATTTTAATTCATAAAAATATACACCAGAACTTAATCCAAACCTATTTGCATCGAATTTAAGATCATAATTTCCTTTGTCTAAAATTTGATTTACAAGCGTTGCAATTTCCTTTCCGAGGACATCATAAACCTTTAGAGTTGTCAACCCCTTTTTCACCAATTGAATATTTGATTATTGTGACAGGATTAAAGGGATTTGGATAGTTTTGTTCTAGATTAAATTTCAGATTTTCGTTTATGCGATTAGTTTCTACATTGGTTGTTCGAATTCCATAATGTTTGTACAAACCATAACCAGTTCCAACAAGCAAATCATCATAATACAAAAAGTTAACTTCGGTACCGACCGGATAAACATAACCCGTATCCCATGCTGTTTTACCAGTTAAATGATAAAAGTAGATTTCATTGTCGACTGCAACATAAATAGTATCAATGCCCACTGTAACAGCTTTTCCCTGTTTCCCAGAAATAAAGGGATATCCAGTTGTAGTCATTGGTGTCCAGAGTTTAGATCCTGAAAGAATTTTATAATAAGTAACAGGATGATTAATTCCAGCATCAGTTCCGGTAGCAAAGATTGTATCTGCAGTTGAAGTTGTAGTAAGATCTCTGATCGTTGCGACAATTAAAGAACCTGTTGATGTCCCGCTTGCATTCATATCTTGGCTTGCAACCCATGTTGAACCATTCTTAACAATACGATATACACTTCTTCCCTGCGGACTCGATAAATCATAAATTGCACCGACATAAGCAACTGTATTGCCGCTTTCATTAACAAAAATTATATCTGAAACATCTACATCGCTGCCAATGCTTGATGCTTTTAACAAAATCTGTGACCATGTATTTCCATAATCTTCTGAAACAAATAATCCGCCTTTATCAGAACCTTGAATTTCAAATCCTGCCATCACAATATTTGGAAAAAAAACTGCATTCTTCAATTGCATTTGCAGATGTTCCTACTGATGAGCAATTATATGGCGGAATTTCTGGGGTGAAAACTCTGTTCCAGTTATTGCCATTATCGGTTGTTCGATAAATTCTCACATTTCCAGCAAAAACTCAGTTTGTATCTTCCCTGCTCATCTCAATTGAATAGTAAGGTGAACCATCAAACCATGGAAATATTGCGTTCGTCCACTCTGGAGAAGTAAGATAATTCACAACTTTACGAATTCCAGAATTGCTTGCAAGCCATGCAGAATTTTTATCAACAGTCATACTGAAATCTTTTACCTGAACAGCTTCAACTCCATCATCAATTTCAAAAATACTTACACCTCTATCATAAGAAGCACCAATACCTTGATTTGTAGTCATATAAATTAAATTTGAATTCACAGAATCAACAAACACAGTTCCATCGTTTGGATGAGTTTCCATTCCTCCAATTTGACCAAATCTTAACCATGTTCCAATTTCACCCTTGTAATTCGAATACATACTTCCCAGATAAACATAATAACTCGAAGAATCTCCTGAAAAATCAAAGTTATACCCAGATTCACCACCGGATTAAATTGATAACTCTGTCCAATTAACCTCATCAATCGAATATGCAATTAATTTATTACTTCCTGATCCTGCAATAAATAATCTCCCATCTGGACCAATCCCAAAATTCTTCCAGTCAATTGAAGATAAAGTTGAAGGTATTATGGTAGTTATAGTCGTCGTTGAAGATAATGAGTCATAAGTTGAATTGAACTTAAAGATAGTTGGTGAAATTCCTCCAATAAAAAGATATAAACCATTGTTTGTAGGATTCTTGAAAAGAGTTTTCAAACCAGGAGTATCAGTAAAAGTTAGTGGTGAATCAAAGCTTTCAGTAAAGTTTCCGCTTAAATGAAGCAATCCAAAATGGAGCTTATTTGTTTCTGTAAAAAAGAGATAATCGTTAAGAATAAGTATAGTCTCAATCATACCTGATGCGGTATAAGCATCGTTAATAGTTATGATTTCAGGTTTGGTGAATTTTATTTGATTGTTGTAAGCAAAATAAAGATATTCAGAGTTGCTATGTGCTGCAATTGTTCTTATTCCACTTCCATAACCTGTAGCAGCACTTAACGCTGTGACAACTCTGAAGGTCGAGAAGGTTGGGATTGAATCATATGAAGATACACCCATATAGAATGCTCAGTTTGCACTCTCAGTAGTTATAAAAATTCTGCTCACCTGAGGTGAAGTAGCAATACCCGTAATTGCATTAATTCTGCCCCCATAAACATCTTCCACAATTGGAGCGCTAAGTTGAGCGTACAAGAAGTTGGTTATTACAAGTAATGAAAGTATGATTAAATTTTTCACAACGCCTCCTAAATTTTTGTAATTAAAAAATATAGTGGTTTGATTCAATTCTGGTTTCAAGAGTTTAATCAAATATGTAAGATTATCTTAAATAGATTTGTTTGATATTACTGAAAAATTAACTGTTTGTAAAAGAATTTTTGATTGGAATTTAGACTATTAATCTTTCACTATTTTATATTCATTGAAGTCTTAGCATGAATACAACATTAAACTTATCTCATTTTTTCTTCTTCCACTTTGATGAAAGAGATTTAGTTAAGTTAAGATAGGTATTCTTAATTTTCCTGCCAGGTTCGATGTGAGTATTTTCCCACCATTCATTCCATGAAGTGAGAAATATTA
Organism: uncultured Ignavibacteriaceae bacterium; assembly: GCA_964527925.1. Classification (GTDB taxonomy): domain Bacteria; phylum Bacteroidota; class Ignavibacteria; order Ch128b; family Ch128b; genus Ch128b. Next base: position 5,824 of record CAZGQO010000010.1, read on the forward strand.
AATCAGGATTGGAGTTAATTGCTGCTTCAAAAGTTTGTTCGTAAAACTTTCCACGATTTCGTTCTTTGTAAAATCCAGGTCTGTTAGGAATTTTTCTTTCATCATATCCTGGCTGAACAGTTGCAATCCAAACTTTTTGCTTTCCACCAAACATGTAATAATTTTTCACAATCTGCGAAACAATTTGATATTCCTTTTTAAGATCATTAATTAAGATTACACCATACTGATGAATCCCATCAAAAACTTCAAGATTAGAAACATCGAAACCCATTGCAATAAAAGTGGCATCAAGTTTTTCTACATTTAATCTATTAATAATTTTCTTCCATCTTTGAATTGGAATCTCATTAGAAGCCCAGATTGCAATCAAAGGTTTTCCAAATACTTTGAATATGGCGGGATGATTTCCATAAGTTTGGATTGTATATTTTAAGTGCTGATAAATTTGTTCTTCGCTTCGAGGTCCGGTTGATGTTAATGTCTCATAGTAAATTGCGGACTTAAATTTATTCTTCTGACTCAGATTCAAAAACTTTTTAAAATTCTTATCAGAATAAGTGTTAGGACCATCCCAGGATGTTATAAAACCATCCAATCCATTTGATTTTGCAAATTTTATCTGCTTTAAGATTGTCTTTTCATCATCAGAAGAATAAAAAACTTCAGGTTCATCATCTAAAGGAATATATTTCCAGTTATCTTTAGTATACCAGAGATAGTAGAAAGCAAGTAAAGCTTTTGGAATTTTTTGAAGAGCAAATTTTGGCGGAATGAATTCAATCAATGAATCCGATTTGATAACAACTTCTCTCGTAATTTTATTTTCACTTAAATCATTTTCTAAAACTAAACTGTGATTTACCTGAAACAACTCTTCAAACAAAAGATCTTTTTTTACCAGAATTTTGAAATTCACATACCCACTCGCACCTCTTTTCAGAGTGAAGTTCCATTTATTCAATGAATCGACTTTAATAATGTAATCAACCAGAATTCGAACTTTAGAATTTCCATCAGTTGCATCTTGAGTCAATTTTATTTTGTCGTAGTAAATATTGAAATCTTTATAGTTGCCTTCTACAGCGAATAATTTCATTGTGAGTATTTCGCTGAAGTTGTTTAATTCAAGAATTGTCCAATCAGAGGTGGATGTGATTTCAAATCGAAGGTAGGTTAGTTTCTTATTCTGAGCAAAATTTTGACTGATTAAAGGTTGTAAAAAAATCAGCAGTGAAAAAGCAAATCGGATTGTGGAGGGTAAAACAATCTTTTTCATACTTTCATTCTTTTATTTTAAAATAAAAAAAGTGGTTGAATAAGTCTCAACCACTTCAAAAAGAATTGAAAGATTAGTGATGTTCTTGTTCTTCCAACCATCGTCCAGCATCAATTGCTGCCATGCAGCCCATACCAGCTGCAGTAACTGCCTGACGATAAACTTTATCAGTTACATCACCAGCCGCAAATACACCTTCAATGTTGGTATAAGTTGTGCCTGGTTTGACTTTAATGTAACCAGCTTTATCAAGTTCAAGATAATCTTTAAAGATTTCTGTGTTGGGTTTATGTCCGATCGCAAGAAAAACACCATTGATTGGAAGTTCAGTAATTTCATTTGTCTTTGTATTTCGTAATCTGACTCCAGTCACAAACATTCTTCCATTTTCTTTTACACCAAGAATCTCTTCGACTACTTCGTTTAACTTAAACTCAATCTTTGGATTTTTCTTTGCACGTTCCAACATTATTGCAGATGCTCTGAATGCTTCCCTTCGATGAACAATGATTACTTTCTTTGCGAACTTGGTAAGATAAGTAGCTTCTTCCATAGCTGAATCACCACCACCAACGACTATTACTTCCTGATCTCTGAAAAAGAATCCATCACAGGTAGCGCAGGCAGAAACACCATGACCCATAAATTCCTGTTCAGAAGGTAATCCAAGAAATTTAGCTGATGCACCAGTTGCAATTATTACTGCATCAGCAGAGTATTCATTTTTACCAGAAAAAATTTTGAAAGGTCTAACAGAGAAATCTACTTTATCAACATACTTGAAAACCATTTCGGCGCCAAATCTTTTTGCCTGTTTGCGCATTATATCCATCAACTCAGGTCCCATAATTCCATTTTCAAAACCTGGAAAGTTTTCTACTTCAGTTGTAATTGTTAATTGTCCGCCAGGTTGATTTCCTTCGAAAACAAGGGGTGATAAGTTGGCTCTTGCAGTATAAATTGCTGCAGTAAATCCAGCTGGACCTGAACCTATAATAATTACTTTTCTGTGATTTGAACTCATATTAATCTCCTTTTTTATTTAATAAATTCAAAATTTCTTAAAAAATTTTTAAGACCAGTTCTCAGCAAAGGTCTTCCTTTATATTTTTCTTTGAATTCATCTTCTTTCATATTAATTAGATCTTTTCTCTCAATGAACTCAATATTATTAGATGCAAAATCAGGTTCATCAGTTGCTATTTGTAATTTTTGATTCCATGGACAAACCTGCTGACAGATATCACAACCAAAAACATAATTTTCAAATTTACCTTTGAATTCTGAGGGAATTTCGTTTTTGTTTTCAATGGTGTGATATGAAATACATTTACCCGCGTCGAGAACATAATCATCAATAATTGCATTTGTAGGACAGGCATCAATGCAGAGTCTGCAATCTCCGCACAAATCAGAAATCAGTGAATCGTATAAAAACTCAATTGATGTAATTATTGTACCAATGAAAAACCACGAACCAATGGTTGTGTTAATTACATTTGTGTGTTTTCCCATCCAGCCAAGTCCTGATCGAATTGCCCAGACTTTATCCATAGTTGGTCCATAATCAACATAAAATTTATTTTTTGAATCGGGGTCAATCTCTAGTAAAATTTTTTTTATGAGTTTGAATTTTTTTTCAAAAATTTTGTGATAGTCTCTCCCCCATGCATACACTGAAATCAAACCAGCGTTATCAAGTAAATCTTTTTTTCTTTTCTGAAAATAATTCAATCCAATTGAAATTATTGATTTAGCTTCTGGTAAAACATTTAAAGGATTAATTCTTTTATCAAATGTGGTTTTAATCCAGTTCATATCTGCATGATAGCCACGCATAAGCCATTCTTTTAATCTTTCTTTTTCATCCACCAATTCTTGAGCTTTCGAAAATCCAACGAGATTAAATCCAATTTCAAGAATTTTATTTCGAACGAAATCTGTTTTTGATTTTATATCCATTTTACCAATTGAAAAAAGAAGATGGGATTTTTACGTAGACTTCGCCATCTATTACTTTTGTTTCGTAATTTTTAATGTTGCTGTGATTACTCAGAGTTTTGCCTGTTCTGATATCAAACTTCCATCCATGAACCGGGCAAGCTATTTCGAAACCATTAAGATATCCATTAAACATTTGTGAAGTGTGATTATGCGGACAAACATTACTAATGGCGTAAACACTGCCATTAATCTTAAACACTGCAATATCATGATCAATAACCTCAATACGGATCCCTTTATTCTCAGGTAAATCAGAAAGTTTACAGATTCTTGTAAAATTTTTTAGTTCATCCATAATTCTCTCAAATTAAATTCAACTCTTTAATTGTGAAACCTTTTTCTGATTTTTCAATTTTTACAGAATTTACTTCTGGATCGTGTTCAAAAAATAGAATCCAGTTTTCATCATAAGCTTTATTCAAAACTTCTTTTTTCTCCTGAATTGTAGTCAATGGATACAAATCATAGCTCATTACATAAGGGAAAGGAATGTGACTTTTCGTTGGAATTAAATCTCCACAATAGAATAAAGTGTTTTCTTCATCGGAAATTTTTAGATGTTGTTGGTATGGTGTATGACCATTAGAGACTAAAATTTCAATTTCTTCATCAAGATTAAATTGACCATCATTTGTGATAATTTGATTATTCTCTATCAATGGAACAAAATCATCCTTTAAGAAGCTCGCTCTGTCTTTTTCTGAAGGATTAAGTGCCCATTCAAGATGTTTTTTTTGTATGTAATATTTAGCATTTCTAAAAGTTGGTACAATATCATTTGAAATTTTCTTAGTCGAACCACCTGCATGGTCAAAATGAAGATGGGTAATGATTACATCTGTAATTTCATCGGGATCAAAATTTTTTTCTTTAAGAGCTTCATCAATGGGTTTTGAATTTATTGCATAAATATTCCGAAATTTTTCGTCGAACTTATTTCCTAAACCAGTATCAACAAGTATTTTTCTTTTATCCGAAAGCAAAAGTAATGATCGGGTTGAAAGTTGAATTCTATTCAATTCATCGGCAGGATTTGTTTTATTCCATAGAACTTTTGGGACAACACCAAACATAGAACCGCCATCGAGTCTAAATATTCCAGATTCAATTACATAAATAGAATATTTTCCAATTTTCATTAACATCACCTTTTTATTTAAAATAAAAAAGTCGATGCAAATTGCATCGACTTTGAAAACAGGGAGTGCAAGATTGGATTTATCTTCCTAAAGAATCAAGATATTCTTTCTTTTTCAACAAAGTTTCTTTGTCTTCAACATGATTTGGATCTGGAACACAGCAATCAACCGGACAAACTGAAGCGCACTGCGGCTCATCATGGAAGCCAACACACTCAGTACATTTATCAGGTACGATATAAAAATATTCTTCAGAATAGAATCCTGTTGTTCCGGATGGTGCTGGGTCGTTTGGACCATAAGTTTTGCCTGCCAAAACCCAGGGAGTTCCACCTGGATAAATTGCATTATTTGGACATTCGGGTTCGCAAGCACCGCAGTTGATGCAATCAGTTGTGATCATTATAGCCATTTTATTATACCTCCGTAAATTGTTTTTTATTTATTTCAACTTGTAAAAAAAATTTTTTAACTAAAAGACCCTCGAATTTCAATGAATCGAAAGTACCTTTTTATTTCATTTGAAAAATTTCTTAATGCAAACTATTAAAAATATTAAGGTAATTCAATTTACATTAAGCGATAAAATTTTGATTATTCACCAGCTTCCGCTTGCACCACCTCCACCGAACGAACCACCGCCTCCGCTAAATCCACCACCACCAAAGCCTCCTCCGCCAAAACCTCCAAATCCACCAAATCCGCCCCAGCCACTTCTTCGATATGGATAAGAATACCATCCTCCGCTTCGATATGCCCATCCACCACGAGAGGATCCTTTAATACTACCTATCACGAAAAAGAAAATCAAAAGAAATATTAGAAGAATAATTGGTGTAATGAAATTTTTAGCCGAAAATTTTTCTTCTTCTGCTTGATAAGTACCAGCGATTACATCCTGTAGCGTTTCAATACCTTTGAGTAATCCACCGTAGTAATTACCTGATTTGAAATAAGGTATCATTATATTTCGAATGATTGAGCTTGCAACTGCATCGGGAACAACACCTTCCAGACCATAACCAACTTCAATTCTAATTTTTCTATCATCTTTTACAACTAAAATCAATATTCCATTATCCTTCCCTTCTTGCCCTATTTTATTCGTTTCTGCAACTCGATGAGAAAAATCAAATAAATCTTCTCCTTCGAGAGTTGAAATCATTAAAATGACAATCTGGTTTGAAGTCGTATCCTCATAAACTCTTAAACGCCTTTCCAGATCGGATAACTGTTCAGATGAAAGTGTGTTGGTTTGATCAGTCACATAATTTTTCAAGATTGGAATTTCAAGTTCAGCGAACAAACTATTCAGAATAAAAATTAAGAAGAAAATTTTCGTCATTATTGTCTTATCTAAAATTGAACTTTTGGAGCCGTTTCAGCACCTGTTACAGCTTTGAAGTATTGTTTTTCTCTAAAACCAAACATTCCTGCAATTATATTAGTAGGAAATCTTTTAATTGCAACATTATAATTCTGAACAGCTTCATTGAATCTTTTTCTTTCAACAGAAATTCTATTTTCAGTTCCTTCAAGTTGTGCCTGCAATTGAAGAAAATTTTCGTTTGCTTTCAGTTGTGGATAGTTTTCAACGGCAACAAGCAATCTTGAAAGTGCCGATGAAAGATTATCCTGAGCAGCCTGAAATCTTTCAAAAGCTTTTGGATCTTCAAGCATCTGTGGTGTGATTTGAATCTGTCCAACTTTTGATCTTGCTTCTGTTACAGCGAAGTAAGTTTCTTTTTCAAAATTCGCAACGCCTTTAACTGTCTCCACAAGATTTGGGATTAAATCATATCTTCTCTGATATTGGTTTTCAACCTGTGACCACACCTGCGTAACCTGTTCATTTAATGAAACCAGCTGATTGTATTTTGAAACTCCATATGAAAAAATTATGAAAACAAAAAATAAAATGACTGCACCGGATAAACAGCCAATTAGTAAACCTTTATTTTTCATTCTCACTCTCCTATTTTGATTAACAGCTGAACTAATTTAAGATATTTAAGAATAAAATAACATAGAACAAAAAATTTTTTAGTATCCCTTGGATGTTTTCTACTTGTTTTCTAAACAAGTGTTCCTCAATTGATTAAATTTTTTTGATAATGTAAATCAATCAAATTATTTTACAATTAATATATAACTAATTAAACATCAATTTAAATTAAATGGAGGGCATTATGGATCATAAACATCTTTCGGGTGAAGTTTATTACCCATTACAAGAAGTCATCGAAAAAGCACATATTAAAAATTGGGATGAACTAAACAATCTCGCTCGAGAGAATTATCTCGGTTTCTGGGAAAAAATGGCAAATGAACTTCACTGGTTTGAAAAGTGGGATAAAGTTCTGGATGATTCAAATAAACCCTTTTTTAAATGGTTTACAAATGCAAAAGTTAATGTGGCTTATAACTGTCTTGACGTTCATTTAAAAACTGCTCGAAGGAATAAACTTGCTTTAATATGGGAAGGCGAAAATGGTGATCTAAGAACATTCTCATATCATGCTCTTCATAAAGAAGTATGCCGATTCGCAAATGTACTTAAGAGTCTTGGAGTTAATCGTGGTGATAGAGTTACAATTTATATGGGAAGAATTCCTGAATTAATTATGGCAATGTTAGCTTGTGCAAGAATTGGTGCAATTCATTCAGTTGTTTATGGCGGATTTTCTGTTGAAGCACTCAGTGAAAGAATTGAAGACAGCGAGTCAAAACTTTTAATAGTTGCAGATGGTGCGTTTCAGAGAGGCAAAATTGTTCCACTAAAACAAATAGCCGATGAAGCTTTGCAAAGATGTGGAACAGTTCAGAGTGTTCTGGTTGTGAAAAGAACTGGTCAGCCTGTAGAAATGGAACAGGAACGAGATATGTGGTATCATGAGTTAGTCAATCTTCCAATTGCAAATCAGAATTGCTCACTCGAGATGATGGATTCAGAAGATCCACTTTTCATTCTTTACACATCTGGTACAACAGGTAAACCCAAAGCAATTCTTCACACTCAAGGCGGTTATATGGTAGGGATTTATACTACATTAAAATTTGTTTTCGATATTCATGAAGAAGACAGATACTGGTGTGCTGCCGATCCAGGATGGATTACTGGTCATAGTTATATTGTTTATGGTCCACTACTAAACGGTGCAACTTCTTTTCTTTATGAAGGAGCTCCAAATTATCCATATCCAAATCGTTGGTGGCAAATGATAGAAAAGTATGGAATTAATATTCTTTATACTGCACCGACAGCAATCAGGGGACTAATGCGATATGGAGAAGCTTGGGTAAATCGCCACGATCTTTCTTCACTAAGATTGCTTGGTTCTGTCGGTGAACCAATTAATCCTGAAGCCTGGCGATGGTATTACAAGCATGTTGGAAAAGAAAAATGTCCAATAATGGATACCTGGTGGCAAACAGAAACTGGAATGTTTATGATTACTCCAATGCCCTGTGTTCCTTTAAAACCAGGTTCAGGAACCAGGCCATTTCCTGGAATTGAGATGGATGTAGTAGATGAACAAGGAAACTCTGTTCCACCCAACGAAGAAGGTTATCTTGTGATCAAAACTCCCTGGCCTGCAATGTTAAGAACTGTCTATAAAGATCCAGATAGATATGTAAAACAATATTGGAGTAAATTCCCTGGTTGGTATCTTACAGGTGACAGTGCAAAAAAAGATGAAGATGGTTATTTCTGGATTATTGGTCGAGTTGATGATGTAATTAAAGTCTCGGGTTATAGACTTGGAACCGCAGAAATAGAAAGTGCGCTTGTGAGTCATCCAGCAGTTGCTGAAGCTGCAGCAATTGGATTACCACACGAAGTTAAGGGAAATGCAATTTATGCTTATGTTATTCTTCGAAACGGATTTGAAAAATCTCCACAATTAGCAGAAGTATTAAAACAACATGTAGCTCACGAAGTCGGTCCGATCGCGAAACCAGAACACATTGAATTTGTTGATTCACTTCCAAAGACAAGAAGCGGGAAAATAATGAGAAGAGTTTTGAAAGCCAGAGCTTTGGGTCAGGACCCAGGAAATCTTTCTACACTTGAGGAATAATTTTTATTAAAATTTTTCATGGTTGATCAGTGATCATTATTAATGCATCACTGATCAATCATTTTTAAATCTTGAATTTAAATTTTGGGATTTTGTTTTTCGGTTCGGGATCAAGAATTTTTACAACTTCATCTTTTGAAAGCTTAACTCTAATTGAATGATGAACAGCATCAATGTTAAAAACAACCCATTTATCTTCTGCTACATATTCAACATATCCTTCCATTCCTATTAAAGGACCGCTAATTACTCTAACTTTAGTACCTTTATATAACTTATCTGCTACTACAAGGCTTTCTTGTTTATGACTGATTATCTTCTTGATGTATTCAATCTGAAAATCTGGAACAATTGCAACTTTACCGTTAAACGAAACACATCTTACAACTCCTTCAGTTTGAAGAACCTGTAATCTCCCCTTTTCGTTCACATGCGCAAAGATGTAAGATTTGAACAATGGTTCTTCAACCCATTTTTTTCTGTCACTCCATTGTCTTAAAACTTTAATTGTTGGAAGAAAGCTTTCAAGTCCAGCTGCAATTAATTTTTCATGAATTTTCTTTTCGAATCTTGGTTTGGTGTAAAAAACAAACCAGTGAATAAGTTCTGTTGATTTCATTTTCTCCTTTCGTTACTATTTCAAGATAAGCTGCAAAAATATTTTAACGAACTTTTCTAAGTCAAGATCATTTTTGTACATCTGAACTGACAACAGTGGTGAATCACAACCTTTTATCATCGCTGAAAGTCGTGGAACATTTTCATTGTACAGAGCCAGAACAGGTTTTTTAAGAACATAGAGAGAATAAGCTATCTCAAAACCAACTCCCAGACTTGGTCCACTAACTTCAGCAATCACACCATCCGATTGAATTATCCAGTTAATATCACGCTTATAAATCTCTTCATCAGATAAAGTGTAATTAGGTTTTAATTCAGGTTCATAAAGTGGATAAAATCCATTATGTTTAACAAGTTCAATAATTTTTTTGTAAGCATCGCGGTAAGATGTATCTCCACTAATTGCACCAGCACAATAAATTTTTTTACTCATTGAGATAAAATCCTTTTATAGTAATCTTCATATTGTTGAACGATTTTGTCTTTATTGAAAAGTTCAACTGCTCTTCCGCGAGCATTTTCAGAAAATCTTTTGTATTTAGCTGGATTGGTCAAAAGGTCAAGTGCGTATTTTGCCATTCTCTCGGTATCCCCAATCTCTGCAATGAATCCAGTTTCATTATGAACAACTAATTCCGGGAGTCCACCAATACTTGTAGAAATCGTCGGCAATCCACAAGCCATTGCTTCAAGTGCGGAGAGTCCAAAACTTTCGGATTGACTTGGCATAATAAATAAATCACTTGCATTCAAGATATCAACTATCGCTTCCTGCTTACCGAGGAAAAAGACATCATTTTTTAATTCTAATACACGGACTAATTTTTCACATTCAGTTCTATCAGTACCATCACCAGCCAGAATTAGTTTTGCTGGAATTTTTTTTCTAACCTGATCAAAAATTTTAATTACGTCAGGGACTCGTTTTACCGGTCTGAAATTAGAAATGTGAACCAAAACTTTTTCACCATTTGGTGCAAAGTAAGATTTGAATAAACAATTATCTTTTGGTTTGTAAATTTCAGTATCAACAAAATTATATATGACTTCAATTTCTTTTTTTATCTGATAATTTGTAAGGGTTTTTTCTTTCAAAAATTTTGATACAGCAGTAACTCCATCACTATTTTCAATTGAAAATTTTACAAGTGGTAAGAATGATGGTTCAAGTCCAACAAGTGTAATGTCAGTTCCATGAAGAGTTGTGATTATTTTGATATCGTGATTATTCTTTAAGCAAATCTGTTTTGCAAGAAAAGCACTAACTGAATGAGGTATTGCATAATGAACATGTAACAAATCGAGCTGTTCATATTCACAAACTTCAACCATTTTACTTGATAGAGATAAGGAATAAAGTGGAAACTCAAACAATGGATAATTACTTATTTCAACTTCATGATAAAATATATTTTCTTTCAATCTATCCAATCTCATTGGAATGCCATACGAAATGAAGTGAATTTCATGTCCTCGTTCAGCAAGAGCTTTTCCGAGTTCTGTTGCAACAACTCCACTTCCACCATAGGTAGGATAACAAGTAATTCCGATTTTCATATTTCAATTTTTCCTTTACTTAGTACCCATTCTTTGAGCAAACTCATTTGAAGAACATCATGATATTCGCTATCAATTTTCAATTCATTTCTTAACAAACCCTCCACTCTGAATCCCAGTGCCTCATTAATCCTGATGTTCTTTATATCAGTGTTGATTGTCGTCAAATAAATCTTTTCAAGATTCAAAGTAAACAAACCATATTCAATCCACGCTTTTGTAGCCTCGTTGCCATAACCTTTGCCTCTTTCTTTCAACACACCAATCATTTTTCTAAGCTCAGCTTTTTTGTGATATTCATCAATATCTAGATAAGCAATCAAACCAATCGGTGTTTTATCTTTAAGACAGATTAATCCAAGTAAATTGTTTTCTGCTTCAAAAATTTCTTTGATTGTTTCTGGCGGTTGAACTAATCTTGATAAAAGAAACAGTTGACCTCCTTTATCTTCCAGCCATTTTTTAATTATTGGTAAATCTTTTTTTACGACTGAACGGATGATTAATCTTTCTGTTTCAAGAGGCAATTTTTGATTTGAGTTTATGTGATATGTGGTAGAATCAGGAACTTTGGTTTCAACACCAGAAATTTTTAATGCCTCATCAAGTAAATGATTTGTAAATCTTATATAATCGTTTAGAGTAAAACCATATTTTTGGGCTTGCTTTAAGAATGAAGCAGCAATAGTTTTTATTGTTTCATCTGATATTTTGTTACTCATCATTTTTTCGAGTTTGTCAAATCTAAAATACATCAAATTGAAGATATTCTAAAACAACTCAGATCCATCAATGTAATGAGAATATTTTATAAACATAAAATAACTTAATTACATTTGGATTAAATATTAATAATTGCCAATGGTTTTAATATTTAAAATAAAAAACCTTCAGGATGAGTATCCTGAAGGTTTATGGAGCTGGCGGACGGACTTGAACCGACGACCTGCTGATTACAAGTCAGCTGCTCTACCAACTGAGCTACGCCAGCATATATTTCAAACTATTGAATAGAGAACTTTGATTCTTAATTTGCGATGCAAAAATACAATTCATTGAAAAATAAATCAATTCGATTGATGACAAAGTCCGAATTTAAGTTAATTAAAGAAATTTAATTTGATGATTAATGATTGACATCAATAAATAAAGTCATCTCAGACCGTGATATTTCACTAATTTCTTCAAATCTTTAATTCATAAAAAAACTAAGTATCTATTTACGATGCATTAGTCAAATGAGAAAGGGCTGAGCAAGAATCTCAACCCTTTTTAAAATTGAAATCTCAAATCAAAAATTATCAATCAATGTTTCAAAACTTCAGCCAACAAACTATCACAAAAACTTCAAATATTATCCAACCAAAATCACACAATCAAAATTAAATCAGACATCATAATAAAGGGCAAATTCGAATGGATGAGGTCTCAAAGCCATCTCTTTCAATTCACGATTCTCTTTGTAAGAAATCCAAGTTTTTATAACATCTTCCGTAAAAACATTTCCTCGCAACAAAAATTCATGATCTTCTTTTAATGCCTGCAAAGCTTCGCCAAGTGATCCCGGAGTTTGTGGAACATTTGCTAATTCTTCAGGTGGTAAATCATAAATATCTTTATCGAGTGGTTCACCTGGATCAATTTTATTTATAATTCCATCTATCCCTGCCATCAACATTGCAGAAAATGCAAGATAAGGGTTACAGGATGGATCAGGACATCTGTACTCAATTCTTTTTGCTTTTGGACTATGCGAATACATTGGAATTCGAATTGCCGCACTTCTATTTCTTTGTGAATAAGCAAGATTTACCGGAGCTTCGAATCCTGGAACAAGTCGTTTGTATGAATTTGTAGTCGGATTTGTAAATGCACACAGAGCTGGTGCGTGTTTTAGTAATCCACCAATGTAATATAAAGCAACTTCACTCAAACCAGAATATCCTTTACCAGCAAAGAGTGGTTTGTTATTTTTCCACAAACTTTGATGAACGTGCATTCCACTGCCGTTATCTCCAAATAGAGGCTTAGGCATAAATGTAGCAGTAAATCCATGTTTATGAGCTGTATTTTTAACGATATATTTGAACATCATTAATTGATCAGCTGACCTAATTAATTCTGCAAATTTAAGATCGATTTCTCCCTGACCACCTGTCGCAACTTCGTGATGTTGTGCTTCGACTTCAATCCCACATTGAATAAGAGTTTGAACCATTTCATTTCTTAAATCATTAAATGAATCAATTGGTGGAACCGGAAAATATCCTTCTTTTTGTCTGGGAAAATATCCGTTATTTGGAAATTCTTTACCACGACTCCATACACCTTCCTGTGAATCTATTTCATAAAATGCGTGATTGATATTTGAATCAAATCTTACATTATTAAAGACAAAGAATTCAGCTTCTGGACCAAAGTATGCTGTATCCGCTATACCTGTAGATTTTAGATATTCGATTGCTTTTTGTGCAATGATTCTTGGACATCGCTCATATCTCTCGTGAGTAATTGGATCATAAACATCGCAGATTAAACTTAAAGTTGGGACACTGATAAAAGGATCTACAAAAGCAGTATCTGGGTCCGGAATGATAATCATATCACTTTCATTGATCGCCTTCCATCCTCGAATACTGGATGCATCAAATCCAAATCCATTTTCAAAGGCGCTTTCGTCAAATTGTTCAACAGGAACTGAAAAATGCTGCCATTGAAATGGAAAATCGATGAATTTGAAATCGATCATTTTAATGTTGTGTTTTTTGATCATGGCAAAGACTTTCTCGATGGAAGAATTTTTGTTTTTCATCTGAGTTACCTTTCTTTTTGTTTAACTTTGATTACTTGAAAATCCTTAATAGTCGATAAAACCACATTTGTTTTAGTGCCGGTCACACCTGGCCAGGCTTGGATTTTTGATAAAATTTTTTCAAGTGAAGATGTATTTTCTGTTACAACTTTTAAGATATGGGATCCTTCACCTGTAATAGAATGACATTCCAGAATTTCCGGTTCATGCATTGCCTTTTGAGTAAAGGAGTGATAATACTTTGATGATTCCATAAAAACAAAAATAAATGCTGTTACATCGTATCCTGCCATTTTGAAATCAACCTGAGTGGTATATCGCTTAATTAGTCCTTTTTCTTCTAATTTTTTTATTCGATCACTAACAGCAGGAAAAGTAAGATTAACTTGTTCAGCAAGTTCACTCACTTTTATTCTTGAATTTTCTTGAAGTAATTCTACTATCTGTAAATCGATACTATCTAATTGATGCATAACTTATTCCTCTTTATTGATTGCAAGAATAAAGTATTTTAATCTAAATATCAAGATTTTTTAAGTAATACTTATTAAATACTAAATATTTTTAAGAAATTAGCTAAAAATTATTAAATTATTTAAACTCAGAACTATACACGTAATTACAACATATTTTTAAAATAATCTTTGATATGATGCAAACTGCTTGCTTTTAGGAAATCAATTCGATGTGGTGGGAGCTAAATTAAAATTTAATGCAAACAACGGTATTCATTTAAAACAAAAAAGGCTGGACATTGAAAGACCAGCCTAGATGATCAATCAATAGAATTAAAATCTCACAGAGATTGAGAAATGTTGAGTATTTTTCAAAATTCCAAAATCCTGATATGCATAATCGAAATTTATACCAAAACCAGGATAGAAATCATACTTTACTCCAACTCCAAATGTTAATCCTTCTTCAGAATTTTTTAAGAATAGTGATTTATAGCCAGCTCTTATTGAAAGAAAATCATTAAAGACATATTCACCACCGACATTTAATGATTCTGAATTATCATTAGGATGCAGAGCGTCAACTCCAACTGTCAATTTGTTTAATGTAGTATTAATTAAATCCATTGCAACCCCAACTCTGAATAAAAGCGGTAAAGGATAACTATCAGTTCTAAGGTTAGCAAGAATTTGGTTGTTATTTCCATAAATATTTGGATCAACATCATAGAGAACAAGAAGATCTTTCCCACTCAATCTCATATCAGTACCAAAATTAGAAATGGTTGCTGCAATTCTCATATTAAAAATTTCTGAATAAAATAATGTACCTATATCAAAAGCTATAGCATCAGCGGATGAGTTCCAAATACTTTGATTTACATATTTCACACTTCCGCCAATTGAAAATCTATCAGTCAGATTATAGGCATAACTTAAAGCGATAGCCATATCTTTAGCTGTGAAGATTTCTCCCGTTCCATCCTGTTCTCTTAAAGTTGTAACTTCCATTTCTCCATAATCAAGATAAGTTACACTAAGTCCAACAGCACCAAGTCCGCCAAGATTTAATTTTGCACCCGCCCAGTTAAAAATTATATCTGCAAACCAGTTGGTGTGTGCAAACATAGCTTCGTTATATTCAGTTCTTGAGATACCGGCTGGATTCCAATAAAGAGCAGTCACATCATTTGCAGTAGCGCTGAAACCACCACCCATCGAAATTGCTCTTGGACCAATTCCAATATTTAGAAATGGTGCAGCTGTTGATCCAACTTTTGTTTGCGAGTAGAGATTGATAAAACTAATCGAAAAAATTAAACAGATTAATAACTTCTTCATTTCTTCATCTCCATTACTTTATTAATGCAAATTTGCCAGTCTTGGTACCAACATTCGGAACTTCAACAACATAAACATAAACTCCATAAGCAACATCAAGATTTTCTTCTGTTCTTAAATTCCAGAAAACATCTCCAACGAAAAGATTGTTCTGATACAAAGTTTTTATTAATTCACCACGAACAGTGAAAATTGAAATTTTTGATCCAGGTGGTACATAAGTAAATCTTATCTCTCTTTCACCACGACCACTTGTTTGAGTGCTTAGAAGTCTTGCTTCCGCTTCATGTGTAACTACATATGGGTTGGGCACAACTTTTATTCTATCAAGTTCATTTTTAGCTTTTTGAACATCAATCTTAGGTGCTTTAGTGGTGAAATAATACTCATCATTTCGGCTGAAGGGTTTGAGCGTATATAAGTACAAATATTTTCCAGCAGTTGTATCACTTAATGGGATGTTTCCAGCATTAAATAAGATATTAACTCGCCAAGTTCGATAAATTGAATCTCTACCTGTTAACGGACTTGTAATTTTTTCTTTGAAATAAATATTGTGAGTTGTACTCACAGTTCCCGTTCTCCAATAGACAAAATCGATATATTCATTTCTGGTAAGATTTTTTACTTTGAAATTTACCGGTCGAGCAGGCAGAGTATTTCCAGGAGTTCGTGGATATAATGTATCTGCAATTGATGTATCTACCACATCAGGATAAAATTCAATGACATAATCGTTTGGTACTCGAATGCCGTTATAAGCTGCACCTGGTCCAGTTGCAGTCCAGAAGAACGGAGCAAAGATTGGTTTTTGAATTGAAGGATGACTCTGTCCTTCTTTGAAACCTGATTTGAGAGTATCAAGAATAATTTCTGAATGATTATATAAATGAACTCTGAAACCATGAACTATTGGTGTCTCGCCATTAAAACGAGTTTCATGAGCAATTAAAGTATCATATAAAGCATAATACACACGGTTTGTATCTGTGAAGATTCTTCTTCCATTGACATAAATTGTATCATTGGTTGGGATGATTAATGAATCAAGTGGATTTACAAGATAGGTTTTATTTTGTGAAGGTATATAGACAGTATCAGGAGTAATTAAATCAACCATCGACCAATCTTTTGTATAACCTTGAATTGCAGAATCAGTGAAAACAATTTTATAACTCCAGTTATCTTTTATTGCTTGTTGATCAACAATTTCTAATTCACCACTGCCCGTTCCTCTAAAGTTAGCAGATTTCGTAAATGTTGAATAGGATGCATCAGTGTAACCAATTGGTCTTCCGCCCGGTGTGATATATCCAGTATTATCATCAGTGATTATTTGACCTGTGTTAGTTCTAAAAATGTATTTTGAATTTTCTGAAGGGAAAATATCAAGAGCTTCATCACCACGATCATAAGCACAAACTGCGTAGAAATAAGTTTGACCCTTAACAACTGTCGAATCAACAAACTTATTAACAATTCCTGTATTATCACCAAGATAGAAAGTTGCACCGCCAACCTGTTCAAGTAATGCTCTCGAGGGATAGAAGAATCCTTGAATTGTATCTTTTAAATCAAATTGAGCAATAGGTTTATCGAATGAAAGGACGCCAACTGCATTTGTGATTTGACGAGCATCCTGAAAACCAGCATCAGTTGCACGATAAATTTTGTAGCCCTGAAAATCTTTCTGTTTTGTAATGAAATCTTTTGAATTTTCAGTTGGACGACCATCCCAGTAAATCACTACATTCCCATTTTCCTGAGTGATAGTAATTTTGGGTTTTTTAGGTGGTTGAGGGAATTTATAACCAGCATTGTAAATCTGTTGTACGATTTTTTTGTTACCAATTACATCTCTATAATCTTCACCAAACAGAATTGCAACAGAAAATCTTTCAATCTTACCTGGAACAAGTGGGAAATAACCAGAACCATAAATAAAATCACCATCCTGAGGTTGTGCTGGAATGATATCGAATCTACCAGGAAACATTCTGCTCCAGAGCAGTTCATCGTCATTCATTCTTGGAGAGGCAGCAAGATTAAAAAAGTTAAAGTTTGTTAAACCAATCTGATCTGATTCTTCGATATCTGTTTTACCAAAATTTGGTTCGCCTTGATCAGGTCTTCCATTACCTTCAGTTCCATCAGGATCAGGACCTATGTAGCCTTCATCTTGTGGTCCAACACCATCACTGCCAACATCATCAGTGGTAGGATCCCAATCAGCATCTTCATCTCCAGACCAGTGAGTCATCATAGTAACAGTTCCATCGGGCAATCTAACCCAGCTTGTGATTAATGTTCCTGCATCGTTATCTCTTCTTTCATCAATTAATGGATCATTTACACCTTTACCAGTACTGTAATTTTTATATTTAAGTGCAGGATATCCTTTGTTTTGTCTTGCAACTAGATGAACTGATTCATTTTCATCAATCAAACCATCAAGGTCATTATCAATTCCGTCATAGGCGGATCTATGTGGGATTGCCACACCATTTTCTATTCTTTCAATATGTCCTTCTCTGAAATAAGTTACACCTGGATTAATTATTAATCTTACACCAAGTGAGTAAACTGTATCAATTGTTGTTTTCACTGTGTAAAGTGTTCTTTCATAAGTTACAGGATCAATGAGAACAATTTTATCACCAGCATTATAAACTACAGAATCAAAATCAGTTTTATTAAACATTGGAGAATTTGGATCTGGTGAATCACCATCATTATCAATTCCATCAAATGGATTTCCAGGTGATTCAAGAAATGCATAACCGACAAACCCAACTTTTTGACCTTTGTTGCCCTTATTATCACTATCCCAAGAATAAGTAATCCAGTCATTCACATCGAAATAACCGAGGTCATCACCGCTATCACCATCACCACCAGCGAGAGTACCAACAACAGTTCCAAAGGCAGCTTTGCGATAAATTGTTGTTCCTTCATTTTTAATATCATATAACCAGAAGATTGCATCTTCAGCCAGGAAATGTGACCACTGAAAACCACGAACACTCATCTGCAAAGCCATACCTTTACGGGTTGAGTCAGTACTATCGGGCAAGAAAAATCCATTAAATTCATCATCCCACTGATCATCTGCTTTATAATAACTTTCCTGATCAGCATTCATAATTCCACGTCCAAAATAACCATTCCATTGAGTCTTACCTTCTTTATCTTTCCAATCTGGATGATCAACCCAGCCTTCAATTGGCCAGGATTGAGGGAGATGACTCATTGCAACTGATTGATAATTTGGATTCAAATATCCTGGCAGTGGATTAAATCCCCAGAAATATCCGTATGTTGGGTGTCTTTCATCAGCCTGACCATTTCTTGGTCCACGAGAAATTCCAACTGAATGCAACGTATCACCCCGACGATTAATAAATTCTACCCCGATTAACGGAGTTAAATCGCCAATATAATTTTCACCTGATCCTAAAGGCCATTCACCTCTAATATCTACACCGAGATTAAAACCAGCAATTGCACCATCATTGTAAAAAGAAATACCGGCTCTGTTTCCTGTGTGATAGCCAATCCTTCTCAAAGAAGGATCGCTTCTTTGAGTGCTTTGAGCCAGAATCAGATTAGAAAAAATTAAAATAAATAGGAAAACGACTGTTATTTTTTTCATAGTTCTGTATCCTTAAAAGTTATATGAAATTCCAAATTCAACTCTTCGAGGTTCAGAGAAGAACCCTGGATTTGTATAAAGTTCATCAAGAGAATTGTAGTAAAGTTTTGGATTTATTTTTATAGCTTCCAGCTTGCCAAATGTGAAAAATGGATCGCCTGTATCACCATAAACAGATCTTGGATTATTAGAATCGAGTAAGTTATAGACTTTCACAAAAAATGTTAATGTAGTATTCGCAATTGCAATATCTTTATAAGCTCTAAGATCAATGTTAAAGATGTTAGGTTTACGTCCGCTGTTTCTTGGAAATGCATTTTGAGTCACTCTGGTATTCTTATTTATCTGAGGAGTGTATGGTTGACCTGAATAAAGATTTCCAATAATTGAGAATCCATAATTTCTTGGTTTCGAATAAGCAACAATAATATTTAAAGTATGAGTCTGATCCCAATCAAGTGGTGCAATGAAAGTCTCTGGTGCTGCGCCACCAAGAATTGCGTTTCTTGCATCAGCAGGATTTGATGCATTACCTTTTGTGATGGAATAAGTGTAATCAATATTTGTTGCAAGACCGCCAATGAATCGTTTTTCAAATCTCAGAGTGATTCCTTTTGAAAATCCAAAATCACTGTTTGCATAAATTGAATAACTCTTTGCACCGCCAAAGACAAGAACTTCATCAGTTTGAGTTCCAATTAAATCTCTGAAATCTTCAAAGAACATTGTCACATCAATAGACATATCATCACCAATCTGTTGCTTTAGACCGATTTCACCTTTTACAGTTTTCTGAGGTTTTAAATCAGCATTTCCAAATAAACCTTGATTTCCACTTCCTACACCCAATTCAAAATCAGGATTTGTGTAAAGCAATTCATAAGAAGGAAGCTGTAGAAAATGTCCATATGAAAAATGAATTACTCCTTTATCTGTTATAGGATAAGCAATTCCAACTCTTGGACTAACCTGATATTTAATCGAGGCTTTTTTATACCAGTATTTTAATCTGTCTTCAACTGTTTTGGTTGGTTCATCTGGGTCTTGAACCCCATTACCATTGTAATCAAAGAATTTATTGTTTGGCTTGATCGGGTCATAGATACTTGGGTCAGTTGGATCGTTCAATACCACACCATCAGGATTGAACACATCTAATCTTAATCCTGCGTTAACAATTATGTTAAACATCTCAAGTTTTGTCTGAAAATAAGCTGCACCTTCAACTGGTTTTCTAAGATATTTATCATGATTATTCGTTGTTAATGGAGGAATTACTACATTGTATGGATTTACTTTATTTCCGTTTTCATCGACCATTGGTTGAAGATTGATGTTCTCGTAATAGATTCGATGTTGTTTTAATTCTCCACCAAATTTAATTCCGATTTCCTGTGTTAGCTGGGATGTCCAATCAAGTCTGACTGAGTAAGTTCCAGTATTTCTAACAAATCTGCTTGTGTTTGTTCCGCCAGTTGAAAAACTATAAGGTGGATTTTGAATGAGATCATTATCAACATAAAGAGTTGGTCTATTAGGATCACCAGTGTAAATATCTTTGTAAAGATAATGTCTATAATCTTTGAAATAGTAAGAAAGTCCTATAGTGTAGAATGTCCAGTTAGAAATTGCGTGATTAATTGTTATTGTATTCGAATAACCTTTTCTGAATCTATTTAAGTTGTTATCTGGATTTAAGCGTTGATAATCATCGTAGTCTTTATAATTCTGATAATCAAATATGAAATTATAACTTACCTTAAGTGTTGAAGTAATTCGTTGGGTTAGTTTTGTTTGCATGAAAAATCTTTTATTCGGATTCATCGGCACAAATGCACCATCACCGCTTGCTTGAACAATAAAACTATCGGGAGAGATTTCTCGAGTTACATCTGTTGGGAGAAAAACTCTTTTGCCATACAGATAACCTTCATTGTAATAATATCTCAAGTTAGTAAAGAAAAACAATTTGTCCCTGATTATTGGACCACTCAAACTCCCATCAATATTTTGAATAGAGAAAGGATTTGTTCTACCAATATTCATAAAAATATTTTTTCGATTAGAGAAATAATCTCCACTGTACAACTGTAAATTTCCTGTGAATTTATTATCACCATCTTTGGTTACAATATTTACGACACCAGACATTGCCTGACCATATTCAGCATTGAAGGCACCAGAAATAACCTGTAGTTCCTGAATTGCATTTGTTCCAACATCAATAACTGTTGAATTATCATAAGCATCAGTGATGGTAACTCCATCAATCTGGTAGACCAGTTGACCTTTTCTTCCACCTCTAACATGAAGTTCACCGCCAGCAGAAACGATTATTCCAGCCTGAAGGGTCAAAACATCTCTAACTTCTGTAACCGGCAATTCTGAAATCAATTCTGAACCAACTATAGAAGTCGAAGCTGTCAAGTCTTTTTGAACGAGTGGTCGAGTTGCTGTAACAACAACTTCCTGACCAAGTTCAACTGTTTTTTCTCGTAATTCAAAATCAACTCTCGTAGTTAAATCAATCGATACACGGACATTTGTAACCACTTTTGTTTCGTAGCCTACAACCGATGCACGGACTGTATAAACACCTGGGGGAATATTTATGATAGTGTAATAACCATCAAGATTTGTTGCAGCGCCAAGATTTGTACCTTCAATCAAAACATTAGCAAATGGAATCCCTTCGCCAGTTTTTGCATCTGTTACTCGCCCTGCAATTTTACCAGTTGTACCCGGCCAAAGAGAAACAGCAGTTATGAGTAACAAAAATATTGCGAACTTTAAATTTAGTGATCGGCTCTTCATTCTTCCTCCGATATATTTTTCAAGAGTAATTTTTTGTTGCCATCAATTAAAACCAGTTCTTTATTCGATAATTTCTTCAATTCTGGGTTCACAAGATATTTCCTGATTAATTTTTGATTTATCAGTTTAAAATTCTCATCAAAGACATACAACTTTGTGTCTAAATTTTTTCTAGTAATTACATAAATATTATTTTCAATCATTAATGAATTCAAAATAACTTCATCACCCAAACAAAGATTCAGCTTAAGTAATTTTTCCTTTTCAAGTTTAAAGAAACAATCTCGACTGAAGAATAGATTTTCAGATTCTTTGACCTTTTCTTCAATCAATTCTTCCTCAATAAGGATCATTCTGCTTTTTGATAAGTTTTCATCAAGTATTAATTCAAAAAACCGTTTGGCGAATTGAGGTTCATAATAGTAACCTGAAATAAAAATTCGGGACGACTCAACAAAAATTTTATGAATAATTCCTAAATCTATTTCGAGATCTTCCAGTAAAAAATTGTTTTTATCGAATTCAAAAAGCTTTGAGATATATCTTTTGTTCTTTTCAATCTGTGATAAAAAGATAAAAATTTTCCCTTTGTAGGAAATTAAATGTCCAATTCTTTCTTGAAATGCGTTATCACTTTCTGATTTGCTCAATAAATTGATTTCAGTACTCTTGCCGTTAAAAATATAAATTAGTTTTCCTGTGGATGGGTAAAGTAATAAAATCTCATTAGAAGAAATCTGAAGAAATTTTGGTAAGTTTTCTTCATAATTATATTCAACTTTTTTGAAAAAAGAAATTTTAAATAAACTATCTAATAAGTAAACTTCGAAATAAGACTTTTCATTTTTACTTCTAAAAAAATGTTTGATTAGTCCAAAAGAATTATTATCCGTTCCCGTTAAAAACATGAACTTGTGATTATCTACCGGGATTTGAGAAATTAATTTATCATTTATATAAAAACTAATAGAAAAACCTGCGGCTGTAACTTTCCTATAACCTAATTCAAATTTATCTTGGTATAAGATATCATTTTGTACAAAACTCAGTTCCTGGGAATCAGCGAAGGACAAGAAGACGATTATCAAGAAATAAATAAGAAGAATCAATTTTAGTTTTAATTTTGAAATCATACTATAAATAGTTATTAAAAAAAATTTATTTAATCAATAGAAATAAAAAAAGGAGTCAACCCATAGGTGGGCTAACTCCTTTATTAGAATTAGAAACACATAATATTACTGTTTAACAACCCAGATTTTAACAGTAGCAGTAACTTCAGGATGCAATTTGATTTTTGCATTATATATTCCAAGTGTTTTAATCTGCTCATCAAGTTCGATTTTCCTTTTATCGATTTCATAACCTTTTTCAAGCAATGCATCAGCGATCATCTGAGTTGTTACAGTTCCATGAATTCTATCTTCTTCACCAACTTCAACGGGAATCGTTACGGATACTTTTTCGAGTTCAACCAAAAGTAATTCGGCAGATTTTTTCTCACGCTGTAATTTTGCTTGAAGTCTTTTCTTTTCTTCTTCGATTGTTTTTAGACTTCCAGGAGTTGCGGGATAAACAATTTTCTTTGGAATTAAATAATTTCTGGCATAACCATCTTTCACATCGACCACATCACCAATTTTGCCTAATGGTTCGAAATCTTGTCTTAAAATTACTTTCATTTCCGTTCTCCTTATTTAATAACATCAGAAACAAATGGAAGCAAAGCAAGATGTCTGGCTCTTTTGATTGCCGTTGTTAGCTGTCTTTGATGCTTTGCACATGTTCCTGTTATTCTTCTGGGAATGATTTTACCCTGTTCGGTTATGAATTTTGCGAGTTTTCGATCGTCTTTATAATCGATGTATTCTTCTTTTGCTTCACAAAAACGACAGGTTCTTTTCTTTTGTAATTTCACTTTATCACCTCAAACAATTATTGTTTATTTTCGTCTTCGGTTTCTTGAGTATCTAAAGGTTCACCTTCGCTTGAAGCTAAAAATTTATCGAATGAATCATCTGTATATGTTGAAGGTTCTTCTTCTTCAACTTCTTGACCAGTTTCAGTAACTCGAATTCTCTTATTTAAGAATTGAATGCGACGAGCTTTAATTTCAACAATGCTTCTGTTATGACCATCTTCAGTTTTCCAGCTTCTGCTTTGAAGTTCACCATCAATCAATACGGCACTACCTTTCTGAAGTCTTCCACGACAGCTTTCTGCAAGTTTATTCCAGGCAACAACACCAACAAAGCAAACATCTTCCTGCCATTTACCATTGTTTTTGAATTTTCTATTTGAAGCAATGGTAAAGTTAACAACCGGTGTACCGTTGGTTGTCTGTCTGAAAACGGGATCCTTAGTAAGATTACCAGCGATGATGACGGAATTCAATTCGGGCATTTTTAGATCTGCCATAGCTATATCTCCTTCCTATTAGTTATTATTACTATTATCTTGAACATCTAAGTTTTGATTAAGATTAACTTCTTCAAAATCGAATTCTTCTTCTTCCAGTGGAACTACTTGCTTACCTCTTTGAGATTCGATATAAGCAAGGGCTTTTTTATCTAACCGAATTGTCAGATATCTTAAAATTTGTTCATCTAATTGAAGTGTTCTTTCAAGTTTTTTAATGAAATTACCTTCGCTCTTAAATCGAATCAGGAAATAATAACCTGTCCGAATTTTTTTAATGTGGTAGGTCATTCTTTTCCTACCCCATTTTTCGATTTCAACGATTTCAACATTATTGTTTTTAAAGAATTCTTCGTATCTCTTCAGGATTTTCTCGATATCTTCATCCTCAAGAGAAGCACTAACAATGATAACTGTTTCGTACATATTTAATTTTTTTTCATCCATATTTTATCTCCCTCTGGTCTTTGGCTCTTGATTCCCTCAAGAGCAGGGTTTATGGTTTAGTTAACTAAATGCAAATTTACTGAATTTGAAATAATAATTATAAAATTTTTCAAATAACAAATCACCAATAATCATTTGATTATTGGTGCAATAACAAGCGAAACAACGGACATCAACTTAATTAAAATATTAAGTGATGGTCCAGCAGTATCTTTAAATGGGTCACCAACAGTATCACCAACAACTGCTGCTTTATGTGCTTCAGAACCTTTTCCACCGAGATGACCAGCTTCGATGTATTTTTTTGCATTATCCCACGCACCTCCAGCATTTGCCATAAAAATTGCCAGTAATACGCCAGATGCAGTTACACCAGCAAGCAATCCGCCCAAAGCTTCTTTGCTCATCAATCCAAAAAATACAGGCGCAGCTATAGCAAGCAATCCAGGAACAATCATTCTTTGAATCGCAGCTTTGGTTGAAATATCAACACATCGTGCATAATCTGCTTTAGCTTTTCCTTCAAGTAAACCAGGAATGGTTTTGAATTGTCTTCTAACTTC
Organism: uncultured Ignavibacteriaceae bacterium; assembly: GCA_964527925.1. Taxonomy (GTDB): domain Bacteria; phylum Bacteroidota; class Ignavibacteria; order Ch128b; family Ch128b; genus Ch128b. The sequence continues at coordinate 31,008 of CAZGQO010000010.1, forward strand.
AGCAATCATATCATAAGCAGCTTCACCAACAGCTCTCAAAGCCATAGATGAAAATAAAAACGGCAACATTGCACCTACAAACATTCCTGCAATCACGAATGGCTGAGAAACATCAATTTTTTCAATTCCTGCTGCAGTTTGATAAGCACTGAATAACGCAAGAGCAGTCAACGCAGCTGAAGCAATTGCAAAACCTTTTCCAATTGCAGCTGTAGTATTTCCAACCGCATCGAGTTTATCAGTTCTTGATCTAACATCTTTACCCAGATGACTCATCTCAGCAATACCGCCGGCATTATCTGCAATTGGTCCATAAGCATCAACAGCTAATTGAATTCCCGTTGTAGATAACATACCTAAAGCAGCAATTGCCGTTCCATATAAACCAGCAAGTGAATAAGAAACAACAATTGCTGCACCAATCATCAACATTGGAAGTGCTGTCGAAGTCATTCCAAGTGCAAGTCCTGCAATTATGTTTGTTGCAGTTCCTGTTTGAGATTGTTCAGCTACACGCTGAGCTGGTTTTTTTGATTCTGAAGTATAAAATTCTGTAATTAAACCTATTCCAATTCCGCCTAACAAACCAGCTATTACTGAGATAAAGACACCATTTGCCGTTAAAGGTTTTAATGTACCTGTAACATTAGTAACTGGTTGAATTTCCGATGGTATGAAATAAGAAATAATTGGATAAGAAACTATTATCATCAGAATACCAGCACCAAAGGTGCCAAGATTCAAAGCTTGTTGTGGATTTCCACCTTCTTTTGTTCTAACAGCAAAAGTTCCGAGAATTGAAACTAAAATTCCAACTCCTGCCAGAACAAGGGGAAGAGCGATCAGATTGATATTCGAACCTGATAGATAAGCAACTCCAAGAACCATCGTTCCAACGATTGAACCAACATATGATTCAAACAAGTCTGCACCCATTCCTGCAACATCACCCACATTATCACCAACATTATCAGCAATAACTGCAGGATTTCTTGGATCATCTTCAGGGATTCCTGCTTCAACTTTACCAACAAGATCAGCACCAACATCTGCTGCTTTAGTATAAATGCCACCACCAACACGAGCAAACAACGCAATTGAAGATGCACCTAATGAAAAACCAGTAATCACATTTAATAATCTTACATAATCGATTGATCCTTCTGGTGTAAAGAACAATCCCTGATAGAAAATAAACAATAGGCTTAATCCCAATAAACCCAAACTAACAACTGTCATTCCCATCACTGAACCGCCAGAGAATGCAATTAATAAAGCTTTCACCAAACTTGTTCTTGCTGCACTGGTTGTTCTAACATTTGATTTTGTCGCAACATACATTCCAATCCAACCAGCAAGAGCTGATGCTAAAGCACCAACAATAAAACTTAATCCAACGAGCGGCGATGAATTTTCTTCTCTAGATCCACTGAATGCTAAGAGTAACGCAAGAATAATTGCAAAGATTGATAAAACTTTGTACTCTCTTCTCAAGAATGCCATTGCACCTTCCTGTATGTAAGATGAGATTTGCTTCATCTCATCAGTTCCGGCATCCTGTTTGATAATCCACTTACTTTTTAGATAAGAAAAAAGTAATCCCAGTAAAGCAATTGCTGGTAAGAAATAAATTAAGTTGCTCATTATTTTTCCCCATTATTTTATTGGTTTAGATTGAGCTTATTGATTTGAGAAAAGCATTCCAGCGCTCCTTTAACGCCTCCCTCCAAAAATTCATTGCAAATTATTGTTGCTTTTTCTATTGCATCATTTATCAAATTCAATTCTTCATCTTTGAACTCAGAAAGCACATATTCTGCTTGTTTATCTTCTTCAAAATTATTACCGATTCCAATTCTTAATCTTGGAAATTCAGTTGACTGTATCTCATTAATTATAGAAAACAACCCATTGTGACCACCATGTGAACCTTTAGTTCTAAGTCTCAACTTACCAAGAGGTAAATTTATATCATCACAGACAACAAGCATTTCCTGTAAATCAAAATTATGGTTTGAATGAAATTCTTTAATTGCCAGTCCTGAAAGATTCATATAAGTCGTGGGCAAAACCAGAGTGAAATCAGTTGAATCGTTCTTGCCAATTGCCAGTAAGTACTTATCAGATTTCTTGATAAAAGCAAGATTAATCTTAGAAGCCAGACTCTGAACTACTTTATAACCAACATTATGTCGTGTTTCTGAATATCTCTTTCCAGGATTACCTAATCCAACAATCACTCGCAACTTCTACCAATCTATTCTTCTTCTTCGGTCTTCTTACCTTTTTGGATAACTTCAGGTTCAGCCTGTTGTTCTCCAGCGGCTTCAGGAGCTGCAGCTTCAGCTTCACGATGAAGTGCTGGTGGAACAATTGTGATTATTGTCGATTCTGGGTTGGTTATTATTCGAGCATTGGGAATCTGTAAATCTTTAACATGAATTGAATCACCTATCTTGAGATTTGAAACATCAACATCAACTTTATCTGGTATTTGATCGGGCAAACATTCCAATTCAATTTTATGCAATGAATGCTGAATAATTCCACCTTCACGAACACCTACAGGAACTCCTACCAGATGAATAGCGACTTCAACGTTAATTTTTTCACCCGCTTTCAAACCATGAAAATCAACATGTAAAATTTTATCAGTTACAGGATCCAATTGAAAATCTTTTAGAATACAGGTTTTCTTTCCAATCCCTTCAATTTCGAGATTGATTAAATAAGTCTCTGGAGAGAAAACAACATGTTTTAATTTGCTTTCAGGAACAGCTAAGAATAAATTTTCTTCACCATGAGCATAGTAAACAGCAGGTACATATCCATTTTTTCTCAGTTCGGTTAAGTAGCCTTTAGTTTTTAAATATCGAGTTATTCCTTGCAAAATTACTTCTGCCATTTTTTATTTACTCCTTTTTTCATCCTTTATCAACATCGAATAGTGAACTTATTGATTTGTTTTCAAAAGTACGTTTGATAGCCTCCGCAAAAATTGGAGCTACAGATACTAATTTAAGATTTTTAACTTCATTTACTTTGGCATTGTTAATCGTATCAGTTACAAATAATTCGTCAATAGGGGCTTCGTTTAAGAGTTCAACAGCATTAGATGAAAAAACTGCATGGGTACAAATACCTCTAATTGATTTAGCGCCTCTATCTTTTAATATTTTAGCTGCTTGGGTAAAAGTACCAGCAGTATCAATTATATCATCAACAAGAAGAACATTCTTACCTTCAACATTTCCTATTACATTCATCACTTCAGAAACATTTTGATTAGGTCGTCTCTTATCAATTACCACTAATTCCGCATTCAATCTCTTTGCATAAGCTCTGGCTAATTTAATTCCTCCGACGTCAGGAGAAACAACGGCCAGATTATTATTATTCACAAAATCAAGTGTTTTCAAAAATACTGCTGAGGCATACAAGTGATCGAATGGGATATCAAAAAAACCTTGAACCTGACTTGCATGTAAATCCATCGTAATCACTCTATCAGCACCAGCTACAGTTATCAAATTCGCAATTAATTTTGCTGTTATAGAAACTCTTGGTTGATCTTTTCTATCTTGCCGTGAATAGCCAAAATATGGAATCACAGCAGTAATTTTATGAGCTGAAGAACGCCTTGCGGCATCAATCATTATTAAGAGTTCTAATATATTATCAGAGGGAGTATTCGTCGATTGAACGATAAAAACATCATCCCCGCGAATATTTTCTGCATATTTAACCCAAATTTCGCTGTCACTAAAACGTTTAATCTCACACTCACCAAGATCTATATTCAAATACTTACAAATTTTTTCAGCAAGGGGTCTATTAGAATTCCCAGCAAATACCTTAAACTCACGATCCATTTAATTAACTAAATTCCTTCTTAATCTTAGCTAAATCGGTTTTCGAAAATAGTAAAAATCATCTAAGTAGTCAATTTAATGTAGCTTATTAATAATCTTGATTTATTAAAACATTTTGAAACATTAAAAAACTAAAAATATATAACAAGACTGAGTCTTTTGTATTATTTAGATATTTTTTTAAAAAATTGCTGACTATTATTTTCCGTTTGTATTATAAAACAAGTTATTCGGCTTCACCCTCACTTTCTCTGCGGCGTTTCAACCTTCTAACAATTAATATCACCCATAGAAATACCAGCAAAATAACCAGTATTGATATCAAATATTTACTGAATTTATTTTCTGTTAGTATTTTAATCGTGGCTGTCAGAGTTTTGTCATTATCAAGTTGGTCTAAGCTAAATTCCCATGTTAAAGTGTTGTTTCTTTTTACGTGAGCATTATCAGTAATAATTGGACCTGGAAAATGGTAAACATATTTGATATAATATTTTTGCTGATCATTTTTTGGAAAATCAAACTTCCTTATAAGCTGTTTGAATATTTTTTGCCCTGTTGCACCATCGATAAATTGTATTATTTCATCTTTAAAAAACTCACACTTATTTAGCTTATTTATATCGTCGAAAACTATTTTAATCTCAGCGTGGTAAGTTGAGTCTTCTTTTTTCTCCCAGATGTGAATCGATTTAATTTCAATATTTTCATCTTCAAAATTTTTTCTTATGGTAGATTCATAGAAAGAAAATTTATTAGTGATAGAAGTATCTCGATACAAAGCTTCAATATCTGTCCAGTAATGAATAATGCTTGAACCACTCCCATCATTCCCAATAAAGGTTTCTTGTTCAATATTCAAACAGCCTGAAATAAATAGAATAATGAAACTCAGTATAAATTTTATCTCACGAAGCATTAAATCTCTCTCTCTTTGTTTATAGTTTACTAAGAATAAAAACTAATTACAACCTAAGTTTATTAATAATTCGGGTATGAAACTTTTTTGTCAAAATTGCATCAAAAAAATTGAACAGGTGTAAAATTTTTATGATTTTTGTATAATAAAAATTGAGGTAAATATGCCGACTTATGATTACAAGTGCATTAAATGCGGACACTCTTTTGAGATATTTCATGGTGTTAATGAAAAACCTCATGCAGTGTGTCCAAAGTGCGGGTCACTCGCACAAAAACAAATCAGTCTCCATTCAGGACTTATCTTCAAGGGGAGTGGATTTTATATAACAGATTACAAGCAAAGTAACTCATCATCGGCAACTTCATCAAGCACATCATCAAAAGAAAGCACTAAATCAGATAAATAAAATATGGCTGACCTCATTTTTAGAGGTCAGTTCCTAATGATAAGTAAAACTTTGTATCTGAAAAGTTCATCAAGTTATAATTCCAGGCGAAATCAAATTTTAGTAGGAAACCAAACAGGAAAACTCTTGTTCCAAGTCCTGTTCCTATTAACAAATCTTTTGTAAATACATTTCCATACGCATCTCTAACGGTTCCACGAAAATCAGAATTTCGATTCCATGCTGAACCAATATCTAAAAATGCAACGCCTCTTATATTCTGAAAAAGAATTGGCAATGGACTTGTAACTAATAACTTAATTAACGGGAAATGAAATTCCAGATTCATCAACGCAAACTTGGTTCCGAGTCTTTGAGAATAATTGTAACCTCGTAATGGTAAAACAGGAGTTAGAAACAGAAAATCTTCTGCTGATTCAATTGGAATTCGATTTTCTTCAAATTGATAATTGATCCAGTTTTCTGTGCCGCCTAACATAAATTTCTGAGGATTTCTGCCAAAACTTACTCCAGCTGAGATTCTGAAAGTTAATGAATATTCTTTCCAGAATTTGAAATATGTTCGATAATCACCAGTAACTGTACCAAAGCTAAATGCGTTTTTCTTAAGCGGTGGAACTCCAAAAATTGTAAAGTTGTATCGAGTACCTCTCGAAGGTGCAGTATATTCCCACAATGAATTATCATGAACAAAACTTGCAGTTGGAATCAGTAGTGAGAGCAACTGAGGAGGTTCTTCATAAATATCAAGATTATCGCGTCGAACATTTAACCAGCTAAATCCACCTTCAATTCTATAAAATTTATCTATTGGATAAGAAGCAGAAAAATATGTTCCATAATTTCGGTATCTGTATAGGTAATAACTCCAGTTTCTTTCTTGAATTAAGAATCTTGCAGTGTGAAATGCTTGAAATGTAAAATCAGTTCTCTCAGGTAAATAAAAGTAGGCAACTCCGTAATCGCTATTCTTTAAATCAATATTTAGACTGGTAATTCCAACTATTTGATGATTTCCCATCATATCGCTAAATGCAAGTACAGTTGTTCCAAGCAATCCATAAAATGTTGAAAATCCAGCATTGGCATAAATTATATCTGGTGAAAAATTAATTTTATACTTGTTGATAATGAAGTTACCAAGAGAATCTTTTCTATCTTCAGGGAAAAAGATTGTATCGTTCGATTTAGATTCCCTTGCAATAAACTTCTCATTAAAGATATAATTTGTAAAATTCTGTCGGGCGATATCAGAAAAAGAATTACTAGTATCAATTATGTTGCCTGTTTTAATTAAAATCGAATCACTATAAGTTATCTCTACTTTTTCTTTTGTAAACAACTCTTTTGATTCTGCATCTCTAGATTTCGGTTTTAAATGATTGATTCGTGCCTGAACAAATTTTGTCAAAGGCAGCTTATCAACCTTTGAAATTTGATCCAAAGGATTTGTCATAACAAAAATATTATAAGCTGCTTTGAACATCGAACTGAATGCAAGCCGTTTCCCATCACTCGATAAGCTTATCTGGTAAATTCCGTTTAGTGAATTTGTAAGTGGTTTAATATCCTCATCTGAAGTTACAGGTACTTTAGAAAGATTGTTGAAATTAAGATTTGAAATATCAAGTGCATAAATATTATTAATTCCATTTAAGTCAGATACAAAGATCAAATAATTGCCATCATGGGTCGCAACAACGGATGTTTCATTACTATTTGGCAAATCCGTGATTCTTTGAATTTCTCTGGTTCCAATATCTATACGATATAAATCAAGTTGATGATAGTTATGATTTATGATATCAAAGAAATATTCCCGAGTTGCGAGTTCGGTATAATCTCCTCTATCAGATGAAAAAAATACAGATTTGCCATCGTGGCTGAAGTATGGATCAGAATCACTGAAAATATCATTTGTCAGATTAATAAGTTTTTTTGTTTCAAAATCATAAATGTAAATATCTGATTGATGTTTATATAGTCCAATAAAAGTTAGTTTCTTACCATCAGGTGACCAATCAACCGAAAAAATTCCGTCAAGATTAAAATCTAACTTTTGATGTTTGCCCCTTTTGATATCAATAATAAAAATGGCGTCACTTCCACCAGCTTTGGATGCAAGAGCAATTTTCTTCCCGTCAGGGGACCATGTTAAACCAGGAGTTAAAATATGAAGTTCTTCGAAATTTGCAGTAGTATTTCCTTTAACCAACTTTTTAATGATTTTTCCATCTGTTGCAGACATCAAAAACACATCGAAATAATCATCACGATTTGAAATGAAAGCAATTAAATCACCCTGCGGGGAAATGGCTGGACTAGTATTATAAAATCCGCCATCTTTTGTATGATCAGTGAGCTGCTTGGAAAATTCGTTGGGCTCTTTTCGAAGCTCAATATCTGGCCAGTAGAGGACTTTTTGATCTTTTTTCCATTTATCATTCAGTTCTTCGAGACTGAATCCAAAAGTAGACTTTAATCCACCTTCAAAACTTCCCTGCCCACTAATTCTATTCAACAAATCGCCAATTTTTTCTTCACCATATTTTCTTGCAATAAACCAGAAAACAGATTGACCGCCACGATAGGCAAAGTATCCACCAAGTTGATTTATATTGGGAAGATATTGATTTATCGATGCATCTCTCATAAACATATCAGAGTGAGTATCCCACTTCAAAGCTTCATATTCAGCTAAACCTTCACTGAACCATAGTGGTAATGTTAATGTGATATTGTTCGAGATGACAGATTGAAGCGAACCGCCATAGAACATATCATTCATAACAGCGTGAACCAGCTCATGGTGAATTACATGACGGAATTGATCATAAGAACCTTCAAAAGGAAGAACAATTCGATTTTTGAATAGCTCTGTAACTCCTCCGATTCCTTCTTCAAGGTACTCACTTACAACATTAGTCTGTTGAAAGTCATTATGTGAATTGTAGATAATCATCGAAATTCGACTGTTGATATTGTACTTAAAACTCTTCTGAATTGAAGTAAGAGCTGATTCAGCTGCGACAATTGCAAAAGTCGCAAGTCTTTCCCCTCCATCGGTGAAGTAGACATCAAAGTGTTTTGATTGGATAAAGTAGTAATTAAATTTTTTGTATTGAACTTTGTTTTTTCCAAACTGCCCCTGAAGATTCGCATTCAAAACCAATCCAATAAGAACCATTAAAAAAATTATTTTTTTCATGTTGACTCTCCACAAAACGATTTTTTTCGATTATTCAACAAGTTCAAAATCGATTTCGTTCCTATCTTCGTTTACAGCGAGAACTCGAACTCTGACAAGATCACCTAATCGATAAACCTGTTTATTTAATCTTCCAATTAATGCATATTTCTTTTGGTCGTAAAAATAAATATCCCCAGGTAAATTTTTAATTCTGACAAGTCCTTCGGCAAGGTTCTCAATTAATTCAACAAAAATTCCATAGGCTTGAACTCCTGAGATAATTCCATCGAATTCTTCACCAATATGATTTTTCATGTACTGAGTTTGTTTGAATTTGATTGCTTCTCTTTCAGCATCGATTGCAATTCTTTCAGCTGCCGAGCTTGTTTTGCAGATATCCGGAATTATTCTTCGCAAGTAATTTGATCTCTCGATTGGCATTTCGTTCTGATATTCACGAATTAATCTATGGACAACAAGATCAGGATATCTTCTTATTGGTGAAGTAAAATGAGTGTAATATTTAAAAGCCAAACCAAAGTGACCAATATTTTTTTCTGAGTATTCTGCTTTTGCCATTGATCTGATCATTACATCATTCACCAATGCTTCTTCAGGTTTACCTTTTACCTGTTCAATTAACTTCTGGAGAGTTTTCGATTTCACTCCGCCAGTAATTGGCAATTTATATCCAAGTGAAGAAACGAAATTTGCAAGTTGTTTGATCTTTTCGTTATCAGGAACATCGTGAACGCGATAAACAAAAGGCAGTTTCTTCAAATCTTCATATTGATGACCTCGTAAAGCAATAAGTTTGTTTGCAAGCAACATAAAGTCTTCTATCAGTTTATGACTTTCGAGTCTTTGCTTCTTTGTAACTGAAATTGGAAGTCCATTTTCATCAAGCTCAAATCTCACTTCATCAGTATTGAAATCAATTCCGCCTTCCTGAATTCTTTTCTTAAAAAGTTTTTTAGCAAGGTCATTCAAAAGTAAAATCTGTTCAGCGAAATCACCTTTGCCTGTTTTAATTATCTCTTCAACTTCCTCGTAAGTAAATCTTCTCTTATTATTGATGACAGTTTCCTCAATTCGATAAGATAAAACTTCTGCTTTTTTATTCATCTCAATTAAAACTGAAAGACACAATCGATCTTCACCCGGTACAAGACTGCACCATTTGTTTGATAATGCTTCCGGCAGCATTGGAACGACATAATTTACAAGATAAACACTCGTTCCTCTTTTTCTAGCTTCGAGATCAAGTTGTGAATTTTCTTTTACAAAGAAACTTACATCAGCAATATGAACACCAACCAAAAATGTATTTTTATCAATAGGTTCAATTGAAAGTGCATCATCAAAATCTTTTGCATCAACTGGATCAATGGTGAAGACAACTTTGTCTCTAAAATCTAACCGATTTGGAATTTCTTTCTTAATTGTCTCTTCAGAAAATTTAGAAGCTTCATCAATTACTTCTTCAGGAAAGGTTGTTCTAAGTTTAAAACTTTTTGCAATTGAAAGCATTTCAGCAGCGTTATCCGCTGATTTGCCAAGTACTTCAATAACTTCACCAACAGGATTGAGTTTAGTAGAAGGCCATTCGACTAATTGAATGACAACTTTATCTTCTGACTTTGCACCATTTAAATTTTCTGGTGGAATAAAGAAATCTGTGTGAATTAATTTATCATCTGGAATAAAAAAGAACAGATTATGATGTTGTTTAATTTTTCCAACAAACTCTTCCGTTGATCTTTCAAGAACTTTAATAATTTCACCTTCAGGATTTTTTTCACGATATCTGGCAAATATTTCGACTAAAACTTTATCTCCATTTAATGCAATTCCAAGATTTCTTTTTGAAATGTAAATATCTTCTCCATCCCCATCGATTGGTTTTACAAAACCAAATCCCTGTTTGGTCACAATTAAATGACCTACAACTTGATTTGCGTCTGAGGCTAACAAATATCTTTTTCCTTTCTTGATAAGTTTTCCTTGCTGATAGAGTTCACTTAATACTCTTTTTAAGTCCGCATATTCGGCATCTGTTTTTAAGTTCAGTTTTTTAGAAATCTCTTTTGATTTCAGACCCTTTGTTCGACTTTTTTCAAGCAACTTTTGTACTTGTTTTTTTACTGCTGATTTTTTCATAATTAAAACTCTACTTTATATTTCAATCCTACTTCGTTGATCATTTCTGTTGGTTTTGAAACCTGCAATTGAGATTGTTTTCTGATTATCCTTAAAAACAATTTTTCTGAGATTGGGTATTCTAATTGAATATTAGCCAGGGCAAAATTCTGAAAAACATCTGTGCCGCCACCGACTTTGAATCTCAAATCTTTGACTTTACCTTCAAAACTAAATTTCGTTTCCTCACCAACTTTTCTGAATTCCACATTACGCAAAACATCTCCGAGAATACTGTTGGCAAAATTAGTTATCACTGAACCTAATAATGAAGATGCAGCACTCTGAAATGTGCTTCCCCAGGTTGAAATTGTGCTTGTCTTATCTTCGGTTGTTAAATCGTCTTTAAATTTACCAACAAGAATGAAAGCCACTACATCTGATGCATCTTTTGTAGGATCAGCAGTTCCATCAATTGAGACTTCAATATTCTCTTTATTGCTGACAAGATTTTTCCCAAGATTTTCAACTGTACCGATGAGTTTCAATTTTATGACAACATCTTTTATAGTTTGATTGACAGTATCTCCCTGAACATAATAATTAGAATATGTTGCAACAACATCGAGATAAGGGTTTGACAAACTGCTCTCAAATCTAATTTTTCCTGAAGCTAAAAACTTTTGATAGAATACCAGATACGAATCCTGAGTCAACTCTATTTCACCCTGAGTTGAAGTTTGATTTCCAGAAAAATTATAAACAACTTCACCTTTTAAATCTGCAAACAATCTTTGATTTAATTCCTGATTAAAAATCAACATCATAGAGACATTATTTTTTAGAGAAAGTTTAATTTTCCCCTGAACTTTTGAAAACACCCCATCTTTCTTTTCAGTTTTTGCTTTGCGTGTACCTCTCAATTCTCTTTCGGCTTCTAAAAACGCGGCATCAGCTGGATCAATTTCCGGTGAATAATCCACATATCGATAGACAAAAAATTCTTCTTCACTTGAATATTCCTGTTCAATTGGCGGAATGATTAAAGCTGATTCAAGAATATCGACTTCACCAGTTATAGTATAATCATTATAATTTCCTCTGATAACGATCGGTTGTGCAGTTTGAACAAAAAGATCACCATAAACTTTTGGACTTACTGGTTTTGACTCATTCCCAAGGACTAAAAGATTTCCTCGAACGGTCATAACGAGATCTTTAATTCCTCTTGAATCAATTTTGATTTCACCATTTGTGTAAAGTCTTCCTCTTTTTTTCGTTCCAACATTTTCGAGTTCGAATTTTTCCAGTTCAATTCTATCTCCATCGAAATTTATTTTTAAGTCTGAAGTATACCTTAAATTATTTTGTGCAAGTACAAAGTCTAATCCTGATGAATTAATTGATCCATAGAATTCTGGTTTATCGAAAGTACCTGTAATTTGAACATTACCATTCAAAGAACCATTAATGTTTTTAAAAATTGTACTCAATAAACTGAGTGGTTGAAGATTGAAGTTGTTGAAATTCAAATGAAAATCAATCTTATCATTTTTCTTAATTCGTTCCTTTACATCTTGAAAGGAAAGATTGACAGGTAAAGATAAATCCAGATTGAAATCTTTCCCTTCATAAATTGAATCGATATAAGCACTGTTTACTCTCAATAGATTATTTTTATAATCAATTGAACCGTCCAACTCACCAAGTTCTTTCTCACCAATTGCCAGATTTTTCAAATTAAAATTGCCAAGTATTTCAGGCGATTTTGCATCTCCAGTAATTGTTGTTGAAATTGATAAATCGCCATTAACTTCTTCTGTAATGTTTGGGAAGAAATTTAGAACAAGTTCATAGAGTTCAAGATTTTCAAAAGTCAGATTTAAGTTTTGCTTTCCTGTGTATCCAAGCTGACCATATAGATTTATTTTATCTTTCTTTCTTCTTAAAGTGAATTGATCAAAAGAAAAATTATCTTTTGTAAATGAAAAGATGAGATTACCTTGATTGGTCAATTTATATTTCTTGTACTCCAATGTGAATTTGTCAATCAAAGCTTGAAATTTTTCGGTTGATATATCAAATGAACCACTTGACCTGATAAAAAGAGAAGTATCAATTCTCGAGTTAATCTCATACTTAAAGAGATCTTTATTGTAATTCATACTGAAGGAAAGATTTTCGATTATCGAACCAGATAAAATTTTATCTGCGACAATTTCTGTTTGAATAAAAAGAACGTCTTCGCTTTCGCGACGGTTCATTGATTCCAGATTTATTCTCAAGTTTAAATTTCTAATTCTATTGGATTTTTCTACATCTACAACCCAAAAATCACTAATCCTTGCTGTATTTTCGAAAATAAATTTACTGGTATCATTTGATAGAAATCCTTTGAGATCACCATCTATATTTATTTTGACTTTTTTCAAGAATACATTTACTAAATCGGTTTGTTTAAAATCGATTTTATAGCTGAGATCGAGTGGTTCTATATATTCTTCTTCTGGTTTAGTTCTTGTAAGTTTCTTGGATGGTTTTACTTTTTCCACAACTAACAAAGTATCTTTTTCTTGATTAAATGTTTTTACCTTTTTTTTAACTACCTCAACAATGGACTCGACCTTATTTTTTAATACATCAGTTAAATCTTTAATTCGGTATTTCCCTTTAACTTCTAAATCAAGAAAATCTGAATTCAATACAATTGATTTTCTTTGTGGATTGGAGTGATTAATTTTTACCAAAATGTTTGACTCAGGAATGTTTATCTGATTTACTACTGATTCAAAAAACTTTAATGCAAAATTGAGATCCATATTTTCGATATCAAAAGATCTACCCTGAAGCTTTCCAGAAAAATTCATCTCACCTTTATAATCATTAAGAAATAGATTTTTGGAAGGATCTAAGTTTACTCCCGCAAAATCAAATTGATAAACAGGTTCATCAACATTCTGGAAATCAATATTTCCATCCAGCTCTAAGTCGACGGTATCAGAAATGGCTGAAAAGTCAAATAGAAATTTCCGTGACTGAGCAATAACATTAAGTTTCAAACTATCAACCCTATTACCCATAACCGAAGAATTATATGCATCAAAAAACAACTTTGTATTTATTATTTCTGGATCAAAACCTTCTCCGTTAATCGATAAAATTGAATTCAATCTGCCATCTACATTTAAGTAAGGATTCAAATCAAGTTCTTTTGTAATCAGATTTAGATTGTAAGAAGGAGTTAGTCTCTTAAAATTAAAATTAGCATAACCATTTACTTCTCCCTGTCTGCTTCTAATGTTTAGTTGAGTTTTGAAGTTTAAAGGACTGCCTTCATAATTAACATCGATTTTTAGTTTACCTGTAGGTTTGAAATCTGGAATTGAATAAAGCGGTAATAATTCAGAAATGTTTTTCATTAAAATTTCTGAATCGAAAATTTTTGCTTTGATATAAAACTTATCTATGTCAGTTAGATTAGATAAATTTCCAGTTAGATTTAATCTGGTCGAATCCAGCTGTATTGTAAAGTACTTCACCTGAAGGTTTTTTAGTGAACCTTCAACTTCAGAATTAACAATTAATTTCCCCTTCAACATATCAACATCTGGCAGAAGAGAATAAAGGTCACTAAAATCAAATGGATTCGACTCCAGTAAAACTTTGAAGTATTTATTTTCAAATGAAGTCATTAAATCAGGATCAGACAGATCCAGATCACTCATTTCTAAATCTATTTTAAGAGCTGTTCTTGTCGTGTTTAATTTAAATCTTGACTGAAGCTGCTTTTTCTTATCCAAACTGATTTTCCAATCCAGGTCTTCAACATTGAAACCATTTATATTGGATTTAAATCTTAAATCTGAGATATTTAAATCGTATTGATTGGATTTAAATCTGAGCGAAGCTGAAATCTCACCATCTAAATTTGAAATAATCAAATCATCATAATTGATTGCATTGTAAAATACTTTACTTGTAAAATTTGTCGAATCAATATTCTTTCTGAAGGAAAGATTAAAATCATTAAAAACTAAACTTTTCAGAAAAACATCAAAATCAAATTTAGCTGATGGAGTTGTGTCAGGTGGTGAAGGGTGTTTCAAAATCTTTTCAAAAATCCATTTACCATCTTTGAATTGAACTATGTTTAAGTCTCCATCTTCAAGAAATATTTTATTGACAATTATTTTTTTTTGAAATAAACCAAGCGGGTTGATTGAAATATGAATAGTTCCAGCTGAAATGAACTTTACTCCATCAATCTGATAATCTACATTTTTAAGTGTGATGCTGCTGAAAAGAGTCCCGTAAATTGAACCTATTTGTATTTCACCGTTTAGTTCTTTCTGAGCAATTCTTGTAATTTCATCGCGAAGTAAATTTCTGAAATAGCTTGTTTGAGTAAAACTTACAAGAAGCAAAAAAAGAATAAAAAGAAAAAGCAGAGTCTTTCCAATAAAATGAAAAATCTTAAATGCAGTTGATTTATATCTTAGTCTATGCTTGCTATCTAATCTAAATTTCAACTTGAACCACCACTTTTCATCTTATTTATAATCGAAGTAGTTGAATAATTTTTGACATAAGGCAATGAATAAACTTTTCCGCCATTTGCCTCAACAATATCTCGACCAACAATTTGATCCAACTGCCAGTCCCCTCCTTTCACAAGTACATCAGGAATAATTGCGGAGATTATTTCAAACGGAGTATCTTCATCAAAACTCACCACAAAATCGACGGCTTTTAAATTTGCAACAACAAATGCTCTATCTTCGAGTTTGTTGATTGGTCTTCCTTCACCTTTTAGTCGTCTGACAGAATCATCAGAATTTAATGCAACAACCAGATAATCTCCCAATGCTTTTGCACGATTCAAATACGAAACATGTCCACGATGAATAATATCAAAACAACCATTAGTAAAAACAAGTTTTTTCCCTTCTTGTTTTATTTTCTTTCTAATTTCTAAAAACTCATTTAAGCTTAATAATTCTTTCATACCTTTTTCCTGTCGTTAACTAAAGTTTGGTAAAGAAGTTCACGATTAACGGGTACAACTCCAACTTCCTCACAAACCAATCCCGCAGCAAGATTTGAAATAGTTGCTGCTTCTTTAATTTCTGCACCAGCAACAAGAGCCATTGTAATTGTTGCAATGACAGTATCACCAGCACCAGAAACATCAGCAACTTTTCTTGCTCTAGTGGGAATTGTATCAACAAAACCATCTTTGCCAAATAAAGACATTCCTTTTTCACCGCGAGTTAGAAGAAGATATTCAGGATTTAATTTTTCTTTCAGTTTATTACCAGCTTCAATTACTCTTTCTTCAGAATCAAGTCGAATACCTAAAGCATCCTCAATTTCTTTTCTATTTGGTTTAAAGAGAGTCACATTTTTGTACTCAAAGAAATTTTCAAATTTTGGATCAACAGTTATAATGATGTTGTTTGATCTTGCAAATTCAATTATCTGGTGAATTAAAGATTTCGTAAGAACTCCTTTGTTGTAATCTTCAAGAATGATTCCGTCTATATTATTTTTATTAGAATTCAGATATTCCAGAATTTTACTTTCCATTTCTTCTGAAATATTGCTTCTATCTTCCTTATCAATTCTAACCACATGTTGACTATGAGCAATAATTCTTGTTTTCACCGTGGTTGGTCTTTCATCGTCAATAAAAATTCCACTTTTATCAAAATCATTTTCTTCCATCAAAGCATCAATTATAGTTCCTTCTTTATCATAACCAATCACACCAATTAAAATTGGGATTCCTCCGAGAGATTTAACATTCATTCCAACATTTGCTGCACCACCAAATCGATAAGATTCTTCTTGTATTTCAACAACGGGAACAGGTGCTTCGGGAGAGATTCTTCCAACTTTTCCCCAGATATAAACATCGAGCATCAAATCGCCAATTATTGCGATCTTTTTATTAGTAAAATTCTCAAAAATTTGGTCTAATCTTTTCTTTTCAAAATTAACCAAGCTATCCTCCGTGAATTTTGAATTTGTTTTTGATTAATCTCCATCACTTATTACAAATTTAAATCATTATTGAAGTTTTTCTTTTTATCGGTACTCTCTCAAAAACGATATTTTTCAGTGATAGATTTTATTTATCTATTTCATTAATAACTCTTACAACAGGATAAACCAGCCATTGTTGATCGAAATAAGGTGATCTTCGATAGAAAAACTCAAGTCTTTGATCGGGGCTGCTGGCAAAAGTTGAATCAGTTTTAATTTTTTCTTCAAATTCCTTTCTCAATGTTTCACTTTTGTTGTACATATCTTCTGCAAGTTTTTCCATAACATAATCTTCATAGTATTCTTTTCTTTCAAAGATTGAATTGAAAAATCCCCATGAGACATAAGAATCTGATGATTTTGGTTCCAATAAATTTGCGATAACTTTTATTGTTCTCTGATTGGTCGGAATGATAAAATCATTTTTCTCTGCAAAGACTGTATCTTTAAATACTTCATACTTTGTGTTCACCATAATCCTTCCTTCAAAAGGTCTTCTCTGCCAGCTTGTGGATTCATCGAATCGATATTTTTCTACAATAAATTTTGTTGATTGTTTTACTCTCTCAACCTTTACTCCGTGAAGCTTGATTAAATCTACAATATGTGAGTAAGATTTTGGAATCAAATAATAATCAGGAACACTTACGCTATCAACAGCAACTGGTTTATTATAGAGTGGAATTTCAATTTCAAACTTTTCTCCAGTGTAGACAATTTTTTCTCTGCCGGAAATTTTGCTTGGAATTTTTTCGTATTTAATTCCTTTGAATATGAATGGAACAAATTCATTTGAAGATTGAAATTTTACAGGCAAGAATTTTTTCTCTTCAGTTAACTCTTTGATGGTTTGTCTATCTGCTTCGTTTATCAATTCAACTAATTTTTTCCCTGATTGATTTGCTTTTCTGATAACAGCATCGATCATTGAGTAAGTTGCGAAGACTCTTGTTTTGTAATTTTTCAACATGTGAGTTTCAATCAAAAGAGCTACACGATTATGTAATGCAACATAACCAGTTGAAAGTCGTGGTGAAGTTACTCCATCAACAATTCCATTTTTAATTTCATCGCCTCTGAACCAGACATAAGGAGCAATTAAATATCCTGCTTTGTGCATTTCATTTTCAATAAAAGGCACAAACTCCTGATGTATCCACTTGCCAATCAGTGGATGAACATTCCCATATCTTTCACAAGAGTAAGTTATTTCATATTGATAATCCGCACCATCTGTTACATGACAATCCACAAAAACATGTGGTAACCATGAATTAAAAAATTTCAACCAGTTTTTCATTTCTGGAGAATCTGCCTTCATGTAATCTCGATTCAAGTTCAGATTAAGTGCGTTTGTTCGCCAGCCCATCTCCTTTGGACCATTTTGATTAATTCTATTATAAGGACTGAATCTCTCGTGACCATCAACATTAAAAATTGGCATCACAATCAAAATGCAGTTATCTAAATAATTGAATTTTTCCTTTGTGATTAAAATCTCTCTAAGCAAAAGCATCGAAGCATCTTTCCCATCAATCTCACCTGCGTGAATTCCATTCTGTATAAACACAATGGGCTTGTTTGTTTTTTTAGCTTTCTCCGGTGTGAATGCTTTATCTCTGGAAATAATCAAAACATAAATTTCTCTTTCTTCGGCAGATTTACCAATTGAAATCAGTTTTGCGTATGGAGAATGCTTTTCAAATTTTCTGAAATATTCGATTGTTTCTTTGTATCGTGGTGTTGCTAAAGAATTTGATTTTTCGAAGTGTGTTTTCCAGTAATCGCTTAAGTTTTGTGTATATAAATTTGAGATGAATAAAAAGAAAATTGCCGAAAGTATTTTCATCTTATGTTCTCCACAATTTATTAATTCTAACTTCACACAATTTAAAATTAAATTTGAATATTATTGAACTCTGAAATGAATTAGAATGATTAGTGATTCATCTTCTTGAGCAGAATTGCAACAAATTAAATTCAAATAAACATAGGTATGCTTCAATCTTATTTAGTGAAAAATTCGAACAAGACTCAACAATCAATGATTTTTAATTTAATTGAAAGATTAAAATACAAACTAACAGACTACGAAAAATGAACGAACCAGAAATTTACATCGGCGTTGATGAATCTGGTAAAGGTGATTTCTTTGGTCCCCTTGTGATTGCTGGATTTTTAATCACACCTGAAATCAAAGATAAATTAACACAACTAGAAGTTAGAGATAGTAAATCTATTTCTGATAAAAAGATTAAAAAGATTGCCGAAGTTATTCAATCTGAATTCGCTGGTTTTTATGATATAGTTAAAATCTATCCTGAAAAGTACAATCAGCTATATTCAAAAATTAGAAATTTAAATACACTTCTTGCCTGGGGACATGCCCGCTGTATTGAAAATATTTTGATGAGACACAAGGCAAGTGTGGCAATTTGCGACCAATTCGGAAATGAAAATTTCATTCGCAATGTCTTAATGAAAGAAGGAAAACAGATTGAGTTAATTCAAACTCACAATGCTGAAAGATTTATTGGAGTAGCAGCTGCTTCCATTCTTGCAAGAAAAACATTTCTTGAATGGTTTGAAAAAGTTGATCAAGAACTTGGAATAAAAATACCGCTTGGAACAAATCAAACCGTAAAAGAAGTTGCAAGAAAGGTTGCTGAAAAGGTTGGAAAAGATTCACTTAAGAAATATGTGAAAACACATTTCAAGACGATGAATGAATTATAAAAATTAATCTTCTCGAGCTGCAAACCATGCTTTGAAAAAATTCAGAATTACAAATCCAAGTGCAGAAAGTCCAATCGAAATTACAATTACAAGGTCTAATCCAAGTTTGAAAGAACCTTCGGTTTGGGTAAGTACATTACCAGTCCTCTCATCAATCAATTCTGTTGATGGATAAATTTTAGTTATAACCTCAAAACCATCAAATCCCCATTTGACAAGCAAAGCAATAATTATTGATGAAACAATGAAGAAAATTATTCTTCTGACTCCAACCATAACCTTCCCTTTATTTATTTTTCAAAAGATTTAATTTTTTAAGTCTGTAATAAAATGTTGAATGCGGTAAATTCAAAAGTTTTGCTGCTGCCCTGATATTCCAGTTGGTTTTTTCAAGAGCTTCAACATATAGTTTAATCTCTTCAGCTTCTTTGCTATTTTTTACAATAATTTCAATCCTGGATTTTTCGACAAATTCTTCTTCATCATCAAGTGAATCTTTTCTGTTTAAATCTTGAAGTTCCAGTTCTCTAATTCTGTTTCGAAGTTCTTCATTTTCTCTTTTCAGAAGATCAATCTCACGATCTTTTTCTAAAATTAAAGTTTTAATAGCCTCTAATTTTTCTTCAAACCTCTTTTTAATTTCTTCAATCTCGGAATTTTGTTCAGGTATTTTTTCAACACTTTCATACATATTTTCTGCTGGAATTGATTCAGCAGGAATAATTTTGTCCTGTTTCATCCTCTTCCTTGATTTCTTTACCATCACAACCAGGAAATAAATTGTGAATAAACCCCCAAGAATGATTGCATAGAAATAAAAATTTTTCAAAAAACTTGAGACAACTGTAAACTTTAACTCAGCTGAATTTTTCAACCAGTTAACTCCATCAACTGAAGCTTCAATAACTAATGTGTAGTTACCGGGAGAAAGATTTTTGTAGCGAATGATGTTGGATTGAGTTAGATAATTCCAGTTATCCTCAACATTTTTTAATCTATAACGGTAGATAATCTTATTCTCATCAAAAAAAGAAAATGTTGAAACTGAAACTTTTATCTCACTTTCACTTTCGGGAACTACAATTTTATCAAGATCATATGTTTTTTGATTTGTTGAAAATCCAGTAAATACAATTTGGTATGCTTGTAAATTTTCTTTTAAATATTTCTTTTCGATTAATGTTAAGCCCGAATTTGTACCAATGAAAATGATTCCGCTTTGTTCGTCAAACTCAATGTCAGTAATAAAATCGGAGATTAATCCATCTCTTGCAGTAAAAGAAGAAAAATTAATTCCATCTTTGATTATAAAAATGCCTTTGTGTGTAGCTGCCCAGATTTCTTCCAGACTCACTGGAATAACATCCACAATTTCACTGACAACACTATTACCAATTTTAGGTACAAAGTTGTTAAATCTTCCATTTTTGAAAGATGAAATTCCATCTTTTGTGCCTATCCATAATCTGCCAGACTTATCTTCGCTGAGTGAATTAACAAAATTATTACTCATCCCATTCGATTTTCGCAATATCAACTTTGAATCACCTTTTAGCTTAACAAGTCCATTGTCCGTTCCGATATAAATTTCATTCTGTTGAGTGATAAGCAGATCCCGTATTTCATTGCCAGGCAAAATATCATCAATAGAAAAATAATCGATAAGTGTATTCGATTGAAATACAAACAAACCTGAATCAGTACCAACATATATTTTATTATCAAAACCCATTGCAAGGGAAAGAACTTTCTTTGACCTTAATTGAGCATTAAGCGGTGAATTGATAATTCTATTTTTCTTAAATATCAATAATCCATTATCTGTTGCAAGCAATCTCGTGTCTTTACTTAATTCCATCACATCATTGACTTTATTTTGACTCGAAAAATTATATCCAACATTTCTAAAAGTTTTTGATGATGAATTGAAGATAGATATTCCATCATTCGAAAAAACGAGAATTTCTTTACCAGAGTTATAAATTTTTTGAATTGAAGAAGTCGTTTTTGGAAAGAGAGATGGGTAGTTAATCACTGCAATTGAATTTAGTTTAGCTGCACCGTTAATCGTTCCAATCCAGATGTTTCCTTCCCTGTCTTCAAATAAACAAGTTACAACTTGATGCGGAAGCCCATTTTCATAACCAATAAAATCTTTTCTTTTGTTATCTATTCTCAGAATTACATCATCACTTCCAACCCAGATTGAATTATTTCTATCTATTAGAAGTGAAAGATTTGAATAAACTTTTTGGCTTTCAGTATAAATTTCAACAAGTTGAAAGTTATCTAATCTATAAACATTTCCATTTTTAGATAGGAATACAATATTCTGGTTCTGATCTAACGCTACTCGCTGAGCTTGAATATTTTTTTCAGTTGAAGATTGGTTGAATTTATATTTAACTCTACCGGACTGGAATATCAATAAACCTTCATCTGATGCAATTGCATAACCATTATTAATTACAATGATATCATTAAAATTGGTTTCAGGAAGAATTGCATCATATAAAATCTGAGTTACCTCTGAATCACTCTTTACATGATAGAATTCATTATCCTGAGAAATAATCAAAAGTCCCGAAGGTGACTCTCTCAATCTTTTAATTTTTTTTGACAGGTAAGGATTTTTTTTGTTGATATTTAGGACTTGATTTTTATTGATTGCAAACAGCCCATTGTTCAAAGTCGATATCCAGAAATTTCCATCATACCTTCCGAATCCTGTAATTGAATTCTGGAAAAAATTATACCTGTTACGATAATTTTCGATGGAATACCCATCATATCTAAATAAACCTGATGTAGTCCCAAACCAGATATAACCTTTTTGATCCTGCGAGATAGCAGTAATTGAAGTGCTGAATAAACCATTCTCTGTATTATAATATCTGAAATTATAAATCTGGGCGTGTAAAATCTCCAATAAAATAAAAAATATTAAAAGAATTCTCATCATTTAAAGTCTATATTATAATTTGATTAATTGAAAGTCAATTTAAGTAGAAAATGAGAAAGAGTGGAAGAGGAAATCAGGAAGGGTACTGAAAAAATTTTTAATTCGAAGTGATGGTATCAATAGTTTAATTCAAAAAATTTTTGAAATGAATTGATTTAAATTATTTCTTATTCAAATTGATGCTGAAATTAATCTCTCTTTAATACAAAAACTACCCTCTTAAAGGGCAGTTTATTTCTAAACAATTCAGTTTACTCTTTTTCATAAATATCTTTAATCAAGTGGGCGTATCTTTCCTCGATAACTTTTCGGCGGACTTTCAATGTTGGAGTTAGTTCGCCGCCTTCAATTGTAAATGGTTTATCGAGAATAACGAATTTTCTAATTCGCTCGTAGTTGGCAAGATTTCTTTGCAATGTCTGGATGTCTTTTTCAATCAACTTATAAATTTCGGGATGATGAGCTAAGTCTTCAACTCTTTCGTAAGGAATTTTATGCGCATCAGCATATTCACGAATTGCTTCAAAATCTGGTGTGATCAGTGCTGATAAGAATGTTTTGTTATCGCCAATCAAAACAAATTGATCAATAAACTTGCTTCTTGTAAATAAACTTTCAAGCTGTTGTGGAGCAATGTATTTTCCACCAGATGTTTTGAACAAATGTTTTTTTCTATCGGTGATTCTCAAAAATCCCTGTTTATCAAATTCACCAATATCACCAGTATGCAACCAGCCATCTTTATCAATAGCTTCTTCAGTTGCTTTCTTATTCTTATAATAACCATTCATGATGTTTGGACCGCGAGCAAGTATCTCACCATCTTCAGCAATTTTAACTTCAACACCTGGGATCGGTTTGCCAACTGTTCCAAATTTATAATCATCCAATCTATTGCATGAGATAACTGGACTTGATTCAGTTAAACCATAACCTTCAATAATCAATATTCCCATTGCTTCAAAGAATTCACCAATTTCCTGTGGAAGAGCAGCACCACCACTCACAAAAAATCTCAATCTGCCACCTGTTGCAGCTTTTATTTTATGAAAAACCAATTTATCAGCTAACTTATATTTAGCTGATAAAATAGGATTGAGTTTTTTCTGTTTTCTGGCTTCCTGATATTTTTTTCCTACTTCCAATGCCCAATAGAAAATTTTCTGTTTTGCTGGTGGAGATGAATCTACATTTTTCATCACCCGTGAATGAATTCTCTCAAACAACCGAGGAACAGATGTCATTATGGTAGGTTTCACTTCCTGTAAATCTTTCGCAACTGTATCAATTGATTGTGCGTATGCAATCGTACATCCTGCAGAGAATGCAGTATAATAACCTGCCATTCTTTCAAAGGAGTGAGAAAGTGGTAGAAAAGAAAGGAAAAGATCTCGATCATCAGCAAGAATTACTTGCAACGCCGCTTTTATATTGCTCACAAAATTATTGTGAGTTAACATTACACCTTTTGGTTCGCCTGTTGTACCCGATGTATAAATCAGTGTAGCTAAATCATCAGGAGAAACTTTTGACATTTCTTCGTCCAGAACCTTTTCAAACTTATCGGCGTTGTTCTTTCCCATTTCCAGAATTTGATTGAAATTATAAACACCTTCTTCTGCATCTTTCTCATTCAGAATGATAATATGTTTGAGAGATTTTACATTTGATTTAATTTTTTGAACCTTGGTCAATTGTAATTTATTAGAAACTATCACAGCCTTGCACTCTGAATCATTCATTATATATTCAATCGTATTCGATGTGGAAGAAGGATACATTGGAACATCAATTCCACCAATTGAAAGAACAGCCAGGTCAACCATCGCCCACTCAGGTCGATTTTCGGAGAGAATTCCAATCATATCTCCCCTTTTCAGACCCAATGAGAGTACCCCCATTGCAAAATTTCTTACCTTCTCCCGCAACTCTTTATATGAAATCCCTACCCACTGATTCTGGGATTTGTACAGCAATGCAGGACGATCGCTGTTCTGATATTTTTTGGTTACTCTATCGTACATCTCAACGATAGTGTTGAAATCAACCGCTATAGGCATTTCAGCTCTCCTCTTTTATTAGTCAAAATAATTGGAGATAGATTAATTATCAAGTAGAAAATTTTTTAAATTGATAAATAACATAGAGATAAGTTAATTCATCAATATATCTCTGAGCCAAATCTCTAATTAATTAAACTCAAAATAAACCTGAAAAAAATGAGGTCATCATGAAAAATCTAAAAGAACTTCCAATTAAAATTTTTTACAAAAGTTTGGATGTAATAGAAATCTTTGGAAACAAATTACCGCATCCTGCCACTTTATTTGGATTAATAGCGCTGTCAGTCGGTGTTTTTTCATGGATTGGTGATTTTTTTGATTGGTCAGCAAAACATCCAGTTGATGGTTCAACCATAGATGTGAAAAACTTGTTTAATGGCGATGGTATAAGATGGCTTTATACAAATGTGACTCACAACTTCGTAAACTTTCCACCACTTGGATATGTACTCGCAGTCATGATTGGAATTGGAGTTGCTGAAGGTTCAGGATTATTCACAACTCTAATTCGTGCATTAGTTCTGAGCGCACCTAAAAGATTGATTACATTCGCTCTGGTATTTACGGGAATTTTATCACATATCGCATCTGAAGCGGGTTATGTGATTCTAATTCCATTTGGTGCAATGTTATTTCATGCAATTGGAAGACATCCAATTGCAGGTCTCGCAGCAGCTTTTTGTGGAGTTAGCGGAGGATTTGGAGCAAATTTTCTAATTAGTTCTGTTGATCCAATTTTAGCCGGTTTATCTCAATCAGCAGCACAAATACTTGATTCTGAAATTAAGATTAATCCCGCCGTAAATTTTTACTTCATGTTTGCATCAGCAATTTTGATTACAATTCTCGGTACCCTTATCACTGAAAAAATCGTTGAATCTCGTTTGAAATCTTATGAAAGCACTACAAAAAAAGTCGAAATTGAAAAATTAACCGAAATTGAAAAGCGTGGATTAAAATGGGCTGGGCTGAGTGCTCTTGTGATTATAGTTCTTCTGATTCTTACAATCGTTCCTGAGAATGGAATTTTCAGAAATCCAGAGACAAAAGAAATTCTACACTCACCTTTTTTTGATGGAATCATTACTGGAATACTTTTATTCTTTTTCGTCCCAGGATTAGTGTATGGGATTGTAGTGAAATCAATTAAAAATGATTCAGATTTAATGAAGCACATAATCAAATCGATGGGGACATTATCTACCTACATTGTGCTTGTATTTTTCGCTGCCCAATTTGTTTATTTCTTTAGATACAGCAATCTCGGTTTGATAATTGCAATAAAAGGTGCTGAATTTCTAAGGAACATTGAACTCACAGGAATTACTCTAATTATAGCATTCGTTTTTCTCATCTGCATTTATTAACCTGTTCATGGGAAGTGCTTCTGCTAAGTGGGCAATAATGGAAACCTGTCTTCATTCCAATGTTTATGCTGCTTGGTTTTCATCTTGCACTAACTCAAGTTGCATTTAGAATTGGTGATTCTGTTACCAATGTTATCACACCAATGATGAGTTACTTTGCTTTAATTGTTGCCTTTGCTCAGAAGTATGACGAAAAGTACGGAATAAGTACAATCATCTCAACAATGATTCCTTATTCAATTTTATTTACTATTTTCTGGATTCTTCTTCTTGCAATCTGGATGTTATTAGGACTGCCACTCGGACCGGATGGACCGTTGTATTTAAGATATGATTATCAGTTGGTTCTATTTGATAGCCAGAAAAAAGTTAATCTTTTCATTAACTCTATTCATACATTTTTTTAAATTAATTTCAAAAACTTAACTCAAGTTTTAATTATTGTTATTAAACTTTTTTTCATTAAGTTTGAAGAGGTATCAAAATGTAGAGTAAATAATTTTTTTACTTGACTGTTATTTTCATGTTTTATATATAGCAGTCAAATTACTCTTCACATTTTAAGTGAAGAAGACACTTCAATACTTAATAAGGAGTTTTAATATGAGCCAATCAAATACAAAAGATTCCAAACAAATCTCACTGATAAACGATCAGGATTTATTTAAGCAGGGAGGATTAAAATTCAAATATCTTTTTTCAAAGAAAGGAGTTCATCCTTTTGATGAGATCGAATGGGAATTAAGGGAAGCAAAAATAACTAACGAGAAGGGCCAGCTTGTATTTAATCAGAAAAATGTTGAAGTCCCTAAAAGCTGGTCTATGACCGCAACAAATGTTGTTGTTTCAAAATATTTTCATGGCCAACCTAATACACCGGAGAGAGAGACAAGTGTTAAACAACTTGTAAATAGAGTTTCTAAAACTATCACTGAATGGGGAATTAAAGACGGTTATTTTGATAGCCCCGAAGATGCTCAAGCATTTTATAACGAACTAACATACCTTCTGGTAAACCAATACGGTAGTTTCAACAGTCCCGTGTGGTTCAATGTTGGTATTGAAGAAAAACCACAATGTTCTGCCTGTTTTATTAACTCCGTAGAAGATACGATGGAATCCATTCTTGATTTAGCAAAGACAGAAGGAATGCTTTTCAAATTTGGCAGTGGAACAGGATCAAACTTGAGTGTTTTAAGATCTTCAAAAGAGCCATTGAGTGGTGGAGGCATGGCTTCTGGTCCTGTTTCTTTTATGAAAGGGTTTGACGCATTTGCTGGTGTTATCAAAAGCGGTGGAAAAACTCGACGTGCTGCTAAAATGGTTATTCTAAATATTGATCATCCAGATATAATTGATTTCATAAATTGCAAAGCAGAAGAAGAAAAGAAAGCTCACGCTCTTATTCAAATGGGATATGACCCTGGATTCAATGTACCCGGTGGAGCTTATGACAGTATAGCATATCAGAATGCTAATCATTCAGTCCGTGTAACGGATGATTTCATGAAAGCAGTAATTGAAGATAAAGAATGGCAAACAAAGGCAGTAAAAACAGGAAAGGTAATCGATACACACAGAGCAAGAGATATTATGGATCAAATTGCTCAGGCTGCATGGATTTGCGGTGATCCAGGAATGCAGTTCGATACAACTATTAATCACTGGCACACATGTCCAAACAGCGGGCGTATCAATGCTAGTAACCCGTGCAGTGAATACATGTTTCTTGATGATTCAGCTTGTAATCTCGCGTCATTAAATTTGATGAAGTTTAGAAAAGAAGATGGCAGTTTTGATATCGAAAAGTTTAAATATGCCTGCGATATTTTTATCACTGCACAAGAAATTATTGTAGATAATTCTTCATATCCAACAAAAGCAATTGAGAAAAATAGTCACGATTATAGACCTTTAGGATTGGGTTATGCAAATCTCGGTGCCCTCCTGATGGCTAATGGTTTGGCTTATGATAGTGAAGAAGGTAGAGCTTTTGCTGCAGCAATCACTTCAATCATGACTGGAGAATCATATCGACATTCAGCCATCTTTGCAAGCAAGAAAGGACCTTTTAACGGATTTGCAAAAAATCGTGAACCGATGCTCAGAGTTATGAATCAACATTTAAACGCTGCCAAAAAGATTGATGGTACACTGATTCCTATAGACCTTTATAACGAAGCAATCGATGTATGGGAAGAAGCAATTAAAGAAGGTGAAAAATACGGATATCGAAATTCTCAAGTTACTGTACTTGCACCAACAGGTACAATTGGTTTTATGATGGATTGTGATACAACCGGCGTTGAGCCAGATATAGCACTTGTTAAATATAAAAAATTAGTCGGTGGTGGAGTTTTTAAGATAGTTAACAATACCGTTCCTCTCGCTCTGGAAAAATTAGGCTATGATAGTGAACAAATTGAACAGATAGTTGCATACATAAACGCAAATGATACAATCGAAGGTGCACCTTATTTACTTGAAAAGCATCTACCCATTTTTGACTGTGCATTTAAACCTGCAAATGGGAAAAGATCAATTCACTACATGGGCCACATCAAAATGATGGCGGCTGTACAGCCTTTTCTTTCAGGTGCAATCTCAAAAACTGTCAATATGCCAAATAATGTAACTCCTGAAGCTATTAAGAATGCTTACATCGAAGCATGGAAATTAGGATTAAAAGCAATTGCAGTTTATCGTGACGGTTGTAAACTCACTCAACCACTAAGTACATCTCTCAAAGAAAAGAAAAAAGAAAGTGTGGTTGAAGAAAAAGTTACTGCACATATTGAAAACAGACCAAAGAGAAGAAGATTACCAGATGAGCGACAATCTATTACTCATAAATTCAGCATAAGTGGTCATGAAGGTTATATAACTGTTGGAATGTATGAAGATGGTTCACCTGGAGAAATTTTCATTGTTATGTCAAAAGAAGGAAGTACAATTTCAGGTGTAATGGATGCTTTTGCTACAGCTGTCTCATTGGCACTTCAATACGGCGTACCTCTTAAAGTCCTTGTTGATAAATTCACTCATACCAGATTTGAACCATCCGGATTTACAAACAACAAACAAATACCAATAGCTAAATCTGTAATGGATTACATTTTCAGATGGTTAGCATTGAAGTTTTTACCTGAAGAATACTATAACTATACAAGCCAAGTTGAAAATACATCTGAGCTAAATGATAAAACAACCGAAACACCGAAAGATGAGGCTTTAAATGCTTCTACAAAATCATCAATCGAACAGAATGAAAAATTTGTTTTTATCAGTCAGGCGGATGCACCACCCTGTCCAGAATGTGGTTCGCTAATGGTTCGAAGTGGAAATTGCTATAAATGCTTTGAATGTGGATCAACGAGTGGTTGTTCTTGAATTGAAAAAATTACTTATGGACAAAAAATCCTCGATTCAATCGAGGATTTTTTATTTCTATTACTCTGAATTTTAATAAGATTTATTTCTATTCTACATTCGTTAAAGCATATACTTCTTCAATCCTTCGAGCACCAACAAAACGTTTATCATAATACCCATTCGACATTGAGCTGACAATTACACCATATTTTGTAGATGCATGGACGAAATAATCATCCCAGAGATATATACCTACGTGCCCGGGATTTTGTCTTCTTCGTGTATTAAAAAATACAAGGTCACCAAATTTCATTTCATTTCGTTGAACAGGAATACCAATCTTGATTTGACCAAGCGTAGAACGAGGTAAATCTATGTTAAAAGTCTCCATGAAAATTGTTCTTGTAAAAGCGCTACAATCGATTCCTTTTCTTGAGTTACCACCAAATTTATATGGTGTGCCGAGATAGTTAATTACTGTCATTAACAATCGCTCATAGCTTGTAGGGACCGAGCTAAGTGTATCAACCAGTTTCCGGTAGAGAAGCAACGCATCAGGATTTTCAATTGGTCTGGATTCTTCAGTTAAGATTTCCTGAATTTCTTCTTCAGTAAATTCTAAATCTGTTGCAAATCTAAGTGAGGAATCCTGAGAAGCGTTAAGTGCTCTCGTAATGCGAGTTGAATCTACATAATATCCATTGGTTTGATTTTCTTTTTTGGTTGCAAATCTGACAGGACCATAGCAGGAAGAGAAAATAAAAATTACAATAACCAGTAAAAAAGATTTCCTCAAACTCTCTCCTCTTAATTTTAAAATGAAAAAAGGACATGGCAGACTAAACTGCCATATCCCGCAAAAAATTTAACCTAAATAAGCTTTAAGTGCTTTACTTCTGGAGGCGTGGCGTAATCTTCTGATGGCTTTTTCTTTAATTTGTCTCACACGTTCACGTGTTAAGTTGAACTTCTCACCAATTTCTTCGAGTGTGAGTGAATGCTCGTGATTTAATCCGAAATAGAGACGAATTACTTCTGCTTCTCGTTCAGTGAGAGTTGATAATGCTCTTTCAATTTCCATCTTAAGAGATTCTTTCATCAAACCATGATCAGGTGCAGGTTGTTGGTCGTTGCTTATAACATCAAGCAATCTATTTTCTTCACCTGGTGCAAAAGGTGCATCAACGGAGACATGTCTGCCTGAAATTTTTAATGTATCAGCAATTTCGTTAATTGGAATGTTCAATTCTTCTGAAAGTTCTTCAGCACTTGGCTCTCTTTCAAATTCTTGTTCAAGGTTACTGAAAGCTTTACCAATCTTATTTAATGCGCCAACTCTATTCAATGGTAAACGCACAATTCTTGATTGTTCTGCAAGTGCCTGGAGGATAGATTGACGAATCCACCATACTGCATAGGAGATAAATTTAAAACCACGAGTTTCATCAAATCTTTTTGCGGCTTTTATTAATCCGAGGTTACCCTCGTTAATTAAATCTCCCAGAGATAATCCCTGGTTTTGGTATTGCTTAGCAACACTAACAACGAAACGGAGATTAGCTTTGACCAGTTTTTCCAGAGCTTTCTGGTCACCTTTTTTGATTCTTTGAGCTAATTCTATTTCTTCATCTGATGTAATTAAATCAACTTTACCTATTTCCTGTAAATATTTATCTAACGATTGGCTTTCACGATTTGTGTATTGTTTAGTTATTCTTACCATAATTATTTCCTATTATTTGTTTCTACATCAATTCTATCAATTATACCGACAATGGATGCATCAACTGGAGCCATATCCACCGGCAAAGGTATAACTGCTTCAGACGCAGTAATATACATTACAATTTCGCCTGGTCCAGCTCCAACAGTATCAATTGCAACAATTGGTTCCCCAGTTTTTTCCAATTTAGAATTCAAAGGTTGTATAAATTGCATTTTTAATGATTGCAACGCAGGATACTTTTTAGTAGCCCAAATTGTGCCAATTACTTTAGCGAAAAAC
Organism: uncultured Ignavibacteriaceae bacterium; assembly: GCA_964527925.1. Classification (GTDB taxonomy): domain Bacteria; phylum Bacteroidota; class Ignavibacteria; order Ch128b; family Ch128b; genus Ch128b. Next base: position 62,087 of record CAZGQO010000010.1, read on the forward strand.
ATTAGTTTTTAGCCGTCTCCAGTTTTTCTTCCTTAATTACTATATCTAATTTATCAACAATTGCCATAATTACGGCATCTATTGGTTTGTTTTTAGTAAAAGTAGTTTGTCGAGCTGAAGATCCAGTAGCAACCAGAACTACTTCTCCGACCCCAGCACCAACACTATCAACGGCAATTACAAAATTCTTGGTTTCTGAATAATCTAAATTAATTTGTCTAACTATTAAAAATTTCGCGCCAACCAGATTCTCGTCTTTACGGGTAGCCCAGACAGTTCCAATTACGCGTCCTAATATCAATTTTTTATCCCTGTTTATTGATTTTTAAAAATTTTACATCGTTATAATTTAAATATTTTTCAGGATTTAAGGTAGTAATGAATAATTTGTTTTGAAGCGACATCATAACAAATAATGCATCACGTAAGTTCCATTTTCTTCGTTTAATTTTTTGATTTTCAATTAAATCAGCTACCATTTCTGAGTATCTGCTATGAATACCTAGAATTTTTAATCCATAAAGTACCATATTTGCTAGTTTTTTATCTTTTGAACCAACAAATTCATAGACTTCTATTGCATTAATAACGGTAGTGAAACAGTCATATTTAGTCATTAATTTCATCAAAATTGAAACATCATCTTTTGTAGTTAGATGCTGTAAAAGTATATCGGTATCAATTAAAATTTGTTTCATTTCTTTAATTTACCCTTTGATCGAACCACATCAAGAGCTACATCAATAGGTATTCGCTGTTTTTGAGCAATTTTCTTAACCAGATTTAACGGTAGTTTTTCATCTATCATAGCTTGTTCAATATTCGGGATAATTTTAATCTTAACAGTTTTTGTTCCAATTTTTTTGATGTATTCTTCCAATTCTTTTGAAATTTTAATCTTCCCATCGACAATTGATAACTCAAACTCTTTTTCCATATCAATATAGATTATTTAAGAAGCTTGTACCCATTAAGTTATTTTTAACATTGTAAAATTTGCAAATTGTTTTACTTAGATCGGCAAAAGTATCTCTTAAACCAAGATCAATGTTTTTATTTATTTTTTTACCATAAACTAACAGCGGGACAAGTTCTCGTGTATGGTCAGTGCCTGGGTAAGTTGGATCATTTCCATGATCTGCCGTTATGAAAAGCAAATCATCATCACCCATCGAATCTATAATTTTCGGAATATAGTTATCAAACTCAATCAAAGCATTATAAAAGCCATACACATCGTTTCTATGACCAAACAACATATCAAAATCAACAAGATTTGTCATGATGTATGAATTACTTTCAGATTTAATAAACTCAATCGTTTTCAGAATTCCATCGAGATTATCTTTAGTTTTTACCTGCACATCTATATTTCGATAAGCAAAGAGATCATTGATTTTTCCAATCCCGATAGTTTTAATATCATTTTTCTTTAAAACATCAAAGATCACTTCGCCGTGTGGTTCAAGGGCAAAATCTTTTCTTCTATGAGTACGCGTGAAATTTCCAGGTGATCCTATAAATGGACGTGCAATAATTCTTCCAACCGCATGTTCACCAATCATTACTTTTTCTCGGGTTGTTTTACAGATTTCGTATAATCTTTCTACAGGGATTACATCTTCATGGGCAGCAATTTGAAAAACAGAATCAGCGCTTGTGTAAACAATTGGATAACCAGTTTTAATATGTTCCTCACCAAGTTCCTGAATTATTTCAGTCCCAGATGCTGGTTTATTACCAAGAACTCCTTTCAAATTATTATAACTAATAAATTTTTCAATTATCTCGGCGGTGAAGCCTTCTGGATAAACTGGAAATTGTTTATCGGTGATTAATCCTCCCAATTCCCAATGACCAGTTGTGCTGTCTTTTCCCTTAGAACATTCTTTCATTTTCCCAAATGCACCAATTACTTCTTTTTCAATTGAATTCAATCTTATAAGCTTACCAAGACCAAGTTTTTCAAGATTAGGTAAATTAATCTCTCCCAACTTTTTTGCAATGTTACCAAGAGTATTTGCACCCTCATCATTATAAATTTTTGCATCAGGTGCATTTCCAATACCTACACCATCAAGAACAATTACAATTGCTTTTTTCATAAATATTAATTTTATTTTATTGTTCGTATTTTATTACCACCATCGAGAATAGCTCGATTTAATGCTGTCTCAGCAGAATTAAAAAGTGTTTCTGCCTTGACTAATTTAACACCACCGGTATAACCAATACTCACAGTAATAGCGAATTGATTGTCCCCGTAAGTTATCATCTCACTTGCAATCTTTAATATAATTTTCTGACACCAGATATTATCAGCTGCACTATCACGATTTAAAAACAATACACCAAATTTTAATGGTTCCAATCTGCCGAGCAACATCAATTCTTCTGATTCTTTTGTTAATTGCAGTGCAATATGTTTTGCAATTTTAGGAATAACTTTTTCTGAATACTTTTTAATTAAATTTTCAGATTTATCAACTTTAATAAGAGCCAATCCAATATGCATATCCGTGTTTTTGAATTTCAACAATTCTTCTTTAACTCTTCTCTCAAAAGTTGATTTATTAAGTAATAGAGTTTCCAAATCAATACTTAGATAGTCGTTTAAGATTTTCTTCGTAAGCAGATTATCTAATTGATTCCCGAGATGTGATGTAACTTTTTCTATTAATCGTACATCTTCATCTGTGAATAATTTTTTCTTTAAACTTTCAATAACGATTGCGCCATAAACTATATTTCCTGAATTAATCGGTACAATCATCATCGAACCTTTGGTATTTGACCCATCATTTTTACGATAGATTGAATACTTATTTAATCCAGTATCATCTATTCGAATACTATGCTGGGAAGTGATTGATTTACCAACCAGAGTTTCTTGGCTAATATCAATTGGCGAACCTTCACCCAGATAATCTGTCGGAGTTCTATTTACTACTTTCTTCAATACAAAATTCTTAATGTTTATATCATAAAGAACAATTGCAAGTACATCCCATTCAATAAATTTATCTAGAACTACAATGAAATTCTGGACAAGTTTCTTCTCATCAAGTTCACGAGTAGATAGACCAATTAATTCAAGTACTGCATCTAATTTTTGATTTATTAATTCCACATTAAATTTTTCATCATAGATACTCAGAATTAGGGTTATTAATCTGACAAACCTACCTAAGGTATAAATACTCTCAGAACCAAAAACATCATCACTTTTACTATCAACAGCAAGTACGCCAATTAATTTTTCATTCAAGAATACTGGTACAGCTGCAACAGATTTAATTCCTACGGGATGTGGATAATATCTAATTAAATCAGCTTCAACATTGGAGTTTATATTTGATGTGTAAGTAGGCTGGGCAGTAATGATAACTTTACTTATTAAATCTGAACCGAGTTGAAATTTTATTTTTTGTAACTCTTTTTCTTCTGAAACAAAATTATGAAAAATTATTTGTCCTCGATCTCGACGATACCAAAAAAAAATCACTGAATGAGCTAACATTATGTCTTTAATCAATTCAAGTGTTTTTTCAAGAACGAAATTAAATTGAATATCCTCGCTGACACCAGGTACAGGCTCACAAGCAATTCTTTTATATTGTTCGGCAAGATCCTTGGGAACAAGTTGAGAAATTCTTGGCCCAATTGGTGGGTTTAGATCTTCCTCAGTCAGGATTTTAACCTCAGTAGGTGAAATTGAACCAGGCTCAGTATTCTGATTTTCATTATTACCTTCTGCTGAAATGTCTTCAGAATCATCTTCACTTTGAATTAAGACTTTTCCATCCCTAAGAAAAATTACAAAGCTAATAATGATTATAGCTAGTCCAATAAAAATATATTTAGTTATCGGATTTTCAACATGAACTGCAATTGCAATAGAAGCTACTATAACTATTAGTATGATTACTCTTTTTAAATTGATTTTCATTAAATATCTAATTTTCTCCAGTCAAATATTCTTTTAATTAAAAAACTATGCAATTCTTTTTTACCTTCATTAGTCTTGCTTGAGTAAAGAAAATAGTCAATTGATACATCCTTTAAAAAATCACTTACTTGTTTTTTCAATTTCGATTTTTCTGATTGATTTAATTTATCAACTTTTGTAAATAAAATACAATATGGAAGGTTCAGATTACAAACATATTCATAGGCGATGAAATCTAATTTTGTGAAAGGTACCCTAGAATCCATTAAATGACAAACCAATATTATTTTTTTACTGACTTGAAAATAATCTTGAATGAGTTTTGAGAACCTGAAACTTTCATCTTTGCTGGTTGAAGCATATCCAAATCCTGGAAGATCAACAAGATAAAATTTCTCATCTACAATATAGAAATTAAGTGATCTGGTTTTGCCTGGAGTTTGACTTACTTTTGCAAGATTCTTAACACCGAGTAATGAATTAATTAATGAGGATTTACCGACATTTGAGCGCCCCATGAAAACTATTTCAGGAAGTTTTTGTACTTTTAATTGGTCTAAGTTAAAAACAGTACGTTCAAGTCTGACATTTGAAAAATTTATTTTCATTGGTTAATCGGATTTTTACAAAAAACAAAAAAGGAGTAGTCAGATTTTTCCAACTACTCCTTTAACAAATTCTAATTTAATTTATTTAGTTTCTTCTTCGGTTGTTGAACTTGTTTCTACTTGTTCTGATTCAGACAGTTGAACATTAGTATCTGACTCTGTTTTTACAGTATCTTCTTTCTGTTCAGTCGATTGGTTTTGTACAGTTGTTTCATCTTTTGTCTCTTTTTTCTTCGGAGCTTTTATAACACCTTCATTATAATCAACCAATTCTAAAATCGCCAGATCTGCTCCGTCACCTCTTCTAGCACCGAGCTTTACAACTCGAGTATAACCACCTGGTCTATTACCAATTTTGGGCACAATTTCATTAAAAAGTTCTTTTAATACTTCTCTATCTTTAATAAAACTAGCAATATACCTTCGAGCTGGTATATCATTTTTCCGTGCTTTTGTAATTAGTTTTTCAACAAAAGTTCTGGCTTCCTTAGCCTTTGCAACAGTAGTTTTAATTTTTTTAAATCTAAATAATGAAGTTGCTAAATTAACCAACAGAGCTTTTTTATGACTCGAAGTTCTTTTTAATTTTCTTCCTTTAACTGCGTGTCTCATTTTTCAAATCCTACTTCTTTTTGTTAATTTTCAAGATATTTATCAACATCCATACCAAACTGGAGGCCGTAGTCTTGAATTTTTTCTTTGATTTCGTCAAGAGATTTACGTCCAAAATTTCTAAATCTTAACAATTCACTTTCTTCTCTTCTTACAAGATCAGCAACAGTTGTGATATTTGCACCTCTAAGTGAGTTATATGCTCTAACTGAAAGCTCGAGCTCTTCAATAGACATTTTGAGTATTTTACGAATTCTCTCTTTTTCAGCATCTTTTGGTTTTGCTGCTGCAGGCACTTTGGTTTCTAATTCATATATTGTGAAGAATTCGAAGTGATCTTTAAGTATCTTTGCTGCTAAAGTTAAACTGTCTTCAGGTGTGATCGAACCGTCAGTAGTTATTTCGAGAGTTAATCTTTCAAGATTATCCCTATTAGCATAGCGAATAGTTTCAATAGTATAATTTACATTTTTAATAGGAGTATAAATACTATCCATTGGAATTACTCCAATTGAAAATTCTGGACTTTTATTTTCTTCAGCAGGTACGTAACCAATTCCCTGACCAATCCAAAGTTCCATTGTAAAATTAGCAGCCTTACTTAAAGTAGCGATATGAGCTTCCGGATTTAATACCTCAATATCTGGGGCTTCCTTTTGAATATCAGCTGCTTTAAATTCTCTGGGTCCTTTAACTTTGATTGTAATTTTATTTACTCTTTCATTGAGTAATTTTATTCTTACTTGTTTAAGATTGAGAATAATTTCAGTGACATCTTCTTTAACACCCTCAATAGTACTGTATTCATGCAGAACATTATCAATCTTAATAGCCCTGAATGCAGTACCCGGGATTGATGAAATAAGAACTCTTCTTAAAGCATTTCCAATTGTAATTCCATAACCTCTTTCAAGTGGTTGAATCACAAATCTTCCAAAGTTTGAAGAATAAGAGGTTTGATCTAAAGTAATTTTTTCAGGTAATAATAATAAACTCATCTTTCAACCTTTCCTAAGGTTATTGATTATTTAGAATATAATTCAACAATTAACTGTTCATTAGCATTTAATGGTATTTCGGAACGTTCAGGAATGTGTAGAAATGTTCCAGATAATGTCGCCTTATCAATCTGTAACCACGGATAAGTACCTTCTTTAACTCTTTTAAGAGAGTTGTGAATAATATCAAGTGTTTTACTTTTTTCCTTAATAGAAACGACCTGTCCTGGTTTCAAAAGATAAGAAGGAATGTCAACAATCTTTCCATCTACTAAAACATGTCGATGCTTAACCAATTGACGAGCAGCTTTTCTAGAAGAGGCAAAACCTAATCTAAAAACAGTATTATCCAACCGTCTTTCAAGTAACTTTATTAAGTTTTCGCCAGTTCTACCTTTTTGTTTGATTGCCTTTTCAAAATAATTTTTGAATTGAGCTTCTAAAAGGCCATAGATTCTTTTTACTTTTTGTTTTTCTCTTAATTGAATTCCATATTCACTTATCTTGGTTCTTCGAGAAGTTCCATGCTGACCTGGAGGATAATTTTTCTTTTCAAGAGGACACTTCTCGGTGTAACATTTACTGCCTTTCAGGAAAAGCTTTTGTCTTTCTCTTCTGCACAATTTACAAACAGCGTCGTGATAAACTGCCATTTACTTTTTCTCCAATAATTAAACTCTTCTTCTTTTTGGTGGTCTACAACCGTTATGTGGAATTGGTGTAATATCTTTTATAGATTCAATTTGAAGACCCATATTAGCTAAAGCGCGAATTGCAGCTTCTCTTCCAGCACCTGGTCCCTTAATTAAAACATCAACTTTTCTAATTCCTGCATCATAAGCTTCTTTTGCAGCAGCTTCGGCTGTTACCTGAGCTGCAAACGGTGTATTTTTTCTTGATCCTCTAAATCCATTTCTGCCAGCGGATGACCAGGCAATGGTATTTCCATAAATATCAGTTATGGTTACAATAACATTGTTAAAAGTTGCCTGAATATGAGCAACTCCTTTTGGATCTATATGAATTTTCTTTTTTGATTTTTTTTGTGTTTTTGCCAAGACTCATTCTCCTAAATTATTTCTTAGCTACAGCTTTTTTCTTACCTGCAACTGTTTTTCTCTTGCCTTTTCTTGTTCTTGCATTAGTTCTTGTTCTTTGACCACGAACTGGAAGACCCTTTCTGTGTCTCAGACCACGATAAGTTCCAATATCCATCAATCTCTTAATATTCATCTGAACTTCACTTCGCAATGCACCTTCCACTTTGTAGTCAGAAGTAATGACAGATCTAATAGCAGCAACTTCATCAGGTGTGAGATCACCGACTTTTTTATCGGGATCAACATTTGCTGCTTTTAAGATATCCCAGGTATTTGATCTGCCAATGCCATAGATAAGAGGTAAAGCATAAGCTATTTTTTTGTTTTTTGGTAAATCAATACCAGCTATACGTGCCAATTTTCTTCTCCTCTTTTAACCTTGTCTTTGCTTATGTTTTGGATTTTTACAAATTACTCTCACTTGACCTTTTCGTTTAATAATTTTACAATGTTCACATCTTTTTTTAACAGAAGCTCTAACTTTCATAAAAACTCCAAATTACTTGTATCTATAAATAATTCTTCCTTTGGTTAAATCGTATGGTGATATTTCAACCTGAACTTTATCACCAACCAGAATACGGATAAAATGCATCCTCATTTTACCAGAAACATGTGCAAGAATTTCATGTCCATTATCTAACTTGACTCTGAACATTGCATTTGGCAATGTTTCAGTAATTACACCATCCATCACAATAACGTCTTTCTTTCCCATTATGCTGTTAAGATCTCTGGTTTTCCATTTGTAATTAATACTGTATGCTCAAAATGAGCTGAAGGTTGGTTATCTGCTGTAACAATAGTCCAACCATCTTGTAATGTTTTCACTCTGTATGTTCCTGCATTAACCATAGGTTCAATTGCTAAAGTCATTCCTTTTCTAAGTTTAGGACTTGGTCCAGGAATAACATAATTTGGGATTGATGGATCTTCGTGCAAAAATTTTCCAACACCATGTCCTGTTAATTCTCTTACAACAGTAAATCCATTACTCTCAACATATTTTTGTATAGCTTTAGAGATATCAGAGATTCTATTTCCATCAACTGATTTTTCAATACCTATATACAATGCTTCTTCAGTTACTCTTAATAGTTTCTTTTTCAAATCTGATATTTTTCCAACTGGATAAGTTTTTGCTGCATCACCGAAAAAACCGTTCAATTCAACACCAACATCTATAGAAACAATTTGACCATCTTTAAGTGGTTCATCATTTGGAATACCATGAACGACTGCACTATCGACAGATGCGCAAATGGAAGCAGGATAATTAAAACTTCCTGCTTGTGAATAGCCTTTAAATGCTGGTATTGCATTTTTTGAGCGGATATAGTCCTCAGCTGTCTGATCAAGCATTTTCGTGGTGATTCCAGGTTTAATCATTTCGCTCATCATTTTAAGTACTTCAGCAACAATTTCACAACTTTTTCTAATTCCATCTATTTCCTGTGCAGTCTTTATATAAATCATTCAAACTATCTACGACCTTTAATTCTACCTGTCTTTAAAAATCCATCATAGTGTCGCATTTTCAAATGAGTTTCAATTTGTTGCAAAGTATCAAGAGCAACACCAACAACTATTAAAAGACTTGTACCACCAAAGAACTGAGCAAAACTTCTTGAAACACCAAATTTTGAAATGAACGCTGGTAGAATTGCAATGATTGCAAGAAATATTGAACCAGGTAAAGTAATTCTTGTTAAAATATTATCAATAAACTCAGCCGTTTGATTGCCTGGTCGTATTCCAGGAATAAAACCACCCTGTCTTTTCATCGTTTCCGCAACATCTTTTGGATTAAATGCGATAGCAGTGTAAAAATATGTAAAGAACACAATCAACAATGCATAAAAGAAAGAATAAATAAAAGAATCAAATTGGAAATGTCGTGCAATAGAAGCGACAAATTCACTTTCAGGGAAAAATGTCAAAATTGTATTTGGCACAAACATAATTGATTGTGCAAAAATTATTGGCATCACACCAGCTGTATTAACCTTCAATGGAATAAATTGAGTTACACCACCAAGTACTTTTCTTCCAACCACTCGTTTTGCATACTGAACGGGAATTCTTCTTTCACCACGAGTCATTAACACAACCGTAGCAATAATAAAGACCATTATTGTCAAAAATATTAACTCAACAATTAAATTAGTTTGGCCAGCGGCTAAAAGTCTATATTCATCTAAGAAAGCGTAAGGTAATCTATCAATGATTCCAATAAAAATTATTAACGATATACCGTTTCCGATTCCTCTTTCAGTAATTTGTTCACCGAGCCACATCAGAAAAATTGTCCCTGCTGTTAGAATTATGATTGTTGAAAGAGTAAAGAAAGCACCTTGAATTTCAGCAGGTACAATTGGAACTCCATTTGCGTTCATGTGAAGCAATCTTACACTCACGCCCCATGCTTGTACACCAGCAACCAAAACTGTTCCATACCTTGTTAATTGATTAATTTTCTTTCTTCCTTCTTCTCCCTCTTTTTGAAGTTTTTGAAAATATGGAACAACTGCACCCAATAATTGAATAATAATCGATGAACTGATATAAGGCATAATTCCGAGTGCGAAAATCGCAGCGTTTGAAAATGCACCTCCAACAAACAAATCATACAAACCGAATAAATTATCTTGCGTGGCGTTTCGTGTTGCTTCAGCTAAGACATGAGCATCAATACCTGGCAAAGTAATGTGAGCTCCAATGCGTACGACAATTAATAATCCAAGGGTAAAAAGAACTCGTTCTCTGAGTTCTTGAATTTTGAAAATATTTCTAAAACTTTCTGCAAAAGTTGCCATTAGAATTTCACTATATTTATTGTTCCACCTGCAGATTCAATTTTTTGACGTGCTGCCTGACTTACAGCGTGAACCGAAAGATTCAATTTGAAATTAACTTCACCCTCGCCAAGTACTTTTATTGGCTGATTCTTACTACCAACAACTTTTTTCTGATAAAGTAATTCGGGGGTTATTTCCGTTTCCTGCAAGTTATTCTTTATAACAAAATCAACGAGCCGGTTCAAGTTTAGTGCTTGATAAACTGTTTTGAATGGACTATTGAATCCTCTTTTTGGAATTCGTCTTTGAAGAGGCATCTGACCACCTTCAAACCAGGGACGATATTTATCACCTGATCGTGATTTTTGTCCATTCATTCCACGGCAAGAGGTTCCACCATGACCTGAACCAGGACCTCTACCTACTCTTTTTTCTTTTTTTACAGAACCTTTTGCTGGTTTTAAATTTCCTAAGAAGTTCATAGTTCTATTCTTCAATTTCTTCAACTTTAACTAAGTGACTTACTTTACGAATCATTCCTCTAATTTGAGGAGTGTCATTGTGAATTTTGAAATAATTTGGTCGACTAAGACCTAAAGCTTTGATTGTTCTTTTCTGTCTTTCAGGTCGATCAATTATGGATCTTATCTGAGTAATTTTTAGCTTTTTCATGATTTACCAAACAACTCTTGTTTTGTAATTCCTTTTTTCATTGCAACAGTATTTGGATCTAATAAAATTGTTAATGCTTTTAATGTAGCTTTAACTGTATTGTGTGGATTAGATGAACCTAATGACTTAGTCAAAACATCTGTAATTCCAGCAGCTTCAAGAACAGCACGAACACCACCACCAGCAATCAAACCAGTACCTGGTGATGCAGGTTTAATTAAAACTTTTGCTGCACCATACTTGCCAATAATTTCATGTGGAACAGTCCCTTTTATTACAGGAACTCGTACAATATTCTTTTTAGCATCTTCTGTTCCTTTGTTAATCGCATCGGTAACTTCGTTGGCTTTACCAAGTCCAACGCCAACATGGCCTTTGCGATCACCCACAACAACAATAGCGTTAAAACTAAATCTACGTCCACCTTTAACAACTTTTGCAACACGATTAATGTGGACAACTTTTTCTTTCAATTCTTCAATATTTTGTGGTCTTACTGTTTTCAATTACATCACTCCATTACATTTATTAGCTGCCGGGAGAGGATTCGAACCTCTACATACGGCTCCAAAGGCCGCTGTCCTACCCTTAGACGACCCGGCAAATTGTTTATAATTTAAGTCCACCTTCGCGTAAACCATCCGCTAGGGCTTTGACTCTTCCGTGATAACGGAAACCATTTCTATCAAAAATTCCAGTTGTAATTCCTCGACTCAGAGCAATTTCAGCTGCAACTTTTCCGACTAACTTACTTACTTCAGTTTTAGTCAAATGACCTTGAATCTTTTCTTTAACTTCTTTTGAAAGATTTGAAACAGAAAATAATGTTCTATTTTCAAGATCATCAATAAATTGAACATAAATATTATTTAAGCTTCTATAGACACCTAATCTTGGTTTTTCAGCAGTGCCTTTCTTCAAAACTTTTTTCAAATGTTTTTTAACTCTAAATCTTGATTTTGCTTTTGGTTTAATCATATTTATTTACCTGCAGTTTTACCAGCTTTACGAATTATTTGTTCACCTTCATATCTAATACCTTTACCATTATATGGTTCAGGCGGTTTAAAAGATCTAATTTTTGCTGCTATTTGTCCAACTAATTGCTTATCTATTCCACTAACAACGATATTTGTTGGAGCTGGAACTTCAATCTTTACCTCTTTTGGTGGAATGAAGAAAATAGGATGAGAATATCCCAGAGCAAGTTGCAAACCTCTACCTTTCCATTCTGCTCTATAACCTACTCCAACAATTTCAAGTTTTTTTGTATAACCATCGGTTACGCCGTTAATCATATTTTGAATCAAAGCACGATATAATCCATGCAATGCTCTAACCTGTTTTTCGTCCGATGAACGTGTCAAAACAACCTGGTAATTTTCAACAGTTATGTTGATTCTTTTATCGTATGTTTGAGTCAATTCACCTTTAGGACCTCTGACTTTAATAGTCCCATTTGAGATTTCAACTGTTACGCCTTTTTTAATTTCAATAGGTTTTCTACCAATTCGAGACACTTTTTAATCTCCTCTTTCGATTTACCAGATATGACAGATTACTTCACCACCGATGTTTTCAGCATGAGCTTCTTTATCTGTTTTTAATCCTTTAGAAGTTGATATAATCGCAATTCCTAATCCATTCAAAACTCTTTCAATAGATTTTGCATCTTTATAAATTCTTAAGCCAGGCTTACTGATTCTCTTCAAACCAGAAATTGCACATCTTCCTTGTACATATTTCAGTTTTATCTTTAATATTCCCTGCTTGTTATCTTCAAAAACTTCATAGGAATCAATATATTTTTGATTTAATAAAATTCGAGCCATATCAATTTTCATTTTTGAAGCAGGGACTTCAACAATAATTTTTTGAGCTTTAATAGCGTTTCTAATTCTTGTTAAAAAATCAGCAATTGGATCTGTCATTGTCATTCTACTATCATCTCCTCTATTACCAGCTGGCTTTTTTTACACCAGGAATTTTACCGCTACTTGCCATATTTCTAAAACAAATACGGCAAATACCAAATTTTCTTAAGTAGCCTCTGGGTCTACCGCAAAGGCCGCAGCGGTTATATTTCCTGACTTTGAATTTTGGTTCCTTTTTCTGTTTAACTATCAGTGCTAATCTTGCCAAAGTTGACTCCTTATTGACTTACTTCTTTTTTTCTAAACGGAAATCCGAAAGCTTTTAATAATTCATACGCTTCAGCATCAGTTTTTGCTGTTGTAACAATAGTGATATCCATTCCATAAATTCTATTGACTTTATCAACATTAATCTCAGGGAAAATGATATGTTCTTTAACACCGAGTGTATAATTTCCACGACCATCAAAAGATTTGTCAGAAACACCACGAAAATCACGAACACGCGGAAGAGCAATATTAATCAATCTATCAAGAAACTCATACATTCTTGCACCACGTAAAGTAACCATACAACCGATTGCCATTCCTTGACGCAGTTTAAAGTTTGATATAGCTTTTTTAGCTTTTCTAATTGCAGGTTTTTGACCTGCAATTAATTCAAGATCTTTCACAGCATCTTCAAGCAATTTGTGATCCTGAGCTGCTTTACCAACGCCCATATTTAAAGTAATTTTATGGAGCTTTGGTACCTGCATCATATTTTTGTAATTGAATTGCTTCATCAAAAGTGGAATAATTTCCTGCTTATACATTTCGTATAAACGAGGAGTCACTTTTTCCTCTGGCTCAGATTCCACTTGAAGATTTTTTTCAGCTTTAGTCTTTTTAGTATCTACTTGTTGTTCTTGTTTCTTTGTACTTTTTTGTTTTTTCTCTGTCATCGTTTAGACCTAAATCATTTCTCCAGATTTTTTACTAACTCGAACTAATTTTTTCTTGTTTGTATTTTCATCAAGAATAACTTTATAACCAACACGAGTTCTTTCATTAGTCTTTGGATCAATAGGCATTACATTCGAAATATGAATTGGTGCTTCTTTTTTCAAAATTCCACCCTGTGGATTTTTTTGTGAAGGTCTTGTATGTCTTTTGACAATATTAACACCTTCAACAATTACTCTTTGCTTTTTTGGAAAGACTTTAAGCACCCGACCAGTCTTTCCTTTTTCATTTCCTGCTATGACAATAACATTATCGTTCTTTTTAATTTTTAGTCTCATTCAAACCTCTTATAATACTTCAGGAGCAAGTGAAATAATTTTCATAAATTGTTTTTCACGTAATTCACGTGCAACAGGTCCAAAAATTCTTGTTCCTCGTGGTTCATTTTGGTTGTCCAAAAGTACAGCTGCATTTTCATCGAATCTTATGTATGTACCATCTTTTCTTCTAACTTCTTTTTTAGTTCGAACAACAACTGCTCTTGAAACATCTCCTTTTTTAACAGCACCACCTGGAATAGCAGATTTTACCGAGACAACAATTATATCACCAACACTAGCATACCGTCTGTTACTTCCGCCAAGAACTCTAATGCATCTAACTTTTTTTGCACCCGAATTATCTGCTACTACTAAATTGGTTTCTTCCTGAATCATATTTCTATCCTCTCAAAACTTTATTTATTTCTTTCAAGAATTTTTACCAATCGCCATCTTTTCCTTTTGCTTAATGGCCTTGTTTCCATGATTTCAACAATATCACCAATCTGACATTCATTATTTGGATCATGGGCCATTAGTTTTGTTGTCTTCTGGAAATATTTTTTATAAATGGGATGAGCAACCCGTCTTTCAATAGCCACAACTATACTTTTATCCATTTTGTTACTAACAACCCTACCGATTCTAACCTTTCTTATTCCTCTTTTTACCATTTGTTACTTAACCTCCTTTTCAGAAGCGGATTTCGTTTTTCTCTCAATTCCCAATTCTCTTTCACGCAAGACAGTTTTCATTCTTGCAATATCTCTTCTTGTCAATTTAATTTTTGCTGTATTTGTTAACTGTTTCGTTGCAAGTGCAAATCTTAGATCAACAAGATTATTTTCTTCTTCAAGGATTCTCTTTCTTAATTCGTCATCGGTCATCTGTCGAATTTCATACATTTTCATAGTTTCACCTACTCTGGTTGATAATCAATTCTTGTTACGATTTTTGTTTTAATTGGAAGTTTATGTGCAGCTAATTTTAATGCTTCATAAGCTACACTTTGATCAACACCACTAACTTCAAACAAAATTCTTCCAGGCTTAACTACAGCCACCCAAAATTCTGGCGCACCTTTACCTTTACCCATTCTTGTTTCCAGGGGTTTTTTGGTAACTGGCTTATCAGGGAAAATTCGAATCCAGATTTTACCATCTCTTTTCATTTTTCTTGAAAGAGCAACCCTGCAAGCCTCAATTTGTCTCGCAGTAATCCAGTAAGGTTCTAATGCTTTTAATCCAAAGTCACCAAACGCAACCGTGTTTCCACGAGTTGCTTTTCCTTTCATTCGACCTCTTTGTGCTTTTCTATATTTTATTCTTTTGGGCATCAACATGATTATTAAGCTCCGATTTTTTCGCCATATTTACCGAAGACTTCACCTCTACAAATCCAGACTTTCACACCAATTGAACCATAAATGGTTTGAGCAGTTACGCAAGCATAATCTATATCTGCTCTGAAAGTATGTAGAGGTACTCTTCCTTCTTTATATTGTTCAGATCTTGCCATTTCAGCTCCAGCAAGACGACCGCCACATTTAATTCTAATTCCTTCAGCACCCATCCTCATTGCAGCTGTAATTGCTGCTTTCATCGCTCTTCGGTGACTGATTCTATTTTCAATCTGTCGTGCAATATTTCTTGCAACAAGTTCTGCATCGAGTTCAGGTCTTTTAATTTCGTGTATCTGAACTTTTACTTCTTTATCAAATAATTTTTTTAGCTCAGCCTCAAGTTGAGCGATATCTTTACCACTACGACCAATTACAACGCCAGGTCTTGATGTATGAATTGTAATCGTAAGATCCTTGGCTGTTCTTTCAATAACGATTTTCGAAACACCAGCGTTATCTAATCTTTTTTTTATGTAATCTCTAATCTTTACATCTTCAACGAGTTTGGGACCGAATGATTTTTCTTCATACCAGTTTGAGTCCCACCCTCTAACAATTCCTATTCTTAAACTGATTGGATTAGATTTCTGTCCCAAGGAATCTCCTATGATTTATTTTCTCTTCTTGCAACAACGATTGTAACGTGGTTAGATCTTTTTCTAATTCTATAAGCTCTACCCTGCGGTGCAGGTAAAACTCTTTTTAACATTGGTCCACCATCAACATAAGCTTCCTTAACGTATAACTCACTTACTTCAACTCTTTCATCTTCAACTTTATTCATCAAATTTGCAACAGCAGAACGGAGTACTTTCTCAGCATCACGAGCTGCATGCTTTTTTGTGAAATGTAAAATTGTTAAAGCTTCTTCAACAGATTTACCTCTGATCAAATCAATCACTGTTCTCATCTTTCGAGGTGATGTTGGAATATATTTGAAACGTGCTCTTGCTTCCATATTCTGCCTTAAATCTTATTTTGCTTTACTCGCTTTTTCTGCTTTCGTACCTGGATGACCTCTAAAAATTCTTGTTGGAGCAAATTCACCAAGTTTATGTCCAACCATATATTCTGTAATTAACACAGGTATAAATTGCTTTCCATTATGAATTGCGATTGTATGTCCAACAAATTCAGGTGAGATTGTTGAGGATCGAGACCAGGTCTTAATCAACTTTTTCTGATTAGCTTCATTCAAAGCTCTGATCTTTTTAAGCAATTTCTCGTTTATGTAAGGACCTTTTTTAACTGATCTTGGCATAAATTCCTCAAACTACTTTCTTCGTTTAACAATAAATTTATCAGATAATTTTCTTTTCTTACGAGTCTTTAATCCTTTAGCATATTGACCCCAAGGTGAAGTAGGATGCTGCCATCCGCCACCACTCTTACTTTTTCCTTCACCACCACCATTTGGATGGTCTATTGGGTTCATCGCAACACCTCTTACATAAGATCTCCATCCTAACCATCTATTTCTTCCAGCTTTTCCTAAACTTATGTTTTCGTGATCAGCGTTCCCTACAACTCCATATGTACAATAACAATTTGTATATACTAATCTTACTTCACCAGAAGGTAATTTCAAATGAACATAATTTCCTTCACGAGCAACAACCTGAGCAGAAGTACCAGCACTTCTGGCTAATTGTCCACCTTTTCCAGGTTTTAATTCAATATTATGAACAAAACTACCTAATGGAACAACACCCAGAGGCATTGCATTGCCAGGTTTAATTTCTGCTGTTGAACTTGCAATTATTGTCTCACCAACCTTTAATCCATTGGGAGCAAGAATGTATCTCTTTTCACCATCGACATAATGAATTAATGCAATCCTTGCTGAACGGTTTGGATCATACTCAATGGAAACTACTTTTCCAGGAATTTCTCTTTTATCTCGTTTAAAATCGATGATTCGATACATTTTCTTATGACCACCACCACGATGACGAGCAGTCAACCGACCATAATTATTGCGACCACCAGTTTTCTTGATTGGTTCAAGTAATGATTTTTCTGGTTCTGTTTTAGTGATTTCAGAGAAATCAGCCAATATTGCAAACCTTTGAGATGGTGTAACTGATTTTAATTTTTTTAGTCCCATTATCTTCTATCCTGCTTAAATACTTTCAAAGAAATCTATTTTTTGACCTTCTTTCAATGTTACATAAGCCTTTTTGATAGTAGCAGTTCTGCCAGTAAATCGACCAGATCTTCTAAACTGAGTTCTTGTTTTTCCTTTTCGAATGACAGTTCTAACATTGACTACTTCTACGTTAAATTTTTTTGATACTGCTTCAGCGATTTCAAGTTTATTAGCATTTTTGGCGACCACAAAACCATATACATTCAAACCTTTATCCTGCAGAGCAGTGATTTTCTCAGTTAGAAGTGGCCGAATTAAAATTTCATTAATATTTTTACTCATGGTTAAACTTCTTATTTATTAAATCAACCGCACTTTCCTGTAGTAACAATACATTATTATTGAGTATATCATACGTTGAAGCTTTTTGAGCTTCAAGTACATTTAATGTTGGAATATTTCTTCCTGAAAGATATAATGTCTTATTGTAATCACCAGTCAAAAGTAATGTTTTCTTCGAATCTAAGTTTAATGCCTTAATGACATTGAACATTTCTTTTGTCTTTGGTTTTTCAAAATTGAAATCTTCGACAACGATAATCTTATTATTTATTGCTTTATAAGACAGAGCTGAACATCTAGCTAATAACTTAACTTTTTTAGGAAGTTTCATTTCATAGTCACGTGGTTTTGGACCGAATACATTTCCACCACCAACCCATAGAGGAGATCTAATAGAACCTGCTCTAGCAGTTCCACGACCTTTCTGTCGCCATGGCTTACGTCCACCACCACGAACTTCGCTTCGATCTTTTGTTTTTGCAGTCCCCTGTCGTTGATTTGCAAGATACGCTTTAACAGCTAAATAAATTGCATGATCATTTGGTTCAACTGCAAAAACTTCAGGATTTAATTCTACCTGTCTTCCTGTTAATGAACCATCTATTTTATATACGTCAACTTTCATTTTTTACTTCTTCATCAATTTCACATATCCGTTGATATGACCAGGAATTGCTCCTTTAATAAAAATTAAATTCTGGTCTTTATCTATTTTTACGATTTTTAAGTTTCTAACCGAAACTTTAACACTGCCCATTCTTCCAGCCATTCTTTGACCTTTGAAAACACGGCTTGGGAATGAGCTCGCTCCAATTGAACCTGGCGCCCTTAATCTATCACTTTGACCATGCGTAACGGGACCACCACCAAAACCATGTCTTTTCACAACACCCTGAAAACCTTTTCCTTTAGACACACCTTGAACTGTAATTTTATCACCAACATTAAAAACATCAACAGTAATTTGCTGACCTAACTGCAAATTTTGTAGATCAAAATCTCTAAATTCAGTGAGCAATCTTTTAGGAGCAATATTAGCTTTCTTAAAATGTCCAGATAAAGGTTTAGTTGTATTTTTTTCTTTTTTATCATCGAATCCAAGTTGAACAGCATTATAACCATCAGTTACTTTTGTTTTGATTTGAGCAACAAAGCAAGGTCCTGCCTCAATAATTGTCACTGGTATAACATTACCATTCTCATCGAAGATTCTTGTCATTCCTGTTTTTTTACCTAAAAGGCCTATCATTATAATCTCCAACTATACATTGACTTTAATCTCAATATCGACACCCGCAGGGATATCGAGTTTCATTAAAGAGTCAATTGTTTTATTGTTTGAATTCAAAATGTCAATCAGACGTTTGTGTGATCTGATTTCAAATTGATCGCGTGATTTTTTATCTACATGAGGAGATCTAAGAACAGTATAAACAGTTCTTTTAGTTGGCAAAGGAATGGGACCAGACACTACAGCCCCTGTACTTCTAACTGTTTTTATAATCTTCTCAGCCGACTTGTCCAAGAGATTATGATCGTATGATTTCAATTTAATCCGAATCTTTTGACTCTGCACTTCTTAAATCTCCTAAAAATTATTTTCTTGGTCTAAAATTATTCTAATATCTTAGTTACTACACCAGCACCAACAGTTCTACCACCTTCACGAATAGCAAATCTTAATCCTTCTTCCATAGCAATTTCATAAATCAACTCGACAGTTAACTTTACATTATCACCTGGCATAACCATTTCAACACCTTCTGGTAATGTAGCTACACCAGTTACGTCAGTAGTTCTGAAATAGAACTGTGGTCTATAACCTGAGAAGAATGGAGTGTGTCGACCACCTTCTTCTTTCGATAATACGTAAACTTCGCATTCAAATTTCTTGTGTGGAGTTATGCTACCTGGTTTTGCTAAAACCATACCTCTTTCTATTTCATCTTTACCAATACCTCTTAACAATAATCCTGCGTTATCGCCCGCAATTGCTTCATCAAGTTCTTTTCTAAACATTTCAATACCAGTGACGACAGTCTTTTTATGTTGACCTAAACCAATTAATTCAACTTCTTCGTTTAATTTGATTCTTCCTCTTTCAACTCTTCCGGTTGCAACGGTTCCACGACCAGTAATACTGAAGACATCTTCGACTGGCATCAAGAATGGTTTATCAATATCTCTTTGTGGTAATGGAATATAATTATCAAGTGCATCAACTAATTCATAAATGCATTTAAATTCTGGTTCATCAGTTGTTGAATTTGGCTGCATTGCTTTTTCCATTGCTTTCAAAGCACTTCCACGAATAACAGGAATTTCATCACCAGGAAATTCATACTTTGATAATAATTCACGAACTTCCATTTCTACAAGATCTAATAATTCAGGATCATCAACAGCATCAACTTTGTTCATAAATACAACAATAGCTGGCACACCAACTTGACGTGCTAATAAGATATGCTCTCTTGTTTGAGGCATTGGACCATCGGTAGCAGCAACAACAAGAATAGCTCCATCCATTTGTGCTGCACCAGTGATCATGTTCTTGATATAATCTGCGTGACCTGGACAGTCCACGTGTGCATAGTGTCTTTTTTCAGATGAATACTCGACATGTGCAGTTGCAATGGTTATACCACGAGCTTTTTCTTCAGGTGCATTGTCAATTGAGTCGAAAGTTCTAACTTGAGCAAGATTTTTCTTGGCAAGCACCATTGTGATTGCTGCAGTTAAAGTTGTTTTGCCATGATCCACGTGACCAATTGTTCCGACGTTCACGTGAGGTTTACTTCTATCAAATTTTTCCTTTGCCATTTTGATTTTCTCCTTTTAATTTTAACTTAAGCTAAAATTCCTTCTTTACCGATTGATTTTTCAATTATTTGATCTGCTATAGATTTAGGTACTTCTTGATAATGAGCAAATTGCATCGTATATATTGCTCTTCCCTGAGTCATTGATCTTAATATAGTTGCATAACCAAACATTTCAGATAATGGAACCAAAGCACGAATAACCTGAGCATCTTTTCTCGCACTGAAACCTTCAATCTTTCCGCGTCTTGAATTCAGGTCACCCATAACATCTCCAAGATATTCTTCTGGAGTTACTACTTCAACTTCCATTATAGGTTCAAGTAATACTGGATCTGCTTTTTTAACAGCTTCTTTGAAAGCCATTGAACCAGCTACTCTGAATGAAATTTCATCTGAATCAACTTCGTGATAAGAGCCATCAAATAATGTTACTTTAACATCAACAACTGGATATCCAGCGAGAACTCCGTTTTTCATTGCTTCTTCTATACCAGCTGAAACAGCGGGTATATATTCTTTTGGAACAACACCACCAACTATCTTATTTATAAACTCATAACCTTTGCCTTTTTCATTCGGTTCAACTTCTATCCAGACATGACCATATTTACCCCGACCACCAGTTTGACGAACAAACTTACCTTCTGCTTGAACTTTCTTTGTAATAGTTTCACGATAGGCTACCTGTGGCTTACCAATATTAGCTTCTACTTTAAATTCTCTCTTCATTCTATCGACTAAAATCTCGAGATGAAGTTCACCCATTCCGGCGATTAGAGTTTGACCAGTTTCTTCATTAACACTCACTCTGAATGTAGGATCTTCATCAGCCAAACGACTCAATGCTTCTGATAGTTTATCTTGATCAGCTTTTGTCTTTGGTTCAATTGCAATTTGAATTACTGGTTCAGGGAACTCCATCTTCTCAAGAATAATCGGGTCGGATTCATCGCAAAGAGTATCACCTGTTTTAGTAAATTTCAATCCAACAGCTGCAGCAATATCACCAGCATATACTTCGTCTATATCAGTACGGTGATTTGCATGCATCTGCAAAATTCTTCCGAGTCTTTCCTTTTTCTCTTTTGTGGAATTATAAACGTATGATCCAGCAGTAGCTTTTCCAGAATAAATTCTAAAGAAAGTTAAGCGACCAACATATGGGTCGCTCATAATTTTAAAAGCTAATGCAGTGAATTTTTCATCTTCAATTAATTTTCTAGTAACAACATCATTTAAGTGCGGATGATGACCAACTATTTCAACTAAATCAGCTGGAGAAGGCAAATAATCGATTATAGCATCAAGAAGTAATTGAATTCCTTTGTTTTTAAATGCAGAACCACACAAAACAGGAACAATAGTATTTTTAATCGTAGCTTTTCTAATTACTGATTTAATCTCTGCTTCAGTAATTTCTTTACCTTCCAGATATTTTTCGAGAAGGGTATCATCAATATCAGATACAGACTCTAATAGTTTTGTACGATGTTCTTTAGCATAATTTTCTAAATCTTTTGAAATATCAAAAATTTCATATTTAGTACCGAGCGGATCTTCAGTGTACATTACTGATTTCATTGTAATTAAGTCAATCAAACCAGTAAACATATCACCTTCGCCAATGGGAATTTGAACAGGAACTGGATTCGCACCCAATCTATCTTTCATCATTTGAATTACATTAAAGAAATCAGCACCGACTCTATCCATTTTATTTACAAAAGCAATACGTGGTACACCAAATTTATCAGCCTGTCTCCAGACTGTTTCTGATTGTGGTTCTACACCACCAACAGCACAGAATAAAGCGACAGCGCCGTCTAAAACTCTAAGCGATCTTTCTACTTCAACTGTAAAATCAACGTGACCTGGAGTGTCAATAATATTTATTCTATAACCTTTCCATTCACATGTAGTAGCAGCACTGGTAATTGTAATTCCACGTTCTCTTTCCTGTTCCATGAAGTCCATCGTTGCTGATCCTTCATGGACTTCTCCCATACGATGTACTTTACCAGTATAAAATAAAATACGCTCAGTGGTAGTAGTCTTACCAGCATCAATATGGGCCATTATCCCGATATTTCGCAATTTATCTATAGGTAATCCTCTAGGCATAAATAATTATATCTCCAATCTTACCATTTAAAATGAGCAAATGCTTTGTTAGCTTCAGCCATTCTATGTGTATCTTCTTTTTTCTTGATTGCTGCACCTTCATTGTTTGAAGCAGCAATAAGTTCAGCCGCTAATTTGTTTGCAAAAGATTTATCTTTTCTTTCACGGGCAAAATTTATAATCCATCTTAAAGCAAGTGCGATACGCCTTTCAGGTCTGACTTCAGTTGGCACTTGATATGTTGCACCGCCAATTCTTCGGCTTCTTACTTCGATCATTGGTTGCACATTATTAACGGCTTTCAAAAAGACATCCAATGGATTTTTATTCGTTTTTTCTTTTATGATATCGAACGCACCGTACACCAATTTTCTTGCGACATTTTTCTTTCCGCGTTTCATTACATAATTAATCAACTTAGTCACAAGAACTTCATTGTAAATTGGATCTGGCGGTAAAATTCTCTTTTCAGCTCTTCTTTTTCTCATAATAATTACTTACTTGCTGTTTTTGCTTTTTTAGTTCCGTATTTAGATCTACCCTGCTTACGATCGTTAACTCCTGCTGAATCAAGTGTTCCACGAATGATATGATAACGTACACCCGGCAAATCTTTTACTCTTCCGCCTCTTACAAGAACAATTGAGTGTTCTTGTAGATTGTGTCCTTCCCCAGGGATATATGCTGTCACTTCAATACCATTTGACAAACGAACTCTTGCAACTTTTCTTAAAGCTGAGTTTGGCTTTTTTGGTGTTGTTGTATAAACACGAGTACAAACACCACGCTTCTGTGGACAACGTTGAAGAGCAGGTGATTTGCTCTTGCTTTTAACTTTTTCTCTATTATGTCTGACTAACTGATTTATAGTTGGCAAATCTTTATCTCCATTTTATAAAAATTTAGCTTCGCAATATAACAGTTTGATATTTTTTAATCAAGTTCATCATCAAATTATTAATTAACTATTTTTTGAATTTTTCTCTTCTACAAATTCAGCAGTCGTTAGTATCAGATTTCTAAATTTCTTAAGACCTGTACCAGCCGGGATTTTATGACCAATCACAACGTTTTCTTTCAATCCTAATAAGTAATCGGTTTTAGCTTCTGTTGCTGCATCAGTTAATACTTTAGTAGTTTCCTGGAATGAAGCCGCTGATAAGAAACTTTCTGTTGACAAAGCAGCAGCTGTTATACCTAGCAATACATTTTCTGATGTTGCCGGTTGAGCATCACGGAATTCAATTAATTTTCTATTTCGTTTTCTAAGCTCGATGTTTGCATCACGAACACGAATTCTTTCAACTACTTGACCATTTTTGAATTTTGTATCACCTTTATCCAGAATTACAACTGATTGTCTAATCTTTTCATTCTCTTCATTAAAGATATACCAGTCTACGAGATCGTTTTCTAAAAATCTTGTATCACCTGGATCAAGAACTTTAACCTTTTGCAGCATCTGTTTTACAATAATCTCAATGTGCTTATCATTTATCTTTACGCCTTGCAATCTGTAAACTTCTTGAATTTCATTAACTAAAAATTCTTGGACAGCTTTAACACCTTTAATTCGTAGAATATCGTGAGGATCTAAATCACCATCAGTTAGTTTATCACCAGCTTTAACGAAATCACCGTTTTGTACAAGAACATGTTTACCAACTGAAATTGAGTAAGTTTTTGTTGTTTGGCCATCAACTGAAGTAATAATAATTTCTCGAGAACCTTTCTTCTGCTGACCGAATGATACAACACCATCGAATTCTGCGATAATTGCTGGATCATGTGGCCTTCTTGCCTCGAATAATTCAGTAACTCTTGGAAGACCTCCGGTGATATCTCTTGTTTTACCAATCTCACGTGGAATTTTAGCAATAATAGTTCCGGCTTTTATTTCCTGACCTTCTCTTACAACGAGATGAGCCTTTACAGGAATAATAAAGCTTCCAACTATCTCACCATTTTGAATAATATTAATTGTTGGAACGAATGATTTATCACGAGACTCAATAATCACTTGCTGTATATGTCCAGTCTGTTCATCAACCTCATGTCTAAATGTTATGTTTTCAATCATATCCTGGAATTGAACAACACCATTCTTATCCGAAATAATTACAGCATTGTAAGGGTCATGATTATAAAGAACTGCACCTTTTTCAACTTTTTGATTATCCTCAACAACTATTTCTGCACCATAAGGTACTTCGTATCTTCTCAGCAAACGACCATCATTATCAATAATACCAATTGCACCGCTTCGAGTAAGTGATACTTTAACTTTTTCACCGAATTCATTAACCTTTTCAACAAATTTGAGATTTTCGAACTGGGTTTTACCTTCAAATCTTGTTGTAACCTGTGAAGTTTCAACAATTCTACTTGCAGCACCACCAATGTGGAATGTTCTCAGAGTTAATTGAGTACCAGGTTCTCCAATTGACTGTGCAGCAATAATTCCAACTGTCTCGCCAACATCTACAAGTTTTCCTGTAGTTAAGTTGCGACCATAACATTTTGCGCAAACACCACGAGTATTTTCACAGGTTAATACGGTTCTAATAGTAATAGATTCAATAGCTGCATCACCGATGCGTTCAGCTATTTCTTCAGTAATTAATTCACCTGCTTCGCAAAGTAATTCTTCAGTTATTGGGTCATACACATCGTTCAAAGCGGTTCTACCAAGGATTCTTTCAGATAGAGGTTCGCGAATTTCTTCACCATCTTTTAGAGCAGTAACTTCAATTCCTTTAATAGTTCCACAATCATAAGATGTTACGACAACATCCTGTGCAACATCAACTAATCTTCTTGTTAAATAACCAGCATCAGCTGTTTTCAATGCTGTATCAGCAAGACCTTTACGAGCACCGTGAGTTGAGATGAAATATTCTAAAACTGAAAGTCCTTCTTTGAAGTTAGAAATAATTGGACTTTCGATGATTTCACCAGCCTGACCAGTTAAACTCTTCTGAGGTTTAGCCATTAATCCTCGCATTCCAGCGAGCTGACGAACCTGTTCTTTTGAACCCCGGGCACCGGAATCGATCATCATCCAGAGTGGGTTAAATCCATCCTGTGATTTCTTCAAAGTATCGATTAAAACATCAGCAACATTGTTTGTTGTGTGAGTCCAGATATCAATAATCTTGTTGTATCTTTCGCCTTCAGAAATATAACCTTCTTGCCACTGGTTAAGAACTTTCTTTACTTCTTTATTTGATTTTTCAACGAACTGCCATTTCTGTTCAGGGACAATCATATCATCAACATTAATCGAAATACCTCCAATCGTTGCGAATTTGAAACCTATATCTTTTAAATCATCAAGGAACTGAGCTGTTCTTACATTGCCTAACTTTCTAAACATTTTTCCAATCAAATTACCGAATGTCTTTTTAACTAATAATTCATTAATGAAGCCCATTTCTTTTGGAACGATCTGATTGAAAATCACTCGACCGACGGAAGTTTCGATTAATTCATCATCAATTCTAACTTTAATCTTTGCATGTAATCCAACTTTTTTATTTTCATAAGCAATAATAACTTCATCAGGAGAGCTAAATAGTTTTCCTTCGCCCAAATCACCTTCTTTGATCTTGGTTAAATAATAACATCCAAGAATGATATCCTGAGTTGGAATTACAATTGGATTTCCATTTTGTGGAGATAAAATGTTATGACTTGAGAGTAACAGCAATTGACATTCGAGAATTGCCTCAGGAGATAAGGGTACATGCACAGCCATTTGATCGCCATCAAAGTCAGCATTGAAGGCTGTACAAACCATTGGATGAATTTCAATTGCTTTAGAAGTCGTTAAAATTGGCTGAAATGCCTGTATACCTAATCTGTGAAGAGTTGGAGCTCTGTTTAACATTACTGGATGAGAATCAACAATGCTTTCCAGAATTTCCCATACGATTGGATGTTTTCTATCAATTACTTTTCGAGCACTCTTAACAGTTTTATTATAACCACGCTCAATTAATTTATTAATAACTAATGGCTTGAATAATTCAAGCGCCATATCTCTATTTAAGCCACATTGATGTAATTTCAATTCAGGATTAACGACGATAACAGAACGACCTGAATAATCAACTCTTTTACCTAGAAGATTTTGCCTGAATCGTCCTTGCTTGCCTTTCAATATATCTGAAAGAGATTTCAACGCTCTGTTTGATTCAACTCTCATTACATTTGTTCTTCTCGAGTTATCAAACAGTGCATCAACCGCTTCCTGAAGCATTCTTTTTTCATTTCTTAAAATGACATCAGGTGCTTTGATATCGAGCAATCTCTTAAGGCGATTATTTCTAATGATAACTCTTCTATAAAGATCATTTAAATCACTTGTTGCGAAACGTCCGCCTTCGAGAGGAACCAATGGTCTTAATTCAGGCGGGATTACTGGCACAACATCAACAACCATCCATTCAGGTTTATTTTCTGGTGCACCCTCTGTGTGTTTAAATGCTTCAATAATTTTTAATCGCTTTAAAATTTCCTGTTTTTTTTGTTGAGAAGTTTCTTCTTTCAGTTGTGTTCTTAATTCAAGGCTTAAAGCTTCAGGGTCAACTTTTTTCAGAAGAGCTTTGATTGCTTCTCCACCCATCTTAGCAACAAACTTTCTTGGATCATCATCATCGAGCTTTTCATTATCTTCTGGTAAACTCGCCAGGACTTCAAAGTATTGCTCTTCTGTAATTAAATCTTTTTCCTTTAAACCGGTAGGACCTGGATTAATTACCACATAAGTTTCATAGTAAATGATTTTCTCTAATTCTTTCATTGTGTATCCTAATACATTTCCGATTTTGCTTGGCTGGGATCTGAAAAACCAGATATGAACAACTGGAACAGCAAGCTGAATATGTCCCATTCTTTCACGACGAACAGATTTTGTCGTGACTTCAACACCACAACGATCACAGATAATTCCTTTGTATCTAATTCTCTTATATTTTCCACAATGACACTCCCAATCTCGCGTTGGTCCAAATATTTTTTCACAGAACAAACCATCTTTTTCTGGTCTAAAAGATCGATAATTTATTGTCTCAGGTTTAGTAACTTCACCATAAGATCTCTTTAAGATATCATCAGGATTAGCCAGACTGATTGTAATTTTAGAGATTGTTCTTGTTTGCTGTTCTAATGGTTTATTTGTTGTCATTTTTTAAACTCGCAATTTGTTGATGTTAAATTATTCATGTTCAACTTTAACTTCGAGACATAGACCCTGCAACTCGCGAACAAGAACATTAAATGATTCAGGAATGTTCGCCTCTGGGAAATTCTCTCCTTTAACAATGGCTTCATATACTTTCGAACGGCCTGGAACATCGTCGCTTTTTACTGTCAACATTTCCTGCAACGTGTGAGCAGCACCATAAGCTTCGAGTGCCCACACCTCCATTTCTCCAAATCTCTGACCACCAAATTGAGCCTTTCCACCCAAGGGTTGTTGTGTAATTAATGAATAAGGACCAATTGATCGAGCGTGAACTTTATCTTCAACCAGGTGAGAAAGCTTCATTATATATGCAACACCTACAGTAACTTCTTTGTCAAATTTTTCACCTGTTCTACCATCATAAAGTACAGTTTTTCCATTTGGACTCAAACCAGCTTTTTGTAAATATTGCTGGATATTTTCCCAGGTTGCACCATCAAAAATAGGTGTAGCAAATTTAACACCGAGTTTATAAGCAGCCCAACCTAATGCACATTCTAAAAGCTGACCAACATTCATTCTTGATGGAACACCAAGTGGGTTCAGTATAATATCAACAGGAGTTCCATCTGGTAAGAATGGCATATCTTCAACAGGGACAATTTTCGCAACAACACCTTTGTTTCCGTGTCTACCAGCCATTTTATCGCCAACCATAATTTTACGTTTTTTAGCGACATAAACCTTCGCCATTTGAAGTATTCCTGGAGGCAAATCATCACCAGCCTGTATCTTGTTCTTTTCTCTTTTCAGAGTATCATCAATTTCCTGTTTCTGAATGAAGTAATTTTCATAAAGCTTTTTGATAAGTGCATTTTTCTTGCTTGATTCAACCCAATCAGATTCATAATCTAATTCATCTATTTTCTCACCAAGAGCTTCAAACAATGAACGGCGTAGAGTCGAACCAGCTTTAATTGCAGAATTTCCATCTTTGAATTTAATTCCTTCTGAAGTCTGTTCATCACAGATCTGGACAAGTCGATCAATCAATTTCTCTCGTAACTTTTGAATATTCTCATCATGTTCTCTTTCGAGATTTTCAATTATTTTTTTCTCTTCTTTTCTGCCTTCAGCATCTCGTCTCCTGCGAGTAAATAACTTAGTGGCAACAACCACACCTCTCATACCTGCTGGTGCTTTCAATGATGCATCCTTCACATCACCAGCTTTATCACCGAAAATTGCTCTAAGTAATTTTTCTTCAGGTGTTGGATCAGTTTCGCCTTTAGGAGTAATCTTACCAATTAAATAATCATTTTCCTTAACTTCGGTACCAACTCTAACAATACCATTCTCATCTAAATTCTTTGTTGCATCTTCGCTGACATTTGGAATTTCTCTTGTGAGCTCTTCTTCACCTCGTTTTGTTTCTCTAACCTGCAGCTCAAATTCTTCAATATGAATTGAAGTATAAACATCTTCTTTGACGAGCCGCTCACTTAAAATAATTGCGTCCTCAAAGTTATAACCTCGCCAGGGCATGTAAGCAACAAGAATATTTTTACCGAGAGCTAATTCACCGTGATCTGTTGCATGACCATCTGCAAGGATATCACCTTTTTTGATTCTTTGACCTTCGACAACAAGAGGCTTCTGATTGATGCATGTATCTTGATTGGTTCGATAGAACTTAGTCAAGTAATATGTTCTAATTTTTCGATCTTCAAAAGATGTTAATCTTTCAGTTTTTGTCATATCATACTCAACTGTAATGTGAATCGTATCACATTCCAGAATTACACCATCTCCTTCAGCAATAATCAACGCACGTGAATCTCGAGCAACTTTTGCTTCCATTCCTGTTCCAACCAATGGGGCCTCGGTCTTTAACAAAGGAACTGCCTGGCGTTGCATGTTGCTTCCCATCAGTGCACGGTTAGCGTCATCATGTTCGAGGAATGGAATAAGTGAAGCAGCGGGACTAACGATTTGATTTGGGGCAACATCCATATATTTAATTTCTTCTGGAGTTGCTTCAGGGAAGTCACCTCTTAATCTGGAGATAATTCTTTCACCAACAAACTTACCTTGTTCATTTACTTGTGTACTTGCTTGAGCGATTGCTACCTCATCTTCTTTCTCGGCTGTTAGATATTCAATCTCATTGGTGACTTTTCCGTTTACTACTTTTCTATAAGGTGTTTCAATGAATCCATATTTATTTATTCTGGAGTAAATACAGAGAGAAGAAATTAATCCAATATTCGGACCTTCCGGCGTTTCAATTGGACACAAGCGACCATAATGTGTATAGTGAACGTCACGAACTTCAAAACCGGCTCTTTCTCTTGTCAAACCACCAGGACCCAAAGCACTTAATCTTCTCTTATGTGTAATCTCTGCAAGAGGATTGGTTTGATCAAGAAATTGTGACAATTGATTTGTTCCAAAGAATGAGTTGATCACACTCGAAATTATTCTTGCATTTACAAGATCTTGAGGTCCAAAATTTTCTGTTTCCTGAATGTTCAATCTTTCACGGATTGTTCTTGCTAATCTTGCAAAGGCAGTGTTGAATTGTTGTGTAAGTTGTTCTCCAATGGTTCTAACTCTTCGATTGCCGAGATGATCAATATCATCAACTGGTAATTTTTGATCTTTGAGATCAATCAGATACTTAATGATTGCAATTATATCTTCTTTTGTGAGAATGGTAATGTCTTCAGGAATATTAAGGCCAAGTTTAACATTCATTCTATGTCGGCCAACTTCTCCGAGGTCATATCGTTTTGGATTGAAGAATAATTTATCAATCAAACCTCGAGCTGTTTCTAAATCAGGAGCTTCGGTTGCTCTTAATTGTTTATAAATAGCTTCGAGTGCCTCCTCCTCGCTATGAGCAATATCATTAGCCAAAGTGTTGAGAATTAAATGCCCATCAACAGTATCGAATTGTTTGATAAACTTTACTTTTTTATTACCTGTCTTCTTCGCTCTCTTGAATATCTCTTCTGTGAATTCATTATCTTTTGTTGCGAAGATTTCACCAGTAGTAAAGTCGATTAAATCAGAAGCTAATTTTCTTCCGAAATAATTTTTAACTTCTTCACTATTTAGATCTATTTCCTCAAAAAGATCAAACAATTCAAGAATTTGCTCATCGGATGAGTAACCAATTGCTCGGAGCAAAGTAGTAGCTGGGAATTTCTTTTTTCTATCTATGTATACATACATCATATTGGAGATGTCTGTAGCGAACTCAACCCACGAACCCTTGAATGGAATAACTCTACCAGTGTAGATCATCGTTCCGTTTGGATGCATCGTTTCAGAAAAAACTACTCCAGGAGAACGATGCAACTGACTTACAATTGCTCTTTCGGCTCCATTAATAATGAAGCTACCACGAGGAGTCATATAAGGAAGATTTCCAAGATAAACATCTTGCTCAACGGATTGTACAAACTCTTGAGTATCTAAATCTCTAATTGAAAGTCTCATTTTCGCTTTCAAAGGAACAGCATAAGTCAAACCTCTCTCGAGACACTCTTGAATAGTATATCTTGGTTTTTCAACATAATATTCAACAAAATCTAATCTATAATTTTCTCTTGCATCAAGAACCGGGAAATTTTGGAGAAAAACACTTTGTAATCCTTTGTTCTCTCTTTGATGTGGAGGAACTTTAGCTTGAAGAAAATCTTCAAATGATTCAAGTTGCACAGCCAGTAAATCCGGAGCCTCTACAGCGCTTTTAATTTTCGAGAATGATATTCTTTCTGTCACTTTTACATCTCCAATACTTATTTTTACTTTCTATAAAAATGGAAAATGATGAGCCATAAATATGACTCATCACTTCCCTTCTAAGAATAACCTGTGTTCTAAATAATAAATTACTTAATCTCGGCTTTACCGCCAGCTTCTTCAATTTCCTTTTTGATCTTTTCAGCTTCTTCTTTACTAACACCTTCTTTAACTACTTTTGGTGCAGAATCAACAAGGTCTTTTGCTTCTTTCAATCCAAGTCCAGTATGTGCACGAACAACTTTGATAACATTGATCTTTTGAGCACCGGCATCAGTAAGAACAACATTAAATTCAGTTTTTTCTTCTTGAGCTGGAGCTGCTGCAGCACCGGCAACAGGTGCACCAGCCATAACAACTGGTGCTGCTGCTGTTACACCGAATTCTTCTTCTAAAGCTTTTTTCAATTCAGCTGCTTCTGTTAATGTTAAATTTTTAATTTGTTCAACTAAGTTTGCGACTTTCTCTGTCATTTTTATAACTCCTGATTTATTTAATTACTTTCGTTTTTATTGATATATGCATCGAGAACACCAACAAGGTCTCGCATCACTCCATTGATAGCTCCAATTACACCAGCTATAGGTGACTGGAGTCCACCAATAATTCCCGCTACAATTTCGGGCTTACTCGGGAGTGTTGCCAATTCGTCTAATTTCGAACCATCGAAAAATGAATTCTCAATATAACAAGCTTTTAAATCCAGCTTGTTATATTTTTCTCTAAATTTTTTGATTACTTTAGCAGGTGCAACAGGATCTTCTTTTGAAATTGCCAATCCTATCATACCTGCAAGATAATCTTTAATCTTATCGTATTTATTTACTTTATCGATTGCAAGTTTTGCCAGAGTATTTTTTACAACACGATACTCAACATTAACTTTGCGGAACTCACGACGTAACTCATTTACTTCTTCGACAGTTATTCCCTGATAATTAAGAAGGTAAAGAGCTGTAGCGTCTTTAAGTTTATCGGCAACCCTTGCAACGATTTCTGCTTTTTCAGCTTTATTCATATTTCAACCTATTCCTTAATAGATTTAAATCTAACTATAGAAGCTTTAAGAGTGCGTAATAGTCAATTTTATAAATTGATTAATTCATTTCGATCTATTTTGATACCAGGACCCATAGTACTGGATAAATAAATCGATTTCACATATTGTCCTTTAGTTGCTGCAGGTTTTAGTCTCAAGATTGTGCTTAACAAAATCTTGATATTTTCAACTAATTTTTGAGCATCAAAAGATGCTTTCCCGACTGAAGCGTGGACTATACCAGATTTATCAACCCGGAATTGAATTTTACCTGCTTTTAATTCTTTAACAACCTTTCCTACATCCATTGTAACAGTTCCGCTCTTAGGATTTGGCATTAATCCTCTTGAACCAAGAATTTTACCAAACTTACCAACTTCAGGCATTACATCTGGAGTTGCAACAACAACATCAAAATCTAACCATCCTTCTTGAATCTTTTTGATGTACTCATCAAAACCAACATAATCCGCACCAGCTTCCTGTGCTTCTTTTTCTTTTGTTCCACGAGTCAAAACTAAAACTCTAACTTGCTTTCCAGTTCCGTGCGGTAAAACAACCGTACCCCGAACCATTTGATCCGCATGACGTGGATCAACGCCTAATTTCACTGCAATATCGACTGATTCATCAAACTTAGCATTAGCAAGATCCTTTACAAGTGCAACTGCTTCTGAGATCTTGTATTCTTTTTTGGTGTCAACTTTCTCAAG
This sequence comes from uncultured Ignavibacteriaceae bacterium, assembly GCA_964527925.1. GTDB lineage: Bacteria > Bacteroidota > Ignavibacteria > Ch128b > Ch128b > Ch128b. Next base: position 95,492 of record CAZGQO010000010.1, read on the forward strand.
ATTATTTTTTACTCTTTTACTTATTTTCATATTAAACCTATTATTTTTAACCTTCGACTGTTATTCCCATGCTTCTTGCAGTACCTTCGATCATACTCATAGCTGCCTCAAGGGACGCAGCATTAAGATCTGGCATTTTCATCATTGCAATTTCTTTAATTTGTTCTTTCGTAACCTTCCCAACCTTTACACGATTTGGTTCAGCTGAACCTTTTTCAATTTTTGCTGCTTTAAGCAAAAGAACACTAGCAGGTGGTGTTTTAGTTATGAATGTAAATGATTTATCTGAATATACTGTTATAACAACAGGAATTATTAATCCAGCCTGATTTTGAGTTCTTGCATTGAATTGTTTGCAGAACTCCATAATATTAACACCTTTTTGACCCAATGCTGGACCAACTGGTGGCGATGGATTTGCTTGCCCTGCTGGAATTTGTAACTTAATGAATCCTACTACTTTCTTAGCCATAATTTTCTCTCAATTTTATTTTTCTAATTCTGCTTGAGTGAAATCAATTTCAACTGGAGTTTTTCTACCGAAAATACTAACCATTACTTTTAATTTTAATTTTTCGTTATTCACTTCTTGCACTGTGCCTTTCATCTTAGCAAAAGGACCATTGGTAATTACTATTGGATCACCCACTTTAAATGGAGTTTCGATTCTTTCTCCACTTTCTTCTTCCTTTATTTTACCAATAATTCTTTTAACTTCATCTGGCTGTAATGGTGCTGGTTTATTTTTTGTACCCAGAAAACCCATTACAGATGGAATACTCAAAATTATATCCATAACTTTTTTATCAAGCTGAGCTTCTATCAAAATATATCCAGGGAAAAAGCTTTTACTTTTGCTTTTTTTCTTCCCATCTTTAAGTTCAAAAACTTTTTCTATGGGAATTAAAATTTGTTTTATATATGGTTGAAGGTTCTTATACTCTATTTCTTTTTCCAAAGCCAACTTAACTTTATTCTCATGACCAGAAAAGGTTCTCAACACATACCATTGATAACTCATTAAAAAATCCCCTTAAAGATATTACTTAATACTTGATCAATCACATAAACAAAAGCTGCTAGAATTAGACACGTAACAATAACAAGGTAAGTTGAACCTTTTAATTCTTCTTGAGAAGGCCAGGTAACCTTTTTCATCTCTTTAACAACATCATTAAAGTAATTAATAATTTTTTGTTTCATAAGATATTCCTGATTATGCACGTCTGGAGGGACTCGAACCCCCAACCTGCGGTTTTGGAGACCGCTGCTCTACCAATTGAGCTACAGACGTAATTTTATTTAGTTTCTTTATGAATTGTGTGTTTGTTGCACCACTTACAATATTTCTTGTACTCTACTCTACCAGAATGGAGTTTTTTATTTTTTGTAGTAGTGTAATTTCTTCGTTTACACTCGGTGCATTCTAATGTAATTATATCTCTCATTTCTATCTCACATTTTTTGAGCTTGCGACCGGGATTGAACCGGTGACCTCTTCCTTACCAAGGAAGTGCTCTACCAACTGAGCTACGCAAGCAGTTCAAAATTTCAATAAAAAAATTTTCCCAATGAATGGGAAAATTTCTGTTTCAGATTTTTATTGACATAACAATTTCTATTAATTTCTAAAAACTTTCTATTATAATTAAGATTTATTAACGGAATCCGTTGATTAAAAAATTTTGGTTATAATAAACAAACAATAATTTCAACAAAATATAAAAGAACCCAAGGTTGATATCGCTTATCGTATCTGGCTCTATCACTATTATGAAACAATAATCTCTTTTCCAAATCTTTTGTTTAACCTATATAAAATTTGTCAAACCTTTCACTATTCAATATGTAAGTGAAGTAACTCATATTTGAGCGGGAGACGGGACTCGAACCCGCGACCAACAGCTTGGAAGGCTGTGACTCTACCAACTGAGTTACTCCCGCTTAAAATAAAAATTCATCTTTTCAACGAACAAAGATGTAGTTATATTACTCAGCTTAAATTTTAATTGTCAATATTTAAAAGAACTTTTAGTGGGTAGCGAGGGATTCGAACCCCCTAAGGCTTACGCCAACGGATTTACAGTCCGCCCCGGCTCTCCAACTCCGGCGTCTACCCATTTTCATATTTTTTTTAGCCTACAATTATAAAAATCTTAAGACAAAAATGCAATATTCATATTTCATTATTTTATCTACTATTTAATTAAAATTATCCTCCGAATTTTTTTAATCTAAATAAATTCTAAGTCAGACCCCAATGACTTCTATCAAGAGATCGATATTGAATTGCTTCGCTTAGATGGTGTGGTTTAATAGAATTACTTCCTTCTAAGTCAGCAATTGTACGAGATACTTTTAAAATTCTGTCATACGCTCTTGCCGATAGTCCTAATTTTGTGATTGCATTTTTTAACAATTCTTCACCAGTTGAATCAATTTGGCAGAATTTTTTCACTAACTTATTGTTCATACTTGCATTGGAATAAACCCCAGGATAATCTTTAAATCTACACAACTGAATTTCTCTCGCTTTTGTAACTCTTTCGCGAATAGATTTTGAGCTTTCGCCTTGTGAAGAAGTCAACAATTCTTTGAATTTCACTGCTGGCACTTCAAGATGAATATCAATACGGTCTAATAAAGGACCTGAAATTTTAGCAAGATATTTTTGGATTTGAGGTAAAGTACAAGAACATTCTTTCGATGGATCAGTATAGTAACCACATGGACATGGATTCATCGCAGCAACTAACATAAAATTAGATGGAAATTCAAGTGTTAATTTTGATCGACTAATTGTGACTTTTCTGTCTTCGAGTGGTTGTCGTAAAACTTCTAAAACATTTTTCTTGAACTCAGGAAGTTCATCAAGAAACAAAACTCCATTATGTGCGAAAGATACTTCGCCTGGTTTTGGATAACTTCCACCACCAATTAATGCAACATCTGATGTTGTATGATGAGGATTCCTGAAAGGTCGATTTGTAACAATAGGAGTGTTATGATTAAGTAGTCCTGCAACTGAATGAATTTTTGTTGTTTCTAAAGCTTCTTCAAATGTTAAAACTGGTAAAATAGTTGGAAGTCTTCGTGCGAGCATTGTTTTTCCAGAACCTGGTGGTCCAATCATTAAAATATTATGACCACCTGCAGCTGCAACTTCTAGTGCACGCTTGACATTTTCTTGTCCTTTAACTTCAGAAAAATCTATCGGATATTCTGTGTGTTTTTCAAAAATAGATTTGACATCTGTTTTTATTGGTGTTCTATTTTCAATATCATTTAAAATTTCAATACACTCGTTCAGACTGTTTGCTGAGTAAATATTTAATCCTTCTACTATACTTGCTTCAAGTGCGTTCTTTTCTGGAAGAATTACTCCTTTAAATCCTTCTTCTTTTGCTTTCATACAAATTGGTAGAATTCCATGTATTGGCCTCAAAAAACCATCAAGGGATAATTCACCAAGTATTAAATAATTCGATAAATTTTCTAATTGAATCAATTCACTGGCTTGAAGAATGCTTAATGCAATAGGAAGGTCATACAAACTTCCTTCTTTCTTAATATCAGCTGGTGCAAGGTTAATTGTAATCTTTTTAACTGGAAATTGATAACCTGAGTTTTTTATTGCTGCAATTACCCTTTCACGACTTTCTTTGACTGCACTATCTGGTAATCCAACTATTGCAAAAGATGGAACCTGACTTTCAAGGTGTGTTTCAACCTCGACAATAATTGCATCAATTCCATAAGTTGCTGCTGAGTATACCTTTGCAAACATTATAGCTTTCCAATTTTTATAAAATTAATTAATCATATCTCTGCAAACAACATCCTTTTATATTAAACTAAATTCAAATTATAGTTAACTTTATTATTATTAACAGAAAAGGACTTGCAGCAAAATGATTCCAATTAAAGACGATATACCATCAAGATCATATCCGTTTGTAACAGTATCTATAATTGTTATAAATGTAATAGCGTTTTTGTTTGAATTATCACTCGGTGAAGAACTGGAATCATTCATTCGAACTTTTGGAGTTATACCAGTCAAATATTTTTATGAAGGAATTCGATTTGATGATGGTAGTGTACTCTGTTTCTTGATGTCGGAAAGGATGATTCCACTTTTTACATCGATGTTTTTGCATGGTGGTTGGTTACATTTAATAAGTAATATGTTTTATCTCTGGATTTTTGGTGATAATGTAGAAGATCGTATGGGATACGGAAGATATTTTTTATTTTATCTGCTTTGTGGTTTAGCTGCTGCTGGTGCTCACATTATCACTAATTCAGATTCAGAAATTCCGACTATTGGTGCAAGTGGTGCAATTGCTGGAGTGCTTGGAGGATCTATGATGCTTTATCCATATGCAGGAGTTGTTGTTGTCATTCCAATATTATTTTTCTGGGATGTTATGAAATTGCCAGCATTAATTGTACTTGGCTTTTGGTTTATAACGCAATTATTTCAAGGTACTTTAGCTTTAGCTGTTGAAACAACCGCAACAGGTGGAGTTGCCTAGTGGACACATATTGGTGGATTTGTTTTTGGGATATTGACTGTCAATATCTTTAAGAAAAAAAGTCGCAAACCTATGTGTAGAGATATCTGGTGGAGTGATTAATCATCCGTGATATTCTCTAACGAATTCAATTCGATCTTTCAATTTTTCAGCTGGTACTAAAAGTTTATCTTTTCCAAAAATTGCATCTTCGTATTTCGTAAATACAAGTTCATAATCCTTGCTCATCACAATTGCTTCCTCAGGACAAACCTCTTCACAGAAACCACAAAAGATACATCTTAACATATTAATTTCGAATAAGACGGGATATCTTTCTTTTTCATCTTCAGTTTCTGCCGCCTGAACTTGAATGGCAAGTGCAGGACAAACTCTCGAACACAAACCACAAGCAACACATCTTTCTTTTCCATTATCCATAACTAAAACAGGTCTGCCACGAAAAGAAGGTGGTTGAATATATTTTTCTTCTGGGTATTGTCTTGTAAATTTTGGTTTGAAGAGATGTTTAAGTGTTAAAAACATTCCCTTTAAGATTTCAACAATATAAATTCTCTCAAAAAAGTTTAAATCTTTTTTTCTCTTTTTTGGAACCATAAAAACCCTCAATCAAATTTTGAAATAATAAACAATTAAAGTTACCCAGGCTAAATTTACTAATGAAAGAGGCAACATCACCTTCCAGCCAAGATTCATTAGTTGATCATATCGGAAACGAGGAATTGACCATCTAACCCAAATAAACACAAATAATAGAAAACCAACTTTCGCAAGATATATTGCTACTGAAATCAGTGGTAACCATCCAGAACTAAGTGAAGAAGAATCAACAAAAGGTAAATGCCAGCCACCAAGATACAAAGCAGCAATCAAGCAACTTGCAATTATCATATTAGCATACTCAGCTAAAAAGAACATTGCAAATTTTAAGCTGCTATATTCTGTATGGTAACCGCCAACTAGTTCTGGCTCAGCTTCAGGTAAATCGAATGGGAGTCTGTTTGTTTCTGCAAAGGCAGCAACAACAAAAGTGATAAATCCAATCGGTTGAATAAATGCATTCCACATCCAACCCTGTTGATGATCAATTATGTCATATATTCTTAATGATCCTGAAACAATCAAAACACCAACAACAGAAATTCCCATCGAAAGTTCATAACTAATCATTTGTGCACTTGATCTTAGTCCACCAAGCAATGAATATTTATTGTTCGACCCCCAACCACTGAGTGTAATTCCATAAACACCAATGGAAGCAAAGGCAAGAATAAAAAGAATTCCAATATCTACATCGGCAACTATTAACTTCACTTTTTCATTAAACAGATTAATTTCAGGACCGAAAGGAATAACTGCATAAGTGGACATTGCAACTGTTAAGGAAATTACTGGAGCAAGTGAGTGAACAAATTTATTTGCAGCAAATGGTACAATATCTTCCTTAAAGAATAACTTCAAAACATCCGCTGGAGACTGAAGCAGACCATATGGTCCAACTCTATTAGGTCCTATTCTATCCTGAATCCATGCACTGATTTTTCTTTCGAAGTAAACCAGATAAGTTACAACGAAGAGCAACAATCCGATGGCAATTGCAATTTTAGTAAGTGGAATTAGAATCATAATTATACCAGAATTTTTTCTTTCATTAATTTTGATGATTTCAACTTATAACCATTATCTCCAATCTGGTCATAATCAAGACCAGCAAGTTCTTTGATAGTATTTGTCATTTCTTCAAAAACATCTTCTGATGTTTCATAATCAAATTTATATCCAAGTGCATTTGAAATTTTTGAAATTATCTTCCAGTCTGAATGTGCATCAACTCTTCTTCCTCTACTCCACTTGTCAAATTGAGTACCAAATTTATCCCAACGACTTTGAGCCAATCCATCTAAACTTCTATCTAATTCAATTGTAGCAACTGCTGGTCTTAATCTTTGAATAATTCCCTGGAAGTTTATCATCGTTCCATTTTTTTCTGCATAAGTAGCAGCAGGGAAAACAACATCAGCAAATTCTGTAGTTTTGTTTTTATTAGTTGCAAATACTAAAAGAAAATCAAGATTCCTTACAGCTTCTTTCATATGGCTATTTACACTCACAATATCATCTTCAACTACAATCAAGCATCGTATCGTTCGTGAATTAATTAATTCAGGCAGAGTATCTATGCTCAAACCATTTTTGGAATTATCAATTCCTAAGAGCTTCAATCCAGTTGAGTTTGGAGTTTTATCTTCCCGAATTAAGATATCATCCTGATCACCTAGTTTGATGTGTTGAATGTAAAAGATATTATTAGTTTTTAAGACCTGTTTAGAAAATTTCTGCAGCACATAATTATCTTCAAGAGTTGCAAAAGGTGAAGCTATAACTGCAACTTCATTTGGTTTGAATCTCTTAATTTCTGATACAGTTTTTATTACAGCTTCATCCCAGTTCACACTGGTTAATTGATTTTCTTTTTTAATAAATGGTCCATCGATTCTATCATCAGCATTAACCAATTTGAAAGTTTTAATTCTTCCATGATCACACATCCAGTAATCGTTTACCATTTCATTTAATCTTGGAGTTAATCTCAAAATTTCATTGTTTCTCACCCAGATATCAATGTTGCAACCTCGTGCACAACCAATACAGATACTTTTTGTTGCTGACATTTCCCACACACGTGCTTTGAAACGAAAATCAATGCTTGTCAAAGCACCCACAGGACAAATATCAACAACATTCAATGAGTAAGGATTATCAAATTGTTTACCTGGAAATGTTTCTATTGTTACTCTATCTCCTCTTTGAACAAATGTTAATTGATCAGCTTTTGCAATTTCTTTTGAGAATCTGATGCATCGTGAGCAAGAGATGCATCTTTCAGCATCGAACATTACATAAGGACCAAGCTTAACTCTTTTAGGTTTATGATTTTTTTCTTCAATAAAACGACTAACACCTGTACCATGTTCGTAAGCGTATTCCTGTAATTTACATTCACCAGCTTCATCACAAATTGGACAATCGAGTGGATGATTGATTAAAAGAAATTCCATTACATGTTCACGACCTTTGACTGCTTTTTCTGATTTTGTATGAACAACCATTCCATCCATCGCTTGTGTTGCGCAGGCAATAACAAGCTTGGGCATCTTTTCTACTTCTACAAGACACATTCTGCAATTACCTGATACAGAAAGCCTTGGATGCCAGCAATAGTGAGGTATTTCAATTCCATTTCGTGTGGTAATTTGAATTATTGTTTCACCAGGATTGAATTCGTATTGTATTCCGTCAATTGTAATCTTTGGCATTGTTAACCTACTTATTGATTAAATTTGTTCAAATATTCTTCGAGTGCAATAGAAATTATTTTCAGTGATTTTTTCATATCCTCAATATTCAGCATAAACGCAAGGCGTACTTCGTTTTTGCCTTTATCTGGTGATGCATAAAAACCCTGAGCTGGAGCAAGTAAAACTGTGTCATTATTATAATCGAAATCTTCAATCAACCATCTTGCAAAGTGATCTGCATCATCAACTGGTAAACCAATTACAATGTAAAAAGCACCTTCAGGTTTATAATAAGTTACATTTTTAATTTCTGAAAGTGATTCGTAAACAACATCTCTTCGTTTTCGGAATTCTTCAACTATTGGAGTTGTAAATCTGAATGGATCTTCGAGCATCGGAATGATCGCAAGCTGCTCAATTGAAGCGACTGAGAGCCGAGCCATTCCAAATTTGAATGCTGTTTGAACAACATCGAGATTGTGACTTGCCAGAGCACCAATTCGAGCTCCGCAAACATTAAATCTCTTTGATGCACTATCAAGCAAAATTGTTTGTTGATCTATTTCCGGGAAATCCATCACACTTACAAATTTTCCTTCGTAAACAAACTCACGATACACTTCGTCTGAGAGTAAAAACAAATTGTACTTTTTAACAAGGTTGACTAATCTTTGTAATTCATCTCTTGAATAAACTGTACCAGTAGGATTCGAAGGATTGGTAATTAAAATTCCTTTTGTTTTTGGAGTGATATACTTTTCAATTTCTTCTTCATCGGGAAGATGAAATCCATTTTGAATTGATAAGGGAATTGGAACCAGCATAACATTTGCAATAGTTGCAAATCCATTGTAATTAGTATAAAATGGTTCAAACACAATAATTTCTTCATCGGTATCGCAGATTGTACACATTGCAAAAATAATTGCTTCGGAACCGCCCTGAGTTACAATTATTTCATTTTCATTGAAGTTAATGCCCACTTGTTCGAAATATTTTTTCCATGCTTTGATGGTTTGGGGTATACCATTGGATGGTGCATAAGCAACTGTTGTTCGTGGAATTTTCAATAATTCATCATAAAACACTTTATCTGTTAGAAGGTCAGGCTGACCAATGTTTAAGTGATATACTTTGATCCCTTTTTTCTTTCGATCTTCAGCAATCGAAGCAAGTTTCCGAAGCGGCGATGCCTGCATCGATTTTGCACGATTAGAAATCGATGGAATTATCTTAGCATTGGTTTCCATTTTTCCCTCTTTGTTGCGGGATAATTTTGTAAATGGAAAAATCATCCCAATTCATGATTTCACCACACAATGAATCAAGATCATTTTTCTGAACACTATCAATTGATTTAAAAATTTCTTCAATCGATTTTACTTCACCATAATAAAACTCATTTACGGCAAGGTGAGAAGCTTTAGAAGAAGTATTTTCTAAAGACATTGAAATTCCGCCTTTTAAATAATTGCGGGCAATTTCAAACTCAGCTTCTGTAATTCCATTCTTAAGTAAATTATCAAACTCTTCCTTTAATAAATTCAAAACTTTATTCTGATTATTAAAAAAGGTACTAACATAAACTCCAATGATTGAAGCATCATAGTAATTGTTCAAAAACGATGTGGTGTTATATGCCAGAGCTTGTTCTTCACGAATTTTCTGAAATAAACGTGAAGTTGTCATTCCACCTAAAATTAAATTTAAAAGTGCCAGCTGAGATCTTCTTTTGTCTTTAACGCCAAAAGTTTTTCTGGCAATACAAATATGAACTTGATTTATGTCTTTTTGAATTTCTTTTTCAATCTTAGAATTAAAAAGGTCAGGTTCGGTTCTATTTGAATTGTTTTTAACTGCAGGAATATCACCAAGAAATTTTATTGTTTGTTCAACTACTTTCTGGTGAGGGATTGGACCAGCCAGAGAAACAACTATTTTATCTGCTGTATAATTTTCATTGATAAATTTTCTTGCATCGGTTGAATTAAATCTTAAAATATTTTCTTCATTTCCAATGATTGGATTTCCAAGCGGATGTGAGTTGAACAATTCTTTTTCTATAAGATCAAAAATTACTTCATCGGGAGTATCATTAATTGAAGATATTTCTTCAAGAATAACTGACTTTTCCTTCTCTATCTCTTCATCAGGGAAAACTGGATTTTTAACAAGGTCAGCAAGTACTTCAAAAGTTTCTTCGAAATGTTCGCTTAGTGATCTTGCGTAAAAACAGGTATGCTCTTTCGTGGTGAAGGCGTTAAGATACCCACCTAATTTTTCAACATCAACTGCTATCTTTTTTGATGATCTATTTTTTGTTCCTTTGAAGGCACAATGTTCAATGAAATGAGATAAGCCATTCAACCTATCATCCTCATCTCTCGAACCCACATTCACCCAGATTCCTAATGTAAAAGATTTTATCGAGTTTACCTGCTGGGTTAAGATACGAATACCGTTTTCCAGAAAAGATTTCTCGTAGAATTTCAACTCTATGCAAAATTTTGTTCAAATTTTTACAAATATAGAAACAATGGTTTAGACAAACAATGAAAAGAAAACAGGTGAAATTCTTAATTTCCCAAAAATTCTCGAACAAAAACTACTCAGTTGTTTCTGTTTTAACAGGTTTAGACAATTTATTTTTTATCATGCTTTTCTGCCGTCTAATTTCATACAAAAACATTCCACAGGCAACAGAAACATTCAACGATTCGACTTTCCCGAATAAGGGAATTTTTACAAGAAAATCACATTTTTCTTCTGTCAATCTTCTCATACCCTGACCTTCCTGACCAAAAACAAGAACCAGAGGAATATTAAAATCAAATTCGGTTAAAACTTTGTCGGCTTTAGATGATGTACCAACTATCCATAAACCTTTTGATTTAAGTTCTTCAATTGTCTGTGCAACATTTGTAATTTTTGCGATTGGCATATGTTCAACTGCGCCTGCTGAAGCTTTTACTGTATCTTGATTAATATTTGCTGAACGATCTTTTGGTAAAATAATTCCATGCACACCCATGCAATCCGCAGTTCTTATTAAAGCACCAAGATTTCTTGGATCCTGAATATTTTCAAGCAAAAGTATGAATGGTATTTCATTCCTTTCTTCAGCAACTCTTAGGATATCATCGATATCGCTGTATTCTCTTTCACCAACTAAAGCAGCAACTCCCTGTGTTGTGGTGCTTGGAGTCAATTCCCGAAATTTTTGTTTGCTGAGAAAAACAACTTTAGTTTTTCGTTTGGAAGCAAGAAATTTTATTTGGTTAATCTGAGCTCCTCGAGCTCCGTAAAGGATATAAATTTTTTCAACAAAATTTTTTGATTTTAATGCTTCAATCACCGGTTGACGTCCAACTATTAATGGCATAACTCTCCTAAGAATTTTTGTTTTACATGATAACTAATTATTAGTCGTTCAATTTACAATATTAAAAACCCGCTACTTCGTAAAGCCACAGATTTGAAGTAGCTAATACTCTCGTTCTCTCTTATTTGATTAGTTTAATTAAAACTAATCATTTGTTTTTTGATTTATAAATAATCTGCTTTGGATCAAATTGTACAAGACCAGGATTTTTCTTCAGAAAATATAAACCAACAATTCCGCCTGCAATAAGAATAATCGATATAAGTTGCGCTTCAGAAAGTCCAAATAAAATTCTTGGATTGATTCGAATAAACTCCACCAAAAATCGAGCGCTACCATGCAAAATTAAGAACCACATAAAAATTTTACCATTCACATCTGTTCGTTTTCTCATTTTCCATAAAACTAAAAAAATAATTACACCAAGTAAAAACTCATAAATTGGAGTTGGATGAAGCGGCGTATTGTCTGGTACAACTCCATTGGGATAATTTTTTGCGATTTCAGTTCCTCTGAATGCATATGATGGAGGATAAGTTCCTTTTGAGTAATCAACTCCCCAGGGCAAATTTGTTGGAATTCCATAGTCACCATCACCAGAAAGATGACAGCCAATTCTTCCAATTCCATATCCAAGAGCAAGAGCCGGCGCCACCGAATCACCTAAAACTAAAAATGGTAAATTTCTTCTGCGACTGTTGATATAAACTGCAATTAATGCAACAAGAAATCCACCATACCAAACGAGTCCACCGGCAGAAAAAATTTCACCAATTGGGTCTCGTAAAAAATCATCCCATACATCAAATAAATGAAAAAGTTTTGCTCCAATGATTCCAAAGATCAGTGCAAGAAAAGTAACTTCAGATGCCAGGTCGGGATGAATGCCTTTTCGTTTGAATTCAAGTGAGAGGATATAACTTGCTACTATGAAAGCAATTCCCAGCATTAAGCCGTAGCTGTAAACTGTAAGTGGTCCTATTTTAAAAAGCTCTGGACACATTTATTATCCCAATAGTTCTACAAATTTTCTGTTGGATTTTTTATCTGGCAATTCTTTTTTTAAGATAATCTTCTGCTGAATTGGATCAATATAAAATTGAAATAAATTTTCTTCTCCACTTGACCGTTTGATAATGAAGTTATAACTACCGATTAAATCTTTAAAAATAATTCTCGCATTCGCTTTACCTGTATCAGGGAAAGTTTGGTTATCTGTATTTAATCCCTTGAGAGTGATTTGAATATCTCTACCTTTTCTTTTCAATTCATAATCAATTAAATATCGGAAGTAAGTGAACTCTCTAAAAGTAAAAATATCGAGAACAAAATCAGGACTCGCATTACTATCTTCGGAAATGAAAAATGGTCGAATTAGAAAATCGATTTTCTCAATCCAACCCTTCTCTTTATTGAAATGAGGCTTCTCTTTATCTGGAACAAAATATTTAGTCTTTGCCATTTAATTTACAGTTTTAATTCTTTCTTAAGATAAGAAACAACATCAACTAAAGGAATTTCAATCTGTTCACTATTCAAAAGATTTTTCACAATCACAATTTCTTTTTTGATTTCCTCTTCACCTAAGATTAACGCACACTTTGCATTTAAACGATTTGCTTCACGAAGTTGTGCCTTTAAACTTCTATCTAATAAATCAATTTCTGCTGTAATATTATTCTTTCGTAATTGAGTTAAATAGTGAAAAGCTTTTGTTTTGATTTCATTACCTAAGACTACAAAAAACACATCAACATTTTGTTGAATTTTCTCTTCATATTTTTCAGAAGCAAGAAGAATTCTTTCAATGCCGCAAGCCCAGCCAACACCAGGCGTTGGTTTCCCGCCAAGCTGTTCGACTAACAAATCGTATCTTCCGCCGCCGCAAATTGCATTCTGTGCACCGAGGTCACTTGATGTAAATTCAAAAGCAGTTTTTGTGTAATAATCAAGTCCACGAACAAGAAAGGGATTTTCTTCAAACTTGATATTGTTTCGAATCAAAAAGTTTTTCAATCCTTCGTAATGAGATTTACAATCATCGCAAAGATGATTTAATATTGATGGTGCATCCTTCTTAAATTTTATATCTCGTTCATCTTTTGAATCTAAAATTCGCAAAGGATTTTTTGTTAATCTAATCTGACTTTCGGGGGATAGTTTTTCTTTCAAAGGTTCGAAATAGGCAACAAGATTTTTTACAAATTCTTGACGACAATTCTGACAACCAACACTGTTCAATTGGAAATTCAAATTTTTAACATTTAGACGAGTAAGCAAGTCGAAAGCTAAAATTATTAATTCACCATCTGCTGTGTAATTAGGAACTCCAAAAATTTCTGCACCAATTTGATGAAATTGTCTTAATCTACCTGCCTGAGGTCTTTCCTGTCGAAAAGCCGGTGAGATGTAATAAAATTTGTTAGCTGGTCTAAGTTCACCAAGATTATGTTGAATGAAAGCACGAACAACGCTTGCTGTCATCTCAGGTTTAAGTGTCAAACTTGTATTGCTCTTATCAACAAAAGTATACATTTCTTTGCTGACTATATCTGTCTCATTACCAATTCCACGAGCAAATAAACCTGTTTCTTCAAAAATGGGAGTTCGAATTTCAGTGTAGTTATAACTTTTCATTATCTGGTGAACAGTGGACTCCAATTTTTGCCAGTGAAAAATTTCAGGTTGAAAAATATCTTTAGTGCCGCGGATGGATTTATACAATTTCCCCTCCTGAAGGATTTTACGATTAAACATCGAAATAATTTGATTCTTCTTTTCTAAAAATTTCTAAAACTTCCTGTTTTGTTTTCGCATTTAATAAATTTTCTCTAAACTCATCGTTGTTCATCAAACGAGAAATTCTGCTCAAAAGTTTAATGTGTGAACTAACAAGGCTATCTTTCCCAACCATCAACAGAACAAGTCTCACTGGCTGTTTATCAAGAGCTTCGTAATCAAGTGGTTCTTTTGTGATTGCAAATGCAAGAACAATGTCAGTGACAGCATCGGTTTTACCATGTGGGACTGCAAAACCTTTACCAACTCCAGTGCTCAATATTTTTTCTCTTTCATAAACACAATTTCTAACTTTTTCCTTATCCAGGACTTTTCCTGAATTTGTAACAACATCAATCAATTTATCAATTAATTCATATTTATCTTTAGCTTCAACATCGAGTAAAATATTGTCTTCGTTTAATAATTCACTTACCTTCATAAGTTTACCTTTAATATGATTTAGCTCAAGCGATTGAATTTTTCAGTAATTTTGTAATACAAAGTTAAAACAAAAAAATTAATTAACATATAAGAGGCTATTATGGATATTAGAGGTAAAACTGTTCTAATTCTTGGTGGTTGGGGATTAGTCGGTTATGCTGTCGCCCGACGAATCATAGTTGAAAATCCTTCAACCATCATTCTTGCCTCTCTAAACGAATGGGAGGCAAAGGAGGCAGTTGAAAACCTTTCTCGTGAATTTCCTGATTTTCCTTCTCAAAATCTGATTCCGTGGTGGGGAAATATTTTTTTACGCAACGAATGGAAAGACAAAAATAAAATCGAACTTCTTCAGAATCCTGAATTTAGAAAAATCATAATTGATGATGTACTCGAAGAATTAAACGATGAAATTTTACACGCATCAAGTCTTTATCAATTAATCTCTACATTTAAACCATCAATAATAGTAGATAGTATCAACACTGCTACAGGAATTGCTTATCAAAATATTTATAGTGTTGGAAGAGATGTTATAAAGGCTATTCAATCAAAAAATCTTGATAGTATAATCGAACAAAGTGAAAGACTTCTCGCAACTCTCTACATTCCACAGTTGATTAGACATGTTCAGATATTATATAAAAGCATGGAAGAAGCAAAAACACAGATTTACCTTAAAATTGGAACAAGCGGAACTGGTGGAATGGGTCTCAACATCCCTTACACTCACAGCGAAGAAAAACCATCAAGAGTTTTATTGAGTAAATCTTCAGTTGCAGGCGCACATACTTTGCTCTTATTCCTTCTTGCAAGAACTCCAAATGCACCAATAACAAAAGAAATCAAACCTACAGCAGCAATTGCCTGGAAAAAAATTGGTTATGGTGAAATCAAAAAAGGTGGAAAACCTGTTGAACTTATAGATCTTAAGCCAGAATTAGCAGTTGAATTAAGCGATGTTTTCAGAATTAAAGATGAAATACCTTTTGAAAAAACAGGTGAAAAATTAAAAGCGGTCTATATCGATACTGGAGAAAACGGTATTTTTTCTCGCGGCGAGTTTGATGCAATTTCCAGTCTTGGTCAGATGGAATATGTAACCCCTGAAGAAATTGCCGAGACAGTTGTTTTTGAATTGAAAGGCGGAAACACTGGCCATGATATAATCAATGCTCTTGATCACGCAACATTAGAACCAACTTATCGGGCAGGATTTTTACACAATACTGCCATCAGAAAAATGAAAAGACTTGAAGAACAATATGGTAGTGATTCGGTTGCTTTCGAAATGTTAGGTCCGCCACGACTTTCAAAACTTCTTTACGAAGCTCAGATATTAAAAATTTTATATGGGTCGATGTTAAATGTGATAAAACAAAATGCAAAGGATATTTCCAAGAAAGCAGAAGAATTAATTAAAAATAATCGAGTTTTTAGATCACAAATAATTTCTATCGGTATTCCGATTTTACTTTCAAATGGAAAGAAGTTAATTAGAGGACCAGAAATTAAAATACCACCTTATCGTGGTGAGAATGATATCAAGGTTGACGACAAGATGTTTGACCTATGGGCACATGATGGCTGGGTTGATTTAAGAGAGAAAAATTTTCAGAAATGGATTGATAGATTTAAAAAGATTATTGAAGAGACAGAGAAAATTCCAAAAGAAGACACGAGTTCACGATATGTTCGCGACAGAGATTACTGGAATAATTTTGAAGAAATTGATATTGGAAAAATCGTCGGCTGGCTATTTATCTATGAGGAGCTTGGCGAAAGGATGAAATCGTAGATTTTATAAATTCAATAAGGTCGTCTGGAGAGTCTACATGACAACCTCTTTCATTTTCTAAAAATTTATTTTTTCTCACCTGCTTACAACACGTAAAATTGGGTAATAATCCTTTTCCCTAAGCATAAAGGAAAATTCTTTATAAGTAACCAATCCTACCATAGATTTTGGTTCGAGTGCTAAAACAATGAGATTATTTTTTAATTGTTGTACTGGTAAAAAGTAACAATTAGCTAAATCAATTCTTTCAATATTATATTCAACACGAATTACCGGGTTTATTATTGTATCTCCTTCAAAATCAATTTTGCCAAGTGAATCGATAAAATATCTTTCAACTGTCAGTGAATTAACATCATTCAATTTAGAATATTTGAGATTATGTTTATCCATCCAATCTTTCACTTTATTTAATTCTTTTGGAATAAGATAACCTAAAGGTCTTTTTACATCATAAAGAGATCTAATCTTATTTCTGAAATCAGTAACTTTAATAATCGTATCTTCATTTGTTCGATAGGAGAACAACTTTATTTCAAGTGTATTCCCATCTGAATAATGTTCCAGTTGAATTGCTACCTTATCATTAACCTTATTTTCTTTTAACTTCTGTCTTTCATTATAGACTAAATTTTTAATTTCATCTTTGTTATCATAACAAAACTTTAATAATCCAAGCATTCCAACCATTTGACTTTTTGCACGTCGTTCTAACCTGTCGATAAGAAAATTTTCTCCGTTCATTCCTTCCTGAATAAATGACAATGTATTCTGAACTCCAAA
>CAZGQO010000011.1:0-101663 GCA_964527925.1 uncultured Ignavibacteriaceae bacterium
GCTCCAAAATTCATTTCTAAATTCTTAAAGAACTTATGAACAACATCAAGTTGAAAATTATTTTCTTCTTCTCTCGAAATGTTTTTAAATATTGGATTTAAAAGAGTATCACTTTGTCTTGAATCGTAGTCTGTAAAGTTTCTATAATATCTTAAATTCATATAGCCATTTGAAAATACTCTTTTATAACTCAATCCAGCAATATATTGTGTTTGATTATTTCCAAGTATTCGAGCGTTATTCTGTCTTTTTTCCTCTGTATCGTTGAAAAATTTTACTCTATCAAATGCACCAATGTAGAGAAAGCTAATTGAGTTAATGTTGTCTAATTTATGATCATATTTAGCCAATAAATCATAATATTCAGGAACGAATGAAAATCCAGCAGCTTTGAAAATAAAATCTAAATAACTTCTTCTTGCTGATATAATAAAAGATGAATTCTGGTTAAATGCTGGTCCTTCAACATCGAAACCGAACAATGTTGCGGAGAGAGTTCCTTTGAAATCATAATTAACATTATCTCCTTCACGAAGATTTATTTTTAGTGTGGAAGAAATTTTATCACCATAGAGCACCGGAAATCCGCCAGTAGAAAAAGAAACATCCCGCACAAAATCCAGATTAATAAAACTAATGGGTCCACCTGTTGCACCTTGAGTTCCAAAGTGATTTATATTAGGAATCTCATAACCATCAACAACATATAAATTTTCAGATGGTGCACCGCCGCGCACAACCAGATCATTTCTACCCGCATCAGCTTGAGCAATTCCTGGTAAAACAGATAATGACCTTACCACATCTTCAAATCCGCCCGGACTTCTTCTGATTTCTTCCTGTGAAAAACTTCTCGAACTAACTGGCTCAAGAATATTCTTATTAAAAAAGTCTGCTTTCACAACAACATCTTTAATCTCAATTATTTCTGGTACAAGCTCAAAATTAACCGTAACTGACTTGCCTGGTTTTACCATCACATCACTTACAACAATAGTTTTATAACCAATAACAGAAGCCCGAACCTGGTAAATACCTATCGGAACATTATTTATGATAAAGTTTCCATCAAGATCTGTAGAAGCACCATAATTAGATCCAAGAATAATAACATTTGCAAAGGGAAGTGGCAGAAGAGTATTCTTTTCTAAAACTCTGCCTCTAATTAAACCATTTATTTCCTGTGAATAAATATTTGTTATTAGAATAAATAAGAGAGTCAACAAAATTTTTAACATAAATCCTACTTTTTATTAATTAACAATCTATATGGCTTTTAAGGTTCAGTATATCAAAAAAAATTTTTTAATATTCTCCCCACGACAAATATTAAACCACGTTCAGTTAATATATTGTAATGAAAGAACTTTCTGGTTTAAGTTATAGAGTATTAAGTTTTACCAATATTAAAAAACATTCAGACTTTATTGATACTTAAATTTATTAAGATTCATTAATTAAAATATTTTCTTCCAATCAACCTTATTTTTAAATTGCAATAGCAAATTTGAAATTGCCCCCGTAGCTCAGATGGATAGAGCAGCGGTTTCCTAAACCGCGTGTCGGAGGTTCGAATCCTCTCGGGGGTACAAAAAATATATGGAGGGTCAAAAGTTCGAAAATCTTAATCAAGAAGAGATTCCAATTTTTTTGCTTTATAACTTCTTATATATGAAAAAGATTTTCTTACCAATATTCACCCTTCTCTACAAACCAGAGTTTCAGATAGAAAACAATCCATTAACAATAATTAATTGAGGAGGAATCATGCCAATACCAAAACGTTTTTTGACCTTGGAAAGACACATCATTGAAAATGAACGTAAACACCCAGAAGCAACTGGAGAACTATCAGATTTACTTTCTGATTTAGCTCTTGCAGCTAAAATAATTTCACTTGAGGTTAATAAAGCAGGGTTGGTAGATATTTTAGGTTTTACAGGAACAAAAAACATTCATGGAGAAGATGTAAAAAAACTGGACGTGTATGCTCATGAAACATTGATAAACGCTATGAATCACGGTGGACACCTCTGTGTAATGGCATCTGAAGAAGAAGAAAACTTAATTTACATTCCAACTGAAAATAAAATTGGTAAATATGTTCTATTGTTCGATCCACTTGATGGTTCATCAAACATCGATGTGAATATTAGCATCGGCACTATCTTTTCAATCTATCGACGAAAATCAAAAGGCAATGGACCAGGCACAATAGAAGATTGCCTGCAAAAAGGTACTGAACAGGTTGCATCTGGATACATTGTGTATGGTTCAAGTACTATTCTTGTTTATACAACGGGAAATGGAGTCTATGGATTTACTCTGGATCCCGCTGTTGGTGAGTTTTTGTTAAGTCATGATAATATTCGAATTCCAACGAAAGGAAAAATCTATTCAATCAATGAAGGAAATTATTTATACTGGGATGATGGATTAAAAAAGTACATCAAATATTTACAACAGCACGATAAAGAAACGGGTCGACCATATTCAGCAAGATATGTTGGTTCACTGGTTGCTGATTTTCATCGTAATCTGATTTACGGCGGAATTTTTATGTACCCAAGAGATAATAAAAATCCAAATGGTAAACTCCGTCTGATTTACGAATGCAATCCTCTCGCATTCATTGTTGAACAGGCTGGCGGGAAAGCATCAAATGGTTATCAAAGAATTTTAGATATTGAACCAAAAGAATTGCATCAGCGAGTTCCATTATTTATTGGAAGTCCACACGATGTAAGAATTGCTGAAGAATTTGTTCAAGGTAAAAGGGATTTGGAAGTAAAGTAACTTTAATGATTTGTCTTGTTTGCAAGTCAAATAATATTTATGTATTCAAAAAAGTAAAGGATTATATATTACAGAAATGTTCTGAGTGTAAAGTGGTTTTCTTAAAAAATCCTGAGAAAGATTTAATAAGGCTTTACGATGAAGAATATTTCTCGAATTACTTATATGAATCTAATCTGATTTATAATTCATTCTTAAACTCAGCGAAATATTATTCTGAATTAATCTCAAAAAAATTCGGTGAATTTAAATCGATTCTCGAAGTAGGTGCTGGATTTGGCTTGTTTGTAAGTTCATTTAAAGAGTTAGGCTACGATGCAGTAGGTATTGAACCTTCTTTATATAGTGTAAAGATTGCAAAAGAAAAATTTAATATTGAGATTTTAAATGCAGATCTAATCACTTTTTCTTCAGATAAAAAATTTGATGTGATCCTTTTCTATCATTCCTTTGAACACATTCCCAACCCCGTTGAAACTCTATTCAAAGCAAAATCGTTATTGAACCCCAAAGGGATAGTGTGGATTTCACTACCAAATGTGATGAGTCTTGATCGATTCCTTCATAAAGAAAATTGGAATGGCTGGAGTCTGCCATATCATCTATTTCACTATTCTCCAGGTTCTATAAAAAATCTTCTAAAGATTTGTGGTTTTAAAAGCATCTATATTCAGAAATCGTTTTTAAATCCATTAAGAATTTTTAAGACAGATTCAAAAATTTCTGAAACAGTACACTCACAAACAAAATACTCAAAGCTAAAAGAATTAATTAGAAAACCAGCCACGCTAATTTTTTCCGGTCAGAATATGAATGTGTTTGCCCGAGTTGTGAAATAAAAAACTAAGGAAGATTCTATCAGTCATTTCAAATTGTGAATGATAGAATCTTCCTCTGAGTTACTATTTTAGATAAACCATTTTTCTCACAGATTGATAATCTTCTGTGATCATTCTGTAAAAATAAACACCACTTTGCAGGTTCAGATGATTGGCATTTAATTCAAAAGAGTGTTTTCCTGCAGATTTAAATTCATTTAATAATGTTGCAATTTCATTCCCAAGTAGATCATACAATTTTATTTTAACCAAGGAACTATTAGAAAGCGAAAAACTAATTTTAGTAGAAGGATTGAACGGATTTGGATAATTCTGGTGCAATTCATTTCTAACAGGAATATTTATTTCATCATCCACTCCTGTTGGTGCATTAATTGAAACTCCATAAATATCACCATTTGTAAAAAATATACTTGAATCTTGAGAGAAAGCAAGATTTACTCGATTAGTGTAAACATAAAACTTATTATTACCATAAGCGCCAAATCCACTCATTGGAATTTTTCCGAACTTAGGTTCATAAATAATAAATTCGTCGCTTAGGGAATTCATGTTAAAATCATAAAATTTACCCAGGACAAAACAAAAATTTGGATCCGGGTTGACTGAAGTGCTTGTAAACAACAGAGAATTATCTCCCTTGATTATACAGGGTGTCAACCAGCCAGAATTGGAAACTAAGTATCTTTCAGGTTGAACCGTTCCATCGGAATTGATGATTCTCGCATATAAATTCCATCCTGTTGGTTCTTGGTCAGGAAAAACACAAATAAATTTTCCATTAACAAAAGTTACAAAAACTGGATTATCACTTGGATAATTACTTCCATCAATTAAAAATTCTGAACCTGATGTTGAACCATCCTGATTTAAAACCCTTCCCCAAACTTCATAGTCATCACCTCCTGAAGCTTCCTTAATAGATACAACCAAATATTTAGAATCTCCAAAAGCTGTACAATTTTCTTTTCTCGTTGCAAATGAGATTACTGAAGAACTCGATTCTAAAAATCCATTTTTTTGAATAAAGTTTTTTATTATGTAATAACCTGAAGGCTGTTTAATTGATGAGATTAATAAAAATTTATTCAACGAGGAATTGAAATGTAAACCATTGTTTGAGAGATATGATGGTAATGTTGGAAATGAATAAAGATTACTCAACTCAAAAGTTTGAGCATCTATAAATCTGTACTGAATTCCTCCATTTGTTCCATTTGTCCATACAACTAAAAATCTTTCACCATCAAATGCAGCTTGAAGTATTCCAAGATCAAAATCCCAGGCTGGGATCACAGTTGAACCAAGCACAATAGGATTTCCAATTAATGAGTGATCTGATTTAGAATGAAATTGCGCTACCACATCTGCACCAGTAAAGCCTTTTTCTCTTCTGTAGACAATCATATATTTAGATCCATCTTCTGCAAATGCAATTGCAAAAGTTGAATCCGTGCTTACTTCAATTGAAAATTCATTGCCTACTTGAGCAAAAGTGGTCAATGAAAGAGAAGTTATTAAGATAATTGAAAAAACAAAGAATGAATTTTTAACATTCATGACTAACCTCCCGGAATTTTTTAAAATTTATAATTTATGGTATAATATAATTTAATCAAGTTCCTATACTAAACTAAGAATAATTTCAAAAATTAACTTAATAAAAATAGGTTAATCCAAAATTCTTTATACTCAAATTTAGATAATAATTTCATCAAATCTCGTTAAAATTCTCAACATTTTTTCCATGTTCCTAATAAATGTTGGTAATCTTCTTAAAAAAAATAAACTCAACAAATATGTTCCTATTGAATCTAAATTCTTATAGTAAGATTTGTATTCAATCAAAAAATTACATTATATCTTGATTTTTTGTAAGCGTAAATATTAGTTTAGCAAAGAAAAATAAGAGAGTTCTACGCTGCCAGAGCAACAAGAGAAAAAACAAATTGGAGGTGCAATATGGATACACTATTCCTCATTGGAAGAATAATTGTTGGTTTATATTTCGCTTTCAACGGAATGAATCATTTTTCTAATCTTAATATGATGACTGGTTATGCACAATCAAAAGGAGTACCTTCTCCCAGGCTTGCAGTGATTGTAACAGGATTGCTTTTATTGTTAGGTGGATTGAGCTTATTGACTGGTTATCAATCAGATGTTGGAATAATACTTTTACTGATATTTCTTTTGCCAACTACTTTTATGATGCATAACTTCTGGAAGGTTGAAGATCAGCAAATGAAGATGATGGAAATGGTAAACTTTATGAAAAACTTTGCGTTGATTGGCAGCTTACTGATGTTCTTTTCAATTCCAAAACCCTGGCCATTTAGTTTATAAATAAAACATGTTGCTCTGGCAGATTTGTTTGATTCATTCAGTTCCCATCAATTTTTAAACATCTCAAATTGAATTCAGTTTTTATTCTGAGTAAATTTCGATATGCGAAAATCAAAAAATACGACCCCTGCACGGTTCAACGAAGATATAGAACTTGATCAAAGTCTTCGTCCACTTTCGTTTGATGAATTCGTTGGTCAAAAAAAAATTGTTGATAACTTAAAAGTATTCATTCAAGCTACTCTAATCAGAAAAGAATCTCTTGACCATGTACTTTTAACAGGTCCTCCAGGGCTTGGTAAAACAACTCTCGCTCATATTATTGCTAATGAATTAGGAGTTAAAATAAAAATCACTTCAGGACCGGTTCTTGAAAAACCTGGTGATCTTGCTGGAATTTTAACAAATCTTGAAGAAAATTCTGTTCTGTTCATTGACGAAATTCATCGCTTAAGTCCTGTAGTAGAGGAATATCTCTACTCAGCAATGGAAGATTTTAAGATAGATATAATGATTGACTCTGGACCAAATGCAAGAACTGTTCAAATAAAACTTCCAAAGTATACTCTAATTGGTGCAACAACAAGGGCTGGTCTCTTGACTTCACCATTGCGAGACAGATTTGGGATTAATTCACGATTGGATTACTACACTCCAGAAGATTTACTTCAAATTGTTAAACGTTCTGCTCGAATTTTAAAGGTAGAGATTAATGAAGATGCTGCTTTTGAAATTGCTCGAAGGTCAAGAGGAACTCCACGAATTGCCAATCGATTGCTTAAACGAACTCGAGATTTTGCCGATGTTGAACGATTAAACAAAATTAATTTAGAAATTGCAAAAAAAGCTTTGACAAGTCTTGATGTCGATGAATATGGTCTCGATGATATGGATAAAGAGATTCTCAGAACAATTGTGCTGAAATATAAAGGCGGACCTGTAGGCTTGAATACAATTGCCGTTTCAGTAAATGAAGATCCTGGAACCATTGAAGAAGTTTATGAACCATTTTTAATTCAACAGGGATTTTTGAAAAGAACACCTCGCGGAAGAGAAACAACAGATCTAGCTCTGAAAGTTTTGAAAATCTCCAGATCAAATCTTACAAGCGGTACACTCTGGGATGATTTAGATTAATGTTTCAAATGTTCAATTAAAATTCTTTAAATCAACTTCTTTTTTCTGTGACTCATTTTTCTTTGACTGAAAAACCACAGTAAATGTAGAACCAACTTCTTCCTGACTTACGACATAAATCTTTCCATTCATTAACTCAACAAGTCGTTTTGTGATAGAAAGTCCGAGACCAGTCCCCTCTATCGACTTTTTAATTGCAGTTGAAGCTCTTCTGAATTCATCGAAAATGAAATTAATTTCATCAGCCGGAATGCCAATTCCTGTATCTTCAACAATCAAATCAAATTTATCATTTTCTTTTCGAGTTGATATTTTAATAAATCCTTCCTCAGTAAATTTGATTGCATTTGTAATTAAGTTTGAAAGTATTTGATGCAATCTATTTCTATCCAGTGAAATTGTATGATTTTCAACCTCTGGATCCAGTTCCAGAATTAAATCGAGTTGTTTTGCTTTAATTTTTTCTCTGAATAGATTTATCGTATCTCTTATTTCTGCATTTAGATTAACATCAGAAAATTCAAGCGAAATTATTCCTGAATCTATTTTAGCAAGATCAATTATATCATTTATTAGGATTAATAATCTTCTTCCGTTAACACTTATGTAGTTAAGATATTTTGTCCTCTCTTCTTCTGATAATTTTAAATTTGATTCTAATAAAATATTAACAAACCCAATAATTGAATTAACTGGGGTTCTAAGTTCGTGTGAAAGACTTGCAAGAAAAGTCATTCGTGATTTTGAAAGAGCCAATGCCTTGTTGATTTCCTGTCTGAGTTGTTTATTCTGCTTTTCTAATGCTTCAATTTGTTGTAATTGATTGATTTTACTCTTCGGTTCTTTCTTTCTACCGGTTAAAAATAGATATAGGGAAACTATCGTACTTAAAAATAAAACGATAAGAAGTATTTCCTGGTAATTCAAATAAAACGGTTTTTTAATCTCTATCACATTTGTTGCAATGGGTTCTGTCCATGAATCTGAAGGGATTCTTGATCTGACTAAAAATTTGTACTCACCATCAGGAAGATTATCATACTTAACTTCTTTAGAAAATGTTGGTTCTGACCAATCTCGATCAAACCCTTCAAGTTTATATGAGAACTCAATGTTGTTAGAAGAAAGTAAAACAGCATTAAACTTAATGATTAACTCTTTTCCATTCTTGATAACAGTTTTATTATTTTCAATTTCGCTGATTCCATCTGAATTGATTTCAGTAATGAAAACTCTTGGCTTTACATCAACGAATTCTTCCTCATCTGATAGGATTTCAAACAATCCATTTTGACCAGAAATAACAATTTTTCCATTAATTCCATTGATTGAATTTTCATTCTCTATTGATATTGAAAATTTCTTCCATTGATTTGATCGCTTAAACTCTTTCCAATTCCAGAATCTTAATCCTTCATCACTATTTAACCATAAATTATTTAATTCGTCAAAATAAAATGAATGAACAGAAATTTTTTTCTCACTGCTTAATAATTGATGTTTTATCTCACCTGTTTTCATCAACATTATAAATCCATTATCAGACCCAACAAATAAATTGCTTCCACGATCTTCTTTAATTGTGTTGATAGAATTTATACCAAAACTGTTTTTCAAATCTATCTGTTCAACTCTGGATTTAGTTAGTTTAATTAACTTTGCGTCATCGGTTGCAATCCACAAAGATCCATCACGAGAGAGATAAATTTTCTCAGGGATGAATTCAAAATTGAATTTTTCTTTATCGAAACTAAATCCTTCACCCAGAAAAATGATTCCTTCAACTTTGTCATTCTTTCTAAAAGAACCTGCAACGATGATTTGATTATGATCAATGGAAATACAATCAGTGATAAAATCATTAGAAGATTCAATAACAAAAATTGGTTTTAATCTGTTTCGAGAAATTATTTCAAAGATTCCCCAATTGCCTGCTTTAATGAAAACTCTATTTCCAGCTGAAAAAATTTTTGAGATATCAGTTTTTCGATTAGTAAATTTTTTGAAATACTCACTTAAAACGAATTCAAAATTCAAATGATAGAAATTTTTATTTGAATAGAAAGTAATTTTTCCGTTGGGGTGTCCTAAGTATAAATCATCGTTCAAATTTAAGGTTGAGATTATTCTTCTATCGTACAGTCCATCTTTTTCATCATAGTGATTAACATTGTTCAAATTCAATCTTAAAAGACCATTATCTTTTCCAATCCATAAATTCCTTTCATCATCCTGGTATATGACATTAACATTTCCTTGAATTACCTGTTGATCAATTACTATGCTTTCAAAGGTTTTTAAGTCAACAATTTTTAATGATCTATTATCAGCTAAATAAATCTTATTCCCACCATTTGAAAATAGCTTCTGATAATATTCTTTGTAAGGATTAAAAAAGTTCGAAGTTCGATCAACTATTTTCTCA
This sequence comes from uncultured Ignavibacteriaceae bacterium, assembly GCA_964527925.1. Classification (GTDB taxonomy): domain Bacteria; phylum Bacteroidota; class Ignavibacteria; order Ch128b; family Ch128b; genus Ch128b. The sequence continues at coordinate 9,544 of CAZGQO010000011.1, forward strand.
TCAATTAAGCTATAAATTCTGCTGACATTGAAAATCAATAACGAGGGAAAACCATCTTTGGATTTTGCATTTTTATCAAACGAAATTGAAAGATTTTCTGATGTAAAAAACCGAGGTGCTGAATAACTGTAAATAACTTTCTTATTTTTTATGTATTGAATTCCTTTGTCACAAACAACTGCTAAGTATTGTTCATTGCTTTTTATTTTAAGAACATTATTCGAAATCAATCCCTCTGTAACTTGAAAAGTGAACCAGCCATTTGAATAAAATGCAAGTCCATTTGTTCGAGTATTTGCCCAGAGAGTTTGTTCATTATCATCATTTACTAATTCAATCTCAAAAATTTTAACTCCCTTTGAACTCAATGGAAATTGTAATTCATTGATAGAATTATCTTTTATTAAAAATACTTTGCCGTCTTCCGTGAGTAAGTACTTGTTATTATTTTTATCAATCTCAATTTCTTTAAACTTTGATGATTCAAGGAAATTTGTTTCAGACTGTTTTTTTAATTTTTCCAGATAATTATTCCAGTTATTCCCGTTAAAAATCATTATTGAATTTTCTGTCAAAACCCATAACTGCCCGTACGTATCCTGTTTGACTTCAATTATTCGTTCTTCGACTAAACCATCATAAGTAGTAAAAGTTCTTGTTGAAATTAATTTGAATGACAGAGAGGAAACAATAAAAATGACCAAAAACAGCCGTGTTAGAGATTGAGATAAATGTTTTTTTATGTTGATTAATTTAAAATACATCCAGTTTTAAAATGGTTTATTCATCTATTCAATCTGAATATACTCTCCCTTACCCAATGATATTTTCGGAAAATGAAAACAATTTATTAGTGAGAATTCAAACATATTCAAACTTTCGCTTATCAAAGATCAATTCTTCACAAAGCTGCTTACCGCGTTCAACGATTTTATTAAGAGGCATTATTTTACTTGCGTGAACAATTGCCAGGTCAAGTCCAACCTGAACAGCATAATAGAGAAAAACAGAATTCAATGCGTGTCTTGCTTTTGAATTTAATCCAAATGAAACATTACTGATACCAAGTATAGTTTTAGCTTGAGGAATTTCTTTCTTAATAAATTTAATTGCTTCAAGTGTTTCAATTGCACTTCTTCGAAATTCTTCATCGCCACTGCCAAGTGTGAAAGTTAAAGGATCAAAAATCAAATCACATTCACGTAACCCGTACTTATTAACAGCAAGGTCTCTAATTCTTTTCGCAATCTGAAGTTTTTTCTCGGCTGTTTTAGCCATGCCTTCTTCGTCAATTGTCAAAGCAATTACAGCAGCACCGAATTTTTTTGCAAGCGGTAGAATTTTTGAAATTCTTTCTTCACCATCTTCCAGATTGATTGAGTTAATAACAGCCCTGCCTGCATAATGTTCAAGAGCAGCTTCAATAACTTCATATTCAGTTGAATCGAACATAAGCGGTAATGAAATTTGAGTATTTAATCTTTTAACAAACTCAATCATATCTTTTTTTTCATCTCGGCCAACATAGGCAACACAAATATCAAGCATGTGAGCTCCTTCTTTAATCTGGTCTTTAGCAACCTGAACCATTCCTTCATAATCATCATTCAATAAAAATTCTCTGAATTGCTTAGAACCATTCGCATTGCAACGTTCCCCAACAAGTACAGGTGCTGGATCAACACTTAAAGTCTGACTTATAAAATTACTTGAAACAGATGGTTGAAAATCCCACGCTCTTTTTGCTGGTTGAAGATTGGAAAGTTCATCGACTAATTTTTTAATATGTTCTTTTGTTGTTCCGCAGCATCCGCCCACTATATTAACTCCAAGATCAACAACAAAGTGTTTCAACCAATGAACTAATTCATCAGGAGTGAGATGGTAACATGCTTTCCCACCAATGTTTTCTGGAATTCCTGCATTCGGCATTACAAAGATTGGTTTGGGTGAGTTTTGACATAAGTATCGGACATTCTCACTCATCTCTTTTGGACCCGTTGCGCAATTCATTCCAAAAACATCAATAATATCATAAGGCTCAAAGGTGGTTAATGCAGCTGAAATGTCTGTTCCCATTAACATCGTCGCTGTTGTTTCAATGGTAATTGAGACAATTATTGGCAGCTGAATTTTCTTCTCCTGAAAAACTTTTGATGCCGCTGAAAGTGCTGATTTAATTTGCAGCATATCCTGACAGGTTTCAATGCAAAGTAAATCAACTCCACCATCAACCAAACCAGAAATTTGTTTGTAATAAGAATTTTCAAGTTCCCGAAAAGTGATATGACCTAATGAAGGAAGTTTTGTACCAGGACCAATTGAACCAGCTACCAATCTTGGTTTATCATTAGTGGAAAATGACAGAGCTAATTCTTTTGCAATTTCAGCAGATTTTTTACTAATACCATATGAAAGATGACTTAAGTTGTATTCAGATAATACAACTTCATTCGATCCAAACGAATTAGTCTCAATGATATCAGCACCAGCTTCAAGAAAATCCTGATGAACTTTTTGAACCGCTTCAGGTTTTGTGAATACAAGATATTCATTACACCCTTCGTATTCTTTACCACCAAAATCATCAGCTGTCAAATTTTGAACCTGGAGATTAGTGCCCATCGCACCATCAAATATTAAGACTCGTTCATTAAGTAAATCTCGAAATTTTTTCATTTTTTAACTCCTCTCTTTTCTGATAAAAGCTGAGGTTAATTTCAAACTTTTCTAATATCAAATTAAAAATATTCTAACAATAAACTTAATTCATTAAACTCAAATTAAATGCGGATATGAAATTTTTTCACATTGAATGAAAATTTTTATTGGTTCAAAAATATATTGTACGCTAATTACTGTGTTTTAGGCGACTGATCAGGAATAAAAATTGAAAATTCAATAATTTGATTAAATTAAATGTCAATGTGATGGTCTAAACAAACAGTCAGATGAGAAAAAAATAGTTCTCATAAACATACTCTTTTCACTTATCCTCTTTGAGGTAGTTTTTCCTATTATTGTTAAAAAGTATAACTTCATGACTCTGAGCAGATATGGCATCATTAAACAGGAAGATTATAGAAAGAAATCGGCTAATACAATTTTTAAGTTTACTGATGATTAAAATGATGAATTTATCAATCTCATAAAAGACAGGCTTGAATTAAAAATAAATTCAGAAAAGACAATTGAGAATGCAATAAAAATCAGAGAACAATTATTAAATCTTTCGAGAAGAACCGATTCAACCAATTTAGTTTCACATTATCCCGATAAACTTTTTCAGCATATGATTTCTAATAAATCATTACTGTGCAGAGAAATTGTAAGATTATATGGCTACTTGTTATATCTAAATGGATTCAATGTTCGATACATTACAATCAGTCGGTCAATTTTTGATTCTTTTGATCGTCACTCAACAATTGAAATCTGGGACGAAAGAAGAGAGAAATGGATTGTTTCAGATCCAACTTTTAATGTCTCCTTCAAAAACGAAACTGACTTTCTATCTTCCGACGAAATTTATGATTTAATACACTCAGGAAATTTTGATTCAATCCAGGTTATTCATGGTAATTCCACCAGTTATGAAGAAAAATTAGAAGACTATTACATTTCAATCTTTTCTTTATTCGACAATGTTTATTACATAAGATATATACAGCATTTCACAATTGATGAAATTCCTCCGCTTCGTTGGTTCAATGATGATTTTAAAATCTATTTACTTCAATCTCAAAAATTTCCTGTTTATGGGACGGGTTTCAAAATTCAAAACATGATCGTATTCTTCATATCGTTCTTTTTTCCAGTGATAATCATTTCTCTGATAGCCTATCTTGTGTAATTAGAAATAAGAGATCATGTTATGAACAAAAGAATTTCATTGGCCTACAAAACAATCTTAATAAAAACATTTAAGAAGCCTTACAAATAAAGATTTTCATTTGATCTCAATAATTTATTAAACCCACCAGATTTTCTATTTTTGAGTAAGAAAAGAGGATTTTATGTTCGAAAACTTAGAGCGACTTGTTCAAAGATTTGAAGAGATAAATGAAGAATTAACTAAACCAGAAGTAGTTTCTGACCAGCAAAAGTTAATAAAACTCACAAAAGAAAGAAGCGAACTGGAAGAAATTGTAGAAACCTACAAAAAATACAAAGATGTAAAGAAAAATATCGAAGGCAACAGGGAAATCATTTACTCGAAAATTGATCCTGAGCTCGTTGAACTTGCAAAAATGGAGCTTGAAGAACTTGAACCAGAACTTGAACGACTCGAAGAACAACTAAAAATGTTGCTTCTGCCTAAGGATCCCGATGATTCCAAAAATTGTATTGTTGAAATTCGAGCTGGTACTGGCGGTGAAGAAGCTGCTCTTTTTGCAGCTGATCTTTTTAGAATGTACTCAAGATATACTGAAAGCAAAGGCTGGAAAATCGATTTGATTGATATGAACGATACAGGAATCGGTGGATTAAAGGAAGTCATTTTTATGCTTCAAGGTGATGGTGTTTATGGAAATATGAAATATGAAAGTGGTGTGCATCGTGTTCAAAGAGTTCCGAAGACTGAATCCAGTGGCAGGATTCATACTTCAGCTGCATCTGTTGTTGTTTTACCTGAAGCTGAAGAAGTTGAAGTCGAAATTAATCCTAATGATCTCAGAATTGATATTTTCAGAAGCGGCGGTGCTGGCGGACAAAATGTAAATAAAGTCGAGACCGCTGTTCGAATTACTCACATTCCAACTGGAATTGTTGTGCAATGTCAGGATGAGCGTTCTCAAATTCAGAACAGAATTAAAGCAATGAAAGTTTTAAGAGCTCGATTGTACGATCTTCAAATGGAAGAAAAAAACAAAGCCCTTGCTGAACAGCGAAAATCTATGGTGAGAAAAGGTGATCGAAGTGATAAAATCAGAACTTACAATTTTCCACAAAATCGTGTGACTGATCACAGAATTGGATTAACCCTTTATAATCTTTCTGAAATCTTAGATGGTAATCTTGATGAACTAATCGAGCAACTCAAACTCGCAGATAGATCAGAAAAACTCAAACAAAGTTTTCAGACACTTTAATGAAGGAGTATTAATATGGTTCTTGATTCTGATACCCTTTCAAAACTTTTATTAATTCAAAAAAACGAAATCACAGAATTTTATGTCTACAGCTATCTAGCAAGAGTAATTAAAGATATAAATAATTCAGATGTACTGAAGAAAATTGCAAACGATGAGTTGGCTCATTACAATTACTGGAAAAAAATTACTAATAAAGAAGTAAAGCCAAATAGATTGAAAATTTACTTATACAATTTCATGGCTCGAGTTTTCGGAATCACATTCAGCATTAAATTAATGGAAAAAGGAGAGCAAAAAGCTGAAAGATTCTATAGTGAAATTGTCAGCAAAATTCCAGAAGCAGAAAAAATTATTGGTGAAGAAAACTCACATGAAAATGCTCTTATTGATATGCTTGATGAAGAAAAATTAAAATATGCTGGTTCAATCGTGTTGGGATTAAATGATGCGTTAATTGAATTGACTGGTGCATTGGCTGGACTAACCTTCGCTATACAAAAAACAAACATCATTGCATTAGCCGGTTTAATTACTGGAATAGCTGCATCTTTTTCAATGGCTGCTTCAAATTATCTCTCTGAAAAAGCTGAAGGTGATAATAAAAATTATTTGAAATCTGCAATCTATACAGGAGTAGCTTACATAGTGACAGTAATTTTATTAATCACTCCTTATTTAATTTTGGATAACGCTTTAATTGCTCTTCCATTTACAATCTTGATTGCAATTATGATTATCTTTTTGTTCAATTACTATATTTCTGTTGCAAAAGATTATTCTTTTAAGCACAGATTTTTTGAAATGGTTGTGCTCAATTTGATTGTCACGGCAATCACCTTTGGAATTGGAATTCTGGTAAGAGAAGTTTTTGGAATAGAGGTATAATTCAAAATTTTTTTTGATTTTCTATTCTTAAGAATCAAAATATTTTATATAACATCTTCTTCTTTTATGTTGACGAGCTTCAAAGTTTTTCCAGTGACCCTGAACAGCATAATTTGATTCAAGTTCAGGATTGGATTCAGCTTCGATAATTTTATTTTGAATGCAGCTTTTAGTCAACTCCGTGATTAAAAATGCATCAGCTCCTTTTCCTTGATATTCTTTCCTCACAGCTCCAAGATAAAGATCAAGATATTGATTTCGTTTTAAAGCTTTGAGAATATAAAACCAACCAAATGGGAATAATCTTCCTTTGGCTTTTTGCATTGCATCTGTTAATGAAGGCATTGCGATAACAAAACCAACCACCATATCATTCTTATCAAGAATTATTTTCAAAAATTTTGGTGAAACAAAAGGGAAATATTGTTTTGTGTAACTTTTAATTTGATTTTCATCTAATGGAACAAATCCATACAAATCGTGATAAGTTTCATTTATTACATCAAAAATTCCCGAGGCATACTTAAGTAACTCTTTTGATCTTTTGAACTCAGGGACATGAATATCTAATCTGTTTTTGACAATCTCAGCTATTCTATTTGCTTTTTCGGGAATTTTATCCGGGACTTTGATACGATATTCAACCCAATCGATATCTTTTTTATAACCAAGCCGTTCAAGATGTTCAGAATAGTAAGGATAATTATAAATTGTTGCGTAAGTCCCTTTTTCATTAAAACCTTCGACAAGAAGTCCTTCCCGATCAAGATCTGTAAATCCGAGTGGACCGTGAATTCCGATCATTCCTTTTTGTTTTGCCCAATTTTCAACAGTATCAAAAAGTAAATTCATAACCTCTTCATCATCAACAAAATCAACCCAACCGAATCTTGCCAATTTTTTATTCCATCTTTCAATGAAACGATGATTAATGATTCCCGCAATTCTTCCAACTACTTTACCGTTTTTAGTTACATACCAGAGTTTTTTATCGCAAAACTTAGATGCAGGATTTTTAGAAGTTAGAGTATTTATCTCGTCAATTATAAGTGGAGGGACATAGAATGGATTCTTTTTGTAAAGAGTTAATGGAAACTTTATAAATTTTCTTAACTCCCACGATGTGTCAACCTCGCGAATCTTTAATTGATTCATAAACGCGCCTTTCAAGATTAAAATTAATCTTCCACCCAGACCATTGATTCAACATAATTTCTGAACAGCTTCATAACCAATTTAGTTTTATCACCAATAATTCCTTTGTTGAATCTATGATCATCAATTGCGATCACGGGAAGAACTTCTTTATCAGTTGAAGTTATAAAAGCTTCATCGAATTCGTATAATTCATGATAGAAAATATCCTTCTCTTCAACATCAAAACTACTTAATGTTTGATTTAGAACAATTTGTCTTGTAATTCCTGGCAGTAATTCATCTTTGGGAGTTAAAATTTTTTTACCTTTTATGAAAAAGATATTGCTTGATGTGCATTCTGTTATTTTTGATCCATGTAAATACAATACTTCAAAAAAGCCCTGTGGATAAAATTCGTTTAAATATTTAATTGCCATTGTATAGTTGATGGTCTTTGCGGGAGGAAATTCTCTCCCATCTTTAACGATCTTCACCTTTACACCTGTTTTGTAAAAAGCAGGATCGATTTCATTTCTCGGTTCACAGGTGATTATTAGATTTGGTTCTCCAATTTTCTTACCATCAATACTTTCTCCTCCAGTGACCAATATTCTAATGCTCGATTCTTCAAAGTGATTAATTCTAAGTAACTCTTTGACCAGATTTTTAATTTCATCTTTTGTCTTAGGAATTCTTAGCCCGATGAACTTAGCGGAATTTAACAATCTATTGACATGATCGCTTAAATGGAAAGGTTTACCGAAGTAAGTTTTCAAGTAATCAAAAACAGCATAAGATCTCAGAAGTCCAATATCATTAACAGAGATTTTAGCTTTATCTTTTTCAACAAAGTCATTTTTAACAAAGTATATCGGTTGGTTCATACTTAAAAATAGAAATAAACAAAAAGTATAGCAAAAAGAGGTGAAAAGAATAATTTCTAAATTCTATGGAAGTTTATCCGGAAAGCATCTCGATTGTTTTTTGTATTCGGCGTTTACGCGTTTCCTCTTTTTTAGCATCCAGAATTGCCATTATATATTCTTTTTTATGAGTGAATGAAAGTTTCTCAAAATTCTGGAATGCTTTTTTGTTTTTTATCAATTCTTTTTTGAAGTCTTCAGGTAAAGTGATTTCTCTTTTTTGAAAATCAATGTATGGAAGATACTGACTTAAATCTGTTTTTTTGTGATTATCTTGATTATAACCTTCCTTTTTTCTGATTAAAAAGGCAGACCAGGTATCATTGTAGGAAACCAGAGAAGAAATCTTAACAGGGAATTTATCTATGAATTTTACAATAGAATCACGATTAATATCAGTTTTAATTTTTGAAGATGATTTCGGATAAAACAACCAGAGGTTAGTTTCATCATTTAGAATAGGTACAACCTTCTTAAAATTTGATTCCAGTTCCTTCTGGTTTCGAACAAATAAATGAATCGCAATAACATCTTTTTCAGCTTTATTTATAGTGATTATTTTGGACTCGAAAGGAAATTTGTATTCAGCTGGTGCATTAAGAACAAGTACTTTTGTGTCAGGCTGGAGTTTAAATTTTTTAAATTGACTTATTTCCATATTAACTAATTAATTTAATGTAACTATTTTTATTTGGGTAATTAATTACGATAAAAATAAACAAAACTAGAATGGCGAAAAATAAAACGATCGAACGGGAAAGTACAAAAAGGGTTGCAATAACAATTAATGAAATTTCAAGAAGACTTAACTTAAATACAAACGCCATTTGAAATTGCTGAAGCTTCACATTCAATTGGTCCTTAAAACTAATTTTCGATAAAGATTTTTTGTAAACACTTTGAGCAAGAATTATAGTTATAATTGCAAAAACAATGATTAATACTTCCTTAACTAAGGATAATTCAATCCTGATTTCATCATTAAAAAAGATCCAGAATATAATTGATATAAAAATCACAACTACAGAACTGAGAGCAAATCCCGCATAAATGACTTTAACAATTCGAAAAAAAGTATTTACATATTTCTCATCTTCCATTCGATTACCTTTCTTTTTTATAATACCCACAATTTTATTCAATCCAACAGCAGGCACTTAAAATATCTATAAATTTTCGCTAAAAAGCATGTAGTATTTCCCTTACAAAGACTGATTAAAGGTAGAGTTGGTCATTTTTAATATTTTTGTAAAAAACGGATAAGAGATGGAAGTACTTTTTAGCGCTCTGATGATCATGTGTATGAGAATATCAGATGTCGCAATTGGAACTATCAGAACGTTAATAGTTGTCTAGGGTCGCAAGTATTGGGCAGGAATTCTGGGTTTCATTGAAGTAACAATCTGGATTGTTGCAATTAGACATATAATGTTAAACATTGATAACCTATGGAATATTCTTGGTTACTCAACAGGATTCGGTTTAGGAAATATAATTGGGATATCTCTGGAGCAAAAATTTGGTTTTGGCTTCGTACAGATTTATGTGATTTCTATGCATTACGCTGATCAAATTGCTCTGGAATTAAGAAAAAATAAATTTGGTGTGACAAAATTACCTGCTGAAGGTGGAAGTGGAGGACACTCTATACTGGTAATTCTAACAACAAGGAAACGACAAAAAGAACTTATCTCTATAGTTGAATCAATTGACCCGAAAGCGTTTATTTCTGTTCAATCTGCAACTCCTTATCGAGGGTATATTCATTCTAGGAAATAATTCACCGGATTTCTTTGATAACTTCCAGAATTCCCACCCGAATCATCATGACAGCAATTGCCGCTAAAAATAACGATGCAACTTTTGCAAATGCTTTTGCACCTGATTCTCCAAGAAAATCTACAACTTTTTCTGCATAATAAAGGACAAAAAATACTATAATTAAATTTATAAACACTGATAAAATTGTTGGAATAATTCCATTATTATTAACAAGCACAAGTATAGTTGTGAGAGCTGCTGGACCCATAATCAGTGGAATTCCAATTGGAACGATTCCGATTGTGCCCTGTGGTTTGCGGCGGTCATCACTTGAGAAAACGAGATCATCAATCGAGAGAATAAGCAGAACTAAACCGCCACCAATTCGAAAATCATTTAATGTAATCCCCATAAAATCTAAAATAACTTTTCCGGAAGCGAGAAAAATCATAGCAAGGATGAAAGCTGTGATTACAGCCTGGATAACTAATCTCCTCTTTTCTTTTTTTTCGAAATTTTCTGTAAGAGCTAAGTAAATCGGTGCAGTACCAATTATATCAATAGCAACAAAGAGTGGAATAAAACTTAAAAGGAATTCATTTAATCCCATTATAATTTCTCTGATATTAGTTTGCAGCAGTTATGTTCTTTTTCATTTCAGCGACAATATCCGATGTATCAAGGGCAATAACTAATTCTTCATTAGTTGGAATTACAAAGACTTGAACTCTTGAATTCTCTTTCGAAATTTTTCTTTCACCTTTCTCATTGATGTTTTTATTTTCATCAATCTCAATTCCAAGAAATTCCATGTTTGATAAAACTTCTTTTCTCACTTCAGAGCTATTTTCACCAATTCCACCAGTAAAGACCATTGCATCAAGTCCACCGAGAGCAGCAGTATAAGCACCAATATATTTCTTGATCCTATAACAGAAAACTTCAAAAGCATATCTGGATCTTTCGTTTCCTTCGTTCATTGATTTGATAATTTCACGCATATCATTTGATACACCAGAAATACCCATCAAACCGCTATGTTTATTCAACATTGTATTCACTTCAGCGAGAGTTAATTCTTCTTTTCCCATTACATGAAGTGGAATAGAAGGATCAATATCACCACAACGAGTTCCCATTAACAAACCTTCAAGGGGAGTAAATCCCATAGAAGTATCGATTGAAACTCCACCATTAATTGCAGCAACACTACAACCATTTCCGAGGTGACAGGTAATAATTTTCAAAGATTCATACGGTTTATTCATTAATTCAGCAGCTCGTTTTGAAACATAAAGATGTGATGTTCCATGAAAACCATATCTACGAATTTTGTATTTCTTATAGAGCAAATAAGGTATACCATACAAAAATGCTTTTGGCGGCATCTTTTGATGAAATGCTGTATCAAACACACCAACTTGAGGAATGCCGGGCAAATGCTTTTGACAGGCTACTATACCTTTGATATTTGGTGGATTATGTAAGGGAGCAAGTTCAATGTTTTCGCGAAGAGTTTGAATAACTGCATCAGTAATTAAAACACTACCGGAAAAATCTTCACCACCGTGAACTACTCTATGACCGACTGCTTCAATCTCACTTTTATCTTTTATAACGCCGTGATTTCTACTAAGAAGTACTGCTATCACATATTCAATAGCGATATCATGATCAAGAATTTCACCTGTGATTTTAATTGTATCTCCATCGTATCTTTGGTGAGTGAGAATTGCACTCGAAGAACCAATTCTTTCAATCAATCCCTTTGCAAGGACTAATCTATCTTCAGTTGAAATAAATTGATATTTGACAGAAGAACTTCCACAATTTAAAACTAAAACTCTCATCCTATTTTCTCACTATTTTGATTCTGTGATTTTTCTTCCATGTTCATCATACTTAAAAAATCCTTCACCAGATTTTTTACCCAATTTTCCTTCTCTCACATATTTTCTTAACAGTGGACAAGGCCGATATCTTGGTTCACCCAGTTCATGCCATAATGATTCCATCCAGGCTAAAATTTCATCAAGTCCCATACTATCAGCTAATTCTAAAGGACCGATTGGAAGATTATAACCAAGTTTTGTAGCTGTATCAATACCTTCTGCTGTTGCAAGTCCTTCCATTAAAATATGCATCGCTTCATTTAAGAATGGGACAATGACTCTCGTTGTGATAAAACCTGGATATTCAAAAACTTCAACAGCTGTTTTGCCTAATTTTTTTGCAAATGTTTTTGCGATGTTTGTTGTTTCATCTGAAGTTTCAATTCCACGAACAATTTCAACAACTGGAACTTTTGGTACTGGATTTAAGAAATGCATTCCAATTGTTTTATCACCCCTTGATGTTCCTTCAGCAATTTTTGAAAGACTTAAAGTTGAAGTATTTGAAACAAATATCGTTTCTGGCGGACAAATTGAATCAAGCTTTTTGAATATTTCTTGTTTTAGTTTTAAATCTTCATCAACTGCTTCAATGATTATATCACATTCCTTAACTTCGTTGATGTTGGTAGTCCATTTAATTCTTTGAAGAATTGCTTTTTTCTCACTGATTGTCATCCCCCATCGTTGAATTTCTCTATCCATACTTTCACTGAGTCTTTTTTTGCTTCGTTCAGCGCTTGCTTCATCTTTCTCAACAATAATCACATCCAGACCAGCCTGAGAAGCTGCCTGTGCAATTCCCATACCCATTATTCCTCCACCAATTATGCCAACGGTTTCAATCCTTTCGGTTTCAACTTGCGTAATTGGCATTTCATCGATTAAATCCTGTAACTTTAATTTTTTTTCATCAGCGTTCATATTCACTTATTCTCTTTAATTTGTTCATAATGATAGAACTTTTGATTAAATCTATTTTCCTTTTTGGAATTTTGATAATTGTCTCAACACCTTTGTTTTCTACATAAATATCAGCACCAACAAGTTCATTAACAATTGGGTCATTTGGTTCTGTCAGTGCAATAATTGAAACAATTCCATTGAGAACACTACTTAATAAGTAAGCTTTTCGTTCATCAACGCACTCCCAGTGTGTTGAGATACTCAAGTTTTTTTCATACCAGATTGAAAAATTTATAAAATTGAGTGACCTGATTAGATTTTCAAGTTTTTCATCTTTTAGATTTCCGTTTTTCAAAATACCGAAAATTAGGGATGGATCTTTCGTCATAAACCAGAATTGATCTTTATACTTGAGAGAATTAATCATTCTTCGAAATTGTGGATTCTTCGTGAAATTTATCTCTAATTTCCCAGATTCAATTTCGTTTATTTTTTCCTTTTCGTTCGAAATAACCAAAAGTTTATCTGCGAGCGTTGTATAGTAAAATCCATGTTTTTCATTTGAAATTGTTTTTTTTAGAACAGGATTTTTTAATGTAATAATGATTAGATTTGACCCAGTCCATTCAGTTGCAACAATAAAGTCATCAACATCTTTATTAAAATCAATTCCGAGACTATCAAAGAAAGAAAGATTAAAATCTCTGTTTAAAATTTCCGGGTTGTAAACAGTGTCTTTTAATAAACCTGACTTTTTCAAATTTTTCAGATTAACATAAATAATATTCATCGGATCGTAAGGGAGAACTCGAAGCTTCTTAACCATCGAAGGTTCTAAAGGTTGAGAAACTTCTTTAACACATGAACTCAATAGAATCAATGCACCTATCAAAATTGCGAAGGCTAACTTAGTTTTCAATTCAAGATTCTAATATTTTCTTTACTTGTTTATTTTAGAAGGAAAATTAGTTTTTCAAAATTAGTCAATAAAAAAAAGCTATTCAATTTTCGAGTTTTTCATCTTTAGGAATTTTTTATGGTAAAAGTTGAACCCCAAAAAATTCGAAATATATTAGTACTAAGAAAGCATAATCAAATTGGTGATTTATTAGTCTCACGTCCCCTGTTTTATGCTTTAAGAAAACATTTTCCAAATGCTAAGATTGTCTTACTCGCCTCGAAAACGAACTATCCTATTCCTTTCCAAGAGCTAATTGAAGAAATTGATGAAGTTATAATCTATGATAGGTCATCAGTTGGAAAACAATTAAAATTGATAAAAATACTCAGAAGTAAAAATTTCGATCTTGGAATAGTTCCTTCTACTGTAAGGTTTTCTACGAGTTTAAACCTTATTAATTTTCTAATCGGTTGTAAATATCGGGTTGGTGTGAAAAGTTTAGGCGGAAAGAAAAATAAATTATCCTCGCTACTCAATATTAAATCCGATTTTGATTGGATAAATAAACGCACACACCAGGTTGCACGAAATCTTGAGTTAGCTCAGCTGATAGGATGTAAACTAACTTACGATGAAATATTAAATCTAAATTTTCAATTCAATCGTGAAGAAATCGAAGAAGCAAAAAAGTATTTCATGGAGAAATTTAATAACGATAATCTTATCATTGGATTGCATCCTGGGGCAGGTAAAATAGAAAATGTTTGGCCAGCTGAAAATTTTATTTCTTTAATTAAAAGAATTTCTGAAAAATATGATGTAAATTTTTTAATTACTTCTGGTTCAACTGATGAAAAAATAATCCAACCAATTATTAATTTCTTAAAAACCAATAAAATCAATTATACAATTGCCCACAATTTACCTATTCGGAAGTTGGCTGCCTTGATTAATGTCTGTGATATTTTCATATCTAACGATACGGGGACAATGCACATTGCAGGTTTAACAAATACAAAATTAATTTCACTTTTCGGAAATACTGAAGCATTGGAATGGTCGCCGTTGAGTAAGAATAAATTTTATATACAATCAGATTCTGATTCTATAGATGGGATTACAGTAGAGGAAGTAGAGAAATTTGTATTAATGTTGATTAAGATTACAATGTATGAGAAAAGATTAACTTGAATAGAAAAATTATAACCAACACAAGTATTACTGAAAAAAGAATATAACGCGTTTGTTTAGTCTTGACATCTCTTTTGTAATCTAAAGCTTTCATATCTCCCCTCTCTTTTTATTAAAAAATTATAATTTTCTAAAAATATTTCAAGTTTCTTACGGCTTTAGATTACTTCAATTTTTTTGCAATCACAATAGGTCGTTTGATCGTTTCAATAACTCCATTTTGTTGATTGATAGCTTCCAATAAAACAATATAAATTCCGATTCTTAGGGGCTGATGATTATCATCGAGTCCTTCAAAAACTATTGAACCAACTGAACTCGAAGGCTCGTTATCAGCAAGAACCCGAACCAATCTTCCAACACTGTCAAAAATTCTCACTCGAATCTGAGCAGTTTCAATAGGCAATTGATAAGTTATAATGGTATGATCATCAATTCCATCCTGATCTGGTGAGAACGGATTAGGACTTATATCCAATTTTGTTTGAGACTCTCTTTTCTTCAAATAAATGGAATTTTGTCTAAGGGGAGTTCCTCCGATTTTCTCAACACAAGTACTCCAGTTTCTTGAGTCATTTGAGTTAAATAATGGGCTTATTCTTTCAAGTGATCTACCCTTATAACTTTCGATATCAGGATTATGCCAGTCCGGTGCATAATTAACACTATCAATAGTTTTATTGAAAACATCTTTTAATAAAATTAAATCACCCGAATTTGAAAGAGATAAATCTGAGGTTCCAGCAACTTTAATAAATGGATAAGATTGAACTTCATTCAAATAAGTAAACTGATTAAATATTGAAGAATCTGAAACAAGAAGAAAAAACTCACCTGGTTTTAAATAAAAACTTATCGAACTTAACAAAAATGATTTTCCACCACCTTCAATAATTTTCCAGCCTGCAAGATTGATTGTGTCATTTGAATTATTAAATATCTCTACATATTCAGAAAAACCTGTTAATGGTTCAAACATAATTTCATTAAAAACTACATCCTGAAAATTATAAGACCTTATGTTCAAAACACTATTTTGCTTTCCGGGTGTCCCGCCGCTATCCGCGACCGATGCAACCCAGTTATTTCTATCATTTGACGGCAATGAAAAACTTATCCGTTCAATGGATTTATTTGTAAGTCCCCAATCAGAAATATAAAAAACCGAATCAATAACCAATCCACGATCATCATAAATCACAACTCCGTCTCTATCATTATTAAGTGATGGGATACTTACAACTTGAATTTGAGATGGAATTGTATCATAAAAATTTAATATTGAAAGATTGGTTGCCAAAACAATATAACTACCTGGATTCAGAATTAGATCTGAAGTTGTGATTGTTACTTTTGTTGGTGTTGCTAAAACATCAGAAATTTTCCAGTTCTTTAAGTTTATTGTTGAATTAGAATTATTGTAAAGCTCAACCCATTCTGGTTCGCCTGTTCGTGGTGTAAACATTATTTCACTTATTAATACAGAACCGCTTGCAATTCCAGGTTTAATGTAGACAGTTAGTGTATCGTTTGATTGATTTTCATCAAGTGAATAATTTAATTCACAAAGAACTCGTACTGGACTAACTAAATTTCTTATCAAGGAATCAGATTCGATAATTAGTGAGTCACCGGGAGGAATCATCTGAGTTATTGTCTTTGCAAATGTAACTTCAAAAACATTATCATCATTATAGTCATACCTGAAAATCACATCAAAGTTATTTGCCTCTCTTATGCCTGAATTCTTAACAACAGCTTTAATTCTTACATTATCATTCGTAACCGGATATAGTGGAACTGTTAAAAATTCTATAATTCCAAGATCATACTCTTTTACAGCTACGCTGTTTTGACTGCCAGGAGTTCCGTTCAAAACTAGCGAATTTGCCCAGTTAGAAGGTGAATTATCACCAATCATAAAAATTTTTTCATCTGAATAACCTGCAGAATTATTAGCTGAATATGTATATGTCCAGATAACTTGATCGACTTGATTGATTAAATCTACATCTCTATCCGTTGTATTTGCCATTCCAGAAGAACCAAAAGCATTATCATTAATTTTTAATATTAAAGAATTTGAAGGAGGATTATAACCGCCAGCATAATCGTTTTCAAAAATTACAGCATACTGACGAGGTAAAATTTTTGTCCCCATCCCCGCATCTATGATTAAATCAGGATTAGAAGTGTAATATTTTATTTTCCATCCAGCAACATCAATAGTATCTGAAAAACTTGTATTAAACAATTCAATGAATTCCCCATTAGGAATGGATGTACTGTTATAGAACATTATCTCACTGAAGATTATCAAAGTATCTTTGCCCTGGGAAAAAGCTTGAATGGATAGAAGTAAAAAAAAAAATATTTTTTTCATAATCACCTTCAACCAAAATTTAAGTTTCAATAATCAAAAATATATATTACTGGTTATAAATCAATAATATACGATTGAATTTATTTTTTCACACGTCTTAATTATATTAATCTGAAAAATTTATAGAATCATATGGGTGGTAAAATAAAAAAAGTAGTTTATGATCCTTTGCAGGAACTGATAGCTTACTATTCAAACAAAAAAGAAAGTGAATCAGAAAAAAAAGAAAAAGTTCATCAAACCATTGAGGAAAAATTAAAAAGTAGAATTATTGATGGAGAAAAAATTGGTCTTCAGGAAGATCTTGATGAAGCTTTGAAGAAATATTCCCCTTTGGAGATAATAAATAACATACTTCTTGAAGGGATGAAAGTTGTTGGTGAACTTTTTGGAAGTGGTCAGATGCAATTACCATTTGTTCTACAGAGTGCTGAGGTAATGAAATCCGCCGTCTCTTATTTAGAACAATTTATGGAGAAAAAATCTGACGAATCCAAAGGGAAAATGGTTCTTGCAACTGTTAAAGGTGATGTTCATGATATTGGCAAAAATCTGGTTGATATAATTCTGACAAATAACGGCTATACTGTTTACAATCTTGGAATAAAATGCCCAATTGAAAAAATGATTGAAGAGTACGAAAAACAAAGAGCCGATGCAATTGGAATGAGCGGTTTACTTGTAAAATCAACATTGATAATGAAGGAAAATCTTGAAGTATTAAATGAACGAAATTTGAAAATCCCTGTTGTAGTTGGTGGGGCTGCGTTAACAAGAAGATTTGTTGAACAGGATCTTAAAAAAACTTATAAAGGCATTGTTGAATATGCAGAAGATGCCTTTGATGGCTTAAGATTTATGGAAAAAATTAAATCACTTAAAAACGAATCTCACCAAATTACCATGGATGAACCAATGACTGAAGAAGAAAGCAGAGAGGAACTACTTGATTCTCTTGTTGGCAGTGATGCAAAATTGGTTGATTACGATGAGGAAAAAGCATTTCAGAAATCAAGTGTTGCAATCCTTGAAGAAATTCCAAGTCCACCTTTCTGGGGTGTAAAAATTGTTGAGGATATCGATCTTGATGAAGTTTTTAAATATGTTAATGAAGTTGCTCTATTTCGCGGTCAATGGCAATTCAGAAAAAGAAAATTATCCAACGAAGAATATGTACAACTTGTTCAAGAAAAAGTTTTACCAATTTATGAGAATTTGAAAAAGGAAGTGAAAGAGAAAAAACTACTGCAGCCAAAAGTTGTATATGGTTATTTCCCAGCTCAATCTGAAAAAAACGATTTGATTATTTATAAACCGAAAAATATCTCACCAGATAAATTGCATGATATCTGGGATATTGATCTAAACTCATCAGAACTTGAAGAATATGTTCGTTTAACATTCCCAAGACAAAACAATAAAAGAAATCTTTGTATCTCTGATTTTATCCTTCCAGTTGAAAGTGGCAAATATGATGTGGCTGCATTTCATGTTGTCACTGTTGGAAATGTAGCCTCAGAATATTCTAAATTTCTTTATTCCAACGACCATTATTCAGAATATCTTTTTTTCCATGGTTTATCAGTCGAAACTGCTGAAGCACTTGCTGAATACTGGCACAAAAAAATTCGTGAAGAATTAAAAATCGATTATGTGGATGCAAAGGATATCAAAAAACTATTTCAACAAGGATATCGCGGTTCAAGATATTCCTTTGGTTATCCAGCCTGTCCAAATTTAGAAGATCAAACAAAACTTTTCATGATTTTAAAACCTGAACGAATCGGAATTACATTAACAGAAGGATATCAGATGGTGCCTGAACAAAGCACATCGGCAATAATAATTCATCATCCAGAAGCAAAATATTTTACAATTTAGATGAAAACTAATTTGATTTACCACATCGATATTAGAGAATTTTTTTATCGAAATAAAAGTAAAAATCCTAACATCAAAAATATTTTAGACCTGCCGTTTAGTTTCTTCGAAGAATTAAAAGAACTTGGCGTGGACACAATCTGGTTTACAGGAACATTCGAAAGAAGTGAAGAAAGTCAAAGAATATCCATTTCAATGAAAGAACTTTATAGAAGCTATTTCGAATCGTTGCCAGATTGGAAAGAAGAAGATGTAATTGGTTCGCCTTATGCGATTAAAACTTATAAAATCTCAAAAGAATTTGGTGGAACAAAAACTTTTATTGAATTCAAGAAAAAGCTAAATAAATTGAATTTAAAGGTCATACTTGATTTTGTTCCAAATCATTTTGCAATTGATAGTCCATATCTAATCAAATATCCAGAATTATTTATTCAAGCAACTGAAGAATTGTACAACAATAATCCTTATAACTATTTTTATCGGGAATCAAACAGTAGGAAATTCATTTTTGCTCATGGCCGTGATCCTTATTTTCCTCCATGGAAGGATACAGTTCAATTAGATTATCGTTCAAAAAGTGTTCATGAGTTTATGATGAATGAATTGATTAATCTTTCAAAAATCTGTGATGGTGTCAGGTGTGATATGGCAATGCTTTTGTTGTCTGATATTTTTACAAATAACTGGTCTGAACATATTTTACCCAAAGATGTTGTTCCTGCAGGTGAAGAATTCTGGTCTTCCGCTATTCAAAAAGTAACAAAGAAAAATACAGATTTTTTTCTAATAGCAGAAGCTTACTGGAATCGAGAAAATGATCTTGCTGAAATCGGTTTCGACTATGTTTATGATAAAAAACTCTATGAAGTAATAATTCAAGAAAACATTCCATTATTAAACGAATACATCAAACTAAATTTCAAATACAAAAAAAACAGATTTTTATTTATTGAAAATCATGATGAGCAAAGATCAGCTGCAATCTTTCCAATTGAAAAACTCAAAGCAGCGGCAACATTAATCTATACACTTCCTGCTTCAAAGTTGATTTACGATGGTCAATTGGAGGGTAGAAAATATCGTCATGCAATTCAATTGAAGAGAATATTTGATGAACAAATAAATTATGATTTACTTAATTTCTATAAATTGCTTTTCACGGAAATAAAAAAATCCTCCATCCAGAATGGATATTTCAAATTTCTATCACCGCAACCAGCATGGGAAAACAATCCCGCATATAGAAATTTTATAATCTATATATACGAAAATGATGACCTTGAAAAAGATCTGGTCGTAATTAATTTTTCACCCTACCAATCACAGTGTAAAGTTAAAATTGAAAGCCTTGATCTAATTAATAAAAAATTTCTAATCAAAGATCGATTGAGCAGCGAAAAATATATCCGCGATGGCAATGAAATGCTCTATAAAGGATTATATCTCGATCTTAAACCATATCAATCACAGATTTTTGAATTCATAAAACTGACTTAAAATATCTTTTCGCTGAACGAAGTTTATAACTAAAATGAAAATTCTAAAAATTTCTGCAAATCACCTGAAAGAAATTTCTAAACTTAAACTCAAGAAATATCGTGATGAAACCAGTCTATTTTTGATTGAATCTGAAAAAGTTTTAGTTGAAGCTTTAAAATCGGAATGGATTGTCAGTGAGATTTTCATCACACAAAAAAAATTTGATTTACTTAGTAAGTTAGAAGACTTAATCAACAATCGATCAATCAAAATCTTTGAATTAAGTGAAAAAGATTTTGCAAAAATTTCAAATGAAAAAACTCCTTCTGGAATCGCTGCACTGGTGAAGAAAAGAACATTCAATCTGGATTCATTTGTAAAACAAAATCCTGATATGGTTTTGGTCTTGGAGGAAATTTCAGATCCGGGTAATCTTGGGACGATTTTAAGGACAGCTGATTGGTTTGGGAAAAATTTTATTGCATTGAGCCAGAATAGTGTGGATGCAACAAATCCTAAAGTTATAAAATCCTCAATGGGTTCTATTTTTCATTTAAACATTATTGAAGAGATTGATATTGTTGATTTCATAAGTAAATTTAAATCATCAGGTTATGAAATAATCTCTACATCTTCAAAAGGAAAAGACATAAGCAAATTTCCTTTTAAATCAAAAGCAATTCTGATTTTTGGAAATGAATCGCGAGGCATCTCAAATGAAGTTCTTAACAGGAGTGATCAGATAATTGGAATTCCATCAATTGGTCAAGCTGAATCATTGAATATTGCGATATCTGCTTCAATAATTCTTTATGAAATCTGGCGAAA
The DNA here is from genome assembly GCA_964527925.1 of uncultured Ignavibacteriaceae bacterium. GTDB lineage: Bacteria > Bacteroidota > Ignavibacteria > Ch128b > Ch128b > Ch128b. Next base: position 30,810 of record CAZGQO010000011.1, read on the forward strand.
AGCTAACAATTAGTTAAATGTATAATTCCTTGAAAATACTCCCGACAATTTTAATTTCATCATCAATTGTTCCACCGCAATGTGAACACTTTTCAACATATAGAATTCTTGGCGATTCATCCTCAAAAACAGGCAAAAATTCCAGTATTGTTTTACAACTGATACACTGCACAACATGGTCAGTGTGGAAGCGCATTCTGCATTTTTCACACAGTAAACTCTCAATTGAATCTGTATCCTCTTCGATATGATGCAAATCTTCTTGACTTACCAGATGGTAGGCATTACAATTTTCATTCAAACACTGTACAAAATGTTTATCCATGTTTTTTCTCTACTCAACATTTTATTTTTAAAGAACCAGTTGCAAATTTAAGAGGAAATAATTCATATTAAAGTCATCTAAATTTCTCTAAACCAATTAAGGATTTCATAAACTTTTGTTTTAATTTTTGAAAAGTAAAACTATTGAATTAACCATCACAATTATGAGAATCAAAATTGGAAATTGAAATCGATTTACACCTCCATTCAAATTTTTCTGATGGAAGATATACCGTCGAAGAAGTAGTTAATAAAGCTGTATCGAAAGGCTTAAAAGTAATTTCAATAACAGACCACGATACAATTGATGGAGTCGAATTAGCCAATACAATAGCAGAAGAGAAAGGAATTAAAAATATTCCTGGTGTTGAAGTTAGTTCCGAAATTGACGGTCAGGAAATTCATATTCTTGGTTATTTCATCGATATTTATAATTCAGACTTGAAATATTATCTCAATCAATTTAAGATGGAAAGACTGGAAAGAGCGAAAAGAATTTTATCAAAACTCAAAAAAATCGGAGTTAATCTAACAATTGAAGAAGTGATTCAATTTTCAGAAAGTAAACCAATCACCCGACCTCACATCGCTTTTGCATTGATTAAGAAAAAAATTGTCTCGAGTTATTACGAAGCTTTTCAGAAATATCTTGGAGACTATTCTCAAGCCTACGAGAAAAAACATCATTCTTCACCAGAAACAGTTATTGAATTAATTCGTACCTGTGGTGGATTATCTTTTCTTGCTCATCCTTATAATTTATCTGATGGTCAATTAATGCAAATAATTAAACTTGGTATTGATGGAATTGAAACAAGTCACCCCACAATCAAAAAAACAAGAAAAAATTTTCTCCATAAAATTGCTATTGAACATTCTCTTCTTGAATCTGGAGGTTCGGACTTTCATGGCGGACCAAGAAATGATTATTCAAATTTTGGAAAATTTGGATTATATTTAAATGAGATGAACAGGATTTTTGATTACAAAAATAAGCGAGGATTTTAGAGAGCCAACCTCTACTCCATAATAAGGAGATACCAAAATGATTAAACTAACTCTTGCAATTACTCTCATTCTTTTGTCTTTAAACTTTTCTTTCGCCCAATTTGGTAAATGGGAGAATTTCACCAATCAATCTGATGTCAACTCAGTAACCATTGCAGAGGATGGAGTATGGGGTGGATCTCTTGGCGGTGTTTTTTTCTATTCGAATGACGGGAAATTCAAACAATTCAATTTGATCAGTGGATTAAAAGAACTTCAGATTCAATCAATTCAGAAAGATAAAAATGGAAAAATCTGGATCGGCGGGAAATCTGGTTTTATTTCAGTTTATGATCCTGCCGCAGATAAATTTCAAACAATTGTAACTATTGCATTAACTGATAAATCTCAAAAACAGATCAACAATCTCATTTCAAAAAATGACAAAATATATGTGTGCACTGATTTTGGACTCAGCATTGTCGATGTAAATACACTTTCATTTGGAGATACTTATACAAAATTTGGAATATTTGGAATCGATTCTAAAGTTAATAACGTTCTGGTTCACGATACACTCTGGGTTGCAACGGAAAAAGGAATTGCCGTTCAAAAATCTAACCGAACAAATTATCTCGATCCAGACAGCTGGTGGAATTTCACAACAGCTCAAGGACTACCGTCAAACGATGTGCGTGCAATTTCTGTATATAAAGATTCTATCTTTGTTGGTACAATCAATGGACTTGCTCGTTTTAATCACACTCCCTTCGAGACACTTTTTGGAATAGTTGTCAATCGACCTGTTGTTGATCTGAAAGTTAAAGGTGATTCATTACTTGTTCTTACAGAAAATTCACTTGGAGTTTATAGAAACGGTAGTTTCAATGTAGCATACGAAAATTATTCTTTTAAATTCAGAAAAGTTGATTTTAAAGGAAATAAAATCGTTATCGCAACAAATAATGGAATAGCTGATATTACTACAGATAATGTTGAATTCATAATTCCCCCAGGACCAAATTCAAATTTCTTCCCATCAATTGCTGTCGATGGAAATGGAAATGTTTGGGCAGCTTCTGGTAAAGATGTTGTGTTGAAAGGATTCTATAAACTCTCTAAAGATGGCTGGCAAAACTTCACAGTTGATAGATATCCAGTTATGGGTACAAATGCGATTCATAAAGTAAAAGTAACTTCAGGCAATACAATCTGGGCAATGAACTGGGGAAATGGTGTAATTAGAATTAAAAACGATACTGATATGGTTAGATTCCATCATCAAAATGTCAATGGATTGAATGGAGTTTCAGAAAACATAAACTTCGTAGTTATCAAATCACTCGCTGAAGATTCAAAAGGAAATATCTGGATGTTGAATTATCGTGCAAGTGATAATAGAATCCTTGCAAAACTTTCGAAAGATTCTACATGGGAGTTTTTTGTAAATGAAATAAATCCATCCCTTGTTGTGACTGAAGATATTGTTATTGATCAAAACGACACAAAATGGATTTTGCTCGAAAAAGCTGGTCAATATCAAACCACAGAAGGATTGGTTTATTATAACGAATACAACAGACTGCCATCAACCTGGGGTTTACTTACTCGTGAAAAATTTGGAAATACACCTCCAACAAGCATTGCTGTTGATCTTAGAAACGAAATCTGGGTTGGAACAAGTCAGGGTGCCTATATAATTCCTGATCCAACAAGACCAACTGAAAGAATTACGTCTATTTTTGCTTTACGAACTGAATACATCAATTGTATAACCGTAGATGAAATTAACAATAAGTGGGTAGGTACAACTACTGGTGTGTGGGTTTTAAGTCCCGATGGTACTTACTTAATTGCAAAATACGATACAAAGAACTCACCACTTCCCGATAACAACATCAAAAGCATTGCAATCGATAATAATGCTGGAACCGTCTACATCGGTACTGATTATGGAATGGCGAGTTTTAATTCATTTTCAGTTAAACCAGCCGCAAGTTTTGATAAATTGAAAATCTATCCTAATCCATTGATTGTTAATGAATCACAAAATATTAATTTAGTAATCGATGGTCTTGTGAAAAACTCAACTATAAAAATTGCGAGCATAACCGGTGAATTGATTAAAGAATTTGTTTCTCCAGGCGGCAGAGTAGCGACCTGGAATGGCAGAGATAAAAACAATAATCTTGTTTCAAGCGGAATTTATTTTATTGTTGCTTTTGGCGAAGATGGAGAGCAAATTGCAACTGGAAAAGTTGCAGTAATAAATCGTTAATAATTTGAGAGGGTTGATAAGTGGAAAAATATAATCCAGAGCTATTCACTAAAATTGTTAAAGCTGGTAGGAGAACTTATTTTTTTGATGTTAGACCAACAAAGAGCACTTCAGAACTCTACATAACTATAACAGAAAAAAAACGGAATGAAGAGGATACTGAGAAATTTAAAATTTTCTTGTACAAAGAAGATTTTGATAAATTTCTTAATGCTCTACAGGAATCAATTAACTTTGCGAAAAGTAATAATTCTAATCCTGTAAAGAATCAAGATTCTTCTGAATGATATCTGTTGAAAGAATTTCGGTTCAATTTTCTGGTGAGTATCTTTTTCATTCCGTTTCTTTTAAAATTAATCATGGTGATAAAATCGGAGTGGTTGGACCGAATGGATGCGGTAAAACCACTCTACTTCGAATTCTCGCTGGCGAAATTTCCCCTGAAGATGGTTCAATAAATTTTCAAAAAGGTATCAAGATTGGATACCTGCCTCAAGATTATGTAAGTCAAAATTCAGATGAATTTGTTTTTGATGAAGTTTATAAATCAAATCAGGAAATTTACCAGCTTCAAAGAGAAGAGGAAGAACTTTTAATTGAACTCAAACTACGCAACGACAAAAAACTTCTCGAAAGATTAAGTTTTATTCAAACGAGACTTAATCTCCTTAAACCTGAAAATTATAAAAAAGAGTTCGTAAAAGTCTTACTCGGACTTGGATTCAAGGAAGAAGATTTTTATAAGAAATTTTCCGAATTGAGCGGGGGATGGCGTATCAGGATTGCTATTGCAAAATTATTACTTTCCAATGCTGATGTACTTTTACTTGACGAACCAACCAATCATCTCGATTATGATTCACTGGAATTTTTAATTTCATATCTAGAGAAATATCGTGGGGCAATACTTGCAATTTCTCACGATACACACTTTCTTAATCAAATCACGACCAAAACACTCGGTTTTGCTTTTGGAAAAGTAATCTTCTACAATGGCAATGCACTTCAATTTCAGAAGTATCTTGAAGAACAAAAAAATCAACTCCTGAACGAATACAAAAATCAACAGAAAAAAATCAGAAACATTGAAAGATTTATCGAAAGATTCAGATACAAAGCCACAAAAACCAGACAGGTTCAAAGCAGAATTAAGATGTTAGAGAAAATTGAAATAATTGAAATTCCTGAAGAAGAAGAGTCAATTAGTTTTAACTTTGATCAGATTCCTACGAGCGGAAAAATAGTTTTGCAAGCTGAAGACATAACAAAGTCGTACAATGAAAAAATAATTTTCAAAAATTTGAATTTACAGATTGAACGAGGAGATAAAATTGCAGTAGTTGGAATCAATGGAATTGGAAAAAGTACACTTGCAAAAATTCTGGCAAATCGCGAAAGTATTAACTCTGGAAAATTAACTTACGGTCATAATGTTAAGATTGGTTATTATGCCCAGAACCTTGTCGAAGAACTTGATTTAAATCTAACCGTACTTGAAACAGTAGAATTTGTTGATCCGGATAAAACCCAATCACAGATTAGAACTTTGCTTGGATGTTTTCTTTTTCACGGTGAAGATGTTTTCAAAAAAGTGAAATTCCTGTCAGGTGGAGAAAAAAGCCGACTTTTGCTCCTCAAAATACTTCTTCAAAAATCAAATTTTTTAATTCTGGATGAGCCTACAAATCATCTCGATATACAGTCAAAAAAAGTTTTACAGGATGCTTTAGTTGATTATGAGGGTACTTTATTTATAGTTTCACACGATGTTGATTTTCTAAATCCAATCGTAAACAAAGTAATTGAAATTAAAGATGGAAACCTCAAACTTTATCTTGGAAACCTTGATGACTTTGCGAGAAAGAAAGTTCAGGAACAAAAGTTAATCGAATTAGAAACATCAAAAAGTTCGACACAATCGAAAGAGAACATATTAAATCAAAGAAAACTTCAGAGAAGAATTGAGGCTGAGAAGAGACAAAAATTCTATATTGAAACTAAAGAGATAAAAGAAAGAATCAATTTTCTCGAATCAGAAATATCTAATCTTGAAATCAAAAAAAAGGAACTGGAGAAATTATTTTCGTCTTCAGATCAAATAAATGTGGAAAGAAATTTATTTGAAGAATACAAATTAATTAATGAGAAAATCGACACACTCCTGGAAGAGTGGTCAATTCTTTCAGAAAAATATCAGGAAATAGAAAGAAAATATTTTAACGAAAATTAACTTTTCACCATTTAGTAAGTTCATTGTTTCCGAATGAAGTTCCAACTTTTACCGCGGTTTTTATCATTTGACAATCAATAGGAACTAATTTCTTCTTCTTAATTGCTTCACGAATAGGAATTGAGGTAATCTTATCACCTTTCAACGCAACCATCTGCCCAAATTTTCCTTTAGCAGCAACTTCAATTGTATGAGTTCCAAATCTTGTAGCCAAAATTCTATCAAACGGAGTTGGACTACCACCACGCTGCAAATGACCAAGTATGGTAACTCTTGTTTCAAGACCTGTCATCTCTTCGATTTTTCTACCAACGATGTGACCAATACCACCTAACCGAATTGGATCTGTTCGCTTTTTATCTTTCTCCTGAATTACCAACTGTCCACCTATTGGTTTTGCACCTTCGGCAACACAAACAATGCTGAATCTTTTACCTTTTGTACTTCTTTCAATAACTTTTTCTGCAACATCTTCCCACTTGAAAGGAATTTCGGGAATTAAAATTACATCTGCTCCACCTGCAATACCAGCACCCAGAGCAATCCATCCGCCATATCTTCCCATAACTTCAATAACCATAACTCGATGATGTGAAGATGCAGTTGTGTGTAAGCGATCAATTGCTTCTGTTGCAACATACACAGCAGAATCGTAACCGAAAGTTAAATCTGTTCCATATAAATCATTATCAATTGTCTTTGGCACACCAACGATGTTCATTCCTAATTTTATAAGTTGAGAAGAAATATGCATTGAACCATCACCGCCAATCACAATAAGACAATCCAATCCCCAGCCTTTGTAATTTTTCAGAGCAAGTTTGGATTTATTTTCAATGACAATTTTTTCACCATCATCCACAGGCCAATGAAACGGATCCCCTTTATTCGAAGATCCGAGAATTGTTCCGCCAATATTTATAATTCCAGAAACATCTCTGTTTGTCAATTCATGCATTTTACCTTCGACAAGTCCTTCAAATCCATCTTCAATACCAAGCACAGTCATTCCCATTTCGATAGCTGGTTTTGTTACTCCCCTTATAACTGCGTTAAGTCCTGGACAATCACCTCCACCAGTTAAAATACCAATTCTCTTTACTTTCATTTTTAATCCTCTTTTTTTCAAAATTAAATTAAAGTTAGATTAGACAGAAATAATGAATGTTCTCAAATCAACAATAAAGCAATGAATAATTGTATTTAATTTAGAGAATAAATCAAAATAAAAATTTTTGATTCAGGTTTTTATTTTTTTCGAGTGAGTGCAATTCCACCAAATCCAGCAATCACAGTAATATAGAATCCGAAATCATACCACCAGCCAGAATTATTCGCTTCGTATTTTCTTATGTTATTATCAAAAATTCCAACAATAAAAGAAACTGGCGCAAGCTAGCCATGCCATATACCGAGAAAGAATCCTGCTGGTTTTTCATCAGCATTTGTTTGTGTGGGAAAACAACCACTCATAAAAACTATGAGTAAAAATACAAAGATTATTAAAAATACTTTTCTCATATTATTTCTTTCATTATTTTACTACTAAGATAAATAAATCAATCAATAACTATAATGGAGGATCACATGTTAAACGAATTCAAAAAATTTGCACTCAAAGGAAATATGTTAGATATGGCAGTGGGAATTATTCTCGGAGCTGCCTTTGGAACTGTTGTAAATTCATTGGTTAACGATATTCTTATGCCACCTCTGGGTTTTTTAATTGGCGGTGTAGATTTTAAGGATTTATTCATCACACTCAAGGGTGGTCCAGTAAATTCGCTTGAAGAAGCAAAACAAACTGGTACTGTTGTATGGGCATATGGAAGCTTTATAACAACATTAATTAACTTTATAATCATTGCATTTGCATTATTCCTTGTTGTTAGAACAGTAAACAAATTAATCGAATCAGAAAAAAAGGAATCGTAAGTTTAATATTCTAAAATTTTTCTAATATTTTTTCTATCATTGAAAAATTAATTTTGATACTAATTATATTAGAAAAGTCTTAAAGAAAATTTTTGAGTGAAGAAATTGTGGTTCATGATTTAAAATCACAGCGAGTAATATTTATAGATCTTCTTCGTTTTTGTGCGATTTTTCTAATGGTGCATGGTCACACCGTTGATGTCCTTTTAAGTCAAACTTATCGCAGACCTGATTCGATTGGTTTTAACTCATGGTTATTTTTTCGAGGATTAACTGCACCGTTGTTTTTATTTGCGTCAGGATTTATTTATGGAGTTCGTTTCAAGAGAACAGAATCTCCAGAAAAATTTAATCAGATAAAAATTAAAACAATTAAACGAGCAATACTTCTTCTTGTGATTGGATATCTGATGAAATCACCAACTCCAACAATTATCGATTGGGAAGCTGTTACTTATCAAATGATTCAGCTTTTTTATGCAATTGATATCCTACAATTGATTGCAGCGAGTCTCCTCATTTTTCTTTTGATGGAAATAATCGCAAGAAAGAAAAACTATGATGCAGCAAGATATTTAATAATTGTTTCGATAATTTTTCTTTTTGGTAATCCATTATCTGAATTAGTTGACTGGGAAGAAATCTTTCCTCTTCAGATTTCATCATGGTTTTCAAGGCGAACTGGTTCACTGTTTCCACTTTTTCCATGGGGCGCTTATTTATTCCTTGGCGGTGCTGTCGGAATTTATTTCCAGCGTAAAGGTTACTTATCGGATATGAAAATCTTAACAATAATCTTATTGAAAGTTGGAATATTATTTATCATTTCTGCATTTGTAATAAACACTTTGGAATTACTTTTCTTCAAGATGAGTACTTTCTGGACAACGAGTCCTGCATTGTTTTATGCAAGATTTGGAACTGTTTTAATTTTTGGAAGTCTCTTTTCGGTACTATCACTTTACATCAAAAGAATTCCTAAGTTTTTATACAATGCCAGTAAAAATTCCTTGTGGATTTATGTAGTTCACGTTATGCTTCTTTACGGTAGCAGCTGGAATAAGGGTGTGAAAAATTTCTTTGGATATAAATGTAATGTCATTGAAACTATCCTTGGCGTAATTCTAATGTGGATATTGATGATTCTATTCTCCGAAGGATTAACATATTATCTTAAAAACATATATCCATCAATCCGACGGGAAATAAAAAGTGTTTTTGTAAAAACTTGAATTTGATTTATATAGAACAATTTAATTAAGTTTGAATGAGTTCATTGAAAGCTTTGCTGGTCTTTTAAAGTTAAAAGGGAAACCGGTGAAAATCCGGTACTGCCCCGCAACTGTTATTGCATATAACCATTAACATTAAGCCACTGTCTGGATTTTAATCTGGATGGGAAGGCGTTAATGGTGTTGCATAAGTCAGGAGACCTGCCAGCAAAGTCCCGAAACCAATTCCTTCGAGGGAAAGGAAGGTTTCAAAAGCTCGTAATGAGTTTTTTAAACCTCTTCACTCGAAGAGGTTTTTTGTTTTAAAAATTAAGGATTGTGATGATAAATAAATTTTTTCCCTTTGCTTTAATATTCATTTTCTTGAAACCAGATTCAGAAATCATCTGGTCAAAGTCCATTCATATTGATAATGTTGCTTTTGAAGATACGAGTAAGATTTATAGACTTGGTAAGATTTATGTTCAGGATAAAAAAGTAAACAAATTTGATTTGCTTACTTCTACACTCCGGAAAAAAATATCACTGGAGGAACAATTATCATCTTTTAACATTGGTGATTTAATTTCTTCGCAGGCTGGAGTTTTTACTTTTTCATATGGAAGCGAAGGAAGTTTAAGAACCGTATCGGTTCGTGGCAGTGGTTCAGAATATACATCGGTTTTCATAAATGGAATTCAATACAATAACTCAATCTCTGGTGTTTTCGATTTCAGCAAATTTTCGTCTGACGAAATTTCAGAAATAATTATTAAGCGAGGAAATGACTTTGATATTATCAATCAAAATTCCTTTGGTGGAGTTATTGTTCTTAATCCTTTCAAAAATTCTGATACGACCAAATATAACATAAAATTCCAGAGTGGAAGTTTTGGATATAAATCATTTGGCTTTAAAACTTTTGGTGCATTATATTCTTCACATTATAATTTTAGCTTTTCTAAAAAAAATGCCCGCAACAACTATGAATATGACTTCAACGGCGAAAAAGAATTCCGAAAAAATTCTGATGTAAGTCAAACTTCAGCAAACTTTGGTTTGAAAAATCATTTTAATTTATCAGGGAATCCTCTTACAATTAATTCATTTGTGAACTGGCAAAATAAGGATTTAGGTCTGCCAAATTTTGTATCCACAAACAGGCATTATAATAATCTGACACGCTCTCATGAAAGATTTTTCAACTATTCATCTAATCTCAATTATGTTTTAAGCGATAGAATTATAATCAACGGAATTTTCGGTTACTGGAATTCCAGAATAGACATAACTGATCCACTTAAATCTATCAATCTTAAAACAGAAAAATTTTCAACTCATAACAATTACAACAGTCAGAAATTGTTCTTATCATTTTTATTTCAACCAATCAACATATCAACAGGAATCATCCGAAATTTTGAGAGAATTAAAGTTGACGAAAATGTTTCTAATGAATCTAAAAGCAATATGCAAACACGAACCTCTTACGGTCTTAATTTTCTCGCAAATTTTGAAAGTAAAATATTCAAAGATGTATTTGTATTTAATTTAATTTTTTTCAACTCTTTGAACTATACAGAGGATAAAAATCCTTTCGAAAAAAATATTTTCCGATTTTTTAATAAGCGTACCGGTTTTTCTTTTAGTACATCTGACAATAAAATTACTTTTTATTCAAATATTGGAAATGGTGTTCGTCTTCCCAATTATTACGAAATATTTTACTCAAAATTAACCTCACTCTCGTCAAATAAAATTCAAAATGAAAATATAAAAAGTTTCGAAGCCGGCATACGATACAATTTTCAACTAATGGATTTAAATGAGTTATCACAATTTGAATTGACTTATTTCAATTTTAATGTTGATAATAAAATAATCTGGCAGCCACAGAGAGTTGCAATTTTCACTCCAAGAAATGCTGGAAAAATAAATTCACAAGGTCTTGAGATTCTTATTGAAAATCTCAAATTGAACAAATACTTATATCTTAACTGGAATTATTCTTTCACAAAATCAGTTAAAAAATCCAGATCTGGTTTGAGTGATGATTCCTACAATAAACAACTTTCATACATTCCAACTCATAAAAGCTCGATTACTCTTTTTTTCAAAGCAAGCAACTTTTCAATTGAAACAAGATCAACCTATATGAGTCGCAGATATTTTACTGAAGATAACGACATACTCTTTTCTTCTGATCCAATATTCATACAGGATTTAAGTGTGAACTATAAATTTTTTATTTCATTTATCCAACTTTACACTCAGCTATCAATTAATAATCTTTTCAACAAATCTTATTTAATAATTCAATCATTCCCGATGCCGGGAAGGGAATATCGATTAACAATAAATATGGAGATTTAAAATGAAAAAATACTTTTTAACCCTCGTTCTTCTTTCACTTGCATTAATTATCACTTCATGCTCAAAAGAAAATCCTGTTCAACCAATAAATCCAGTAACCAAAGGTGTTTTTGTAATAAACGAAGGTCTCTACACTCAAAACAATAGTGAAATAACTTTTTATGATCCAATAACAGATCAGGTAATAACCAACTTTTATTCTTCGAGTAATGGGAAAATAATTGGCGATAATGCGAATAGTATGTTCATTTTTGAAAATAAAGGATATGTGGCTGTTGATGGAAGCAACAAAATTGAAGTAATCGACTTGAGTACTGGAAAATCATTAGCTGTAATTGATCTGGGACAGAATGGAAGCCCGAGAGAAATATTCATTCTCAATTCAACAAAAGGATTTGTAACGAGTTTTAGCAGAAATTCTGTAATTGAGTTCAATCCATCGACCTATCAAGTAGTTAGAGAAATCGGGGTTGGTGATTATCCAGAAGGTATTGCTTATTCAAATTATAAATTGTTTGTTGCTAACTCGAATCTGGGATCTGGTTCTACAATTTCGGTAGTTGATTTAGGAACCAACTCAGAAATAAAATCAATTCATGTTGGAGTGAATCCAAGATTTGTTGGATTAAGCAATAATGGAAAAGTAGTTGTAGGTTGTTCCGGTGATTTTTTTGACAGCAATTCCAGAGGCGGATTTTATATTATTGATCCAATCAGCTTAACTGTTACCGATTCAATAATTCTCACTTACCATCCTCAGGATTTCCAGATCACAAAAAATAATTTGTTGTATTATATAAACGATAAAGGCATAGGCAAGATTAATCTTAGTGATAAATCTGTTGATACTGTATTTATCAATGGCTTTGAAGTAAATGATATTTATGGAATTGCATATTCACTTGCTTTCGATGAAACTGACCAGAAATTGTATGTTGGTAATCCGAAGAATTTCACACAAAATGGAGAAGTAAAAATATTTGATACAAATGGAAATTATTTGAAAAAGTTCGATACGAAAATAAATCCTGGTGCAATCTATTTTTATAAATAAAAATATTTTTGTTGTTTGATCGAAGTCTTTAATATATATAAATTAGTTTTTATATTAATTTTAATAAAAAACATAAAGGGTAAAACCATGAGATCAATAATCATTTTAGTATCCTTAATCTCGTTTAATCTCTTTGCCCAAACTAGTTTCGAGTTTTTGAAACTCGATGGCAGTGCTCGTTCTGCAGCATTAGGCGGTGCATTTGTTAGTAATAATGACGATCCATCTGTGATTTTCTATAATCCCTCCGCTGTCCAATTTGTTGAAAGTGGAAAAGCATCCTTCGGATATCTAAAACATCTGCTCGATGTAAATTCTGGATTTATAAGTTATGTAAGAGAATTTGAGGCAATAGGCAAATTAGGTTTAGGTGTAACTTATACAAATTATGGTGATTTTGAGCTTCTTGATGAATTTGGTTTTACCCAGGGCAAATTTACAGCGAATGATTTTGGTTTAATTGCTAATTATTCCAATCAACTTAGAGAAAAAATCTCTTATGGATTGAATGTAAAATTTCTTTACTCAAGCATTCATAATGTAAATTCAGTAGCTCTTGCAACCGATTTTGGCTTTCTCTATTATGATATGGAAAAACAATTCTCTGTTGGTTTAAGTGCTCTAAACCTTGGAAGTCAGTTAAAATCTTATTACTCAAAAAAGGAAAAATTGCCATTAGATGTGCGGTTTGGTCTAAGTAAAAAATTAGAACATACACCTTTTAGACTTTATCTGGAGTTTACCAAATTGAACGAATCAAATGGTAATTTCTTTTCTCGATTTAACAATTTCATTTTTGGAGGAGAATTATTTACATCAAATGTTTTGACTATCAGATTTGGTTATAATAACGAGAGAAGAAAAGAATTAAAAGTGGGCACAACTACCGGAACTGAAGGATTCAATCTTGGACTCGGTATTAATATCGATAAATTCAGGTTTGATTATGGATTATCCTCATTTGGAAAGATTGGTTTACTTCATAGAGTGAATCTGGTTACCACACTATAAAATTTTTTGCTGCCGTTGAGAACATTCAACGGCAGCTTTAAATTTTTATTTCTTTTCTGAAAGTTCATTAGCTTCAACAACTGCAATTGATGCCATATTAACTATATCATCCACATCACAGCCTCTTTGCAGAACATGAATTGGTTTTCCCATTCCCATCAAAATTGGACCAATTGCATCTGCATTACCAATTCGCCAGAGAAGTTTGTAAGCAATATTTCCTGAATCAAGATTCGGAAAAATCAGTACATTTGCTCGACCCTTAATTCGTGCAAATGGAAAATCCTGTTCAAGTATTTGAGGATAAACTGCAGTATCAGCTTGCATCTCACCATCGACAATTAAGTCAGGCTCTTTTTCTCTGATAATCTCAACTGCTTTAGCTACTTTTTCACTTTCAGGATAAGGTGCATTACCAAAATTACTGAATGAAAGCATTGCAACTTTTGGTTCAATATTAAACCTTCGAGCCGTCTTTGCTGCAAGAATTGCAATCTCTGCCAAATCTTCAGCAGTTGGATTAACATTTACTGTTGTATCGGCAAAGAAGAATACTTCTTTCTTAACAAGCATAATGTACAAACCCGAAACCTTCTTTACACCCGGAGCTGTCTTATTTATTTGAAGTGCTGGTCGAATTGTATCGGGGTAATGAGAAGTCAAACCTGAAATCATTCCATCAGCATGTCCCATTTTCACCATCATCGCACCGAAATAATTTGGCAATTTCATAAATTTTTCAGCTTCATTTTTTGTAATTCCCTTTCTCTGCCTCAACTTATAAAACTCTTCTACATATTGTTCGTAATATTCACTTGTTTCGGGATCCACAATTTCAATACCAGTTAAATCGATATTATGTTCTGCGACAAGATTTTTAATTTCATTATGATTGCCAAGCAAAATTGGTCTGGCTATTTTTTCTTCAACCAGAATCTCCGCTGCTTTCAGAATTTTAACCTGATTACCTTCAGGGAATACAATTTTTTTCATGCTTCCACGCGCCTTTTCAATAGCTACTCTTACAATCTGCTTTGATATCCCAAGTCTCTCTAATAATTGTTGTTTGTATTCATCCCAATCTTGAATTGGTTTTTTTGCAACACCAGTTTCAATTGCTGCTTTTGCAACTGCTGGAGCAACATAAGTTAAAACTCGTGGATCAAACGGTTTTGGAATTATGTACGCCCTACCGAATTTAAGAGGAACACCACCATAAGCACGAATCACTGATTCCGGTACTTCTTCTTTTGCTAATCTTGCAAGTGCATAAGATGCAGCAAGCTTCATTTCATCATTAATTGAAGTAGCCCGAACATCGAGTGCACCACGGAAGATGAAGGGAAATCCCAGAACATTATTGACTTGATTTGGATAATCACTTCTTCCTGTTGCCATGATGATGTCTTTTCTCGCATCAGTTGCATCTTCATAAGTAATTTCAGGGTATGGATTAGCCATAGCAAATACAATTGGATTCTTAGCCATTGATCGAACCATATCTTTACTAACAACATTTCCAACTGAGAGTCCAACAAAAACATCAGCATCAACAAGCGCTTCGGCTAAAGTTCTTGCATCAGTTTCAGCAGCAAACATTTCTTTGAATTCATTCATGTGTTCTTTTCGACCTTTATAAATCACACCCGTAGTATCACACATGATAATATTTTCTTTCTTCACGCCAAGCAAAGTATAAAGATGAGCACAGGAAATAGCTGAAGCACCAGCACCGTTAAAGACAACTTTAATTTTATCAAGTTCTTTCCCAGCTAATTCAACAGCATTCAAAAGAGCAGCACCACTGATAATGGCTGTTCCATGCTGATCGTCATGGAAGACTGGAATTTTCATTGTTCTTTTCAATTCTTGCTCAATATAAAAGCATTCCGGTGCTTTTACATCTTCCAGATTAATTCCACCAAATGTAGGTTCAAGCAATTGAACACAGCGAATAAATTCATTTACATCTTTTGTATTAATTTCGATATCAAATACATCTATATCAGCAAATCTTTTAAATAAGACTCCTTTTCCTTCCATCACAGGTTTACCAGCGAGTGGACCAATATCACCAAGTCCTAAAACTGCTGTTCCATTGCTAATAACAGCAACCAGATTCCCTTTCGCAGTATATTCATAAGCAAGTTCTTCATCCTTTGCAATTTCAAGGCATGGTTCGGCAACACCTGGAGTATAAGCCAGGGATAAATCCCATTGTGTTTGACATGGCTTGGTAGGTACTACTTCTATTTTACCCTTTCTACCAGTGCTGTGATAAAGTAAAGCATCTTCTTTATGTATTTTCATAATATCTCCTATGATATTTTTGAATAATTATTTTAAGTAGATCATTTTTTTAACCTGAGCAAAACTACTATTGTTTAGTTTATAAATCAAAAAACCGCTCGATAGGTTAATGTCTAATTGATTCACATCAAAATAAATTTCATTTAATCCATTCTTAAGACTTTCAGATTCAAAAATTTTTCTTCCAAGACAATCAAATATTTCTAATTTTAATTTGTCTTGAAGATTTTCTGGAATATAAACTTTTATACATGTAATTGAATTAAATGGATTTGGAAAATTCTGGTATAACTCAATATCTGTAATTCTCTCACTAACAACTGACGATACAGTTGCATCAGCATTTACAACCTGGCCAGCGTTAACCACAACAGCTCTTCTATAAGCACCATTTAATGCAGTTATTGTATAAGTACCTGGTTTAACATCACCAATTGCATAATTCTCTTGATATAAATCATCTGAACCGATGTATGGATCATTAAAATTGTAAGTTAAAGCATAAGAAAAAGTTGTGTATGGAGGCCTTGGTTTTGGGTCAGGGAAAATATCAACTCTAGTGCTGTTCGCTGCATTTGGAATTCTTCCATAAATTGCCCCAGTATTTTTCATACCACACCACAACTCTGGATTTCGTCTACTTCTGGGAGTTGAATAATCTGGATAATTCATCCTGATTTCAAAGTGTGAATGCGGTCCAGTTGAATTCCCGGTGTTTCCACTAATTGCAATTGGTTGACCACTAAATACAGTTTGATTGGTATTAACCAGTGGTTTTTTGAGATGAAAATATAAAAGATAAATGTTCTGATTATTCCATTGAGATTTAATGATTATATAATTTCCAGCACCGTTTGGTTCATAACCATTGATTGTGTCATTTGGATTGTATCCAACGAAATACACAACACCATCTGAAGCTGAAAATACTGTATCATAAATGATTGAATAATCTATCCCGGTGTGTGCATAAGAAGGATTTTGAAAATTAGGTTCACCATAAAGATATGAACCATTAGCCTGAATATTATCTTTAACAGGTCTTTTCAATCTGAAAGATTGAGCATCAGTTTCTGATAAGTACAACACGCTAATAGAAATAAATACTAGCAATAGTATTGATTTACTCATTGCGAGTAATCAAATATTGTTGATAATGAATACATTTAAATATAAAAAGAGGGACTAAATTAAGTCCCTCACTTTTCTTGAAAAGAAAAAAGAATTGAAAAATCAATTTTCAACCTGACTTAATCTTTTTGGTCCGGCGTTTATAACTTCTTTGGGACAACTATCCTGATAAAGTTTGAAGTTCTCAATAAATCTTGCGGCAAGGGCATCGTATTTACGCCAGTATTCTTTTTTATCGCCCCATGAACTTGCTGGATCAAGAACTTCGGATGGAACATCGGGACAGCTTAATGGTACTTCAAAACCGAACAACTTATCTTTTCGATATTCAACATTATCAAATTTACCTTCAAGAGCAGCATTCAAAAGATTTCTCGTGTGCCTTATACTGATTCTCTTCCCAACTCCAAATTTTCCACCAACCCAGCCAGTATTAATTAACCAAACCTTGACATTATATTTTAACATTCTTTCTTTTAACATTTGTGCATAGTCAATCGGATGACGAACCATGAAGGGTGCACCAAAACAAGCACTGAAAGTAATTTCAGGTTCTATTCCAAGTCCGATCTCCGTTCCTGCAATTTTTGAAGTATATCCACTAATGAAATGATATTGTGCCTGCTCTGGTGTTAAACGAGCAATCGGGGGCATTACACCGGATGCATCACAGGTAAGAAAAATTATATTTTTTGGATGGGAATGTACGTAACCATCAGGAACAATATTAGGAATAAATTCTAATGGATAGGAAGCTCTTGTATTCTCAGTAATTTTATCATCATCCAGATCGATATTTCGAGAAACAGGATCAAACACTACATTCTCTAAAATTGTCCCGAATCTTTTTGTACATGAATAAATCTCTGGTTCATTCTCTGGTGAAAGTCTGATAACTTTTGCATAACATCCAGCTTCGAAATTAAAAACACCCTGAGAGCTCCAGCCGTGTTCATCATCACCAATTAATTTTCTTTTTGGATCAGCAGAAAGAGTTGTTTTTCCAGTTCCGCTTAAACCAAAGAATAAAGCAACATCACCTTTTTCACCAACATTAGCAGAGCAATGCATTGGAAGAACATCTTTGAAAGTCAAAAGATAATTCAAAACTGTAAACACAGATTTTTTAATTTCACCACCATAAAGAGTATTTGCAATTATTGCCATCCTTGCGCTAAAGTTAATTATGATGGCTGTCTCTGTGCGAGTTCCATCGATAACTGGATCAACTTTAAATCCAGGTACAGAAATTATCGTAAACTCTGGAACAAACTTTTTGAGTTCATCACGATTATCAATTGTAATGAACATATTACGAGCAAAGAGGCTATGCCAGGCTTTTTCTGTTATGATTCTAACTGGTATTCGATACTCTGGATCTGCACATGCATATACATCCTGAACAAATAATTCTTCGCCCTGTGCCCAGGCTTGTAGTCTTGTAAAAAGTGAATTAAACTTTTCAAGGCTATATGGTCGATTGTAAATTCCCCACCAGATATTTTTTTCAGTTGATTCTTCTTTAACAATAAATTTATCAGCAGCAGCTCTGGCAGTATGTTTTCCAGTAAAGACAAGAAGTGGTCCACCTTTTACAAGTTTCCCTTCGTTACGGAAAATTGCTTCTTCATATAAAGCTTCATCAGGTAAATTCCAGTAAACATGATCAAGATAAGTCAAACCCTGATGTTTCAATCTAAAATCAGAAGCTAACTCCATTGCTTCTTTTGTTGCTGGAGTGTTGAATTCTAAATATTTGCTCATGCCCAATCCCTCACTAATTTTCTATCGCCAATATAAAGTTCATTGGGTGCATTAGGATCAATTGCCCATTTAATTCGCTCTATTCCTTCCTGAATTTCTTTTAGTGCACCAGCAAAACTTAATCGAATATAACCTTCAAAACCAAATTCAATTCCTGGAACAGTTAGAACCATAACTTTATCAATTAACAATTGAGATAATTTATGTGAGCTTTTTTCGTAAGCTCTGAAATCAGCAAAGCAATAGAATGTTCCATCCGGTACATTAACTTTAACACCATCAATTGTTCTGAGAAGTGAAACCATTACATTGCGATTGTTTTCGAGAGTGACTCTCAAATTTTCAACACTCGATTGAATCCCATTTAATGCACCAACAGCTGCCAACTGTAATACAACTGATGGCCCACCGGTTTGATGGCCCTGAATATTGGTCATTGCTTCAATGATTTTTTTATTTGCAACTGCCCAGCCTATTCTAAATCCCGTCATCGCATATTGTTTTGAAACACCGTTTATAATAATCAACTTGGAGTTTTCATCTTTCTTTTTAGCATATTCCCAGCAATTGATTGGTTTTCTGCCATCAAAAATCAAACGATGATAGATATCATCCATTATTAAGTATAAATCACGCCTTTCGCAGAAATCAACAATATCAGCAATAAACTCTTCCGAATACATTGCTCCTGATGGATTATTCGGACTATTAATGATGATTGCCTTTGTATAACTTCCAACTCTTTGTTCAATATCTTGAATTCTTGGATAAAAAGAACCGTCTTCAGGATAAACTGGGACTCCAATTCCGCCACATAATTTAGCCATCTCGGGATAACTCACCCAGTATGGTGCTGGATACAAAACTTCTTCCTGAGGATTTAAAATCGCTTGAAGAGCAACCATAATTGCCTGCTTTGCACCACTTGAAGCAGCAACATTTTCTGGTGCAACTCTTCTATTGTAGAATTCTTCAGTGTATCTTATGATTGCTTTTTTAAGTGCTGGTATTCCATCGGGTGGGACATATCTAACTTCACCAGTATTAAGATTTTGTACTGCAGCGATTATTGCGTCAATTGGAGCTCGGCTTTTTGGTTCACCTACACTGAAATTTATTACTGGTTCTCCTTTTTCTCTAAGTATCTGTGCTTTCTCATTTAAAACAAGTGTAGGCGAAGCTTGAATGTTTTTAGCAATATAACTTAAACTCATACTTCTACCCTTGAAATTTTTTGTGAGAGGATAATAACAAAGCAGGACTTAAGAGTTAGCATAAATTTTATAAAATTAGCCGTATTTTTATTGGCTGTAATTTAATTCAAAAACAAAATCAACACTTTAAAAATAATCAATACATGAAACAGTACAAACAGAGAACTCAAGGAAGTGAACTACACTTCCATTATCTCTTTTTCTTTGTGTTCTAAAAGTTCATCAATCAATTTAATATACTTATCAGTTAATTTTTGAACTTCGTTTTCAGCCCGTTTTCTATCGTCTTCTGATAAATGTTCTTCTTTCTCCATTTTTTTGAGATGTTCAATTGCATCTCTTCTTACATTGCGAACTGCAATTCGACCTTCTTCAGCAAATTTTTTGCAGAGTTTAACGAGATCTTTTCTTCTTTCTTCAGTGAGAGGAGGAATTGGAATTCTCAAAACATTTCCATCATTCAAGGGATTTAATCCGAGTTCGGAAGTTAAAATTGCTTTTTCAATCGATTGAAGAGCTGATTTATCCCATGGTTGAACAACCAGAGTATGAACATCAGCGACAGAAACATTTGCAATTTGATTTAAGGGAAGAACTGAACCATAATACTCAGCTTTGATTCCATCCAGTAGTGCAGTTGTAGCTTTGCCAGTACGAATTTTTGCAAATTCCTGTCGGACAAACTCTACCGACTTTTTCATTTTTTCTTCTGTTTCTTTCAAAACTTTATTCACCATTGTTAACCTCGAATTTATTAGTGAGTTTTAACTTCGAGATCTACTTTTGTTCCTATCTTCTCACCAAGGATAATTCTTTTCAAATTACCTGGAACATTCATATTGAAAACAATAATGGGAATTTTATTTTCCCGACATAAGGTGAATGCCGTTAAATCCATTACACGAAGACCTAACCTTATCACATCTGAATAATTTATTTCATTAAATTTTACAGCATCTTTATTTTTTTCTGGATCGGAATCATAAATGCCGTCAACTCTTGTTCCTTTCAAGATAACATCAGCTTTAATTTCAATTGCCCTTAAAGCTGCTGCAGTATCAGTCGTGAAATATGGATGTCCCGTTCCGGCACCTAAAATTATAACCCTGCCTTTTTCAAGATGTCTTATGGCTCTTCTGCGAATATATGGTTCAGCAATTTCTTCGATTCTAATAGCAGAAAGTAATCTTGTATGAATGTTTCTTTGTTCGAGAGTACTTTGTAATGCGAGTGAATTAATTAAAGTTGCAAGCATTCCCATTTGATCACCGGTAACCTGATCAAATCCTTGTTGTGTACCTGCAACACCACGGAAAATATTTCCACCGCCAATAACTATTGCAATCTCAACACCTAGATTTTTAACTGCAATGATTTCATCTGCAAGACGAGCTAAAACATTTGGATCAATTCCAAACTTTTTTTCACCTAATAAGTCTTCACCGCTCAGTTTGAGTAAAATTCTTTTATATTTTACATCAGACATTATTTATTCTCATCGGCAAGATGAAATCTGATAAATTTTTTGACGGTTACATCAGTTGAATTTTCTGTATTAAAATTTTTTAATAGCTCACCAACTGATTTTGAACCATCTTTTATGAATGGCTGCTCAAGTAGACAATTTTCCTGGAAATATTTATCCAATTTACCTTGTGCAATTCTATCAAGTACCTGTTCTGGTTTTCCTTCGTTACGAGCTTGAGTTTTATAAATCTCAATTTCTTTTTCAATCAATGCTTTATCAACCTGATCTCTTGAAATGGTCATCGGTTTCATTGCTGCTACCTGCATTGCAATATCACGAGCAAAAGTGTTGAAAGTCTCTGGTAATGGTTTAGTGTACTCAAAGATTACAAGTACACCCAATTTTGAACCGGGATGAATATAATCTACTATAGAACCATTTTCTATACTTACTTTTCTAAATCTTGATACTTGAATCTTTTCACCGATTTTTCCAATTGCCTCATTCACTAAGTCGTTAACTGTTAAGCCATCGACTTTAGCGGAATTTAATTCATCAAGATTTGAAAAGTTATTGTTAATCACTAAATCAGCGACCGTATTGACGAGTTGATTGAAAACATCACTTCGAGCCACAAAATCAGTTTCACAATTGACTTCAACGATTGCAGCAGTTTTTCTATCTGAATATAGTCTTGTAACAACTAAACCTTCATTTGCTGTTCTTTCAGCTCTTTTTGCAGCTACGGCAGCACCTTTTTTTCTTAGATACTCAATAGCTTTTTCAAAATCACCACCAGTTTCTTCGAGAGCTTTCTTACAATCCATCATTCCGGCACCAGTTTTCTCTCGAAGTTGTTTAACTAATTCAGCAGTTACAGCCATTTTTTCTACTCCTACATAAAATTAATTTGCTTCTGAAATTTTGCTTTCTTTATCTGATTCAGATTCCTGCTCTGCTAAAATTTCTTTTGCTCTTTGCTGACCTTCAATAATTTTATCAGCCATTAATCTCACAATCAAATCAATTGTTCTGACTGAATCATCATTGGCTGGAATGATATAGTCAATTCCATCTGGATCACAATTAGTATCTACAATTGCAAAAACAGGAATACCTAATCTATTTGCTTCTTTAACAGCAATGTGTTCTTTTTTAATATCAACAATAAATAGAGCACCGGGTAATCTTGTTAATTCACGGACACCTTCAAAAACCTTTTCTAATTTTTCCTTTTCACGAGTTAAAATTAATCTCTCTTTTTTGATCATTCTATCGAAGGTGCCATCGGTCATCATTTTTTCTATGTTCTGCAGACGTTTGATGGACTTACGAATGGTTGTAAAATTAGTCAACATACCACCGAGCCATCTTTCATTGACCCCGTGCATACCACATCTTTGTGCTTCTCTTTTAATAATATCTTTTGCTTGTTGTTTAGTTCCAACGAAAAGAACTTTCTTACCTTCGGCAGCAATTTTTTCCATTGCATCTGCAGCAACAGCCAAAAGTCTTTTAGTTTTATTTAAATCGATAATGTGAATCCCATTTTTTTCCATGAAGATGTAAGGTTTCATTTTGGGATTCCATCGGCGGGTTAGATGCCCATAATGTGCACCAGCGGCTAAAAGTTCTTGTAATCCTATTTCCACGATTAATTACTCCTTACTTGTTGTTAAACTTCTACTCGTTTCATCTTTGTTCGAGATCCTTCAAAAGGACACACTCAAACAAATCCACGAGTATGCTCTGTTAAATAAACTATTAACGTTTGGAGAACTGGAATCTCTTTCGAGCTTTCGGTTGGCCGTATTTTTTACGTTCGACCATTCGAGGATCTCGAGTGAGATATCCTAATTTTCTCAATTGAGGACGATAGTCTGGGTTCATTAAAACCAGAGCTCTTGCAATACCAAGAGATATCGCTCCAACCTGACCAGTTATACCACCACCCTTAACATTCACAGAAAAATCGTATTTATTTTCTGCGTCAACCGCTTTAAGAGGTTCAAATGCTTTTAAGTAATCAAATTGAGTTGGAAAATATTCTTTGATATCTTTACCATTAACAATAATTTTTGATGTATCCTTTGCAGGTCTAATAATTACTCTTGCAACTGATGTTTTTCTTCGTCCAACGGCAATTTTATCAGTCATTAGTTACTCCCGACTAAAAAGTTAATACTTCTGGTTTTTGAGCCTGATGAGGATGATTTTCACCGGCATAGACTTTTAATTTTTTAACTATTCTTCTTCCGAGACGACCTTTGGGCAGCATTCCTTTTACTGCGTGTTCAATGATAAATTCAGGATGCTTTTTCAAGTACTCTTTGAAAGAAGTAAACTTTGCACCACCAGGATAGCCTGAATAACGGAAATAAGTCTTCAATTCTTCTCTTTTACCAGTCATCCGTACTTTATCTGCATTGATAACAATGACATAATCCCCGCAATCGATATGGGGAGTAAAAATTGGTTTGTGTTTTCCTCTTAAAATTCGAGCAATTTTGGATGCTAATCGACCAAGTATTTGATCTTTAGCATCTACCACATACCATTTTTTTTCAACATCAACTTCTTTGGCAGATCTGGTTATTTTTTCTTGTTTCAATGATTATTCCTCCTGAATCAATACTTTTATTCAATATTTAGCTTACAAAGTTAAAGAAAATTTGATGGATTGTCAAAGTTGGGTAATGGAATTTTTCTTTTTCAAACTCCCCTGGTTTCTGGATGCCAGATATATTTATGTAATTGAATTTGAAAACGAACTGGTAATTTATCTTCAAGAATCCATGCAGCTAATTCAATATTTTGCAACTGACCGAATACACAACCCATCAAAATTTTACATTTAGCTGGTAAATTATAATCATAAATTATCTTCTTAGCCCATTCATAATCTTCACGAGAGCCAATTACGAATTTTATTTCATAAGTTGGTTTTAAATAGTCAATGTTTGAATAAAGATTCCTTTTCATCATGCCAGATGATGGAGTTTTTAAGTCCATGATAATTGTTACTCTGGGGTCAACATCTTTAATAGACAAACTTCCACTTGTCTCGAGTAAAACATGGAAACCTTCATCACAGAGGCGTTTTAATAATTCAAGAGATTCTTTTTGAACCAGTGGTTCACCGCCAGTTACTTCCACAAGATTACAATTGTAAGATTTTACTTTACTTAGGATTTCATCAATGGTAAATTCTTCTCCTTCATAAAAGGAATATTCAGTATCGCAATAAGTACATCTTAAATTACAATAAGTTAATCTGATAAAAACACAGGGTAATCCAGCAAAGCTTGATTCTCCCTGAATGCTGTAAAAAATTTCGTTTACTTTTAACATAACTTATTCAATCCGTTTTTAAATCAAAATAAAATCTTGTTCCTTTGTTGAGTTCACTTTCTACAAAAATTCTACTTTCGTGAGATTCAATTATGTGTTTAACAATAGCAAGTCCAAGTCCAGTTCCACCAGATTCTCGTGACCTTTCTTTATTCACTCGATAAAATCGTTCAAAAATTCTTGGCAAATCTTCTTTTGAAATTCCTGTTCCATTATCTTCAATAAAAAATCTTACATGGGAATTTATTTTTTTGAAATAAACTTTAATCAGAGTTTCTGGAGGATTATGAATTATGCTGTTTTCGATAAGGTTATAAAATACCTGATAAAGTCTTTCTTTATCTCCCCAGATCAGATTATTAAAATTTTTTGGTTGTTCAAATTGAACATGAATTTTTTTCTGGTCCGCCAGAAATTTAGTATCGTCAAGAACCTTGCTAATTAATTCATTTATATCAAAATAACGAAAGCTCATCTTTAATTCTTTGCTCTCCATGCGAGAAATTTCGATTAAATCTCTTAATAATCTGTTAAGTCTTTCAAGGTTTTTCATTGCTTTGTTGAGATATAACATGTTAATTTCAGGATCATTAATACCGCCGTATGTTAAAGTCTCTAGGAGAGATTGAATTGTAAAAATTGGTGTACGAAGTTCATGTGAAACATTCCCAAGAAATTCTGACCTGTATCTTTCCAGTTTTTTTAATTCGTTGAAATCATTTTCAATCTTTTGAATAAGTTTATTTATCGAATCGACAAGATAATTAATTTCGGTTGAACCTCTGATGGATAATGATTTTGGAAGGCCCGACTCAGAAAATTCACTTAAAGATTTTATCATTTCAGAAATTGGGAAAGTAATCTTGTTGATAAAATATCTTATTAGAAGTACACCTGCTAAAAATATCAAGATTGAAAAAACAACTATTCGAACTCTAATTTGTTGTAGAAAGTCTTCAGTTGATGATAAATCCGAAGTCAATCTTATCGAGTTTAATTTCGAATTCCCAATTCTAATATCTTTGTTTTCAACTTCTTTAGTGATCTGGATAAACTTTGAATTTTCTTCAGGATGTTTGATTATTCTTAAATGATATAAATTTATTCTTTTTGTTTCTACAAGTTCAAAATTATTTTCGGGTAGATTGAAGTTAATGTTGTAAGATTGAATAACTCTTCCATCAGTATCAATAAGATCAAATCTGTAATTTAGTCTTTTTGCAATAGCTTCAAAGTTATTAAGATAAGTTTTATCGGTTAGTGGTGATTTACTTTCAAGATTCAATTCAATTAAGGTGATTTCATTTTGCAATTCATTTACAATCTGATTCTTGATGTAGCGTGCAACGATATAATCAAAACTCAGAAGAAGCAGAATGACAATTACTACTTCTACTATGATAAAACTAAATATTATTTTTGAAGGCAATGATTTAAACATTATATCTCTTAAGTCGGTAGCCGACCCCTTTGATTGTTTCAATTAAATCAGCTTTCTTACCCAGTTTTTCCCGAATCTTTCTGATATGGACATCAATGGTACGCGGAGTGACTACAATATCGTCACCCCAGACATTTTCAAGTAACTGTTCGCGTCTGACAATCTTACCAGCATTCTTTGCGAGAAAAACAAAAGTCTCGAATTCTTTTCTTGGCAGAAAGATTCTTTTTTCATCGATTTGAATTTCATAATTATCCAGATCTACTTTTATTTCTCCTATTTCTATTAATTTTTTTTGTTCAATTCTTTCCGAACGGCGTAGAATTGTCTTAATTCGCGTAAGCAATTTTTTTATGCTGATTGGTTTTGTGATATAATCATCAGCCCCGAGTTCCAATCCTTTAATTTCATCAATTTCAGAATCTTTAGCGGTCAGAAAAATTACAGAAACATTTTTCATCTGAGGATTTTCTTTGATTCTTTTACAAACTTCTAATCCATCCATAAAAGGCATCATAATATCAAGCAAAACAACATCAAAATCAGGTTCCAATTTTTGAAGAGCTTCCTGACCGTTGTAAGCGATAGTTACATTAAAACCTTCTTTTGAAAGGTTGTAGTTCAAAACATCCACGATATCTTTCTCATCATCACAGATGAGGATTTTATGTTTCTTCTTCAACACTAATTGATTTACCTCTTAATTTTTCCACAATTTCGAAAAATTCAGATACTTTTTCTTTATCAAAAGAAATCTCTACAATATACTTTCCAGGTAGGAGATAATAGTCACCATCTGATTTCTTATCGGAGAACTTTTGATTGTTTAAACTCTTTTTTGTTGATTTTTTTAAAAAATCCAATGCTTTTGGATCGACTTGCAAATTATACTTGAAAAAATTTAAACCAGCAGAAGCTTTGATATCTCTTGAATAAATCACATTACGATTTTCATCAGTGATTGTAATCTTAACATCACGATTTTCATTTGAATAAAATGCAATTTTCATCTCAGGTATTAGATAGTCTCCCCATGTATAAGTTTTGTTTCCCCAATCAGGATTGTATTGAATTTTATCGAGTTCGAATATGTGAAGTGTTTTAGCTAAAATTTGCGGAGTAAATTTTTGAATCAGACTTACATCAGCCTTGTAAATTGATCTTCCATGAGTTGCCACAACCAGAATTTTATCACGAGGATGAACAACCAAATCATGAACTGGAGCAAGTGGAAAATTTTGTGAAATTGGATAAAAATTTTCACCTTTATCTATTGAAACATAAACACCATGATCTGTCCCAACATATAATATATTTGAATTCACAGGATCTTCAGCTACAACATTTATTGGTTCAAATGGCAAATTCAGTCCAATTTGCTTCCAGGTTTTTCCAAAGTTTGTTGATTTAAATAATAATGGTTCAAAATTATCCCACCTGTATCCATTCAAAGAAACATAGACAGTAGAAGTATCAAATCTTGAAGCAACTACTCGACTTACCCAGTAATGTTGAGGAAATGAATCAGAAACTCTTATCCAGTTATTTCCACCATCAGGTGTAAAGTAAATCAATCCATCAT
Organism: uncultured Ignavibacteriaceae bacterium; assembly: GCA_964527925.1. Classification (GTDB taxonomy): domain Bacteria; phylum Bacteroidota; class Ignavibacteria; order Ch128b; family Ch128b; genus Ch128b. The sequence goes on from CAZGQO010000011.1 coordinate 58,474, forward strand.
CACTTCCAGTATAAATTACACCAAATTTTAGTGGTGATACAGAAATAGTTGTTATTGTTCCGTATGGAACATCACCTGCTTTTCCACCTCGAGTAAGATCAGGAGAGATGGGTTCAAAACTTTCTCCTTTGTTCATTGAACGATAAAGTCTATTGGCACCAAAGTAAAGAATATCCTGATTATGTTTTGAAAGCAGAATTGGAGTGTTCCAATTAAATCTTAATGGTCTTTCACCAAGTTCGTGAATTGGTTTAACTGGTTTTCTCTTCCTTGTCGATTTGTCAATCTTAAAATAATTGCCGAATTGATAACCAGTATAAATAGTTTTGTTATCTCGAGTATCAACTTCCACTTGCATTCCATCTCCGCCAAGAAGATTTTTATATGGATATTCACCTGTTTCATACCATTCATAATTAAATTTATAATTACTCGGCCCATACCATACACCATTATCCTGAAGTCCGCCATAAACATTGAATGGTTTTTCCATATCAACTTCGATAGAATAAAATTGTCCGACTGGCGGAGTGTTTGCTTTGAAATAAGTTTCACCATCATCATAAGAAATATTGATTCCACCATCATTAGCAATTATTATATGACCTTTTCGATCGGGATTAATATAAATCGCATGATGATCAACATGTACATTTTCTTTATTTATAGATTTGAATGACATCCCGCCATCAGTCGAGAGAAGTATTGGCACACCGAGAATAAAAATTTTATTTTCATCATAAGGTGAAACTTCAATTTGACCGAAGTAATAACCATATGAATAATAAAAATCATCAATGAAATCTTTACTCATTTTTTTCCATGTCAATCCACCATCTGTAGATTTATATACTTTAGCACCAATTACATTTTTTTCGAAAAGTCTTGCATTTGCATCTTCAACATATTCGACCAGAGTTTGTGGTGTAATTTTATTTTTCTCAATTAGATAAAATATTGTATCCACATTGTATTTTTTGGGGAAGTTGTGCTCTTCAAGAAATTTTTTCACAAGTTCTTTGTTCAATTTCAAGAAATCTTCTCGGTTCATCACTCTAAGATCATCTTTGGTCAACTGTTTATCTTTTTTTTCTTTTTTAGGTCTTTCGTCTTGATTATCCAGTAAAGCGTAAATGATTGATGGATTTTTCTTGAAGATTGAAACTCCAATTCTGCCAACGCCATCACCTGTTGGAAATCCACTTGTCTCAGTTGAAATTAAAAACCATGATTCACCTCCATCGGTACTTTTGTAAATTCCTGATGTTTTACCTGATTCTTCAAAGTTCCATGCACGACGAGTTCGATACCACATAGCTGCGTAAAGAATCTCAGGATTAGCTGGATCAATTTCTAAATCAATACAACCTGTATTATCATCAATATAAAGTACTTTCTTCCAGCTATTTCCACCGTCAGTTGTTTTGAAAACTCCTCGTTCAGTATTTGGAGAATAAAGATGACCCATTGCACCAACCCATACGATATCTGGATTTTCTGTATGTATTAAAATTTTTCCAATGTGATGTGATTCATCAAGTCCTTTGTGTTCAAAAGTTTTTCCACCATCAGTGCTTTTGAAAATTCCAAATCCAGAATAAGAAGATCGGCTGGAATTATTTTCTCCAGTTCCAACCCAGATTGTTTCTCCATTTTTCCAATCAACAGCAATATCACCAATTGACATAACAATCTGGTTATCAAAAATTGGATAAAAAGAAATTCCATTGTTAGTAGTTTTCCACACACCGCCAGAAGCATAAGCAACATAGAAAACAGTTGGATCATCGGGGGAAACATCGATATCAACTGCTCGACCACTCATAATAGTTGGTCCAATATTTTCAAATTCAATATTCTTGAATGGCGAGTTTTCAATTGCAAGTTTTTTCTCGAGGAATTTCTCAAGTCTTATTTTAGCAGGTGTAGGCTCGGGATAATTTTCTTGCGCAATTAGATGATTATTAAACAATATGAGAATGCTGAGATAAAGAATTATTTTCTTCATAGCAGAACCATGCATTGTTGTTGTTAATCAAAATTTTGTATTCGAAGATTCAATTTGTTTTTTTACATCAGAAGTTTTATTAACGAAAATAAAAAAAGTCTATCAGCTTTTTATGAAATATTAGCTGATAGACCCAAACCCTCTTTCAGTTTATATAATTAATCTTCTTCTTTCGCTCGCATTGTATCCCACATCATATAAAGAATGATAAAGGTAAACATCACCATACTCAAAATCTCAGCAGATTTTGATTCTGCCCATTCTTGATTAAACCAATTGAAACCTGCAAATTTTAATAATGCACTTACAACCCCGAACAAAGCACCACCAGCAATGAAACCACTTGCAATTAAAGTTCCTCGAGAGAAACGAGCATTGTTAAGTTTTTCATTTTGAGTTCTTGTCTTTGCCCAGTGAGCAATCAATCCACCGACTAAAAGGGGTGTGTTGAGATCAAGGGGAATATACATTCCAAGTGCAAATGCAAGTGGAGAAATTTTTAACCATGTAACAATAAGAGCAATCACTGCACCGATAAAGTAAAGCATCCATGGTGCAGGAATATTTGACATTAATGGTTTAATTACAGCAGCCATTGCATTAGCCTGTGGAGCAACAAGAGCACCTTCTCCAACAAATCCATATGTTTGATTTAGTATGATAATCACAACTCCCACCGTTCCTGCTGAGACAATTGTTCCTAAAAATTTAAATGTTTCTTGATTCTTTGGAGTTGTTCCAATCCAGTAACCGATTTTGAGATCTGTAATGAAACCACCAGCCATCGATAAAGCAGTACACACAACACCACCAATTATCATTGCGCTTAACATTCCAGAATTTCCTGTTAAACCTATCTGTACAAGAATAAATGAAGAAAGAATTAGAGTCATTAATGTCATTCCACTTACTGGGTTCGTTCCAACTATAGCAATTGCTGTTGCTGCAACTGTAGTAAATAAAAATGCAATTATTAGAACAATTAACAATCCCACAATCGCATGATAAAGATTGAAAGTTACTCCACCATAAAAGAAAATGAAAATCAACAATGCAGTAAGGATTATCAACAATACATTGAAAGACATTTTAATATCAAGCTGTGTGCGAGGCACGTCGTTACTGGAAGAAGATTTTTTATGGAAGATTTCATTATAAGCAAGTGTGACGGCATCTTTAATAATTTTTGATGAACGAATCACGCCGATAATTCCAGCCATTGCAATTCCACCAATTCCAATATGTCGAACATAATTTCTGAAAATATCTTCAGCACTCATTTCTGAAATTAATTTCGTTGCTGTAGATCCTAATGGTGTGGTAAGATATTGTCCTATTTCATAAAAAAGCGGAATGAAAACAAACCAGGATAAAAACGAACCAGCACAAATTATAATTGCATATTTTAATCCAACAATATATCCTAAACCTAATATCATCGTTAAAGCATTAACTTTAAAGACGAGTTTAAACTTATCAGTTAAAATTTCACCATAGTGAAAAATTCTTGTAGATATGACTTCAGACCACCAGCCAAAAGTTGTAATTATAAAATCAAATATTCCTCCAATCAGACCACTTACAGCAAGAACTGAAGCTTGTTTACCACCTTTTTCTCCTGCAACCAGAATTTCTGTTGTTGCAGTTGCTTCAGGAAATGGAAACTTACCATGCATATCTTTAACAAAATATTTTCTGAAAGGAATCAAAAATAAAATTCCCAGAAATCCTCCAAAGAGTGAAGCAAGAAAGATTTGATAAAAATTTACAGGAAGATTTAAGATGTAAAGAGCTGGAATTGTAAAGATAGCTCCAGCAACAATAACTCCTGAACTTGCACCAATAGATTGAATAATTACATTCTGCCCGAGAGCCTGCTTCTTTTTCAAGAGGGATGAAATTCCAACTGCAAGAATTGAAATTGGAATAGCTGCTTCCATCACCTGTCCAATTTTCAATCCAGAATAAGCAGCTGCTGCTGAAAACAAAATCGCCATCACAAGTCCCCAGAAAACCGAGTAGGGAGTAACTTCAGGATAAATTTTCTCTGGATCTAACATAGGTTTATAGACTTCCCCTTCTTTCAGCTCTCGGTAGGCATTTTCAGGGAGACCGTTTGCTGTTTTTGATAGTTCCATTTTTCTCTCCTTCTTGTTACTTGTTTATTCTAAAATCTCTTTGATTGCTTCTTTTAGACTTTTGACTGGTTTGATTTCTATTTTTTGATTTTCAAAATTTAAGTTCAGTTTTTGAGATGGAACGACTATTTTCTTAAATCCAAGTTTTTGAGCTTCCTGAATTCGTTTTTCTAAATTATTAACGCTTCTGATTTCACCACCTAAACCTACTTCACCAACAAGACATGTTAGTGAATCAGCAGGAATATCTTTCATACTAGAAATAATTGAACAGCAAACAGCAAGGTCTGCAGCAGGCTCATCAATTTCAACTCCCCCTGCAATATTTAAAAAAACATTATGCTGGCTTACTTTAAAACCAAGTCTTTTTTCAATCACAGCAAGTAGAATTGATAGTCTTCTTAAATCAAAACCTGTAGCAACTCTTTGAGCCATACCATAACTGGAATGAGTAACCAGAGCTTGAACTTCAACAAGAATGGGTCTTGATCCTTCGATTATAGAAGTAACTACAGAACCAGATGCACCGTATTCTCTCTCTGATAAAAAAACTTGCGATGGATTAGAAACCTCAACTAATCCATCTTCGTGCATTTCGAAAATTCCAATTTCGTTTGTTGAACCAAATCTGTTCTTTATTGCACGAAGAATTCGAAAGGAATAATTTTTTTCACCTGAGAATTGGATTACTGTATCAACTATATGTTCAAGTGCTTTTGGACCAGCAATCAAGCCATCTTTAGTGATGTGACCAATTATAATGATTGCAATATTTCTCTTTTTTGCAATTTCCATCAAGGCAGCAGTGCACTCGCGAATTTGCAAGATCGTTCCAGGTGAACTTTCTAATTCCTCACGATACATTGTCTGAATGGAATCAATCACAACAACTGAAGGATTTTCATTTTCTATGACCTCCATTACAATTGAGAGATTATTTTCAGCGAGAACAAAGAGTGCATCGTTTTTTATTTTTAAGCGAGAGGATCTTAGACTAATTTGTTCGATTGATTCTTCACCTGTTACATAAATCACTTTTTCTTTCAAATTTGAAACAGCTTGAAGAACCAGAGTTGATTTTCCAATACCTGGATCACCAGCAATCAAAATAACACTACCCTGAATTAACCCACCACCAAGCACTCTATCGAATTCAGCAATGTTTGTCTTAAGTCGAAGATTTTTTGACTCAACTTTTTCATTCAGTCTGGTAAGTTTAATCGAAGATAAATTTGACTCACTTTTTCGGGATTTAACTTTTTTCTCCAGCTCTTCAACAAAAGAATTCCATGCCGAACAGGAAGGACATTTACCGAGCCATTGAATTGACTCATATCCACAGTTTTGACAAACAAATTTCTTTTTTAATGAACTCATTAATAACCAGATCGTTTTATGAAATCTTGAATTACTTTATCATCCGATTTTATAAAATCATCAAATGTCCCATCAAAATAAATCTTACCCTCATGAATCATTGCAATTCTATCAGAAATTTTTCGAACACTTACCATATCATGAGTTACTACAATTGAAGTAACTTTCAATTTTTTAGAAAGATCTGCAATAAGTTGATCAATTGAATCAGATGAAATTGGATCAAGTCCAGTTGTAGGCTCATCGTAAAGAATATATTTTGGATTTGTAACCAGTGCTCTGGCAAGTCCAACTCTTTTTTTCATTCCACCGCTTAATTCGGCGGGTTTCATTTCATTAATTCCAGGAAGATTCACAAGTGCTAACTTTTCATCAACAATTTTTTTGATTTCGCTTTTTTTCATTCGAGTATTTTCAATAAGTGCAAGACCAACATTTTCATCAACAGTCAAAGAATCAAAAAGTGCAGCACCCTGAAATAAAAATCCAAAATTCTTTCTGAGTTTGTACAATTCATCTTCATCAAGTTCGTTTACAATTTTCCCATCGACTTCAATGTATCCACTATCTGGTTTTAATAAACCAATAATATGTTTGATCAGGACACTTTTTCCGCAGCCGCTTCTGCCAATAATTGCAATAGCTTCACCATCATTAATTTCAAGATTGATTCCTTGAAGGACTTTATTCTCACTGAATGATTTGTGAAGGTTGTGAATTCTAATCATAATTACTCAAATTTAATTCTAATATGTAATATTTTTCAAAATTCTAAATCAATGTGGTATAAAAACTTTATTACGCAAAAGAGTATTGCCCTACCCCAATTAATCTGGTTAAAAAATAAACTGAACCAATTCAAAAGTAATTTGCGAAAAATTCTAATGGTAAGATTGAAATTCAGTATTAGATTTATTTGAACGAGTAATTCTATAATGCAAATAAACTAATACCAAAAGATATAAAGCTATAAAGGCATCAACAAAAATCATATAAAAATTATATGTTTCGAAATTACCTTTAAGAATAGTTTCTCTAATATGTCCATAAGCAGCACCAAACATAAAAATTGACCAGCCAATACCAGCTGCGTACCAGAATGTTCCTCTTATCCAGATGCTTAAAAACCCAAGAATTCCCCAGGCACCGTCATGTACTCCAACTTCAAATTGAAAAGGACTTCCTTTTTGCCATCCTATTCCTTCGGCAATTTGATCAGCAAAAAATACATGAGGAATAAATCCAAGTAAAAAACCCTGAACCCCAACATGAAATATCAGAGCATATAATAATAACAATGAAATTAATCTTTCTTTGGTCTTCTCCTTCTTTGAAAGAAAATAAACCAATAATGGAATTAAAACGCCCAAAAAGGTATTGATAAAAATCATTTTTAATTCCTGAATTTTGCGAAATCTAAGAAATTAAAAATCAAGATTCAATCATTTTTGGGGGAAATTGCGGTGAGAGAAAAAATTTTTAGAATCAGTCTTATGGGAATATTTTCAATTATCTTTTCCGGATTCTAATATCTCCTCCAGTAGTTGTACACTCAATTCTCGGATCTGGTTTGTTAATCTCACCTTCTACCTTTGAAGATTTATATGAATAAATTTTTGTCAGAGAAAATTGATTATCTATATCACCACCAATTGTTGAAAGATAAAAATATCCTTCAGTCATTTCATCCAGTGTTAATCTGATATCTCCACCAACAGTTGATGCTTTAATTCCCTTATTTACTCCTGAATAATCAATGTAAATATCCCCACCAGTAGTTGTTGCATAAACTTTACCGTTAGAACTCTGAATAGAAATATCTCCACCAGTAGTTGTACAGTAAGTTTCACCTTCGATTTTTTCCAGTTTTATATCACCACCAGTAGTAATAGCTTTTGCACTTCCTTTAATTTCTCTTAAAATGATATCACCACCTCGAGTTGTCGTCGATACATTACCCTCATTTTTTTCTAATCGGATATCTCCACCTGAAGTTTTTATTTTAACTTCTCCAACTAAATCTTTCAAAAGAATATCTCCACCACTCGAACTTATATTTAGATTATATCTCTTGGGGATAATTAAATCGTAGTATACATAAGATTGACTAAATAGAAAATTCCAGATTGAGCTAATTCTCTTTATCTTAATCTTCATTCCTTCAGAGTTCTCAGAGTATAAAAATTCTATTTTTTCAAGTGCATCTTGGTCACCATAAATTTTTAATCTAACTTCTGGTTTATCTATCGTATAAATCCTTATATCTCCACCTGTACCTTCAAAAATCAAAGTTTTTCCTTCGGAAGTTTTGAATGCTTTGTTTACGCTTACATCACCCATCAGCAAGTAACTAATCAAATCTGGATTTCTGGCTTGCAGAGATTGAGAAACCAGAAGTGGAACAAGAAAAATCAAATTATAAATCGATTTCATTTTCATTTTCGAAATCTCTTTCTTTCTCAAATACGATAGATTCAATTGAAAGTTACAAATTTGAAATAAAGTTTTAAATTTTTTTATAATTTTAAACAAATTCTTCGGGGAAAATTATGAATAAATTCATATTCTTTCTTATCCCTTTATTTCTCATCTCTGTAATAGATAACAAGTTAAGTCAAACATTTCAAAGGAGGTCAAAAATGACTATCCAGATTGAAAGTCCAGCTTTTAAGTACGGTGATTTTATCCCGGCAAAATATACCTGTGATGATTTGAATATATCACCACCACTCAAATGGAGTGGAATTCCAGAGGGAACTAAATCAATTGCATTAATTTGTGACGATCCAGATGCTCCAATTGGTGATTGGGTACACTGGGTTATCTATAACATTCCCCCAGATACAAGGGAGTTAAAAGAAAACATACCTTCTGAGAAAATTCTAAAAGACGGTTCGTTACACGGACTCAACGATTGGAAAAAATTTGGATATGGGGGACCCTGCCCACCTTCGGGAGTTCATCGATATTATTTCAAAATTTATGCACTCGATATAAAACTAGATGTTTCTTATGGATTAACTAAAAAGCAATTACTTGATGCAATGAAAGGACACATAATTGCACAAGGTGAATTGATGGGTAAATATCAAAGAAAAAGGTAATCTTTTTTGTTGAATCACTTTCCAATTTAGGATTTATTTTCATTCATTTTTATCTTAAAAAAAGTTTATTCGGAGAAAAAATGGAAACTATTTTTAAAGAAAAAATCAATCAGGCTGTTAATATCCTGAAAGAATTGGATATCGATTTATGGTTAACTTATGTTCGTGAAACTGAAACGGTTCGAGATCCTTCTCTTGATTTGATTCTTGGGACAAATTGTACATGGCAATCGGCGTTTATAATCATGAAAAACGGAGAGGCCATTGCTATTGTTGGAAGTCTTGATGTAGCAAATATAAAGTCAAAAAATTTGTTTTCTGAAGTAATTGGTTATGTCAAGGGAATAAAAGAAGATTTGTTGAATGTTCTCCAAAAACTGAACCCTAACAAAATTGCGATAAACTTTTCGAGAAATAATAATCTCGCTGATGGCTTGACTCACGGTATGTATCTCGATTTAATAGATAAACTAAAAGATACTGATTTTGTTTATCGACTGATTTCATCAGAAGAAATTATTTCACTACTTCGCGGTCGCAAATCTCCAACCGAATTAAAACTAATGAAAGAAGCAATTAACATTACACTCAAAATTTTTGAGAAAACTTCAAACTTTATTCGTCCTGGAGTTACAGAAAAACAAATCGCTGATTTTATTCTTGAAGAAGTAGATAAACGAGGACTCAAGACTGCATGGGATAAAGAATATTGTCCATCAGTTTTTACTGGACCTGATACAGCTGGTGCACATGCTGGTCCAACTGACAGAGTTGTTAAGCCAGGGCATGTCCTTAATATTGATTTTGGTGTGAATTTTAAAGGTTATTGCTCAGATCTACAAAGAACCTGGTATATCTTGAAAAATGATGAAAATGATGCACCAGAGGAAGTTAAAAAAGGATTTAAAGTTATAGTTGAATCAATTGAAAAAGCTGCTGCAAGTATGAAACCAGGAATGATTGCTTATGAAATTGATCAAATTGCTCGTAATCATATAATTGAGAATGGTTACGAAGAATACCCACATGCGTTGGGTCATCAAGTCGGAAGAAAAGCTCACGATGGAGGAGTAATATTAGCTCCAAGATGGGAAAGATATGGAGAGATCCCATACAAAAAAATCGGTATTGATGAAGTTTACACCCTTGAACCACGATTAACTATTCCAGGATATGGTATTGCAACAGTTGAGGAAGAAGTTGTAGTCAAAAAAAACGGAGTGGAGTTTTTATCAAATCCACAAAAAGACCTGTATTTAATTAAATCATAACTTCAACATTTTTAGATTACCAAGATAGGTAATTAACTTAGGATCTTTCAACATCATAAGTTTTTGAGTTATCTCCTGCATTCTCGCAATAGATTGTTGAATTAAGGATAAATCATCTTCAATATCATTATAATTTTTATTCTGAATATTTTTCTTAAGAGAAGTTAACGCCATGTTTATTGCACTTAATGGATTATTCATCTGATGACCAAGAGTGGCTGCCATTTCAAGCAAAGCTTTTTCGTGTTCAAGTTGTTTCAATTCTTGCTGTAGATCATAAATTCGCAATCCGCTTCTAATTCTTGCGAGCAATTCTTCGTTTTCTACAGGCTTAGTTATATAATCATCTGCTCCAGTGTCTAATCCCAATACTTTTTCTTGTGTTGATGTTTTTGCTGTAATCATAATGAAATAAATATGCTTCAAATCGGGGTTAGTTTTAATTCTTGAACACAACTCAACACCATCCATTTCTGGCATATTCCAATCAGCAAGAATAATTTCTGGTTTGAATGTAGTTAATGTATTCAGAGCGTCTATTCCGTGTTCCGCAGAACGAACTTCAAAGTCGTTTACGGTTAATAACCGCTCAAGAATATAGCGGGTATGTTTTTCATCTTCTACGATTAAAATCTTTCTTTTCACCATCAACTTATGTATTCTTTTATTAAATCAATGAATTCATGATAGTTTGTAATTGGTTTTTTGATACATTCTTCTGCTCTACTCTCTTTCAGTATACGGCTTATATCATCATCGCCTGCATAAGCCGTAACAATAATAATCGGGATATATCTAAAATGAGAATCATCTTTAATTATTCTCGAAAGAACAATCCCATCCACCTTTTTTTTGTTTAAATATGAATTATCCAGACTGACATCCATAATTATCAAATCAATATCTCCTTTTTGCAACAGTCTCAATATTTCATCTCCATTATCAGAAACAATTGTCTCAAAACCACCAAGCCTTTTCAGGATTAAATCAAATAATTCAACATTAAATGGATCATCTTCAACAATTAAAATCTTTGGCATTTTACTTACTAATTTTTACCAGATTGGCTTGATCTTAATGGAAGCGTAATCAAAAATTCAAATGTATTATCACTTAATAAGTTAATCACAAAATTACTTGAATTTAGTTGTAAAATGTTTCTTATAGCAACAAATTTACTATTCAAATTTTCGTCAATCAAAATTTTTTTATCACAATTTTTAGAATCAAAACCGAATCTTATGTTGAGAAGTAGATTATGCTGTAGTTCGTGTGTTTTAATAAGTAAATCACCTGATAAAAATTCAGCTAAATCTATAAATAATTGAATCAAAATTTGGAAAAGTAAATTTTCAGAAAAATAAACTTTTGCACTTGAAATATTTTCATCTACTGAAATTTTAATTTTTTTTACTGCATTTGTTAGTCTAATAAAATCATCTAATTCAATTAAAAACTTTTTAATCTCAAAGTAAGAACTCTCGTTATCAGACAGAATAAACTTTGATGTATCAGAAATAGATTTGATAATTTTTGAATATTCCGGAAGTGTAGTATCTAAAATGGAAAAAATCTTCACCAGTTTTTCATCTTTTTTATCATTATATAACTTTCTGAGTATATCGAAAGAGCTCAGCAAAATTTGCAATTTATTCTTAAGGTTATGAAATGAATTAAAGCACATTTTACCAATCACTGAATATTTAAGATTTTGTTCGTTAATGATCTTTAGATTTACTGATGTTTTATTACTATCCTCCAATTGATTATACATAAACTTATTAAATATATAATTCCCGATACTAAAAAGAATAATTTCAATCAAATAAAAATTCTCACTGAAAATTTCTTCTTTTTTCTTATCTGTAACAAAACAAAATACACCTTTAAATTCTTTACCAAGATTGATTGGAATTAAAAGTATGTTTTTCGAATTAGATTTAGATAATTCGGGATGTAAAAGGAAAAATGATTTATTTTCTTCAACGGCTAATTTTATCAGCCCACTCTCAAGCAGATAATTTTTAAGATTCAAATCAGTACTTATTATTTTCTCGAATAATATTTCTTCACCTTTTAGAATTAGAAAGAAGGAATTTGAAAACTTTAAGATGGGATAAATTGTATTTAATGATTCATTATAAATATCAATATTTTCATTTTTTTCTTTTATGAGTCGATAAATTTCTAATAAAATTTTCTCATAATTTTTCTTTTCAAAAATTTTATCTGTCGAATTTATATAAGAATAGATTTTATTAGTACAGATATCTTCTACCTGCAAATCTGCATTTATTAAATTAGATTTTCTTTGAGTTCTTTCCATCTTATTCTTCTTTTAAGTTTACAGTTCTAACCAGTTCTGATATATTAAAAATCATATCAAATAAATAACTTTCATCAGGAATATTTAGAATTTCTATCACTTCCTTATCAAGTTTTTCATTTTCGGCTGTTAGCATAAATTGTGGAGACTCACGATTTGCAATATAATCAGCAATATGTACTATGGCTGTCAATTTTGGATTTACAACTGATTGTAAAGGCGTATGATGATTTTTAATGGCATCAATCAAATTATCTGGAAAATTCCATTTTGAAGCCACACTTGAACCGATCTCTGAATGAGTTCTTCCAAGAATCATAACTTCTGCTTTTGATTGACTTATTTTTCTGTAGAATTTTAATTCACTAATCAATTTAAATTCAATATTTAAATATCTGTTGATTATTGGGATTCCAATATCGTGGAGCAGACCAGCAACAAATGCTTCACTTTTAACTGGATAATTAAAATCATGAGCAAGTAATTGTGAAATATATCCAGTTAAATACGAATGATAGTTAAAAAAGTCAGAATTAAAATAACGGTCTTTCTCTTTTGATGTTGCATTAATAATTGAAAGACCAGTGATAATATCTTTAACTGTTTGTAAACCGAGAATTGAAATTGCCACTTCAACTGTAGAAATTTTTTTAGGTAATCCATATAAAGGTGAATTTGCAAGAGCTAAAATTCGACTAACAATTGATTGATCTTTTTGAATAATTTCTGCCAAACTTTTAGGAGATAATTCCTCACTATTAAATTGATTAAATAACTGCATTGAATCAAAAGCCGGTACAGGTAAATATTCAATCGAGTCAATAACGAATTTTGAAATGCTATTTCTATTCTCCATTGTATTCACCTTAGAATTTTTTTTATCTTTTTTCTTAGCTTATTAATTACTTCAGTGTGCATTTGAGAAATCCTTGAAACAGAAACATTCAAAATATCCGCAATCTCCTGATAGCTCATATCTTCAAAGTAATAGAGCATCAGAACCAGTCTATGTCTTTCTGAAAGTTTCTCAAGCTCTTGAATTAATATTTCTTTTAAGTTGGATCTTTCTACTTTTTCTAAAGGTGTTTCCTCTTCGGATGCAATAAAATCCAGAACTGTATCTTCTTCCTCACCTACTTGCTGAGAAAGAGAAAGTCTTTGATATTCTTTCAAATAGTCAGTAAGTGATAATTCTGATTGCTCATTAGCTTTTCTAATTCTATTTTCTTCTTCGAGTGATTTTTTAATAGTCTCTTTATAAGAACGAGGAATAAAATCAAGTTTTCTCAATTCATCGAGTATCATTCCTCTTATTCTTGAAATTGCATAAGTTTCAAATTTTACTCCATAATCAGGATCGAACCGATCAATTGCTTCGCTCAAACCAAGAATTCCAAAATGAAAGAAATCTTCTGAGTTAAGCAGATTTGCACCTTTAAGTTCGGTTCTATGGATGACATAATGTACCAATCTTAGATATTGATTGATTAGGGCTGTTTTTAAATTGGAAGCTTTTGTCTTTTTATATTGCTTCCATAACATAGCTGTTGTCATGACAGCCTCCTTAGATTCTTTGATGGTGTTTCTTCTTCTTTTACAATCATTTTCGAAATCATCTGTTTAAAAATGAACAACCCAAATACAAATACTGTGAACAAAAGTGTAATCAATAAACCCACTTCGTTTGTCAAAATGATGAAAAGAAAAAATGAGAATAATATTGAAAACAATGTTGAATCTTCTCTATTTCTGTTTTGATGTTTCATTTTCCTTACTCGGTTTTGAATTTATGGGTCAATCTTAGTGCCAGCTGGGGGGAATAAAATTCTGGTAAGCTAAATCTTTTTATTTTAATAAGTTATCTGGATTCATAGTTATTTTAATTTGATAACTAAAGATAAATTGTTGGCTAATTTTAGCCACTTGACTAATATTATTTATTATAGAAGGGATTAATTAGGAAGGTTTTTTAACGATAAGATAATAATTTGATTGTTTTTTAAGACAACCAACAAACAACCCAATAAACGAATTATCTAATTTTATACTAAATTTATTGAAAGGAAAAATTTCTTCATTGTTCTCATTAAAATAAACTAAAATAGTTTTGAATGCCTCATAAAAATATTTTTTCCATACATCTCCTAATAAATTTTCTTTGTTTATTCCAAAATCTTTCAAAGAAGTTCCTAAAACATCAATACATTTTTCATCATAATCGATTTGGAAGATTACTAATTCAGTAAAATTTTTAATTATATCGGCAAAACTTAAAATTTTCTGCCGATATTCTTTAACTGTTCTTTTCAACAATACATCATTCAATTTAGAAACGAGATTAGAGTAATTTCGATCTTTAACAATAAAATCAGTTGCACCTGATTTTGTAACATCTTGATCAATTTCATCTCTTTCTAAAGCTGTAATTAAAAAGGCGGGAATTTCTGAATCATATTTTCTTATTTCCTGTATTACACTCAATCCATTCTTCTCAGGCAAACGATAATCAACAATAATTACATCAATTGATTGATTTTTAAGGAAAGTTTCCCAGTCAGGTGGTTTTGTTAGACTTAAAATCTTTACATAAGTAAAATTTTTTTGAATTACTAATCGAATCAGTCCAAGTTCTAGGGGATTATCATCAATAACAAGAATTGTAAGAAATTTAGAACTTATTTCGTTCATTTAATTTCTTTTTTTACCTCAATTTTTAATTGCTCCATTCTATAACGTAATTTTGATCTTGAAATTCCAAGAATCTTTGCAGCCTGAATTTGATTACCATCTGTTATTTCAAGTGTTTTAATAATTAAATCTCTCACAACTTGATCCATTTTAATTCCATTCTTTGGAATTTTTAGTACATAATCATCATCAAATTTTGAGATACTTTCCTGTTCAATAAAATTCAAATGTTCTGGTCTGAGCTCTTCACCTGAAATAAGAAGGACAGCTCTTTCGATAGTATTTCTCAACTCGCGGACATTTCCAGGCCAGGGATATTTTTCCATTAACTCAAGAGCTTCCGGAGAAATTCGTTTAACCTGTTTATTTAAGGCTTTATTGAATTCATCAATGAATGACATCGCAAGAAGTGGAATATCTTCTTTTCTTTCTCTCAGTGGCGGAACATAAATAGTTGCAACATTCAATCTATAGAACAAATCTTCGCGGAATTTTTTTTCATTCACAAGCTGTCGTAAGTCTCTATTTGTTGCAGCAATAATTCTTACATTAACGCTAATCTCTTTCGTTCCACCAAGTCGAAAAAATTTCTTTTCTTGTAAAACTCTTAATAATTTAACCTGAAGGTCAGGACTTAATTCACCAATTTCGTCTAATAATAATGTTCCTCCATCGGCTAACTCAAATTTTCCAATTCTGGTTTTATCGCCGGCACCCGTGTAGGCACCTTTTTCACTTCCAAAAAGTTCACTTTCTGCAAGTTCTTTTGGTATTGCTCCACAATTAATTGCTATAAACGGACCATTACGGCGAGATGAAATACTATGAATATATTTAGCAAATATCTCCTTTCCAGAACCACTTTCGCCTTCAAGTAGAATTGTTGTTCCTTCGCTTTGAGCTATTCTATCGACAGCATCAAGTGTTGCCTTGATAACCTTACTTTTTCCAAAAGATTCTCTTGAGATCTCACTTTCTTTTGTAATTAATTTTAATCGATTGATTTCTTTTTGAAGAGAAATTTGTTTTATGGTTTTGCTGATAATTAATTCTAATTGGTCAATATTAATGGGTTTTAGAATAAAATCAATTGCACCCATTTTGATTGCACTAACCGCAGTTTGAACATCAGCAAATCCAGTTATCATTATCACAGGTAAGTCAGGATTCAATAGAAGAAGTTTTTTAAGAACTTCCATTCCATTCATATCGCCAAGAAAAATATCCAGGAGAACTATATTCGGTTGTTCTCCTTCAACCAGTTCAATTCCACTTTTTCCACTTAACGCAACATCAACTAGATAGCCGCTTTGACTAAGAGCTCTTTTCAGCGAAGTAGTCACTAATTCGTCATCATCTATGATCAGTATTCTTGGGTTCATGTTCAAATTCAAACCTCAAATATAATTGTAAATATCTGTTTGTTATTTACAAAAATACTTGTCAAATAAATTCTATGAAATTCTTCTACTTTATTTCGAAAATATTTAACAATTATATCATATAAAACTCTTCGTGGAAAAAATGGATTAAAGGCTTGATTTACTAAAGCAGAGTCGAACTTTTTGCAATCAATTTCGATTTTTACAAGATAACTTCTGTCCAGTTTTTTTGTCCTTACGGTTATGCATTTAATTTCTTGTGCCGAAACTAAAACTATCTCAATTAAATTTCTAATTAATTTTGAAAAAACAACTTTATTCATTTTTAATAGAGGTAAATCATAATTAAGATCCAAAACTAAATTTTGTGTCTTCCTCTTAAGTTCTTCTTCTTTTTCTCTAAACACATTTTCAATTAAGATATTTATATTTTCATAAGTCATTTTAATCTTGTCAACGAAATTGAGATTCTCGAAGCTTGAAAACTCCTCACGAAAAATTTTTAGTAATCTTTCCATTTCATCAAACAAATGTAAATCTTTATCTGTAGTTTGTTTAATAGAGTTTTTTAATAATCCTAAATACATCTCTATTGCATCAGCGTATTCTTGTGTTTCTTTCACAAGTTTATTTATCATGTTTACTTTTTCTTCATATGATTTTTCTGAATGGAGATAAACATGATAATCAAAGATATCCTTTAACCTTTCATCCATTTCTTGTACCTGAACAATTGTATTCAAAAACGGAATAATTTCTTGTGGAATTTTATATTTGGTTGCAATTATGATTTACTACCTATTCCTTTAGGTACATGTTCAATTTCATGAATTAATTCCTCATTTACACTGTCCTCATAAAATATCAGATAATCACAAGGAATCTTAATCTGGGATAACGAATTAATTTTAGTTAATTTGTGTTCATAAGAACTAAGTATATCCTCAATTACATTTGTAATAAATTCGTTGTGATCAAGAATAGTTACTTTAATTAACTTTTTACTGGATTGATTCATCTTTTATTTTTAATGTATAGTTTTTGAGGAAGGAATTCAAATCTTATTTAGGAATTTGAGAAATCACTCTCAGTAATTTCTCAGCAACAATTTCTACTATTTCACTTTTTGAATAAAAACCGCTATTGATTCTTTTCTTAATGATAATATCTCTTTCGATAGAATTTTTTGAAAGGTCTTTTGCAGATTTAATTGAATTATGATCAACTGAATTAGTGTAAATAAGTCTCAATTTATTCTCACAGAATTATTAAAAACTCACATCGATATTATCGGAAAGGGCATGACCATGTTTAGTTATTAAAAAACTTAACAAAGTCTAACATCTCGTCGATAATTTTAGTGAGATAATTGTATAATTACGGAGAATGTGTGAGTACTGAATCATATTCAATATTAATTCTGGTTTCAATCGGATTAAATATTATTAACATTATCTTAGCAATTTTTTTGCTGAAAGATTCAGGATTTAAATCAGGGTTTTATCTAATTATTGCAGGTTTAATATTTATTTCAATTATCCAATTAAATGACTACAATGATTTAATGAAACTTGCACTTGATGAAATTCATGAAGTCTCTGCTTTAGAGATTATATCCTTTATCAGTACATTAATTTTATTCTTAATATTCATATCTCTTTCACTAACCAAAAAAATTGAATCTAAAAAAACATTTTCTCAACAACCACATTTTTATACACCCGAAGATCTTAACAGATTTACCTTTCATCCAAAATCTGAAAATCATATTAAAGAATACTCCCAGCCGCAAAAACCTGAAGCAGAACAAACAGTAAAAACTGAAAAGGAAAACCCAGTAACTTCACAGGCAGTAGAAACAAAAGCACCAAGCCACATCAAAGAAGTCCATACTAACGGCAAACCCGTTATAGCTAAATTTATTAAAAAAGAAGAACCACGCTCTGAAGAAGAAAAATTAAAAGAAGAATTAGAAAAATTAAAATTTCAGAGAGATAAGTTAGTATCTATCATCTCCCATGATCTACGTACTCCCCTAAACAGCGTATTTGGATATTGTCAATTGCTTAAGGATGGACAATTCAAAAATAAAAAAGAAGTTAAACAATTCGCTGAAAATATATTTGAGCTTTCAAAGCAACAACTTAACGCATTAAATAGAATTATCGAATGGACAAAATATGAATCAAAAGATTTACCTCTTAATCCAACTGATTTTGATGTAACTTCCACAATAAATTTCGTTGTAAAAAGTATGTCGAAAATTGCAGAACAAAAAGAAATTAAAATAATTGTTAATTCTAAACCGGAACTCTATGTTTACGGTGATGAGTTCATGATAATCGATGTTTTGAAAAACTTATTAGACAATGCAATAAAATTCTCACATCCGCAAAGTACAATTGAAATTCACACTCACTATCACGAAAAGCTTAACAAACTTGTTGTCTTAGTTGTTGACTCAGGTGTAGGAATAGATAGAGAAATTCTAATGAATTTACTTATCTCGACTAAGAAATTCACATCTCGAGGAACAAAAGGAGAAAAAGGACTTGGTTTAGGTCTATTGATAGTCAAATCAATTATCGATAAACATTGTGAACATCTCTGGATTGCAAGTGAAGAAGGTAAATGGACAAGAGTTTACTTCACACTAAAACCTTCAGAAAAATTAAATCAAATACACAGTCAATACTAAACCATTAAATCCCCCTAAATCAAAAACAATTTTTTTTTCAAATTTTTATGATAAAGAAATTTTATATTTGTATTGAGTTCTTTATCAATAATGAATTCCTTTCTGAATAAAACGGGGCGTGGCTCAGCCCGGTTAGAGCGCCTGGTTCGGGACCAGGAGGTCGCCGGTTCGAATCCGGCCGCCCCGACACTGATTAATTTTGACTTAATTTTTGGGGATCCTGAACTCAAACTTCTTTACAAAATCAAAAACATCTCTCATCAAGGTTTTAAATCCAAGGTCAAATATTCAAAAGAATTAACTTCTTAAATTATTAGGTTCTTTATTGCTGAGTAAACTTTAAAATCATTTTGAATCAATTATTCTCAAATCCAAACAACACTTTTCATTTAAATTGAAAAACGGGCTTTATTTCTTTAAATTTGAATAAAAGGATTAAATTTGGTCGGACTTTTATTTATCTCAACAAACTACACTCAAAATAGAAATCAGAGGGCTTTATGCGAAAAGAAACTTTAGATATTATTAGAGAAGTACCTAAAGTACTTTTACATGATCATTTAGATGGGGGGCTTCGACCCCAAACTATAATTGAATTGACTAAAGAAATTAAATACGATAAACTGCCTACCACCGATCCTGAAGAACTTGGTGCATGGTTTCATGAAGGTGCAAACAAAGGAAATCTTGTTGAATACTTACGAGGTTTTGAACACACAATAGCTGTGATGCAAACAAAGGAAGCTCTTGAAAGAGTTGCTTTTGAGATGATTGAAGATATGTATAACGATGGTGTCGTTTATGTAGAAACCAGATTTGCTCCTGTATTTCATACACAAAGAGGTTTGCATTGGGAAGAAGTTGTTCTGGCTGTTTTGAACGGTCTCGAAAGAGGAAAACAAAAATATGGTGTAGGATATGGACTTATAATCTGTGCAATGCGTAATATGCAGTTAAGTCTTGAAATGGCTGAACTGGCTGTTGATTTCAGAGATCGAGGGGTTGTTGGATTTGATTTAGCTGGTGAAGAGGGTGGATATCCTCCAAAAAAACATATTGAAGCTTTCCAATATATTCAAAGAGCTAATTTCAATATCACAATTCACGCTGGTGAAGCCTGGGGTAAAGAATCAATCTGGCAGGCACTACAATGGTGTGGTGCTCATCGTTTGGGTCATGCAACAAGATTGATTGAAGATATGACAATCATCGATGGAGAACTTGTTGCAATGGGAACACTCGCTCAATATGTTCTCGATAAAAGAATCCCCCTTGAAATTTGTCTTTTAAGTAATGTTCACACCGGTGCTGTGAAGAGCATTGAACAACATCCATTCGGAATATATTACAAAAACAAATTCAGAGTTTTTCTAAATACAGATGATAGATTAATGAGCAACACAACTATGTCAAATGAATTTAAAGTTGCAGCAGAAGTTTTCGGTTTAAATCTTGATGATATGGAAAAACTCACAATCAACGCAATGAAAAGCGCATTCATTCATTACAATGAAAGAATTCACTACATCTATAATGTAATCAAACCAGGTTATCAAAAAGTAAGAGAAAAACTATTATCGTTCAAGTGATATGAAACCACTATTCAAAAACTATAATTTCGAATTTGATTCAGCAGAAAGAAAGCTACTGCTTACAATGGTCAAACAGATTCTAAAACAAATTCAAGGTGATGACCGCTATGTAGGTGAAATTAGAATATATAATAGTCTCTATGAAAAACTCTCATCTGGTCAATCACCAATTAAATTAACAAAAGAAGAATCTAAAAGATTAGAATTACAACTCACTGAAAATTCTAAACTCTTGTCTGAAAAAATTAAAAAATCCTTTTTTCTGCTTCGATGGATTTACAGGCCTCTCTTAAGACAATATGAAGCAATCTTAAACAAACATTTTAAAAAGTAACAATGAGCAACTTTAAATATGAACCAATTCGTGCACCACGCGGCACACAATTAAATACCAAAGGATGGATTCAAGAAGCTGCTCTCAGGATGTTGATGAATAATCTCGATCCTGAAGTCGCTGAAAAACCTGAAGAACTTGTTGTGTATGGTGGAATTGGAAAAGCTGCAAGAAACTGGGATTGTTATCATGCAATTGTAAGAGAACTAAAAAATCTCGAAAACGATGAAACATTACTCATTCAATCTGGCAAACCAGTTGCTGTCTTTAAAACTCAGACCCTCGCACCAAGAGTAATTATTTCAAACTCAATGTTAGTACCAAAATGGGCAACATGGGATGAATTTAGAAGATTAGAAGCTCTGGGATTAATAATGTATGGTCAGATGACAGCCGGCAGCTGGATTTATATCGGAACACAGGGAATTCTTCAGGGAACTTATGAAACATTTGCAGCCTGTGCTGATAAATACTTTGATGGATCATTGAGTGGAAAATTTCTATTAACTTCAGGTCTCGGTGGAATGGGTGGTGCTCAGCCTCTCGCCGCTAAAATGAATGGTGCTGCTTTCCTTGGTGTTGAAGTTGACCTATCACGAATCGAAAAAAGACTTAAAACTGGTTATCTTGATTTAATGAGTGAAAATTTGGATGAAGCACTGGAAATTGTTCTTAAGGCAAAGAAAGAAAAGAAAGCTCTCTCAGTTGGATTACTTGGAAATGCAGCTGAAATTTTACCTGAAATATTGAAACGCGGAATCATTCCTGATGTACTCACTGATCAAACATCTGCTCATGATACACTTAATGGTTATGTTCCTCATGGAATTCCTTATGAAGAAGCTTTAAAACTCAGGAAGTCGGATCCGGATAGATATATCCAGATGGCAAAACAATCAATTGTTGTTCATCTTCAAGCAATGTTGGAATTCCAGAAAAAAGGCGCCATAACTTTTGATTATGGCAACAACATTAGAGGAGAAGCATTTGCAAATGGTGTGAAGAATGCATTCGATATTCCTGGATTTGTTCCTGAATATATTCGTCCTCTTTTCTGCGATGGGAAAGGTCCATTTCGATGGGCAGCTCTTTCAGGCGATCCACAAGATATTTATATAACTGACGAAGCAGTGATAAATACTTTCCCTGAAAATAAATCTTTAGTCCGATGGATTAAACTTGCTCAAGAAAATGTAAAATTTCAAGGTTTACCTGCACGCATTTGCTGGTTAGGTTATGGTGAAAGAGCGAAAATGGGACTCATCTTCAATAAACTTGTAAAAGAAGGAAAAGTCAAAGCACCGATTGTGATTGGCAGAGATCATTTAGATTGTGGTTCTGTTGCATCTCCAAACAGAGAAACAGAAGGAATGCTTGATGGAAGTGATGCAATTGCAGATTGGCCCATTCTGAATGCACTCCTTAATACAATTGGTGGTGCAAGCTGGGTTTCTGTGCATCATGGCGGTGGAGTTGGTATGGGTTATTCAATTCATGCAGGAATGGTGATTGTTGCTGATGGAACAAAAGAAGCGGATAAAAAACTTGAGCGTGTTTTGAATTATGATCCAGGAATGGGAATAGTAAGACACGCAGATGCCGGTTACGAAAGAGCGATTGAAAATGCAAAGAAGTTCAACATTAAAATTCCAATGATGAAATGAATAAAATTTAATTTATACCCATGTATGATTTTAGTTTTTAAACATCAATCGGGAGGTAAAAAATGAAAGTATTAATAGCCGACAAGTTTCCAGAAAAATACATCGAGGAATTAAAATCCTTAGACCTCGAAGTAATCTATAATCCCAAACTTAGTGAAAATGATTTACCAGAAGCTGCAAAAGAAGTCGATATTCTCGTTGTGCGTTCTACAGTTGTAAACGAAAAAACAATTTATGAAAGTAAAAATCTTTCATTAATTGTTCGAGCTGGTGCTGGTGTAAATAATATTGCAATTTCAGCAGCAAATAAAAAAGGAATTTATGTGAGTAATTGCCCAGGTAAAAATTCAATTGCTGTTGCAGAATTAACAATTGGATTGATGATAGCTCTTGATAGATGGATTCCAGATAATGTGATTGATTTCCGTAATGGAATCTGGAATAAAGATAAATATTCTAAAGCTCAGGGATTATATGGACGTACACTTGGAATTATTGGAGTAGGTAATATCGGAAAAGAGGTTGCAAAAAGAGCGCTTGCACTCGGAATGAATGTTTATGGAAAAGATATTTCACGCATTGAAGGTGTTGCAATAAAAGATTTTTCTGAAATGGATCAATTACTTCCAATGTGTGATGTTGTATCTGTCCATTTACCACTTACTGATCAAACAAGAAATTTATTTGATCAGAAAATGTTCAGCTATATGAAAGATGGTGCTTTGTTTATAAATACCTCAAGAGCTGAGATTGTTGATGAAGATGCTCTCTTATGGGCAGTTGAAAATAAAAAAATCAGATCAGCTCTTGATGTATTTCGTGATGAGCCTGAAGGAAAATCTGGAACAGTTTCTTCTAAATTACAATCGAATCCAAACATTTATGTAACTCACCACATTGGAGCTTCAACCGAACAAGCTCAAAACGCAGTCGCTGAAGAAACAGTCAGAATTATTAAAGAATATCTAACAAGCGGAGTAATTGCTCATTGGGTCAACAGAGCAAGAGTAACTGATGCAAAATATCAACTTGTTGTAAAACACTATGACAAACCTGGTGTACTTGCTTCAGTTTTAAATGTAATTCGTGAAGCTAATATTAACATCGAAGAAATTGAAAATGTAATTTTTGAAGGTGGACTTGTAGCGTGCTGCACAATGAAATTGAAAAATCCATTGCCTCAGGAATTATTGAATGTGATTAAATCAAACGAAAATGTTTTAAGTGTATCTCATGTAGCAATTTAATTATACATCCCGGCTTTAAAATTAAAAAGGCTGTCAGTTAGACAGCCTTCTTTATTATCTACTAAAAATTTATTTACTTTTGATTTTTGCTGCTTTACCAGAAAGTTTTCTTAGATAATACAATTTTGCTCTTCTTACTTTACCTTCACGAATCACTTCTATTTTTGCAATTCTTGGAGAGTGCATTGGAAAAATTCTCTCTACTCCAACTCCATCAGAAATTTTTCTTACGACAAAAGTCTGATCTACACCACTTCCTCTAATTGAGATTACATCCCCTTCAAATTGTTGAATTCTTTCTTTATCACCCTCAATAACTTTAAAGTGAACATTAATTCGATCGCCAGGTTTGAACTTGGGGAGATCAGTTCTAACCTGCATTTGTTGTACTTGGTCTAATTTATTCATTTTATCATCTCCATTAAATTTTTTTCAATTTTTTGATGAAAATTTTTCTTTCCATTCTCTAATTTTATTATGATCACCTGAAAGCAAAACATCTGGTACTTTAAGACCTTCAAAAACTTGTGGTCTTGTGTAAATTGGCGGTTCCAGATAATCATCCTCAATGAACGAATCGGTTAAGGCAGATTCACTATCACCAATTGCTCCTGGCAATAATCGTGTAACGGCATCAACAATCACAAGGGCGGGAAGTTCTCCACCGCTTAACACAAATTTTCCAATTGAAATTTCTTTTGCATTCAAAATTTCTATAACTCTTTGATCGATTCCTTTATAATGTCCGCAAATTATAATCACATTTTTTAGTAGCGAAAGTCGTTTTGCTTCATTCTGATTAAAAATTTCTCCTTTCGCAGAAGTAACAATTATCTCATCATATTCTCTTTCACTTTGCAACTTTCTTACGCATCTGTAAATAGGTTCTGGTTTTAAAACCATTCCACTGCCACCGCCATAAGGTTTATCATCAATTTGACGATATTTGCCTTCACCGTAATCGTGGAGATTGTGAAGATGAATTTCAACAATACCTTTATCATGAGCATGTTTAATGATGCTGTATTCTATTGGACTTCTTAATATATCAGGTACAGCTGAAATCAAATCAAATCGCATCATTTGAATCAAAAAACCCTTCGTAATTTTTTATTCTGATATAACCTTCTTTAAGATTTATTTCTTCAACAAAATCTTTCAAAAATGGATAAAAAACTTTTTTATTATTTACTAACTCAATTTCAAAAACATCATTTGACACAAGTCGAATCACATCAACAATTTTCCCGATGGACTCACCATCCTGACCCTTAACTTCCAGACCTACAAGATCATGAACATAATATTCATCTTCATCGAGCTTACGAAGATCATCATCTAAAATAAATATCTCCCTACTAACCAGTTTTTGAGCATCGTTTATAGAGTCTACAGATTCCAGTTTTGCACAAACAAAATCTTTATGGACAAAAGAATCTTCAATCAAAAATTCAAAGAGCGAATTATCTAACTTAATTTTTAAGATTTTATTTTTATCAAATCTATCTAAAAAATCGGTATAAGGTTTGATCTTTAAATATCCTTTAATACCGTGTGTACCAATAATCTTTCCAATTAAAATCATCTATTCTTAATTTAGAGACATTACTTATCAGCAATTTCAAGTAATGCTCTTTTACCATCTTTTGCAGCGACTGCAGTTAAAAGAATCCTCATTGCTTGAGCCGTTTTACCCTGTTTACCAATTACTTTACCTATATCTTGCGGTGCGACTTTCAGAGTATAAATAACCTTATTTTCAGAGACCACCTTTTCCTCGACCTGTACCCCATCTGGCTTATCGACGAGGTGTTTCGCCATAAATTCGACGAACTCTTTCATTATCTATCCCTCCATATTGGGGTGCAATAAATCTAGTGCACAGGCAGAGGCAATCAAATGAATTTAGCTTCCGCCTTATCCTTCAGAAGCTGCACCTTTTACTTCTGACGCACTACCTTTATTTTTTTTCTTAGTTTTTGGTTTTTCTAATTCTTTTTTGAGCTTTTCTTCTTTCCTTGCTCTAAACTTAGCAAGATCTTCTTCAATTTTTTCAGGCTCAACTCTTTTTCGAATTAGATGGTACTTTAAGAGAATTCCTTCTCTTCTCAAAAGACTTCTTACAGTATCAGTAGGCTGTGCGCCATTCTTCAACCATTTAATTGCTTTATCCTCTTTGATCACAACTTCAGGGGGATTAAGTCGAGGATTATAAGTACCAACCACTTCAATAAATTTCCCATCTCGTGGTGAACGAGAGTCAGCCGCTACTATTCTATAAAATGGTTGTTTCTTTTTACCTAATCTCTGCAGTCTTAACTTTACAGCCAAAGTTATTCCTCCATATGATTCTTAGTTTAATTTCAAATTAAAATTACGAAATGCTTTATTAAAATCCATATTGTTCATTTTCTTAATCATCTTCTGCATTTCTTCAAATTGCTTTACAAGACGATTAACTTCCTGAATGCTTGTCCCACTTCCTCGAGCAATCCTTCTTTTTCTGCTCGCATTTAAGATGCGAGGATTTCTTCTTTCTTCTTTTGTCATTGAATTGATTATTGCCTCTACTTTTACGAACGCCTTCTCATCAATCTGGACATTTTTCTGAAGTTGTGATAATCCCGGTATTAGAGATAGAATTTGAGAAATGGAACCCAATCGTTTAATAATTTTCAGTTGATCCCTAAAATCTTCAAAATCGAATTTATTTGATTTAATTTTTTCTTCTAACTTTTTAGCTTCCTGTTCTTCAATTGCACTCTGAGCCTTTTCAACGAGAGTTACTATATCACCCTTGCCTAAAATTCTTGAAGCCATTCGATCAGGATGAAATACTTCTAATGCATCAAGTTTTTCACCGATGCTTACAAACTTGATAGGTTTATTTACAACCGCACGAATTGATAAAGCACATCCGCCTCTTGCATCACCGTCTAATTTGGTGAGTACAATTCCATCATAACTGATTTTTTCATGGAAGGCTTTTGCTGTATTTACAGCATCCTGACCGATCATTGAGTCAACTACAAAAAAGGTTTCGGTAGGATTAACTATATTTTTTATTTCGGCTATTTCATTCATCATCTCTTCATCAATGTGAAGTCGACCTGCTGTATCGATTACTATTGCGTTAAAACCATTTTGTTTCGCATAGATCAAAGATTCTTTAGCAATTTCAACGGCTGATTTGTCTACATAAAAAACTTCCACATCAATTTTTTGTCCGAGCTTCTTTAGTTGTTCTACAGCTGCCGGTCTATAAATATCACAGGCAACAAGCAGTGGCTTTAATCCTGAGCTTTTCAAATGTCGAGCGAGCTTTGCAGCGAAAGTTGTCTTACCAGAACCCTGAAGTCCAGCAAGTAAATAAATTGAAGGTGGAGTGTTAGCAAGTATTAATGGATGAGTTTTTGAACCAAGAAGTTCAATCAACTCGTCATTAATAATTTTAATGATAAGTTGTCCAGGAGTAATTGAAGCAATTACTTCTTTTCCTAATGATTTCTTTTCTACTTTTTCAATAAATTCTTTCGCGACTTTGTAATTAACATCAGCTTCAATAAAAATTCGACGTACTTCTCTCAATGCATCTGAGATGTTCTTTTCAGTCAGCTTCCCCTGTCCACGAATTTTTTTGAAAGCTAATTCTAATTTTGATGTTAATTCTTCAAACATATTTATCTATCAGAGCTTACAAAATTACCAAATGAAAGCTTTTATAACAATTTACAGGTATGAACGATTTATCCCTGTTCTTTTAGAGCATCGGCGCCAGCTACGATTTCGAGTAATTCTTTTGTGATGGCAGCCTGTCTTGCTCTATTATAAGAAAGGCTAAGAATTCTAATTAATTCTTTAGCATTTTCGGTCGCATTATCCATCGCAGTCATTCTCGCACCTTGTTCAGATGCATTCGATTCCAGAAGAATTCTCCACATCTGAACTTCTAAATATTTCGGCAAAAGAGAATTTAAAATCTTTTCTTTCTCTGGCTCATAAATAAAATCAATAATCTCGTGAAATTTTTTCGTTGATTCTGTTTCTTTCTTTTCAATCAAAATTGGTAAAATTTGGATAGTTTTGATAACCTGACTGATGACTGATTTGAATTCATTATAGACAACAATGACCTTATCCGTTTTTCCACTAACAAAATCAGCAGCTAATTTATTAATAACATTTAATGAATTTTCATAGCTCAATGAACTGAAGAAGTTCACATACTTTTCTTGAACAGGATAATTTCTTCTTGTAAAATAATCTGCACCTTTTTTACCAATGCAAACAAGATTTAAATTCTTTGAATCAAGATAGCTTTTATATTCCGTTTTCAACAACTCTTCTGTATAGCGTAGTAAATTAGAGTTGAAGGAACCACACAATCCTCTATCAGAAGTTACAACGACTATGGTAGTCTTTTTCGGTTCTCTTTCTTGCAAAAGAATATTCTCATAATTTTCAGAATGAGAGAATAATTGATTTAAAAGATTAGATATAGTATTTGCATACGGTCTAAAATTTAGTATAGCATCCTGGGCTCTTCTTAATCTTGCCGCAGCAACCATTTTCATAGCTTTAGTAATTTGCTGCGTGCTTTTGATACCAACTATTCTTCTTCGTATTTCTCTTAATGTTGCCATTAACTACTTTTCTTAAATGATTTTAAGAATTCTTCACCAATTTGTTTTAGTCTTTCGACCAGTTTATCAGAAAGATCTTTTGTTTCGAGAATTTCGAGGAAAATATCTTTATGTTTTAATTCGATGTATTCAAGAATTTCTTGTTCAAATCCTTTTACATCAGCAACTGGTATTTGATCTAAGTAACCAGCAGTTCCATAGAAAATAGAAACAACCTGTTTTTCAACTGGCATTGGTTTATATTGATCTTGCTTTAACAACTCAACTAATCTTTGTCCACGTCTCAATTGTTTCTGCGTTGCCTGATCAAGGTCTGAGCCGAACTTTGCGAAGGCTTCCAACTCACGATATTGTGCAAGATCGAGTCTTAATCGACCTGCAACTTTTTTCATTGCTTTAATTTGTGCATTGCCGCCAACACGAGAGACTGAAATACCAACATTGATTGCAGGTCTCACACCAGCGTTGAATAAATTCGGTTCAAGATAAATTTGACCATCTGTAATTGAAATAACATTTGTAGGAATGTAAGCAGAAACATCACCTGCTTGAGTTTCGATAATTGGTAAAGCGGTTAAACTTCCACCACCAAGTTCATCACTTAATTTTGATGCCCTTTCAAGCAATCTGCTATGTAAATAGAAAATATCACCTGGATAAGCTTCTCTTCCCGGTGGTCTTCTCAATAATAAAGAAACCTGACGATAAGCTTGTGCATGTTTTGATAAATCATCGTAAATAACCAATGCATGCTTACCATTATCTCTGAAAAATTCACCCAAAGTTGCGCCTGAATATGGAGCAATAAATTGCATTGGTGCTGGATCACTGGCGCTTGCAAGAATTACAGTTGTGTAATCCATTGCACCTTCTTCTTCTAATTTTGCAACAACCTGAGCAACCGAAGATCCCTTTTGACCTATAGCAACATAAATACAATAAACTGGTTTTACACCATATTTCTTTGCTTCTTCAGTGTGAGTCCACTTTTGATTTATAATTGTATCAATAGCAATGGCTGTTTTTCCAGTTTGTCTATCACCAATGATTAATTCTCTCTGTCCTCTACCAATTGGAATCATTCCATCGATTGCCTTTAAACCAGTCTGAAGAGGTTCTTTTACTGGTTGACGATAAATTACTCCAAGAGCTTTTCTTTCAATTGGTAGATATTGATTTGTTTTGATTGGACCTTTTCCATCAAGAGGTTGACAGAGAGGATTTACAACTCTACCAAGTAATTCATCACCGACAGGGATTGAAGCGACTCTCTTGGTTCTTTTTACAATATCACCTTCTTTGATGAGAGTATCGTCACCAAAAAGAATTGCACCCACATTATCTTCCTCAAGATTGAGGACCATTCCAAAAAATCCATTTGGAAACTCAACAAGCTCACTTGCCATCACTTTTGATAGACCATAAATTCTAGCAATACCATCACCAACTTCGAGTACTGTACCAACATCATATACATCTACTTCAGACTCAAAACCTGATAATTCTTTTCTTAAGATTGAAGAAACTTCATCGGGACGAACTTCTGCCATTGCTTTTTACCTCATTGATTTCTAATTAAGTTTTTCAGTTCCATATAAGAATTTTTTTCTCAATACTTCAAGCTGATGACGCAAAGATGCATCAATCATTGTATCATCTATTTGCACAATAAAACCGCCAATAAGAGATTTGTCAATTAAAAGATTAAGTCGTACAGATTTATTTAAATTTTGTTCAAGTATTGACTTAAGTTGTTTAATTTGATTCTCATCAAGTTCAATTGCTGTCTTTACATCAACTTTTTTAACATTTTCAAATTCATCTTTTAAAACAAAAAATCTATCGATGATACTCTCAAGTAAATCTGATCTTTGCCTTTGTATAACTAACTCACAAAACTTCAGAGAAGTATCTGATATTTTTCCATCAAACAATTGATGAAAAATATTCTTCTTCTTTAAGGTCTTAATTATTGGACTTCTAAGTAAAAGATTTAATTCCCTCGAAAGATTAATAGTCCTTTTCACCAAATCAAGGTCAGTTGCAATCGTCTCTAATTTTTTTTCTTTAATTGCTAATTGAAGTAAAGCTTTTGCATATCTATTCGTTATCTTGATATCAAGCATTTTATCCCTTTGGTAAATTCTGGATTAGCTTTTCAATCAACTTTTTATGTTTCTCTTTATCGAGGGATTCTTCAAGAATTTTTTCAGCCGCTTGAATAGATAAATCAGCAACTATTTCTTTTAGTTCGCCGAGAGCTTCCTGTTTCTTGGTTTCAATTTCTTTCTTAGCAGAATCTATCATCTTTTGAGCTTCTTGATTTGCCTTTTCTAAAATTTCATTTCTCAATCTATTAGCATAATCACGGCCTTCGTTAATAATTTTCTTAACCTGTTCCTCAGCTTCGGCGATGTTTCTTTTATTTTTTTCTAGAATTTCTTCTGCTTCTCGTCTTGCCTGTTCAGCTTTTTCCAACGAAGACCTGATGGAATCTTCTCTTTCTTTTAAAGCCTGTAAAATTGGTTGCCAGGCGGTTCTCTTTAATATCACTAAAAGAATTAAGAAAGTGATTATTGTCCAAAAGATTAAACCTGGATTTACATCCAGTAAACCACCTTTTTCACCACCGCTGTAAAGCAAGACCAGATTTATTAACCCTGGGAAGGATAACATAATCTAACCTTATTATTATTATTTAAATGCTAAAACTATGCAAATAACCAGAGCGAAAAGAGAAACACCTTCAATAAGTGCAGCGGCAATAATCATTGATGTTCTAATATCACCTAATGCTTCTGGTTGTCTGCTACTAGCTTCCATAGCTGCGCTTGCAAGTTTTCCAATTCCAAAACCAGCACCGATAACTGTTAATGCAGCTCCAAATCCTGCTGCTAAATATGCAAATAATAATGGGTTCATTTTTTATTCCTCCGTTTTTGTTAATGTTCTTGATGAATTGCCATTCCAATAAATAATGATGATAACATTGAAAATATAAATGCTTGAATTAAGGCAACTAATAATTCAAGCAAGTAAATAAACAAAGCAAACAAAATCGAAACTGGTGAAATAAAAGGCGTTTTTAGTATGAAAATCAAGCCAATCAATGCGAGAATAACCACATGGCCGGCAGTCATATTTGCAAAAAGACGGATCATTAAAGCAAATGGTTTTGTAAACAATCCGAGAATTTCAACTACAAACATGATAGGTAATAAAAAGACTGGTACTCCATGCGGTATCAATCCCTTGAAATATCCAATCACACCATTCTTCTTCATTCCAGCAAATTGAATCATAATAAAACTCAATACTGCAAGTGATGCAGTCACTGAAATATTAGAAGTTGCTGTTGCACCGTAAGGTAATAAACCAAGCAGATTACAGGTTAAGATGAAAAAGAAGATTGTTCCAATAAAAGGTAAAAATGAAGCTACATATTTTTCCCCAATTGTAGGTGCAACAATCTCATCCCTAATAAATACAATAATCATTTCAATCAAATTAGCAACTCCCTTGGGTACTAAACTTTTTTTATAACTCTTTGCAGTTAATCTCATAACCAGGAATACAATCAAAGCAGCCAACCAGAGAAAGATTACATGTTTTGTTACAGGCAAATGAACATTTACACCGAACAAACTAAAATCAATAGTTGGTAAATGAATTACTCCGAATGGTTCAAGATCAATTACATTGCTATCAACTATATGTTCAATAATCCAGCTGCTATTTGAACCACTTTTGTGACTAACTACAGTATCTGCAAAAGATTTAGTCGTATCAAACATTATTTTTTATCAGATGATTTAGTTATAAATCTAAGTTCAACTATTTGATTAATTATATAGAAAATGAATAGCGAAAATAAAAAACTTATTTGATTTATACTAATGTATTTGAGAATGAAAAAAATAACCGTTAGCAACAAAAGAAGTCTTGCAACCATTCCGCCAAAATAAACCTTTAAAAATCTCTTATTTTCCTTCTTTCTTGCGATTTTATATGAGATTATTCCAGCAGATACTGAAATTAGAACAACAATCCATCCCCAGAAAATGCTAATTCTAATTAGTGAGTCATTGACTACAACCATGCCTAATAACAATGGGATAATATTAAAAATTGATAGTTCTTTTATGATTTTCACAATTTCTTTTGTTCATTTTTTGATGATAGCTTCAATACTGATCTTATGAAATTATAAATAGCTGCGAATCCACCGAGAAAAGAAAAAATTAAAATTAGAACTGGGTATGTATTAAATTTTTTATCAAGCCAGTATCCAAAATAAAACATAAGAATTATAGTAGCCGCAAGCTGAGTTCCTAGTCCAAGATAAGGTCCAATTTTTTTATAACCTTCAATCAATTTTCTTTGACTGTTAATCAATTCCTTCGACACAAATCTCAAGCTCCTTCAGAGTTTTTTGAAGCGATACATTTACCGTTTATTTCAGCACCTTCTTCGATAATCAATAATTTTGTTTTTATATCTCCAGTGATTTTTGATTTCGATTCTAATGTTAATTTTTCCTTGATAATTGCATTGCCATTCACTTCACCATTACAAATAAAATTATTAGCTAAAATATTGCCTGTAATTGAGGCACTCTCACTTAAAATAAGATTTCCCTCAAGTGAAATATTTCCTTCAATTATTCCATCTATTTTAAGGTCGCCCTGACCATTAATATCTCCTTTAATTTCCAAAGACCTGGAAATTAGAGAAAGTTCATCAATTGGTTTGTTTTTGTTTTTCATTTTAAATCCACTAAAATTTTTTCAGGATCAATTGGTGTTTGATATTTCCAGATTTCAAAATGAAGATGAGGACCTGTTGTTAATTTTCCTGTATTACCAGATAAAGCTATTACTTCACCTTGCTTGACAATATCTTTTTCTTTTTTGAGAAGCATACTAAGATGTTTATAAACAGTTATATAACCTTTCATATGGGAGATAATAATTTTATATCCATCATTAATTGTATAATCTGCAAAAATTACAATACCAGAAGCAGAAGATCTTACTGCTGAACCAACTGGCAAAGCTATATCAATTCCATAGTGAGAAATTTCTTTATTAAAGCCTCTTGTCATTAATCCATCAGCTGGTTT
Organism: uncultured Ignavibacteriaceae bacterium; assembly: GCA_964527925.1. Classification (GTDB taxonomy): domain Bacteria; phylum Bacteroidota; class Ignavibacteria; order Ch128b; family Ch128b; genus Ch128b. The sequence continues at coordinate 92,068 of CAZGQO010000011.1, forward strand.
AATGAAGAATAAATATTTATTAGTATTATTATGCTCTTGATCTAAATCTTGAAAGTATGAAGTTATTAATGTTCTAAATGCAATATAAAAATTATTTGTATACAATTTGTTGCCTAAAATTCTGAGTGAATCTCTACGCATTTTTTCTTTCTGATAATTTGTATCCAGATCTCTTGGATCAATGGGAATAGGTTTCCCTTCAAGAATTAAATTTAATCTCTCATTTATTTTTTGAACTCTCTGAACTTCTCTTGAAAGTTCAAGAACTTTTTGCTGTAATTCAGTCATCTGAGCCAATTCTTCATCAATAAGATACGGAGACTTTGGAAGTATTCTTCCGGCTGGTGTATAAAGAAATAAGCCTAAAATAATTGTATTAAAAGCTACGAATACCCCAAATAAAATCAATATTGCTGTAATCAACTTGAATCTGAAATTTATCGAACCCGAGGATTTTCCTCGCGAGATAATTACAACATCATACTTAAGATTTAAATATTTCTTTAAATTTTTGAGATTCATCATTACAAAATTAAGAAATGTTTGATTTAGCTATTTATTTAAAATACTAATTGCCATATTAAAAACTGATTCTGGTTTCAAATCAATCATACACTTAAAGTGTTTCTTCGGACATTTTTTATGTCCATGAATTCCACAGGGTTTGCAGTCCAGTCCCGTTATCTGGATAATTCTATCGATTTCACGGAAGGGATAAAATCCAAATTCAGGAACTGTTGAACCATATATTGTCAAAACTGGAGTATTCGTAAAAACACCCATATGAGTTGGTGCGCTGTCATTACAAATTAATAAATCGGATAAATTAATGAGAGTGATACTTTCTATTAATTTCAACTTACCTATCAGGTTTATCAAGCTATTACTATTACCAAGAAATTTCTGAATTCGTAAGCCAATTTCGAAATCACTGTTTGAACCAATCAAAACAATTTTCATTCCTGCTTCAATTAATTTTTGAATCACAACCACAAAATAGTATTCTGGATATCTTTTTGTTTCCCACACTGTTCCTGGTGCAATGACAACAATTTTTTTATTCGAAGTTTTCCATTCCATGAATTGTTCATCTAAAACAAACGAATTAAGTCTCAACTCTACTTTTTCTTTCCAGTTGATATCTCTGGTAAACAGACTCAATAAACTTAAATTTCTTTTTATTTCATGATCAGTTTTGATGTAATCTATAAGATGAGTATAAAGAAAATTTAATGAAGAAATGTTGAACGAAATTCTATATTTCGACCGACTCAAATATGAAATTATTGCTGTTCTGGCTGAACGGTGTGGGGCGATAACAATATCAAATTTATTTTTTATTCTTCCAACTACTTCGGATATCGACCTTAAATACTTTGATTTATCAATATAGATAAACTCATCAACTTGAGGGTAAATCTCTTCTATTTCACTCAATTCTTTTTTGATCAATAAAGAGATTTTAAATGCAGGATTAATTTTTTTTAAATGATGAATTACTGGAAGTGTGAGTAAAATATCACCTAAAAATGCAGTTTGAATTATTAAAATTCGTTCAAAATGATTTTTTGTTAGTGTCTCCATCTATTATGAAACCAGAGCCAGTGATCAGGATACTGACGAATATATTTCTCCAGCAAGGATATGTAATTTTCTGTCATAGTAATTATTTTATCATTATCACTTCTACCTTCTGGAATTGGAATTTGTGTTAACTCCACTTTGTATTTTAAGAAATCTTGTCTAATTGCCATTCCTAAAATTAAAGGTGCACCTGTTTTTACAGACAATGTTGCTGGACCCTCATAAACATGAGTAAGTTTATTAAAAAATCTTAACTCAAGAGAATTCAAGCTTGCCCGTTGATCAGCTAACAAAGCGATAATCTTTTTATCAATTAAAGCTTTGAAGATATTTTTAATGGACTTATTTAATGGTATGATGCTGTTTCCATATCTACATCGCCATTCATTGATATATTGATCAACTAGATTATTTCTTAAAGGTTTTGTTACAATTACAAAATTCTTTTTAAGTTTTAGTGCGGAAGCAAGAGCTAAAATTTCCCAATTACCAAAATGAGCCGAAACAAATATCAAACCCTTTTCTTGACTTAATGCTTCATCAACCAATTGACTATTTTCTATCTCTACCATTTCAGATATTTCATTCTCGTTTAAGTAAGGTAATAACAAGATCTCAACAAGAACTATAAATAAATTTTCATATGCTTTATGAACATATTTTTTAAGATCATTCTCCGCTAAATCAGGAAAAGCAATTCTTAAGTTTTTAATTACAACATTTTTTCTAAGGGGTATTAAATAATAAAAAAGTAAAGCCAGCATTTTAGCCAGCTTTTTAGAAGTCTTGATTTTTAATTTTGATACCAGGAATGACAGAAATTTTAATAAGAAATATTCAATCTTATTCTGCATGAAATCAAATTAACGGCTTTTTTGAACCCTTCTAAACCAATTCTCGTCGTGCATTTCTCCTCGATGAGTTGAATGAATTAAAATCATCTGTCCTGTCCCAGTTATATCACCAAAAACAAAGATTACACCGCCTTCGATATTATTATATGACCATATTTCGTAAGGATAAGCATCCATTTCATTTGGATATCTATCAATTTCGGATGGTTCACCGTAAACAATGTAGACTCTGCCCCTATCACTTCTCCAACCTCTTTCACGAATACTTCGAAACATTTCATCTGCTCTTTTCAATCTTTCAAAATATTCAAGTTTTCGTTCATTCTCTGGAGTGTTTGGATTAGGATCTCTTAATTTCCAGAAATTGAATAAGAAGTTCTTTTTAGCTTCAATATCTTTTAAACTTTCCCATCGTTTAATTTCATCACCACTTGCAATATACTTTGATTGTTCAAAAACAAGATTTAATTCTTCTTCAGTCATGATATTAAATTCACTTGAAAGTAAATCAGCATCAGATTTACGAACCACAATCTGTTCCTGAACAGAGGGATTAAAAACATAAAACTTCTTTGAAGAAACCAGACCAAAGTTATTTGACGAATCAATCAAATAAATTGCAAGAGTGTATGTTCCGCTGCTAAATTTCATTATGTTTACAGCACCTACTTCAACTATAGAGTTAAATCTTCGCTGGATAATTTTTTCTTTTGAATATTTTTCAACGCCCTGAGCATCTATAATTTTTGTGATAAACTTAAGTGGATTTTCAAAATTACCCTTCTGTAAATCATATAATTCTATATAAAAGAAAAGCATTGGCAACTGTTCACCAAAAACATTGCTGGGGTTAGGATAGGTTTCAAAAGTGTTTTTATAAAAATATGATTGCGGGTTATCTGAATTTTCGATAATGTTTGAGCATAATTGTATATCGCTCAGTGCAAAATTTTTTGTAGTTATATTGACAACTTTCAATGGAAATGTAATTGAAATTGTATTTAGAGAATCGAAATAGTCTGTTACAGTGAAATTTACCAAATAATTACCTGTACCAATCCTAAAACCGAGAACACCAGTTAAATATTTCTCGTGATTTTGATTTTGACTTTCAATCTCATTAACAATTCTAAAGTTTCTAAACCCAACTATTTGATTATCAGAAGTATCCTGGATTATTACTTTTAACTCTGCTTCGTTCAGATTATCATATGTAGTCAATGCTTTATTTGAAATCCCGTAGTATAATTCAAAATAAACACTGTCAGAATTATATCTGAACCTTGAATAATCAATGAAAACATTGGATTCACTGAGCTTCTGACCAAATAGAGTAAATGACAAATTAAATAAGACCAGAAATAAATATTTTATTCTCATAGTACACAAAATTAAAGGCTACCCAGAATAAAAACTAATTCCAGGTAGCCTTTCCTTTCAAGCTTGTTGGTTAATTTTTACAAACCTAATTTCAGAGTAAATACATGTTGAGCACCAGTTGGGAAATCTCTGACAGCTCTGTATGCATAATCAAAATCAAAGTAAACCTGACCCTGGAATCCATAACTTACACCAGCACCGAGTGTTAAGCCATAAAGATTTTCTTCAGGTTTGCTGTTTAATAGATAATTATAACCACCTCTTAAGAAGAATGTATTGAGGAAACCATATTCAAGACCAAAGGATACAACATCTTCAAAGAAGTTATTGTTAGTGAACTTTCCAGCAAACATCAGATAATTCTGTTGATTGAAATCATATTTATATGATGTACTTAATTCAAAATAGCTTGGAATCTGGAATTCCTCTGTTGATGGTTCATAAACACCAAATCCAGCGCCGGGCGGATTTCCAGGAATACTTTGTTTAACCTGCATATCCGGACCACGGTAACTCATGTTTGTACCGATATTGGTAACTGCAACACCTAATCTCATATTATTTGGAAATTGATACTGCACACCGAAATCTATTGCTGCACCAGTTGCAGAGACATTTGTGATTGCTTCATAGATTACTTTTAGTGTTGCACCAGCAGATACTCTATCGGTAATTTGTTTTGAATAAGTGAGTCCAGCTGTCATTAATGAAGGTGAATAAGTTGCACCAGTTCCATCTGGATTTTCAAAAGTTGTGATTGGAATATCACCAAGATTAAAAGTTTTAAAACTTAACCCAAAAGTACCGTATTCACCAAGATTAGCACTTAATGCAAAAAATGATACTTTAATATCAGCCAGAAAATCCATATAGCTGAACATAGCTTCAGATCTGCCAGCGAGGTCCAAGCCTGCTGGATTATAATAGATAGCCTCTACACCTTTAACATCACCAATGAATGCACCACCGGTAGCAATACTTTTAGCACCTACAGGGACAAGTAATTGCTCAGCACCATTTGTCCCTTTGCGGGCGACATCGCCCGCAAGGACAACATTAAATCCAAAGGCTAAAATTACGAGTAAAAAACTTATCTTTTTCATATCATTTCCCTCTCATTAATTAGAATCGTTTAATTTGCTTTTGAGGTTGTATGACTGAGAACTTAAGCACTTTATCACCCAATCCTGGTGACGAAACAACAGCAAGATAAACACCCGAAGCAGCTCTTAATCCTTCTTTATTCTTTAGATCCCAATTCATAAATGGTGAAGGATCATTTTTCGTTAGAACACGCAATAACTGACCTGACAGCGTATAAATCTTTATTGTGACTTCTGTTGGTAAGTTAGAGAATGTCACAAATGGCTCATCGTTCTTCGGGTTATTTGGATCTGAGAAATATCCAACAGTTGGGTTATAAGCATATAATGGATTCGGATAGACAGTCACTCTATCAAGGAGGGATTTCTTGTAGTCAACTGTTACACCTTCACCAGCTTTCGTTGTTCTAAACACAAACTTATCATCAGTTGTTAATGGGTAAGATATTGGGATAGTATAAACATCATTAGAACTCCATGTTGCAGTTGTATCATTTTTCTCAAATCCGACTACATATATTGCACCCAACCAGAATGATCTAGCTCTAGCAGTTTTAGCAGAATCAAAACCAGCTGCTGTTGGTGGATTCCATCCATTTAAATTTGCATAAGTTTTAGTACCGGTAGTTGGTAAATAACCAACATATTCCATTTGCTGACCATTTGGATCATAAGGCTGATCGAATATAATTATGTATTCAAAACTACCATTTAGATCAGTACCTGGATCCCAATTGCCATCTGGCTTTCCAGTTGGTCGGCGTGATTCTACAAATCCACAAGCAAGTTGTTGTTCAATTCCTTTCCTGGAGTCTTTCATCCAAACCTGGAATGGTACATCAACGAAATACTCTCCAGGCTTACCAATACCTGATGTTGTTCCAGCTGCACTAGTGTATGAAGTACCGAGTGTATTACTTACATATCTATACGCTTTACCAGGCTGAAATCTTATTTCGATTTGAGCTAATTTATCCGCAGTAATTAAATCATGCTTTCGACCACCCAATGTAGCAAATGGTGAAATGGATGCAGCAGGAATATCCTTACCCATATAAAAAACACCAGAAATCGTGGCTCTTTCATTTGCCAACCAGGTCATTGAAGCTGATTTTACTGGTGTTTTAATTTCAGCAGGCACCCAATTTATTCTCGGTACAAATCCGTCAACAACTGGAATTGTATATTTATCATCATCGCTGATTAAATTATCATATGTATTAGAGCTTGAAACTAATGTTGTTCCCGTTGTTTTGTTAACTAATTTCCAGTTTAAGAAATAGTTTGTCGAATCAGTATTTCGATGAAAAGTGATTTCGTACTCATTACCGGTAAGTTTTGTCTTATCTACTTCTTCGAAATATGCGGTAGCATCTGATTTACCTGAGAGAGATGCATCAACTTTTAAATTATATGGATCATTTAGATCCTGCCCAGGTAATACTTCAATTATTTTCTTAACATTAGCAGACGCACCAACAAATGCAGCACCACTGATATAATAGTTTCCAACAGTTTTAGCAGAATCAACCGGTAATAATGCATCGTGGTTCAAAGCGTAAGAAATAACAGCAAAGTAATAAGGTTTTCCTTTGACTATTGGACCACCTGTCCATGGATCTGTTGTAACTGAATATTTTATAAAACCAGTCTCAGGATTACCATAAACATTTTTATCTAATTGAATTCCTTTACGGTAAAGGATTTGTCGTTCCCCAGTTTTTCCATCTTCCTGAAGAACATCCTCAATATTATCTTTTAGATCCCATCGAGCTATTACTTTTGCATTCTCTATTCCAGCAACTGCATCAGCAGTACTATTTGTTCTGAATGCCCATAGCTCATAACCTTGGAATCTTTGATCATAAGCAATTGTCTTCTGAACAAAGTTAACTTGATCAGCAGTTGACCACATCAAATCAATTGATTTTTCAGTTGTTCTTACAAGCACTTTCGGTGCTGGTGGTGGCGAAGCAGCTTTGAAGTTTTGATCATAGATGAACTGAGCAAAATCAGATATTCTTTTTGCTTGTTCAATACTTGTTGTTGCTGATGTACCTCTACCAACAATCAAAGCAGCAACAATTATTGCTGTATCTTGATTTGCTCTCAATGTGAACGGTCCTGTATTAACCATCATTCTTTCATCAGCTGCTGTTGTTTGAATCCAGCCAATATTTCTATGTGGATCACCGGAATAGAAAAATCTTGGATCAACACTATTGCAGTTTACACCCCCAACCACTGTTCCGAATGTCCAACTGCATGGATTTAATGGATTTCCTTGTCTATTATAACCAAGCGTGTAATATCTCATTTCAATTCTGTTTGCAGGATCAGCTTGCTCTGGCGGTGTAGATTGGAAGTACTGCAAAAATGAACTGATACCAAGTTGTTTATATCCAACCAGAGTATCTATTCCAAGATATTGACCTCGAATATTGAAAGCAGTATCAGCTGGATCACCAGTATGAACAAATGGTCCCTGGAAAAAGTCTATTAGATAAGTTGGAGGATTCGGACCATATTCATTATCACTACCTTCATTATAAACATAACCTGCGTTTCTTCCTTCTGGCGGGGTTTTAACATAACCCGAAGCCCAATCAGGAACATCGCATCCAACTAAATCATCAGTATAATCTCCTAAATCTGGATCAGCCCAGACTGAGAAATAGACACTATCAAATTGTTTCCCATCAGGGTTCTTGTTAATTACTTTATATCTCACAAAAAGCATGTTGCCAAGCAGACCAGAAGATGCAAAACCAAAAACAGTTTGATGAATTTCAATACCTAACGGATTAACATCAGTATATCTTCTATCACTTGCTGGAACACCATCATTTATTACGCACCAAACAGTTTCATCGCCTAAAAGATCTGGCCTATCTTCATCGGGGTCCCATTGACCATTCCCATTTTTATCAACAGGGTTGTATTGCCCATCTTTATCACCATCATAAAAATCAGCACCAAAACTAACTGCATCTTTCCATTCCTGCCAGCTGGCACTAAATGGTTCTTCATCCGATCTGACAATATATAATTTATTTTTTGGATCAGCTGGGTCTGAACCAACTGGCCCTGGTCTGTAATCTTGAACACGAGATGCCGTTGCAACTGCATTAGCCCAAAGAAATTCATTTGAAGTACCCATATCAATTAAACCTGATACACAGAATCCACCAGAGAACAAAAATGTATGACCATCGAACTTTCCACCTGCTGTGTTTGGTGGAATAGCTACATCGGCGAAAACACCAGCATTGTTAAGAGGCATCTCAAGGTTATTAATTGTCATGTAATAGGCACCAACGACTTTATTTAAGCGTTGGGTCTGTTTATCATCTTTTTCAACTGAACGAAAACCTACAAAAACTAGTCCAAGTACAATTAGGGTTATCGTAAATTTGAGGTAGAATTTACTTTTTCTTCTCATAGTTCTTACCTTCCTCATTTATTAGAATTTAATTCCACTGAAATTGACTTTCAATCCAAGTCGGATTTGTCTTGGAATTCCAAAGTTATCTGGAGTTCTTTCCAGAGTTGTATAATCAGCTTTGAATAATTCTGGATAGTCTCTACTGTTCATTACCGCCTGACCTTTTTCTGTGCTCAAATAACCAGTTGTCCATGGATTTCCAGTGGATCTATAAACATTGACAACATTATCGGCATCAAATAGATTATCAATCCAGATATATGGAGTTACTAACATATTTCCAAGAACTTTGAATGTTTTTTCTAATTTCATATCAACTCTAAATCTTCCCGGACCATAGCGGCTGTTAACATAACCTTTGGTATCTCCATAGTTAGTTTCACCACCACCTAAAGGTGAAATATCTTGCATTTCAAGTGGAGTGTATGGTCGTCCACTTGCAAATTCAGCAAGAATATTCAAACCAGTTCTTTCGAATATTCCAAGTTTACCTTCGGGAATGAATACATCAACTATAACAGTACCTGTATGTCTCTGATCAAAATCAAGTGGTGCAATAACTTTTGGTACAGAGTTATCAGGATTTCTGAAAGTAGCTACATAAGAAGAACTGGTTGATGATCCTGTACCTTCTGCAATCTGGTAAGTATAGTTAACAGAAAGAGCTATGAAGTGATATCTTGCTAAATCTAATGTTAAAGTTACACCTTTAATTGTTCCAAAGTCTGCATTTGATGGTCCAAAGTAAGTGTTTTGTTCACCTGTTGGTCTATAAAATAGCGTAGTAGTCCAGTTAATTAAACCCTTTGTATTTTTATAGAATGCCGTAAGTCCAAATGCTGCAACATTATCACCAAATATTTGTCTGAAACCTAATTCATACTGGGTTGTGACTTCACTTGAAATATGGCCTGTTCTTGCAAGCCTGTTACCATCAACAAGCAAAACCTGGAAATGTCTTGGCCAGGTAAAGATATCTGCTAAACTTGGTGCTTGAATAAATTTTCCATATTGTGCATGGAAAACTGTTGTTGTTGTAACAGGGAAACCAATTCCTAATCTTGGACTTATATTAAATTCCGGTTTCTTTGGTTCAAAATCATCTGGATCAAGTATTTGTGGATTTCCATATTTGAATGGATTCTTAGGATCTTTAATTACATCACTCTTGCTATTCAAATAATCAAATCTTAAACCAAAGTTTATAACTAAGTCTGGCAACTCAAATCT
>CAZGQO010000012.1:0-71105 GCA_964527925.1 uncultured Ignavibacteriaceae bacterium
TGCGCCCGTAGCTCAATTGGATAGAGCATCTGACTACGGATCAGAAGGTTGAGGGTTCGAATCCTTCCGGGCGCACTAACTTACGGGCAATAAAAAATTCTTTCAGCTGTTTATTAGGTAATTCCTTTAGATATATTAATCTGTTATCAAGAATTGAAATCGAAGAAGTGTGTATTAATCCATAACTAACTTTAACCTTAATTAAAAAGCCAATTCTGTTGTCTTGGTTTATAAACAAATATTTTAATCTTATCGAAATTTTTGGTTGGCTTTCAATGTGCGAAATAAAAAATATTTTGTTTATGAGTGAAAGAAAAAATTGAGAGTGTTTGATTGAATTAAAGCTTCTAACATGAATGATTAAATCATTTTAGATTGGGATGACTTATCTTTAAAATAAATTCTCTGCAAGTACCCTGATGAACAGGATACTTGCAAGTGTAAAATTAATCAATTTGTGATGTTCAAAAGAGTATTCTCAAAATACAAATCGTCCATTGGCATCATAATAAGAGGTTTACCGTTGTTTTTCATTCTGAATAACAATAAATCATAAGGTGACTGGATTTTGGTATTTGAATTTGTGCTTAGTGGGAATGGTAGACCCAGATTTAATTCGAAAAGAGGTGGTTTCGGAAACTCAACAATTTGAAACTCATTTTCATTTAGTTTTACTTTATTTCGAGCGATTTCAATTGCATCTTCTAAACCACCAATCAAATCAACGAGTCCAAGTTTAACTGCATCTTTACCAGACCAGACTCTTCCCTGAGCAACTTTTTCAATTTCTTCTGGCGATTTTTTTCTGCCTTCAGCAACACGATTCACAAAAACGGAATACATATTTCTAATTAATTCTTCTAGACGATTTCTTTCTTCGTTAGTGAGTTTTCTATCAGGTATAGGAATATTTAAGATTGGGATAAGAAAACCAAAACCGAGATCTGCGTGTTCACCTCGTTTAACATAATCAGTTGAGACACCAAGTTTTTCTTTGAAGTTTTTATTATAAAACCAGCTCCCGATTACACCAATTGAACCTGTGATTGTATTTTCATTAGAAACGATTGTATCTCCATACATTGATAACCAGTAACCGCCAGAACCAGCAACATATCCCTGAGAAATAATTACAGGCTTTTTCATTTTCACTTTTTTAATTGCTTCTGCAATTACATCAGATGCTAATGCGTCGCCGCCTGGTGAATCAACTCGAAAAACAACTGCTTTTATAGATTTATCCTTTTCAACTTTTTCGAAATCTTTCACAAGTGAACGAGCTTTAATACCTTCATCCATTGCACATGCACCTAATCCATAAATCACTGCAATTTTTGGTTTTTCACCCCAATATGTATCGTTATCTGTTGCTTTATCAATTAAATCCTGCTTAAAAACTCTAATTGATCCTCTTGTAATTGATTTATCTTTTAAATTGTACCATCTTCCAATAGAATCTATAAGCCCATATTTCATTGCTTCGTTAGATGTAAAAACAACATAATTATTGATAAGCGAGTCCAATTTGATTTTAATTGAAGGTCTCGATTTTTCAATATCATTAACATAGGAGTTATATAAATTATCAATAATTAATTGCCTTTGTTCTCGGTCTGCATCAGACATTTTATCTCTGGCAAAAGTTTCGGCTGCAGATTTGTATTTGAAAAATCTCAATTCATCGAAACCAATTCCGAGTTTTTCTAGAGTTCCTTTATAATAATTTCTTCCAGCAATAACTCCTTCTAAAATTAATACTCCCATTGGATCCATTACAATTTTGTCCGCAACGGATGCCAGATAGTATAAATCTATATTTACATTATCAATGTACACTATGACCTTTTTACCATTATTTTTTAATTCCAATAACTTATTTCGTAATTCCCAGAGAAATACTCTTGAAATATTAATTCCTGAAGTGTTTATTTCTACACTTTGAATTTGAGGGTCGTTTTTAATTAATTGCAATTCATTAAGTAAATCAATTAATGTTCGGGAATCATCAAAGAGTTGTGGCTTCTGATATTTTATTGTACCGTTTAAATTAATTTTATAGGTTTGATCTTTCTTCAAATAACTTGCAAATAAATTTCTATCATAAGAACCAATTCTAATTCCATAAACCTGATTTTGATTTTCGAACTTCTCGGAGAAAGAACTCATATGTAATAAACTTGCATTACCAAGACTTAACTGAATTCCAAAATTGAACTGATTAAATTCGATAGTTCTACCAATTAATTGAATACCTTTCAATGGTTCAATCACAAATCCCGCTGACCAATTCCAATATTTAGAATCCATATTTCTTGCATATCTATAATCACCAAATAAAGTTAATTTTTCATTTCCAAATGGTCTTACACCAAAATCAATTACACTTTCATAATCATTTACTTTACTATCAAATGAAGCGACTAAACCAAGTGATAAATATTTATTTGGTCTTACGAGTGAAGAAAGAGTAATTACATCTTTATAATCAATTAATCTTATATCTGACTTTATCCACTGGTATGAAAAGCCAAAAGATGAACTTTTATCTCCAAAAGCAGATGAGATTTTGTAGATGTTTATTTTACCTGAATTGGGGATATCCGAAGAGAAATAACCAAATCCAAACTTGTTTGCTGCGAAAAAAATTGCATAATCTTTGATCTTCCAGGGACTATTATTCAGTGAATTCCACAAAAAGTAACCATCAAATTTATCTACATAGGTCAGGAGTGCAGGATTATCGAAACCATTCAAACCGGTACGCAAGGCTCCCGAAGAAGCAGGGAAAATTTTGTAGTTGATTTGTTGTGTGAAGAAAGTTTGTGCATTCAAGAATAAGGGCAGGAGAACAAAAAATACGAAGAGCCTTAGTGCTTTCATTTTTTAACTCCTCTCTTATTTTTTAGGAAATTCTTTAATCAAAATAATAAATATTCATGATAGATGAACTTACGATTAAATATTGATTTTGTTAAATAAAATTCAGATATAGAGTTCAAACAAAAGGAATTAAAATGAAAAATTTAATTGTCATTCGACACGCAAAATCCAGCTGGGATAACCCTGAACTTGAAGATCACGAACGCCCACTTAATAAACGCGGGAATGAAGATAGTCTTTTGATGGCTAATGTCCTAAAACAATATAATCTGCATATAGATAAAATCTTTTGCAGTACCGCACAACGTGCAAAATCTACTATTGAAATTTTAACAAGAGAATTGGGCATTGAAAATAATAGAATTGAATATATTAATGAATTATATAATGGTTCACGAAGAGATATTTTGAATTTTTTAAAGAAGTTGGAGGATAAGCCTTCTAGTGTAGCAATTGTGGGACATAATCCCGGATTAACAGATTTAGTTCATTTCTTATTGTATGATTTTGATCACGAATTACCAACATGTAGTGTTGTAAATATCAACCTGGATATAGAAAAATGGTCAGAGTTGAAAAGTGGCTTAGGAACACTCGTATTTTTTGAATATCCTAAGAAGCATAAATAAAATCTGTAAGTATTAAACTAACCGCCTTCTTTAATTTACATGTAATTTTTTCCATCATTGAAATTTTTACAACTGATATTTCATCAACGGATCCCCTGACTCTAAAATCAATATCCCGAAAATTTCAAATTTTTTTAAGATTGATTTTTTTTATGAATTGGAATGGAACTTGAATCATTAATTTTTAACAAATGTTAGATAAAAAAAATTATTAGAAAAAAGAAAGGAGTTAAATTATGGGTCAACAACAATTATTACTTATTGTAATTGGAGTCATAATAGTTGGAATAGCCATTGTTGTCGGAATTAACCTTGCCGCAACAAGTGCCCAGAGTGCAAATCGTGATGCTGTCATAGCTGATTTGAATAACATTGGTGCGTTTGCTCAACAATATTATAGAAAACCAACTGCACTTGGCGGGGGTGGTAACAGCTTCACTGGATTTACAATACCACCAAGCTTAACACAGACTGGCAATGGTTCATATACTGCAACAGTTGGTGCAACTGTTGTCACTCTTGTTGGTACTGGTACTGAAACCGGCAACGATGGAACTAATAAAGTCAAATGTACTGCGGTTGTGACTCCAGATAATATCGTTGTAACAATAAACAACTAAATTTTCAAATAAGATTTGAGGACAATGGGGTCAAGTACCCATTGTCCTTTTTTAAATTTTCCAGAAACAGGGTAACATAAAATGAAAGTTTATTGCGGAATATTTCAAGATGGATTAGAAACTAAAATTGTTTTTGTCCAAAAGCGAGGGTCAAAATATTCCCTCTTGAAATTTCTTTCTGTTCCAAGTGTTGAATATAATTTCACTACTGCAACTAATACAAATTTTAATGAGAGTAGTGAGATTGATCTTACAATAGAAAGTGCAGTATCTTCACCAAGACAAACTAATCTTACCGAAATAGTAAATCACTTCCCGCTTGACGAAATAAAATTTGTTCCTGTAGTTACACAACCATTGATTTCATATTTAGTTTTCAGTTCCGAAGAGAAAACAAACTTTAAAGAACGACTGAGGGATGAATGGTCAAAATTATTGAATATAAATTTAGAGATTGAAAAAATTGATTACATCGAATACAAGAATAAATCTATAGTCTCCGCAATTCTTCAGGATGAAATTCCAATTTTAGAAGAAATTAATGTTTTAAGAGAAATATCTGATACAAAATCTATTGAAATCTTAACATTAAAAAGTGCAGATATTTGTCTTATAAATTACTTTTTCAACTATTATCAGATAGAGAAAGCTAAAAATTATTTGCTGCTTTATGTTGGGACAGATTCTTTAAGAATGGTCTTTATTAAAGATGGGAAAGTCGTTCATATCAATGGTTATCAGAGTATTGTTCTTTCACAAAGAGGCTTGATTGAATTTATTTCAAGTAAAATCGTGCTTGAGATGGAATATGCAGGTTTGACGGAATTAACAGATATCATACTAACAGGTGAAATAAATAATGAATTTTATTCGTCTTTTAAGAATAGTTTCCCATTTACCAGTGTTCAGTTATTAAATATTGAGCCGTTTGATCTATCCCATCTAAGTGAAGAAGAAAAAGAACATGTTTTTTCATATTCATTCCCTTTATTAGCAATTCTGGATGAATTACATCAATATAAAGGGATAAAGAAAAATCTAAATATTCATTCGAGGAAAGTTTCTAAGATTTCATTCATAAAAAAGATTGATGTTCTATCGATATTGCTTTCATTTATTCTAATCGGAATATCTTATTATTCAGTTCAAATTTATCTACAGAACGATGAAAAGATAAATCAATTAAAAATACAAGTCAGGCAAGCCGAAGACATACAGAAAATTCCGGCCGAACAACTAAAGTTGATAGATAATCTTAACAATCATTTCGTCATATTAACCTGTTATAAATCAAAACTTGATCAATTGTTATTAAACGGTTCGAAATGGTCTGAATTCTTAAAGAGAATTGATAGCTTCAAGCCGGCAAAACAAAAAATGTGGTTAACTCAAATTTCACCGGATGAAAAGAATAATTCTCAAATAGTTATTAAAGGATTAACGATTAGTCGAAATTCTATTCCAGATTTACTCAGAATTTTCAATCAAGGTGAGATAAAAAACATCTATGTTAATGAAATCAGAGGCAAAAAAATTTTCCAGTTTGAAATTTTAGTAAACCTTTGAGTTAGATTATGAGAAAAAGAAAGAAAAGAAGATTTATACTTTTAATCTTGATAGCTTCAGTCGGTTTGACAAATTTATACTTTAACAAAATCAAGTTTGATTCAGAAGTCAAAAAATTATCTCAGTTTAAAAGAAATGATAAGTTATATCAATTATCAATTAACTCACCTGATGAAATGATTTTTGCAATAAACCAGAAAATTGATTCTCTTGAAAATGAAATTGCTAAGACTCAAAAAGTTGTTCCTTATTATAAATCATCGGTAGATGTTTATGATAGAATTCTGAAAGTTATAAATATGTTTGGCGAATCAACTAAGATTAATTTAGAAAAGGTTGAATCTTTACAATCAGACAAATTCTGGGAAGAAAAATTCAGAATTGAAGGTGAAGGCAATTTTCGAGATGTTTTTTCATTAATTCATCTTTTTGAGAATTCTCCTGAGATATACACCATTAAAATCAAAGAAATCAAACAAACTTATTCAACAAATGTTGAGGGAAAGGTTGAAGATAGAGTTCATTTTGATCTTGAATTGTATGCTTATTATACAACTTTAACTGACTATGATCTTGATACATTGATTAATAGACCTGCGAATTACCGGGTTGCATTTATTTCAAACTATTTTAATCCTTTGATTAAGGTTGATATTCCACCAAATGACGAGGGACTTTTCGAAGTAGAAGGATCAAAATTACTTGCAATCATGCCAGATATGGTTTATTTAATCGATAAAAATGGAAACACAATAACATTGAGTGAAGGTGATCCTGTTTACTTAGGTTATCTCACAAAAATAGATTACGAAAATTACAGCTGCGAATTTTTGCTTAATAAAGGTGGGATTCTGGAGAGAGTGAAATTAACGATTGATAACAAGGAGGCACGAAAATGAAAAAATTGATTTTATTCTTAATTATTCTTTCGATTTATAGTTACTCTCAAAATGTCAGAACAATCAAATCAACTATTTCACCTGGGACTGAAACAATCGTTACAATATCAAAAAATGCAAGCGTAAATCAAGCGATAGAGGTTTTAAGTAAGATTAGTAAACAAACCATAGATAAAATAATTATTCTAGAACAAAATCTTCAAGTGCCTGTTGGAATTGAAATAACAGATTTGAATTGGTACAAAGCATTAGAAATCATTGCTGGTCTTCATAATCTGCAAATGATAGAAGAAGAAGATTACATTAGATTGGTTTCGAAGGACAAAATTTCAGCTGAAGAGATACCCGATGTATTAAAAGGTGTTAGCTTTAATACAAGAGAAGTAACGATTTCTGCAATTTTCTTTGAACTCGATGTTGGAAAAGCAAAAGAAAGAGGAGTAAACTGGAGAGCTTTATTTTCAAAAGGTGGTGCAGAAGTTGGAACTACATTCGGTTCAACCCCAAGTGAAATTTTTGATTGGAATTCACAAACCGAGACCAGATCTCTCGATATCGGTGCGAGAGGTGAATTTAATTTATTCAATACAATGATCAGGGCGACAACGCTCTTTTCTTTTCTTGAATCAAATCAACTGGGTGAGATAATTGCAAGTCCACAAATTACTGTGAGAGATCGAGTAAAAGGAGAAATTCAGGTTGGTTCTGATTTTTCAACTCGTGAAAAAGATTTTGCAGGAAATACGATCGAGAGATTTTACAGCACTGGAACCATAATCCGTGTAACTCCCTATGTACTTGATGAGAAAGGAAAAAATTATATCCTTCTCGATTTAAGTGTTGAAAGAAGTTCAGCTATCCCGGGTCAAATTTCAACTGAAGTGAAAAGAACTCGAGCTAATACTAATGTTCTCCTTTTAGACGGCGAAGAAACTATAATAGGTGGATTATTCATAAACGAAGAGAAATCAGAACGAGTAGGTATCCCAATCTTAAAAGATTTGCCATGGTGGGTTTTTGGAATTAAATATTTAACAGGAAGAGATGTAATTACAAATTCGAGAAAAGAATTAATAATTGTTTTGAAGGCTAAGTTGAATCCTTCTCTTTATGAAAGAGTTGCCGAAAAAGAAGAGAAGCTTATTGAGAAGAAATTGAATGATTTCAATAATGAAATTGAAAAAGTTAAGAAGCAAGTAATAAAAAGATGAACAATAGTCAATTACTTTTAATCTTTGCAGCTTTTATTGTTTTAAGTATAACAATCAATCTTGTTACAAAACAAACGAAAGAATCGACAAACGAAAAATATTTATCTCGAAATCTAAATCTCGCTGTTTTACAGGCAAAAAATTTATTTGAAGAAATCAGATTAAAAACTTTTGATGAAAAATTAATGTCCATCTCCTATTTAATTAAAGATAGTTTAACTGCGCCGAATTCACTGGGTAGTGAAAATGAAACACGAGATAACTATGATGATGTGGATGATTACAATAATTTGATAGTTGAATTCGAGGGCGATGAAGGAAGTATGCTTAAGTTAGTAGTTAAGGTAGAATATGTTCGTGAAGATAATCCTGAACAAGTTAGTTATCTCAGGACATTTTTGAAGAGGGTTAAAATTTATTGCTTTGATAACTCTCAAAATCAATTATTTGAACTTAAACAAATTTTCTCGGTTTGGTAATGAATCATCTATTTTATTTTGTAGTTAGCTGGGTAGTTGGAATTGCAATAATCATGATTATTATGAGGTTAAACTTTTTTGCTCAGGATATTAAGTCTGAGACTCATCAAGAAGAGATTTTGTTAATGAATTTTATGACCACTCAACAAATTATTGAATACCATTTGAAGAAAGTGGGTTTTAAAGCAAAGGTGAGTCCAGTTTTATTTGCTGATTCGATCGGAATTGCTTTTCTTTCGGATGAAGATAACGATGGAACTGCTGACACGGTTGAAATAAAAAAGGGAATGTTCAATCAAACGACAAATAATCCAGATGATTTCAGTTTAATTGTTAAAGTTGATGGTAATAAAAGAGAAATTATACCAGGTTCAGTAACTCGATTTAAATTAGAATATTTTGACATCAATGGAAATCCAGCAACAGAAAAATTATTCATTAAAAGAATTAAAGTAACGATGAGACTCGAGAGCGATATCAAATTTAATGAACATTATTTGACTCTTGAAAGAGAATTTTATGTTGCTCCAAAAAATCTTTGATAGGAGGATTTTATGGGCAATAAGGTTTTAATAATTACTTTCTCAACTTTCTTTCTTCTATCAACGTTGCTTTTATCTTTATGGAAAAGCACCACCAATATCGAAAATTTAAATGTTGATATGTATAATGCAACTCAAGCGCAATTGATTAGTAATTCGGCAATTCAATTAACTCTTAACAAATTACGATTCAATAAAAATCTTCGTGGAAATTTTGAGAATATTCCTTTACACGGTGGAACTTATAATGTCTCAATTATTGGGATTGATTCAGTATTAATTAAAGTTACATCAACATATATGAATCAAAAATCACAATTAGAAGTCTATGCGTATTGGGATAATATTATAATTCCATCGATAAGTTCTGGATTAGGAATTTCCACTTCGAACTTAGATTTGAAATTAAAGGGAAATATTCAAATCAGTGGAATTGATAAAAATCCTGATGGAACCCTAGGAACAGCACCATCAGTTTATGGAATTTCAGTTGAAGATGTAAATGATAGTATCCGCGTTGTTGAGGAAATTCCAAATAATGTGAAACCAAATGTTATTGGTGTAGGAACAGCTCCAAGCGTTGGTGTATCGAACCTACAAAATGACTATAATGAAACAATCAATATGTTTATACAATCTGCTGATATAATTCTTAACTCAGGGACATACTCATCAGGTACAGTACTCGGTACACCTGAAAATCCTAAGATTACATATATAGTGGGCGATGCAAATTTTGCAGGAAACACTTCAGGAGCAGGTATCTTGATTGTTTACGGGAATATGAATTGTTCAGGCAATTTTCATTATCAGGGACTTGTAATTGTATATGGAAATACATCAATTTCTGCAACTGCAACAGGAAATTCAGCAATTTATGGATCAATGCTAGTTTTTGGACCAAGTGTTAAAGTAACTGCTACAGGGTCTGCTATAATTAATTACAGTAAAAAAGCTCTTGATAATATTCAGCAAAAATTAAAATCATCTAAATTTTTGGTTTCGAACTGGAAGGATTGGTAAAAGAAAGCTGGATTAATTTATTATTGTTCCAGCAGGAGAATCATAAAACTTCACAATTTTATCCAAGCAGAGGTTTCGTAATTAAACCTAATTTCTTCCCAATAATTTCAAAAGTAAAGGTAACTTATAATCAAAAACCTAAAAAATATTTTGTTTTGGGTGTAATTGATAAATTGAGTTTCTTGAATCGATGAGTTAATTTGCAATGTAAAGAATTGAAAAAGACCTATCATCTAATAGAGTTATGGAAATCAAAATTAGTGACCAAATTTTAGTTACAGCAGATTTAGCAAATCAAAAGAATCAAACTTTTCATATACCGTGTAATTTTTTTGATATCCTTCCGGATATGAGTTTCGTGCTTGATTCACAGATGAAGATGCTTCATTGCAACAAGACTGCTTCAGATTTTTTTAATACTCCCAAAGGGGAATTTACTAATAAAAATTTCCTTACATTAGTCTCTGAAGACCATAGATCAGAGTTTGAAAATCAATTTAAAAAAGCTATCAATGACGGTTCAAATCAACAATTCGAATCACTTTTTGTTTGTGGAGAACATAAAAAGTATGTTTATGTAATATTATCGCCATTCTTTAAATCCTCAAAGAAAAAACAACATAGTAATGAAAATAATAGAGTTTGTTTCGTTTTTGCCCGCGATATTTCATTACAAAAAGAAAAAGAACTTGACCTTGTTAGATTCGCAAATGTTGCGGAATACACTGTAAATCCACTTGAAATTACTGATGTTGAAGGTAAAATTATTTATGTGAACCCTGCATTCGAAAGATCCAGTGGTTATACAAAAGAAGAATTGATCGGTAAGAACCCAAACATTTTTAGTTCACACAAACATTCAAAAGAATTCTGGAAAAATATGTGGGATACAATCAAGCAGGGTAAAGCATGGATGGGTGAAGTAATTAACAGAAAGAAGAATGGACAGCTATTTTATACCGATCTTTTGGTTTCACCTATTATTGATAACAATGGAAAGTTAATTGGATATTTTGGAATTCATCGCGATAAAACTGAGCAGAAAAAACTTGAACAGCAATTGATTCACGCGCAGAAAATGGAGAGTATGGGACTTTTAGCAGCGGGACTTGCACATGAGGTTGGAAATCCACTTGCTTCAATCTCATCTCTTGTGCAGGTAATACAGAGAATTAATAAAGATGAATTCACAAACCAAAAACTTGAATTAATTAAAAATCAAATACACAGAATTTCTAAAATCATTCGTGACCTTGTTAATTTTTCAAGACAATCAACTTACGAGCTGCAAACCACTGATATTAATAAGGTTTTGAAGTCAGCAATTGAAATTGTGAGAGTAAGTAAAAAAGCTAAAGGTATTTCATTTATCGAAGAATATGATGAATCAATTCCTGCTCTTTATCTTGTGCCTGACCAGCTACAACAGGTATTTATAAACATTCTTATCAATGCAATTGATGCTTTGTGTCTTGATCAGGATCGCATGATTTATTTCAATCCAGATCCAAAAATTATTTCAAAAACCTATAAGGATAAAGAAAAAGTTTATATCGCAATCTCAGATAATGGCATTGGAATTTCTGAATCGGCAAAAATTAAAATCTTCGATCCGTTTTATACAACTAAGAAAGTCGGAGAAGGCACTGGGTTGGGTTTGTGGGTGAGCTATAACATCATTAAAAGTTTCAAAGGTGAGATTCAGGTTTCCAGTGTTGAGGGGGAAGGTTCAACCTTCACAATAGTTTTACCAATTAACGTAGATGAATAAAATTGAAATAAACTTATGGCAACAAAAATTTTAATTGTCGATGATGAAGAAATCTTAAGAGAAAACATTGCCATAATTCTCAGGCAGGAAGGCTATGAAGTGGATGAAGCTTGCAACGGTATGGAAGCTTATGAGATGTATCTAAATAATAAATACGATATTCTGATATCTGACATCGAAATGCCCAAGATGAAAGGGATTGAGCTTCTTGAAAAAATTTCGAAAGTTGATCCAAAGGTTATTTCAATTTTTATCACTGCTTATGGTTCTCTGGAAACAGCTATTGCTGCTTTGCGATTGGGTGCAAGTGATTACATCTTAAAACCAATTGATTTTGATGAACTTATTCTGAAAGTAAAAAGGTTAATAGAGTATAAAAAGTTAATTATAGAAAATCAGCTTTATCGCCGCGAACTACAAAAGCAATATTCATTCGATAAGATTATTGGAAAAAGTCCTACAATGCAAAAAGTTTTTGAAATGATTAAATCAGTCTCAGAAACTAACAGCAGTGTTTTGATTACTGGTAACAGCGGAACTGGAAAAGAACTTGTAAGCAGAGCGATTCATTACAATGGTGCAAGAAAAGATAAACCATTTATTGTTGTTAACTGTGGTGCAATCCCAGAAACATTAATTGAGAGTGAACTTTTTGGACATAAAAAAGGATCGTTTACTGGTGCAATTAGAGATAAAGAAGGATACTTCCAGGCGGCAGATGGTGGAACACTTTTTCTTGACGAAATAAGTGAAATGCCTTTGCAATCACAGGTTCGTCTTCTGAGAGCAATCGAACAAAAAGAAATAATTCCAGTTGGTTCTTCAACGCCGATTCCAGTTGATGTGAGAATTATTTCTGCTACAAATAAAGATCTGGCAAAGGAAGTTGAAGAGGGACGATTCAGACAGGATCTTTACTATCGATTGAATGTTGTAGAAATTCATTTGCCTTCATTAAAAGATAGGGTAGAAGATATTCCTCTCTTAGTGGAGTACTTTGTTGATAAATATCGAAAAGAAATGAACAAAAACATCAAAGGCGTTGATAGTGCTGCAATGAAAGCTTTAATGAATTATACATGGAAAGGTGAAGTGCGTGAATTGGAAAATGTAATTGAAAGAACTGTCATCTTTTGTAAAGATGAGTTTATCACTCTAAATGAATTACCTGAGTACATTACAAAAACGAGTGTTATAGAACGTTCCGATGGATTTAAATCGCTCCAAACTGCAATAAATGAATTTGAAAAAGAATACATTCAAAAGGCTCTTGTTCAAAATGATTATGACAAAGAAAAAACTGCTCGAATGCTCGGAATCAGTACCGCAACTCTTTATCGAAGAATAAAAGATCTGAATATCCTCTCCTGATTTCACTAATGAAATAAGAATCTTTAATATTTTTCATATCTGAGAAGATTAAATTCATCAAGCACGAGAACTCACTAATAATCTTTCACAAAATTTGAATTATTCATTGATTTTACAATAAATCTAAGCATTTCTTAGTTTCTCTCTCCCTTCAATTTAATTGTTTTATGGCATAATCATTGAAAAGCATTTTTAAAATGGATCAAATAGTAAATAATAATCAAAGAAATTCGACATTGTTATACAAGAGACTTCAAACCCTACGATTGTTATTGTTTTCAGAGGATTTTGACTTTGCCCAGAGTTTTAGTCTGTATTTTCAAAAGAATTATCCAAAAATAATTACAGTAAATGATCGAGAAATATTCATCCAGATAATTGAGATAGTTAAACCACAAATTATAGTTATTGACTCTCTTTTAAATGATCAACTTTTAAGTCTGATTAAGACAATCCGTGAATTGACTTCAGAAAGTAAAATATTCGTTTTGACTACACTCGAACTTGACAAACAATCAATCATCAATGAGTTGAAAGAATTTGTGACTAAAATATATTTTCAGCCAATCGACCTGACTGATATTTATCAGTTGTTGAATTTCTATACAGCTGATTAGTGCCCGCTAATTGATATGAAATGAATGTTCAAAGGGAATATTTATTTTCTACACAATCCAAATTTTTCAGATTTAAAAATCTTTTTCTCAAAAATGAAATTATTTTGTATACTTTTTTAATTTTCAATAGGATACTTTACAATTATTAATTAGTTTTATGTTTTTCATTTTAATTTACAGGCACAATTATTGAAATAGTTCTACGATTCATTTTTAAAATTTTTTTTTATTATTTTCATTGAAATTTAAGAGAGTTAACTATTTGTAGGTCAAAAATTTTTATTAAATAAAAGGAAGGGTAAAATGGAAAGAAGAAAAGTTACAATAGATGGAAATGAAGCTGCTGCATATATAGCATATCACACCAACGAAGTAATTGCAATTTATCCGATAACTCCTTCATCACCAATGGGTGAATGGTGTGATGCATGGGCAGCTGAGGGAAGGAAAAATATTTTTGGGGATGTTCCAATTGTAAGCCAATTACAAAGTGAAGGTGGTGCATCAGGTAGTGTTCATGGGGCTTTGCAGAGTGGTGCACTCACAACTACATTTACGGCATCACAGGGCTTACTCCTGATGATTCCGAATATGTTTAAGATTGCAGGCGAATTAACTTCAACCGTTTTTCATGTTTCAGCAAGGTCAATCGCTGCTCAAGCACTTTCAATCTTTGGCGATCATTCAGATGTAATGGCAACTCGTTCAACAGGTTTTGCTTTGCTTGCTTCAAATTCTGTTCAAGAAGTTATGGATTTTGCTCTGATTGCACAGGCGGCAACACTTGAAGCTCGAGTTCCTTTTATTCATTTCTTTGATGGATTTAGAACCTCCCATGAAGTTATGAAAGTTGAAGAGCTGACCATTGAAGATATGAGATATATGATTGATGATGATCTTGTAATCGCTCATCGAATGCGTGCATTGAATCCAGAACGACCCTTCATTCGTGGAACTGCTCAAAACCCTGATGTATATTTCCAGGGAAGAGAAACTGTCAATCCTTTTTATTTGAAATGTCCTGAGATTGTTCAGAAACAAATGGATAAGTTTGCTAAGTTGACAGGGAGACAATATCATTTGTTTGATTATTTTGGTGCACCTGATGCGGAAAGAGTTATTATCTTGATGGGTTCTGGTGCTCAAACAGTGGAGGAAACTGTTGAATACTTGATGGATAAAGGTGAAAAAGTTGGTGTTTTAAAAGTTCGTTTGTATCGCCCATTTTCAGTAAATCATTTCGTGAATTCATTACCGAAAACAGTTAAATCAATTGCTGTTCTGGATAGAACTAAAGAACCTGGTTCTGCTGGCGAACCACTTTACCTTGATGTTGTTAATGCACTTACTGAAAAGTTTAATGCTGATGAATTGTCCTTTAGATTACCTAAAGTAATCGGCGGAAGATATGGATTATCTTCGAAAGAATTTACACCATCGATGGTCATTTCGATATTTAATGAGTTAAGTAAACATAAACCAAAAAATCATTTCACAATTGGAATTATCGACGATGTGACAAATACAAGTCTGGAATTCGATCCTTCTTTTAATATCGAACCAAAAGAAACAATTCGCTGTAAATTCTATGGACTTGGTGCTGATGGAACAGTTGGTGCAAATAAAAATTCAATTAAAATTATTGGTGAAGAAACTGATTATTCTGCTCAAGGTTACTTTGTTTATGATTCAAAAAAATCAGGTTCAACAACAGTTTCTCACTTAAGATTTGGACCGAAACTAATTAAATCTGAGTACTTAATTACATCAGCCAATTTCATCGCCTGTCATCAACAGATTTTCCTTGAAAAGTTTGACATGCTGGAAGATGCTGTTGAGGGCGCAACTTTTCTCTTGAACACTCAGGTTCCACCTGATCAGGTGTGGGATTCTTTGCCAGAAAAAGTTCAGCGTGATTTGATTAATAAAAAGATGAAATTTTATGTAATCGATGCCTACAAAGTTGCCCGTGAAACTGGAATGGGTGTAAGAATTAATACAATTATGCAAACCTGTTTCTTTGCAATTTCCAACATCTTTCCAAAAGATCAAGCAATTAAATTAATTAAGGACGCAATCAAGAAAACTTATGGCGCAAAAGGTGATAAAGTTGTTCAGATGAATTTTGACGCTGTTGATAAAACATTAGATAATTTATTTGAAGTACCCGTTCCTGATAAAATCACAAGTAATAAAAAATTACAACCACCAGTGACGGACGATGCCCCTGAATTTGTTAAAGATGTTTTGGGTAAAATAATTGCTGGTAAAGGTGATTACATTCCCGTTAGTAAAATGCCAGTTGATGGGACATTTCCATCAGGGACAGCTAAATATGAAAAGAGAAATATCGCTCTTGAAGTACCTGTCTGGGATCCTGAAGTTTGTATCCAATGTAACAAGTGCGTTATAGTTTGTCCTCATGCAACAATTCGTGCAAAAGTTTACGAAGAAAAATATCTCGTTGATGCACCTCCAACATTCAAATACACCAAATTTAAATCAAAAGAATATGGTGAGAATTTACTCTATTCATTGCAGGTAGCTGTTGAAGATTGTACTGGTTGTGGAATTTGTGTTGATGTATGTCCTGCAAAGAATAAGAAGGAGACAAGACTCAAAGCAATTAATATGCAGCCTCAGTTACCGCTTAGAGAACAGGAACGAGTTAATTGGGAATATTTCCTGAAACTGCCAGAACTTGATAGAAAATTAGTTAAAGTAGAAAATGTTAAAGATTCTCAGTTCCTCGAACCGTTATTTGAATTTTCAGGAGCTTGTGCAGGATGTGGTGAAACACAATATGTAAAATTAGTTACTCAACTATTTGGTGATAGAGCTCTAATTGCTAATGCAACTGGTTGCTCTTCGATTTATGGTGGAAACTTACCAACAACTCCATGGACATTTAATAAAGAGGGAAGAGGTCCAGCCTGGTCAAATTCATTATTTGAAGATAATGCTGAATTTGGCTTTGGATTTAGACTGGCAATTGATAAGCATAATCAATTCGCAAAAATTCTTTTAGAGAAAATGGCTTCACAAATTGGTGAAAAACTTGTTGATGAAATTTTAAATGCTAAACAAAAAGATGAAGCTGGAATTTATGAACAAAGATTAAGAGTTGAAGAACTCAAGAGAAGATTAGCAGAAACTAAAGATGTTGATCCTGTTGATGTTAAACATTTGCTGACTGTTGCTGATTATCTTGTTAAGAAATCTGTCTGGATAATTGGTGGTGATGGCTGGGCTTATGATATTGGTTATGGTGGATTAGACCATGTTTTAGCCTCTGGAAAAGATGTAAATATTTTAGTCCTTGATACGGAAGTTTATTCAAATACTGGTGGACAGATGTCTAAAGCAACTCCTAAAGGAGCAGTTGCAAGATTTGCTATGGGTGGAAAACCAACTGCCAAGAAAGATTTAGGTTTGATGGCTTTGACTTATGGAAATGTTTATGTTGCTAAGGTTGCAATGGGTGCAAATGATGCTCATACGGTTAGAGCTTTCCTCGAAGCGGAAGCTTACGAAGGTCCATCATTAATTATTGCTTATAGTCATTGTATTGCTCATGGAATCGATATGGAAAAAGGAATGCGTCAACAGAAACTTGCTGTGGATTCTGGTTATTGGCAATTGTATCGATATAATCCGGAATTGATCAAAGAAGGTAAGAATCCATTTAAGTTTGATTCAAAGGGGATAAAAATTCCATTTAAAGAATATGCTTTTAATGAAACACGATATAAAATGTTAAGTAAATCGCATCCTCAAGTTGCTGAGCAATTGATGAAAGAAGCTCAGAAGGAAATTGAATTCAGATATAAACAATATGAGGAATTGGCTAACTCAAAAATTTATGAGATGTTTTTCAATTCTCATAACGATAAACCTCAAGAATTAGAAAAGAACTAATAATGTTAATGAATTGTCCCGCTTCATCGGGACAATTCAAAATTAAAAAATTGGAGGAAAAATGGATTTGACAACAACATATCTTGGAATTAAACTAAAAAATCCAATTATGCCTTCTGCCAGTCCTCTTTCAAAGGATCTTGATAGAGTTAAAAGGTTAGAGGATGCCGGTGCTTCAGCAATTGTGATGTGGTCGCTGTTTGAAGAAGAGCTAGAATCTGAACAATTGGAATTACACTATAGAACATCTATCCATTCAGAAAGTTATGCAGAGGCATTGAGTTACTTTCCAGAATTTTCGAAATATAAAATTGGTCCTGAATTTTATCTCGAACATTTAAGAAAGATTAAAGAGTCTGTTAGCATTCCAGTAATTGCCAGTTTAAATGGCAAGTCAATGGGCGGCTGGACTGATTACGTAAAAAATTTTGAAGAAGCTGGTGCAGATGCTCTGGAGTTGAACATTTATTTTCTTGCAACAGATCCAACAAAAAGTTGTATCGATATTGATAATTTATACATCGATATTGTAAAAGAGGTAAGAAAGACAGTTAAAATTCCAATTGCTGTAAAGCTTAGTCCCTATTTCAGTTCCACTGCCTGGATTGCAAACGAATTGACGAAAGCAGGTGCAAAAGGACTTATTCTGTTCAATAGATTTTATCAACCCGATATTGATTTAGAAAATTTAGAAGTTATACCAAATGTTATTCTAAGCACACCTTTTGAAAATAGATTACCTTTAAGATGGATTGCAATTCTTTATGGTAGAGTTAACGCTGACCTTGCGGCAACAAGTGGAATTGCTTCCGCTGAAGATGTGATAAAGATAATTATGGCAGGAGCAAGTGTGACTCAAATGTTTTCAGCGATTATAAAGTATGGTGAAAAACACATTGCCAATGTACTTGCTGATATTAAGAAATGGATGGAAGAACATGAGTATGAATCAATTGAACAGATGAAAGGAAGTATGAGTCACAAATCTGTTGAAAATCCTGCTGCTTTTGAGCGTGCGAACTACATGAAAATTCTTCAAACTTTTGATCCGCAAAAACTCAAATTTTGAGAAATTATGTATATATAAAAGAGAGCGGTTGTTTTAGTAAATTTTATCTGTTTATAAGTATTTACAAAATGTTTTGAACAAAAATTAAATTGCAAGTGAAATTATTTTACGAATGAAAAAAGAAAAGAAAACACAAATTCTTATTAGGGTTAAAAAAGAAACAATCCTAGAAAAAATTATCGTATCGACTGACCTTTCACCTCTCTCTTTAGTTGCATTAGAATATGCTAATTCGATTGCAGAGACTTATGATGCAAAAGTTTATCTCGTTTATGTATGTGAACAGGTTCCATCCGAGAAAAAAATGAAAAAATATCCTGAGCTTAAAGAGAAATACAGGGAGTTCAAAAAGAAAATCCGTGAGGAATTAAAAAAGCTTGCTATTGAAAAACTTAATCTCGCAGAAGAAGTTGAAATAGTTGTTCTTGAAGGTAATCCTTATAAGGAAATTATTAAGTTCACTATTGATAATAATATTGGGCTAATTGTAGTAGCTTCTCATGGACGCACTGGATTTTCACATATGTTAATGGGTGGTGTTGCTGAGAAGATTGTCAGATATTCACCTGTACCTGTTTTGACCGTTAAACCAGAACAGGTTGCAACTACTTTCTTAACAAGAGATGAAGTAGAAAAAGAGTTACACTTAAAATTTAAACAGGATGATTTTTTTGAATTCTAGATAATCAACCTATAGGGAGAGAGTTGAAAATTATGAAAAAAAACCGGGTGCTGTACCAGCTTTTCATTCTATTTCTCTTAATGTTGAACACAAATCTATTTTCACAAACAAATGATGAATGTTTAACCTGCCATAGCGATACTGAATTATCAACTGAGAAAAATGGGAAAACAATTTCTCTTTTTGTCGATGATAAAGTTCTGAATAATTCGGTTCATAGAAAACTTAGTTGTGTATCCTGCCATAAAGGATTTAATCCAGAAGAATTGCCCCATAAGGAAGTCATTGAACCAATCAAATGTTCGAGCTGTCACAAAGATGCACCTGTTAAACATATATTCCACCCGAAGATATTCAAATTGGGTGAAAAGATGGGTTTAGCAGGAATTGACTGTAAAGAATGTCATGGTACACATAATGTAATTTCAATAAGGAATACTTCCTTCCCATTCTACATTTCAAATCAAGTGAATTCTTGTGGAAAATGTCACTCATCGATTAAATCAGATTTTGAAAAATCAATTCATTTCAAAGCAGTTGTGGATAATATTCCACTTGCACCAAACTGTTTGAATTGTCATAAAACAAAAGTTTCGAACGAATATGTAATACAGGATTCGTTGAAAGGTAAAATCGCACAGGAAAAACTTTGCTTGAGCTGTCACCTTGAAAAACCAGATGTTTCAGAATTAGTTGCTACAAAACTATCATTTATTAAGGCCTATGAAAATAGTGTGCATGGACAAGCTCTGCTCAAAGGAAATCCAAAAGCTGCAAACTGTGTTGATTGTCACAGTTCTCACTTAATAATAAAGAAGAGTGATGAAGAATCACCAGTTTCAAAATTTAAAGTAGTAAGTACTTGTGGTAAATGTCACGATAAGATTGCTGTTGAATTTTCGGAAAGTATTCATGGAGTTGCTTTATCAAAAAGGAATGTAGATGCACCAACTTGCACCGATTGTCATGGTGAGCATAATATATTATCTCCCGATGATCCACGAGCAACAGTTTCATACAGAAATGTTTCTGTTCAGGTTTGTTCACCCTGTCATGAATCGGTAAAACTTTCTGAGAAGTATGGATTATCAATTAAACAACCCGGAACATATAGTACAAGTTATCATGGTTTAGCTTTGAGAGGTGGTGATACTGAAGCTGCTAACTGCGCAAGTTGTCATGGTTATCATAACATCAAACCTTCTACAGACTCGACTTCCACTATCCACAAATTAAACCTTGTGAAAACTTGTGGTAAATGTCATCCCGGTGCAAACGAAAGATTTGCGACGGGAAAAATTCACATTACCGAGAGAGAGAAAGAGGAACCAGTTCTTTACTGGATTTCAACGATTTATATAATTTTGATTGTGACTACGATTGGTGGAATGTTTATTCATAATATTTTCGATTTCATTAAGCGTGCAAAAAGAAGAAAGATGATTCAGAGAGGATTGATTAAACAGGAACATCATGGACATGCACTTTATTTGAGAATGACTGTTAATGAAAGAATTCAGCACTTTCTGTTATTGATAAGTTTCTTTACGCTTGTCATCACAGGCTTTGCTTTGCGATTCCCTGATGCATGGTGGGTAAGACATTTACGAGATTTAATTTCAGGATTTTTTGAATGGCGTAGTTTACTTCACCGAATTGCCGCTGTTGTTATGGTCGCCGATTCTATTTACCACATCTTTTATCTCGCATTTACAGAAAGAGGCAGACAATTATTCAAAGATTTACTTCCAAATATTAAAGATGTGAAAGATGCAATTGGAGTAATGAAATATAATCTTGGTCTTTCACCAGTAAAACCAAAACTGGATAGATTCAGTTATGTCGAAAAAGCTGAATACTGGGCTTTGATCTGGGGAACTGTTGTGATGACAATCACTGGAATTATTATGTGGTTTGAAAATACATTTATTGGAATATTCACAAAACTTGGATATGATATTGCAAGAACAATTCACTACTTTGAAGCATGGTTAGCTTTTCTGGCAATAATTGTCTGGCACTTTTACTTTGTAATTTTCAATCCTGATGTCTACCCGATGAGTCTTGCATGGATTAAGGGTACTCTCACAGAAGAAGAAATGGCAGATGAACATCCACTTGAACTTGAAAGAATTAAAAAGCAACAAGAACAAAAAGATGTTCAAGAAAATTAATTTAGCCATTATATTTTTTGTTCTTCTTTTGATTCTTTCGACTGTGGGTAGCTTTGCCCAGGAAAATGAAGATTGTTTAATGTGTCATAATGATAAGGAATTAACTAAAAAAGTTGGAAATAAAACAGTTTCACTATTTGTAGATGAATCGAAAATTAAATCATCTGTTCATAAATCGGTCAAGTGTGTTTCCTGTCATTCTGATTTGAAAGATGCTGAATTCCCTCATGAAAGTGATTTAAAGAAAGTCGATTGTGGTCAATGTCATAAAGAACAAAGCATTCAATTCTGGATTTCATTGCATGGGAAAGCAAAATCAAAAGGAGATCCACTGGCTCCTGATTGTAAAACCTGTCATAGATATCATCAAGTTCTAAGTTCAAAGGATTTAAACTCTCAAACCAATCCACTAAGAGTTCCTTTTCTATGCGGTCAATGTCATAGAGAAGGTGCGCCAGTTCAAAGACAGAGAGTTATTCATCAGGATAAAATTCTTGAAAATTACACTGAAAGTATTCATGGTGAAGGATTATTAAGAAAAGGTCTTGTAGTTTCTGCAACTTGTACATCATGTCATACTTCTCATTTCATTCTTCCTCACACTGATCAAAGATCATCAATTGCAAGAAGAAATATTTCATCCGCATGCGCAAAATGTCACACACAAATTGAAGCAGTTCACAGAAAAGTTATTCGTGGGGAATTATGGGAAAAAGAAGCACATGTGCTTCCTGCATGCGTTGATTGTCATCAACCACATAAAGTGAGAAGAGTTTTTTATGACCAGGGTACTGCAGATGAAGATTGTTTAAGCTGTCATGAAAATAAAGATTTGAAAGCCAGTGATGGAAGATCAATGTTTGTTGACTATTCTCTTTTAAATCGTTCCATTCTTCAAAAAATTGCCTGCAGTCAATGCCATTCAGAAGTCAATCCTTCAAAAATAAGACCATGTATTTCAATCAAAAATAAAGTTGATTGTTCAGCCTGTCATGCTGAAGTTGTTAATGTATATCAGACAAGCTTGCATGGGACATTATTTGCTAAAAATGATCCAAACGCTCCAAGCTGTCGTGATTGTCATGGAACACATGGAATTTTGAGCAAGCGAGATCCTGCATCAAAAACTTTTCCAATTAATGTTCCGAATCTCTGCGCTCAATGTCATCGTGAAGGTGAAAAAGCCGCTGTGCGATATAAAGGTCCTGAACACGAAATAGTTGAAAAATATGTGGAAAGTATTCACGGAAAGGGATTATTGAAGAGTGGTCTTGTTGTAACTGCAATGTGCATAGATTGTCATACTGCTCATGGTGAATTACCCGCTAAAGATCCTCGATCAACAGTTAATCGAAAAAATATCGCAAAAACTTGTGGTAAATGTCATCACGGAATTGAAGAACAATTTGAAAAAAGCATCCACTCTCCTTTAGTCAATAAAATTGATAAACCACTGCCAGTTTGCAGCGACTGTCACACCGCACATAAAATTATCAGAGCTGATGATCAGGGATTTAAATTAGTTGTAATGAATCAATGTGGTCGTTGTCACGAAGAAATTGCCAAAACTTATTTTGATACTTATCATGGAAAAGTTTCAAGACTTGGATATACGAAAACCGCTAAATGTTATGATTGTCATGGTGCCCATGACATTCTTCATGTTTCAGATTCACGTTCTCATCTAAGTCGTAATAATGTTGTAAAAACCTGTCAGAAATGTCATCACGGTGCGAACAGAAGATTTGCTGGTTATTTAACTCACGCAACTCACCATGATCTAGATAAATATCCATATCTTTTCTGGGAATTCTGGAGTATGACTGGTTTGTTAATTTTTACATTTGTACTCGGCGGAATTCATACACTTTTGTGGTTGCCACGATCATTGCAATGGAAAAGAGAATTAAGTAAAAAAGAGAATGAAATGAAATCAATTGATTCAAAATCAGATGAGAAAGGGGGGTGAAGAAAGCAGAAATGAATAACTTAAAAGAAAAGTATTTCCAGCGCTTCACCATTTTAGATCGAACTCTTCATGTTCTTATGATTATAAGTTTTCTTAGCCTATCATTAACTGGCATGACTTTGAAGTTTTCTTATACAGGATGGGCTGTGTTTTTATCCAAGCTTTTTGGTGGATTTGAATCAGCAGGTACAATTCATCGAATTGCAGCAAGTTTAATGATTGGAGTTTTTATAACTCACATAATTGATCTATTCAGAATTAAAAAAGAAAAGTATGGTTCCTGGAAGGTTATGCTTACGGGTCCAAACACAATGCTGTCTACAAAAAAAGATCTGATTGATTTTCGTGATTCCATTAAATGGTTCCTTGGTTTGGGTGAAAAACCCAAATATGGTCGATGGACCTACTGGGAAAAATTTGATTATTTCGCTGTGTTCTGGGGAATTTTTGTCATTGGTTCGACCAGTTTTGTTCTCTGGTTTCCTGAATTTTTCACAAACTTTCTTCTGGACTGGATGATTAATGTTGCAACCATTATTCATTCCGATGAAGCTTTGCTTGCAACAGGATTCATATTCACAGTTCATTTTTTAAATACACATTTAAGACCCGAGAAATTTCCAATGGATATTGTCATCTTCACCGGGTCAATGCCTCTTGAAGAATTTAAACGAGATAAACCCGCTCAATATGAGGAACTCGTTAAATCCGGAAAATTAGATGAATTTCTCGTCGAAAGACAACCAGATGTAGTTATTAAAACAATAAAAATTTTTGTCTGGACTGTTCTGTTGATTGGTTTCAGTATCATTATCTGGATTATATACGCAATGGTTTTTGCCTATCGATAAAGTATAATTCACAGTTTGTTTGATTTATAGGTTCTCTGTAATCAATGAAAAAATATTTTTAAAGTAATGTTTAGCTTTTAACAAAATTTGATTACACATAAATGTGAGGAATGGCAAAATGAAATTTAAGTTACCAAAAGTTTTTTATAATCCCGTCTCAATTTCTGGTGGGGTAGTTGCATCAATCAGTTTTGGCTTAATCTTATTTCTGATGATACTCGAAGCACTCTCTAAAACTCACAAACCTTATGTTGGAATTATTGCTTTTGTCATTCTACCAATTTTTTTATTGATTGGAATTTTCGTTTTCTTCTATGGAGCAATTAAAGAAAGACAGAAAATCAAAAAAGGTTTGAAGAGTGAATATGAATTTCCTGTTATTGATCTAAATGATGAACATCAAAGAAAAGCTGTGATTTTCTTCTCTATTGCAGGAATTCTTTTGCTTCTGTTCAGTGCCTTTGGAAGTTATAAAGCGTATGAATATACTGATTCGGATCAATTTTGCGGTGAACTTTGTCACAAAGTGATGTCTCCAGAATTTAATGCTTATCAGGTATCTCCACATTCGAGAGTTGGCTGTGTGAAATGTCACATTGGTCCTGGTGCTGATTGGTTTGTTCGTTCAAAACTTTCTGGTGCATATCAGGTTTATGCAACAATTTTTAATAAGTATCCTCGACCAATTCCAACTCCAATTGAAAATTTAAGACCAGCTCAGGAAACCTGCGAACAATGTCATTGGCCCAAACACTTCTTCAGTGAAAAACAAGTTGTAAATGATTATTACGAAAGTGATGAGAAAAACACTAGATGGAATTTATATTTATTGATGAAAATTGGTGGGGGAAACGAAGAAGCTGGTCCAACTTCAGGAATTCACTGGCACATGAACATCAAAAATAAAATTTATTATTATGCTCTTGATTATGAACGTCAGGTGATTCCTTACATCGAAGTTGAAAGAATGGATGGGACACGTGCGGTTTATAAAAGCACCGAAATTAAATTTTCCAAAGAAGATTTGAATAACGCATATAAACGAAGAATGGATTGTATTGACTGCCACAACAGACCAACGCACATTTATCAACCGCCAGAAAGATCAGTCAATCATGTGATTTCTCTCGGATGGATAAATAGAAAATTGCCATACATTAAAAGCATTGCTGTCGATGTACTTGAAAATGATTATTTGAATAAAGAATCGGCATTGGACAGTATAAAATATTTAATTGATGAATTTTACTCTTCAAATTATCCTGAAATTTATAGAACAATGAAAAGCGATATTGATAGAGCTATAGTCGAAGTTCAGAAAATTTATTCCAGAAATTATTTTCCTGAAATGCGAGTGAGCTGGAAGAATCATTTCGATAACATTGGACATATGTATTATCTCGGTTGTTTCCGCTGTCATGATGACAAACATGTTAGAGACGATGGAAAAGTTCTAACAAAAGATTGCAATACATGTCATACAATTTTATCTCAAAGTTTTGAAAATGTACCTGTACGATTATCATTGAATGGTCTGGAGTATAAACATCCTGTAGATATTGGAAATGATTGGAAGGAAGTTAATTGCTCAGAATGTCATGGTAAAACACATATTGAACTTTTAAAAGATGTTTATACCAGTAAATGAAAATTTGCTGAATTGTTGTTTCTTTTAATTATCTAACGATGAATTTTAACGATGAACAACTAAAGTATCATATGGTCCAGTAAAAGCAATTGAATCAATTAAAGTTAGTGTATTATAAGCTATAATATCTTTGAAAGTTATTAAACTCCAGTTTTCTTGTATTATTGTTCCACATTCTGAAATTACTTGATAAATTATTTTCTTTCCGATTAAGCTCCTAAATAACTGAGGTCCAGTATCAGGTATAACCCCGCATTTAATATCTATTTCAATTCCCAGATCGTTTAATTCGGTTCCTCATAAACCCTCTGAAACTTTCCCCTGTATCTTTGTTTATCTTCTTCATTCAAATAGCTAATTACATTCTCCCTCTTATGCCATTGACACCTCTGATAAGCTACTTTCTACCCAAATACCTCTTCTACTGCCTTACTTATTCCTTTTGAACCATCACTTATTACTAATAACCCATTGTTAAAACAAAGATTCCTCTCTATTAATCCCTTCAATAATCCCTTTATTGATTCACTATTTTCTGTTGCCGTATGTACAAATCCAAGCATTATTTTCTTTCCATCACCAGTTATTCCCACTACATGCACTATATTCTGCTTAAATAAACTCTTCCCATCTATTATTAAACTCACAAAATCATAATTAACCAAATCTCTATTCTTAAATTCCTTAAGCGCTTTCTCTGCCTCCTGTGTAAACAATCGACTCATTCTACTTTGTGATAATCCAAAACTATCTGCTATCAGCTGAGCTACTTTCTTATATTTCCTCTAATTTATACCATTTATTAATAATTTCACAAATCTTCTATCAAGCTTTATTTCCTTATTTGCCTTCCGGTAAATCTCTGGTTCCTCCGTCTTTAATGTCTGTTTATTCCTCATCCTTGGTACATCTATCTTTACTTTTTATTTATTGTGAGACTACCAGAATTCTTACCCCATCGATAATATTCCGCCTCTCTGTTATACCTTTCTCCTGTCTTTACCTCCAATTCTCTATTTATTGCTCTTATTAGTAGATCTTTCAGTGTCTCTCCAATAAATAGTTCAGGTTGATTATTGAGTGTTTCAATTAATTCATTTGCGTTCATTTCATAGATTATTTTCTTATCTTGCTTGTGAGACCTCTCTTTGTTTGTTATTTGTTTAGTTAATTAATTTAACCATTAGAGAGGTCTCTTCCTTTATAATATCAACTTAAATTGAATATACACCCAAATAAATCAATACTAGAATCAAAATTCAATAATTTATTATTGATAAACTAAGGCAAGCCTCTTTGAAAAATATTTAATCCTTTTTAAGTTGCAAAGCGATGAGAAATTTTTTGATTAGTTATTTTAGAACAACTTTTAATTATCTCTCTGATTTTTCAATCAGGCATCGAAATTATTTACCCTCCCGTTACGAAAACGTTTTTTAATCCCATTCTCTTTAATTCTATCTTGTGAAGCTTTTCATAAAAATCTATTAAGGAGAGGATTATGATTATTGGAATTAGAAGGGAAGATAAAAATAAGTGGGAAAGAAGAACTCCTCTGATACCCGAAGATGTCAAATATTTAATTGATTCTCT
The DNA here is from genome assembly GCA_964527925.1 of uncultured Ignavibacteriaceae bacterium. GTDB lineage: Bacteria > Bacteroidota > Ignavibacteria > Ch128b > Ch128b > Ch128b. The sequence goes on from CAZGQO010000012.1 coordinate 27,513, forward strand.
GGGCGTTAAGGTTATTGTACAGCCTTCAGAGATAAGAATTTTTAATGATGAAGAGTACAAAAAAGCTGGTGCTGAAATTAACGAAGATTTAAGTCAAGCTGAGTTCATTTTTGGAGTTAAAGAAATTCCTCCTGAAAAAATTCTGCCCGATAAAACCTATGTATTTTTCGCTCATGTAATTAAAGGTCAAAAACATAATATGCCAATGGTGAAGAAATTGATGGAATTGAAAAGCAATTTGATTGATTATGAAAGGATTGTAGATGAGACTGGCCGAAGATTAATTTTCTTCGGTAAGTATGCTGGTTATGCCGGCTTTGTCGAAACTCTTCACGCTCTTGGTAAAAAACTAAAATTAATGTCTATCGAGAATCCGTTCGAATCTTTGAAACAGCCTTATCAATATTCAAATATTGAAGAAGCAAAAAATGCTTTAATATCAAACGGTGATGAAATAATAAAAAAAGGATTGCCTGAAAAGTATCTGCCTTTCACAATTGGTATTGCTGGATACGGTAATGTTTCAAAAGGTGCTCAGGAATTTTTTGATTTGTTGCCTCACGAAGTGATATCACCGAAAGAGTTGTTGACTAAATATAATTCGCTGATCAAAGAAAAACACAAACTTTTCAAAATTGTATTCAAAGAAGAGGATACTGTAAAGAGAATTGATGGAGATTTTGATTTAAATGAATTCTTCAATCATCCAGAAAATTACAAATCAATTTTTGAACAATATGTAACAAAGTTGAGAGTTTTATTGAATTGCATTTTCTGGACGCAAAAATATCCACGACTTATCACAAAAGATTATTTATTGAAAAATCCACAAATATCAGAATCGGTTTTGGTAATTGGTGATATAAGCTGCGATATTGATGGAGCAATTCAGATAACATATAAAGCAACTCAACCTGATATTCCATGTTTTACTTATAATCCTTACAAAGATGAATTTGTAGATGATGTTCAGAAGGATGGGATTGTTGTGATGGCAGTTGATAATTTACCATGCGAGTTTTCACGAGAATCATCAACCGAATTTTCTCATGTTTTGAAACAATTTATTCCACAATTAATGATGATTCACTTCGACAAAAACTTTGAAGAAATAAACTTACCGTATCCAATCAAGAAAGCAATTATTCTTCATAAAGGAAAATTAACTGAGGAATACAAATACATCGAAAAATATTTAGTGGGAGAACATAAATGAAAAAAATTTTAATCCTTGGCGCTGGACTCGTCAGTCGTCCAGGTGTACGTTACTTATTGAATCAACCGGAGCTTGACGTTACTGTAGCTTCGAGAACACTATCAAAAGCTGAAGAATTAGTAAAAGGATTTCCAAATGGAAAAGCAAAGCAGGTTAATGTAGAAGACCATGATGCACTGGCAAATGTAGTGAAAGACGCTGATATAGTAATCAGTCTTCTTCCATGGATTCATCATTTAAAAGTCGCTGAACTGTGCATTGAGTTTAACAAGCATATGGTTACAACTTCTTATGTAAGTCCAGCAATGAAAGAACTCGATTCTAAAGTTAGAGAAAAAGGATTATTGTTCTTGAACGAAATTGGCGTCGATCCTGGAATTGATCACATGTCAGCAATGAAAATCATCGAAGAGGTTGAAAGCGAAGGCGGAAAAGTTCTTCATTTTTATTCTTATTGCGGTGGACTACCAGCACCACAACATAATGATAATCCATTTGGATATAAATTCAGCTGGAGTCCAAGAGGTGTTGTGCTTGCTTCCAGAAATTCAGCACGATTTTTAGAGAATGGAAAAATAGTCGAGATTGATGGAAAAGACTTATTCAGAAATTATTTTGTTGAAGAAGTTGAAATACTTGGAAAATTTGAAGTCTATCCAAACAGAGATTCAGTTCCTTATAAAGAACTCTATGGATTAAAAGATGCATTAACAGTTAAACGAGGCACTTATCGAAATCTTGGCTGGTGTGATACTTTTTATGTTATGAATCAACTTGGATTTATTGATGAAACGCCAAAAGATTTTGTAAAAGGAAATACTTTCAAAAATATATTTGCTCGAGTCTTGAATGTTAATCCTGATTCTGATTTGAAATCAGCAGTGAAAAATAAAATCTCACTTGAAAAAATAGATGATGTTCTTTATAGATTCGAATGGCTTGGTTTATTCAGTAATGAAGTAGTTGAAAATTCAGACAATCTTCTTGATATGTTAAGCAATCGATTGCAGGAAAAACTTGTTTATAAACCAGGCGAAGTAGATATGCTTTTATTGAAGCACACTTTTATTGTTGAAAATAAGGATGGTTCGATGGATAAAATCACTTCGACATTAATTGATTTTGGAATTCCCTATGGTGATACATCAATGGCTCGTACTGTTAGTCTGCCGATGGCTATTGCAGTAAAAATGATTGCAAACGGTCAGATAAGTGAAATTGGCGTAAGAATTCCAAACACGAAAAATATTTACGAACCAGTCTTAAAAGAACTTGAAAATCTGAACATCAAAATGGTTGAACGTCAAGAAAAATTAAATTGAAAGTAGAAATTTGAGTGGTGCACTATGAATGCATATTCGATATGAAATTCTTCTAAACTGTATTCATAGTGTGCCCCTATCATTTATTTATTTGTTCATTTGAAAATGAGAGAGAAAAATTTTTTGAAATAATTTCAGAGTTAATTAATACTTTGAAATTATACTAGTAAATAATTAGAAGGAAAGTTCAAAGAAATAATGGAAACAAAGCAAATTCACAATTACTTGCATCAATATCTTCAAAAAGCATCATTTGATCTTGTCCTTGATCTAGAGAAAAGTACACCTTCCCATATTTATGATTCTAAACACAATCGCTATTTTCTTGATATGTTTACTTTCTTTGCGACAATGCCTTTAGGGATGAATCAGCCTGCACTTAAAGATGAGAGATTTATTGAGGAACTGAAAAAAGTTGCTCTAAACAAACCAAGTAATACAGATTTTTTCACATCTGAATTAGCAGATTTCATTCAAACATTTGAAAGAGTTGCTCTTCCTCCCTGGGGCAGGTATTTATTTTTCATCGAAGGTGGGGCCTTAGCTGTTGAGAATGCTCTGAAAATTGCCTTTGACTGGAAAGTCAGAAAAAATCTTAAGAAAGGTTACACTACTGAAAAAGGTCAACAGGTTATTCATTTCAGAGAAGCTTTTCATGGCAGATCTGGATACACATTGTCTCTTACAAACACAGATGTAAATAAAATTCAATACTTTCCAAAATTCAACTGGCCAAGAATTGTGAATCCAAAATTAAAATTTCCAGTGACCAATGAAGTTCTTGAAGAAGTTGAAAAGTTAGAAAGAGAAGCAATAGAACAGATTAAACAATCTATTCAAGAAAACAATGATGACATTGCTTGTTTAATTATCGAGCCGATTCAGGGAGAGGGTGGTGATAATCATTTCAGAAAAGAATTTTTCTTAAAACTTCGTGAACTCTGCGATGAAAATGAGATTCTTTTAATTTTTGATGAAGTTCAAACTGGAGTAGGTTTAACTGGTAAGATGTGGGCGTATGAACATTTCGTTCAACCTGATATAATTGCTTTCGGAAAAAAATTACAGACTGGCGGTGTTATTTGCAGCAATCGTATCGATGATGTGGAAGAACATGTTTTCCGAAAAACAGGAAGAATAAATTCAACATGGGGTGGCAATCTCATGGATTTCGTTCGTGCAAAAAAATATCTCGAAATTATTGAATCAGATAAATTAGTTGAAAACTCAGAAAGAATGGGTAAGTACTTACTCGATTCATTACAAAAACTTCAGAAAGAATTTCCCGAACTAATTTCTAATTCACGAGGCAGGGGATTGATGTGCGCTATCGATTTAACTGATAAAAATTTCAGAGATGAATTTCGAAGAAAATTATTTCAAAACGGAATGGTAATTTTGGGTTGTGGTGAAAAGTCAATTAGATTTCGTCCAAGACTTTCTGTTACAAAAGATAATATTGATGAAGCAATGGAAATAATCAGAAAAACATTAAAAGAGATGTGATGTCTGGAAAACTTTTTCTTGTCGCAACACCAATTGGAAATCTTGAAGATATTTCACTAAGAGCTATCGAAACACTAAAAAATGTCGATTTCATTCTTTGTGAGGATACAAGACAGAGTGGTCGACTTTTAAAACATTACACCATTCAAAATAGATTAATTAGTTATCATTCGTACAATGAGAATGAAAGAATCCCAGCAATCATTAATGATTTGAAAAATGGTAAAAATGTTGCTTTGATTTCAGACAGCGGTACACCGTGCATTTCTGATCCAGGTTCAAAACTTGTTCGTGCTTGTGTTGAAAATGAAATTCAGGTTGTACCGGTGCCTGGTCCTAATTCAATAATCTCTGCTCTTGAATTATGTGGATTTGAAATTAAAAGTTTTTTCTTCGAAGGATTCATTCCTCAGAAAAAAAAAAGAAAAAAGAAGCTTGAAGAAATCTGCAAAAGAAGAGAAATGACTGTTTTCTTTGAATCGCCTTATCGCATTCAAAAACTTCTTGATGAATTAAATGAAATTTGTCCCCAACGTGAAATTGCTTTATGTCGTGAGCTTACAAAAAAATTCGAAGAAGTTATCATTGGAAAAATTTCTAAAGTCAGAAGTGATCTTAAAAATCATCAAATCAAAGGCGAGTTTACTGTTGTTTTGAATTCCCGTCAATAATATCGCATATCTATTAATCATTAAATTTCATACTTCGTTCTAATTAAATATCTACCATAAATCTATTCATACCTTTCATTCTTAATTTACGAACATCCGATATTCTTTTTACGGATTTTCGTAGAGAATAAATTTCCAACCATTAAATATTGACCAAAAATCAAGTTTTTCAATCGGCATCTTTTTTGAAATATATTCAAGTGATGAATGATAAATATCGATTTACATTCAGTGGAAAAATAGTGGAGATTCTTAATAGGGAGGGAGAGTGTTTTATCAGAATAAAGTTGGAACCAGCCTTTCTTGAACTACCCTGTGGAATTAATAAAGATTATCGATTGGAAGATGAAATTTCAATCAATGTCGATTTAATTATTTTGAGTATTCAGCAAAAAAATGAAAACATAATTAAACAAAACAATTAATTGGAGGTGCAATATGAATGAAAAACAACCTACCTATTGGGAGGTGATGCAGGCGAGAGGATATTCAAGAAGAGATTTCTTGAGGTTCTGTTCCTGGATGGCTGCTTTTATTGGTCTGGAAGCTACTGGAATTACCAAAGTTGTAAAAGCAATGGAAACAAAACCCAGACTGCCTGTTGTATGGTTTCATTTTCAAGAATGTACCTGTTGCAGTGAGTCATTCATCAGAACTTCACATCCAATTGTAGCTGATATAATTCTTGATAAAATTTCTCTTGATTATACAGAAACACTTCAAGCAGCAGCCGGATTCCAGGCTGAAGAAGCATTACATCAAACAATGAAGAAGTACAAAGGCGAGTATGTAATGCTCGTTGAGGGTTCCGTTCCAACGAATGATGATGGAATCTATTGTTGCATCGGCGGTCGAACTGCTCTTGATATTGTTCAGGAAGCAGCTGAAGGTGCAAAGGCAATTATTGCCTGGGGAAGCTGCGCCTCAAATGGCTGCATTCAATCGTCAAAACCAAATCCAACAGGAGCTAAACCAGTTCACAAAGTCATTAGTGGAAAACCAATTATTAAAGTTCCTGGCTGCCCGCCAATTGGTGAAGTTATGGCAGGAGTAATCGTTCACATCCTGACATTCGATAGAATTCCACAACTCGATGGACTCGGAAGACCAAAAGCATTTTATTCGAGAAGAGTTCACGATACCTGCTATCGAAGACCAAATTATGATGCAGGACTTTTTGTAGAAACATTTGATGATGAAAATGCAAGAAAAGGATATTGCTTATACAAAGTTGGTTGTCGTGGTCCTGTAACTTATAATGCCTGCGGAGTCACACGATGGAATAATGGAGTTAGTTATCCAATTCAGTCTGGTCATCCTTGTATAGGATGCAGTGAAGAAAGCTTCTGGGATAATGGACCATTCTATCAACATCTTGCTTCATTCCCTGGATTTGGTATTGAGTCGACAGCTGATAAGATTGGTGTTGCAATTGGCGCAGTGACTGTCGCTGGAATTGCGGCTCATGCAATCACAACAAACATTCGTAAACGAAAACTTATCAAAGAAGGAATTAACGAAAATCAAGAGAAAGGAGGTGAACAATGAGTCGAATAGTTGTTGATCCAATCACAAGAATAGAAGGACATCTAAGAATTGAAGTTGAAGTTAAAGATGGAAAAATTGTTGATGCATATTCATCTGGAACAATGGTTCGTGGATTTGAAATTATTTTGAAAGGAAGAGATCCAAGAGATGCCTGGGCGTTTACTGAGAGAGCTTGCGGAGTTTGTACAACTGTGCATGCACTCGCATCAGTTAGAACAGTTGAAGACGCACTTGGAATAACAGTTCCACCTAACGCTGAATTAATTAGAAACTTGATGTTCTGTGCTCAATATTTGCAAGACCATGTTGTACATTTTTATCATCTCCATGCACTTGATTGGGTAGATGTTGTTAGTGCTTTGAAAGCTGATCCAGTTAAAACATCAGAACTTGCTCAGAAGATTTCAAACTATCCAAAGAGCTCACCAAAATATTTTTCTGATTTACAAAAAAGATTAACTGCATTTGTGAACAGCGGTCAACTTGGAATTTTTGCAAATGCTTATTGGGGACATCCTGCTTATAAACTTCCACCCGAAGTAAATTTAATTGGTGTGGCTCATTATCTTGAAGCTCTTGAATGGCAAAAAGAAATTGTTAAGATTCATACAATCTTTGGCGGGAAAAATCCTCATCCAAACTATCTCGTTGGTGGAGTTCCATGTTCAATTAATCTTTATGAATCAAATGCAATTAATTCTGAACGTTTAGCCTATGTTGGAAAACTTCTCGATGATGCACAACAATTTGTCGAACAGGTTTACCTCGCTGATGTTTTTGCAGTCGCTCCATTTTATCTTGAGTGGGCTCAATACGGTGGTGGATTGCCAAACTATCTCGCTTATGGTGATTTGCCATCTGCTGGATACAATGAACCATCAAAATTCAAATTCCCAAGAGGTGCTGTTTTAAATCGCAATTTGAACGAAGTCCATGAAGTAAATCCAAAAAATCTTGAGGAAATTCAAGAATATGTAACTCACTCTTGGTATGAATATTCTGTTGGTGATGAGAATCCACTTCATCCATGGAATGGAGAAACAAAGTTTAATTACACTGGACCAAAACCACCATATCAATATTTGAATGTTGAAGGAAAATACAGCTGGCTAAAAACTCCAAGATGGAATGGAAATCCAATGGAAGTTGGTCCGCTTGCAAGATTAATTGTTGGTTATGCATCTGGCAATGAGGAAATCAAAGAAGTAGTAAATGAAGCGTTGAAAAAATTAAATGTTCCAGCAACGGTTCTATTTTCAACTCTTGGAAGAACAGCGGCTCGTGCACTTGAAACAAGATTAATTGCTGTCTGGGCAAAAGAATTTTATCAACAACTCTTGAGTAATATCAAGAATGGAGATACGAGAACATTTAACTCAGAAAAATGGGATCCATCGACATGGCCTGAAGAAGCAAAAGGAGTTGGAATGACAGAAGCACCAAGAGGTGCACTGGCTCACTGGATTGTAATCAAAGATAAAAAGATTGAAAACTATCAGCTTGTTGTTCCATCAACCTGGAATGCTTCTCCAAGAGATGCAAAGGGACAACTGAGTGCTTACGAAGCATCATTGATTGGAACGCCTGTCAAAAATCCTGAACAACCGCTGGAAATTTTAAGAACAATTCATTCATTCGATCCTTGCATTGCTTGTGCTGTTCATGTTTATGATGAAAAAGGCAGATACATTCATCAACTTCAAACTTTTTAGGAGGTCGGGATGAATAGCGAAAAAATTAAGCGTGTCTATGTCTGGCAATTGCCGGTTCGATTCTACCATTGGTTAAACTTTCTTGCTGTATTAGTCCTGGCTGTGACAGGTTATATAATTGCTTCTCCTCCAGCTGTACAAAGTGGAAGTGAAGCATCATTTGGTTACTGGTTTGGAACAGTCAGATTTCTGCATTTTCTTGCGGCATTTGTATTCTTTTTTAATTTTCTCTTTAGAATTTATTGGGGATTTGTAGGAAATAAGTATGCAGATTGGAAAAATTTTATTCCATATAGAAAAGATCAATGGAAAGAAATAATAGATGTTCTTAAAGTTGATATTTTACAACTCAAGGTGCAACCACTTAAATCAGTTGGTCACAATGCATTAGCTGGATTTACCTACTTTTTAACTTTTCTGGCTTTTTTGTTTCAAAGCATAACTGGATTTGGAATGTATTCTGCGATGAGTGATTCATTTTTGCCAAAATTATTTGCCTGGGTTGTACCTTTGATGGGAGGTGATTTTGCTGTGAGAAAATGGCATCACATGATGATGTGGTTCTTTATAATTTTTGCAATTATACATGTCTATCTTGTCTTTTATCATGATTATGTTGAGGGGCGTGGCGTTACATCATCAATGGTTGGCGGCTGGAAATTTATTGAAAAAGAATAATCGCTTCTCTTCTATTTAACTTTCCAGTGATGGGAGTAGTTTTTCTCCCATCACTTTTTTTATTTTTCATTATGGATGATAAAATTTTAATTCTCGGAATTGGAAACCTTCTGATGGGGGATGAAGGCATTGGAATTCACATCGTTCGTGAATTTGAAAAAGTAAATAAATTTTCCAATGTAGAAATTCTTGATGGCGGAACGGGTGGTTTTCATCTTTTATCTTATCTGCAGGATTATAAAAAAATTGTAATTGTTGATGCAGCTATTGGTGATGAAGTTGCAGGAACTATCAAAGTGATTAAACCAAAATATACTTCTGATTTTCCTAAATCATTGACTGCCCATGATATTGGATTGAAAGACCTTATTGAGTCTGCTGCAATTCTTGGCAATTTGCCTGATATAACTTTGATGATAATCTTCATCGATAAGATTATAAACATGGAGCTTGAATTGTCTTCCCAAATTAAAGCAATCATTCCTGAGGCATTAAAAAAACTTGAAGAAATTATTTTAAATCTTCAAACTAACCATTGAAATTCCTTTCTTCTCTGCTAAACTCCAGTAATTTGAATTTTAATATTTTTGTAAAAAGAAAAACACAAACTGGAGGTAAAATGAATATTGAAAAGAAGTTAGAAGAACTTGGTTATCAATTAATAACTCCGCCCAAACCACTTGCTTCTTATGTTCCGTGCGTGAGATCAGGAAATTTAATTTTTACTGCCGGTCAACTCCCAATGGTTGAGGGTTCATTAAAATACGAAGGCAAAGTTCCATTTCAGTTGCCAGAAGAAGAAGCAATAAAAGCAGCAGAAATTTGTGCATTGAATTGTCTTGCTGTTTTTAAATCTGAAATTGGTGATTTAGATAAAATTAATAGAATAGTAAAAGTAACTGTGTTTGTAAACTCATCAGAAGATTTTTCGAAACAACCAGCAATTGCTAATGGTGCTTCCGATTTTATTGTCAAAGTTTTTGGTGATGCAGGAAAACATGCAAGAAGTGCTGTGGGAGTTTCAGCATTACCACTTAATGCACCAGTTGAAGTTGAAATGATTGCTGAAGTTGCGGATTGATAATTTGCCAATTCAATCAAATCAACTGGAAGATAAAGTGCAAACTTTCGTAACTATTATACTTTTATTTTTTTCGTTTCAAATAACGCAAGCGGAATCTTGGATAAGAATTAATCAATTAGGCTACGAACCTAATTCAATTAAAGTAGCGGTTCTGATCTGTGAAGAAGAAATAATAGTTAAAAATTTTAATGTTCGAGATGCTGTCACGAATAAAATTGTTTTTACTTCAAGAAAAATCAGCAATGAAGGAAAATGGGAAAAGTTCAATTCAACATTCCGATTAAACTTTTCTGATTTTAAGAAAGAAGGTTTGTATGTTATTGAAATTAATGGAATTCGTTCACCAATCTTTAGAATTAAAAAAGGTGTTTACAATAATTCAGTTGATTTTATACTTAAATACATAAGACAGCAGCAATGTGGTTATAATCCTTTTCTGAACGATTCCTGTCACACTCACGATGGTTTTATTATGTATCATCCTTCAAAAGATTCACAGCATATCGATGTTGTTGGTGGCTTTCACGATGCTTCAGATTATTTGAGATATGTGACAACAACAGCAACGACAGTTTTCCAGTTGTTATTTGCGTATCAGAAAAATCCATCTGCTTTCAAGGATAATTTTATAGCTGATGGGAGATCAGGTTCAGACGGAATTCCTGATGTGCTTAATTCAGCGAATTGGGGAATTGAATGGCTTATGAAAATGAATCCTTCTGAAAATGAATACTATAATCAAGTTGCTGATGATAGAGATCATCGAGGCTTCAGGCTGCCGAACGAAGATACAATCAGTTATGGCAAAAATCTTGAACGTCCAGTTTATTTCGTAACTGGTGAACCACAAGGTCTCTTCAAATATAAAAATCGAACGACTGGAGTTTCTTCGACAGTTGCGAAATTTTCTTCAACTTTTGGATTTGCATCACTTATCTTCGAAAAATATGATCCATTGTTATCGAAAGAATTAAAACAAAGATCAATCAAAGCCTATCAATTTTCAAAATCGAAACCTGGTTATACCCAAACCGCTCCATGTCTTGCACCATATTTTTATGTAGAAGAAAACTATTTTGATGATCTCGAACTTGCAGCTTCTGTATTATCATTCTTATTCAATTCAAGAGAATTTCTAAACGAAGCAGTTGAATTTGGTCGACAGGAAAAAATCACTCCTTGGATTGGCAGAGATACGGCAAGACATTATCAATGGTATCCATTTGTAAATCTGGCTCATTACATTATTGCAAAGAATTCAAGTCCAGAGGTAACATCAGAGTTTATCAATCATTACAAATCAGGACTTGAATTAATCAAAAAAAGATCTCAATCAAATCCATTTAGAATTGGTATTCCCTTCATCTGGTGCTCGAATAATTTAATTGCAAGTTTGTTGACTCAATTCAGGCTTTATCATGAACTCACAGGTGATGAAAAATTTTTGGAACTAGAATCTGCTCATCGTGATTGGCTGTTTGGTTGTAATCCCTGGGGTACAAGTATGATAGTTGGTTTTCCTGAGTGGGGAGATTATCCTTCAGATCCGCACTCGGCATTCAGTGCAATTTACGGATATAAAATCGATGGCGGACTTGTTGATGGTCCAGTTTATTCTTCTATTTATAAAAATCTGATTGGAATTACTCTTCACAATAAAGATGAATATGAAAAATTTCAAACAGATTATATTGTCTATCACGATGATTATGGAGATTATTCTACAAACGAACCTACTCTTGATGGAACTGCGAGTTTAATTTTATACTTATCTTTTTTGCATAACAAATCACTCCAAGAAAAAAACGAGAAAAGAATCCTGAACAATGATGGAATAGTTAGATTTGATTCTTCAAAACCAAAAATTTATTTAATTTTCTCAGATCATGAATATGGTGAAGGTTTAGATTTTATTCTGAGGGTGTTGAAGAAAAATAAAATAAAAGCTTCCTTCTTTTTCACTGGTGATTTTCTTCGAAACAAAAAATTTGAAAAGTCAATTAAGAGATTAATCAAAGATGGTCATTACTTGGGTCCACACTCAGATAGACATGTTCTTTACTGTGATTGGCTGAGAAGAGATTCATTGCTGATTAATCAAGATGATTTTAATAAAGACTTGTTGAATAATCTCAGTGAACTCCGTAAATATGGAATTGATACAAAGAGTCTAAAATACTTTCTTCCTCCATTTGAATGGTATAATCAGGATATTGTCAACTGGACTAAGTTGTTTGGTATGGATGTAATAAGTTTTACTTCAGGTACCTACACAAACGCTGATTACACCACATCTGATATGAAAAATTATTTAAGTTCAGAAGAAATTATTCAAAAACTTTTAGAGAAACATAAGAAAGATCCCAATGGTTTGAATGGCTGCATTTTACTTTTTCATGCTGGAACGAATCCACAAAGAACTGATAAACTGTACTTAAAACTTGATGAAATTATTAAAACACTGAATGAAAATGGATATACATTTTCAAAGCTGCCGTAACTACAAATGTAATGACAGAACAAAAACTAAATTTATTTTGCTCTTTTTGTTTTCTATATTTAAGAAAAATCAGGAGTCACAATGGAGAGATTAGATTATAAAGAACTTGATAATCATCTTCAACAAATGAAGAACTGGTTTTTCGAAAACGAAACAATTATTAAAAATTATGTCTTTGTAAATTTCAAAGATGCAATTGCATTTGTAAACAAAGTTGCAAATCTCACTGAAGAAAAAAATCACCATCCCGATATAAAAATTCACAATTACAGAAATGTAACCATCATTCTCACAACTCACAGTGTTGGCGGTGTAACTCAAAAAGACATTGAACTCGCAAAAGAAATAGACCAATTGTATTGATATGACCTCAGAACAAAAACTGGAAATTTTCAGAAAGACAGGCGCACTGCAACACGGGCACTTTTTATTAAGCTCAGGTTTGCACAGTGATATTTATTTTCAATGTGCTCTTGTACTACAATATCCTGAATATGCAACTCTTTTTTGTAAGGAGATTGCAGATTATTTCAACAATATGGAATTTACGACTGTAATTTCACCAGCACTTGGAGGGATTATTGTTGGTCAGGAAGTTGCAAGATTATTAAATAAGAGGTCAATCTTTACTGAACGAATGGATGGAAAAATGTTGCTGCGTCGTGGATTTTCTCTTGAAGAAAACGAGAAAGTCTTGATTTGTGAAGATGTTGTAACAACTGCAAAATCAACTAAGGAAGTGATTGAAGTTCTGAATGCTTTTAATGCAATACCTGTTGGTCTTGGTGCAATTGTTAATAGAAGTAAAGAAAAAATTGATCTTGGATTCCCATTTTTCAGCACTATGAGTGTAATTGCTGAAGTATTTACACCAGAAGATTGTCCACTATGCAAAAAAGAAATTCCAATAAACAAACCAGGTAGTAGAAAATGATTCTTTTGTACATTCATGATTTTCTTGAAAAGATTTTCAAAGATTTATTTGTTGTAGATTTAATCATTACAATTTTGATATTTATAGGCTCATTCTTATTTGGTAAAATTTTAAACTTCATATTCAGAACCATTCTCAGACCAATCTTTAAAAGAACAAAGACTGAACTGGATGATAAAATCTTAGAGTTATTGGTAAAATTTGATAATCGAATCTTTACTGTTCTTGGTTTGTATCTCGGAATACTCTACTTTGATGGAAGAGTAAAAAACGAAAGAGCACTTAAAAATTTACTTTCGATTGATACATATAATTTCTTGATTGGAACGACAAACTTTTTATTTGATGTCCTGTTCATAGCAACTGTAATTATTGGGATTTACATTACATCAAAAATCTTCAATTTAACGCTCGACTATTATGTGGAGAAAAAGAAAATTGATTCAACCAGAGGATCTTTATTTGATTTTATTCCATTATTCCGAAAAATTTTTCTCCTGATTTTAATTGTTCTGGGATTGCTTATTATTCTGAATAAATTTAATGTAAATGTTAGTGGAATAATTGTTTCGCTGGGAGTTGGATCTCTTGCTATTGCTCTTGCTGCGCAGGAAACAATAGCCAATATGATTGCTGGATTTATAATTTTGATTGATAGACCTTTCCGAGAAGGTGATAGAATAAAACTCGAATCAGGTGAAATTGGTGATGTTTATGAAATAGGAATGCGAAGTACAAAAGTTCTTGATTTCGATAACAATTTGATCATCATACCTAACTCGATTTTAGTAAAATCAAAATTACAGAACATAACATACCCTGATTCTGTTTCTCGGGTTGTAGTAGATGTTGAAGTAGCTTATGATACAAACATAGAATTAGCAAAACGATTGTTAATTGATATGGCTAAATCACACCCATTAACACTGAAGGAATTTGAACCAGTTGTGTTCACTATAAATTTTACTGCTAACGGAATTGTTTTGAGATTAATATCGAGAACAGCTGACTATAAAAATGTTTACCAAATTCAAAGTGATTTGAGAGAAGAGATTTTGAAAAAATTCGCCGAAAACAAAATCGAAATTCCTTATCAGCAGGTGGTAATCAGAAAGCACCCAAAATCTTGATGGATCTAATTCTGATTTATCTTCTAATGTTAGTCGACTTGATTCTTATTTTTCTGGAAATCATAATTCTTCCTGATCTGATTGCCGGTATTATTGGCGGTTTGATGATAATAGGTTCACTCGTTAAGACTTTTATATTGAATGGAGCGTTGTGGGGAATCTTCAATCTTCTGATTTCTCTAATTTTCTTCATTTTAATTTTCTTTTTGATCAGGAAATTTAAATTATGGGATAGATTAGTGTTGAAGGAAAAACATATTAATTCCAGTAATGAATTATTAAAAGACGATGCGTATGATAAACTGCTTAATCTTATTGGTATCACACTAACCCAATTAAAACCATCTTGCTATATTTTAGTTGGTGGAAAAAAGTTTGAAGCAATTTGTGAAAGTGCATTTATTCCAAGAAATCAAAAAGTTAAAGTCATCTCAGTTGAAAGTTCAAAATTAAAAGTAATAAATATTGAGGAACAGCCATGAAAAAAATATTTTTATTAGTTCTTTTAAATTCAGCTTTACTTTTCGCTCAAATTAAGTTTGAAGATTTTTTTACGGATAAGACCCTTCGAATAGATTATTATCATGCTGGTGATTTTAAAGAACAGTTTGTTTTATTTGATGAATTGAGAGAAGAGCCATACTGGGGTGGACCAAAAAAGAATTTAGTTGACCCATTAAATTTTGGAAATTACAAGTATGAAGTCTATGATAAAGAAACTAATCAACTAATTTTTTCTCGTGGTTATTCAACACTTTTTGCTGAATGGTTGACAACGCCAGAAGCTAAAAAAGTAAGACGGGCATTTCATGAAACAATAGTTTTTCCATACCCCAAAAAAGAAGTTATTGTAAAATTATATTCGAGAGACTCAAAAAATCTTTTTCAAAAAGTTTTTGAATTAGAAATTGACCCTCAAAATCCTTTTATTAAAAAAGATAAACCTCATAAGTTTGATACACTGAGAGTTTTATTCAACGGCAATCCAAATGAAAAAGTTGATATTGTTGTAATTCCGGAAGGATACACTCAAAATGAAATGGGAAAATTCAAATCTGATTTAAAAAAATTTGTGAATCATCTTTTTAATTCTTCACCTTACAAAGAGAATAAAAATAACTTTAACATCTGGGCAGTAAAAGCTCCCTCTGAGGAAAGTGGAACAGATATCTCACGACAAAATATCTGGAAAAATACAATTGTAAATTCTTCGTTCTATACTTTTGATACTGAAAGATATTTGATGACAGAGGATAATAAAACATTAAGAAACCTTGCTTCAAATGTTCCTTATGATTTGATTTACATTATGGTAAATACTTCTAAATATGGCGGTGGAGCAATTTATAATCATTATTCCGTTTGTGCAGCTGATAATGAACATCTTGAATATCTTATTGTACATGAGTTCGGCCATGGTTTTGCTGGACTTGGTGATGAATATTATACTTCTCAAGTCTCTTATGAAGAATTTTACAGACACGATGTTGAACCATGGGAGAGAAATTTAACTACACTTGTTGATTTCGATTCCAAATGGAAAAACTTGATTGACAAAGATACTCCAATTCCTACTCCACCAACTGAGGAGTATAAAAACAAAGTTGGAGTATTTGAAGGTGGAGGTTATGTACCGAAAGGAGTTTATCGTCCAATGATGGATTGTACAATGAAGTCAAGGTCTGTAAATAATTTCTGCGTTGTTTGCAAACAGATTATTCAAGATGTAATTAATTATTATTGTGATAAATAAAAATGGATCAAAGAAAACTTTATAGAACACTTGAAAGAATTACTAATCAACCTGCAGAATCGGAAGAGCAACTTCTAATCAATGTTTTAAAAGAAGTTGTTGCAAGCCCTGAATTTAAAGTCACTGGTGGTAGAATATGGAAACTAACTCCTTCAAAAACAAAATATAAATTGATAGCTCAGGAAGGTGCGGTTGATAAAATTAGAGAAGGTTTCACTATCAATGTTTCTGATTATCCAATGTTCGAAGTTATTGCTCGAGAAAGAACAGTCCTTGCAACTGAGACAAATGAGTACTTACGCAAAAAAGGTATTTTGAAATATTCAGCAACAGGAGTTGGTGAGAAAGTCAAAGGTGAAAAATTTCCTCTTTATCAGTATTTACTTGCTTTCTCAGCCGATGAAATAAATCAAGACTTATTCTATACTCTGAACATTATTGCAACAGCGCTGACAGCAACTCTTCGTAACAGAAAACTTGAAAAAAGATCCAAGCAGCTCATTGAAGATATAGATGATGCTGCAAGTCTGCAGAAAAGAATTTTACCTGCTCATGATTTTAAGTTTGCTGGTTACGAAATCTTTGGAGTCTCAATTCCAGATCGAATTGTTGGCGGAGATTTTTACGATTATCTCGAAGTCGGTGAAGATGGTGATAGATTGGGAGTTGTTGTTGCCGATGTAGCCAATAAAGGATTCGCTGCCGCTGCAGAAGCTTTTTATGTTTCAGCAGCATTGAGAATGGCAGCAAGCTATCAAACTCAGCTATCTTCATTAATGAAAAGATTAAATAATCTCGTTTATAAAATTTTCCCAAACGACAGATTTGTATCTTTATTTTACATAGAACTAACAAGTGACGGAAGTGGTTATTGTACTTATTGTAATGCCGGTCACAACAGTCCCATTCTTTTCAGATCAAAAACTAATTCTATTGAGTTACTCGATTCAACCGGACCACTTATTGGACCTGCTTACAATTCAAAATTTCAAACTTCAATCATAAAATTAGAGAAAGATGATTTTGTGGTGATTTACACTGATGGAATTACGGAGGCAATGGATGAGAACGAAAATATGTATGGTGAGGAGAGATTAATAAACTTAATTAAAAAACTGATAGGTAAATCAGCAAAAGAAATCACGCAATTATTAATTGAAGATGTACAAATATTTAGTGCTCGTGGTGAATATTCTGATGATAAAACTATTGTTACATTGAAGAAAGTTGACAATTAAATTTATATTATTGCAAGTAATAAGTTGAGTTTATAGATGAAAAGAAATATTAATGGGGAAATATTTTTTGAGACTGAAAACATTAAAATAATTAATGAAGATTTTTTAAAGACTGAAATGATTCAGAAAGCCTTGATAGATTTAATTGTAACCTCACCACCTTATAATATTGATATCAGATATAATGAATTTGATGATTCAATTGAATATGATAACTACTTGAATTTTTCAGAAAAATGGCTAAGTAAGTCATATGATTTATTAAAAGATGATGGAAGATTATGTTTGAATATTCCTTTGCATAAGAACAAAGGAGGTCATCAGAGTGTTTATGCTGACCTGGTACATATCTCAAAAAAAGTTGGCTTTAAATATCATTCAACAATAATCTGGAATGAACAAAATATTTCTCGACGAACAGCATGAAGTTCCTGGCTTTCTGCTTCAGCTCAGTATATAATTGCTCCTGTTGAAATGATTGTGGTTCTTTATAAAAAATTTTGGAAAAAAGTTAGTGGCTCTAAAAAATCGGATATTGCAAAGGAAAAGTTCATTGATTGGACTAATGGTGTATGGAATTTTTCAGGTGAAAGTAAAAAAAGAGTAAATCATCCGGCTCCGTTTCCAGTTGAATTACCGAAAAGGTGTATTAAATTATTTTCATATATTGGAAATGTTGTGTTGGATCCTTTTCTCGGTAGTGATACAACTCTAATAGCTTGCGTACTTACAAATAGAATTGGTATTGGTGTGGAGATTGATAAAAACTACTGTGAACTTTCATTGAAAAGGCTTGCGAAAGAAGCCAATCTTAACCAACTAAGAATAAAGGAGCTTTTTACCTTTTGAAACCTTCACAAAAAAATATCACTGTTAGAGACCTCATAATTGAATATTTTAAAAAATATCCCAAACAAGATTTAAAGCATGGCCCTGTCGTTGATTATGTTGAGAAAAAATATCTAAAAAAGATGAATAAGAAACCTCGAGATGTATGGAGAGAAATCAGGAGACTTTATCAGGAAGGTTTTTTGATAAAGTTGAAGATGGTTGTAAATAGGTATGATCCTGATTTCATTAATGATAGTGAATTGCAACATTTCTCAGACCATATTAAGAAAAAAATATTTGAAAGAGATAATTATAAATGTGTGGTCTGTGGTAGAGGTTTGGAAGATGGGATTGAAATTCATGTTGATCACAAAGTTCCACTATCACGAGGTGGGGATAATTCAATTGAAAATGGGCAAACTTTGTGTTCTGAACATAATTTATTAAAGAAAAATTATTCACAAACAGAATTTGGTAAAAGGTTAGTTATAGATCTTTACGAAAAAGCATTAAAAATAGGAGATAATAGAATTATTAAATTCTGCAAGTCAATCTTTGATGTTTATAATTCTTTTTAAGTAAATGGTCATATTAAACGACCAGATGAGAAATAATTGATGTTTACCATATATTATTATATTTGGATTCTTACAAATTTGTTAAATCAATATTTTTAGGTTGTCTATGATATCAAATCTTCTTAAACAAATGGGAGTTGTAGGAGCTGGTGGAGCAGGATTCCCAACTTATGTTAAATCACAAGCTCAGGTAGAATTTGTAATCGCTAACGGTGCTGAATGTGAACCTCTTATTCATAAAGATCTCGAATTAATGCTCCATTTCCCTGATAAAATTATTCAGGGAATAAAAATTATGATGGAAGCTACTCAAGCTCGGAAAGGGAAATTTGGAATAAAAGAAAAACATCAGGATGCAATTGATAAAATCTCCAAGTTTATTAAAGGAACCTCGATTGATTTTACATTTCTTGGTGATTTTTATCCTTCTGGTGATGAATTCGAAGTTGTTTATGCTGCAACTGGCAGATTAATTCCACCAGCTGGAATTCCACTTCAGGTTGGTTGCGTGGTAAATAATGTTGAAACTTTGTTTAATGTAGCTAATGCAGTTGAGAATAAACCAGTTGCAAGAAAAATTATTTCAATTAGTGGTGAAGTAAAAAATCCAAAAAGTTTTTTTGTACCAATTGGCACATCTTTTCGAGATGTAATTGAGTTAGCAGGAGGAACAACGGTAAGAGAATTTGCAATCATTGTAAGTGGACTTATGATGGGCTCAATCACTTTTGATTTGGATGATGTTGTAACCAAAACTACTGCTGGATTAATAATTCTTCCCAGAGATCATTTTCTCGTCACAAGAAAAACTCAACCACCCGAAAACAGAAATCGAATTGGTAAATCTGCCTGTGATCAGTGCAGTTATTGTACAGAATTTTGTCCTCGTTATCTGCTTGGTTATGAAGTTATGCCTCACAAAGTTATGCGAAGTCTTGGTTTTACATTGACAGGCGAAGCAATCTGGAATCAATGGGCTGAATTATGTTGTGCCTGTGGTTTGTGTACACTTTATGCTTGTCCGGAAGATTTATTCCCGAAAGAAGCTTGTGATAAAGCTAAGTTTGATATGCGTCAGGCTGGTATAAAATTCAAGCAAACCAAAGAAGTTGTTGTTCATCCGATGAAAGAATCAAGGCGAGTACCTCAATCACAGCTGAGAAGAAGATTAAAAGTAGATAATTATGATGTCGAAACTCCTTTTGAAGAACTGGATTTCAAACCTGAAGAAGTGAAAATCAAACTTCAACAACACATTGGTAAACCTGCACAACCAATTGTTGAAGTTGGTGATTATGTAAAAGAGGGTCAGGTGATTGGGGAGGTTTCAGAAAATGATCTCGGTGCATTTATTCATTCAAGTATCGATGGAAAAGTTGTTGAAATAACAGATCAACATATCGTTATTAAAAAATAACTGAGGTAAACATGGAAAGAAATTCAATAGGTTTAATAGAATTAAGTAGTATTGCAGCAGGATTTCAAGTAACTGATGCAATGTTGAAAGCAGCTGAAGTAGAATTAATTTTATCAAGGACAATTTGTTCAGGGAAATACATGGTTTTAGTTCGTGGAGAAGTTGCTGCTGTTCAAAGTGCTGTTGATGCTGGTGCTGAAGCTGGTAATTTTTCAGTGATTGATACATTCGTAATTCCAAATGTCCACGAATCTATTTTCCCTGCAATTGCTGGTACAACAAAAGTTGAAATGCTCGAAGCATTGGGAATTATTGAATCTTTTTCTGTTGCTTCTTTAATTGAAGGCGCCGATGCTGCAGTTAAAGCAGCAAATGTAAAATTAATTGAAGTTAGACTTGCAATGGCTTTAGGTGGAAAAGCTTTTGCGACTTTAACAGGTGAAGTAGCTGCTGTTCAAAGTGCTGTTGATGCTGGTGCATATGTTATTGGTAAGAAAGGATTGCTTGTAAATAAAGTCGTAATTCCTCAACCAAGATCTGAATTACTAAACGAAATGATTTAAAATCTTCAATAAAAGTCTTTAAAGAAATTTCATTTTAGAATTTTTTCAATAATTCAGGTAAGACTTTAATTCCTTTTAGGATCTTCTTAAAAATTTTCATATCGAAAAGAAATTCAGTGGCAGCTATGATTTTCTCTGTTCGTTTCTGTGAATAATTAAACCACCATAATTTTTTCTGCCATGTAAAACTATCAGTGTTGTAATATTTTTCGTAAACCATTTCCATTATACCACTTCTGCTGTGAACTCTTCCATTTCCACTCATTTTAATTCCACCAACAATTGCCTCACCCGCACCGAAATAACTAATTGAATCATTTATCAGAACAGATCCACTTTTGATCTTTTTGGCAATTTGAATTCCAAGTTTGATATTTTTTGTCCACACCGAAGCTGAAAGTCCATAATTAGAATCATTCGCTAAATTAATTGCCTCATCAATTGATTTGAATTTCATCACTGGAATAACTGGTCCGAATGTTTCTTCCTGCATAACTTTCATTGAGTGATTTACATCGATTAATAAAGTTGGTTGAACAAAATTTCCATCAATTTTTGCACCAAATAAAATTTTTGCACCTTTTTCTAATGCATCTTCGATTTGATCTTTAATAATTTGAACTTGTTTAGTTAATTTGATATTTGAGTAATCATAATACATCGATTCTGAAAATGATTTTATGTTCTTAAGACAATCAATCATTTTTGAGATAAAAGAATCAAAAATTTTTTCATCGACATATACTCGTTCAATTGAAACACATGTCTGACCTGCATTCATCAAGCATCCCCAGAGAATTCCCTGTACAGTTCTATCTAAATCAGAATCCTCGAGCACAATGGCTGGATCTTTTCCTCCAAGTTCAAGTGAAACGGGCAAAAGTTTTTCAGCTGTAGCTTTTGCGATAATTTTTCCAACAGCTGTACTTCCCGTGAAAAACAATTTATCAATCGGACTTTTAACAAGAGCTTCACCAACTTCGGCTTCACCATAAATTGTGTTGAAAACACCTTCGGGAATTCCTGTGGAGTTAATTAATTCGTCTATTTTTTTCCCAACCAACGATGTCCATTCAGATGGTTTGAAGATTACCGCATTGCCTGCAATCAACGCAGGAATAATTTGACCCATTGGGAGTAACAGAGGATAATTCCACGGGCTTATTATTCCAATAACACCATAAGGTTCATATTCAATCCAGCTTTTTTTGTGAATCATCACCGGAAGTTTTATTCTTTCTTTATGAGGTTTTAGAAATTTGGAGGACTTTTTTAGATAATAACTTGCAATGCTCAGAGTTGGAATAATTTCAGTTGAGTAACTTTCAAAAATTGGTTTACCATTTTCCTTAGTAATCAAATTGGCAATTTCATCTCTATTCTGGTAAATAAGTTCTTTCAACTTTGAAATAAATTTCAATCGTTCTCTGAGATGTAGATTTTTGAAGTGTTGTTGAGCCGATCTTGCTTTTTCAACAATCAATGAAACTTCTTCTGGGTTGGTTCTAAGAACTTCACCGATTTTTTCATTTGTGTTTGGATTGTAAGATTCAATCAACACGAACCCTCCAGAATAGTTAATCTTAATTTTTCATAAAATACTTCTTGAGAAAGATTTGAAGTATAAATTATTTTATAATTTGACTTTTGATTTACCAGATAGTTGGAGATGATTTTTATCTTCTCAATATTAAGTGATAAATCAAAATCAATCTGATGTTCTGCTAAATACTCTTCAACTACTTCGAAGAGGAAACTATCATTCTCTTCATATTTTTTAATGAAAACTACGATTCCATTTTTTAATCCAACAATTTCCGCAGGCTTCAACTTCTCGAAAATTATGATGATTGCATTGATCGAATTAATTGGTTCTTTTAATACTTTAATTTTGCTGATGCTGTTAATAATTACTTTAATTGAATCACGAACTTTGGCAGCTTCCTCAAATTTCTGACGATGAGAGAATTCCTTCATTTTATCAATTAATCGATTCAGGATAGAGAGATTATTCCCCACCAAAAAAGATTTTACAACTTCAATTTCCTGATTGTATTCTTCTTGAATGTTTTTATTTATACAGGGACCGAGGCATCTTTTGATATCAAGAAGATAACAGGGACGATTTTTTTTCAATGTCTTATCATCACATTCTCTTAACATTGTTGACCTTGAAATCACATCAAGAATTTCTTCGGCTGTTTCTCTTCGCTGGAATGGACCAAAATAAAGTGCACCACTTCCATTTAATCTGGATGTAACTTCAAGCCTTGGGAATGAGTGATCTGCTTGGAGAGCAATGAATGAATATTTTCTAACAATCTTTAAGGCTTTATTAAGTTTTGGTTTATATTTTTTTATCCATTCGGATTCAAGTAAAAAAGCTGAGAGTTCGCTTCCAGTCTCGATAAATTCAAGAGAACTGGCGGACCTGATAATTTTTCTTGATCGACTGTCATCACTTCTGAAATAACTTAATACACGGGATCTTAAACTCTTTGCTTTACCAATATAAATAATTTCGCTTTTTTTGTTCTTGAAAATGTAAATACCAGGCTTTTGAGGTATGTAAGCAATTTGTTCAGCTAATCCATTTCTTACTTTTAATTGAAACAAACTTCGGGTAGGTCTATACTGAAAAGAAATTAAATCATCAAGACTTGAAAATTGGAATTGTTTTGAACCTTCATCAATCAATCGTAATAATAAATGAGCAGTAGCCAAAGCATCACCGAGCGCTCGGTGCGCGTTGAGATTTTTAATTCCCAGAAATCTTGTTAAAGAACTTAAGCCATAGCTATCCAATCCAGGTACAATCCGTCTTCCCAATAATTTTGTACATAAAACTTGAATATCAGGAGGATATATATTTTCCCGTAAGAAACTATGTAAAACAAATTTGTGATCAAAAGAAGCATTGTGAGCAACAAAAATAGAGTCTTTCAAGAAATCACGAATTTGAAGAACAACCTCGTTAAATTTTGGAGCATTAAAAACATCTTCGTTTCTAATTCCAGTTAAATCTGTTATAAATGGAGGAATAAAAGTTTCTGGATTAATTAGAGTTGAAAATTTGTCTGTTATTTTAAGGTTCTCAACTTTGACCAGCGCAATTTCTATTATTCTATCAGTGACTGGATTTAATCCAGTTGTTTCGACATCACATACAACAAATTTTGCATTTTCGATTGATTGATTCATACTCTTCAAAATTATTTCAAATTAATTTTTAATCAAAAAGAGAAATTCATTGATAATTTAATCAGCGAATAATTAAAAATGATCTTAAGACGAATACAATAAATTTTATTAATTAACAAGAAATTGATCATCCGATTTTTTTAGCAAGTTCAATTTACTTTTAGGTTTAAGTTAGGGCTTATGTAAAATATTCTAAAAAATCAATTTATAATCGGCAATTATAAAAAAAACAAACTTTAATGTTTCCTTGTTTACGAAATCATATCTAAATAACTTTGTAAAAATTTATGGAGCAATAAATGAAATTTGAAGGTGTAAATTATTATCATATTGACGATCTTTTTACTGAAGAAGAAAAACTCATTCGCTCAACAATTCGGGGGTTTGTTGAGGATAAAGTAATCCCGATCATTGAAAAACATTATAGAGAAGGCACTTTTCCAATGCATCTGGTTCCTGAAATGGCTGAGCTTGGAATTTTTGGAGCAACTCTTCCTGAAAAATATGGATGTGCAAATCTCAATAATGTCGCTTATGGTTTGATGATGCAAGAGCTCGAAAGAGGTGATAGTGGGATTAGAAGTTTTGCTTCAGTTCAAAGTGCTTTAGTGATGTATCCCATCTATACCTTTGGAAGTGAAGAACAAAAAGATTACTGGCTTCCAAAACTTGCACGAGCAGAAAAAATTGGTTGCTTTGGTTTAACTGAACCTGATTTTGGTTCTAATCCTGGTGGAATGCTAACACGAGCTGAAAAAGTTGATGGCGGATTTATTTTAAACGGAACAAAAATGTGGATTACAAACGGAACAATTGCTGATGTTGCAGTTGTATGGGCAAAATTGGATGGTGTTGTTCACGGATTTTTAGTCGAAAAAGACTTTAAAGGATTTTCTGCACCTGAAATGAAGAATAAACATTCACTTAGAGCTTCAGTTACTTCAGAACTTGTTCTTGATAATGTCTTTGTACCTGATTCACATTGGCTGCCAAATACACAAGGATTAAAGTCCGCCTTGATGTGTTTAAGTCAGGCAAGATATGGAATTGCATGGGGTGTGATTGGCTCAATGATGGTCGCATACACAACCGCACTAGATTATGCAAAATCTCGAGTTCAATTTTCGAAACCGATTGCTGCTTATCAATTGACTCAAGCAAAATTAGTCTGGATGCTTTCCGAAATTACAAAGGCTCAATTGCTCGTACTTCAACTGGGAAGATTGAAAGATCAGGGTAAGGCAAGATTCACTCACATTTCTCTTGCAAAAAGAAATAATTGTGAAGTTGCTCTTGATATTTGTCGAGTTGCCAGAGAAATTCTTGGTGCAAATGGAATTCTTGATGAGTATCCAATTATGCGTCATATGGCAAATCTTGAATCGGTTAAAACTTATGAAGGCACTCACGAAATGCACACTTTAATTGTGGGTGAAGATATTACTGGTTATTCTGCATTTGAATAATAAGCTTTGATATATTTGAAATGAAGTTTTAAACAATTAGAAAAAAATTATCATGAAAAATAAAATTATATACGAAGCTCTGACTTTTGATGATGTTTTATTGGTTCCGGCTAAATCAACTGTTTTGCCCCGTGATGTTGATGTTTCAACAAGATTGACGAATAAAATCAGGTTGAACATTCCATTAATTTCAGCGGCAATGGATACCGTTACCGAATGGCAGATGGCGATTGCAATTGCTCGTGAAGGTGGAATTGGAATCATTCATAAAAATCTGAGTATTGAAGTACAGGCTGATATGGTCGATAAGGTTAAGCGAAGTGAAAGTGGAATGATTAAAGATCCCATAACTTTGTTCCCGCATCAAACAATTGCTGAAGCTCTTGAGTTAATGCAAAAGTATAGAATTTCAGGAATACCAATTGTTGATGAAAACAGAAAACTTCTTGGAATTCTGACAAACAGAGACTTGAGATTTGAGCCTGATCTTTCTTTGAGTGTTGATAAACTAATGACAAAAGAAAACTTGATAACTGCAAAAGGCAAAATATCTTTGACCGAAGCAGAAAAAATTCTTCAGAAATATAAAATTGAAAAACTCCCTGTTGTCGATAAGAGAAACATATTAATTGGTTTGATAACTTTCAAAGACATTCAGAAAAAGAAAAGTTTTCCGAATGCATGTAAAGATAAACACGGAAGATTAAGAGTTGGTGCTGCTGTTGGAATTGATCGTTCAACAATGGATAGAGTCGAAGCTTTAAGAAGTGTTGGAGTTGACGTTATAGTTATTGATACTGCTCATGCTCACTCAACAGCTGTTCTCGATACAATCAAAAAAGTAAAAAAGAAATTTCCTGAACTTGATTTGATTGGCGGAAATGTTGGAACTGCTGAGGCTACAATTGATGTAATTAAAGCTGGTGCTGACTGTGTGAAAGTTGGTATTGGGCCAGGATCAATTTGCACAACAAGAGTTATTGCTGGAGTTGGAATTCCTCAAATCTCTGCAATCATGGAATGTGCAAAAGCAGCAAAGAAATACAATATTCCAATCATTGCTGACGGAGGAATTAAACAAACAGGCGATATTGCAAAAGCACTGGCAGCAGGTGCTGATTCAGTAATGATTGGAAGTTTGTTTGCCGGAACTGAAGAAAGTCCCGGTGAAATAGTTTTGTATGAAGGCAGAAGTTATAAAGTCTATCGTGGGATGGGTTCACTTGAAGCAATGAAAAAGGGGAGTAAAGATCGATATTTTCAGGATGTTGAAGATGATATTAAAAAATTGGTCCCAGAAGGAATTGAAGGAAGAGTTCCATATCGAGGTCCACTTTCGGAAACTGTTTATCAGATGATTGGTGGTTTGAGATCTGCAATGGGTTATTGTGGAGTGAAAAACATCAAAGAATTACAGTCTAAAACAAGTTTTGTTAAAATTACAGAAGCGGGACTTAAAGAAAGCCATCCGCACGATGTAACTATCACAAAAGAAGCTCCAAACTACAGAGTAAAAGGCAACTAATTGGGTATGAAAAATATTTTTGATCAACGAATTAAAATTCTCAGGAATATTTTGTCTTTAAATAAAGATTCCACTTTTTATACTTCAAAAACTGAAGATGTAATTTATCTATCTGGATTTAAGTCGACCAATTCTCATTTGTTTGTATTATATGATGAGGTTTTTCTTTTAACAGATAGAAGATATCTTCAGCAGTTGAGTCGCTTAAAAGCAAATCTGAAATATGATTTAATTCAAAATGATTTGATTGACTCGATTCAGAAATTCTTAAAGAAGAAAAAAATTAAACAGCTGATATTTGAAAATTCCAAAATTACTCTCGATCGTTTTTTAAAATTCAAAAAGATAGAAAATTTACAACTAAAACCGGCTACAAAAGATTTAGGATTTTTCTTTGCACAGCAAGATTCCTTCTCAATAGGTGAGACTAAGAAGGCAATTAAAATCACACATAAAATTTTCAAAGAGATATTGAACGATATTCGAGAAGGAATTACTGAAGTCGAATTAAAGGCTGAATTGAGATATAAAATCAACAAGTTAAACGCAGGTGAAGCTTTTGAACCAATTGTGCTCTTCGGAAAAAATACTTCTTTTCCACATGGGCAATCTTCTATTAAAAAATTAAAAAAGAACGAGCCTGTGTTGATTGATTTCGGAGTTAATGTAAATGGTTACAACTCTGATATCACCAGGACAATTTTTTTTGGAAAACCATCAAATTCTTTTTTAGAAAAATATAATCTGGTTAGAACAGCTTTGAAAATCGCAATGGATAATATCAAATCAGATATTCAGGCTTCAATACCTGCCTCACTTGTTGTTGAGTATATTAAGAAATTTGGTTTGGATAAAAATTTTACTCATGCATTAGGTCACGGACTTGGTGTTTATTTGCATAATTATCCACGACTCTCTACAACTTCTCAGCATAAAATTTCAAAAAATATGATTTTAGCAATTGAACCTGCACTCTATTTTACGAATAAGTTCGGGATTAGAATTGAACAGGATATTTTGGTTACTGATTCAAACGTAGAAATTCTAACAGAAACAAATGATGAGCTGATAATTCTATGAAAAGAAAAGTTTTGGTTATTGCATATTATTTTCCACCGATGGGATTTAGTGGCGTTCAACGAACGGCAAAATTTGTGAAGTATATGACAGAATTTGGCTGGGAACCAACTGTACTTACAATCAACCCAAGAGCTTATTATGCTTTTGATCTAACACTTTTGAAAGAACTCGAAGAAAGAAATATCAGAATAATTCGAACAGGATCAAAAGATCCAACTCAGAGAGTGATCAATCAATCGAAAATCAAAAGTGAATTTCTTCGAAAAATATTAAATAGAATAAGTCAGACTTTCATCCTGCCGGATAATAAAAGATTCTGGATGAAGTCAGCTCTTCAAGAAGCAAGAAAATTACTTGAAAAAGAAACTTTCGACATAATTTTTGCAACTGCACCACCATATACTGATTTAAGGATAGGTGCACAACTAAAAAAAGAATTTAATATTCCTTTGATTTTAGATTATCGTGATGCATGGCTCGATGATGGTTTATCTTTTTATCCAACTCCAATTCATCGTTGGACTGTAAAATCAATGGAAAGGGAAGTCTTGCATCAAAGCAATAAAATTGTGGTCTATACTCGTCAGATTAAAGAGCATCTTTTGAGACTTTATCCATTTCTTTCAGCTGATGAAATCGTAATTATCCCTCATGGTTACGATAAAGAAGATTTCGAAATCAATTTTATTACAGATAAAGAAAAGAGTAAACTAAGAATAACTTACAGCGGTGCATTTTATGAAGATCGTACTCCGAAATTTTTCATTGAAGCAGTAGAAAAATTATTTTATGAAAGACCAGATATTGAAAATCAAGTTGAATTCTATTTTGTCGGAAGATTTCCATCCTATTATCTCAAAAAAATTCAAAACTCGAGATTGAAATATACTTTTTATTTCACAGGCTATGTTGATCATAAAACGAATATCAGTTATTTATTAAATTCGGATGTACTCTGGTTAATGATTCGTCATAAAAAAAATCCGCATCTTTATGCAACAAGTAAACTCTTTGAGTACATGGGAACAGGTAAGCCCCTTCTTGCCTGCGTTCCGAAAAATGGTGCAGCTGCTTATATTCTTAAAGATTACGGTGCTTCGTTTATAACTGAACCTGATAATGTGGAAGAGATTAAAAATACTTTAGTTCAAATTTTTGAATTGTATAAGAATGGTATTCTACCTTCGGGTGACAGAAATTATATTAATCAATTTGAAAGAAAAAAATTAACCCAAGAATTAATAAAAATTTTTCAATTCAATCTTAAAGATGAAGCTTAATGTTTTAGTAATTGGTTCTGGCGGAAGAGAAGACGCACTCTCATGGAAAATTTCTCAAAGCAATCTTTTGAATAAACTTTTCATCATTCCAGGAAATCCTGGAACGCAAAGATTGGGTCAAAATATTTCAATATCCATCGATGATTTTGGTGCAATAAAAAATTTCTGCATTGAAAATAAAATTGATCTTGTAGTTGTTGGTCCAGAAAATCCTCTTGTGAATGGAATTGCTGACTTCTTAAATCAAGCTGGAATAAAAGTTTTTGGTCCCTCTAAATTATCAGCACAGATTGAAGGCAGTAAAGCCTTCGCAAAAAGAGTAATGTCCAGAAGAAATGTTCCAACAGCTGTTTATCGAGAATTTAATTATAACCAATTGTCTGAGGTAAGAGAATTTTTAAAATCCTCGTCAAATTATCCTCTTGTTGTTAAAGTTGATGGATTAGCTGCAGGCAAGGGAGTTACAATCTGTCAGGATGAAAAAGATGCTCTTGATGTAATTGATGAAATTTTTGTAAACAAAAAGTTTGGTTCATCGGGAGATAAAATTCTTATCGAAGAATTTCTGGAAGGTGAGGAGTTTTCTGTTTTTGTAATTACGGACGGAATAAATTTCAAAATTTTAACTCCTGCTCAAGATTATAAAAGAGTGGGTGATAACGATACTGGCAAAAACACTGGTGGAATGGGTTCATATTGTTTTCCAGAATTGTTGACCGATAAACAAGTTGAAGAAATAACTCAAAAAATAATTGTGCCTGTACTTGAAGAGCTGAGAGAAAATTATGAAAAATATGTCGGATGTCTTTATTGTGGATTGATTCAAACTCGTGATGGAATTAAAGTGATAGAATTTAACTGCCGATTTGGTGATCCGGAAACTCAATCTGTTTTGACAACGATTAAATCAGATTTTCTCGAACTAATCTGGAAAGCTGTAAATGGTGAACTTAAAGATGATGATTTAGAATTAAGTGGGAAAGCAGTTTGTCTGGTTCTTGCATCAAAAGGTTATCCTGATGAGTTTCAAAAAGGATTTGATATAAAAGGATTAGACAGAATTCAAGATGAAAAAGGAATTATGATATTTCACGCTGGGACTAAATTTGTCGATAAAAAAATTGTGACTAATGGTGGAAGAGTTTTAGATATTGTTGCTTACTCAGAAGTTGAACCATTCAAAAATCTTGTTGACAAAGTTTATGAATACGCAAAACAAATTGAATTTGAAAATAAATACTTTAGAACAGATATAGGTTTGCGTGGGATTAAAAAATTAAATCAGAAAGATTGATTCAACTTTCTTTAAAGAAATTAACAATCGTTTGAAAAAGAATTTCCGCATTTACACCGCTGTTTCCTTCGTATCTGCAAATCTTAGGATTTCCTGGACACTGATTTTGACAATATTCAGGATACGGCATAACTATTCGTGATTCATTCCCGAGTGGTCCCCAGAGTTTTGGTGAACAGGCAGGAAGGGGACAGAAGACTGTAATTGTTGGAATTTTTAATGCAGCACAAATATGCATTGGTCCCGTACTTGATGAAATCAAAACATCAAGGATTGAAAACTTAACTATCGATTCACGAAGTGTATCGTTCAACATTACGTAGTGAACATTTTCTATGTTTTGCAATTTCGGTGGCGGATTTAAATCTGTTACGATTACTTTGAAATTCTGAACTGTCAAAAGTTTTTCAATTAGATTTTTATATTCTTCTGGTGAAAGATTTGGCGATGAATTTCCACTCGTAGAATTTATTCCAATTAATTTTTCACCGTTAGACGAAAGTTTTTTTCTGATTTGATTGGCAATTGCTTTTTCTTCTGAAGTTAAATGAATTTCTGGATTCAACGACTCAGCTTCAATTCCAATTTTACGAATCATATCAAGACAATAATCAGCTTCATGGCGCAATGGAATGTATTTTTTCCTGTCAACATATTTTGTGAAAGTTAAAAACTGATATAACTTATTACCTACACCAATTCGAGTTTTTATTCCAGATAAGAATAGTAAATAGTTCAATCGTTCATTGGGCAAGAGCATAAATGCGTAATCGAATTTATAAGAACGAATTTTCTTCACTTCGGAAATGAAAGATTTAAAATCATTATTCTCATTGTAGATTATTATTTCATCTACATGAGGATTATTCAGATAAACTGCATGAGTATATTTTCTTACAAGGACGGCTACAAAACTTTTTGGATATTTTCTTTTGATTTCTCTTGGAAGTGGAGTTGAAAGAACAACATCTCCAATTCTATCGATTCTGCAAATTAAAAAGCGAGGTTGTTTATCGATCATCGTAGGTTTTATGCTGAAGTTCCCAGATTTTTAATTGAACCAGAAGTTTTGTCCATGCATGAAAAAGCGAAACAAAAAATCCATAAATTCCATCAACAAATCCATACCTGAAAATAAAATGTTGAATGAAATAAATCACAGGATAAATGAGAATCGTAAAAATATTTGATTTCTGTTTACTGGCTTTCTCAAGTGCCTCAAGTGATGAGTAATGGTTTATTTTATCAAGTGCTTCTTTGAAACTTCTGTAACTAAAATGAAGAATGGGTTCGTTGAGTTTTCCCAGATTTCCATCAACAATAAATCCTTCGTGTACAAGTCGATTTGAAATTTTTGTCTTTGATTTTCTGAAAAACCTCACCTGATAATCATTTCCCCAGCCGCAACTTTTTATTCGTTTATTCAAGAAAAAATTATCCCGCTTAATTTGATAACCAGAAAATTGATTGATTAATTCATTATTTGAAAGCAACAGCAGGATCATTTCTTTCAGTGATTCAGAGACTCGTTCGTCAGCATCGAGACTTAAAACCCATTCGTTTGATGTATTTTCAAGAGCAAAGCTTTTTTGATCTGCAAAACCATTCCACTCCCGTTGAATGATTTTGTCGGTGTACTTCTTTGCAATCTCAACTGTCGAATCTGTACTGAATGCATCAACAATGATAATCTCATCAGCCCATTTGATTGATTCAAGACACTCTTTAATATTTTTCTCTTCATTCTTTGTAATTATCGTAACGCTCAGTTTTTCTCTCATTCAGTTTTCAATTTTTATTGAATTTAAAAAAAATGTAGTTAATAATTTTGGATGATTCAGTTAATACGATTGAAATGTTTAGATCTATGTTTATACTTTTCTCTTATAATCACTTAATATTTTAATTGAACAAATTCTGTGAATCTTTTCTTTAATGAAAAACTAAAAACTTTTATTGAAGTGTTAATTCAATCGAATCATTATAAAAATAAATTCTATTCATAATCACTAATTTTGTATTGTTAAAATGAAGAATTGGAAGACGAATTTATTTATAATCTGGGTAGGGCAATTTATTGCAATGATGGGAATGAGTATGGTTGTACCGTTCCTGCCGCTTTATTTGAGAGAACTTGGAGTTAAAGAACCACATTTGGTTGCCAGATGGAGTGGATTTGTCTTTTCAGGACCATTTTTGTTTTCGTTTGTTCTTGTGCCAGTGTGGGGTTATCTCGGTGATAAGTATGGCAAAAAACTGATGGTTATTAGAGCGTTATTTGGACTTGCTTTTGCACAGGTTTTAATTGGAAGTTCTCAGAACGCTTATCATTTATTGATTGGAAGATTGGTACAGGGAATGGTGAGTGGATTTGTCCCTGCTTCTATGGCTCTTGTCGCTTCTTCAACTCCACGAGAAAAAACTGGTTATGCACTTGGATTACTTCAAACAGCAACATCAGGTGGGACAGTTTTAGGTCCTTTCGTTGGTGGATTTCTTGCTGATCGTATTGGAATCAGACCAATATTTTTTATCACTGCGTTTTTATGCTTCACAAGTGCAATGCTTGCAATCTTTAAGGTGAGAGAAGAGAAGAAAAACAATTTATCTGAAGAGACAAAATTAATCGATAACTACAAATTAGTTTTCAATCATCATCAATTAAGATTAATAATAATAATGATAGTTTTCACTCAAATATCAATTGCGTTTAATCAACCATTATTTGCACTCTACGCTGAAACTCTTCACATCGACAAAAAATTTCTCGCTTCTATTGCAGGTTTGTTGTATGGGATAATGGGCGTATTCAATATGATTGGTGCACCAATGTGGGGTAAATGGAATGAAAAATTTCCTGTGAACAAATCTATTGCCATTGCTGCAACTTTTGCAGGTTTGAGTTATGCACTTCACTTTTTTATTTATAATCCATATTTGCTCGCAATAGTTAGATGTATTCTTGGACTATCACTTGGGGGAATGCTTCCAGTCTTGTATACATTAGTCAGTCAAAATTCACCGATTCAAAAAAGAGGCGGGATTATGGGAATTGCAAGTTCGGCTCAAGTGCTTGGAAACTTACTTGGTCCAACTTTAAGTGGAATAATTGCTTCGCAAATTGGTATCAGACCTGTCTTTTTAATTTCAGCGTTAATTTTAATTTTTCTGGGATATTCGGGATATAACGCAATAAAGTCAAATGTTAATCGATAGAAATCTTACCAACTTCATTTTACTTTGCACAAAAGAAGTGTCAAATCATCGAGTGAATTTAAATCAGCCGTAAAAGTTAAGACATCATCAATCAACTTATTGGTTATAATTTCAAGAGTGAGATTTTTATATTCGAGAATTTTTTCAATAAATCTTTCTTCAGAAAGCTCTTCGTCGTTCTGGTTTCTGGCTTCAATGCAACCATCAGTGTAAAGACATAATAAATCCCCAGATTGTAAATCGATATTTCCAATTTCGTATTCTAAATTTTGTTCAATGATGCCAATTATCATTCCACCTTTTTCAAGTTTTATTATTTCATGGTTACGAATCAGAAAAGGTGGATTGTGACCTGCATTTACATACTGTAATGATTTTGTTTTTTCATCAAGTATTCCCCAGAAAAGAGTTATAAAATTTCCGACCTGAAGATTTTTGAACATCAAGTTGTTTAATTCTTTTGTCAGTTCTCCAAGATTTGATGACTTTCTTGTTATTGCTTTAACTGTTGCTTGAAAATTCGACATAATTAGTGATGCACCAATTCCTTTTCCAACAACATCAGCAATTAGAATTAAAATTTGTTCATTGGTGATTCTGAACACATCAAAGTAGTCGCCACCAACCTGCCGCGATGATTGATTGAATCCATAAAATTCAAAAAAATTTGAAACAGGAAAACTTGCGGGCAATAATTTTTTCTGTATCTCTTTTGCAATGCGAATATCTTCTTCTATCTTTTGCTTCTCTATTGTTTCTCGGAAGAGGTGAATGTTTTCTAATGAGATTGCAGCAACACTTCCGAGTGATTCAATGAATTCAATTTCGTCACTGATGAAATCAGTTTTTGTGAGTTTTTTACCGCAAATTATTATACTTGATATAGAATTTTTAATTTCAATAGGAATGATTAGTCCAATATTCAAATTTGAAAATTCTGAAAACTCGGGATTTATTTTAAGAAGGTCTTCAAATTTTAAGGGACTTCTTAAATTATTAACATCGATATTATCTAAAAATGATGAGAAAGAACTTTCGAAGTTAGATCCTATAATTTCCTTCTGATTATTTGTTATGCTGACAAGAGCAAACTTGTTAATTAAAAAATTTCCCATAATTGTGTAACTCAAGAATTTATAAATATCATTCTCATCAAGAATTAATGATAACTCTTTACTTAACTCAAAAAGCGAACGAGTTTGAGAAATTTTTGATTGAAGTCTTTTATTTAGTTCGTTTAGATTTTCTATGATAAGCAAATTATCAATGGCTGGTATTGATAGGTTAAGAATGCTTTCAAATAAATTTTGTTCTTCCTGTTGAAACGATTTTTTGTTCAGATGGAAACTATAAAGAATAATTCCAATTTTTTTGTCTTTCTGGATTAAAAGTTTGTAATTACTAAAGAGTCGTTCATTAAGAAAAATTTTCTCTATCTCATGTTCGAAGTTCTTCTCGTTCTCAATTATAAAATTTCTATAGTTATTACTTAAATCAATCCCTTTTGATGAAACCAATTTCAATGAATTGTTTTCAAAAATATAGAATGCTGATCTTTTGAGAAGAAATTTTCCCATCAATACCAGGAGTAAATGATTAACAAGCTCACTTTTGGAGTTAAAGGAATTAATTGTTTGACTGAAATCGATGAGAGTTTGCAGGTGATGTTTATCAAGATTAGAATAATCTAACTTTTTATCCATTTGAATCAAGTTTTACAAATTTTTTAAGAGTTATTATGTTTTCACCAGAATCTAAGAATTCATATTTGACTTCATCCATTAATTTTTTCATTAAGTAAATTCCATAGCCTCCTTTTTTCCCTGATTTGTAGTTTAAGTCAATATCAGGCAGTGGAACTTTATCAGGTTCGAAAGGAAGTCCAGAATCAACGATTTCAGCTGTGAACAAATTATCTGATAATTCAAGCTTTAGAATTATTTTTTTTGTTGGATCATTTTTATAGGCATGTTTAATTTTGTTTGTACACGCTTCATCAATTGCTAAGATTATTTTTTCAATATCATCTAAAGATACACCATTCGATGATAGAAAATTCTCTGTGTATTTTCTGATTTCTACAAGATTTTCAGCTTTGCTCTTGAATGTGAATTGTTTGGAAGATTTCAATTTACTGCTCGCTGGATTTAAATTTTTCTATTGCCTTTTCGTCTGTTTTGTAGAATTCATAGATTAGTGGGAAACCAATCAAATCAAAAATATTGTAAATCTTATCACTCATTGCTGAAAATTTTATATCTCCGCCGTTATTTCTGATATTTTCAATAAAAGACATAAAAACTCCAAGTCCCGCACTGCTTATATAATCCAGTTCAGAAAAATTCACTACAATTTTGTACTTATTCTCATTAATCAAATCAGCAATTGTCTTTTCAAGCGAAGGTGCTGTATGAGCATCAAGATAACCTTTTAACTCGATTATATTAACATCGTCAACACTTTTAAGATTTAATTTGAATTCATTCATTTTGAAACTCCTAAAAATTTTATTGCAAGCATGGTTATATCATCATGTTGAGGATAGTCCTGAGAAAAAATTGAAATCTCTTTTGCTATATGTTGGATTATTTGATCACAGGTTTGTTCTTTTGAATGATTCAGTATTTTTTCCAATCTTTCTTCACCAAATTCATTTTTAGCTTTATTCCTTGCTTCGATTACTCCATCAGTGTATAAAAATAAAAAATCACCTTGTTTCAAATTGAGTGTAATTTCATCGATATTGTTCTCAAAGATTTTTGAACAATCTAATCCAATCGCAATGCCTGAAGGTTTTAAAGTTTTGTATTCCTGATTTGTCATATAAATAATAGGGCAATGTCCTGCTCTCGAAAGTTTTGTTTGACCAGATTTTAAGTCGATAGTTATATACACAGCACTAACAAAACTTTTTTTATCAAGGCTTTTAAATAGTATTTTATTTGCAATTTTTAGAATTTCTTTTGGACTTTTTGAAATCTTCGATAACGATTCAAAAATACCTTTAACTTCAGACATATAAAAAGCAGCTGAAATTCCTTTTCCGCTAACATCAGCAATTACAAAACTCACTGATGATTCATCGATAATAAAATAATCATAATAATCACCACCAACATCAAAAGCGGGAATAAACAACCAGGAAACATCTAATTCCTTTAGCTGTAGTACCGTCTGAGGTAGTAATCTTCGTTGAATGTCTCTTGCAACTTCAAGCTCTTTTTCAAGTCTTTCTTTTTTAATTGATTCCTGGAAGAAACGATTATTCTGGATTGCTATGCTTGTGTACTCTGCAATTGATTTTATGGTGTTCAAATCTTCATTCTCGATATTGAAATCTTTAGAAAAATCAAGAAATAATATTCCGAGTAATTTATCGTTAAAGATTAAAGGTACTTTTATAATTTTGTTTGAATCGATTTTAGCTGATTGATAAAGTTCAAAATAATTTGGATTGATTTTTGCAGGATTCAAAGAAAGAGTTTTTAATTGTTCATTGGTGATGTAATTCTCCACAAAAATTTTAAAGGTTTCGTCAACTTGAGTGGGTGAATTATAAAAGTTTAGTTTATCCTCTTCATTAATAAGAACTAAACAGATGTTTTTCGGGTTGTTGATTTTTTTCAAAGTATCAAAAATAAAAGAAGTCAGATCGTCTATATCAAAAACTTTTGAAATAGTTTGGGAAAACTTTTGGAGTGATTCAACTTCGAATGTGCGTTTTTCGATCAATTCAGTCGTTGGTAGCTGAAATATAGAAACCACAATCAACAACAACGAATAAACAAACGCAATCCCAAGAATTAAATTATACCCTTGAACAATTGAGTTGGAAAATACACTCAACAAATCTTCCAATTGACTTTTAGATCCGGAACTGATCATAGAATAAATTATAATGAAGAGCAAAAGATTGCTCAGACCAATTACGATTAATTTCTCTTTTCTTTTTAGGTAAATGATCCATTTATTTAGATATGACATTATTATGAAGAAAAAAATGGAAAGAGTACCAAATGTGTAAGGCAAAAATTGAAGAGATTCTATCTTATTAAAATTGCTGCAAATCGAACTAAGAATCAGAAAGATAATCATTGTATAATAATATCTATCCTGTTTCTTCTTTTGTCTAGTGAAATAGAGAATTGTTATTATGCTCAGAATTAATGAAATGAAAGTCACATAAATAATCGCATAAAAAGTCGAAAGCAATCCAATGAAAAGAGCTGGTTTTTCAACGATATTTTTTAAACTTTTTAAGGTCGGACTGAGGATGTAAAGAGAAGCTTCAGAAATTAAGATGAAAATTATTTCCGCAATTATAAATTCAATCAGTAATTGAATCTGACTGAAGTTTCTCTGTCTTTGAATATTAATTAAGCTTTGAACAATTCTATAAACGATTGGGATTAAAAGGATATCACTTAATATCGAAAGTAGAATCTGTTCCTGAAAAAGAATTGAAAGCTTGATTTTGATGAATAAGATAGTCAGTATTAACCAGCTGTATTTGTAGCTAACAATTGTTCGAAAAAATTTTGTAATCATCTATGAATTATTCTTCCAGCTTCCACTTAAAAATTTTATTAATAACAATAAAGTATAAACAAAAATATAAATGGGCAAACTCAACCAGGTAGGAATAAAACCAAGATTCAAAATTGTACTGTTAAAAAATGCAATCGGTAAAAAGATAAGCCAATTTGTGAGAACTTCCATTTTCATAACATAAAGAGATAACCCTGTTGCCTGTAAGATGTAAGCGAGAACAATTGCAAGTCCGTAAAATACTTGAGAAATTCCAGCAATTTTCAGAGCTGGAATTGCTGTTTGAATAATTATTTTGTCGTTGGTAACTATATGAAGAATTACTGATGGAAAGAAGATGAAAAGAATTGCAAGTGAATAAGTAAAAATTGTCACAAGTTTCATTGATTCTATTCCATAGTTCTCAGCCAGATTATATTTCTTATTTCCAAGACTATTGCCGACTAAAGTTTGTGCTGCTATACCAAACGCAAAACATGGAAGCAGTGAAATAAAAATCATTGAAATAACAGTCTGAGTTGCCGCCTGCTGAAGCGTACCTATATTTCCAATCAGAGCTATAAAGATTAAGAATCCAATCAGAATAAAAATATTTTGAAAGGAGACAGGAAGTGAAAGTTTAATGATTGAACGCATTATATTAAAATCAAACTTAAACGATTTTTTACTCAGATATCTTTTTCGATAGTAGCTTAAAAAGGTTACATATAGATAAAAGAAAAAATCGACTACAGTAGAAATGGATGATGCCAGAGCAGCACCTTTTAAGCCTAATTTAGGGGCACCAAGATTTCCATAAATTAGTATCCAGTTCAAAAAAATGTTGACAATATTTAATATCAATCCAGAAATCATAAAGATTTTTGAGTGACCAATTCCAAAGAAAAATCCTCTGTATGCAACAATCATAAGAAAGAAGGGCAGTCCAAGAAAACGAAATGAGATATAATCACTTGTAAGTCTTTCGACTATTCGATCTTTGGCAATTAGATATGAAAAATGAGGAGCCAGTAAAAAAATCATCAATCCGAAAAATAATCCCACAATAAAACCGAAGATTAGTGAAGTGTTTAAGATGTTCTTACATTCCGAATAGTCATTTCTTCCTTCAGCATGAGCAACAAGAATATGTGTTCCAGTACTGAAACTTGAAAAGAAACTCACAATTGCCCATGTCGCTAGTACTCCCAAACCCATCGCAGCAAGATTTTCCTTTGCATTTTCCAATCTCCCAACCATTGCTGTATCTACGATTGAAATTAAAATGTGACTTGAAAGTCCGGCAATTGCTGGAAGAGCTATTGATAAAATTTTTCTTGCAAAGAATTTATTGGGTAATAATGACATCTCAATAATCAAATTACTATCAATGAAAATTAAACTCAATATAAAGTTGTGAATAATTGAAGAATTTAAATCTCATGAATAAAGGAATATGTTGAAAAGTTGAGATTGACTGATGGTTAATTTTTTCTCTCTTAAGAAATTAAGTTCAATTTATAATTAATAATTTTACTTTATTAAATCGCTATTCTGCCAAAACAAAAAATATTTTATCATTTCAACAGAAAGCTTCTAAGATTGAAACTAAAAAATTCTTTGAATTTCAAACATTTACTTATTTCACTGTAAATATTTGAATCATATTGGAAGATGGAAAAAGAGAAGATATAAAAGATGATAAAATCAATTTTTATCCACAATATTGATTTTTATAAATAAATATGTAATTTAAAATTAAGATGATGTTAAAATTCATAAACATAAAATCATCAACTTTAATTAATAAGAGAGGGGCACTATGAAAAAGTTTTTACTATTTTTAATTTTAATTTCCATTCCCTTTACTGTTGCAAATGCTCAATATGTTTTCGATTCTTCCTGGTATTGTGCATATGCCACATGGGATCACCCTGATGCAAACGCTACTGGTTATAACACAGCCAGTGTTGCAGTTTTTTCACCAAATACTTTCGTCGCTGTTGTGAATAGACCATCAAACAATACTGCATATCTTGTAGGTTACAGAAATGCTGATTCTTCTAATGGTAGATTGGGTCAATTTGGTTATGGAACAACTGGTGTGGGTGGATTTAGAATGCAATGGGTTAGTGGTTTTGATGTTGTTGAGATGCTCAGACCCTGGGATATTGCTGCAGGTAATGATTCGCTTGTTTATGTTGCCAATAATGATACAGTTGAAAGAAATATTTTAGTTTTCTATCTCGGGCAGGATTCTGTTTATTCAACTGAATATCGTATGGCAACAGTAGATGATAAACCAATCTTTGGGATTGATGTGGATGCAAGCGGACGAGTATATGTTACAAAAGAAGGTAATGAAACAGATGAATATGGAAAAGTACTGATTTATAATTCTATTCAAAATGATCCAGGCTGGGGAGGTTTACATTATTCACAACCAATGCAAACTATTACAATTCCTGAACTCGGATACATTCGTGGTGTAGCTGCATCACCTGACGGTAGAATAGTATATGTATCAAATTATTCACTGAGAAAAGTTTATTGTTATATAGGAAGTCCAACTCAAGGTTACACCTTATATAACGGATTCAATTTTGTTTTGAACGATACAATTCCAAATTCTGCTGGTAAAAGACCCGGACCACTCGGATTAAAATTTATGCCCAATAAAAACATTCTATTAGTAGCATGTGATTCATTGCTCGGTGGTAGCCCTGCTTATCAGTATGCTAGGGTTTATTTCGTAAATCCTAATACAGGTGCAATTCTAGACACAATTGATTCAGCCTTATGGAATTATTTGATGACAGGTGCCTACAATAATCGAGGTGATGATGGAAAACAGGGTAATGTTTCTGGATACGCTTCACTTTATAATGTTGATGTTGATCAGGAATATAATGTTTATACTGTCTCTTACTATGGCTGGACTGTTGATAAGTGGGTCTACACTGGACAGATTCCTACAATACCCATCACTATTCTTGATGTAGAAAAAGTTGATCTGACTCCTACTTCATTTACATTGGAACAAAACTATCCGAATCCGTTCAACCCTGTTACCACAATTCAATTTTCTCTACCTGAAAGATCTGTAATTTCCTTGATAGTGTTCAATTCACTGGGTGAGAAGATTACAGAATTAATATCTAATTCTGAATTTGACGGGGGTGTTTATAAGTATTATTTCGATGCTTCGAAGTTAACATCAGGAACATATTTTTATTCACTCATTTCGGGTGGGAAATCTATTACTAAAAAGATGACATTAATTAAATAACCAAAAGTAAAAGGAGAGCCCTATGAGAAAAACAATATCTTTTCTCACAATTGTCTTTCTTGTTGTTGCAGTTAATATATTATTTGCACAACAGGAAAAATTTGTTCGTCAAACTACCATTGCTGTCCCTGCAGTAGAAGTTGCCGGTTTCGGTAACGCTGTTTCAGGTGTCGATCTTGACGGTGATGGTAAGGTAGAAATTTATGCTGTCAACAATAATTGGGATGACAGCGGTCCGGGTGAATTAATACCAAGAATTTATAAGTTTGAGTTTGATGGAACAAAGTGGGATACAGTTTGGCGTGCTCAACTAAACATCCCATTACAAAATACCTGGCCCACTTTAGCTATTGGTGATCTTGATAACGATGGTAAGAAGGAAGTAATCTGGGGTCCAATCAATTTCACTGATGCAACTCAAAATCCAAACCCGCCAAGAATAGTTGTATTTGAAGTAAAAGGTGATAGCAGTGATGTTCTTGGTGTTCCCGATGGTTCAGGAAATTATTTACCAAATACACAGTGGAATATGGGTGTGGCTGATAATTACAACTTAAGACCATTCCGCTGGTTTGTTGTTGATATAGATAACGATGGAAAACAGGAAGTTGTTTTTGCAAGCCGTGTAGCAGGTGAAAGATTTGGTGTAATTTCCGTTAGTGATGTTCCTGATCTGGGTGGTGGAACAGAAACCTGGACATGGGAAGGTAATGGTTTGGGTCAAACTATAAACTCATCCACTCTTTATGACTTGTTTATTCTGGATAATAAAATTTATTTGATTCACTCAAATGGAACTGTTACACCTGTTCTTTTTGAGAATAATCAATGGAAAGCAAAAACTGGTCAGGCTAATGTTGTCTCTGGTGGTTCATGGAAATCAGCCTCTGTTGTAGATTTAGATAATGATGGAACTAATGAAGTGGTTGTTGCAGGTTGGAGTGTTGGACAAGCAAAAGCATTTCTGCTGCAAAAAACTTCTGATACAACATTTTCAACTACTCAAATAGCTGATTTCACACCATTAATTGGTGCAAATGGTAGATTATATGGTGGTGATTTTGGTGATTTAGATCAAGACGGACGACTCGATTTCGTTTTTGGATCACGAGATGCTGTTCCTGATGGTGCAATTCTAAGATTAAAATATAAAGGCGGTGCAATCACAGATCCATTAAGTTATGAAACTTCAATCATAGATAGCCAGATTGACCCAACTCAACCCGCATTAAGATACGATATAATTAATATTGCCGATGTTGATCAGGATGGTAAAAAGGAAGTAGTTTATTCAAATGGAATTGGTGGAAGAATTCCTCTTGTAATTCTTGATAGAGTTATGTTCTATACAATTGAACAGGCAAGAGTTGATGCAAATAACGATGGTGTACCTGATTT
The DNA here is from genome assembly GCA_964527925.1 of uncultured Ignavibacteriaceae bacterium. Taxonomy (GTDB): domain Bacteria; phylum Bacteroidota; class Ignavibacteria; order Ch128b; family Ch128b; genus Ch128b. The sequence continues at coordinate 70,470 of CAZGQO010000012.1, forward strand.
AAAAGTTTCCGGAGATACTGTCACTGTTATTGGTGTTGTAACTTCACCAAATTATATCGCATCTGCAAATGGAACATCTTATTACATTCAAGATGAAACAGCAGCTATCAATGTATTCAAATCTGGTACAGTTGTTAATTTTGATCTTGGTGATGAAATACTTGTTACTGGAAAGATTGATCAGTTCCGTGGTCTAACCGAAGTGGTACCGTTAACCACTACTTTACCCAACTTAAGTGTATTAAAGAAAAATGCTCAATTACCTGAACCAGTTATCGTAACTGCCGCTGAATTGAACACTAACGGTGAGCAATACGAAGGTAAATTGATTAAGATGCTTAATTTAACAAAATCACCTTATTCTGTTGCCTGGCCTGCGGCAAATACTGATGCAAATATGACAATGTATCAAAGTGCTGATTCTGTTACAATGAGAATTGATAAAGATACTGACATTGATGGACAACCAGAACCTACTTATCCTATCATTGTTACAGGTGTTGCAACACAATTTACATCGGGTTCAACAGTTTATTTTGGCGGATATCAAATTCAACCAAGATATTATGCAACAGATTTTCAATCTGCTCAAGCTCAGGTTACCTTCAATGTTAACATGAGAGTCAAAATCTTGAA
>CAZGQO010000013.1:0-68779 GCA_964527925.1 uncultured Ignavibacteriaceae bacterium
ATTTCATCTTCAGCACGAAAAAGCATTTTAATTCTGTCAAGAAATTTTTCTCTGATACTGATCTGGGGCAGCAGCTGTTTTCCAATCTGAGTTAACTCAATTCTATCAGCAACTCTCTGAATCTCGATAATTGGTTTGGTAATAAATTTTGCGAAAACCAGAGCTCCAATAATGCCGATCGTCAAAAATGCAGCGACCATTAACCAGAAAACATTAACTGTTTTTTGAACATTTGCGAGGATTGTGTTTTCCTTTAATCCGATCCTTACTACACCAATTTTGCCATCAAGGATTGGAACCACAACATCAAGAATCAATTCATTATTGAAATCCCTTATCTTTAATAATTGAGAGTGTGCTGTTTGATTATCTTTTAAATAATTTGCATCAATAAGATTTACGGGGAAATTGGTCTCAAATGTATGAGCGAGAACTCTGTTTTCATTATCCAGCACAAAAATGTAAAAAATACTTTCATCAATGTCTTTGATATTATTTATTGTGTTTTGAAGTGAAATAAAATCTTCAAATAAAATCATTGATGCAATTTGATTTGAAATGCTTCGGGCAATAAATAAAGCTCTTCTTTCGGTTTCATCTATTAATGAAGTTTGAACATTCTTATAGATAAGAATTGAATTAATTGAACCAAAGATAAAGACTATTGTTATAATGGCAATAGAAAATTTCCAAAAGAGCGGTAGTCTTATTTTAAAAGTACTCATAGCAATCATCTATAAATGGATTCATCACCTAGGATAAACTTATCTATCATAATCTTATCTAAAATTTTTTTCCCTTCAGGGTCAAGATGCATATGGGTCATTATTTCTCGTAATTTTGATTTAATGTTTTCATCAAGATCTTTTTTTACTACAAAGGGTGGAATTCCAAAATATTTCGATTTATGAATCACCACGATATTTTCAAGTTTTTCTGGCTGGAAGTTTTTTAAATACTCATAAACCAATCCATCTACAGTAGCTCCGTCCACGATGTGCCTTCTAACTGCTTGAATTGAATAATCATGAGCATTAGTAAATATTGTTTTTGAAAAAAAGTTTCTGGGATTAAGATTTTTTGATTTTAGCCAATTAATAATATATAAATAACCAGTATTGGATAAGGGATCTGTAAAAGCAAAAGATTTATCTTTAAGATCTTCTAATTTTTTTATATCAGTATTAGAATTTACAATTACATATGCCTGATAATAAGATTTACCATTAACTAATGGGATTACTAATAACTCTATTGGTGTTTTATCTTTTGCATCAAGATATGCACCTGTACAGATGAATGCAAAATCTAATTTTTTTTCTTTTAATAATTCATTCACTTCACCATAAGTTTTTCTCTGCTTGAATTCAATTGGTACACCAAGTTTTGCTGAGATATAGTCAATCAAATCTTTGTAAAGATTAAAAGTTTCTACCGGTGAAATCATTGTAGAAATTGCAACATATAATACAGAATCAGAACCTGACCCATTATTCAAAAACTTACTTTGTACATTGTTAAACAGTTCAATCTCTTTAATATTATCTTTCTCGTTACAAGAAGAAATTAAAAGTAAAATTAAAATTATCAGTCCATTTATAAAAAGTATTTTCATTTCAATCCATTATTTTTAGTTGAATAAATATAAAAATTTGATACCGAATTAACGAAAGATAAATATCTGATTAAAATCCTTCATATTACTAAAGACTAAAAAATAATCCTGCTCTATTTATACACATTTACTCATGTTCAATGGATATTTGTTTAAAGCTAATTCCTTATCTCCTTTATCAAATCTAGATAAAAAACTCTTTTTATTTAATTGAAGATCTGGTTTAATAGTATCTTATATTTTTTATTTAAGTAAGAAAAAATTAATTTTATAAAGCAAGCATAAATAAAAGGGAGAGAGCAAATGCATAAAGATTTTACTGCTATTGTGTTGGCCGGTGGAAAAAGCCATCGAATGGGAAGAGAAAAGGCACTATTACCAATTGGAGATAAAACTATAATTGAAATTTTAATTGAGAAACTTAAACCACTCTTTCCAGAAATTATTTTGAGTACAAACACACCGAATGAATTTCTATTTCTTAAAATTAAAATGGTAGAAGATTTTTATAAAAATGCGGGTCCATTGGGAGGAATTCACGCAGGATTGCTTGAATCAAATACAGAAAAAAATTTTATAATCTCTTGTGATCTCCCCCTAATGGAAACTGATTTGATAAATTTCATTTGTAACTTTGAGACAGATAAAAAAATCAAAGTCTGTAAAATTGGCGATAACATCGAACCAACATTCGGATTTTATTCAAAATCTATAATTGATGATCTGGAAGTATTGTTAAACTTGCACCTTCAACAAGGTTTGAATACTAAAGAATTATCTGTAAATAATTTGATTGAAAAAGTTGGAGCTGAAGTTATTGATCCAACCTACTTACCCTTCTACAATGACGATTTGTTTTATAATATGAACACCTTTGAAGATTATCTTTATGTTTCAAGAAAATTAGGATTGTTGAATAAAATCGGATAGCCAATTTTTCAATCATCACCTTTGAATTTTAGTTTCATATCCATCAATCTTGCTTTTGATTATTTCTGCACTTCGTTTCAAAAGTTTTCTTTCCGAGACATTGATTCTTAACGGTAGTGAACCTAAATCACCTTCACCACCAATTAGATGCGGTAAAGAGAGAGTCACATTTTTAACCCCTTCAACATCTTCAGTTAAAACACTTACAGTCAGAACTGCTCTATTGTCTCTGTTAATTACATCAACAAGTTTAGCAATAGAACCGCCAATTCCATAATAAGTTGAACCTTTGCCCTCAATTATTTTGTATGCAGCGTATCTCACACCATCGTCAATTGTTTTTTTGATGTCTTCATTGAAATCGATATTTCGATGAGCAATGAAATCTTCAAATGGGACACCCCCAATACTAATATTCGACCAGCACAGAACTTCAGAATCTCCATGTTCACCAATAACATAAGTATGAACATGTTGAGGATCAACGCCAATATAATTTCCTAGGAGAGTTCTAAATCTTGCAGTATCGAGTGTTGTTCCTGTTCCAATAACTCTTGATGAGGGTATTCCAAAATCTTTTGCAATTTTAGCGCATATGTGAGTAATGATATCAACTGGATTTGTTGCAATTAGCAGGATTGCTTTCTGGTTCACTTCAGCAATTTTTGAAATTATATCTTTCATTATTGATGCATTTCGTTCCATCAATTCAAGTCTTGTTTCGCCGGGTTTTTGACTTGCACCAGCAGCAATTACAATGACTTTTGAATCTTTTAAATCTTTATATGAACCAGCATACACATCGACTGGTTCGGCAAATGGAACAGCGTGTAAAATATCTTGAGTTTCTGCAATTGCTCGTTTCTCATTTATATCAACAAGAACGATATCGCTTGCAGCTTTGCGCATCATAATGGCATAAGCTGCCGTTGAACCAACAAAACCACTTCCAATAATTCCAATTTTCATTTGACTTCTCTCTTTGATTAATTATTAATTGTCTTATTGAATTTTAATTTAGATAGAAGATTCCATTTATAAAATGAACGAGGTTATCTCAAAAACGAAAACAACGGTAACAAAATCGAACCTGTATTTTTGATGTTAACTTTTAAGTTCAAAATTTGATAGAAAATTTATCGCTATTGAAAATTTAAGAAATGAATATCTTTTGATCCTTAATTAAAAAGATTTTAATCTATATAGTTATTCAAATAGATTAGTCTAAATTCAACAAAACAATCATAATTAAAAGATTTTCTTTGCATCCATTAACGAATTTCAAATGAATAAAATAGTAAAAAAGTTTCGAAAATGATTAACTACTTTCCAAGTCCTATGTAAATTAAAATTTCCCCTCAATCCACTTCTCAATTTTTTTCTAAATTTGTATAAACAAAGAGAGGAATTAAGTGATGAAGTACGATAAAATCAAAGTGCCCACTGAAGGTGAAAAAATTTCCATTCAGGATGGGAAATTAAATGTACCTGATAAACCTATTATCCCTTTCATTGAAGGAGATGGAACTGGATCAGATATCTGGAAAGCTGCCCAATATGTTTTTGATAAAGCAGTTGAAAAAGCTTATGGCGGCAAAAGAAAAATTGTCTGGATGGAAGTCTATGCAGGTGAAAAATGTAACGAAATCTATGGACCAAATACCTGGCTTCCTGACGAAACTCTTGAAGCAATCAAAGAATATTTGATTGCAATTAAAGGTCCAATGACAACCCCAGTTGGCGGTGGAATCCGTTCAATTAATGTTGCTTTGAGACAACTACTTGATCTATATGTCTGTTTAAGACCAGTTCAATATTTTCCAGGGGTACCTTCGCCAGTCAAACATCCCGAACTTGTTAATATGGTCATCTTCCGTGAAAACACAGAAGATATTTATGCAGGAATTGAATGGGAAGCAGAATCACCAGAAGCCAAAAAAATAATTGAATTCCTTCAAAATGAAATGGGAGTAAAGAAAATTCGCTTCCCGAATACAAGCGGAATAGGAATCAAACCAATTTCTCGTGAAGGTACAGAAAGGCTTGTTCGTGCTGCAATCAATTATGCAATTAAAAATAATCGGAAGAGTGTGACTCTTGTTCACAAAGGCAACATAATGAAATTCACAGAAGGTGCATTCAGAAATTGGGGTTATGCTCTGGCTACAAGAGAATTCCGTGATAAAGTTGTTACCTGGGATGAGTGCCAGGGCAATGTTCCTGAAGGAAAAATTTTAATTAAGGATGCAATTGCTGATAATTTCTTGCAGCAGATCTTAACAAGACCCGCAGAGTATGATGTAATTGCAACAATGAATCTAAATGGTGATTACATCAGCGATGCTCTCGCAGCTCAAGTTGGTGGAATTGGTATTGCACCTGGTGCAAATATAAATTTTGAATCCGGTCACGCAATTTTTGAAGCAACCCATGGAACTGCACCAAAATATGCAGGACAAGATAAAGTGAATCCCTCTTCTGTTATTCTTTCAGGTGAAATGATGTTAAGATACATGGGCTGGACGGAAGCAGCTGATTTGATTATCAAAGGAATTAGCGGTGCAATCGCAAGCAAAAGAGTAACTTATGACTTTGCTCGATTAATGGAAGGTGCAACTGAAATTAAATGTTCTGAGTTCGGAAAGAATATTGTTGAACATATGTAAAAAATTGTAATTAAATTAAAAGCACAGGTTTATTATGCCTGTGCTTTTTTATTTTAAAATTTCTATCTCTGAATCAAAATTATTCCTTCTGTTGGGGGCAGGTATAAAAAGTCTTTATAAAATAATTTTACATCATTCTCATCATAGACTTTATTACCATCAGCAACCACAATCCATTCACCTTCAGGAAGTTTAATTTTACTGGTATAAGTTGGATGACCATTTACCACAACAATCACATCTTTCAATCTCTCGCGAATAACTTCATCATATGTTTGTGAGATATAGCCAACGCAAAATTGATTCAAAGAATCAGTAATAAAAGTTAATTCTTCAAGTTTTGAGTTTCTTAATTGAGGAAGTTTCTTTCTCCAGTAAATTAATCCTCGATAGTAATCGAGCAATTCTTTGTTCCACTCTGCATGTTCATAATTTATGTAATTTGTTTTGTTGTCTTTATTATAACTGTTTTCATCAAGAGTGCCGATATGAATGTCCTCAGGATTTTCAGGAGAAATTATTTTTGATCGTGCAAACTCCTGACCTTCATGAATCATAATTGGTCCTTGTAATGAAAAAAGAGTCAATGCTGCAAGTTTATGAATTTTTAATTCAATTGGAGTTAGTGAAACTAATTTCTTCTCATCAGTAACAACATCATTTTTTTCTATTTTACCAATAGCCAGACGAATAAAATCGCCAAGAGTGTAGTTATCATGTGATTCAAGATAATTTATTGAATGTTCATGAGATTGAAATAAACCGCCGAGTATTTCCAGTGTACCGGCAAAAAATCTTTTCATCGCATCCTGATTTACACCATAATCCCAGTGACCAAAGATAAATCCTCGTCGATTGAAAGGATTCTCACCTTTAATTCCATTTCTTGCTTGATCATTCCAGGCGGCCCAACCCATTTTTGAAAATCCAGAAGGATTGTATCCGCCACCCCATGGTTCAGCAATAATGATTACATCAGGATTTATTTTTCTTAATTCTTCGATAATCATTTGGCAGGTTGTTGAGTCAATTAAATTCGCAAGATCAAAACGGAATCCATCGACCTTATATTCAGTCATCCAGTATTTAACAGATTCAAGAATTAATCTTCTCATCATTGGTCTTTCAGTTTTTAAATCATTACCACAACCACTGAAGGAAAGAAAATTCTGATCAGGATCAAGTCTGAAGTAATATTTCTTATCAATGTATTTGAATGGATTGTAATCGTACTGAGAAGTGTGATTGTAAACAACATCAAGGATAACGGCAATTCCTTCTTTATGAAATGCTTTGATCATTTCTTTCAATTCTCTTACCTGCCTTCCATCAACACCATTCCATTCACCAAACTTTCTTGTTCCATTTGTTGCATAATAACTTTCTGGTGCGAAGAAATATGTGGACATGTATCCCCAATGATTTCGTTCGTAGGGATTCCATGTATTGTAATAACCTCGATAATGTTTTTTGTATGGAATTTCCCAGTTGGCAAAATCATGGATTGGCAAAAGCTCAACGGCGTTTACACCAAGAGATTTTATGTATTCAAAACCACCACGAATATTTTTTTCAATCATTCCGAGATAAGAACCTGGTTTACTTGAACCAGATGACTCATTAGCAGTCACATCTCTCACATGCATTTCATAAATGATTAATTCATTCTTTGGAATTTTAACCCAGTCATTTCCTTCCCAATCAAACTCATCTTTGAAAATTAAAGTACGAGACTCGTGTTCGTAGGAATTTTTAGATGCAACTGCAGTTGAGTATGGATCAGCAACTAATACTTCGGAATCAAACATTTCGGTTTTATCTGAAGGACCAACAAGACGATAAGCATAATATTTTCCATACAATTCACCATCAAGTTCAAGCGACCAGACTCCATCAGACTCTTTGTACATAAAATATTCTTTACCAGTGTAGTCATCATATTTATCAAACAAAACAAGTTTAACCCATTTTGCTCTTGGTGCGAAGAGATTGAAATAGGTTTTACCATTTTTTACTTCCCAACCGAGTTTTTTATCAGAATAAAACTTATCTAAAACTCGAGTTGGTTCTAATTTCTTACGACCAAATTTTTTGATTTCTATGTAATGAATTTCAGATACATCAATCTCTGATGTTTTCAGAAATAAAATATCGTGATGCTGTTCGAATGAAATGATTGAAGATATGCCAGTCAATTTGATATCTGACAATTGGATTTGAACATCATTTCTTGAAAGTTTTACTGCAATCGAATCAATATCAAGTATCTCTGCTGATAAGATTGATTGTTGTGCTTTTGCTTTTCCAGCCATAATTAGTAGTGCCAATATTATTATTAATGTTTTATTATTTATAAAATGATTAAATGAAGATTTGAATAAATTTAAGATGCGCTTCATAATGAATTCCCGTTTAAGAATTTTTTGATTAAAATCAACCAACTAATCGAGAGGGGTTGCTTTGAACTTATCAATTATCTCCTGCCTGATCTTTTTATCTTCTTCAGAAAGATTTTCAATATCATCCAACTGATCTTTATCCTTTTCTTTTTGATTGATTGTCTTTTTTGCCTTGGGTGTGTAAATGATTTTATCTCCTGGCGGTTCATTGCTCACAAAAAATTTAAGACCTGTCCCCCAGAAGTTTTTAGATAGATTAAATAATCCAGGCCTATTTGCATCTATTGTTGAAGAATTTTCTTTGAGTTGATCAGAGTGAACAAAGACGATATTCTCTTCCACTCGAACTATTTTTGAATTGAGCAAAATTGTTCCCAATTTCTGATTGTTCTTCTGAACATATTCAATAAACTCATCCCAGCGAGAAATAATTTTTTGCACCGAAGACGGAAGTTCGTAAGATATTTTTGCTTGCGGTTCAGAAACTTTATTATCTGTTTGTTTCTCTTTTTTGTTTGGTTCATAGAGATTTAAACCAGGCAATGATTCATCAACTGATTTTACACTGCTGACTGAAGGAAAAGGATTTGCCTGTTTAAGTTCAGGGATTGTTGTTTCGGTTTTATTTAATTGACTCAAATCTGAAGATTTTAATTTCCGAATTTCCTGTATTAACTCATCGATTGCAGCAGATTTTGGCAGTTCTATTAATTGAGCAAGTGCAATTTCAAGTTTTAATTTTTGGTTTGTTGTCTGCCTGATTTCATAGTGTGTTTTTGAAAGGAAAGAAAGTATTCTCAAGACATCTCGGGATGAAAAATCTTTTGAAGCATTTAAGTACTTCTCTTTTGTAATTTCAGATTCATCAATCAAATCAGCATTATTTGTAACAATAACAGTCAAAATATTTCTAAAATGTTCAATTAAATCATTAATAAATGTTGCTAAATCCCAACCGCGATAATAAACTTCATCAACAATTTTGAAAGCTTCTTCAATCTGCCGATTTTTAATCGCATCAGTAACTCTAAAATACAAATCAACATCTATCACATTTAAGATATCAGCTACTTCACTCAGAACTACTTTTCCATTAGAGTAAACAACAATCTGGTCAAATAAACTTTGAGCATCTCGCATTGCACCATCAGCACGACGAGCAATGTAATGAATAGCTGCTTCATCGTATTCTATTTTTTCAGCCTGTGCAATTTTGATCAGATGATTTTTGATTTCTTCAGTTGTTAATCTTCTAAACTCATAGCGTTGACATCGTGAAAGAATTGTTGCAGGGACTTTGTGAATATCAGTCGTTGCAAAAATAAAGATTACATTTGACGGCGGCTCTTCGAGAACTTTAAGAAGTGCATTGAACGATTCAGTTGTCAACATGTGAACTTCATCGATGATATAGACTTTGTACTTAACCGTCGATGGAGCATATTGCACTGATTCTCGAAGAGTTCTTATTTCATCGATTCTTCTGTTTGAGGCACCATCAATTTCTATCACATCGACGTTTGTTCCATTTGTAATCGATGTGCATACTTCACATTCATTACAGGGATTGTAATCTTTTTGATTTGGACAATTCAATGATTTTGCAAGAATTCGAGCGGTTGATGTTTTTCCAATTCCTCTTGGACCACTGAAAATAAATGCGTGAGCAATCTTTCCGCTCTTAATTGAATTCTTTAAAGTCTGAGTGATATGTTCCTGTCCAACTACATCCTCAAATCTTTGAGGTCGCCATTTTCTTGCTGTAACTAAAAATTTTGTCATGATAGTTTATAGTTTAGTTCTTGAAGTTTTTTGCAGAGTAATTCACAAAGTTTCTCAAGATACTCTTTATCATTTTGATCAAAATTTGAATAGTTATAACTGTCAATATCAAGTACACCAATTAACTGATTTTCTATGAACAAAGGAACAACAATTTCCGAACGGGAATTTTCATCACAGGCAATGTGTCCCGGAAATTTATCTACATCATCAACAATAAAAGTCTCCTGTTTCATTGCTGATGTACCGCAAACACCCTTCCCAATCTCAATAAATGAACACGCAACTTTTCCCTGGAATGGACCGAGAATTAATCTTCCATCTTTTATCAAATAAAATCCAACCCAGGAAAAACTATCGAATGATTGTTTCAGTAAAGCTGTAAAATTCGAAAGCAATGAAATCCATTCTTCTTCAGAATCAACAAGTGATTGAGCAATTGAAATTAAACTCTGGTATAATTCACTTTTGTTTTTGACTTCGAGATTTACTTTTAACATTATTCTTTCGCTTGAGTTTTTTATCAACTTTCATTTCAAAATTATCGAACACATGTGGAATTGCCTCGATGATTTTTTCTACTGGAATAATTTTCAATGGTTTTTTAACTGACTCCGGAATTTCAGAAAGATCTTTCAGATTATCTTTTGGAATTAACACTTTCTTTATTCCATACCTTTGAGCAGCCAAAAGTTTTTCTGTTAATCCGCCAATTGCAAGAACATTTCCTCTGAGAGTTATTTCACCAGTCATTGCAACATCAGATCTTGCAGGAATTTTTTTGATTGCTGAAATCATTGCCATTGTCATTGTAATTCCAGCCGATGGACCATCTTTTGGAATCGCACCTTCAGGGAGATGAATATGAATTTCTTTGCCTTTGTAAAAATGTGGATCAATTCCAAATAAATCAGCATTTGAACGAATATAACTTAACGCAGCCTGAGCAGATTCTTTCATCACATCACCAAGTTGACCGGTTAGAGTGAATTTTTCTGTTCCATCCATGATTGATACTTCAACATTCAGAATATCTCCACCGACACTCGTCCATGCAAGTCCAATTGCTGTACCAATTCGATTTTCCTTTGAAATTTTCTTTGTTCTGAATTTTGGTACACCAAGAAAGGATTCAAGATTATCTGATTCTATAATTTTACTAACTCCTTTTATCTCCCCATTATTTTTAGATTTTTCCAGAGCAATATCTTTTGCAACTTTTCGTAAGATTGAAGCAATTTCTCTTTCAAGATTTCGAACACCAGCTTCACGAGTATATTCTCTGATGATTCTTAAAATTGCATCGTCTGTAATTTTGATATCGTATTTTTCAAGTCCGTGTTCTTTAATTTGTTTCGGTATGATATGTCGTTTTGCAATTTCAAGTTTTTCGTGCTCAAGGTAACCGGGGAGTTCTATAATTTCCATTCGATCTTGAAGCGGCAATGGAATATTATATCTGATATTCGCTGTTGTAATGAACAAAACTTTTGATAAATCATAATCGACTTCCAGATAATGATCATTGAATGCATGATTTTGTTCAGGATCAAGAACTTCGAGCATAGCAGCTGATGGATCACCACGAAAATCCATACTCATTTTGTCAATTTCATCCAGAAGCATCACAGGATTTATAACACCTGCTTTTTTCATTGATTGAATGATTTTACCCGGCATACTTCCAATGTAAGTTCTTCGATGCCCACGTATCTCAGCCTCATCACGAACACCACCAAGAGAAATTCGAACAAACTTTCTGCCAAGTGCCCGGGCTATAGATTTTGCAAGAGATGTTTTTCCAACTCCCGGAGGACCACAAAAACATAAAATTTGTCCTCGCATTTCTTTAACTAAATTCAAGACAGCAATATGTTCAAGAATTCTCTCTTTCGGTTTTTCGAGTCCATAATGATCTTCATCAAGAATTTTTCTAACATGATCAAGGTCAAGATTATCTTTTGTCTTTTTGCTCCATGGTAAATCAATTAACCAATCAAGATAATTTCTAATGACAGTGCCTTCAGGAGACATTGGTGGAATTTTTTTCAGTTTGTTCAGCTCTTCAACCGCTTTTTCTTCCACCTCTTTAGGCATCTTTGCCTTTTTGATTTTCTCACGAAGTTTTTGAAACTCTGGTGATACTTCTTCGTCTTCACCAAGTTCATCCTGAAGAATTCTAATCTGTTCTTGAATTAAAAACTTTCTCTGAGTTTTCTGAATATTTTCCTGAACTTTTAAATCAATTTCTTTTTCAATTTTCAGAATATCTATTTCAGAGTTAAGAATTTTGATGATTTTGTAGAGCTTATCTTTCAGAGTTAATTCTTTCAGGATTGATTGTTTGACATCAACATTTTTTTGAATGTTCGCAGCGACAAAGTATAATTTTTTTGCTGGTTCAGTTAAATTTTCAAAAGCTGCTAAAATTTCACCAGGTAAGTTTCTGTTGAGTTTAATGTATTCACTAAATAATGAAGAAATATGTCTTACAAGAGCATCAAGTTCTGGGCTTTCTTCAATTTCATGAGTGATAACTTCAACTTCAGCTTCGAGAAAATCTGAATTATCAACAAAATTTTTTATGACTCCATGAGCAAGTCCATCGACAATGATTTTCAAAAGTCCATTTGGTAATTTCAAAACTTGAATAATTCTTGCGATAGTTCCTTCCTGATATAAGTCATCAGGTTTAGGTTCTTCAACTTTTGGATCTTTTTGAGCGACAAGAAACAAAAGTTTGTGAGATTCATTTGCAAAATTTGCAGCACGCATGGAAGTTTCTCTTCCAACCAGAACAGGATAAACCATGTATGGAAATATCACTACATCCCGGAGGGGCAAAACCGGCAAACGATTATTTATAGACATTAATTCCGTTTTTATATCGACTTGCGTTTCTATGTTTTCCAAGTTGAACTCCTTTCTCCCTGTTTTATTAACAAATTTACGAAAAAAAGAATAGGGAATGAATGAAGTAAGTTCTTAACTGAAAAAACAGCTTTTAGAAATAAAACACACAGAATGGAATTGTTTAATCCTAATTTATGTTTACTAACAAAAAAGATACATGGAATTAGGAATTTTTTCTTTTGGAGATAGAACAATTGATGTTCATTCAGGCAAATTGATTAGTGAACAAGAAAGATATAGACGTCTGCTTGAAGAAATTAAACTTGCCGATGAAGTTGGTCTTGATGTCTTTGGAGTTGGTGAACATCATCGAGAAGATTATATAATCTCATCTCCAGCTGTTGTTCTTGCAGCTGCAGCCACTATTACAAAACAAATAAGATTAACAAGTGCAGTAAATGTATTAAGTTCTGATGATCCAGTGAGAATATTTCAGCAATTTGCAACACTTGATCTTATATCCAATGGCAGATCAGAAATTATGGTTGGTAGAGGTTCTTTTATTGAATCATTTCCACTCTTCGGCTATAATCTTTCAGATTATGAGGAACTTTTCGAAGAAAAGTTATATCTTCTACTAAAAATAAGAGAATCAACAAAAGTTAATTGGAGAGGAAAACATAGACCGCCAATTAAAAATCTTGGTATCTATCCAAGACCAGTTCAAAATCCATTACCAGTATGGATTGCAATTGGTGGAACGCCAGAATCAGCTGCTCGTGCTGGTCGACTTGGATTACCGATGGCAATTGCAATCATTGGTGGTATGCCAGCAAGGTTCAAGTATTTCGCTGATCTTTATCGAAATACCGCAAGTCAGTTCAATAATACATACAAAATCAAATTAAGTATTAACTCACATGGCTTCATTGCAGAAACACGAGAAGAAGCAATGGAACTCGCGTTCCCTGCGATTAAACTTCAAATGGATAAAATAGGAAGAGAAAGAGGCTGGCCGCCAATGACTGAAGAACAATTTATATTTTCTTGTTCACTTGAAGGTGCAAACTTTGTAGGAAGTCCCGAAGACATTATCGAAAAAATTTTATATCAATATGAAATTTTCAAACACGATAGATTCATGATTCAATTTACAATTGGGACTCTGCCGCATAAGAAAGTTCTAAAATCAATTGAATTACTCGGAACTAAAGTTGCACCAGAAATTCGTAAAAGAATTGGAAAACGAGAAACCTCATTTACTGAACTCGAACAAAAGTTATAATTTCATTTCATCACGAATCATATCTTGAGGCATCTGGACAGCCACAACTCTTCCTTTTGCTGTTATTACACCATTTGCGATAACAACAATTTCGGTTATAACTTTTCGTCCTTTAACTTCGACAATTTTCCCACGCAGCTTTAACTCAATTCCAAGTGGTGTTGGTTTGAGATAATCCACTTGAAGTGATGCTGTAACAAATCTAAAAGGAGGAAATGTTCCAGGTTCACGATTTTCATTTCGATATGCTGCAAGTGCGGCAGATCCAGTTCCATGGCAATCAATCAACGATGCAATCAATCCACCATAAACATAACCAGGAATTGCAATGTGATATGGTTTCGGCGTAAATCGAGCAACAGTCTCATCACCATCCCAATAACTTTTTAATTGATAACCATAATCGTTCAATCTTCCACAACCAAAGCAGTAACTTAATTCATCGGGATAAAAATCCTGAACACCTTTTGTTTCCATTTTTTCTCCTTCCTTATAATCCGAATGAAAATAATATTAAGCCAATTGTTATTCCAATTACAAAGTTGAAAATTTTTATTTTAATTGAATCACTCAATGAGTATGAAAGCAGTGGAAGCATTCCATGTCCATCCTGAACAATTGAACTGGTCAATAAAACTGAAAAAGGAATTACTCCATCAGCAAATAATTTTACAAAAATGATATGAGGACCAGATTCAGGAATCAATCCAACCAATGCACCAAGGAAGATAAACATAATTTTGTATTGTGAGCTGAGTTGATGGAGATTTAAATATTCAAGACTAAACTCGACAAATGTAAGTGCAATGAATGTCCAGATTGCAATTCTCCAGATATGTTTTTTAATAATGTGATTCCACAAATGTTCAGATAAAAAATGTTTTAGCGACTTTTCGGTTTCATGGATAATCAGATTCTCACAATTTTCGCAGACTGGTATTTTATATCTGTTGACGACCTTATCAATTAAAATTCCAGCAACCACTCCAATTACAAACAAAAGAGCAAAAAGAATAATAGAAGTCTCTGGAATCATCGATAACATTACATAAGCTTCATCTCCCGAGACGGCAATCATAGACCCTGCAAGTGCGCCAAAACTTATCAATCCATGCATATAGAGAGATACATTTGTAATTCCGCCAAAACAACCTGGAATCACACCAATAAGTGATGCTAATACATACTGTCGATATTTATTTTTACCTTCAAGTAATAATTTAACTTTTCCATTCGTCCATGTATTTATCAAATCAACAAGAACCATCATTAAAGCGACAATCAAAGTAATCTCAATTGTTTCAATCAATATTCGACCAAACAATTCCAACATTTTATTCCCTTAAGTTTTAGCAAAAATACATTACTTGATAATTAATCTACAATACAAAGACAAACGCTGCGAAATGGAATCATGAAACATTATATAGTTCTGAAAAAATCCAACACTTGAGTTCATATCTTTATATTAAATCAATACAATGTTTGAATTCTCGAAAATTTATCTTTAGCATTTGATTTATATAATTAGCATTGCTATCTTTACAACAACAATAACAATTTAAGGAGCTGCTTATGAAAAAATTAATTTTTACTTTAATTCTTTTTCTAACCTTTCATTCTTTTTCTTCAGCCTGTTTTGATACCTTTTTGTTTCTAAGAAAAGCGACAATGGTTTATCCATATAAATCATTGGTCTTAGAAGCAAATGGAGAGTATTCATTTACAAAATTCAAAGATCCATCTCAGGATATGTTTTTTACAATGGGAAGCCTTTACTATGGTCTGTTAAGAAATTTCTCCGTTCAATTTTCTGTTGGATCCGGTGAAAAACCGAGAGGAGAATTGAAGTTTGATTCTTATAGTATAAGAGGAGTTTATAATCTTTACTCTTCACCTTCCAATCAATACAACTTCAACTTAATTTTAGAACATCGAGGAATGTTCACTGAAAAAGCTAATGAACTGGAAATATCCGCTCCGTTCATAACTCATAATTATGATATGACTTATGTGCTTCATCCAGTGATGAGTTATAGTCTTAATTCTAAAGACTTTTCAATCGGCGGACATCTTGGATTGTTTCACACATTTGAAAATAGCTTGATTGGTATTGGTGCAGAGTATTTAAGTACTCAAAGCAGCAGTAATGCTGGACAAAGATTAACTCAAAGCGAATTTTCCACAAGCCTTTTCTTCGGGACTTATCTTGGAAACAGAATCTATTTACAGAATGAATTGGCAAAAGGACTTTCAAATTCTCGAGATTTTGGCTTAGCAATTACGACAAAATTTATTTTGAATTAATTTCAATAAATGGAGTTTCGTTAGGGGAAATAGTTTACAACATAAGAAGCTCAATCCATTTCTGATTGAGCTTCTCCATTTTAAAAATTAATATCAATAGTTTTGATTATCTCATTATGAATTAAAGGTCTGAAGGAAATAATCTTTGTGTTTTCTCTTGTAGGATTAACTCGATTTGATAAAAGTACAATTATTAAATTTCTATCTTTATCAACCCAGCAGGATGTTCCAGTGAATCCAGTGTGGCCAAATGAATTTTCAGATATTAATCTGCCAGCTGAATTTTGATCAGATTTTGTATCCCAGCCAAATGCACGAGAAGAATTTTCTGAAAATCTTGTGGTAAATCTTTTGACTACAGAAGAATCAATAAATTGTTTTCCCTGATAATAACCATTCTGCAATAACATCTGAAGAAGAATTGAAACATCTTTTGCAGTTGAAAATAAACCAGCATGCCCTGCAACTCCATTTAATAAACTGGCAGTTTCATCGTGAACCTCACCATGAATTAATTTCATTCTCCAGTAATTATCAATCTCTGTCGGTGCAATTCGAGACAATAAATTTTTAGATGGATTGAAGAATGTGTTTATCATTCCAAGAGGATTAAAAATTTCTTTTCTGCAAAATTCATCAAGAGATTGATTTGTCATTGATTCAATTATTTTGCCCATCAAAATCATTCCAAGATCAGAATAAATTGTTTTTGATCCAGGTTCATACTCTAATTCAGTTTGTAAAATATCATTTATCACTTCGTCTTCTGATTTACAGAAAGCATAAAATCGCTTGTAAGCTGGTAATCCACTATTGTGGAGAAGTAAATTTTTGACCAGAACTTTTTCTTTGTTTTTTCCGATGAATTCTGGCAAATAAAATTGAACTGGTTTTTCAATATCGAGCAAGCCTTTTGAGACAAGCAACATAGTTGCAGTTGTTGTTGCAATTACTTTTGTTAAAGATGCGAGATCATAAATTGTATTCGTTTCCACATTTCTCGAATTAAGGTCATAGGTTAAGTGACCAAAAGCTTTGTGACGAAGAATTTTTCCATCTTTCGCAATTAATAAAACACATCCTGGAAAAACTGAATCTCTTATCGCTGATTCAATTAACGAGTCAACTCTGCTGAAAATTTTCTTTCCAAGCTTAGAATAATTCCTGCTTTCATCGAGTAATGCACTCTTCGATAATTTTATTCCATCACCAGATTTTATGTTAGCTTTTGGAATTGAGATTGGTGATTTAGCTTCAATTGAGATTTCACCGAATAAAGCTTCAACCGCTGCAATCTCAGTAAATTTTGAATCACCATAAGTATTCAAGTATACATCAACATCTGGAAATTCAGAAAGCACATAAGGATTACCATGAGAAATCATCACGATTGGTTTGTTCATTTTCAAAAAAGAATAAATTAATTCTGACTGTTCTTTTTTAAGTCCAATTGTTCCCTGATAAGAACGAACTCGCAAATAGATTGAGATAATTATTACATCCGATTGTTTTGCAAAATTTAATGCGTTGTTGTCATCATCTTTATCACTATTCAGAAGAATTCGAGTGGTTTGAAGTTGTGGAATTCTTTGTTTAAGATTTTTATCGAACAAGTCTCCATCTGATTCATTTCGAGTATCAGAAATAATAAAATGAGAATATTTGATTTCAGGATTTTGTGAAAGAGGCAGAAGATTGTTTTTGTTTTTCAAGAGAGTTATTGATTTACGAGCAATTCTTCTTGCTAAATTTTGATGTTCTTCTTTTCCAACCACAGAAGATATTTTATCAATATCAACAAACCGATTCTTATCAAGACCCAGCCACTTTTTAGCCGTCAAAATTTTTCTAACCGAATAATCTAATCTCGATTCATCCAGTTCTCCCCTCTTTACTGCACGAATTATTGCATCGATTGCTTCTTCTGGATTATCGGGAAATAAAATGCAATCATGACCAGCTTTAATTGCTCGAATAGTTACTTCAGCTGTTGAAAAATAATTTGTGACTCCGTGCATATTCATTGCATCAGTTACAATCAAACCATTAAATCCAAATTTTTCTTTCAACAAATCAGTTATGATTTTTTTCGAAAGCGATGCAGGGATTCCCGAATCACCTTCAATTGAAGGAACAGCAAGATGTCCAACCATGATTGACAATACGCCATTTTCAATATTCGATTTGAAAGGAGATAACTCAATTTGCATCAGTTCATCTTGATTCGATTTTAGAACAGGTAAATCAAGATGTGAATCAACGCATGTGTTTCCGTGTCCAGGAAAATGTTTGGAAGTGGCTATCATATTTTTCTCTTGAAGTCCACGAATGAATGCGTTCGAATGTTTTGCAACAAGTTCAGGGGTTTCTCCAAACGAACGAACATTAATAATTGGATTATCTGGATTATTATTCACATCAGCAACGGGTGCGTAATTTTGATGAACACCTATTGCCCTTCCTTCTTCAGCAATAACTTTCGCCATTTCATAGGTTAAATTTTCATCGTCTGCAGCACCAAGAGCCATCACATTTGGAAATGGAGTTGCACCTTCAATTCGCATAGAAACTCCATGTTCGTAATCAGCTGCAACAAGAAGTGGAATCTTTGCAAGCCTTTGCATCTTGTTTGTCAAAATTGCCTGCTCGTAAAGTTCGCTTATAAAGAATATCAGTCCACCAACATGTTTTTCTTTTACCAGATATTCGAGCCGTTGGTACTCTGGACTATCTTCACTTAAATAAACACCATAAATATTCGGAAAGACCATTTGTCCTGCTTTTTCTTCAAGTGTCATTTGAGATAAGGTTGACTCCACCCACTCATCGATTGGCTGGGAAAATATTTCTACATTTGTGAATTCTTTTGTATTCATTATGAAACATCCTGGAATTAATAAGAGAAGAAGAGCAATTTTTGATTTTATGAACTTTTTCATTTTCAAAGTACTTTTATTGAAAATAATTAATTGATCAATAAATTTTTCTTAAGAATTGAAGATTTTTCTCGCCATTTCAAATAAATTCTGAGTTCCGCAAAGCTAATTTCTTCAGGCAGTTTTGATTTAATCATCGGGAGAAATTTTGATTCCGTCTCTTTTAAAACTTTTTCCATTAACTGTATATGTTCATTTGGAATTATTTTTCGTATATCGAAATCAAAATTGTTTTCAATTAGTGAAATTATATGATCAGCTACAATTGTTTCACTTAAATTTCTCATCTCACAAATTTCGATTAAACTCATACCGTTTTTTATCATATTAAATGTAATTCTCACACTCTCCGGCAATTTACTTTCATTTTGATCCATCGATGTTTCTGCTTCTGATAAGAAACTATTTATTTCTTCAATCATCTCATTGCTGCATTTCAAGAAAATTTTTTCTGTCATACCAGAAATCGTTCGAAATTCTTCTCTGGTTCTTGGCATTACTACAGAAATCTCTCTAAGTAAATCATCAGGACAAACAAAATTTTCGGGTTGATTAAATTTGCTGGCAATTTTTTTTCGAAGATTTTTCAGACGATCATAAAGCGATAAGTTTTTTCTTAAGTCAACTGTAGTTGATGATTTGGTCGTCTTTGGTTCAATCTTAATTTCTGTTATTTGTTGATTGTTTAATTCGTCTAATCCTTTGGATGTAATGGAAAGAGTCGGATAAAGTGACGGTGATTTTTCAATCTTATCCTGAACAATCAATTCATTGATTTTCGTTTTTATTTTTTCTTTATCAATTCCGCTTAAAAAACCATAGGTTGAAACATTAAATAACTTATACTCCATAATTTTTTTTGATTTCGATCCACGCAGAATGTCTATAATAGTATTTGTCCCAAATTTACCGTTGACTTCTTTAATCGTTTTTAAAATTTCTTTTTCGATATTTATTGAAGATAGATCGAAAATCGATTTTTTTGATTTGCAATTATCACAATTTTCACAGCTGAAATTATCACTTACATCTTCACCAAAATATTTTAAAATAAATTTCCAGCGGCACTCATTAGTAAAAATAAAATTCTCCATTTCATTGAGTCTTTTAATGCCTCGAGCTAAATGCAATTCTAAGTCAGCGAAATTAATTGGAAGTTGATCAGAATAAATTCTTGGTGAAGTGAAATAAAATCCTTGGTTAAAAGTGATGAGTTTATATTCAATTATTCCACTCTGATCTAACTCTTCGAGTATTTCCTCAATCTGAGTTCTTAATAAATCTGTTAAATTGATAATCGTCAAAAGATTAACCTTAATGAGTTTTTGTGTAATTGATGAACCAAATTTTCTGAAGAGTGTTTCAATCAGAATTTGTTCGTTAGTCGTCAGGCGACTTTTAATTTCATTATAATTAACATAGGTGATTAAAATTTTAATCATCAAATAATCATTCTCAGAGACAAATCTTATTAAATCATTCCTTTCTAAAATTGATATGATCGATTGTATTTGTTGAGTCGATAAATTTTCATTGAGAATACTGTTAATGAGTTTGTAATCAAGAGAAATGATTTTTCTACTTTCTTCACCAATCTTCAATCCGATAAAATCATTAAATCTCTCATAAAATTTAATTATGGTTTGTCTTGATGGGAAAGCATTTGAAAGAAAAAATTCATGAATTTTTCTGTCTGAATTTGAATAAATTAAATACGCAAAAGCTTTAAAGCCGTCTCGCCCAGCACGACCAATCTCCTGATAATAACTCTCAATTGATCCAGACATTCCATAATGTATAACTGCACGAATATCTGGTTTATTAATTCCCATTCCGAAAGCATTTGTTGCGACAATTACTTCCGATTTATTATTAATAAAAAACTCTTGAATTGACTTTCTCTCTTCATTTGTCATACCTGCATGATAAGGAAGCGAAGAAATATTTTTTGCAATCAGTTTTTCGTTTAGTTCTTCCGTTTCCCGTCGTGTTGATGCATAAATAATTTTTGATCCTTCAACCTGTTTGATAACATCAAGAAGTTTTTCAAATCTGTTTTTGAGATTAAATACTTCGATGAAAATATTTGGACGGTAAAATCCTTTGACAAAAATTTTTGGCGATTGTAACTCAAGCTTTTCTACTATGTCTGACCTAACTTCTGGAGTTGCTGTGGCTGTGAATGCTGCAATAGGGCATCGAGGAATTTCTCTAAAAACTTCGGCTATCTTCAAGTAACTCGGTCTGAAATCATGTCCCCATTGACTTATGCAATGAGCTTCATCAACAGCAAGTAAAGAGATTTTTGTTTTCTTGATTAACTCAACAAAATTATCTGTGATAAATTTTTCAGGTGATACATACAAAAGTTTTATCTTTCCATTTTCAATTTGAGCTGCAACCTGCTGTTGTTCATAAAATGTTAAGAAGCTGTTTAAGTAAGCTGCGGGAATTTTATCTTTAATTTGTGCAACCTGATCCTGCATCAATGAAATTAATGGCGAGATAACTATTGTAAGTCCATTAAAAATTTTTGCGGGGAGTTGATAACAAATTGACTTTCCAGCACCGGTTGGTAAGATTGCAAGTACATCTTTTTGTAAAAGAATTGAAGATATTATCTCTTTTTGCGGTGAGCGAAAACTTGCAAAGCCAAAAGTCTCAAATAAAATTTCTTCAAGATTAAAATTTTTCATTTCGAATTTCAAAAAGTAGATGTGATTTCAATTCTTAATCAATTCTAAAATACAATTTTTTAATGTTGATATTAATTGAGGAATGGAAATTTATTTTGAAAGTTGTTTCTAAATTAAAATAATTCTTAAAGAATTAGTGGATGTTTTAGAAATCATTTACCTGTGATCAATTTATAAAGCTGTAAGTATTTCTTCGCAGAAGAATTCCATGAGAAATCTGCTTTCATAGCATTAATCTGGATTTGCTTCCAGATTTTTTTGTTTTGAAATTTTTCAATAGCTCGATTTATTGCATCTATCATTGCCTGACTTGAATAATCTTCAAACACGAATCCAGTTCCGTTTTTCAAACCAAGCTTTTCATAATAATCCCAATCATGAACTGTATCTGCAAGTCCGCCAGTTTTTCTTACAATTGGAACTGTACCATATTTCAAGCTATAAATTTGATTTAAACCGCAAGGTTCGTATCTGGAAGGCATAAGAAACATATCGGCACCTGCTTCAATCAAGTGAGCAAGTCGATTATCAAAACCAAGTTTTACAGCAAATTTATCGGGAAAAGAATAATGGAGCCCCCTGAAAAAATCTTCGTACTTTTCTTCACCTGAACCAAGAACTACAAATCTGCAATTCAATTGAGTTATCTCGTCTACGGCACCAATAAAGAGATCAAAACCTTTTTGAGAAACAAGTCGAGAAACAATTCCAATTAAAGGCGTCTCCTTATCTTCCGGCAGATGAAAATATTTTAAGAGTTCAATTTTATTTTTTGTTTTTCGGTAGAGTGATTTTTCTGAATATCTAAAGGGTATCAATTTGTCTGTTCTTGGATTCCACTCACTGTAATCGATTCCATTCAGTATTCCAAAAAGTTTATCTTTTTTTGATTGAAGAACTTTCTCCATTCTACCGCCCAATTCTGGAGTTAAAATTTCTCTTGCGTAAGACTCACTGACAGTGGTGATTGCATCAGAGAATTCAATCCCTGCTTTTAAGAAAGAAACTTTACCGTGAAACTCGAGTGGTCCGCCGAGATAAAAATATTTTCCATCGAGGTGATTTTTGTAAATTAAATCTGGAGAAAAATTACCCTGATATTCGATGTTGTGAATGGTGAATAAAAACTTCGTGTTCTTGAAAAGTAAGTCCCATCCATAATGTTGTTTTAGAATTACAGGCAACAAACCACAGGGCCAATCGTTCAGGTGAATAATATCGGGATCCCATTGTAATCTCTGACAAATCTCAATTACACTTTTAGAAAAAGTTAAAAATCGTTCGCCTTCATCGTTATCATTGGTATAAATTGAATCTCGATTGAAATGCTGCTTCGAATCAACAAAATAAACTTCAATGTTTGAGTCATCGGGCAATAATTTTTTGAAAGTCTGGATTGAATACTCTTTTTCTGAAATGGTTACTTTGATTTCATTAATATCAAAACAGTAATGCAATTCTTCACGCCATGGGTCAATAAATGAATAACGTGGAATAAATATTTTAACTTCACAACCAAGCTTACTCAATGCTTTAGGCAACGACTTTGCAACATCAGCAAGTCCACCAACTTTAGCAATTGGAGAAAGTTCTGTTGTTATGAATGCAATCTTCATTCAACACTACTTTTTATTCCTATTTTCGATTACATTTAGAATTTTGATAGCCGCAGCTGCAGCTCCAACTCCATTGTTTATGTTAACAACAGTAATGCCGGGAGAACAACTTGTGAGCATTGCAAACAAAGCAGTAAAGCCCTGCAATGATGTTCCATAACCAATGCTTGTGGGAATTGCAATTATTGGCTGATGAAACAATCCGCCAATTACTGAAGGAAGTGCGCCTTCCATTCCTGCAGCAACAATCAACACATCACAGGTTTTAATTTTTTCATACTTTGAAAATATTCTGTGAATACCTGCAACACCAATATCATAAAATTTCTCGTGATTTATATTTAATGCCTGTAAAATTATACTTGCTTCTTCGCAAACAGGAATATCAGTTGTGCCTGCAGAAATTAATGCAACTTTTCCATTGATTTTTGATTTTGATTTACCAATAAAAAAAGATCTGCCTTCGAAAGAGAAAACACCATTCTTAAATTTTTTCTTTATCACTTTCAGCTTATCTTCTGAACATCTTGTTCCAACGACGAGTTTTTTTTCTTTATATAATTCAGCGATTATTTTAAGAATTTTATCAATTGACTTATTCTCGCAATAAATTATCTCAGGGATTAAAGTTCTTTTCTCTCTGTGTAAATCAATCTCTGCAAATTCAAATTGAAGTAAAGAAATGTTTTTCTCAATAAAATCGAGAAGTTCTTCAATGGAAATTTTGGCGTTCTTATAATCTTCAAGATATTTTTTTAATTCGTTTTCTTTCATTTTAAGATTTCTATTTTTTGAACAATGTTTCTGTTTAATTTTCCTGAAGAAAATCCTTCTTCATCAATCTCAATTTCTTTGTAACCGATTGATTCGAAATGTGATTTTATATCTTTAATATTCTGTTTGAGAATTGAAATCATGTGTTTATCGACTTCAATTTTTGCTTTATCGCCGAAGTGTCGCACACGCACATTTGTAAATCCAAATCTTCTCAAAAATCTTTCTCCATCTGCAATCATACGAAGTGCTTCACGATTAATTTCAGTTCCATAAGGAATTCTGGAAGAAAGACACGGTGCAGCTGGCTTATCATAATTTGGAAGTCCGAGAAATTTCGCCGCTTCTCTTACATTTTTCTTTGTGAATCCACATTCAATCAAGGGTGATTTTATTTTTTTCTCACTTGCAGCTAATCTGCCCGGACGATAATCACCGAGATCATCGAGATTAGCGCCATCAAGAATAAAGTTATAGTTTTCTTTTTCAGCAATTTCTTGAAGCCTTTCGTAAAGTTCTGATTTACAGAAGTAACAACGATTGATAGAATTTTTTGCGTAGTTTTCAATATCAAGTTCGTTGTACTCAATTTCTCTGTAATTGAAACTAAATTTATTTGCAATTTCACGGGCAAGAAGTATATCTTCTTCAATGATAGTCTCAGTTTTTGCCAGAACAATTAAGGCATTACGGCCAAGAATTTTATTTGCGATAAAAGCAACAAGAGTTGAATCCACTCCACCTGAAAATCCAACAACCACCTTTTCAAATGAGGATATCAATTGTTCAAGTTGTTCTATTTTTTCTTCCATATCTCTCAATAATTTATTACTGTTAACAAATTTAGAATTTTCTATCCAAAAAATTTGCAACTGATTCCTGAACTTCAAATCAAATGATAAAGTTGATGCGAGTAATTTAAATTAAAAAATCAATTATTCTAATCGAATCTCTATCTTCCATTTCAAAAATATTTCTCTTTACATTAATCCAATCCAAAATTCTTAATCAACTATTTTTTATCTTAATAATAATTTTGATGAGATTATATGTTTAAGCCAGATAAAATATTAAGAAGCAGAAGAAAAACAATTCAATTAACAATTAATGAAAATGGTGAACTTATAGTCAAAGCACCTTTTAGCGTTAGTAATAAAAAAATTCTGGAATTTGTATCTAAACATACTGATTGGATAATCGATACAAGAGAAAAAGTACAAAGAAGCATCTCTAAATTCAGAAACAAAAAGTTTGTTGATGGTGAAACATACTTCATACTTGGAGAAATTTATAAATTGAAACTTGTAGATCCTGATCGCTTATCTGAACCTATCAAACTTAATCATATTCATAAAAAAATTTTACTTAACTCAAATTACCGTTCTTCAGCAAAAACTATTCTTATTAATTTTTACAAAGACTTAGCTTATGAAATTATTGAAAAAAGAGTTGAACGTTGCTTATTGTTGTACAAAGCAATTTTTAATGAAGATCTTACTTATACCAGAATCAAGATAAGCAATGCAAGAAGACGACTCGGTTCATGTTCACCAAAGGGAGTTTTGAGTTTTTCATGGCGAATTATTCAAGCTCCTATGGAGGTAGTTGATCATGTGGTGGCTCATGAAATTGTTCACCTTAAAATAAAAAATCACCAAAAAGACTTCTGGCTTGAAATGATAAAACTCAGACGCAATTATGAAAGTGAGATTAAATGGATCAAAGAGAACTGGTTTGAACTAAGAGAGTTTTTAAATGATAAAAGCTGATCATCTGTATAATCATCAATCATTATAAATAAAGAAGAAACCTATGACATTTCTAAATCCACTTGTTTTAATTGGATTATTAGCAGCTTCAATTCCAATTATTATTCACCTTCTCAACTTAAGGAAATTAAAAGTAGTTGAATTCAGCTCTCTTCAATTTTTGAAAGAGATGCAAAAAAATAAGATGCGTAAAATTCGCATTAAACAAATCATCCTCCTTATTCTTAGAACTCTGATAATTGTTTTTCTCGTGTTTTCTTTTTCCAGACCTACAATAAAAAACATAAATATTGCTGGGCTTGGGTCAGAAGTAAAAAACACAATTGTTTTGATAGTTGATGATACTCCAAGTATGTCTGTTCAGGATAAAAGAGGAGAATTGATTACACAGGCAAAAAAAATCGCCAGCAAGATTCTCGAACTCACAGAAGACGGTGATGAAATTTATTTTTTAAGATTTTCTGAATTAAATCCAATTCTCGAAAATTATGAACCGACAAGCAAGTATTCTGCATTAAAAGAAATTGAAAGATTTGAAGTCTCTGATGTTTCTAAAAATTTTTATGATGTATTTGTTTCCACTTCAAGGATTCTTGAGAAGGCAAAGAACTTATCAAAAGAAGTTTATATCATAACAGATTTTCAAAAGACAAACTTTTTACAAAACGAATTGCTTTCAAACCTAAAGTTTGATAAGTCAATCGATAGAAACACGAGAATTTATTTTTTCAAATTAGGGGAAAAAGATTTTTACAACATTTCAATTGATTCACTTATAATTAACAATCGAATATTTGAATTAAACAAACCAATTTCAGTCACTGCTTCTATCACAAATCATTCAACAATTGATGCAAAAAACACTAACAGCAATCTTTTCTTTAGTGATAAAAAAGTCGCACAAAAAGGGATCGATATAAATTCAAGATCAGCCTCGAACTTCACTCTTACCGGACAAACAAATCAATATGGATTTATTCCTGCAAGACTTGAAATCGAAGAAGATGATTTCATAAAAGATAACAGTTACTTTTTTGGATTTTATGTGCCGGAAAAAATTAAAGTACTGATGGTCAGTGAGACTGATCAAGATTTATTATTTATAAATCTTGTTCTTTCGCAAACGCTTGATGATAATTCTGAACCAATATTCCAGATTACTCAAACCACCCCAAAATTTATTAACTCTTTCAATTTGATGAATTATGATCTCATCATCACTTCATCAATTGAAAAGATTGATAACCTGGAAAGAATCATTCAGTACATAAACGACGGTGGAAATATTTTGATCTTACCTTCGGACAATTTAACTCCAATTGCTTTTGGTCGTGCACTGGAGAAACTTGGATTAAAATCTATCGATGGTGTTAGTGGTTCAAAAGAAACAAAAACAAGCTATACCAGATTCAAAGAAGTTGATTTAAATCATCCAATCTTCTCAGGAATTTTTGTAGAAAAGAGAACAGAACGAATCGAATCACCAAGGATTTATTATTCATTTAATTACAAAGCAGGCTTGAAAGGGAAAGATATAATTACGCTTGAAAACAATTATTCATTCCTGGTTGAAGAAAAATTGGGCAGAGGAAATATTTTGCTTTTTACATCGGCGTTTAACTTAAATTGGAATGAATTCCCCATCAAACCTATTTTTGTTCCGATCATCAGTCGAATCGGATTGTATTCAAACTCTGGTATAAACAATTGCTTTTCTTTTATTGCTGGTGATGAAGTGAAAGTACGATTACCAAAATTGAATGGTTCAGAAATAAAGTTAATTTTTCCAGATGGAAGAGAAGCTGTAATTACTTTATCTGATCAAAACGAAAAAGATCTTTTGAATGTTGGAAGATTATACCAATCAGGAATTTATAAGCTTCACCAGAATGACCAGGTTATATCATTAATCTCGATTAACATAGATAGTCATGAATCAGATTTAAGTAAACTTGATGATGATGAACTTTTCAAATTTGCTCAATTTTCTTTTCCTGATGGCAGATTAAAAATTTTTAATCCCGATACAAATCCTGAACAAATTATCAAGCAGGAAAGATACGGTACTGAACTCTGGAAATTCTTTTTAGTCCTTGCACTCATTTGTCTTGTTCTTGAAATGATTATTGTCAGAAAGTTATAGTTAAAAAACTCTTATCATTAAACTGAATCTGATAAGGTTTGCACAAATAATTATTCAATTATAAAAATAAAGATATAAGTTTGATTCAATTGATTTTCTTGAGAATATATTCTCACTTCAAAGAATTTTAGATGATTGAGCCTGATTATCAATTATGGATCAAAATCTTGTGAAACAATTTTATCAGAATTTTATATATATTTAATCAGATAAAAAGATGAGTAAATCAAGGAGATTATGTTAGAAGTAAAACCAAACGAATTAGAAAAAGTTGTTCTTGTTGGATTTGTTTTTCCAAGACAGGATAAGAAAATTGTCTTTGAACATCTTGAAGAATTGAAATTGCTCTGCAAAACAGCAGGCGGTGAAGTTGTTAAAGTTTTTATTCAAGAATTGAAACAGCCAAATCCAGCATTACTTATTGGCAAAGGCAAAGCAGAAGAAATTGCACAGTATGTTCAGGAAAATAATATCAGTGCAATTATTTTTGATGATGAACTTACACCAACGCAAGTGCGTAACCTTGAAAACTTAGCAAAATGCAAAGTCCTTGATCGATCTGCAGTTATTCTCGATATCTTTGCATCAAACGCAAGAACAAGAGAAGCAAAAACTCAGGTTGAACTTGCCCAATATGAATACTTTCTGCCAAGATTAACTCGTCAGTGGACGCACCTTTCGAAACAGTTTGGTGGAATTGGTACAAAAGGTCCTGGCGAAACACAAATTGAAACCGACCGACGAATTATCAAAAGAAAAATTGCAACTCTTCAACACAAACTCAAAGAAATAGACACTCAACGAGAAACACAAAGAAAACATCGAGAAAAATTTTTCAAAGTTGTTCTGGCTGGATATACAAACACTGGCAAATCTACACTTCTAAATTTATTAACTGATGCAAATGTTCTTGTTGAAGATAAATTGTTTGCAACTCTTGATTCAACAACAAGACTTGTCAGAACAAAAAATGGATTCGAGTTTTTACTTTCCGATACAGTTGGATTTATCAGAAAACTCCCTCACAATTTAATTGCATCTTTTAGAAGCACTTTGATTGAAATAGTTTATGCTGATTTAATTCTTCATGTAATTGATGCAAGTCATCCAAATAAAGAAGAACAAATTCAGGTTGTTCAGGATACATTAAAAGAAATCAAAGCTAATTTGAATCGTGTAATTTTAGTTTTCAACAAAATTGATCTGATTCAGGACAAAAACCAGATTGATTTACTTTCGACTAAATATCCTGATGCCGTTTTTATTTCTGCTGAAAGAGGAATAAATGTTAATGCTTTAATCGAAAGAATTGAAAAATATATATCAGAGAATTATGTGACTGATGAGCTGATTATCAATCCTGATGAAACAGATAAGTTGATTGAAATTCAAAAATACAGTGATGATGTAGAAAATATTTTCCTTGACAATCAAATTAAAGTAAAATTCAGATCAAGAAAAGAAAATTATCTCCGCTTGATGAGAATACTTAATGAAAGGCACGAGATTAATCACGATTTGAATTAGAAATTGCTCAACTTTAAATCATTAACTTTTGAAATCCGTTAATTTATTCAATTTAGATTATCATAAATGAACAAAAAACAACCGGCACCACGAAATCGAACGCTTACACTAAATGAAGAAGAGATACTTTTTTACAAAAAAAATTTAATTCAAATTAATCGTATTGTTTCGCCGGATGAAATTACAAATAAAATTATCAACCAGAATTTGTTTGAAATAATTGATTTCCTTCCCGAAAAGTTTGTTGATCTGCTTTTCATTGATCCGCCGTACAATCTCAACAAAAAATTTTCTAATCACAATAGAGACAAAGTTCAATTCAAAGAATTAAAACCTGATGAATACAAACAGTGGTTTGACTCGTGGTTTTCAAAACTTATAAAAGTCTTAAAACCTGAGGCGTCAGTTTACATCTGTAGTGATTGGAGATCAACTTATTTAATTCATGATGTTGTGCAAAAATATCTCAGAGTTCAAAATCGAATAACATGGGAACGTGAAAAAGGTAGAGGATCAAAAACAAACTGGAAAAATTGTTCAGAAGATATATTGTTTTGCACTGTTTCAAACAAATTTGTCTTCAACGCAGAAAAGGTAAAATTGAAAAGAAAAGTCATCGCACCATATCGGGATGAAAATGGCAATCCAAAAGATTGGAAAGATGGATTTCGCTTGACTTATCCATCAAATCTCTGGACAGATATTTCTGTTCCATTCTGGTCGATGCCTGAAAACACAAATCATCCCACTCAAAAACCAGAAAAGCTTTTAGCGAAAATTATTCTCGCCAGCACAAACGAAGGTGATTTTGTTTTTGATCCTTTTGCTGGTTCAGGAACAACTGCAGTGGTTGCAAAAAAACTAAATCGAAAATATTGCGGCGTTGAGCTAGATAAATATTATTGCTGCATTACTGAAAAAAGATTGGAACTGGCAAATCATGATAAATCAATTCAAGGTTATGAAGACGGAGTTTTCTGGGAAAGAAACACATTAAATGAAATCAAAAAGAGATTAAAGTGAATTATCCATCAGCAATCGGTTATTCAATCTGGTTAGAATTTGATATCCAGAGTACTTCTTTGATCAGACAGATTATTGAAGACTTACGTTCAAAATTTAAATCACCTTTATTCGATCCACATCTGACATTGCTTCCAGGAATTGAAGA
Organism: uncultured Ignavibacteriaceae bacterium; assembly: GCA_964527925.1. Classification (GTDB taxonomy): domain Bacteria; phylum Bacteroidota; class Ignavibacteria; order Ch128b; family Ch128b; genus Ch128b. Next base: position 30,470 of record CAZGQO010000013.1, read on the forward strand.
CGATGAAAACGAGTTGATTTCAAACTTCTCTCATTTTGTTATGGACTTGAATTCATTCCCAATTGAAATTGAGAGCTTTGACCACTCCGATGAATTTTATAAGTGTGTTTTTATGAAAGTTAAAAAATCAAATGTATTGATGGATTTATATTCAAAATCAAAATTGTTTCTCAAAAAGGGAGGTGATAAAGTTTTCAATCCACATATAAGTTTAATCTATGCTTACTTAAGTGTTGATGAGAGAGCAAAAATTGTAGAAGATTTGCGAGTCTATAATTTCAATTTGGTTGAAGTAAAAAAGATTTCACTTGTTAAAACAATCGGAGAACCTTCTGATTGGAAACATTTGACTTCTTTTAATTTAATTTGAAATCTATTTCATTGAACTTATTATTTATTATAATGACTGAGTTCTGTCATCCTTAACGAATTGAAGTATCTTTAAGATTATTCACTTCGCTTACGCTCAAAATGACAATGTGATTTTTTTATCACGAGGGAGTTAAACGACCAATTTCATTTTATTATTAAAAATCATTTCACAGGAAATGCACAAATCTCTTTCACTCAATAGAAAAATATCTTCGCAAAATCAATCAACAAAGAAGGTTTATCAAGCAAAGCAATTTTGAAGATTGAAAGAAGAGTTCTTTCAGATTCTGGGATTTTAATTGCTGAATGGGCAATACTGTTAAGTGTTTCATCACTGAAATTATAAATTGCACTTTTGATCTTATAATAAGTCTCATGTCGTTTACCAACTCTCTGATGCCAGATTTTTGGATAATCCATCAATAATTTAAGATTGTTTTCTCGAATTGCTTTGCCTGCAATTTCACCAGCAATGCTTCCACCAATCATTCCACTTGTAATTCCACCACCTGAGAGAGGATTCACCTGACGAGCTGCATCACCGACAAGCATCACATTTTCTTTTACAATTTCTTCAAGTGTGAAACTGCATGGAACTCCACCAGAAATCATTGTCAATTTTGGAACCAGTGGAAATTTTTTTTCAAGAAAATGATTCATATAAGAAATGGGTGAACGATGTTTGGCTTTATCTCCTCCAATTCCCAATCCAATATTTGCTGAATCAGATCCTTTTGGAAAAATCCAGAGATATCCTCCTGGAGAATATTCTTGACCAAAATAAAAATAGCAGGCTTCGGGATTAACTTTTATGTTCGAGACAGTAAATTGAACACAACATTCCATATCAGAAATTTTTGTGTGAGTTTTTATTCCTGCAAATCTGCCAATTCGTGATTCAACTCCATCGGCTCCGATTACAATTTTACATCGAACTTCTTTTGGTTCACCATTGTGTTCAAATTTTACTCCTGTGATTTTCCCGTTATCCCTGATTAAATCATAAGCATAAGCTTTTGTTAAGATTTGAGCACCAGATTTTGTTGCAAGCTTTCCTAATTCATAATCAAAAATTCTTCGTTCAAGTATGTAGCCAGTTCTATTGAAATTAATTTTTACTTCTGTTTCATCTGGCGAGATTAAAATAAAACTTCTGATTGTCGATGCAATCCATTTTGGATCTGGTTGAATGAAAGGTTCTATTCCATCTTTACTTACCGCTTCGCCGCACCTGACTGGATAACCAACATCTCTATCTTTTTCAAGTACAAGAACAGATAGGTCCTGTTCTGCAGCAAATCGTGCAGCTGTCGTTCCAGCTGGTCCAGCACCAACAACTACTACATCATAAAATTTATCTATCATATCAAAAAGATTTCATTTTTAATTGTTGAAGTTTTTCTTTGTTGAAAATGAGAACTTCAATTGGACAGCACCATACACACTTTGCGCAATTAGTGCATCTTTCTTCGATGATTTTAATACTTGCCTCTTTTAATTCGATCGCGTCTTCAGGACAGACGCCTACACAAACTCCGCAAAAATCACATTTATCAGGTTTGATTTCTATTAACAGCATATTTCTTTTTCTTACAAGATAATGTTTTTGAAAATAAGTTGAAATGAATATGGTTAGTATGTGGTGAGTTCATTTTTTTAATTCACTACAGAGGTCATCACAAAGTGCACAAAGGATGATGAGGATATTTATGTCATTCTGAACGAGCATAGCGGAATGAAGAATCTTGAAATCCTTCGCTCCGCTCAGGATGACAGATAACGGCAATGTCATTCTGAACGAGCGTAAGCGAAGTGAAGAATCCCGGAAATGATTCAGAAGAATCAGTATGTCAAAGGAAAAATAACTCTGACTATTGTACCCCTATTCACCTCTGATTCTATCTCAATTTTTCCATCCAATAATTCTACCAATTTCTTTGTAAGATTTAAACCAAGTCCAATTCCTTCATATTCTCTTGAAAGTCCCGATGATTCCTGTTCAAAAGGTTGAAATAATTTTGCTTTGAATTTTTCAGATATGCCTATTCCGGTATCAATGACTTCAATAATTCCCAAATTTTTATCTCCCCGTTTTAAAATAAAGGTTTTAATTTCAACACCACCTTTTTCAGTGAATTTTATTGCATTATCAATCAAATTTCTAAATACCAGGGTGAGTCTCTTTGCATCTGATTTCAACATAAAATCTTCAACAAAATTCTTTTTTAAAAACAAATTCTTTTCGTTTGCAGACGCTTCAAACGAATTTATTATGGGATCAAGAACCATAGAGATATTAAAATCTTCCAGAACAAGCTCAGCTTTTGATGATTCAATCAGAGAAATTTCGATTATATTATCCATTAAATTAAGTAAACGCATTCCGCCTCGTCTAATGCTCTTCGCAAAATCCATCAATTCAGTATTTGAGATAGATTCAAGCTCTGAAATCAACAAATCGCTGAAACCAAGAATTGAGTTTAAGGGAGTTCTTATTTCATGACTGATATTGAGTAAAAATGCACTTTTCAGTTTGTTGAGTTCTTCAATTTTGGATTTTTCCTGCTTGAGTAATTCATACATTATTTTTTGTTCTGTGATGTCCTTGTACAAACCAAAGATTCCAACTCTTTCACCTTTTAGTATAATTGGATAGCCAATCACAAGAACATCCACAAGACTTCCATCTTTACGCATTCTTTGAGTTTCAGTTATTACAACTTCATCCATCAAAACCTTATCGGAAAGCTTCAATCCCTCACTTTTTCTATCTGGCGGGACGATTAATTGATTTAAAGATAAACCAACAACTTCATCCTTCTTAAAATAAAACAATTTTTCAAAGGCATCGTTGATATCAATTATTTTATCATTTCTATCAAGAATTACAATTCCAATTGGTGCGTTTTCAAAAAGTTGCCGGAAAAATTCTCTTTGAATAGCCAGATCTTCTTCTATCTTAATTTTATCAGTAATGTCAATTATATAACCTTCAAGTATAATTTGACCATCTCTTTCTTCAAGGACAATTCCCTGTTCCCACACCCACTTTATTTCACCTTCTTTAGTTTTAATTCTATAATTTAACTGAAAGGGCTTATTGGATTTAATTGATTCTTCAATTTCTTCATATACTTTTTGTCTATCCTCTTCTAGTATGAGATTTCCATAAGAAGTTTTATTAGCAATAAATTCATTGGCTGTGTAACTTGTTAATTCAAAACATCTTTCACTAATAAATTCCATTGTAAAATCTTTATCAAACTTACATCTGTAAACAACGCCTGGTAGGTTTTGAATCAGTACTTCAAAACTTTTTTGAGATTCAACCAATTGAGTAAGGATATTAATGTTTTCGGTAATATCAACTCCAAATGAAAGTACACCCAGAACTTCTCCATCCTTTTTTAAAACAGAGTTTCTCCAGCTGATGTGTCTCTCTTTTCCATCTTTGGTTAAAATTGGATTTTCAAATACTTCGACAACTTCATTTCTTTTTTTGAAATCTTCGAACAGTTTCCACACATGAGGATATTTCTCTATTGGAACTAAAATTTCGAACCAGTTTTTTCCAAGAATTTCTTTTTTTGAATAACCTGTTATCTTTTCAACTGCATCGTTAACTAAAAGAACATTCCCTTCTTTATCAAGCTGAACAAGTAGTACATTGTTAGTCCTCATCATTTCTTCAACAAAAAGCTCAGCCAACTTTAAGCGGCTGGTTAATTCATCTATCTTTGCTTTTAATTTTTCAAGTTCAGACATAGATATTAAAATTTATTATTGATTATGATTTAATGGAGTGGGTATCATAAATTTCCAGTTATTTGAACCATCAGGAAATCTACCATAAGAAGTATCCGTTTTTTGAACGCTGTAAGTAATAGTATCAATCACTTCAAGACTTCTGGAAAATAAACCCAGCTGTTCACCGCTTGCTGAAAGTTTAAAGTTAGCATGTAAAAATCCCTGAGAAGAATCTTCATCACACCAAACTAAAACAAAGCTTTTTGGAGGGATGGTAACAGAAGGGAATTGCCATTTAGTTTTTTTTTGGAAATCATCGGTTAAGTAAAAAAGACTCAAATTAATTGTTGTATCCTCTCCGTTAAATAATTCAACCCAATCATCATATTGATTTTTTTCATCAGCAATAGTCGATTTATTGGCAGCCATGAACTCGTTTATATAAAGCTTCAATTTCTGTGGAGGTTTTTCTTCTGGGGGCTGAGTTGGTTTATCACAAGCTTCAACAATAAAGAACAACGCAACCGAAGCAAGAAACAAAGTAATGATTCTTTTATTATTAAATTTCATAAGAAAAACCAATTATTAATGAATTTTCAAGTTTGTTTTTATTTTCTTCGCTTAACCAGTTTATCTGAAGTCTGAATTTTTTCACGGGGTTCCAATCAATTTTTCCTTCAACAAAATTGGATGCCTGATTATTTATGTCTTTGTAATACTGACTGAATCTTACTCCAAAAATAAAATCTTTCAGGGTGAATTCGATTCCTGAGTAAAAGCCAGCAATTGTTTTATCTGTTTCTTTTTTGCCATAAAGCATTTCTGAATAAAAGAATAGATCTTTCAAAATCTTCAACCGAAAATCAAAACCATTTGCAACAAAATATTTTGCTGTAATTAAATCCATTATTTGAGCTGAGTTTATTCCGATTGAAAAATTTTTTGAATATGAGATTTCAATTCTTTCAGCGAATGTTTTTGAATTATTATAATCACCCGATGGATCTCCATGATTACCATTAAAAACACCAGCAGAAATATAAAGGTGATATTTATCAAATTTACTGTTGTATGCAACAGTTAAGCCAAGGTCTCTTCCAGCGAATCCAAGCTGATCCAGTTCTTTTACAATTATTGATCTTTCAATGAATGGAAGATTTTTAACAGAAGTAAGTCGTTCCATTGAAAAGGGAATTTTGTGTCTACCAATTATAATCTCAAAGTCATTAAATACACTCAATTCAATTTTAGCATCTTTAATTAATTCAATTGATTCTGTGGGATCAATTTCAACTTCGCCTTTGATGAAATTTGAAATTTCCCCTTCAACTCCTAATCTTACTCTATTTAATATGAATTCGTTATTGGATTTATTTTGTTCTGAAAAGTTTATCTGATAAATCGGTTGCAAAAATCCAAAAGCTTTATAAGCTGCACTCTCTTTTTGTTGAGCGAAGAGATTCAAGAAAGATGTGATTACCAATAAAAAACCAATCTTATACTTCATCTCAATCACCAATAGATTTCACAGAGAAGTAATCACTGACTTTGTCCGACTTCTTTTCAGTCCACATTATATCAATCACTTCGAATTTTAATTCTTTTAATTTTTGAGTTATTTCATCTCGTACATCGAGATTATCGAGTACAATATCATAAGTTAACAGAGTTTGTTCTGGAGCTGATTTTTTTTCTTTGGATGAGACTAATTTATAGCTAACATTTTCTTTTGAAAGAATTTCATCGATATCTTCGAGCATAACTGCAGTTGCAACAGTAGGCACAGATATTTTCAGTGAGTAATTGTGTTTGATATTAAAAAATAAATTCAACAAAAAGTTTGGAAGAATATTGAAAATGTTAAATCCAACTCTTACAAAGAAAGTTGCAATTATCGCAAGCAGATACAAGCCAACACCGCAAGCCATACCAACGCCAAGTGCAATTACAAGTGAGCTTGCTTCTCTTGGATTACTCAAGCTGTATCTGTATCTGACAATTGTTGCCGCACCCATCAAACCAAAAGCACGAGCGATTTCACTTCCAATTATCATCATCATTAATGATGCAGCAAAAGCAAGAATGATGTGAGCTTCCATTACTGCAAATCCATAGGCATCTATTTTTCTTCTGTATGAAACAACCGCACCAAGAAATCCAGCAAGCAAAAATGAAAAAATCGTCAACCAGATACTATGTGTACCTCCAATGTTGGGAAGAGTAGTTTCCTGTTTTATGATTTCCCAGAAATCATTTTGAGCGTATAGACTTACGGCTGAAATTAAAATTAGTAATGACAACAGTCTAAGTCGATTAAAGATGTTTCTCTTATTCATCGTTACTCATTCTTTTTTCTTAATTTATTATTGTTTATGATAAAATGAAAATGATTTTTGAGAATTATTGGGATAAAATATTGATAAACACCTGAAATAAATCACTATTCTTATCAAAACTTTTGATTTGTGATGAAGTCGCTTACACATAATTTTAAGTTGATTAAAGCATTTCCAAGTTCATAAAGTCGTTAACACTTAATGAACATTATAACTATTTTCAAAAAATCTTATAATTGCCAAATTTTTATTATTGATTTCTTGTTAAATATAAAAAATTAAGGTCAGATATGGTTATCTTTTTCACAATATTTTTCACTCTTTATACAATTATAAATTCATACATTTTTCTGCGAAGCTGGCAGACACTTTCGCACATTCCTCTATTAAGAATTCTTTATCCAATAATTTTTGTAATAGCAGCAATCTCTTACATTCTTGCAAAAATTTTTTCAGATAAACTGCCTGATTCTATTTACACTGTACTTATCTGGATTGGTTCGTTATGGTTTATGTTTCTGTTTTATCTCTTTCTGTTATTCTTAAGTATTGATCTAATAAAACTATTCAATCGATTTGTTCATTTCTTCCCTGTTGAATTATTATCAACTCAAGAATTTAAATTCTATTCAGCGATTGTTGTTTACTCGATAACCATTTTATTTTCTGTTTATGGTTATTTCAATCGACTGAATATCAAAATCAAAGAACTTGATGTAAATCTTAATTCTTCGATGAATAAATCTTATCAAATTGTATTTTTTTCTGATTTGCATATTTCAGTTGTGAATAATCACAGCTTTCTTAAGTCTGTTGTTGAAAAGATTAATTCACTCGATCCAGATTTGATACTAATTGGCGGCGATCTTGTGGATGAAAAAGCAAGTAAGTTAAAGAAAAGTCATCTTGCCGATGAGTTAAAGAACTTAAAATCCAGATTCGGCATCTATTCCATCACAGGCAATCATGAATTTATCAACGAAGTTCACTCGACCACAAAATTTCTGGAAAGTCTTGGAATCAAGTTTATAAGAGATGAGTATGTTTTGATTGATAGTTCATTTTATGTGATAGGCAGAGAAGATTTAAGCAGCAAAAATTTTACTGGTTACATAAGAAAATCTCTTGAGGAACTTACTCAATCAGTTAATAACTCACTTCCAAAAATTCTTTTAGACCACCAACCAGTAAATCTTCAAGAAGCAGTTTTAAACGGAATTGATTTGAAACTTTCAGGTCACACTCATCATGGTCAAATTGCACCAGCAAATTTAATTACAAAATTGGTATACGAAGTCAGCTGGGGATATAAACAAAAAGGCAAAACTCATTTTTATGTCTCATCAGGAATTGGAACCTGGGGACCTCCAATTAAAATTGGAAATGACGCTGAGATTGTTTTAATCAATTTTAAATTCTGATATCTTTTTTGAGATAAATTGATTCAAACAAAATATGCTTCTGATTTACAAATTACTATTTCTAAATCCTGATCGTTTAATCAATAAGTTTTAATTTTTCTAAGGCATTAATTAATTTGAATTGGTAAAAGTATGGTTATTATATGAAGGATATGGAAACAAAGAATTTTAAGGAAAAAATATCAGAAGTCTGCGAAATTTTAGAAACATCTTACTCTCTCGAAGACGATGTTTATTACATTCCAATAAAAACAGAATCAGGTGGAATTGAAGAAGTAAGTTTATACGAAACACCCGATTCATATGGAGTGAATAAAATTGAATGCACAGTTACTGTTGGACCAATCGTAAAAAATGTAGACTTACTTTACACATTTTTGAAAAATAATTTTGAACTTGATTATGGATCATTTGCAATTATAAATGAAGACAATGTGGATGTATTAATACTTGTTCACAGCCTTATTTCTGAAACAAGTCTGCCTGATGATATTGCTGCAATCGCTTCCTATCTGGCAGAAGTAGCCCGCGAAACAAGAGAAATTATCTCTAAACACACTTGAAAACCAAATTGAAAAGAATTGCTTTCTTTGTATTCTTGCTTTGTATATCATCACTCTGGAGCAATCAAATTAATCCAGCTATTGGGAATTTCTTTTTTGCTGACTCAACAAAAAACATAATTCGTAAGGATTCAATTATTCCAATTCGAACGATTTCTTTCATTAAATCAAATTCTTCGGTTATTGATAAATCGACTCTGGAGAGGTCAAACTTTTTTTCACCAATTCATTTAATAAGCTGGTACACAAACTCTTTTTTAGTTGATCCTGGATTACCGTCAAATTTCTATGAATTTAAACTTTTTCAAAGTGACCAAAGGTCAACTTCTTATTTGATTAATGATAGAGAACTAAATGAACCATTGACTGGACTTTTTGATCTTCGTGATTTTAGATTTGATGAATTGGAATCAATTGAGTTCATTATTCCAACCCGTTCGTTTCTTCTTTCTCGCAACAACAATGAAAACGCTGTTATATTAAATGAATTCAAAAGATATTCATCAATTCCTTACTCAAGATTGAAATACATCGAAGCACCTTATGATAATTTATTTTTTGATGGACTCTTCAATGTAAATCTCACTCGCAAAAACAATTTTGAATTTGGAATTACTAAACACAATGCATTGGGCAGATTTATAAATTCAGAAAAAGATTTATGGGCAGGGAAATTAAAACTCACTCATTACTTCTCTAATAAAATAAATTTTGATTTCACTTATCGATACTCAAAATCGCTTGTTCGATTCAACGAAGGTATAAACCTTAATAATCCACTTCTTTCATCAGGTTCTTCATTTGATGAAATTTTGTACGACAATCAAAAAGCACTGCCTGTCAACGATGATGCTTATCACAAATGGACATTTAATACATGGGACTTAATTGTATTAATTCAACCTAATGACAGAATGCAAACATCAATCAATGCATATTACATTCAATCACTTCGAGAATTCAGAGATAATGAACACAAAGCCGATTCACTCAAAATTTTTGATAATCACCTCTCGAAAACTTATGGTTTTACTTTGAGAGAAAATTTACAATTCTTGTTTAATCGCTTTGAACTCAGTTTTAATTTCGAAAAAATTGCAATCGAATCGCCGCATTATTTTTCAAATGTATCTGATAAGGAAATCAATTTTTATTTATTCAACCAATTCGATTTAATTAAAAAGGTTACCCCATCAATCTATTTTAAGATCACATCGAATGATAATCTCAACAATCCACTTTTATCCTATGGTTCTGATGTAAATTTCGAGATTAACGAAACAATAAGCTTTACATCCGGCTATGCTAACTTCAAAAAGTTCTTAAGTTATGATGAAAAGTATTTTTATCATTTCAACTTGATAAAAGATTATTCCACCATCTCGATGCTCTATGGTGATTTGAAACTTAGAACAGAAAATATTTCAATTGAGAGTGAAATTTATTTCAAACAAATAAAGAACAACTCGATTCAATCAGATTTTTACTCGATTGAACAAAACAATTCTATCTCAAATTTTCTGCCCGAAGAACATAAAAACTTTGGCGGAAAACTAAATCTTGAAACTTCTTTCTGGAAAATTTTTAATAGACTCATAGTTCTTTACAATGATAATCTCAATAAATTTTCTGGTTCAAAATTTCACAAAATCACTTCACCAAGATATCAGATAAAATTCGAAGTCTTTTATAAAGACCTATTATTTAAAAACAGTCTTAACTTAATGGCTGGATTTAGATTTTATGGATTCAGTTCATTCAATGGAAGAAATTTTTCTCCGTCAAAATTAACTTTTGTTGATATTCGCACACAAAACGATACTTTATTCAACGTAGCTTTGATAAAAATTCCTTCAAATTTTATTGTTGATTTAGTTATATCTGGTCGAGTTAAAGATGCAGCCAATGTTTATTTTTCAATTGAAAATTTGTTCAACAAAAAATTTTATTACTTGCCTTATTATCCAGCAAATGATATTCAATTTCGATTTGGATTAACATGGGAGTTCTATGACTAAAAAGATAATCACAATCTTTGGCTCTTCATTCCCTAAACCTGACGATGCAGAATACATCTTCGCATATGAATTAGGAAAAAAACTCGGTGAAAATGGATTCTCAATTTGCAATGGTGGATTTTACGGAACAATGGAAGCGGCGGCAAAAGGAGCTTTTGAAGCTAGATCCGAAACAATTGGTGTAACGGTAGATTTATTCAATCTGAAAGCTAATCAATTCATCAAAACGGAAATTCGTTGCTCCAATTTATTTGAACGAATTCAGAAATTAATCAGTCTTGGTGATGGATTCATTATCTTAAAAGGTGGGACAGGAACTCTTCTTGAATATGCAGCAATTCTTGAATTGAACAACAAAAATTTGATTGATAGTAAACCAATCGCTGCTGATAAAGAATTATGGACTCAACTTACTGAACAAATGAATAACAGAAATACATTTGAAGGCAGACCCGAACTAAAAGTTTTTCTTAGCAATGATATCGATGAAATAGTTTGTTATTTCAAAAATTATTTTGAGAGTCTAAAATGAAAGAGAAATGGTTAGATATTGCTCAAAGATTACAATCAATAGCGCAATCTGGCTTGCATTATTCTGAAAATCCCTTTGAAATAGAACGATACAAAAATGTTCTCGAAATAGCTGAAGAAATTATTTCAATGCATACAGAAGTTGATAAATCTGAAATTCATAAATTATTTATCAGCGAAGCTGGTCACTCAACACCCAAAGTCGATGTGCGTGGCGTAGTTTTCAAAGACAATAAAATTCTTTTAGTGAAAGAAAAAGTCGATGGCAAATGGACTGTTCCAGGCGGCTGGGCAGATGTAGGTTTTTCACCAACCGAAAATGCTGAAAGAGAAGTCTTTGAAGAATCAGGTTTCAAAGTCAAAGCTAAAAAAGTTCTTGCTGTTTATGATAGAAATAAACAGGGTCATCCACCTTTCATTTTTCATCTTTATAAAATTTTCTTTCTTTGCGAAATAATTGGCGGAGAATCAAAAACCAGTTACGAAACAGAGGAAGTTGGATTTTTCGATGTTGATAATCTTCCTGAATTAAGTCTTGGAAGAATTACCAAAAAGCAGATTGAAAGATTTTTTGAACATCTAAAAAATCCAGACCTGCCAACAGATTTCGACTAAAACTCATATTCTTTTAGTTTAGAATTATTTGATTCAATCATATCAAAGAAATGCGATTTTCACTAAAAAATTCAAACTTTTTGAGACTTTTCAAATTGAATTTATAACAGATTCAAATTATATTTGATTACTTTTATCTTACAAAAAAATGATTCATAAGGAGATACTTGAATGGCAATTATGACGAAAATGCGGGATAATATGCCCGCCATCTTAATCGGTCTTGTCGTAATGTTTTTAATCACAATCATATTCGACTGGGGAATGAATTACCTCGGTCTTCGTTCCGAAAGAAATAACCCCGTTATCGGGAAAGTCAATGATAAAGAAATAACTTATACTGAATTTAATCAAATTGTTGATAGAGCACGGGAAAACCAGAAAGCTCAGAGTGGACAGGATATTGATGATGATCAACTGCCAGCATTCCGTGATCAGGTGTGGGAATCATATGTAAATCAAATTCTTATCGAACAGGAAGTTGAAAGACTTGGAATTAAAGTAACCGACGACGAAGTTTATAACATCATTATGGGTGATAATCCACCGGATTTTCTTAAAAGAAATTTTATTGATTCGCTTGGCAACTTTAATCGTCAGCTATATCAACAAGCCTTAATGGATCCACGAAACAAAGAAGCACTTGTACAGGCAGAAGAAGCTGTTAGACAACAACGACTGCAAGAAAAATTAATCGCATATCTGAAAGCAACCATTGTTGTTTCCGAAGGTGAAATCAAGAAAAGATTTTATGAACAAAATGTTAAAGCTGATGCAAAATTTGTTTTATTCGATCTCAATTCAATTAAAGACAATGAAATTTCATACACTGAAGATGATTTAAAAAACTATTACAAAAAAAATATTGATCAATTCAAAGTAGAAGCTCAACGAAAACTTAAATATGTAGTTTTCAGAAAACAACCAAGCAAAGTCGATTCGCAGGTCGTTTACAAAAACTTACTTGCCATTGCAGAAGAAGCTCAAAAGGATACTGACTTTGCAGGTTTAATTAAACTCTATACAAATCAAACTTACACAGAAAAACCAATTCTCCATGGTTCACTACCATACGAAGCCGAAGTTGAAATTTATAAACATAAAGTCGGTGATGTTGTCGGTCCCGTTTTGACTTATCAAGGGTATTCTTTATTCAAGATAGTTCGAGATAGTTTAGGTAAAGATGAATATGTTCATGCCTCGCATATTCTTATTTCAATTGGAGTAGATTCATTAGCATCACTTAAGAAAGCCAATGAACTTTTGCAGATGATTAAAAGCGGTGCTGATTTCGCTAAAGTTGCAAAAGATTATTCGCAGGATCCTTTATCAGCTGCTCGTGGTGGTGACCTTGGCTGGTTTGGCAGAGGAATGATGGTCCCGCCTTTTGAAAAAGCTGCATTCAATGCAAAAGTTGGTGAAGTCGTTGGACCAATCAGATCAGATTACGGTTATCACTTAATTAAAGTGCATAACAAGAGCAATAAAATTTTAATTGCCGCTGAGCTAAATCAACCAATTAAAACATCAGCACAAACTGAAGAAGAGTTATATAATGCTGCACAGGATTTTGTTTACATCGTGAATAAAAACGGTGATTTTGAAAAAGAAGCTGAGCTGATGAAATATCAAGTTTTAGAGACAAGTGCATTCACAGAAAAAGCTGAATACATTCCTGGAATTGGAATGTACAAACAACTTGTCAAGTTTGCCTTTGAAAATAAAGTCGGAACAGTCAGTGAAGTTTTTCCAACTGCTCAAGGTTATGTCGTGGTAAAAGTTTCAGAAGCTACTGATGAAAAAATTAAAAGTTTTGAAGAAGTAAAAGAAACTATTAAACAAAATGTTATCAAAGAAAAGAAATACGAATTACTGAAAAAGAAAGCTGAAGAATATCGAAAGAAAATCCAGGCAGAACAGGGACTTGATTATTTGAAAACTATTGATACTTCAATTGTTATTACTCAGACTGGAATGTTTAATTACGGTCAATTTATTGGCGGCGGTGTAGGAAGAGATTTCGCATTTAACTTTGAAGCTTTCAAACTCAAGGTTGGCGAAGTATCAAAACCAGTAAAAGGCAATCGAGGCTATTACTTAATTGAACTTGTATCGAAACAAGATTTTGATAAGACGGCTTTTGATATTCAGAAAAATACTTTGAGAAACCAGATTTATCAGGAAAAACAATCTTCAGTTATTAATAATTGGGTAAACGAACTGAAGAAAAAAGCAAAGATTGAAGATTTAAGATTCAAGTTTTATAGATAAAATTATCCGTCGTTTAATAGTTTGAATGGACGGTACTCACCGTCCATTTTTTATTTTTATAGTTCAGGTTTTATACAATGCCCCACTTTAGAATAAACAGCTTAAAATTAAAAAGCTTTGGATTGAGTGAAGAAGAATTAATCACTTCTCTAAATAAGATAATTTCTGATGAATTTGATATTCAATCAGAAATTATTGCAGGGAAAAACATATACAAAACAAACTTCCAGATTGGAAAAACATTAGAACACACACTTGGTTTGATTTATATTCAAAGTAAATCTTCCATGATTTCTGCCCTTGCCCTATCACCAAATGAAAATAATAAAGTACTTGATCTATGTTCAGCCCCCGGATCTAAGACTACACTTTTAGCTGAATTAATGAACAATAAAGGATTTATTCTGGCTAATGAAATTTCTTTTGAAAGAATCAAAGCGTTGATGTTTAATATCGATAGAATTGGTGTGTTGAATACAACAATTTTGAATTATGATGGAATTAGATTGGCAAGTTCATTATCAAATTATTTTGATAAAATCTTAGTCGATCCTCCCTGCACAGCACTTGGTAATATCAAGCTCACACCTCAAAAACAAATCGAAAGAAATCTCAGCCGAATCGAAAATCTGACCCAAATCCAATATCAATTGCTTGTTTCAGCTGCGAAAATGCTTAAGACTGGCGGTGAATTGGTCTACTCTACTTGCACAACCACACTTGAAGAGAATGAATATTTAATTCAAAAATTTTTATCGAAATATCCGTTTGAGATTTTGCCTGTTGAATTGGATGGAATTAAATCACATAATGAAACTGGCAAAAAAATAATGAATGACTTATTCAACTCAATAAGAATTGATCCAACTGATGATGATGAAGGTTTCTTTATTATTAAACTTAAAAAGGTGAATAATTTTTCTGACGAAGAAACAACAATCAATCCACCAATCAAAGATACCATCATTTATGATGGTGAATCAAAACAGGTTAGAGAAATTCTTGATGAACTTAGTGAACATTATGAAATTCAAAGAAGTTTCTGGGAAAATTTTAATTACATACTTCGAAGCGGCGATATTTTTTTCTTTGCTTCAAATGACTTCTATTACAACAAAATAAATTTCGTTCGATCAGGGATTAAGCTTGCATCATTTGACAAAAAAACAGGCTGGCGATTAAGTTCAAATGCAATTCAAATTCTTGGGAAAGAAATTACTAAAGAGATAATCGTTCTGAATTCAATTGAAGACTTAAAATCATATTTCATGGGACAGAAAACAAGAATTGACCATCCTGATTCAGATTTTGTAGTGATAAAGTTTCAGGATTATTTTCTTGGTGGTGGTAAGATTAAAAATTCAACTTTATTATCATACTTTCCACGAAGCAGAAGAACATTAGAAATAGATTTTAAGTTGTTAGAATAAAAATTATAGAATGAATGTCTCACCAACTTCGTACAGCACAACTTTAGTTTTATATTTTGGTGCTGAGTTTCTTAGCCATTGAATTGGTTCATCAAAAGGTTCTCTTCCGTGTGGAAAAGTTCTGGTATGCATCGGGACAAAATATTTTGCGTTTATATCGTCTGCCATCTTGAGTGCTTCTTCTGGATTACAATGAGTAAATCGCCATGGATTATATGCACCAATCGGCATCATTGCGATATCAATATTTTCTGAATTATACGGTTTGTACAATTCTGTGTAAGCGGTATCTCCGGCAAACAAAATTTTCTTGCCATTTTTTTCAAGAATATAGGAGTTGTAACTGCGGCCAGTTTTGAATCCCTTTGATCTATCATTTTCCCATGGATACCGCCAGCCAAAATGTTTAACCTTGATAGCTTTAATTTTTAATCCATTCAATTCAACTGATTCATCCCAATCAAGTTCAATAATCTTTTCGAATAGTAAATCTTCAAAGATATCTTTTGTTTTATAAGCAGTAACTACACGAATTTTGTTTGGGAATTTTTCTGAAAAGTATTTCAAAGTTGGATAATCGAGATGATCAAAATGAGCATGGGAAAGCAAAATCAAATCTGGTTGTGGAATTTTTTCAGCTCGAACTGCTGGTGCAACTATTCTCTTGGGTCCAAGATTTGTGACTAAAGCATATAATCCTATTCTGTTAGAAAAAACAGGATCAGTCAAAATTTTTGTACCGTAGAAGTTGATAAAAAATGTGGAATGTCCAATCCAGCAAAGTGAAATTTTTTTATCACTCCATGAGTAAATATCAGGTTTAAATGGAGCTTCCCTTGGTTCGAGTCCTTCGCTTTCAAAAGGATTACTAAATTTTGAATTAGTTAAAATCAATCCCAGTGATGAGAGAGAAAACAATTTTAAAAAACTTCTACGATAAAGTTTTTTCATTTCTCAATCAACTTATTGTTAAACATTCTTTTTCTTTCGGTAATAATTGTTCGAGTTGTAATAGTTGTTAAAATAATCAGTCCGCCAAGTATTGCAAACGGCGAAGGTTTTTCTCCATAACCAATGTAAACCCAGATTGGATTCATAACTGGTTCAATCATTGCAATCAAAGCAGCTTCAATTCCTTCAATTCTTTTTATTGAATATGTAAATACAGCATAAGCAAGTCCAATCTGAAAAATCCCAAGATAAGCTATCATAAATAAATCTTTCATTTCGATTTTAAATTCTGGATACACAAAATTGAAACATAGAATTGGAATTAAAATGTTCCCCCAGAAAATTGCCGGTACCCGATATGACTCATCGCTTTTTCTTATTCCAATTAAAAATGCGGCAAAACAAATACCAGAAAGAAGAGCAACAAGATTCCCTTCGTAATGGGATGGAGATATTTCGCCAACAAAAAATAAAGTCATTCCTGCAAAGGCAATAATTACTGAAGTCACATTAATTTTTCTTAAAGGTGTTTTCAAAATTAGAGGCTCAAAAATTAACACATAAATTGGCGCGGTGTATTGTAAAAAAATTGCATTTGCAGCGGTTGTAAGTTTTGTTGCAACAACAAAGAGAATTAATATTCCTGCATAAAACACACTGTTAATAAAAACACTAACATTAAATACCAGAGCTTTTTTTCTAAATAAGATAAAAAAGGTTAGTGCTGAAAAAATTGATCTATAAAATGATAACTGGTATGCATCGAGAGAAATAAGCTTAATGAATAAACCACCTGTACTCCATAACAGAGCGGCAATGATTATTGCAGCAATTCCTTTTTGATGTGAAGTCATAAATCTCCAGAAAATTTATTATAAAAATTAATTAATTTCTTATAAAGAAATTGTTCTGACAAATAAATTGATTTGATTATACTTGATGTTAGTTGCAATAATAATCATTTCATAAACCTTACAACATTTGATTAAAAGGTATATTGAACTTATCAAAATTTTTATAGATTTTTTGAATATAAAACAATCTAATGGAGTTACTATGTATCTTACTCGGCTCGTTCTCTTCTTTTCGATTTTTCTTTCACTCAATCTTTCACACGCACAATGGGGATTACTAAGAACCCTTGGCGTAGGTGGCGGAATTCATTTTGGCGTTTTACGCCCATCTATGAACGACTTAAATAATGAATTCAAAAAAGCAGGTTTACCAGAATTCAACAAACCATTTTTAGGTTTTGGTGGCGGTGGGAATATATCGCTCGGAGGAATTAGAATCGGCGGATATGGTATTGGTGGTTCCCAGTCCGATGAGAAAACCAGAAACTTCGCTGGAAATTTCTACACAACTAAAGTTAATATTGACTATGGAATTGGATTTGGAACAATTGGATATGAGATACTTAAAAATAAAAAATATTCAATCAGTCTAGATTTGGGAATTGGCGGCGGTGATTTTGATATTTACATATCTGATCGCACAAGTGATTTCAATTATTGGGATGAAACTCTCTTAATTCAGGTAAATTCTACGAACATTTCCCGAACATTAAATTACTCATTCTTCTCCCTCCAACCATCATTAAACTTCGAATTTTATTATTCTAACCTATTGAAATTTTTTATAGCTGGTGATTATAATTTCATTTTAAGCGATAGATGGAGAAAAGATGGTGATTTAAATCTTGTAAATGTTCCAAAATTAAATTTCAATAGTTTCTCTCTTAGAATAGGAATTTATGCTGGTTTATTCTTTTAATAATTAAAATGGAGAAAAACATGAGACTATCAAAATTATTTATCGTTATAATTTTAGCTTTACTAATTTCAGGATTTTCTTCAGAACAGAACGATTCTGAATTTGTTATTCAAAATGGTGATTTACTTTACGCATCTAACGAACTAATCATAAAATTCAAATCGAATGTAAATCTTGAAAGCAATAGATTAAGTTTAATTTCAACAATGATGAGTTTATTTAATGAATTATCAATAAAATCAATTAAACCAATTTTTACTGAAAAACAGAATTCCTTACTGAAAGACAATGTTGGTATTGATCGAATTTATTCTTTGAAGTACGAAGGTAACTTAGATCCATTAATCATTTCAAGAAAATTGAAAAACTTAGAAATGATAGAATACATTGAGCCCAGATTCATTTATAAAGTTGATTTTACACCAAATGATCCAAATATCTCAAATCAAAACTATCTGAACATTATTAAAGCATACGATGCCTGGGATGTTTCAAAAGGTGATTCCGCTGTTGTTATTGGAATTGTTGATACTGGTGTTTACTGGAATCATCCTGACCTTAATCCAAATATCTGGATCAACATCGATGAAATTCCAAACAACAACATTGATGATGACAATAATGGTTATGTTGATGATTATCGAGGATGGGATTTTGGCGGACTAGATGGAACTCCTGACAATGATCCAAAAGAAGATGGAGCTTATCACGGGACACATGTAGCTGGAATAGCATCTGCATCTACAAATAATGGAATTGGTGTTGCTGGCGTTGGATTCAAATCTAAAATTATGGCAGTCAAAACTGCGAGAGACGATAAAAAGGATCCATCAAGTGGAAGTCCTTATATCTGGTACGGCTATGAAGGAATAGTATACGCTGCTGATAATAGTGCTCATGTAATTAACTGCAGCTGGGGCGGCAGTGGTTTCTCTCAATTTGGACAGGATATAATAAACTATGCAACAAATAAAGGTTCTCTTGTCGTTGCTGCTGCGGGAAATTCAAACTCAAGTTCTGAACATTTTCCTTCTGGTTATCAGAACGCTCTATCCGTTGCGGCAACAAATCCAAATGATATTAAATCATCCTACTCAAATTATGGATTCTCGATCGATGTTTGCGCACCCGGAGATAATATTTATAATACCTGGAGCAATAATACATATGCATTTCTCTCAGGAACATCAATGGCATCACCAGTTGCTGCTGGAATTGCAGGACTCGTTAAAGCAAGATATCCTAATTATTCCCCAATTCAGATTGGTGAAAAAATAAGAGTCGGTTGTGATGATATTTATTCAATCAATCCAGCTTACCAATACATGCTTGGTAAAGGAAGAGTAAACGCATTAAAATCTTTGCAGGATAGTTTTAACAAATCTGTAAGAATGTTAACATATTCATTGAACGATCAAGCACCATATGGAAATGGTAATGGAATACTTGAACCAAACGAAGAAGCTCTTATTGTTGTAAACTTCAAAAATATACTTGAGGGTACTTCAAATCTTGTAATAAATCTTTCTTCATTGACAGGTGGAATAACTGTACTTTCTGGTTCTTTTACGGCTGGCTCAAAAAATACTGGCGAAAGTTTTTCAAATAATTCTACACCTTATCGTATTAAAGCGGCAAGTACAATTGGAACTGACTTAAATGTTAGATTGCTTCTTAATTTTTCAGATGGAACATATACTGATTGGCAAGTAATCAATTTTATCGCAAATCCAAGTTATGTAATTTCAAATAATAACAATGTAAAACTAACTATAGGTAGTCGTGGTAATCTGGCTTTTAATGATTATCCAAACAACACACAGGGTGAAGGATTTAAGTATAAAACCAGTAATAACTTGTTGTTTGAAGGAGCTTTAATTACTGGAGTTAGCTCAACAAAAATTTCTGATGTTGCAAGAAATAACAGCGGCAACGCTCAAAGTAACGATTTCATTACAATCACTCCAGTTAAAATATCACAACCTGGAACGGTGGCTGATCTGCAAGCAACTTCTCTGTTCAATGATGATGGTGCAGGAACAAATAAGATTGGAATTAGAGTTCTACTCAACTCTTATTCGTATGCTAATTCTCCTTATGAGGATTTTATAATCTTACATTACAAATTCATTAATACTACTTCAACTCAAATTACTAATTTTCATGCAGGATTATTTTTTGATTGGGATTTAATTACTGGAAGTGGAGATAACGATGTTGCAAGGTGGGATAATGTGAATAAATTTGGATATGTTTATAATCAACCTGGAACGGTTTCATATTATGTTGGTGCTGGTTTGCTTTCTCACACTAATTATCATTTCAGAGCAATTCTAAACCAGGGCGGTGACGGAGGTTGGGGAATTTATGATGGTTTTACTGATGCAGAGAAATGGGAATCGATCAGTGGCGGCGTAATTAAAACTCAAGCTGGTGCCGGTGATGTCTCTTTTGTAGTTGCGTCAGGTCCTCATACAATCAATCCCAACGATACATTGAGTATTGCTTTCTCAATAGTCGCAGGTGATGATTTGAATTCACTTCAGACGCATTTTAATTCATCCAAACAAAAATGGAATCAAATCATTACAAGCGTTGATGAGAAACCTTCTTTACTTCAGTATGTATATCAACTATATCAAAATTATCCGAACCCATTTAATCCATCGACAAAAATTAAGTTTTCAATCAAAGAAACAGGATTTGCAAAAATATCTTTGTACGATATACTTGGTAAAAAAATAACTGAATTGATTAATGCAGAAATAAAGCATGGTGAACATGAAATAATAGTCGATGCTGAAAAATTGAATTTACCTGCAGGAATTTATTTCTATGAATTATCGGTTAATAATTTCAAATCAATTCGCAAGATGATTTATTTGAAATGAAAAGCAAAAGATAAATTCGATATTCAGAATCCCCGAACAAAGTCGGGGATTTTTATTTTGAATAAAATATTGTCTGAATTATTCCTAATGTTTTTGAGAAATTATTAGGGCAACCAATCGATTTAAGGAATTTCCAACTTTAATGATGAGTTGAGGTGAGAATTTTAAGAGTCAATGTGTCGTATTGAACTTTCACTTTCCTAAAATAACTATCACTTAATCTTATATCTCAAAACCTCTTTAATTTTTCCACTTAAGGTTTTATAGGAAAAATTTAAAATAAAAAAGCCGTCCAGGTGGACGGCTTTTTTACTAAACATCTATTCAGTTCTTATTTCTCTAGCATCTCAATGACTAACACTCTTCTATTCTTCCAGTATTCTTTTCTAACTGTTGTTACTGGTTGTGTTTCACCAAACCACTTGGTCATGAATCTATTCATATCAATACCCTGACTTACAAGATATTTGTAAACTGTGTTAGCTCTTCTTTCAGAGAGTTTCATGTTGTATGCAGCTGGACCAATTGGACATGCATGACCTTCAATTGAGAACATTACATCTGGATTATCTTTCATGTATTTCACTGCTTCATCAAGTTTTGCTTTTTCTTCTGATCTTAAGTCATATCTATCAAATCCGAAGTATATTGTAACTTTGTATGGCTCAACTTTTACTGGACAACCATCATTGTCAACCTTCACACCTGCTGGAGTATCTGGGCATTTATCAAGATAATCTGCTACACCGTCACCATCACTATCAACTGGACATCCATTCTTATCAACTTGAACACCAGCTGGAGTATCTGGACATTTATCAAGATAATCTGCCACACCATCGCCATCGCTGTCAACTGGGCAACCATCTTTATCAACTTTTGCCATTGCTGGAGTTCCTGGACATTTATCTAAGTAATCTGGTACACCATCACCATCGCTATCAACTGGACATCCATCTTTATCAACTTGAACACCTTTTGGTGTATTTGGACATTTATCAAGATAATCTGCTACACCATCTTTATCAGAATCAACTGGACAACCAAATTCATCAACTTTAACACCTGCAGGAGTATTTGGGCATTGATCATACTTATCTAATACTCCATCACCATCTAAGTCAACATCTCGCCCAAAAGTATATCCTAACCCAAGTGTAAATGTTGCATAAACATCATTGGCACTTCCTCTTTTTATTCCTTCAACATAATCTTGACCTGTTAAATCAAGAGCAACACCAAAATTTAAATTGAATTTATCAGATAAAAGGTATTTTACACCACCTTCACCATAGAATGAAAGTGCTTTATTATCATCTGCAACTTTCTTTGAATGATAAAATGTATAATTCAATCCTGCACTCAAATATGGCAACCAATTCCAATCATTTTTCCCATATGAATACATAACCCCTAATTTACCATCATAAACAAAATTTCTCTGAGCTTTGCCAGTCATATTTTTAAATTGTAAAAAATTATAACCAACTAAAAATCTCAAACCGAACGCATGTTCATTGCTTGTAGAAAAGAAATACTCCAATCCTCCTCTTAATGTTGGGAAGTTAAATCTATTTCCTCGATCAACCATGGAAAGGTTTAATCCGCCATCAAGTGTTGCACCAAAGTATCCACTCAATGGGTTATAACTTTTTGGTTGTGCTTGAACTGCTAATGAAAATAAAAGCACAAATATTACACTTAACGTAAATAATTTTTTCATCATTTTTTCCTCCAAATTTTATTTTAATATAATAAATTTATCTAATTTTAGTAATAACAACTCTTCTATTTTTTTGTCGTCCTTCTTCAGTTTTATTATCTGCAATTGGATAATTTTCACCCATGCCTTCAGAAACAAGCATACTCAGAGGTACACCTAATTGAATAAGATATTTCTTTACAGCATCAGCTCTTTCCTGAGATAATTTTTTATTAAACTCAGAAGAACCCTGACTATCAGTATGCCCTTCTATTCGCCACACTGAACCAGGATATTTTAGAATAATTTCAGCTAATTTTTTCAACTCAGCCTTTGCACTTTCTGTTAAATTAGATTTACTTTTTTCAAAAGTTGTCATTCCCTGCAGAATAAATGTTTTTTCTTCTGGTAAAATTTGCTTTTCTTCAACTGGACAACCATTAGAGTCAACTTGAGATCCTGGAGTTGTATCAGGACATTTATCCAAATTATCAGGTACACCGTCATTATCTGAATCTTTGGGGCAACCATCATCATTTACTTCAACATTTGGTGGTGTATCTGGACATTTATCAAGCGCATCAAAAACTCCATCTGAATCTGAATCAAGTGGACAACCCTTTGAATCAACAGGAAAATCTTTGGGTGTACCAGGACATCTATCTAGATATTCTGGAACACCATCTAAGTCAGAATCTAATGGACAACCCTTTTCATTCACTTCAACTCCTCGTGGTGTATCTGGACATCTATCAAATTCATCTATTACACCATCACCATCTTTATCATTTACTTTATTAACAGGACAACCGAACTCATCAACTGGAATACCTACCGGAGTATTTGGACATAAATCAAATTTATCCAGAACACCATCTTTATCAGAATCTTTGTGACCACCAAGAAAAACAGAAAAACCAACTAAGCCTGTTAAATAAATATCTTGTTTAGATGAAATTAAGCCATCAAGTTCATCTGTATTAGGACTACTGAAAATTCCAGTAAAATTTAAAGTTAATCCTTCCGAGAGTTTATATTTTAATCCTGCTTCACCAAAAAATCCAATAGTTACATTAGGGCGTTTATCATAGGCTTCATTTCTCTGTTCATCTAAAACTTTGTACCAGAATGTTGAATGTCCGCCGGCTGAAAGATAAGGATAAACAGAACCAAAGTTTAATAAGTATACTAACCCAATATTTCCATTAAAGAAGTAATTAATAAAACTTGTTGAATTGCGCGAAGGCTTTCCTATTAATCTTGGTACATTGTTCTCTGCTGATAATGCACCATAGCCTGAATTAACTTTAATTCCAAACAAACCTGTTGACTGAGACTCAAAAAGATACTCGAATTCACCCCTTGCAAAGAATTTAATTTTAGACTTAGAAAAATCACCTAAATAATAGTTAAAACCTCCAGATGATCCCAACCATATTGTATTGCTCAATGAGTTGAAAGACGCTTTATCCTGCCCAAAGGTGAATAAAGGTAGAAGAAAACTAATTAAGAAGATTAGTTTTTTCATTTTATCATCTAATTCTTTGTTTGCTGAATAAGTGAATCGATAAACCTGTAGTAACAGTCACGAACGAATCTTTCTTTCTTGAAACAAAACCATCGAGTTCATCTGTTGTGCCTATAAAATATTTTGCAGCAAAATTTACACTTAAATTATTACTAAGAAAATATCTTATACCAAATTCACCAGAATATGTCAGAAATGGATTTCTTTTACTGTTTGTATATAAAGAATAGCTACTTGTTTCCAGTGGAATAAAAGCAAGAACATAATCTGCACCAAAAGCAAGGTAAGGTATGAATAATTTTTTCCCCAGTGCAATTGCAATTGATGGTTCAAGCAAGACAAAAGGTGTATTAAATTTTTTGATATTTCTTTGTAATAGACCATCACCACTGTTTCGTCCAGTATTGGATTCTCCTTTCAATTCTCCATACATTCCAAAAAATCTTAATCCAATTGTAATTGATTTAGATGGAAAGTAATATTCAAAACCAAATCTTCCCGCATAACCTATTGCTGGAGTTTGAAAATCAGAGAATGGGAAAGTTACACCACCTTCATATGTTGCAACTAAGAATTTTTCAAGTGAATTGTATTTAGACCTAAGTTGAATGATGTCCTTTTGACTATAGGCTAAATTAAATATCCATAATAATAGGATTAGAATTGATTTCATGAGTCACCATTGATTATTTAAAATTCTAGATTAATATAAATAAATTTAAATTAATATATCAAGCAGAAACAAAATAAAATTCCGTTTTTACCATTATTTAATAGAACAAAGCTTTAAAAAAATCTAATTAAACAGTCACTTCGTTTATTCTTTATCGAGATTTGGAATTACAGGCAATTGAATAATAGAAGTGCTTTCATATTCATTAGTTTTTATTGATATGCCCGAACGATATACTTCAGGTTTGGCATCAGGATATACAAAAGTTTCGTATTTATAATTTCGAAGGATCAACTTTTCATCATCTTGATATAAAATGTATTGAGGAAGTAAAGGAATTTTTCCACCACCACCAGGTGCATCTATAACATAGTATGGAACTGCAAGACCGGAAGTATGACCACGTAATTTATCCATTATCTCAAGTCCAACCTTTACTGGTGTTCTAAAATGATTGGCTCCTTTTGTTAAATCAGCTTGATAGAGATAATATGGCCTTACTCTCATCAGCAAAAGTTTTCTAAAAAGTTCTTTGATGACCTCAGGATCGTCATTTACTCCTTTCATCAATACTGTTTGATTGCCAATTGGGATTCCAGCATCAGCTAAAAGTTCACAGGCTCGTTTACTTTCAGGAGTAATTTCCCAGGGATGATTGAAATGGGTATTCACATAGATTGGATGATACTTTTTCAACATTCTGACTAATTTAGGAGTTATTCTATGTGGAAGAACTACAGGCATTCTTGTTCCAAGTCTGATGATTTCAACATGTGGAATGGAACGTAAACGTTGAAGGATTTTTTCCAGCATTGTATCTGTAAGCATTAATGGATCGCCGCCTGAAAGAATTACATCACGAATTTCTTTGTGTTCTTCAATGTATTTGAATGCCGATTCAAGTCCTCGCATAGAAATTTTTGAAGAGTCACCCACTTTCCTTTTACGTGTGCAAAATCTACAATACATTCCACATTGACTTGTGGTAAGGAATAAAACTCGATCAGGATAGCGATGTGTAATGTTAGGAACAGGACTCATCGAATCTTCACCAAGAGGATCTTCTGGTGCGTCGATATCAATCAATTCATTTTCATCTGGTACGCACTGTAACCAGATTGGATCACCAGGATAGCGAATTAAACTAAGGTAGTAGGGATTGATTCGAGCTTGAAAGAATCTATCGAGTTTTTCTGCAACTCGTTTATCCAGATTGAATTTTTCAACGAGTTGGTCGACTGAATGAATGCTATCTCTGATCATTTTTTGCCAGAGTTCCATAGTGATTACCTCTGATTTTGTAAGTATTTTCCAAATATTATTAAGCTATCACCGACTTTATAAAAATCTTTGATGACAGCTAAGATTTCATAATTGTTTTTTGAATAAAATTTTTTTGTTTGAGAATAGTCATCTCTTGAAGATGTTTCAGCTAGTATCAATCGTCCATTTTTCTGGATGACATACTCTTCAGCATCTTTCAATAAACTCGAACCAATTCCATTACCTCGACTATCTGGAGATACAACTATCCAGTATAAATCATAAACACCATCCGTCAAAGCACGTTGTCCAATACAATAGTATCCCTGAATTTCGCCATTTAGTTCAGCAACTTTTATGAAATAATCTTTTTGGTCTGGATTATTCAGAACAATATCTATCAATTCTAATCCAACACTTTTTTCTTCTTCTGAAAAATTAGCGGTTCTGAAAAGTATATCTCTTAATTTATCTCTATCTTCTTTTAACATTTCTCTTATCTTTATCATTTTCTATCAAGTGCAAACTCAAGAATTTTATTTAATAGTTCAGGATAAACTAACCCATAAGCTTTCGCAGCTCTTGCAAATCCCGCATCAATAGAAATATCTGGATTTGGATTCACTTCAAGTATGTAAGGAACATTATTTTTATCTAATCTCAAATCAACTCTAGCATAATCTCTGCATGAAAATAAATCCGCAACTTCTAAAGCAATTTGTTTAATTTTATTAGCCAATTGTTCATCAAGCTTTGCTGGGCACACAGGAATTGTGTTCTGATAATAAATACTATCTTTGATCCATTTGCCGTCGTAGGTAACAATTTTTGGCAGTTCATCTGGTAATGTTTCAAAGCTGATTTCTGATAAAGGTAACGCAATTTTTTCTTTATCACCAAGAATTGCTGAATTAATTTCTCTTCCATCGATGTATTCTTCAAGAAGAATTGGTTGATGAAAAGTTGAATACATAAATTCTAATTGTTCTTTCAATTCATTTTCATTATAGACAACTGATTGTTCACTAATTCCAACGCTGCCATCTTCGTGTGATGGTTTTACAATCAATGGGAATTTTGGTTTTGAATCAAAAATTATTTTTGAAGGAGTTTGATACAATCTCCATTCAGGGACTTTAAATCCTGCACCCTTCAAAATCAATTTCACTCTATGTTTATTCAAGCATAAACCAAGAGTTTGTGCACTGCATCCAGTGAAAGGAATGTTTAGCAACTCAAATATTCCAGCTACATACATTTCTTGAATCGCTTCACCCTGAACACTTTCCACAAGATTAAAAACAACATCGTACTTATTTGAACTTAAAACATTCATCAATTCTTGAATATTATCTAATAAATTGTAGGACTCAACGTAGTAACCTAGATTCAAAAATATATTTTTGATTTCTTCAAATTCTTCAAGCACACCTACTTCAGATAAATCAATGGAATTAGAATGCTCACTTATAATTCTCCTGCCATCGTAACTTTCGTAGATTCCACCAACAGGTTGATTAAATACTATTAATATTTTTATCTGATCTTTCATATTCCGTATCTCTTTCTTGCTGCATTTAAAACTGCGTTAATCATTTCACTATAACTTAAACCTGCTGCACGAGCAGCTTTGGGATAACAAGAATTATCATTTGGATCTGGCAAAATTCCTGGAAGCGGATTTATTTCAAGAACATTTGGGATTCCATTTTCATCCAATCTCATATCTATTCTAGACCAATCTCTGCATCTGAGAATGTGATAAGTTTTAAGTGCAATCTTTTCAATTAATTTTTTCAATTCAGAATCAATTTTTGCAGGGCATTCATAAATATTCAGTGGATTTTCTCTTGTATCAAAAATCCATTTTGCTTCATATGAATAAATTGGTAGTAGTCCTTCTGGCAATTCCTCATATTTCATTTCGATTATTGGAAGAACTTTAGCTTCGGAACCGTTTCCCAGTACTGCAACTGTGAATTCTTTACCACTTAAAAATTTTTCAATTAAGGCTGGTTGATTGTAAATTTTATGTACTTTTTCAATCTCATTCAATAAATCTTCTTTATTAAATACAACCGATGAATTAAAGATTCCTTTGCTTGAACCTTCAGCAATCGGCTTTACTATTGCTGGGAAAGAAAACTCTATTTTTTCTATATCGTCATTTTGATCAATTACTAAAAATTCAGGTGTTGGAATTTTAGAGTAAGATAGAATTTCTTTTGTTCGAGCTTTATCGAGACATATGCTTAATGTCAAAGGATCTGAACCTGTATAAGGAATGTTTAGAAACTCAAGCATTGCAGGAATTTGTGCTTCACGACTGATTCCATTAAAACCTTCAGCGATGTTAAAAACAATATCAGGATTTAATTCACGAAGAGTTTCAAAAGCATCATTATCTGCTTCAACTAAAATTACTTCATGATAAATAGATAAAGCTTCTTGAACTGCCTGAATTGTTTCTTCAGTATCCCACTCAGCAAAAGTATCTTGATTGATTGTAGTTGAGTAATTGAATTTTTTGAGAAAAGGATACTTAGCCGATGGAGAGCTGAAATCTTTCTGCTTTATGTTATAGGTTAGTGCTACCCTTAATTTTTTCTGATTAACAGTAAAAGTATTAATAAATTCTTCTCACAATTTGTTCGACATATTCAATTTATTTTATTACTAATATATTATTTAAAATTTTTTTGTCAATAGTTTGAACATCAATTAAAAAATTTTTCTACTAACATTTCGAATTGAATGTTTGTTCAACAAATATTGTGAAGTGAAATTAAATCGATAAAAAAATTTTTGTGTGTGATTAAAGTGAAGTAATTTTAATTTAGAGGAAAAGTTAATAAGCAGATGAGAAAAAATTTTCAATAACTTTCTTTCTCACTTGGAAAATCACCACTGCGAATATCTTCGATGTATCGTTTAAATGCATCAAAGATTTCTTCTGAGAGATGTAAATACTTTCTAACAAATCTTGGATTAAATTCTTCTGTTAATCCAAGCATATCATACACAACAAGAATTTGTCCATCAACATATTTCCCGGCACCTATTCCAATTGTTGGAATTTTAACTGATGCTGTAATTTTTTTTGCGAGTTTAGCAGGGACTTTTTCAATTACAATTGCAAACGCACCAGCCTCTTCAAGTGCTTTTGCGTCTCTGATTAATTGTTGAGCTTCTTCTTTTTCTATTCCTCTTGGTTGATATCCTCCAAATCGATGAATTGATTGTGGTGTGAGTCCGATATGTCCCATCACAGGAATTCCATTTGCAGTTAATTTCGCGACTGTTTCAGCTAAAATTTCTCCACCTTCAATCTTTACTGCACCTGCATCAGTTTCTTTCATTATTCTGCCAGCATTTCTAAAAGCTTCGTCAATATTTGTCTGGTAAGACATGAACGGCATATCAACAACAATCATTGCACGTTTAACGCCTCGCTGAACAGCCTTTGTGTGATAAATCATTTCATCAAGAGTAACTGGCAGAGTTGTTTGTTGTCCCTGAAAAACATTTCCGAGTGAATCTCCAACAAGAATGATATCGATTCCTGCCCTATCGCAAAGTCGAGCGATTAAAAAATCATACGCAGTGAGAGCATTGATTTTTTCTCCTTTTTCCTTCATTTCCTGAATTCTGCGAGTTGTAATTTTTTTGATTTCAGTCTGTGTACTCATACTGCATACTCGTGTTGCATTAATTCTGCTTCAAAGATTTTTTCAAATCCTTTTTTAATTGATTCTTTTAGGCGATTGATATCAATATCATTATCTAAAATTTCTTTTAAAGAAACAGTTTTTTCATCCAAGTCTTTTCTCAATGATTCTTTTTCCTTTTCATCAATCATAAGATAGTCAGTTAATTTCTTGTGATAATCTCCAATTAAAATTGAACCATGTTGAAGAACTACATCGTTATTAACTCTTTGTGCTGACCCAACAAGTTTTTTGTTCATATATTTAATTTCATGTTTAGCTGAGCTTGAGAAGCATGGAATAGAGCTTGGAGATTTATAAAAATTCTTAAAATCGATTTGAGATTTTTCAAGGTCAACTTCCATTAATCTTTTATCATATAATCGAAAACCTTCAATCAATGCACGATTTATTAAATAATAAATTTCGTTTGGAGTAAAACTAAAAGGTATTATAACTGAATAAGTTAATTCTTCAGCATGTAAAATTGCCCTGCCGCCAGTTGGGCGATAAACTACATCAATTCCATTTTGTCTGCATAATTCAAGATTAATTGATTCAATCTTCTGATGATAACCGAGAGAAATTGCGAAAGGATCCCATTGATAAAATCTTAAATGTGGAATTTTTTCTTTGCTAACTTTTTCTACCAGCTGCAAATCAAAATCCATATTAAATTGACCGGTATTTTTACCGGTATCTAAAACAAACCACCTGATCATTTACTTATTCCACGCCGGCTTTGTTGGATAAATTTTAGCAGGTGTTGAACTTCTTCTGTACTTTTAACTTCTTCTTTTATTTTATTTACGGCTTGGGTTGTGTTGAAAGCGGAATTATAAAGTATTGAAAAAGCTGATTTCAGTGAATTGATTGCTTCTTCTTTAAAACCTCTTCTTCTTAGACCAATGATATTTAAACCTTCATAACTAATTGGATTTCCACTAAACAGTGAATACGGCGGAATATCTTTCACAATTTTAGAACAAGCTCCAATCATCGCATGCTTACCAATACTTGTAAACTGATGAACTCCCGTGACTCCACCAATAATTACATAATCTTCAACATGAACATGACCAGCAAGTTCAACACAATTGGCGAGAACACAATTATTTCCAACTACACAATCATGAGCAATATGAACATAAGCCATTAGAAGATTATTATTTCCAACGATAGTTTTTTTCGTAGCTGAGGTTGCTCGACTTATCGTAACTGCTTCACGAATGGTATTGTTATCACCAATAAAAACTTCAGTGTACTCGTTATTAAATTTTAAATCCTGTGGAACCGCAGCAATAACAGAACCTGGAAAGATTTTGTTGTTCTTTCCGATTCTCGCACCTGAATAGATGACGATATGACTTAATAACTTTGTTCCACTATCAATTCTTACATCACCTTCAACAATACAGAAGGGACCTATTTCTACATCATCCGCAATTTGTGCTTCTGGGGAAACTATCGAATTAGGATGAATATTAGGCATAGTTCAATAAATTATGTTAGGATTTTTGACTTTCTTCTTTAGGTACAATTGCAGCCATGAATTCAGCTTCAGCGACAAGATTTCCATCGACTATGGCTCGACCTTTCATTGTGAATGTTTTGCTTCTTGAATTAACAAGTTCAACTTCAAGAACAATTTGATCACCAGGAACAACTGGTCGACGGAATTTTGCATTGTTAATAGCCATAAAGTAAACAAGATTTTTTTCAAAATCTGGAATTGAGTTAAGCAGTAAAATTCCACTTGTTTGTGCCAGAGCTTCAATTATAAGAACACCTGGCATCACCATTTGTCCAGGAAAATGTCCCTGGAAATATGGCTCGTTGATTGTCACATTTTTAATTCCAATAACTTTCTCGCCCATCTTCAATTCAACTATTTTATCAACAAGCACAAATGGATATCGGTGAGGCAAAATCCTCAATATCGCATTAGCATCAAATACAACACCTTCTTTTTTGATGAATTGATACTTTTTCTCAAGTTTTTTCTGTTGATAAAGTTTTCTAATCATTCGAGCGAATTCAACATTTGCTTTGTGACCAGGGCGAGCAGCTAAGATTTGTGCTTTCAAAGGAACGCCGATCAATGCAAGATCACCAATCAAATCAAGGACTTTGTGTCTTGCTGGTTCATTTTTAAATCTCAAACTTTCATTATTTAAAATTCCATTTTCACCAAGAAATAATGGATGTTTGATTCCGAGTTTGTTTGCTAAGTTATCCAATTCATCATTTGATAGTTTTCTATCAACAATTACCACAGCATTATCTATATCACCACCTTTTATTAAGTTTTGATTAACAAGCTGTTCAACTTCACTTAAGAAGCAGAATGTTCTCGCAGTTGAATATTCAGTGATGAATTCTTTTTCAAGACTGAACAAACTTGAATGCTGACTTCCAAGAGCAGGATTATTATAATCAATCATTATTGTAATTCTGAAGTCATCAAGTGGAAGTGCAACAATATCAATTCCTCTTTCTTCATCATGATACATTACAGTTTGATCAATCACTAAATAATCTTTTGGAGCTTCCTGTTCAACTATTCCAGCTTCGAGTAATGCATCGACATAAAGTTTAGCGCTTCCATCACCAATTGGTGGTTCAATTCCGTCAAGTTCAATTTTAAGATTATCAATTTTAAGTCCATAAACTGCCGCAAGAACATGTTCTACTGTGTGAACTTTAGCTTCACCTACTGCAATTGTAGTTCCTCTGGATACATCAACAACATTTTCTACAATTGCAGGTACTTCAGGATTTCCACCAAGATCAACTCTGATGAATCTAATTCCATAATTTTCTGGAGCTGGTTTGAAAGTCATTGTACATTGCGTTCCAGTATGAATTCCAATACCAGAAACTGTTACAGGTTTTGCAATTGTTCGTTGCTGTTCTACCATAGTATTCCTCTACTTTTGTTCAGATAATCGTTTATCTAATTCTTCTAATTTTTTGCTTATTTGAAAGATTTTATCTCTCAGCTCCGGTAAGTTTCTTATTAAAGCATTTAATTTGAATGCTTCCCTAACTTCCATCGCTGGATAGCCAAAATAAACTTTTCCTTTTTTAAGATTGTGAGATACACCTGATTGAGCCATTACAACAACATCGTCTTCAATTGTTAAATGATCAGCAAAACCAACCTGACCTGCAATGATTACATTATCACCAACTTTTGTACTTCCAGCAAAACCAGTCTGCCCACTTATTGCACAATTTTCACCAATCACAACATTATGAGCAATTTGTACGAGATTATCAATCTTTGAACCTTTTTTAATTCTTGTCTCACCGATGCTTGCGCGGTCTATGCAGGTATTAGCGCCAATTTCAACATCATCTTCAAGAACAACAATTCCTATTTGTGGAATTTTTTTATAAGTCTTATCAGCTTTTTTGTAATAACCGAAACCATCACTGCCTATCACAACGCCAGCGTGAAGAATATTTCGTTTACCAATTTTACATCTTTCACGAATTGTTACATTGGGATAAATTATAGAATCATCACCAATTTCTACATCATTCAAAATTGAAACATTAGAGTAGATGGTTACATTATCACCTATTTTACAATTCTTCCCAATAAAAACATTTTCACCACATCTAAAATTTTTGCCATATGTGAAATTGACTTTTTTGTTTGTTTCATCAAATAAAGGTGGTAATTCAACTTCTGGGAGAAAATACTTTTCAATAACTTGAATGAAAGCTAAATAAGGATCGGCCACTTTAATTAAAGTTAAAGATGGATAAGATTTCTGAAAATTACTTTTAACAAGAACAGCAAATTTTGAGTCGGGAGTTATAAATCTTTCATATTTATCCTGATACAAAAAAGTTAAATCATCATCTCCTGCTTCTTCTATCTTTGCAACATTTCTGATTCTTTTATTTTCATTACCGATCACTTCCCCATTAACTAATTCGGCTATTTCACGAATTGATATTTCCATAAAACTTATTTCAATGCTTCAAGTACTTTGTTTGTTAGATCATATTTTTCATTTGCATAAAGAAGAAGAATCTCACCGCTTTTATCAAAAACAAAATCATAGCCTTCTTCTTTTGCAATCTTCTCCAGAGCATTAAAAATCTTATTCTGAATTGGTTTCATAAACTCTTCTTGTTTCTGAAAGAGCTCACCATTTTGTCCGAACTTTTGTTCACGATATTGCATAATTCTGTTTTCAAGGTCAACAAGTTCTTTTTCTTTTTCAGCACGAAGTTGATCGCTCATAATCAATTTATCTC
Source organism: uncultured Ignavibacteriaceae bacterium (assembly GCA_964527925.1). Classification (GTDB taxonomy): domain Bacteria; phylum Bacteroidota; class Ignavibacteria; order Ch128b; family Ch128b; genus Ch128b. The sequence goes on from CAZGQO010000013.1 coordinate 64,537, forward strand.
GATCATAAGCATCATATTTTTGTTTCCATTCACTTTCCAATTTTCTAAGTTCAGCTTGCCATTCCTGAACAAGGTTATCAAGTTTTCGTTGAGCATCCTGAGCTTCTGGAAGTTCTTTCATAATAGCTTGGGAGTTTATGTAGCCAATTTTCATCTGAGCAAAAAGTGGAATGGCTGAAAATAAGAATACTAAAAGAATAATTAGCTTTTTCATAAAAGCCTCGTTTATTTTATTTTGCCTCTTCTTAATTGATCGAGAACTTTAAATGTCAAATCATAAGATGGATCAGCGTAAAGAACAACAACATCACCAGCTTTATCTAAAACTAGAGTTACTTTTTCTTCTTTTGCAACTTTTTCAATTGCCTTGATAATGCTTTGTTTGATTGGAGTAAGAAGCTCTTCCTGCTTCATTGCAAATTCACCCTGCTGTCCAAACTTTCTCTGTCTGAAATTATAGATATCCTGTTCGAGTTTCATTAAATCCTGTTGTTCTTTTAGTTTGACTTCTTCTGTCATCATTGCTTCTTGTTTTCTGTAATTATCAAGTTTTTCTTGATATTGTAGACTTAGACTATCGAGTTCATTCTGCCATTGTTTTACGATTTCATTTAATTGATCTTGAGCTTTTTTATACTCAGGTAATTGACTTAAAATTATTTCTGAATCGACAACACCAATTTTAATTTGTACTGTTTGAGAGAATGCAGAAAGACTCAATAAAAGAATAAAGCTTAAAATATATTTTATTGTTTTCACTTTTAACCTCATTTTTTTAGTTCTACATACCACGACCAAATTGGAAATGGAAAATCCACGATGGATGCATTCCACTAACTGATTTTCTATCAAAACCGTAACCAAAATCAAATCCAATCATTCCAATTGGATTAATCAAAACACGAGCACCAAAACCAACGCTCCTTTTCATATCAAATATATTAACATCTTTCATATCTCTCCAAACATTTCCAGCCTCTGCAAAAGCGAGAACATAAAGAGGCATTGGCTGGAGAGTTAAGGCAAACCGTAATTCGAGAGTATTTCGAGCAAAGATTTTTCCACCAATCACATTGCCGTTTACATTTCTTGGACCGATAGAACGATCATCATAACCTCGAAGTGGTTCTGTTGCAATAATTAAACCACTTCCACCCATGTAGTAATATTCAAATGGTTGAATTGGAGTATTTGGAACAAGCTCGTAAATGAATCCATAGTAATTACCAACAAACAAAGTTAATTTATTTGAACCGAACAATCTTCTGTATAACTCAAGATTAATATCAGATTTTAAGTAATCAACATCACCTGGCAAAAATGGACCACCAGATAAATCCATATCAAGACCGAAATTACTGCCAGTGCTCGGGAAGATTGGATTATCGATATCTTTTCTTCCAAGTCCGAAAGTTAATGAAAATTGTTTATACATTCCTTCACGATAGTATCCACCACCACCTTTAACATCATTCAAATTGAATCTGAAACTACCATTAACCATGAAATAATCATCTGGCCATGAAAGTCTTCTTCCAACTCTAAATGCCCCACCATATTGACGCAATTCATAGATGTAAATCTGTCTTGTATCGAAAATATCAAAACCAACTGATGTTGGAGTATCCATTAACCACGGTTCGGTAAACCCAAGCTGAAAAGTTCTGTAATAATTTCCAATTCCAAATTGCCAGTTGAAATTTAAAATCTGTCCTCCACCCAGCGTAAATGGATGAGCTAAAGAAAAGTTAGTTAATGTAACTCCAATTGCGCCACTGAATCCCCAGCTTCCACTATAACCAACCGAGGCATTTAAGTAATCACTTGATTTTTCTTCAACTTTATAAGTGATATCTACTGTTGAATCAGATGTTGGGAAATAATCAATTCCTTCTTGATAGAGTTTTTCAGGATTGAAGTATTGTAAGTTTGCAAGCTGTTGTAAACTTCTAAGCAGAAGTGCACGATTGAAATAATCTCCAGGTCTTGTAAATAACTCACGACGTATAACTTTATCCATCGTTTTATCATTTCCTTTGATCTCCACATAACCAATCTTGAATTGATTTCTCTCTGCGATTTTTATAATGATATCGAGTGAATCTTCAGCAACTTTCACTTCTTCAGTCTTTAGTGAAAAGCCTAAGTAACCATTATCGAAATAGAGAGAAGATACATCGTTTTGTTGTTCGTTTTGTCTTAAGTTTCTTTCAAACTTTTCGTAATCAAAGATATCGCCTTTTTCAAATCCCAATCGTCTGTTCAAGACATCGGTTGGAAATACAGTATTTCCAATCCACTGGATATTTCTGACTTTGTATTGTGGACCTTCGTACACATAAATATCTATAAAAAGATTTTCTTTCTTCTCATCATAATAAATTGAATCATTTAAAATAGTTGCATCAATGAATCCATTCTTTTTATAAAACTTGATGAGAGCTTCTTTATCTTTCTCGAAATTCTTTCTGTCGAATTTCTCTTTCTTCCAGAAACGCCACCATCGTTTTTCAAGTGTCTCATCAAATTGGCTGATGAGCTTGCTTTTTGAAAATTGCTTGTTGCCGTAAAAATTAATTGACTTTACAAGAACTACATTTCCTTCATCAATTTTAATCTTCAATAGAAATCTATTTTTCATTCGATTGATTGATTCAATGGCAACTTTATCATCCTTATCGATTTTCATTGTGTATTTATCATCTTTATCGTATGGATTAATCCACTCGACCAGAATTTGCTTTTTTGTTGAATCGATTTTCGAGAATTCTAACAAAGAAGTAGTTACCTCAGCATTGAGCATTCCTTTTTCCTGGTAAAGTCTTAAGATATTTCGTTTAAGTTTGCTCAAATCCTGTGGTTTAAGAGTTTGACCTTTAATAAGTGTGACTTCTTTTTTTAGATCTTTCTCGCTTATTTCGTCATTACCTTCAAAGATAAAATCTTCCATTCGAGGAAATTCCTGAACTTTAATCAGGACATATATTCCATTACCAATCTGTCTTTCTTTTATTAATTGAACATCAGAGAAAATGTTTAACGCTAAAATTCGTTTGATTGCATTGATAGTTGCATCACCTGGAATTTGAATTTCATCACCAATTTTCAAACCACTTGCAGCAATAATTACAGTGGGTTCTGCTGTTCGATTCCCTTCTACAGAGACCCCAAGAATTTTATATGATTGAACATTTGATTGAGCATTGAGAAATCCAATACTCAAGAAGAAGAGTAAAATTCCTGATAAAAAAATACTATTCTTATTTCCTGCTAATGAAAGCATTTCTGCCATAACCTTGAATCTGTTCACTAACTAATCCAAATTTTCTTTCTCTTTTCTGATAATCTTCTATAGCCTTATATAGTTCTTTCTTTCTGAAATCTGGCCAGAGAACATTAGTAATATAAAGTTCAGTGTACGCAATTTCCCACAATAAAAAATTGCTGACTCGAATTTCGCCACTTGTTCGAATTAGTAAATCTGGTTCAGGAAATTCTGAAGTGGAAAGATATTTTTTGAAAGTTTCTTCGTTTATTTCTGATTTTTTCAGTCTTTTGTGAACAACATCATCGGCAATTTTTTTAGTTGCCTGCAGAATATCCCATCGTCCTGAATAACTTAAGGCAAGAATTAGAGTCATCCGTGTATTTTTTTCAGTCTTCTTAATCGCTTCTTTCAATTGTATCTGGACACTTTCAGGCAAACTTTCAAAATCACCAATCATTCTGAGTCTAATGTTGTTCTTATGCAATTCATCTGTCTCGGTTTTTAGAGTTCGAACGAGTAGTTTCATTAAGGTGGAAACTTCTTCTCGCGGTCTTCGCCAGTTTTCCGTGGAAAAAGCAAATAATGTGAGATATTCAACGCCAAGTTGAGCACAGGCTTCAACAACATCACGAACAGATTTTACACCTTTAGAATGACCAGAAACACGTGGTAATCCTCTTAATTTTGCCCAACGACCATTTCCATCCATAATAATAGCTATGTGCCTGGGGATATTCCCCCGACTTTTTATCTTTTCCTGGAGCTTCAAATCCTCAGATGATTGATCTTTCTTCAATTATATCCTTCAATAATTTATTATAGCAAAACAATTTAATAAGATTAGAAAGAAAAAAAAATAAGTTCTGAATTCTTGTGAACTCTCAAAATTTATAGATTGTAATAGAAAAAATTTAAAAAGTTTCAAATTAGGAAGAGTTATCTTTGAAAGTTGTGTAAAAATATAAATTTTGAAAA
>CAZGQO010000014.1:0-67597 GCA_964527925.1 uncultured Ignavibacteriaceae bacterium
ACTGTAGTTTACAACTTTGAACTATATCAGAACTATCCAAATCCGTTTAATCCTGTGACAACAATAAAATTCACATTGCCAGATAAGCTGAATGTAAAATTGCAGATATACAATTTACTTGGAGAGAGAGTGGAAGAGCTTGAAAAGAGAGAACTGGAATCGGGTGTTCATACAATAATGGTTCGAAATTGGCATCGGGAGTTTATCTTTACAGAATTGAAGCGAGAAATCACAGTGCCTGGAAAAAAATGATTCTTATCAAATGAAGCCAATGATTATAGAGAACTGAAAAACTTTTTTCGCAAAAGTAATATAGGATGAATTTTTAAGTGCGTAGGTAATTTGTATTCTGGGATTAATTATAAGGAATTTTATGGTTGTAGAAAAATATCCTTAGAATTTCTTACCAAAAATTCTTTTATTCAATTTCTTATTTCCAATTAAATCTTCTTTCCTCTCTGTCTTAATGATTTGCTTCTGAATAACAGTTCATCAAGTAAATATTTATCCTCTTATTAAACTAATCTGGACCAACATTCAAAAATCCATCAAAATCCTGTTTACTTATTTTCTTATATTTGTCTAAACATCAAACAAAATTGGAGAAAAAAGATATGACAATAGCTGAAATTGTAAAACTTCTGGGCTATGAGGCAGACTATCTTCTAAAACATGAATGCAAAACCGTTACAAAAGATATGTTGCATTTACCAGGACCTGATTTTGTTGATAGAATTTTTGTTCCTTCTGATCGTAATCCTCAGGTTCTGAGAAATCTTCAGTTATTGTTTAATACAGGAAGATTAGCTGGAACTGGTTATCTTTCAATTCTACCAGTAGATCAGGGAATTGAGCATTCAGCTGGTGCATCTTTTGCACCAAATCCAATTTATTTTGATTCCGAAAACATTGTAAAACTTGCAATCGAAGGTGGATGCAATGCCGTTGCATCAACTCTTGGAGTGCTTGGTTCGGTTGCAAGAAAATATGCTCACAAAATTCCATTCATCTTAAAAATAAATCACAATGAATTTTTAAGCTATCCCAACACATATGATCAAATTCTTTTCGCTTCTGTTAAACAAGCATTTGATTTAGGAGCCGTTGCAATTGGTGCAACAATTTATTTTGGTTCAGCTGAATCGAAACGACAGATTCAGGAAATTTCTCAAGCATTCCAATATGCTCACGAACTTGGAATGGTTACAATTCTCTGGTGTTATTTGAGAAACTCAGCATTCAAAGTTGGAGATAAAGATTATCATGTTGCAGCAGATTTAACAGGTCAGGCAAATCATCTTGGTGCAACAATTGAAGCTGATATTATCAAACAAAAACTTCCCGAAACAAATGGCGGTTATAACGCTCTTAAATTTGGGAAGACTCACAAAAAAGTTTACGAACAACTCACAAGTGATCATCCAATTGATCTTACAAGATATCAAGTTGTGAATAATTATATGGGAAGAATTGGTTTGATTAATTCTGGTGGTCCTTCTGGCGAAAATGACTTGGCTGAAGCAGTCAGAACAGCTGTGATCAATAAACGAGCTGGTGGAATGGGACTGATTTCTGGCAGAAAAGCATTTCAGAAACCAATGGCTGAAGGCGTTAAATTGTTGAATGCAATTCAGGATGTTTATTTGTGTAAAGAAGTAACAGTTGCCTGATTTTCGGGCAACTGTTCTTTTATTTTGAATTTAGATTTTGAATAACTCATTTAAGATCTCACTTCGATTATTTCAATTTGAATTGTTGATTATCATTATTTTTCCCTTCAAGCTATTTATAATTGTTTAATTCTGATTGGTAATAGTATACATCAACGAAAATACTGAATGAGTTTAATCAGAAATTTTTTTGTCTTAAGAATTCATTTTCAGTGATGAAATATTTATTAATAACTTAATGATTTTTCAAAAAAATTAATTCACTCTTTCAAGTTTATTTTGTTAATTTGATAACCGTATTTTGAGTAATAAAAATTGTTTCTCTTAATAATGATTGAACGATTTTCTGAAGGGAGAATTCACTTATGATTACGAAAATCGAACATATTGGAATTGCCGTAAAAAATTTAGATGAAGCAATAAAAAAATATGAAAAGTTACTTGAGACAAACTGTTATCGAATCGAAGAAGTGAGTGATCAAAAAGTGAAAACTGCTTTCTTCAAAGTTGGTGAATCGAAAATAGAACTGCTTGAAGCAACCTCACCTGATAGCCCAATTGCAAAGTTCATCGAGAAAAGGGGTGAAGGTATTCATCACATTGCATTTGAAGTGACTGATATCAACAATAAGCTAACTGAACTTAAAGAATTGAATTTTGAATTAATTGATCAATCACCAAGACCCGGTGCAGAAGATTTTCTAATTGCATTCATTCATCCGAAATCCACAAACGGAGTATTAGTTGAATTCTCTCAAGCCCAAACCACGAAATCGAAGGAATAATCCCAAATGAAAAAATTAGTTCTAATTCTTTTTTTCACCACATCACTAATTTATTCTCAAAGCATTGATGTGGAAAAATATACACTCAAGAATGGAATGAAAGTCATTCTTGTCCCCAATAAGGAAGTTCCAAGTATTTGCTTTAGAATATTTTTCCGTGTTGGCGGAAGATATGAATCACCAGGAATAACAGGTATTTCTCATCTATTTGAACATATGATGTTTAACGGATCAAAAAAATATAAGCCAGGAATGTTTGATAAAAATCTAGAAGAAAATGGTGGATACTCAAACGGAAGCACCTGGAATGATTTCACAAATTACTGGGAAGAATTTAATTCCGATAAACTTGATCTGGTACTCAATATGGAAGCCGACCGAATGCAATTCCTGAAACTTGATAACGAAAATCTTGAACAGGAAAGATATATCGTGATGGAAGAAAGAAGATTAAGCGTAGATAATAATCCTCGACAAAAAATGGAAGAAGAGTTATATGCTAATGCTTTTGTTTCTCATTTGTATCGTCAGCCTGTAATTGGATGGATGAATGATCTTAAAAACATTTCGCTGGAAGACTGTAAAAATTTTTATAAAACTTATTATTCACCAAATAATTCTATTCTGCTTTTAGTAGGTGATTTTGACAAATCTCAAGCAAAAAAATTGATCAATAAATACTTCAGCAAAATTCCGAAAGCTAAAATCCCTCAATACAAAAAAATTCATGAGCCTGAACAAAATGCAGAAAAAATAATTACTCTCTTTCAAGAAGTTGAACTGCCTTCACTAATGATTGGATATAAAAGCTGTTCTTTCAACGATAGTGATTTTTATGCTCTTGATTTACTGGCAAATGTTCTAAGCACAGGAAAAAGTTCAAGATTTAATAAGATTTTAAGTGAAGAAAAAAAACTAATCTCTGATGCCTTTGCATCTCAGGATCAAATGGAAGAACCTGGCTTGTTCAAAATTTATGCTCAAGCTCGTGGTGAAGATGAATTTGAATATTTATTAGATGAGATAGATAAAATCATTGAAGATGTAATTCAAAAAGGTGTAACCTCAAACGAACTTGAAAAGGCAAAAAATTCTAAAGTGTTGAGTTACTTTGACTCGTTCAAAACAAATCAATCACTTTCATTTTCACTCGGTTATTATGAATTGATAACTGGAGATTATCAAAATATTTTTAAGGTCGTTGATAAATATTCAAAAGTTACTTCAGAAGACATTCAATGGGTTGCAAAAAAATACTTTAATAAAAAGTCACGAACAATTATCATTTCAAAACCAATTAAGTGAAAAAGAGATGAAAAAGATAATTTTATTTTTCTGGATTATATTTTCAGTCAACCTGTTCTCACAGGAAATTAATTTCACAATCGATTCTCTTGAAAATGGACTCAAGTATGTAATCGTTCAGAACAAAAAACTTCCACTTGTTCAGGTAAGGATTGTTTTTAATGGCGGTGTTCGTCTTGATGACAAAAAAACCCAGGGTTTAACTTATCTGACTTCACAGTCATTACTTAAAGGCACCGAAACTCGAACAGCTCAACAAATTGCGGAAGAGTTCGAATTCCTGGGTTCTACAATTAATGTTCAAACAAATTATGATTACACATTAATCTCAACCGAATTTTTGAAATACAATTTTGAAAATGGTCTGGAAATTCTTTCTGAGATAATTACACGACCTGCTTTCAACTCAAAAGAAATTGAGAAAGAAAAAGAAAAAATTATTTCGGAACTGAGATCATCTCTCGAAAATCCGTCAATTATAGCAAGTCAATTTTTCAACAAAATACTTTTCAACGGAACACCTTATTCTTATTCTGTTCAGGGAACGATAAATTCACTGGAATCAATTTCATCCAGACAGGTTCGTAATCATTATAAAACTTATTTCATTCCAAATGAGACTGTAATCTTTCTTTATGGAGATATTAATAAAGATGATGCTGCGTCATTATTAAAAAATCTCTTCAGTAAGTGGCAGCAGGGTAAATCAATCCGTTTTGAAAAATCCTCTCTTCAAAATTTAAACGAATTAAAAATAGTTCTCGTAGATAAACCTGGATTAACTCAAGCACAAATTCGTATAGGAAATTTGGGAATCAATCAGCACAATCAGGACGAGATTCCAATTTTAATAGTCAATACAATTCTCGGTGATGGATTTACATCAAGACTGGTTGAAGAGATCAGAGTAAAAAGAAGCCTAACCTACGGAGCGAGAAGTTCTTTCACAATGTATGACGAAAATGGAAAATTTTTAATCTCCACTTTCACAAAAAATCAAACTGTTGATGAAGTTATCAAAATCATTTTAAACGAGCTCAAAAAGTTAAAAACTGAAGGGGTGAGTGATTGGGAAATCAATAAAGCGAAAAATTACATGATTGGTGAACTATCAAGGAATTTGCAATCGCCTGAAGGATTTATTAACTACTTTGTTCAAATCATTTTTTACAAAAAAGATTTAGATTTAATTAAAAATTTTTCTAACAAGATTAAATCAACATCTAAAAATTCTATATTAAAGGTCATTAACGATTATTTTCCTGCGAACAATTTATTGATTCTCGTTGTGGGCAATTCAAAAGAGATCAAAAACAAACTTGAAAGCTTCGGAAAAATTCAGCAAGTTAGTTACGAGGAATTGGTGGAATAAAAATGAAAAAAGGGCTACTCCTTTTTCTTTTAGGTTTTATTTCAAATTTATTTTCTCAAAACGCTTCAAGCTTTTTGCCGACTGAAATTGGAAATGTCTGGATTTCAAATTTTTATGTTCTTGATTCACTTGGAAATCCAGTTGGTGATCCAGTTGTTTATGTTGATTCATCTGTTGCATATCAAAATTTTCTTGGCAAACAAACTCTTTTTATAGTTCGCAGACCACCAAATATTTCAATTGGAGATACTCTCTGGGTTTCTGCATCAAGTCAAAGTATCTTCATTCATCAGCGTGACATTGAATTAGATACATTCATAACTTTCAAGTTGCCCGATTGGTCTGAATACCATCGTTTCAATACAAATCTTGGTTCGAATTATACTATCTACAGATTCGATACAACTTTGACTATTCCTCAGGTTGGAACACTGCCATTGCGATTTTCAGTTATTGGAACAAGACTTGGACTGGACACTTTAACTGTTCCTGCTGGATTTTTTAATGCAGTAAAATTCAGAATTGATTTTAAAGTACAATATCTGATTTCATTTCCACCTCTTCCACCAATCCCGATTGATATTGTGACTGTTCCAACTTATGATTGGCTTGTCCAGGGAAGATATATTGTTAAATCTCTTCAAGAACCTTTTACAATTGATACTCTGAATTTATTTGTTCCAGGTTCTCTTCGTGAGTTAGTTGAATTTAGAACTGCAACTTCTGTTGAAATGAATAAAAATTTTGTTAAGGATTTCAATCTCCACCAGAATTATCCAAATCCTTTCAACGGAATATCGAACCTGGTGATTGATGTTCCATGGGAAACAAAAATTAATCTTTCAATTTATGACTTGATTGGAAGAAAAGTATGCGAACTTTTTGATGATAGAATAGAAACTGGAACTCATTCTTTTCAGTTTGATGGAGAGAAATATAAACTTTCATCGGGAATTTACTTTGCTGTTGCAAGAAGCGAGAACACATTTCAAAAAATCGGGATGATTTTTCTAAAGTAATATGAATGATTTTTTAACTTACTGATTTTACTATCCAATTCAAAGATTTACACAAGCAAAAATCTTCAATTCAGTTTCTCAAAATTTTATTTAAGCAAGAACTTTTCTTTGATAAAATACTTTGAACCAGATTTTTCCAGTTGACTTTCCATCAATTCAAAAGAATAGACAGGCGATTCGAAAGAATTCATTTTGAAACTCTTCAAAAATTCGATGAAATCTTTTGAAAGCAATCCCTTAACTCTTCCAAGTGTAATGTGTGGTGAGAATGGTTTTTCGTCAAAATTAATTTTCAATGTTTGGGGTAATTCTCTTAAATGATTTGATAAGTTTCGTAATGATTCATTTTCTTTTGCGCCAATCCAGATTACTCTTGGATTCTTATAATCTTTGAATACACCAATTCGATCAAAAACAAGATTCGTTTTAGTGAAATTTTGAGATATGGTTCTGGTTTGATTGATTAATTCATTTATCAAATTTTCTTCAACATTACCAAGAAAAAGAAGCGTTAGATGAAATTTTTCGATTGGTTCAAATTTTATAGGTTCGTTAAAACTTTTAAGTTCATTTGAGATTAAAGAAAAACTGTGTTTGACTTCATCAGAAAAATTGATTGCATAAAACAATCGTAACTTCATTTCAGACTTCCAGATTTAATAGAACACGGCGAAGTAAATCTAACGCAGCCTGAGATGTTCTTTCTTTATTTCGAATTCTGTTATCAGCAAAGTTGAATTGTTTTGCGAATTCCCTCTCTTTATCTGAATAACCAATGAATACAAGTCCAACTGGTTTCGTTTGTGTTGCACCTGTTGGTCCCATTATTCCTGTTGTTGAAATTCCGATATCAGCATTTGAGATTAATCGAACACCACGAGCCATTTCAATTGCAGTTTGTTCGCTTACAGCACCATACTTTGCGATTGTTTCTTTCTTAACTCCAAGAATCTGAATTTTTGATTCATTGGAATAAGAAACCACTCCTCGTTCAAAATAATTACTGCTTCCCGGAACATTTGTAATTCGATTACAAATCATTCCACCAGTGCAGGATTCAGCAATTGCGAATTTTAGTTTTCGTTCTGTCAAAATTTTCCCGATCAATTCTTCAAGACTTATCTCTTCGTCAGCGTAAATAAATTCACCGACTTTTTCACGAATTCTGTTTTCAACTAATTCAATCTTTGAAAGACTGTAGTCCTCATCACTGCTTCGCATTGAGAGTCTAATTTTTACACCAAATTGACTTGGTAGAAAAGCAACTTTCACATCTTCAAACAGAGTTTTTACATCGCCAAGTTTAGAATAGAGAGCAGATTCCGGAATTCCTGTTGTGAATAAAATTTTTTGATTATAGAAAATTTGTTTTGATCTAATGTATTCTCTTAGTTCAGGCAAAATTGTTTCTTCCATCATACCTTTCATTTCGTGAGGAACACCTGGCATTACAAAAAATCTCTTCCCATTTTTTGAAATATCATAACCTGGTGCTGTTCCAAAGTTATTCGGAATTACTCTGGCAACTTCTGGCACCATAGCCTGATCCCGGTTAATTTCAGGCATTGGAATTTTTCTTCGTTCGAAAAGTTTTTTAATTCTTTCGAATGTTGATTCATCAAAAATTAGTTTTGTATTAAAGTACTCAACAATACAGTTTCTGGTTATATCATCGTGAGTGGGACCAAGTCCACCAGTTATGAAAATAAAATCCGACAACTTTTCACTTTCGGCTAATGTCTGCAAGATGCTTCCCTTGTCATCACCAACCGTAAAATTTCTAATCACTTCAAAACCAAGTCCAGTTAATTTTTCACCGATATAAGCAGCATTTGTGTTGATTGTTTGACCAATTAAAAGTTCATCTCCGATTGAGATAATTGAAACTTTGTTCATATGTTTTTCACCTCAGGAAATATCAACATTATTAAATGCAAAATTACTAAAGAATAAAATCCAGCAATTAAATCATCCAGCATTATTCCCAATCCGCCTTTTAATGATTGGCTCTGTCTTGCTGGGAATGGTTTTACAATATCAAAAATTCGAAAGAGTATAAACCCAACAGCCGATAGAAAAAATGTGGCTGGAACAAATAACATTGTTAACCACATTCCAACAAACTCATCTATTACAACTTCGGGCGGATCGACACCATAAATTTTTTCAGCATAATCAGAAGTGTAGATTCCAAGAAGTGTAAAAGTCAATGTAACGGGAATTAAAATTTCAGGTGATGAAAATCTGGGAATGAATAGAAAAAAAAGTATTGCCACAAAAGAAGCAATCGTACCAGATGCAACTGGAAAATATCCTGTAAAAAATCCTGTTGCAAAAAAAATCTTTAATCTATTTGTGAATTTGATTTGATCAATATTACTCACTTAAAAATCTCCTTAATTGTGAATCTGTTAGTATATAAGTACTCCACTCCTGTGTAGATTGTTAAGAATGTAATTAAAATCATAGTATAAAAAATTAATTCATTGTTCAAAAAAATATCAGCATAACTTTTATCAATAAATTGAAATAATCCTTTTTCAATACCGACATAAACCAATAAAAGGTAGTATAAAAAAATCATCTGAAGACTTGTTTTCACTTTAGCGAGATAACTTGTGGAAAAAGTTCTGTTTTTCAATTGACCATAAATTCTGAGTAAAGTCACCAATAAATCCCTGATCACAATTATTAGAACCATCCAGAAATCCAGCATTCCAATAACTACAAAACAAAAAAATGCAGTGGATGTTAAAATTTTATCTGCCAGTGGATCGAGAAATTTTCCAAGATCGGAGATATAATTAAACTTTCGTGCAAGCCAGCCATCATACCAATCTGTTAGTGCAGCAACAAGAAAAACAATCAAGGAAATTTTATTAAGCGTGATGTTGTCAACAAGGAAGAAAAAAGCGAAGATTGGTGTCAGGATTATTCTTGTAATAGTAAGTTGATTAGGTATTGTCATATTTAATTCAAAAATAAAGAAGCATCAAAAATTTCAAAACTTTAATGAGAGTATTTTTATAAATACGATTTCTTGATTAACTCAGTTCGAGATTTTTTCCTGTGATTATTTCATATAACTGCAAATATTTTTCACTTGTTTTTCTTATGACTTCTTCTGGTAATTTCGGTGCTGGTGGTTGTCTGTTAAATCCAATAGAAATTAGATAATCTCTCAAGTATTGTTTATCCAGACTTTCCTGCGCCTGACCTGGTGAATATTTTTCAATCTGCCAGAATCGAGTTGAATCAGGAGTTAGCAGTTCATCAATTAAAATTATTTTACCATCGATTTTTCCGAATTCCATTTTTGTATCCGCCATAATTATTCCGCGAGTGAATGCATATTCATAACATGCTTTATAAATCTGAATTGTTTTTGATTTGATAAATTCAATAACTTCATCTCCAACTCTTTTCTTCGCCTCTTCTTCTGTTATGTTCAAATCGTGTTTCCCTACTTCTTCTTTTGTTGAAGGAGTAAAAATAGGGTACGGCATTCTATCAGATTGTTTCAATCCATCAGGAAGCTGAATCCCACAAATGGATTTAGATTTTTTGTATTCTTCCCACGCTGAACCTGAAAGATAACCACGAACAACACTTTCAATTGGAATTACTTCGGTCTTTTTAACAAGCATTGATCGATGTTTTAAATCATCAAGATAGGGTTTACATACATCTGGAAATTTTTCAACATCTGTAGTAATCAAATGATTATCAACAATTTCATTTGTAAATCTAAACCAGAACTCGGATAACTTAGTCAGGACAATTCCTTTGTAAGGGATTCCATCTTCCATTACAACATCAAATGCGGAGACTCTATCTGTTGATACTATTAAAAGAGAATCACCGAGATTATAAATATCTCTTACTTTTCCTCTTTTAAGTAATTGGAGACTACTAAAATTTGTTTGAAGTAAAACTTTATTTCCGATTGAACTCATATCAATTAATTTTTATTAAAGTATCAAGATATTTTTCTTCTTCCTGATAAAACCTGAAAAAGTAGTCTTTGTTTGATTGTAGTAAAAAATCATCCGTTATTGTAATGAGCCCAAGAATCAAAATGCAAGGGATTCCTTTTTTGACCTTTGAATAATACTTAACATAAATTGTATCGCCTGCTTGAAAAGTTTCTTTCGTATGGAATTCATTGCAAGGAGTGGGAACAGTTAAATCGACTTTTAATGTTAACTTTCCTCTCTCATTCGAAAGCATCTGAATTTTTTGTACTCCTGCCCATTGATAGAAAATATATTCATCTTCAAAATCAGAAATGGAACAGGAATTAATAAATACTAAAATTATAAAACCAATGAAGTAAATAATTTTCATTTTGAAAACTCACCTTGCACAGGTTAGATGTCTTCCGCCATCAATTGCAATAGTTTCTCCTGTAATCCAACCAGCTTTTTCTGAAGATAAAAAGAAAATTAAATCAGCTATTTCTTCTGGACTGCCAACTCTCCCAATTGGATGCGTAGTTTTACTTCTCTCGAGAAATTGATTGTATGTTTCTAAATCCATTCCAGAATTGAGATGACAATTAGTAACCACAACACCAGGATTTACTGCATTAACTCGAATTCCCTTTGGTGCCAGTTCCAGTGCTGCACATCTTGTTAAATGATCAACTCCTGCTTTACTTACACAATAAGCCAGAATATTTGGAAAGCTTCTTAATCCAGTCACGCTCGATACATTAACAATAGATCCTTTTCTTTTCTCAAGAAGTGGAATACACAAATTCATTAAATGAAAAATTGAAGTAAGATTGGTTTCCATCATTTCGTTCCATTCATCAAGTGAAGTGTTTTCAATATTTCCATTTCTGAGTATTCCCGCTGAATTGACAAGAACATCGAGTTCATAATTTTTATTGCGTAAATAATCAACAAGTTTTAATCTATCATCTTTTTTCGATAAATCTGCTTGAAAAGTATCAATTGAATCAGAGAATTCATTTTTTAGCTCTTCTAATTTAGATTTATTTCTTCCAACGCCAATCACAAAAAATTTTTCAGAGAGAAATTTTTTAAGTGTTGCAAGACCAATTCCGCTTGTTGCACCTGTTATTAGAGCAGTTTTTTGCATTCCAATTCCCTTTATTTTTTATCTATTCTTTTCAAAAATAAAAATATTATGTGTAAATCATGGAGATCAAAGTATGAAATGATCTTCTGAAATTTTTTTGAATTAAGGCAGGTTTTGAGGTTAGAATTAATCGAGATATCAAAAAATAAAAAACCCGACTTAGGTGGGGTTTTGTGGGCAGAGACGGAATCGAACCGCCGACACATGGATTTTCAGTCCATTGCTCTACCAACTGAGCTATCTGCCCATCATTTCAAAAAGCTGGTACAAAAATAAGAAATTGAGATAAAAAATTAAAGCAGGCAGGTCAACGCGGAACTACTTGATATCCAGTTATTGGATAATGAACTTCAATTTCCCTTTTTACCATTTTATCAAGGAATGGTTTGATTTTTTCTTTTTCAGTTGGTGAAAGATAATCAATGATTAATTTACCGTTAAGATGGTCAATTTCGTGCTGTAGAACTCGCGCAGCTAACCCATCAAAATCTTCAATATGTTCTTTTAGTTCAATATCATTATATTTTAATCTAATTTTCTCTGGTCTTTTAACATTAACTCTCAAACCTGGAAGTGAAAGGCAGCCTTCTTCCATAACTGATTCGCTTTCACTTAAAATAATTTTTGGATTTATAACAACCATAGGTTTGGTATTTTCATAACCTTCAACTTTGGAAATATCTGCAATCAGAACCTGAAGTCTTTGTCCAACCTGAGTTGCGGCAAGGCCTATTCCATCACTTTTATCCATTGTTTCAAACATATCGTTAATGAACATCAAAAGTTTATCGTCTATCTTTGTGACTTTCCGTGCTTTTTGCCTTAAAATCTGATCACCGTAAACATTTATTGGTAAAACAGCCATAAATTAATTTCCTTTCTTATATCATTTTCATCAATTAAACCATTCAAATTTAAATAAAGTTTATCGAAATTTTTCAGGGATTGAGTAATAAGTTGTAATCTCCACACTCGATGAGTTAAAGTATCCGATTGAAATTATTTTTATTCCGCCCTCCTGCTTGAAAATTTTTAGAGAACAAATCTTTTTATTCGATTCAATTATGTCTTTGTATGTTGCATCTTTTTTGTAAGGTATATTATCTATTGCCCAGATTACTCCACGCATTGCATTCTTATAAGCAAATACAATATCATCCTCA
Organism: uncultured Ignavibacteriaceae bacterium; assembly: GCA_964527925.1. Classification (GTDB taxonomy): domain Bacteria; phylum Bacteroidota; class Ignavibacteria; order Ch128b; family Ch128b; genus Ch128b. The sequence goes on from CAZGQO010000014.1 coordinate 12,421, forward strand.
ACACTTGAAGAATCAGACGCAACTGATTGTCCATTAACATAACCCGTTAACAAAAAGAAAAAAAAGAGGGGAAATAAATATTTCATATCGTTACTCTTTTATTTTTAAAATAGCCTTATTAGAACTTCAATAATAAAGATTCGATTAAAATCTAAAGGAGATTTTTTTGAGAAGAGCTGCCCCGCCAGGGATCGAACCTGGAGTCTTCTGATCCAGAGTCAGACGTGTTGCCAATTACACCACGGGGCAAAATTTCAAATAATAAAATTCGCAGTTCAAATTTATGACTAAGTCAAAAAATCTCAAAAAATTGAAATTATCTTTTGATTTTTAATTCTTTCCATTTATCATTGATAAAAAGAATTCATGAATATGTTTAAGCCAATGAATTTGTTCTTCATCTTAATCACACTTTTGATAAGTATTCAAGAATTGAATTCTCAAAATCTTTTTGTTGAAAAAACTATTTCTCTCGATTTCGAAATACAGGATATTTCAATCAATGAGAACAAAGATTATATTTTAATCATCTCAAAAGAGACTAATGAACTAATTAAAATTGATAACAATGGAAAAATTTTGAATCGAATTGGCGGATTTGGATGGAGTGAAAGTCAATTTGATTATCCTTCAAGCATTGTCTCAACAGCCATAGATATTTATGTCGCAGATTTTAATAATCATAGAATTCAACGATTTGATAACAAATTAAATTTTATATCTCAACTCCAGAATTCTGATTTGATAAATTTTGAATATCCTGTTTCCATAAGCTTATCATCAAAAGGTGAACTTTATATACTCGATTCGAAAAATAAAAAAATATTGAAGGTCAATGGATTCAGTAAATTAGAAAGAACTTTTGGAAATTATGAAAGCGGCAGAATTATCCTTTTGAACCCAACGAAAATAAAGATTGACCAGAATCAAATAATTTATGTTCTTGATACCGACAAATTGATTTTATTCGACCAGTATGGAAATTACTTAAAAATCATTCCTCTTGTAGATGAAGTGATTGACTTTTTCGTTCTGACCGAATCAATATTAATTCTAACCGAAGACAATTTATACTTATTAAAAAATCAACAGATTGAAAAACTAAATTTAATTTTTCCAGAGAGAATAGAGAAAAAATTTAAATCAATAAAAGTAAGTGATGGGAAAATTTACTTAGTTGCAGAAAATAAAATTTTGATTTTACGAGAGGTAAATTAAAAGCCGCATTAATTAAGCGGCTTTTAAAACTTTACCTGATTTAATGCAATTTGTACAAACACGGATGGTCTTAACAGATCGACCAACTTTTGCCCTTACTTTTTGTAAATTTGGTAACCATCTTCTTCTTGTGCGATTATGAGCATGAGATACATTGTTACCATAAATGGGCTTTTTTCCACATATTTCACATACTCTGGCCATTTCATTTTCCTTTCATTTGAGACACAAATTTATTAAAGCCTTGATTTTTATCCAAATTGTTCACCTAAAATTTTCACCTCGTCTTTTATTCTAATAAACTAATGATCAATTGACTGAATAGTTCATTTAAAGTTGGAATCAAACTTTCTGATGTCAAAAACCTCTCCATTGATAATTACATAAACAATTTTCCCTTCCGAATTTCTCAAAATAAAATTCGCACTATGGCCAATTAGTTTTTTTGACTCTCTCAATGGGTATCTGGTTGTGCTGATCATTTTATCAAGAATAGACTCTTTTTGAATTCCGTTAAAATCTCCCTGATAAATAATCGTTGTAATCCCATTTTGTAATAAAAGTTCATGATTAAATTTTTGTAATTCTTCAAAATTGGCTAGAACTTTCTCATACACTCTTCCGAATTCAAGTCTTAATCCTTCAGCATTAAGTGTATCAAAACCAAAGTAAGTACTTAAATCTCCAATATCTGAAACATTGTAAATTCTAACATATCGATTTCTTAGTGAATCAAACTTTTCAGTATAAGAAATTCCAATATCAACCAGATATTCAATTGAATCTTTGATCACAATTACATTTTTAATCAATAGATCAAAAAACAATCTTTCGTTTTCAGGAATATCAAAAAATTTCTCCGCTTGATATCGATTATAATTTTCCGTTGCGATTGAGTAAACAGATTTAACGAATGCAATAAAATTCATTTTTCTAACTTCTTGTTTTTCGAAATCGTTGAAGTATCCACCGGACTCGATCAAAATTGTGCTTGATCCCCATTTCTGAAAATTATCACCAAAAGCTCGTGGTTCAAATTCATCATCATATCTTGCAACCACACCAGGATAAAATTTCTCAATGGTTTCTTTAATTTCAACACATAATTGTAATGCTCTCTTTCTTATTTCATTTATATTTTTTTCATAATCAAAAGCTGGAGCAAGGAGTGCAATTGCAGCCGGTCTGCCAGTTTTTCCAACTGAGTTGTTGCTATATTGATCATGCAAATTAAAAGCGAAATGTGGCTGCAGAGAATCTCTAATTGATTTCAAAATCTTTCCTTCAGGCGTTTGTAATCGTAAAGCATCTCGATTAATATCAATCTCCTGATAATTTCTTCTCTCAAATGCATGCGTTCCATCAGGATTAAGAACTGGAATTATGTATAAAGTGATTTTATCAAAGATGTATTGAGAGTAATCTTTTTCGTTAATCAAAAAATTTATAAAATCTAACAATGACAGTGAAGCTGTTGATTCATCACCGTGCATTTGAGACCAAAGAAGAATTTTCACTTCGCCCTTGCCAAATTTGACTAATTTAATTGGCCGCTTTTTGAATGATTCACCTATTATTTTTGATTCAAATTGATTGTCACTTCGTTTAATAAGTGAATCTAAAATCTTGTGATAAAATTCAACTTCAAATCTTCGTGTCTTAATCTGAGCAATATAATATCTATCATATTGATTGATGTATTGAAAAAGAAGTTGATCAATATTGAAAACTTGAGAATGTAGATTTTTACTTATCATAAAAAAGATGGTGATAATTATTGGTAATTTATTCATTTGAATCATTTGATTAATTTTGATACAAAATTAATAAGAAAGGAACGATATGGCTACTGAAAAACTTAAAATTGGAGATAAAGTTCCAGATTTTAATTTAATCGGAATAGATGAAAAGTATTACTCACTTGATTCATTCAAGGATAAAAAATTACTCTGCATAATTTTTAGCTGTAACCACTGCCCATATGTTAAAGCTTATGAAGATAGAATTATTGCAATTCAGAAAGAGTTTGAAAAAGATTTACAGATTGTAGCGATTAATTCAAACGATGAAATAAACTATCCCGAAGATTCATTTGAGAACATGAAGATCAGATCAAAAGAAAAAGGGTACAACTTTTCATATTTAAGAGATGCTGATCAAAAAGTTGCCGAAGCGTACGGTGCAACTCACACTCCAGAAATTTTTCTTTTTGATTCAGAAAGAAAATTACAATATCACGGCAGAATTGATGATAACTGGAATTATCCAAATCAGGTAAAAGAACCGTACTTGAAAAACGCAATCCTTCAACTTTTAAACGGAGAAGAAGTTAAGATAAAAGAAACATATTCAATTGGATGCACAATCAAGTGGAAATATTGATTATTGATTGAGAGATTAAAACTGAAAAACTATAAGAAAATTTCTATCAGGGAGTGAATCCAAAGTTTAGAGTTATAAAAATTCCACCAAGATCTTTTCTCTTAAAACCTTCGAGATTTTCAATGCCTTCTCCGAAGAAATGAACAAATTGATATTTAACAGAAATTCCAATTGGATTTTTTCTATCGTAACCAAAATAAGAACCAAGACCTATTGAACCTCCCAGAGTATATCTCGCCTGAGCATATTTGAAACTCGTGAAAAACTCATACTTGTACGGAGTTGTGATTGTCATCGCAGGACCAATAGAAGCCTGAATAAATGGTCTAAAATTATCAAGTATATCATCTTTGAAAAGTCGATATCGCAAACCAAGATTTAATGGCAAAATAAAAACACGATTCTTTTTTCCAACGACATAAACATTTCCCCAATAATCATAATATTCGAACTCTTGTGCATCTTTTGACTCGGAAAACATTAAATCTCCAAAAAATGAAATTGTAGGACTAATTTCTTTATTGTAAGTTAAACCAATCCCCAATCCACCTTCTGAAAAATGAAGATCAAAAAACATATTTGTGTAAAGCTTTTCCTGTGCAAAGGAAAAAATATTTAGAGAAAACAACATCAAGCCTATTAACAAAAAAATTTTTTTCATCTTCCAACTCCTGAAAATGACAATTTACAACCTAACTTATAAACAAAATTTACCTAAATCAAATTCCACAAGAATTTCAAAACTTTACCTGGTGACTTTTAAAAGCATAAATTTCAGATATCTTGTTTCAGGCATTCTTGGGTGAATTGGGTGATCAATCGATGCACTTCCATATTTTAATATACTGTATTCACGACCAGATTTAAGAGCAGCCGTTAAAACAATCTCTTGAAAATCGCTTTCACTCATATGATGAGAACACGATGATGTTAGAATATATCCACCTTCCTTAATCATATTAAACGCATGATTGTTTATTACATAGTATCCTTTTTTAGCTTGAGGCACATTTTTCTTTGTTTTTGTAAAAGATGGCGGGTCAAGATTAATTACATCATATTTTCGATTTTCTTTCTTAAACTCTTTCAACAAATCAAATGCATCTTCTTTGATGATTTCAACCTTGTTGATGTCAAAACCATTTAATTCAATATTTTCTCTGAATCTATTAAGTGATTCCTCGGAAATTTCTATTGCAGTGACTTTTCGAGCACCGCCAAGCAAAGCTGATAAAGAGAATCCTCCTTCATTACAAAACACATCAAGAACTTCTGCATCTTTAGAAATATCAATTAAATAGTGGCGGTTTTCAGTCTGGTCGAGATAAATTCCAGTTTTTTGTCCTTCGAGTAAATTTACTTTCATTTTGATCCGACCATCAAAAATAATCTCTTCAACATTCTCGCCGTAAAGAATTTTTGTGAATCTGGGAAGTCCCTCCAGCTCTCTTGCAGTTGTATCATTTCTCAGAATAATATTTTTTGCGTTGTATTCTTTAATAAGAATGTTTGTGATGATGTCCAGATAATTTTCCAGACCTGCGGAATTAAGTTGAATGGAATAACTATTGTTATATCTATCAATCACAAGCCCTGGAAGGAAATCGCTTTCGCTGTGAACCATTCTATAAGCAGTTCTATTTTTACAAAAAGTTTCTCGAATTTCTCTTGCTCGTTTTAATCTTCGTGCAAAAAATTCTCTGTCGATTGGCTCTTTATTTCGAGTTAAAATTCTTACTGCAACAAGTGTATGTGGATTGAAAAAACCTGTACCTATGTAATTTCCTTTTGAAGTAAAAACATCAACAAGACAACCGACAGGAATTATCTTATCAAATTTTTCAATCTCGTTGCTGAATACCCAGAGGTGACCTGCTTTTACGCGTCTTTCATTCCCCTTTTTAATTGTAATTACTGGATATTCCATAATTCCTGATCTCCTTTTTTATTAATGCAAAGTTTTATAGTTTTAACAGAACGAAATCTCTCTACGTTCTATTTAAACTGGAATAATCGGTATCGAACAGGTAAGATACCTGGGATACAGGAAAATTTTATCCAGTTATCACAAAATTAATTAAAGAATCTTTATCTATGAAGTTTTAACTTGTAAAAATATTATTTGGAAATTTCTATGCCCACAAATCTTGAAATCAAAGTCCCTGTTCAAAACTTGAAAAAACTTATAAATATTGTTGAATCCCACAATGGGAAAAAAATCTATTCTTCCCGTCAGGTTGATGTTTACTATAAAATCCCAGATGGAAGATTGAAAATCCGAAATTCGTCAGGTGAGAAATCAATTATCTACTATAAAAGAAATGAGGATGGAAAAGAAAGGTGGTCAAATTTTGAAGTGATAAAAGTGAATAATCCTGAAGAATGGATAAAATTTTTCGATAAGTTTCTTGAACGTTTAATTGTGGTGGATAAACATCGAACTCTATATCATCTTGAAAACACTCGAATTCACTTCGATAAAGTAAAAAATCTTGGCAATTTTGTCGAACTTGAAACAAAAGTCGTTACATCCAAAAAAGATGCACGAAAAGAATTTGAAAAGATTCTAAATCTGCTGGGTCTAAAAACTGATAATCAAATATTAAACTCATATTCAAATTTAATTTTGAGAACTATAGCAAAGTAGAAGTGAATTAAATGTATATCTATTCAAAAACCAGAAAAAAACTTTTTAACCCATTTGAAATTATTCACAAAAAAATTAGAGAAAGAAAATTTTCAACATTTATTTATGTTGTTCCCACACGCAGAAAAGTTAGATATTTGATACGAGAATTAATCAAATATTCTCCAGATAAAGTTGTTCCCCACATAAATGTTTTTACTATTGGAGATTTAGCTGAAGAAATTTTTAAAAGTAAATTTACAGGATGGAATAAAATCACTTCTTCCCTTCAATTTTTTATGATGAAAAAACTGCTGAATGAATTACAGCTTGACTACTTTCAAGCGAGAGGCAAGTATATTTCCAATGGTTTGGTTGAATTATTAATTGCTGTCATTACTCGATTAAAAGAACTGGGAATTTCTGAGAAAAACTTTGCCAGTCAGATCAATCAATTTGATGGATACAACAGATTAAAACTGAACGATATCAGTAAAATCTATTCACATTATCAGCAACTTCTTGAACAATTAAATCTTTATGAGACTGGGGACATTTACCTTGAAATAAATTCTTATTCAAATGATGACTTTAAAAAAATATTTCGTTCAGCTTTTTCAGAAATAGATTACTTGCTGATTACTGGATTCAATGAATTTACAATTCCTGAATTAGAATTGATTGAGTTATTATCACAGGTTAACAACCTTGAACTTAATCTAACTCTCGATTTCAACTATCACAATCCAGAAGTTTTTGAAAATCTTTTCGAAACGCACAATCGCCTGTTAAAAATCGGATTTAATTCCATCATAACAGATGAGTTTGAGAAAAACACTCAATTCCATAAAACAATCAAAGAGAATCTTTTTCATAAAAAACCGTCTGCAAAAATCTCGTCAAAAAATATTTATAAGTTCGTTGGATTGAATATAAGAGATGAAGTCGAAATAATTGCTAAAATTATCAAATGGAAGATAACTCAAAATCCAGAATTAAACTTAAATCAGATTTGTATAGCAATTAAAGGCATTCAAAATTATTCTAACTTGACTCGGGAGATATTTCATAAGTATGGAATTCCTGTTAATGTGACTGATAGATTTTATCTAAAAAATTCTTTGCCAGTAATCTCAATCATAAGATTGCTCGATTTAATAAGAAAAGATTACTTCTACGAAGATTTATTTTTTGTTTTAAGATCTTCCTACCTTGATTTTTCTGATATTGATGTTGAGAATCTCAGAGATACGCTAGAATTAATAAAAATAACCAGAGGAAAAGATAGAATTAACAAAGCTATTGAGAACAGAATTAATTATTTGAACACCTTACCTCCAGACGAATATCTGCAAAAAGAGAACGAACTTGAAAAATTGAATAAAGCCAAGGATGATTTCTCAAAATTTTTCAAACTCCTCGAACCTTTTGAAAAAAAACAAACTCCATCTCAATTCATTTTCAATTTGAGAAAATTAATTCAGCAATTACATGTTTATGAAAAGATTTTTGAAACCAAACTTGATCTCAACAATGAATTAAATATTGTTTCTTATTCAAAGGATGTAAGGTCACTTAATCTCTTCGATGCAATACTTGATGAGCTAAATTATACATTTGAAAAACTTGGGCAGCAAAATCAGCAATTTTCATTTAATCAATTTTTTGATTTCATAACAACAGCAGTGTTTGGTTCAAGATTTAATATAAAAGAAAGGTGGGGTTATGGAGTTCTGGTAACTTCTCCAGATGAGATTCGAGGACTTTCGTTTAAGATTTTGTTTCTTCCTGGTATGGAAAATGGGATTTTCCCTGCACCTTACACTCCATTAATTTTTCTCGAAGAAAAATATATCCGAAATGAAAGACAAAAATTGCTTGAAGACCGATATCTATTCTATCAAACCTTAAACGCTTTTGAAGATGAACTATTTTTATCGTATCCCAAACAGGATGAAAAGCGAGAAAAAATTCCATCTGATTTTCTTAGTGAGCTTGCTGAGGTTTGCGATGTTCAAGAATTCGATAGGACTGAAATTGATCAAATCATTTTTTCTCAATCAGAACTCTTTGAAAAATATTCAAATACTGATCTATTGAAATTCGAATTCGGATCGAATGAAATCAAAGATCGAATCAGAAAAGTGAATGAAACGGTACGGAACATTTCTTATCGAATAGAGAACAACATAAATGGTGAAGGCAAAGAATTTTGTGGAATAATTACAGACGAAAATCTATTAAAGAATCTTTACTCTGATCTTAATGGAAAAACTTTCTCTATAACTGAACTGGAAACCTATGCAAAATGTCCTTTTAAATTCTTTTTGAATTATATACTTAAAATCAAAACAGAAGAAGATATTGAAGAAGATATTCAGAAACGAGAGTTTGGTTTAATCCTTCATCAAATTCTATACAGATTTTTTAATAAACTTAAATCAGAAAACAGAGATTTTTATGAAGAACTTAAGACTAACTTTGATGGACTGTCAGATGAAATTCTGGAAATGGCCAGAGAAATTCTTGCTGGTTATCAGAGATTTAATCCATTTTTCTTCTTAACAGAAGAAATCTTTCTTGGATCACAATTCAGAAAATCAATTCTGCAACAATTTTTAGAATCCGAAAAAGAACGAAATGAAAAAAGTGAAATTAAATTCACACCTTTTGAGTTTGAAAAATCAATACGGCACAACTTTTCTGTGAACGAGGAAGAGTTTATTCTGAGTGGAAAGATTGATAGAATTGATGTGGATGAAGAATCAAATTCTTTTAAGGTAATCGATTACAAAACTGGAGGAATTCCAGAGAAAAAAGATCACGAGGATTTATTAGCCTTTCAATTGCCTTTATACTTATTGCTTGTAGAAAAATATTTTCAATCCATCAATCCTGATATAAAAATTTATGATGCGGAATTCTTGAAATTATCTTCAGGCAAAAGCAAAGATATTGAAATCAAATCTCTATTAAAAAATTATTTAAGTAACTCTTCGGATTTACATGAAGAATTACAGAAAGTTTTACATCATATTTCTGAACTAATCCAAAAAATAAAGATGGGAAGATTCAATTTAACTACAATTGAGAAATTTGAAGCAAGAGTTTGCAGATTTTGTGACTATCAAAGTATCTGTCGGATTGATGTAATCAAGAAAAACGCTGTTTGAATTTGAAAATTATTTTTTCACAATCGTAAGCATTGCCTTTTTATCCTGCTGTGAGAGAATTACGGTTAAATGTTTTAAGCCTTTCCAGTTAATCATTACAAGATTACCTATATTTGATTTAGAATAATTATCCGAGAATTTTTTTTCTAACACTGGCAATAACATATTAAATAAAGTCTCAGCATCTTTCTCATTTTCTTTTCCGTTCATTATTACTTTACCTTTTTGATTTCCATTGTTATCGAAGAGATAACCAACTTTTATTGAAATTGGATCCATGTAATCAAAATAAACGAGAGATTTAAATTTCGTAATTGTGATCTCATCAAGATTCTTATCCTTAAACCTCACCTTGACTGATTTGTAATCATTGTCCATTTTTTCATCAAGAAATTTTTCAACTGAAAATTGTGCATTTATTACGCCATCAAAAACGAGTAGTGAGACCAAAGTTAAAAATATTTTCATCATATTATTTACCTTTTTTCTGATTTAATTTTTTTGTGATTTATTTGTTCCAGATTATTTAAAAAATTAACATTAAACGCTTTCAACTTGTGTTTGACGATATTTTCCATTCATTAAAATCTGATAAGCTTTAACTCCTAATAATACCGCAAGTATAAAGAGTAATGCAGCTATAAAACTTAAAACAAATCTATCATTTGTGAAATTGATGTAAACTAAAGTTCCAATAGAAGTAAGAGTAACAGAGAACATAAAAATCATTGGAATTAGGACAAAAGTTGAATTAGTTTTCAAATAGAAAACATAGACAGTTATAGCAAGCAGTGCGAGAGCAGCAAGTAATTGATTTGCACTTCCAAACAAAGGCCAGATTGTCATTGACTGCCCACTGAAAGCCAACATTCCACTAAAAATAATAGTAATCAAAGTTGCAATAAATTTGTTTTCAAAAATTGATTTTCTTTCCTGATCGCTTTGCTTCTTGCTGATTTCAAAAAATTCTTGAAATGTATAACGAGCAAGTCTTGTTGCTGTATCAAGAGTAGTCAGAGCAAAAGCAGAAACAGCAAGAGCCGAGAAATTCCTGCCAGCATCAATTGATATTCCAAGTAGAGGAATAGAATTCAGAAATTTTGCAACTCTATTTGAAAAAGCCGCAACAGGTCCATGATTTCTTAAAACATTTATAAACTCATCATTCAACATTGAAGCAACAGCCACAAGAGATAAGACCGCAAGCAACCCTTCAATCAACATTCCACCATATCCAACTACTCGTGCATCAGACTCTTTATCCAATTGTTTAGCAGTGGTTCCACTACCAACAAGCGAATGAAATCCACTTATGGCACCACATGCAACAGTTACAAAAAGGGCAGGGAAAAGATATCCTATTTCATCAAGATGAAATGTATTGAAAGAAGGTAATTTAATTTCAGGTTGTGCAAAGAAGACGCCAATCAATCCACCACCAAGCACAGCATACAATAGAAATGAGTTCAAATAATCTCTTGGTTGAAGTAAAATCCAGACAGGGGTAATCGATGCGATGAAGACATAGATAAAAAGAATTATTTGCCAGTAATTTTTATCCAGATTAATCGGGAAAACACCACCTAAGTGAATACATAAACCCAACAGAACAACACCAATTAATGTTGCAATAGTTAGATTCATTTTGAGTCTGTAAATCATAATTCCAAAAAGTATTGCCAGCAAAATGAATTGAATTGATGCAGAAGCAACAGCAGGATTATGACTAAAAGTATCTGCAACAATTATTGTGAAGACAGCAATGACAAGAATTAAAGTAGCCCAGGCAAAAAGCAGAAACAATCTTTTTCCATCAAGACCAATGTAAGTTTCTATTATTATCCCGATTGATTTGCTTTTATGTCTGATTGAAGCCATAATCGAAGAAAAATCATGAACACCACCAATAAAAATCGCACCGAGAATAATCCACAAATAAACAGGGAGCCATCCAAAGCCAGCCGCAATAACAGGACCCACAATTGGACCCGCACCAGCAATTGATGCGAAATGATGTCCCAATAAAACTGGTGCTTTTGCTGGTACATAATCAATTCCATCTGTCATTGTGTGAGATGGAGTTGGATTGTTATCATTTACATTGAATTTTTTTGAGAGATAATTTCCATAAAAACGATAGGCAAGCAAGTAAGAGATAAATGCGAACAGGACAAGCATTACACCGTTCATAATTACCTCCTTTAAATGAATGCATTAATTATGTGATTAATTTTTAATTCTTCTTTCTTTTCACCCACAATTGTAATCACATCAAATCTACATTCTTGATTAGCAATTCCATTCACATAAAAATACGCTTCTGCGATTTTTTTCAATTGTTTGATTTTGTTTTGAGTGATTGCATACTCTGGTTCACCAAAATTCATGTTCTTACGAGTTTTCACTTCTACAAAGACAAGGCAATTTCCATCTTTTGCAACAATATCTATTTCACCTTTTCCAAATCGAAAATTTCTTTTGATTATAGAATATCCTTTTGACCTCAACAATTCTTCAGCAATCTCTTCACCCTTCAGTCCAAATTTTTTAGAATTCGATTTCGAGTTGTTTGATTCTTCGTTCATAAATTTTTTTTAAGAATGTTTTTCGATGAATTTCACAGGTACCGAATTTTAATATTGCCTGAATATGTTCTCTTGTTGGATATCCCATGTTTTTATGAAAATTATATTCAGGGTATTTGCTCGAATATTCTTTCATTAAATTATCACGATAAATTTTTGCAAGAATCGAAGCAGCAGCAATAGTAAAACAACGGGAATCACCTTTTACAATTGATTTAGCGGGAATGGAAATATCAGGATAGAATTTTCCATCAACTAAAATAAAATCTGGATTCACTTTAAGTTTTTCGATTGCCTGTTTCATTGCCAACAACGATGCATGAAGGATGTTCAACTCACCAATTAAGTTATGGTCAATTACGCTAACAGAATAAGAAAGAGCTTTAGTTTTAATTTCCTCTGCTAATTTTTCTCTCTCTTTTGCGTTGATCTTTTTCGAATCTTCAATCCCCTCGATAATTACATTCGGTGGAAATATTACAGCCGCTGCCACAACAGGTCCAGCAAGTGAACCTCTGCCTGCTTCATCTGTTCCAGCAATTAATTGAAATCCCTGATTGAACAATTTTTTTTCAATTATCTGAAAGCTTTTCATTTTGAACCAGCATAAATTGCAATTAATCCAAAAATCATATCGTATTTAATCAAATTGCTAAACTTTCTCAACTTGTCTCTGGAAGGATTTGATAAAACATTTATCAAAACATAAATCAGCACAAGATCAACACTTAAAAAAACAATTAAGAGATAATAGAAATTGTAAATTTCAATAAAGTATGGTATGAATGTAAATACAATCAATAATTCTGTAATTATAGAAAAAACAATAAAAGCTTTTTTTTCTCCATATTGAATTGGGAATGTATTCAAACCCAGTTGTTTATCACCTTCCAAATCTTCAACATCTTTTAAGATTTCACGAGCAAAATTTATCATCAATGCAAAGATTGCTGGAAAAATAAGGCTTTCTACATTTCCACCTATCACACCGCCAAAAATAAACGCAAGTCCCGTCATAAATCCCACCACAAAATTTCCAATCAATCCTCTCTTTTTGAAACTATAACTATAGAAAAAGATTACAATGATTGATATTAATCCAATGATAAATGCATTCAGATTTGTATGAATTAAAAGATATAAGGCAATAAGATTTAAAATCGCATAATAAAACAGAGCTGCTTTGATAGAGATTAATTTTGAAGGCAATGGTCTGTCGGGTCTGTTTATCTTATCAATTTCAAAATCCAGAATATCGTTTATAATCATACCTGCCCCGCTTATCAAAGCACCTGACAGTGAACCAGCAAAAGCCTTTAAGGAAAGAACTAAAGAAGAATCAGATAGAGTGATTGCAAAATAAATCGAAATAAAAGAGAGAAGAAAATTTATTGGTCTAAGTATTAAAATGAATACAAGAAATTTTTTTGCATTAAAAACCACTCACAACTCCGAAATGAATTTTTCCTTTTGAAAAAGTATCCCCTTGACCAAGTGCATAGCTTATTTTAAGTAATCCAAGTTGGGTATTGAAAGCCATTCCAACACCATAACCATATTTGAAATGACTAACTTTTTCATTCATTATATCTCTAAAATAATAACCATAATCCAAAAACGCAGATATGAAATCAAAGTAACTTATAAAAAATCGATACTCGAGATTTGACCAGAAAATTTTGCTTCCACTGAATTGATTTTCTTCATAGCCTCTCAAAGTGTTTGTACCGCCAAATCTGAATAAATCACTTATTGTGATTCCATCTCCAAGAACTACTTTCCCATTCACTGATAAAAACAAATTTTGATTTTTGAAGACATCGAAAGCAATTGAAAAATTAAAATTACTCTTGTTCTGATTGAATTTTTTAACTCCACTAACTGCGTATTCTTTCTTTGTTGACTGCGAGAAATCTGTTTTAAAATAAATTCCCTCTCGTGTATAAACTGGATTATCTCGAGAATCAAAAATAAATCCCAGTCCAAAATTTAATGTCGAACTTCTGTTCAAGTTTGAAATTCCAAATAGTACCTGAGGAATTACCTGAGAAGTTGAAAAGTTAAAAGTCAAATAAAAAGTTTCCGTCAGTCCAAGATCAAAAGTTGAACTAAAACTTCGTTGGATAAAAGTTGTGTCCTGCTTGTATTGCTGAAAAACTGGAGTAACATTCAACGGGTATCCAAACAACCATGGCTCAAAATATTTTATTTCAAGGTCCTGTGAATATCTGTTGAATCGATTCCATCTGAAAGAAAAAGATCTCAAAGTTCCGAATAAATTTCTTAATGAAATATTCACCTGCCCTGTTAAATATCCAGACTCATTGAGATTTGTTGAAGGGATATAACCAATTATTCCATCAAATGAATTTGTGTTGCCTTCTTTTACTTCCAAAGACAAGATTCCTTTAAGACTATCATCAAAGTAAAAAATCGGTTCTTTTATTTCAGAAAAAATATTCAATCGTGAAAGTCGTTGCTTTACTTTTTTTGAAAGTTCGGGAGTAAAAACTGAATTTTCTCGGACTCTCACTTCCCTGATGATTAAATCAGTCTTTGTATACTTATTGCCCAGAATTTTGAAATCAGAAATTACAGCAGGTTGATTAAGGTTAATATTAAAGTTCAGTTCAACAAAAACCTCTTTCCCATTTTCATCAATTGAATTAAAACCTCTAAAACTTACTTCAGCAAAAGGATAACCTTTTAATTCAAGTTGATCAGTTAAAAACCAGCCAAGTTTATCAATGTTTTCCTGATTAAAAATTCTGTTTTGATAGATTGAATTAATCTTTTCAATCTCATCACTGCTAAAGATTTTTTCTTCAATAGAGATTTTCTTTATCAGAAATTTCTTGCCCTCATCAATAATTATTTTGTGCAAAACAATGGAATTGCTGTCCGATGAATCGATTATTATCCTCGATGAAAAATAACCATTCTCTTTTAAGAAAACATCGAGTTGTGAAATTATTGAATCCAGTTCTGAAGAATCTTTTATTGAAGTGAATTTATATTTTTCGTTGATTAGTTTTTGAAGAGATAAATCGTTCGAAATGATTTGAATTTGCGATTGTGAGAAAAGATTCAGGTTAACAAAAAATAGAAGAAAGAAAATCTTTGATTTTATTTTTATGAAATTCTTCAATTCAATTTCTTGATTTCCACTTTGTTATAAAACGAATTAACTAAATCAAGATTACTTGAACAAACTTCAAATTGAGATGCATTTGCTGTTCCGCAGGCAGTAGCCCATCTTAACATTTCTTCAAAAGGCAAATTATTGTGAAGTGCATAAATGAATCCTGCCATAAATGCATCACCCGAACCTGTTGAATTTACAGTTTCAATTTGCGGGGGAAATATTTCATATAAAAAACCGTGATTAATTGCAAAAGACTTTTTATCACCATTGGTTATCATAAAAATTTTTATTCCGTTATTGTTTACATCTTTCAAGAATCTGAGAATATCCTTTTCATCGTGGAAGGAAATTTTTAAGGACGATTGTAATTCATCAAGATTTGTGTGAACGATTTTGGGATTTAGTTTTAAAACATCAGAAAGATGATCACCATAAACATCCACAAGTGTAATTTTATCGTTATGCTCAGAGAGTTTTATTAGTTCAGAGAAAATTTTTAATTCATCTTCTGGATTTTGAAACTCTGGCGAACTTCCTGAAAAAATCACCATCTCTGAATTTAGAATTGCCTTAGAAGATTTTTGAATAAACTGATTTGCTTCATCTGCAGTAACAACAGGGTCAGGAGCAAAATAACTTTCTTTGATTACGGAATCTTCGACTATCACAAAACCTTCTCGAGTTTCATCACCAATCTGTTGAAATGAATTTTTTATCTGTTCTTTGATAAGAATTGATTTTAGTTTCCTGCCATTATCTCCACCAAGAAATCCAGTTGCAAGATTATCAATCTTAAACTGATTTAATTGTCTTGAAACATTTATTCCTTTACCGCCTGCATTAACAATTAATTTGTATGATCGATTTACTTTTTTCTTTTCTATTTTTTTGAAAAAAAGAACTTTTTCGAGAAGCGGATTAAGTGTAATTGTGAGAATCATTATTAGTTCGCTTCCTTATAATGATTTAAGATTAAAATATTTTTGATTTTGAAATGCTGAAGTTGAACCAAATTCAGTAGTTGCTAAAGCACCAAAATAATTTCCAATTCTGCCGCAATCACATAAATTCTTTCCTGATAAAAGTCCAAATAAAAATCCACCTGCGAAAGCATCACCTGCACCAGTTGAATCAATTGACTTTACTTTGAAAGAAGGAACTTCAATTTTCATTGAGTCTTTCGAAATGATAGAACCTTTTGCACCAAGTTTGCATGCAACAATAGTAATTCCACTATCGTGAAGAAACTTCAATGCATCATTGATATTTTTTCTTTTAGTAAGATTTATAATTTCATCTTTGTTGCCCATCAGAGTGTCAATATAAGGAAGAGAATATTTTAGCTTTTCCATCCATAAATTTTCTGTATCCCATGCAAGATCAACTGAAATTATCACTTTCTTATCTTTAGCAAATTTCAAAAGTTTAGCCATTGGTTTTCCATCAAGTGAAGGTAAAAGATTTGCACCTCCAATGTGAAGAATTCTTGATTGTGAAATAGTTTTTAGGTCGGACTGATTAACTTTTATTTCTTTGTTTGAACCAGCGGAATGAAAGTAACTTCGTTCTCCTTTTTTATTAATCAGAAGAATTGAAGTTGAAGTTTGAAATTTTTTGCTTTTCGATATTTTAGATGTATCTACACCATTTTGTTTCAAATAGTTGACCACATAATCTCCAAATAAATCATCACCCACACAACCAATCAAAGATGTCTTAATTCCACATCTTGCAAGAACAATAGAAGTATTTGACCCACAACCACCAGTGAAATAAGGAAAGTGGTCAATGTTGATTGCCTGTCCTTTTGATGGAATTTTTGTTACATCTGGAATGAAGATATCGAAAACAATTGTACCAATAACAGTTATATCAGAATGGATTGGCATATCTCATCGATATTTAAACCACTCTGAAAAATCTCGATTCAAAAGTCGGTAGTCACCAAAACCCGTGTAGTCAACAAAAATAAAACTGCGATTTAAAGTGTAATACTCCCAGATTTCGTAAGCAGGTGAGTCATAATTGAATGGACGTCGTTCTACATTATTTGGAGGACCAAGAATAATGAACACCATACCCATATCGCTTTTCCAGCCTTCAATATAAGTTGAAAAATGTTCGTTAGCATATTCAACTCTTCCGTAATACTCATCCATTAATTCATTCTCTTCAGTATTTGGAGTTGGGTCCTTTGATTTCCAGAAATCCATAAATTTTTCATATTTCTCCTGCTGATTTTCAATTTTAAGCAGTTCATTAATTTTATCACGAGATGTAATGTAAATCATCTGTTCAATGGCTTTATTCAAATCAACAATGCTTCGAGGCACACCAACCCATCTCGAAAAAATTCTCTTTGAAACTGCATAAGAATTTTTTGATAATGAATCAGCAGATCTGGCGGTGATTGTGATTAAATACTCACCTATTGTGAAATCTGATTTTTCTATCTTTAGAAATATTGGATTTTTCCTGTAAGGAAGTGAATAAGATGTATTGAATTCAAAAATTGTTTTGCCTTTTGAATTCGTAATTCTGCAATTGATGTTGAAGTTTGTATCTGTTGAGTTATTATAGAATTCCCAGAAAATATAAAATCCATTCTCACTGAAAATTATGTTATTTGTGATGTTTGGAATAACTTCCTTCTTCAAATCAATTTCTGAATACTTTGAAACAAGCAGAAGATCACTAAGGGCAAACAGCTCTCTGAATGCTCTTACATTCAATTCTGTTTCGGCCTTTGCATTTTTCTTTGACTCATTATCCTGAACTGAAATTTTTAGTTTATACGTACCAGGAACTAATCGGTAAGACCTTTGAGTGATATTGCTTCCATTTCTTGAAATAGACTCAGAGTAAGTATTCAAAACAATTTTTTCATTCCAGATTTTTTCCGTGACCAGTCTATCTGTTGAATCATATACTCCAGCAACTACTTCATAAGATGCGACAAAATAATTTCCTTCTTTAATAAAACTTAATTGAGTGTAAGGCACCTGAATGTATAAATCAACTCTTGTATGGAAAGGATCATCACTTTTGAAATTCAATGCGTTGAAATAAAAAAACGGTATGTATGTTCTGATTCCCGTAGAATTTAAATTTTCTACCTGACCGAATATTGAATTAACTGTAGAAAAGATAAGAACTATAAAAAAGATTAATTTTTTCATCATACCTGTCCTATTAAATCGAATTCTAATGCTTCGTCTATTTCTACTTCATAAAATTTGCCTTGTTCTAATTGTTTGCCTGAAGTCACAATTACTGAATTATCAACTTCTGGTGCATCCCACTGAGTTCTTCCGAGAAAAGTGTCCTTTTCAATTTTTTCATCAATAATAACTTTTAATTTTTCTCCAATTCTTGCTTCATTTTTTTGATGAGATATTTGTTGCTGTAGTTTAAGAATAATTTTTTTCCGTTCTTCTTTTATATCCTGAGGAACTGGATCACCTAAATCAAATGCTTTTGTATTTTCCTCCTGAGAATAAGTGAAAACACCCAGTCTATCAAACTCGACTTCTTTAACAAAATCAACTAATTCTTGAAATTCTTTCTCCGTTTCTTCTGGATAACCAACAATTAAAGTTGTTCTTATTGCAACAGCAGGAATTTTTTTGCGAATCAGTTCAATTAATTCATAAGTTCTTCTCTTACTAATTCCTCGTTGCATTGATTTTAATATCTTATCAGAAATATGTTGGAATGGAATATCGATATACTTACAAATCTTTTCTTCATTCGCAATTACATCAAGAATTTCTTCAGGAAATTTCGCAGGAAAAGCATAAAGCAAACGAATCCATTCTATTCCATCAACTTCCGTTGATTTCTTTAAAAGCTGAGCTAACTCTCTTTTTCCAAAAATATCCAACCCATAGTAAGTGGAATCCTGTGCAATAAAAATTAATTCTTTTACACCTTTGCTTGCGAGAAAATTGGCTTCCTGAATTATTTGTTCAATTGGCTTTGAGACATGTTTTCCACGAATTAATGGAATTGCACAGAATGAACATGGATTATCACAACCTTCAGAAATTTTTAGATAAGCAAAATGAGATGGAGTTGTGATTAATCTTTCACCCAGCAGTTCTTTCTTTAAATTTAATCCAAGTTCGTTAAGAACACCTTTATAATCAGTTACACCAAAGTAAGCATCAACTTCTGGAATTTCTTCAGCAAGTTCATTTCGATATCTTTCAGAAAGACACCCCATTACAACAACTTTTTTTATGTTGCCTTTCTTCTTTAATTCAATTGCCTCAAGAATTGACCTTATGGATTCATCTTTTGCATCGTTGATAAATCCACATGTATTTATTATAACATAATCTGCTTTTTTAGAGTCGTTAATTATCTCAAGTCCATTTGCTTGAAATTGTCTTAGTAAAATTTCAGAATCGATTAGATTCTTACTACAACCGAGCGAAACGAGATTTACTTTTTTATTTCCGTTCTTAGTATGCATAGTTCAAATAAAAATAAATAAATGGTGATACAAACAATAAGCTGTCAAATCTATCAAGAATTCCGCCATGACCTGGTAAAATATTCGATGAGTCTTTCACTCCTGCATCTCTTTTGAACATTGATTCAATCAAATCACCTAATTGACCAACTACACCAACAACAAGTCCCATATAGATAATATCATTCCAATTTAAAAAATCTAGCAGTATAAATTTTCCGGCAACAAAAGTTAAAACTGCAGCAACAAATCCAAAGATACTTCCTTCAATGCTTTTCTTTGGACTTATTCTTTCAAGCAATTTATGTTTCCCATAGGCGGTTCCGCCAAAATAAGCCGCTGAATCACAAATCCAGATAGCTGCAAACATCACAAAAATTATATAAGCACCTTTGAGATATTCATCAGGATTATCATTTAAAAATTTTTGACGAATTCCCACGAGTGTTGAATAAAACATACTTAACAGAATTGCACCAAAAGTTGTCAGACTGATATTTAAGAGTGAATTATTATTCTCTTTTGTCAAATTGTAAATCGAAACAAAAGCAATTAGCAAGAAAGTTACAGGAAGATAAAATTCGAATTTTTGAGTGTAAAAAATAATCAAAACAATAAACGCATAGATAAAACTAAATAAATAATTTGGTTCGGCACCTTTCTTCTCAGACAATTTGAAAAATTCATAAATGGTGAGAAAAATTATAGCCGCAACAAAAACAAAAAATAACCAATTTCCGAGATAAACAATTAGAAGTATCAATGGAATTGCGATAACGCTAACAAGAACACGCTGAAGTAAATTAGGAAATTTACTCATTCTTCATCCTCATTCTCTTCAAATTCTTTTTCTAACTTTTCAATAATCAATAGAGCTTCTTCAACTCTATATTTAGGAACCATGACTTTAATCTCACCAAGTTCACCGCCGAGAGGAAATGAAGAATCTTTTTTATCAAGAATCATGCATTCGATACCTGCCGATTCTAAATTTGTTTTCACCATTTCAGCTTCATAAAGTTGCGGTGAAGAAAAAACTTCTTCCCAGTCTTTATATTTCTTTTGAATTTCGTTCATCTTCTCTTTAGAAATTAGCTCTACATCGCAATCGGCACATACGGTCACTGAATTTTTATATTCAGCTCCGCAGTTAGGACAGATCTTCATTTTGAATATCCTTTTGATTTAGTTTTCTCTTTTCAACTTCTCGCTTCAATATAAATAAAGTAAAAATCATTAAAAAAATTAACAACACTAATGAAAAAGCCAGAGTACCAACGGGATAATTTAATTCAGGTTTTGCGGAAATCACATCTTCGGTTTTATAAATTCCATAGATAGTGACTGTGAAGAAATTGTTCAAGAAGTGAAGAATCACAGAATAAAAAATTGAATCAGTTAGATAAACCAGATAAGAAAAATACGCACCGAGTAAAAATAATGGTAGAAAAGCAAATGGATTAAAATGAAAGATTGCAAAAATTAGTGAAGTAATTACTATAGTCCAGAAGATTGAAAATCTTTTTTCGAAACTGCTTTGAACAAAACCTCTGAAAAGAAATTCTTCGCAAAAAGCAGGAACAAGAGCAACACTCAATACTATTGATGCATAGTCAAGAAAATTATCCATATAAAGAATTTCTTTATAAGATTTTTGAACGAGTTTATCGATTGTTTCCAGAAAATCCATTATTTGTTTGAAAACAGCTGAAGATGATTTCAATTGATCAATATAATATGTTTGAATATACAGATAGATTTGTGATGCAATAACGATAATTGCCAGCCCAAGTATGGAAACCAAAAGTTCTACTGAATAGATTTTCTTTGTTCTGAAAACATTAACAAAATCATTATAAATCAACTTTGCGAACAAAATGCTTAACAGAAGCATGAATATTATCTGACTGATCGAAGTAAAGAGTCGAACATAACCAGCATTCTCTCGAGTTATATTAAGTCCAACAAAAGCATAAGTGATCAAACCACCAACAAACTGATACATGAAAAAAGAAACGAACAAAACAAGAAATGCCGCACCAACAGGCGAAATAGAATATTGCTGATAATTTCGTTCAAACTTCAAATTTTAACTCCTATTTTGAATAATGTTTTATCATCGCAGCTAAAAGTGGAATCATAATTTCGTGATGACCAGTGAACATAAATCCTTTGCCGCCATCCTGAGTCGGTCTTTGAACTACATTCACTCGTGGTCTATAATGTTGAATGAAATCAAAATTAGCTGTTGTGAAATTAAAAACTTTATGACCGAGATTTCTTGCAATAGTCAGAGCTTTCAAAAATACTTCAGGCAAAATCACATTTGATCCAATGTTCGCAACAACTCCGCCATTTCCAAGTTTTGAAACTACTTCTGTTAAAATCTGGAAGTCAGTCAAACTTAATTTACCAATTGCCGAACCATTCACATTTGGATGTTGATGAGTTATATCTGTTCCAATTGCAGCGTGCACAGTAATTGGTTTTCCGAGTTGATAAGCATTGTAGAGTAAACTTATTTTTCGATTTTTTGCCTTACGAATTTTCATTTCGACAGCCAGTGCCTCGCCATAACCAAGATTTGAAAATTCATATTTAGTTAAAGTTGAGTTTATGAATTCACCTGTCTCTTTTGCCATCCCGAAAGTTCCATCAGTAATCCCTGCAGCAACATCTTCAGAAGTCTTTCCAAAGAAAGCGAGTTCCGTATCATGAATTGCACCAGCACTGTTCATCGCAATTGCACTAATGAAATCATTCTTCATCAAATCAATTAAGATAGGACTCAAACCAACTTTTATCACATGTGCACCAATCATGAAGATAACTGGTTTCCCTTTTTGCTTTGCTTTGACAATCAACTTTGAAAATTCAATCAAATCATTCACAGCAAGAAACTTTGGAAGCGAATTAATGTAATCAGCAAAAGAATCCTTGTGGGGATCAAAAACTTTTGCGAGTAATCCAAGTTCGACTTTGCTCTTTCTCTTTTGAATTGAATATGTTTTTACTTTTGAGAGATCAATTTTTCTATATTTTGACATTATAATTTTGCCTTCAAAGGTGATTTGATATTTTCGTAAGCAGTTAACTCGCTATCAATCGAACCTATAATAACTTTGGTCTTAACTTTAACAGGAATTTTATTGTCATCATCAGTCAGCCAGATTAAAATACTTCCTTCTGATTTGAACAATCCTCCTTCCTGAACAAGCGGTTCAACGACAATGCATCTAAATTTTCCAGCTTTAACAGAGATAATTTCTTTTCCATGATAAACTACTTCTAGATCATAAGTTCTATCTTTATAAAAATTTTGCAACTTCAGGCGATCTCCTTTTTTGAAATTTTTGAAATCCAGTGTTCTAACATAAAAGAAAGCAGATACAATATCGTGAACATTAGGTGGTATTTTGAAAACACCTTCGGATGTTTTTGCAAGATTTCTTCTCTGATCAAAAAACGCACTGAAATCTCTTGAATATTTCCCTTCTCTTATGTGTTGCTCAAATCTCCATGGAAAAATTCCTTCAACATCAAGATATGTTTCGTATCTATCTCGAACTTTAAAGAATGGGTCGAAAGCTGGCACAGTGTTTACTTCAAATTTAATTCTGTAAACTTTTCTGCCAGCGAGAGTTTTTATTTCTGGAATTGAAAAAGTTGCGATTCCTGCTGTGACAAAACTATAGTTCACATCAAAAGTTAGTTTTTCATTTAATCCAAATGCTTTATTTTCAATTTTCCTGAATTCTGGTGGTTGGACAAAAGCAAAAGAAGAAATCACTAAAAATGTAAAGAGGGATGATTTTTTGAATTTCTTAAATTGATTAAAAATTCCTGATAGCTTTCTCATAAAACTTCCTGGATTTAGGTGAAAAATAAATCTGCAATTGTTTCAATTCCAAAATAATAAAAAGAAAATCTTCAAATTCCTTTGAATTGTGAAAATTTTTGGTCGATATCATTTCTTAGTTGTCTAACTTTATGCTGATTATTTATTAATTAAACTCAATAATTCAAGATATATTTTTTCGTGAGTATTTTGTTATTACTCTTTTATTATTAGAAGAAATTTAAATTGATAGGTAGACTAATTGTTGAAAATAGGGTCATTCAATTTTTCCTGAGTTGAATTTCAGTAATTTTTTCCAATCTATTTTACCATCAATAAAAAAAACCGCTGAGAAAATTCCATAGTTAATTTATTTAACACAGCGGAATATGCTTCGATAAATTATTCATTTTTCTGTTTTGCCTTATATCCAAGAGATTAAATAATGTCTATGTAAAAATTTTTATCTCCGGAAATCAATTCCCAAAATTCTTGACCGCAAATTTTATAATAACCATCTTTTTCAGGATCTTTATTCTTCTTTTTCCCAAAACAACATCCATTTATAGCAATCACTTTTTTACCAGTTCGTTGTTCTAATATCTTTTTTGCATTCTCAAAATTAATTTTTAATTGTTCAATTTGACTTGAGTTTCCCCAATTCCAACCAGCTTTCACCTCAATAATGTAGATTATGTCATATTTAATAAATTCCAAATCTATTCCTGTCAATTCTGATTTCTTTCCACCATGCACTAAACTACATACATATATTGCAAGACCTTCAATAGATTCTCCGAAAAATGTTTCTTCTTGAGATTGTAGAAAAGCATCCACAAATCCCTTTAAAAGATCTTGAGCCGTTAAAATATTTTTAGCCCTAAATAGATACGGGTTCTTTTGAAGTAAAATTTTATCGAGATCAATCTTTTTTGTCAGATATTCTAAACGCTTTTGATGAAAAATAGAAATATTTTTTTCTACATATTCCCTAATTTCATTTAGATTTATTTGATTCATAATTTTCTTTTAGTTCAAATAATAGATAATTACTGAATTCCAATTCGGATTTAACTCTTTCACAATATTCTGGTATGATATCAATTCCTATTGAATTTCTACCTAATCTTTTAGCTACTCTCAATGTTGTACCTGAACCCATAAATGGATCGAGCACTTTATCACTTTCTTTTGTGAAAAGTTTTATAAACCATTCTGGTAGACTTTCAGGGAAGACAGCACTATGGTTTTTATTAATACATTCTGTTGCCAGATATAGAACATTTGTTGGATAGACTTTATCTCGTTTTAACCAATTTGATATATTTTTCCCAAATCCACTTTTTGATCTTGATTCAAACCTCTTCCTATCATTTTCGCTTAAACTTTTTAATCTATTTTTTACCCAGTCTCCAATTGGTATCATCACTGCTTCTTGAAAGATCTTAAATTTCTTTGTCTTATTAAATTGTAATAATCTTTCCCACGCATCTTTAAAACGATTTGGCCATTTTCCAGGGTAGCAATTCATTTTATGCCAAATAAATTCTTCTGTCCATACACAACCCTATTTTCTTAATGATAATATCAATTCTATTACATAAGTATGCTTTCACCATTCTCAGCTTTTTCTTTAATGTTTAATATGAAAGTACCATCTGGTTTTAGTACACGTAAGAATTGCTCACTTCTCAATAAAAACCAATCTACATATTCTTCTGGTTTAATTCCACCATAAGTATGTTTTCTTCTATCCGCATAGGGGGGTGAAGTAAATATTAATTCGATACAATTATCTGGAAAATTTTTTAACACATCTAAACAATCACTTAAAAATACTTGTGTTTTAATTTCCCTCATTGTATCTCCTTACATTTAAAAGCTTCGTTTACTTTGCAGTCAATATTTTTTATCTCAAATTTAAATCTTTTTCTATCCTCTGGTGTTGAAATATCTTGTATATTCCCCGTAAATAATTCAGATAAATCTTTAGCTTTATTAATATTCTCTGCTTCTATTTTAATAACATATGATTTTGTTAAAAAAACTTCAAATGTTTTCATAATTTACTTTGTTTTTAAGTTTTCCAATAATTTGATCAAAAACTTCAACTAATTGCGGAATAAATTTCCCTAAATAAGGATGAAGTCTATGAACATGTTTCGTTCGCTCTGATTCTTTTACTCCAAGGAATTTTAAATCA
Organism: uncultured Ignavibacteriaceae bacterium; assembly: GCA_964527925.1. GTDB lineage: Bacteria > Bacteroidota > Ignavibacteria > Ch128b > Ch128b > Ch128b. The sequence goes on from CAZGQO010000014.1 coordinate 38,068, forward strand.
TCGCCAAGAATTTCAATATTTTTTCTTGTATCAACATTATTTTCTATAAAGCTAATATCGATACCAAACTTTTTTGCTGCCTACTTATTAGATTCTAACATAAAATTTTTATCGTTTTAATCTGTATTAAATATAATTTATTCTCTTTAAAATTCTCTCAACCTCAAAATACACTTTATTCACTTCAATAGAATCCATACAATTGAAACGTTTACATTGTTCTTTCGTGCAATTGGAGCATTCGATTTGTGGTTCAAATATAATTTTTTTTTTCGTTATTGGTCCCCACCTGATCTGAGAAGCGACTTTAATTTTTGGATAGAAAGCAACTACCCAGCAACCTGCAATTGCAGCGAGATGTGTTGGTCCGGTGGAATTACCTATATAAACATCAACCAAGGATAGTAAATTAAATAATTCGATTAGATTAAATTCACCAGCAAGGTTATAAATTTTGTAACCTGACTCATTAAAAAGCTCATATAAGAACAAAAAATCTTTTTCGGTTCCTGTTAACAAAATTTCTACATCAAGATTTTTTTTAAGAAGTAAAGCCAGTTCTTTAAAGTTCAAATACTTCCAATCGATTGCCGAACCACCACTTGAGATGTGAAATACAACAATTGGTTTACGAAAATCAACTCCAAGATTTCTCAACTTAGCTTTTATGCGGTCTTGAATCTTTTCATCTGGTGAGATTCCAAAATTTAAATTGAAGATATCCTGTTCAGATTCAATCCCCAGAGGTTCAAGCAAATCTAAGTTATAAAGTGCTTCGTGCTTTGTACTCTCTTTCCTATGATGTTCAATTCTCTTATTAAATAAGAACGAATAAAGTCGATATTTAGTCCCAATTCTATACTTTATTCCTGAAAAAAATATAACAGAGGCATTGTAAAGAGTTGGCCGGGCAATTATTGCGTAATCAATCTTTTCATTTCGAAGATTTTCAACAAGCTGGAAAAAAGAGAATTTGTTTATGGAGAAAACTTTATCGATGTATTTCGAATTTGAGATTAATGGTTCTGTGTAGGAATTACCAAGAAAATATACTTTTGATTCAGGAAATTTCTGTTTCAATTTGACTGCAATTGGTAAGGTTAAAATTGAATCACCCAGTCTATCCGTTCGGACAATCAGAAATTTCATGGCAGATTTTACTTTCTCGAAATGAATTTGTTTTCTTTTATATAAAAACGCAAGAGCAAATCCTTAGATTTTTCAATGCCAATCCGTTTTGTCTTAACAATTTCAAATTTTTCGTTTTCACCTTCAGCAATATAAATTTTTGATGAAGTTTTTAGATCCTCGCCATTTAATTTTTTATCAATTTTCAAAGCCTGACAAAGTTTTGCTGGTCCATTGGTTAAATTATTAATATCTGTCTGATTTCTAAATTTTTTCATCAATTCGATCCCGTCTAAAGGTTCAAGTGCTCGGATTAAAACTGCTGATCCTTTCCCCACTTCGCCTGTTACAACATTAAAACAATAATGCATTCCATAAGTGAAATAAACATAAGCTAAACCTGCTTCACCAAACATAACTTTATTTCTTTCTGTCATTCCAAGCGCTGAATGGGATGCAAAATCGTTTTCATCAAGGTAGGCTTCTGTTTCCACTATCTTACCAGATAAAATCTTCCCGTTGAAAATGCGAACCAGAATTTTTCCCAATAAGTTTTGAGCTACTTCTTCAGTTGTTCCATCAAAAAAACTATTTGAAACTCTTTCTAACTGCTTCAACATCGTTCTTTATCCAAAAATTTATATACCTGCAAAGATGTGTTTTATATCAAATTCTTATTTGTGAATTATAAAAGTTTTTCATTTGTAATAAGGATAATTCATTATGATATGATTATTAAGGGATACTCAATCTTTTTTTAAGTATTTCTAATTGTTGACTGTAATAATCCCGGCGTGATGGATTTTTATCCATTAGTTTAAGAAGTAATTGATAAGCTTTTTCAAACAATCCTTGATTTAAAAGAATATGAAACATTGTTTCAGTAACAATTTCAGGTGTCTCTGATGGCGGTTCATAAGTCTTATCAAAATTTGGATCGGCTTTGATAATCAATGAATCAGAATTGTTAAACTTCTCAAGGATAGCTTCTATTTCGTTTTTATCGACTGACTTTTGTCTACGAATAAATTGTTTCTGACTTGAACCCTCAGCCTTCATACGAGTAGAAAATTTTTTGTTGAGTATTTTTTCAATTAAAGTGTGTGCGGTCATACAGAATGGAGAGAGCTTTATAACTTTTCTAAGATTTTCTAAAGCTTCTTCATCCATTCCTTTCATCATAAGAATTTTTGCATAAACAATATAAGCCGTTGAATATAAACGATGATATTTTAACCCATTCTCAATTACAATTAAAGCTTCGTTTATTAATCCCTTTTGTGCAAGTTTATCAGCATACCTTGCAAACAGAGGTGATTTAGGATTTTTATCAATAAATTCTTTTAATCTATGCAGATCAAGATCGTATGAAATTTTCATTTCTTGCTTTCAAGAACATGTTTTATTGATAAAAATGCAATAACTCCATATCCAAGAAAATACATCGATAAAAATGGAATAGCAGCAATCTCTGTATAATAAGAAGCAAGCCCGATTCCAAACAATGCCCACAATGCAAAAAGCAGCTCAAGTACAATCATCGGACTGATTTTTGTTACAGCATATTTTTTTCGTTTGGGATGTGGATTATCATTGCTCGTTTCAATCCTAAATTTTGGAGTTCTTACAAACTCACTCTTCTTGTTAAATAATCCTTCAATCACAGCACGAGTGTTGTTGAGTGCAAATCCCATACTGCCAGCCATAAAAACAGGAAAAAGATAAATTCTTCTTTTCCAATCTGGATAAACATCTTTCTGAGAATACATATACATCAAAAATGAACTTATAAAAGCGAGTGTGAAAATCGACATGAAAGCAAAATACTCATCATAATTACCTGTGTTTTTCACATAAACAAGAGGTACATTCAACAATCCCGCCAGAACTATCAATGGAAAAACAATGTTCATTGTTAGATGAAAAGTCGAATATAATTTTATTTTAAGAGGTACACTTGATTTCCAGACGAGTGGAAGAATTTTCTTTGCTGTTTCGATTGCTCCTTTAGTCCAACGAAATTGTTGATTTTTGAGAGCATTAATTTCAATTGGAAGTTCAGATGGTGAAGTAAAATCATTTATAAAGACAAATTTCCAACCTTTGAGTTGAGCTCTATAACTAAGATCAAGATCTTCAGTTAATGTATCTGGCTGCCAGTTACCAGCATCAATGATGCATTGTTTTCTCCAGATTCCAGCAGTTCCATTGAAGTTTATAAAAAATCCTGCCTTATTTCTTACCTGTTGTTCCATTACAAAGTGACCGTCGAGAGCAAGTGCTTGAGCTCGTGTCAGAAGTGAATATTCTGAATTTAAATGTTCCCAGCGAGTTTGAACCATTCCAACTTTTGGATCAGTGAAATAATGAATTGTTCTATTCAAAAACTCTGGATTAGGAATGAAGTCTGCGTCAAAAATAGCAACAAATTCGGCGTCAGTCATTTCAAGTCCTTTTTTTAAAGCACCAGCTTTGAATCCTTCACGGTTATCACGATGATAGTAAATTATATTGAATCCCTGTTTCTTTTTCGCTTCTACGAGCTTTTTCAATACTTCAGAAGTCTCATCTGTTGAATCATCAAGAACCTGAATTTCCATTTTATCTTTTGGATAGTTAATCTTACAAACAGCTTCAATCAATCTATCAACAACAAGAGCTTCATTATAGACTGGAAGTTGAATACAAACTTTAGGCAGTTCTTTGAATGTATCTTTTGAAAGATACTTCACATCTTTGAACTTGTTATAAAGATAAACTAAAAAGAATCCATGAGATCCATAAATAAAAAGAATTGAAAGGGTAAACAAATAAACAGTTAGTATTAAATCATCTATCTTCACTTTTTTTCTCTCTTATTTTTACCAATCTGATACTGTTGCTATTAAAATATCTTCTGTAAGATTTTCAATTGCCTTTTGAATTGCCTGCTGTTTTGCAAATTGACCTCCTTCAGAAGCATAATCACTGTATTGTGAAAAACTTTTTTCCCACAGTTGTTTCTTTGATCGTTGATCAATGAATTTTACTCTAACCTGAATTACAATTCTTCTTGAGTTAACTCTTTCGCTGCCAGTGATAACATAAGGTTCATCTCGAACATTAAGAATTATTCCTTCAAGTATTGTATCGGAAAACTTTCTATCAATAACCTGTAAAGTATTATCCTGAATGAATCTCTGAATTAATGAATTTGTAACAGCTTCTCTCAAACCAGCTTCGGTATATCCACTGACATCATCAAAAACAGGAATTGCAATGGTTTTCATATCAGATGGGATTGATGAACCAGTAAAAGAGTATGCACAACCTGATATAACAATTCCTAATAACAGGAAGAGAAAATTTTTACTCATCCATTTGCATCGCTTTTAATTTTCGATAAAGTGTTCTAAGACTGATTCCAAGCAGTTCAGCTGCTTTTTTCTTATCAAAGTTAGCTTTCACCAGAGCATTTTTGATAGCTTCTTTTTCAAGTTCTTTCATCGGAAGAGCGGGAATATTATCATGATCATTTACAACATCTTCAATTTGATGTGATTTATTAAATAACGCTTCTTTAATTTCCATCAGGTCTTTTTTGATTTCAAATAAAGCTCGATATATAAACTCTCTATCAGCAACTTCTGCACTTTTATTCAAGAACACAGGTAAATTTCTTTGTGAGTCATCAGTAATGATTGGTTTAAGATATTTTTCAAAGTCTTCGATTTTAAGAATACCAGTCTGGTTCAAAGCAGCGGTAGATTCAACTGCATGTTTAAGTTCACGGACATTGCCTGGCCATGAATAGTTCATCAGATAATCATAAGTCTCACTTGATATTTGTAATCGAGGAATGTTGTTTCGATTACAGAAATCTTCTAAAAATTTATCAGTTAGAAGCGGAATATCTTCTTTTCGTTTTCTGAGTGGTGGAATATCAATAGTCACTGTTCTGAGTCTGTAATACAAATCTTCTCGAAATCTTTTCTTTGCGACTTCAAGAGCAAGGTCTTTGTTTGTGGCTGTTATGAATCGAACATCAACTTTGATGATAGTTTCTGCACCGAGTCTTAAAACTTCTTTTGTTTCAAGGACTCTTAAAAATTTCACCTGAAGAGATAAAGGCAGTTCACCTATCTCATCAAGAAACAGAGTCCCGCCATCAGCTAATTCAAAGTATCCTTTTCTCGAATCAACTGCACCAGTAAATGCACCTTTTTGATGACCAAATAATTCACTTTCAATCAAACCTTCTGGAATCGCACCACAATTTACGCTGAACATCTTTTTGTTTGATCTCGGACTTAATCCATGAATCGCCCTGGCAACAAGCTCTTTTCCAACACCGCTTTCTCCCTGAATATGGACAGTTATATCGGTAGGAGCAACCTGATGAATAATCTCCACCATTTCCTTCATTATCTGTGAACGATAAATAATCCCGAATCTTCGCTGAAACTCTTTATGATCAACCATATGATGATTTTATGTCTGATAAATCTTAAAAAACTCTAAATGCTAACAAAATTAACCAAAATAGAAGTAAAATTCTTATCGGTTATACATCTTCCTCTGCAGAAAAGTACTTTCAGAAAACAATTAAATTATGATTTATTAAAAATGATAGTCCCTACGGCTGGAAAATTTAATTCAAATTAACAATCATTGCTTCGACTCTATAAATCTTTTTTAAGCTTTCAAGTGCATTCTTTGCTTCTATATCTGATTCATATTCACCAACAAGAACGACGAAGAGCTTTTTATTATTAACAAACTTTTCTTTTACACTTGTATTATAGCCTAAAAATTGTTTTGAGAACTTCAGAGCATTAGCTTCACTTGAAAATGCACCAACCTGAATGGCTAATTTATTTTTTGATTTTTCTTGAATATCAGATTGAATTGATTGAATTTCTGAAACTCTACTTTGCACAAGTTTAACAGTATCGGTCTTTAATGCTTTTTCTTCGGGTTTGATATTTAATATACGTTCACCAATTTTATCGTTTCGCTGAAGTCTCGAGATGTAGAATGATTCTGGAAATGATTCTCTCAGTATTCGAGCAAATTTATCTGATTCGTTAAACTCCCCTCTCGAGTAATGAAATTGATATAATTTAAACAAAGCATCATCTTTCCATTCGGATTCTTCATTGCTGTATACAATGTCTTTATAAATCTTTGCTGCTTCAAATCCATCCTGAGTTAGCAGAGCTTTCAAGTATTTGTAAGTGGATGAATTTGGATTATCCTTTTCCATGCTTAGAAGAATTATTCGAGATCTCTCAGTCTCGCCGCGTTCAATTTCTGGTATTAATTTGTTTATATCAATCTGCTGTGCAAATGATGAGAGAGTGATGAGAAAGGAAATTTTCAGGAAAAATATTTTAGTTAGATTCATGATGATAAACGGATCGTGGTTTCTCTATCTTTACAGCGTTATCGGCAAACAAAGTTGCTGAATTAGCTCTATTAATTGTTGCAAGACAATAATCACCAATGTTTAAACCATCTTTAGGTATGATTACAATTTTATTTGTGTCTGTTCTACCCATATAAAATTGATCTGACTTCTTGCTGTAATCTTCTATTAGAACTTCAACTGTTTTTCCAATTAATGTTTGATTTATTTCATAAGATATTTTTTGCTGCAATTCAATTATTTCATTTAATCTTCTGGTTTTGACTTCATCAGGTACATCATCGCCCATTTCGTATGCTTTTGTCCTCTCACGAGCTGAATACTTAAACATAAATGCACCATCATATCGAACTTCTTTCAAAACTTCTAAAGTTAATTTATGATCTTCTTCTGTTTCGGTTGGGAATCCTGCTATAATATCAGTAGAAAAACTAACTCCTGGAATAACTTTACGAGCTTTATCAATTCTTTCGAGATAATGCTCAACTGTATAAGTTCGGTTCATCAATTTTAATATGCGATTTGAACCGGATTGAATTGGCAGATGGATATAATTACAAATGTTTTCGTGCTCAGCAATAGTATAAATCAATTTATCTGAAAAATCTTGCGGATGAGAAGTCGTAAATCTTACTCTCATCTGTGGGTCAACTTTTGCAACAGCTGCTAATAAATCAGCAAAATCATAATCACCATCACGATATGAATTCACATTTTGACCAAGCAGATTGACTTCCTTAAAACCTCTCTGACTTAATGATTTAACTTCGTTTACAATACTTTGCAACGGACGACTTCTTTCTCTTCCCCTTGTGAAAGGTACAACGCAGAAAGTACAGAACTTATCGCAGCCTCTCATCACAGCAATCCATGCTGAAATACCATCTTCACGATATGGTTCAATATCATCGTAAGTTTCTGTTTTGCTCAATCGGACTGCAATGCCTTTTTCACCAATCAAGGCGTTATCAATCAATTCTGGCACACGGCGATATTCATCAGGACCAACAATTAAATCGACAATCAATTCTTCTTCGAGCAATTTAGTACGCAAACGTTCTGCCATGCAGCCAAGAATACCAACAACAAGATTTGGCTTTTGCTTTTTAATTGACTTAAATGAACCAAGTCGACCGTAAATTCTTTCTTCTGCATGTTCTCTAATTGCACAAGTGTTGATCAAAACCACATCTGCCGATTCGGCTGTATCGGTAAATTCAAAGCCATTTCTTTTGAGGACTCCCTGAACAATTTCGGTATCCGCCAAATTCATCTGGCAACCATATGTTTCGATATAAATCTTTTGTTTACTCATCGCTTCAAATCCTAAAAATTTGTTAGGGGAAAAAGTGATTTAACTCTTAACAAATTTAAATTTTTAATATATCCTAAACAAAGATAGTTTCATAAACAAATTATTAAATCAATAAGTCTTATTAGAAGAAAAAACTAATATTGATAAGAACCCGAAGGAAATTTCTATGTATTTGATTTTAGCAAGGCTTATTTATCGACTTTAAAAATAAAAAGTCCCGCACGAGGCGGGACTTTAAGATTGACCTCCCCACAAAATTACTTCAATAGTACCATCTTCTTAGTAGCCTGGAACGATGGTGTTTCTAATCTGTAGAGGTAAACACCACTTGAAACCTTCGAACCACGGTAATCCTCGCCGTACCAGGTAACTTTATAGTTTCCAGGAGTCAAATTATCATCAACAAGTACTTTCACAAGTTTACCAATTGAGTTATACACAGCAATTTTCACTCTCTCTGATTTTGGAATTGAGAATTTAATTTCAGTTGATGGGTTGAATGGGTTCGGATAGTTTTGTGAAAGATCAAATGTTGAAGGAATATTGTTATCAGCAACTTCAACACCAGTCAAAACAGCAAGGGATTTTCTTAATACATCAATTGTGAACTTAGCATTGTGCATACCATGGCTACCATCACCTTCAATTACCTGATAGTTATAGTAAACTTTTCTCATGTTCAGGTTATTTGCATCACGAATTGCCTGCCAGCTAATTGAGTCAACACCAACTGGTGGTAGTGCAATTCTGATATTCTGCAGTAATCCCTCAACTTCATGTCGAATTGACTCAATATTTCCATCACCATCAAAATCTGCAGCAGCGATAAAGTCATCAAAGCTTTGAATTTGTGGTCCGTGGCAGGATTGGCAGGCTTTTACATGTTCATAATTATTTTCTTCGTCTCTTAATTTAAATGAGTGACCACCCACTCTATCTCTAGTAACAGTTCCGGTATCAGTTGTTGCATACATATGGCAGCCAACACAACCATCTTGAACAACATATTTATGAGATGAACTAATAAATCCAGTTCCAAAATCAGCAGCATTAGTACCTAAGAAAACATCACCTTGAGTTGAATGATGTGGACCCCAATGTAGTGAGCTTACATTAGTTTGAACAAAAGCATTGGCGTTTCTTCTGGAAATATGGCAGCTCATGCACAATTTTCCTTTGCCGCCAAGAGTAATTTGTTCACCTGTAGCAAGAGTATCAGCACCAGCTGGAATTGTTCTTAAGCTGTATTCTTGATCATTACCATGTGGATCATGGCAGGTTGGACAGCCAATCTTAACTTGCTGAGCTGCGATCATTCCTTTTGTATCCGTTCCGATGCCTTTGGTAAAGTTCACAAATCCCATACCATCATGGCAACGGATGCAATTGTTAAGATTGTTGCTCATGTAATCTGAACCTGAACTCTGAGCGAAAGAATTTGACCATACTGCTTCAGAGTGCAATGAGTTTTCCCATTGAGCGTATCGATTGTGTCTCCATGGTTCATCATGGCATTGACCGCATGCACCGGAATTATAAGAAATTGCAATTTTTTCTTTCACTCCACCTAGTGCATGCTCGCCACCAGCACCATGGCAATTTTCACAGCCAATTGTTGCGAATTGAACAAGTGAAGGATATCCGGTCTTTAATGAATCCCAGTTTCCAGGTTTTGCTGGTGCATAGTTAGTCCAGCTCCATCCTAAAGTTGCTCCAACATCATCAAAACCATTATTGTTTGCAGCTAAATCGTGGTTATATCCAACTGTATGACATTTAAAGCAGCTTGATGAGTAATATGCGGGATTGCCATCAATTCCTCCTTTAAATCGAGTAGCGTGTCCACTTTCTTCCCATCTATTAAAGATTTCTACAAACTTTGGCATACCAGCATGGCATGACATACAATTTGGATAAGTAGCTGGAACACCATCAAAATTACCGACTCCAACATAATTTGCAGCATAGATTGTAATTGTTGTATCGTCGGTTCCTGATGCAGTTGTAATTGTTAGTTTAACATCGTACGCGCCTTTTTTATCTGCCAGGAAATATGCCCAGCTGTTATCTGGATATGGATAAGTGAAATCGGCTACGGAACCAGCTGGTTTTGATGTAAATTCCCATGTTGCAGATGTAATTGGTTCAGTATTACCAATATTTTGGGCAGATAAATAAACATATGTCTCAGCTCCAACTACTGGTAAACCAGAAGAAACAGATTGAGTTGGGAAACCAAGTTTATAAAGTCTTTCTGGTGTAACTGGTTCAATCTTAATATTGGCTCTTTGAGTTAAGCCCAGATTGACCATTAACAAGAGAACAAACAAAGTAAGTATTTTTTTCATTTTGTCTCTCCTAAATTTTTTTAGTATTTATTTCAAAAATCATTCCTTATGTTAACTATTAAATCTTAATATTTATTTAGGTTTTTAATATTGACCCCTTTTAAATTTTTCAATTTTGAAAATAACAGCAGTTCATTTTTGCAAAATTGAACTTGCATTGTTTAATATTTTTACAGAGAAATAAAATCCGACAAAAAAGTCCCATTGAGTTTTTGTTTTGCTTCAAAGAATTTAAATAAGAATTAAAAAATCCTTCTGAATAAAATAACCGAGTTTGATTTATACATCCCAATAGCAATGAAAAATTCTTAATTAATATCTAAATTGTATTTATGGAAAAGAAATATAAAATACTCGTTTCAAATGATGATGGAATTTTCGCTGATGGAATTATTGCCCTTAGAGAGGCAATGTTAGAAATTGGTGAGGTTTATGTTTATGCACCTCACAAACAACAAAGTGCTGTTGGGCATGCCATTACAATTCATTTACCTCTAAGACTAAATCCTTATTATATGAACGGAGAATTCTTCGGATATGCAATAACCGGAACTCCAGCTGATTGCGTCAAACTGGCTATCACAACTCATATGAAAGAAAAACCGGATTTGATTATATCTGGAATTAATCATGGCTCAAACGCTGCAATAAATGTAATCTATAGCGGAACTGTTTCAGCAGCCACTGAAGGTACAATTCTGGGAATTCCTTCAATTGCAGTAAGTCTTGCAACCTATGTTGATTTCGATTTTTCTTATGCGAAAAAAGTTGCTCAAAAAATTGCGTTAGCAGTTCTAAAATATGGACTGGCCAAAGGCGTTCTTCTAAATGTTAATGTTCCACCAGTTCCAGAAGAAAAAATCAGGGGAATTAAAATTACAAAGCAAGGAAGATCCCGTTGGGATGATTACTTTGAAAGACGGCTCGATCCACAAAACCGTGAATACTATTGGCTCACTGGTCAAATGAATGGATTGGATGATGAAGACTCTGATATCACTGCGATAAACAATAATTATGTATCTGTGACGCCAATTCAATTTGATTTGACAGCTTATCATTTTCTTGATGAACTCAAAAAATGGAATCTTGATTCATTTTGATTGAAATGTTCCCATCTATCTTGTTAAAAATTAATTTTCTTTTTTCACTTTCATTTTACTTATTGATTCTTGCAATCGTTATTTCGATTATTTCAATTATTATTTACTACCGCAGAACTAATCCAGACATTAATAGAACAAACAAAGTAATTCTTTTTTCACTTAGATTGATCGCATTTATTTTGGTAATATTTTCAATTGGCCAGACAGCTGTTGAAATTCTAAGTACACAAATTGAGAAGCCACGCACAGCAATTTTAATTGATAACTCCAAGAGTATTTCATTTGAAAAAGAGTTGGTTAAAAAAACACTTATTGAGTTAACAAATAATCTTAGCAGATCAAAAAAATCATTTGACCTTTACATCTTCTCAGAAAAAATTGAAAATATTGATCCAGATTCTCTGCAGCACTTAAGTTTTGATGGTTCTTCAACAAACATCAATTCAGCAATAAGTGAAATATCAAAAAAGGTTGTTGATAAAAATTATCAGAATTTAATTTTAGTTACAGATGGAATTTACAACTCAGGTGAAAAACCAATATACGCAGCTGAAAGACTAAACATTCCAATTCACACAATTGGTGTTGGAAACCCTCTACCGAAAAATGATATTTCTTTAGATGAGATAATTTCAAATGATTTAATGTATGCTCAAAATAGATCACCCGTAAAATTAATTATCAAACAGAATGGATTTAATAATCAAACTGTCAATGTTTCTTTTTTTGAAGATCAGAGATTAATTGCCAGAAAACAGCTAACACTGGAAAGTTATTTTCAAGAAATTGACTTCGAATACATTCCAGAAAAAGAGGGAGAAAAAAAATTAAGTTTCTTTATCACATCCCTCGGAAATGAATTCACAACAAAAAATAACTCCATTTCAAAATATGTAAATGTGTTGAGCAATAAAATAAAAGTCCTGACAATTGCTGGAAAACCTAATCATGATTTAAGTTTTGTTAATCAATCAATTCGTTCAAATAAAGACTTTCGATTAGAAACATTGATTGAAAAATCTGACGGCAATTATTACCCCCTTTTCAACAATGAAAGATTTATTGACTCCATTGATGCAATTTTTATGATTGGCTTTCCAGCTGTAAATAATTCTGACAGACTGATTAAATTAATTTTAACAAAGATTCAAAGAGACAATACGCCCATATTTATTTTGATTAATCCTGAAACTGATTTCAATAAGCTTGTATTGTTCAAGCAATATTTACCATTTGATTGGCGTTCTGCTTATGGAACATCGTCTCAAATTTTTATTGATATTCCTGAAGAAAAAAGTAAAAAAGAGATTCTGAATATTGATCCAGTAAACTCCGCACAAATATGGAACTCGCTTCCACCAATTTATCGTGTTGATAGAGAATTTGTAAGCAAGGCAGAATCAGAAGTGCTTGCATTTTTTAGATTACAAAATTTCAGAGTGAATCAACCTTTGTTGATATCTCGAAAGTTGAACAAACATCGAAGTATTGCTTTTTTAGGTTATAATATCTGGAGATTAAAACTTTTGAATGCAATGAAAGAAGAAGAATCAATTTATCTTGATAAGTTTATTAATAATTCTGTGAAGTGGCTAACAACAAAAGAAGCTGAAAGTAATTTCACGGTAAAACCTGCAAAGAAAATTTTTGATATTCAGGATAAGATAAAATTTACAGCTCAGCTTTATGATGAATCAAACAATCCAGTGGAAGATGCAAACATATATCTGGAAATTTTGCAGAAGGGTGAGAAAAAATCTTTAATTCAATTTAGACCACTTGGTAATGGTTTATACAACACAGAAATAAGTGACTTGCAAGTTGGCGATTATGATTTTCAGTCAACTGCTGAATACGGTGGAAAAAAATATTTTGCATCAGGAAGATTTTCAATAATAGAGACTGAGTTAGAGTTTCGTGATTTATCAATGAGAGAAGAACTTTTAAAACAAATATCTCAGCTGACACAGGGTCTTTATTTTCATATTAACGAATCCAATGATTTCATTACGAAAATCGACAAAATTTTACAGGAGAAGCCTAAAGAAAGAAAGATAAGTAAGCTTTTTTATGCATGGAATTCATTATATGTTTTAATTGCTTTAATTGTTTTTCTTTCTTCAGAATGGTACTTACGTAAAAAGTTTGGTTTGATGTAGTGTTCAAAGATTTTCTCTTAGATTTTTTAGACTTTTTCTTTCCTGATTTTTGTCTGATTTGCGATTCTAAAATTCAGAGAAACTTATACTCAATTTGCAATAAGTGCATTGATGATATGCAAGTTTCTTCTGAAAGGGATTTAAAAAATTTTTACGAACACAATCTTAAACCTTACAACTGCATTTCTAACTTTTATTCCAGATTCGCATTCATAAAAGGAGAAAAATTTCAAAAAGCTGTTCATAACTTAAAATATAACAGTAAATCGAAAGTTGGTATTTTGCTTGGAATGAAATTAGGTGAAGGTTTAATGAACCATAGCTGGATTAATGAGATTAATTTTATTGTTCCAGTTCCAATTCACAGAATAAAAAAACTGCATCGCGGCTATAATCAATCGAGTTTTATTGCAAAGGGAATAAATCTAATTACACAAATTCCCATTGAAGAAAAAGTTATTAAACGAGTGCGAAATACAAACACTCAAACTAATTTACATTTGCATGAAAGAATTGAAAATGTTAAAGGTGCATTTAGAGTTATAAACCGAGAAAAAGTTTATCAGAAAAATATTCTTCTGGTTGATGATGTCTGTACAACTGGATCAACTGTTAATGAAATTGCCCGAACCCTGCTTTCAGAAGGAACAAAGAGAGTTGACTTAGCAACTCTCTCGTTTGTTAAAGAAAAAGATTTTTCAATTTAAATTTTTTCGCTACACAACTCAAAATTAAATTGAATTATAAATCTGCAAACTCATTTAAAACTCCAGTCAAAAAACGATTTATTCTAAAGAACCAACTTCTTTCTCTACTTCTTCAAGTATTTCACAAGATTTAACAAGTTCTTTCATTTTATTGTGATCGGGATACAACGGACGATCTTCATCAAGATGTGGAATGTATTCTCTGATCACTTTTCGAGCAGTTTCAACACCACGGCCATGTTTGAAATCTCTGAAATCAAGTGCCTGAGCGGCAGCCATAAATTCTATTCCAAGCACTCCGTAAGCATTATCAAGAATTTGTGCATTTTTCCATGCAGTATTCATTCCCATTGAAACAAAATCTTCCTGATCAGCAGCAGCAGGAATTGATTGAATTGATGCAGGATTTGATAAAATTCTCTGTTCAACAATTAAAGTATCAGCAGTGTATTGACTTAACATATAACCAGAAAACATTCCAGCACCTTTTGTCAGAAATGGAGGCAACCCAATACTCAAAGCTGGATTCAACAATCGATTTAATCTTCTTTCAGAAAGTACACTCACCATTGTAACAGCAGCACCAACATTATCCATTGGCAGAGAAACTGGAGTTCCCTGAAAATTTGCACCAGTTAAAGTCAGTTTTTCTTCTGTTAAGAAAATTGGATTATCACCAACACCATTCAGTTCGATTTCAATTTGCTCTCTTGCCCATCTAACTGCATCGTGAGCTGCACCGATAACCTGCGGAGTTGAACGCATTGAATAAGCATCCTGAACTTTCATTTTTAATTTCCCAGTTTGCAAGTCACTTCCATTTATGCATTTCATAATTGCTTTTGCACTTCGAACAGCTCCAGGAAATCCTCTCAGTTGATGAAGTCTCACATCATAAGGTTTTAAGTTCGCATAGAGAGCTTCAACAGTCATTGCAGCTGCAATTTCTGCTTGCTTAAGCCATCGATTAATATCATACAACTGAATTGCACTAATTGCAGTAATAAAATTTGAACCATTAATTGTAGCAAGTCCATCTCTCGCTTGAAGACCAGGGACTTCAATTCCAGCTTTTTCAAAAGCAATTTTGCCAGGCAATCTTTCGCCGTTATAAAAAGCTTCGCCTTCACCCATTAATAATAGAGCTATTTGAGACATCGGGGCTAAATCACCGCAGGCACCCACAGAACCTTTTTGACAAACAACTGGAGTTACTCCTTTGTTAAGCATTTCAACGAGAGTCAATGTGATTTCTGGACGGCATCCTGAATAACCTTTCGCATGAACATTTATTCTGCTTGCAATTGCACCACGAACATATTCAATCGGCATTGGTTCACCAATTCCCGCAGCATGATTGTAAATCAAAAATTTTTGAAATTGCTTTACCTGTTCATCGGTAAGCACAACTTCAGAGAATTCACCAATACCAGTGTTAATTCCATACATAATCTCTCGTGCTTTGATTTTTTCTTCAAGCATTGCACGGCAGGCTTTGATTCTTTGCAAGGCTTCATCAGATAATTCAACTTTTTCTCCAAAGCGAGCAATTTGAACTAATTTTTCAATTGTAAGAATATTTCCATCAAGAATAATTGCCATAAAAGCTCCTATTTTATTTTTTTATTATACAAAAATACAAAGAAAATGAAGAGCATAGAGAGTTGAATTTTGAGATGGAAATAAGTGAGATGAAAAAATTATTTGAGCGATCAGTTTTAAGATTAGATTAAAATAGAATGCAAAAAATTCTTTTCTGACTTAGATCAACTGTTTTTATCTAAAAGATTAAAAGTGAACTTTACATTGTATAGAACTCTTCATCACTCAACATTTTGAAGACTGCTTCAATTCTTCCAAGAGGTGCTGCAATTTGAACTCCATTAACTTCTGAACGAATATAATCGTAAGTTTCTTTTGCAATTTTTACACCTTCTTCGAATGCAGCTTCTTTTGAAATCTCCTGAGCTTTTCTCATTCGTTCCATTATTGAAGGAGGTACAGTTGCACCTGGAACTTCGTTGTTCATAAACTCAGCATTACGATATGAAACAAGAGGCCAAATTCCAACAATTATTGGAAGTTTATAGTGCTCAATTTTCTTCATGAAGTTTTCAAGAATTGAAATATCAAAAACAGGTTGAGTAATCATGTACTCAGCACCAGCTTGAACTTTCCAATCTAATCGGCGCAATTCTTCATCAAGATTAATTGCACCAGGATTGACACCAACACCAATCGAAAATCCAGTAGCTTCACCAATTGGATTTCCTGCAAGGTCAAGACCATGATTCAATCTGTTTAACAAATTAACCAATCCGATTGAATCAACATCAAAAACAGCAGTTGCATCGGGATAGTTACCCAATTTTGGTGGGTCACCAGTAATTGCGAGAATATTTCTGATACCAAGTGCCCACGCACCAAGTAAATCTGATTGCATTCCAATCACATTTCTATCACGACAAGCAAAATGTAAGATTGTTTCGATTCCTACTTCTCTTTGAATCAAAACAGCCATAGCAAGCGCCGACATTCTTGCCATTGCTCTCGGTCCATCAGGAATGTTTATTGCGTCGATCCCAAAATGATAAAGTTTTCGAGCCTTTTCGATTTCCTTTTGAGCAGATATTCCTCGTGGAGAAACAATTTCAACAAGAGTTACAAATTCTTCACGAAGCAGTTTATTTGAGAGTCTTGATTTTTCATACATCTCATATACATGAATATTTTCAGCTTTTTCAATTTTCAGTTCTTCAACTTTAATGTCCAATCTTTTACTCGGTTGAAGCGCCTGAATTGCACGACGAATTGCTTTGATATGGTTTGGATTAATACCGCAACAACCTCCAACAATTGCTGCCCCTGTTTGAATAAATCTTTTCGAGTATTCAGCAATATATTCAGGTGAGGTCATGTAAATATTTCTTCCGCCAATATTAACAGGATAACCTGCATTTGGTTGAATTGAAATTGGAAGAGTTGTCAACTCTCTTAATTTTTCTAAAGCATCGAACATTGGTTTAGGACCAACGCTGCAGTTAAATCCAATCACATCAACATTAAATTGGGAAACTTTTTCGACAAACTTTTCTATCGGTTCACCACTTACAAGATTTCCTTCTTCGTTAATAGTAACCTGAGCAATGATTGGGAACTCTGAATTAATTACTTTAACGGCTCTTATTGCTTGAATTATTTCATCGGTTAATGTAAAAGTTTCGAGGATAATTAAGTCCACTCCTCCATCAATCAAAGGCTGAATTTGTTCTTTGAAATAATCTTTTGCTTCATCATAACCAATTTTTCCGAGCGGCTCTATTTGAACACCAAGCGGTCCTACAGAACCAGCAACAAGAATTTTATCACCAGCTACTTCTCTTGCAAGTTTTGCACCTGCATAGTTAATCTCATAAATTTTTTCATTCAATCCATGTGGAGCCAGTTTAAATCGATTTGCACCAAAAGTATTTGTCTCGATTACATCAGCACCAGCAAGTAAATAATCTCGATGAACCTGCTTAACTAAATCTGGATTTGTAAGATTTAATTCTTCAAAACATCGATTGATAAAAATTCCCTTTTCATAAAGATAAGTACCCGTTCCACCATCAAAGACAATTATTTCTTTTCCAAGTTTTTCTCTGAAACTTTTCATTTTGTTATTCCAATTTTTCGTGAATTAAATTTATAATAAAAGTTGATGCTTGTCAAAAATTATAATGCATAAAAAATGAATCTTAATTTTTTATCTTACATCAAATAAATAAAAAATGGAGAATTAGATGGCGACCAAAAAAGCATACTTAAAACAGGTTAAAGGAATAACCTTTGTTGGAAAAACTGATTCGAATGTTTGGATTTCAATCGACGGTCCAGAAGAGTTCGGTGGAAGCAACGCTGGAATTCGTCCAAAAGAGTTAGTATTACTTGCCCTTGCAGGTTGTACTGGCAGTGATGTAGTTTCAATACTTCAAAAGAAAAGATCAAAACTTGAAGATTTTGAAATTAACATTACTGCAGAAACTCGCGAAGAACATCCTCAGGTTTTCACCAAAATTCACATTGAATATGTCTTCTATGGGAATGAATTAAAAACTGAAGACATTGAAAGAGCTATCGAACTTTCGAGCACAAAATATTGCTCGGTTCAGGCGATGCTCAAACCTTCGGTCGAAATTACTCATTTTTACAGAATTGAACAGAAGTCTTAATAAAGACTTCGTTTGAATTTAATGGGAGATTAAATAATATCTTCCTTTAAAAAAGACTGCCAGAGAGGAGGTGAACTCTGGCAGTAGGAGAATTTTATGATTTTTAAGGAGGAGGTTTTTATAAAACTACTACTCAAATATCGTTAAAGAAAATATTTTTTTCAAACAGCGAGGCATAATTCAATAGAATTTTTTTCTTCAAAATCTCAGCAATAAAATAAACAAACCTTAACTTTAATGGTAAAAAAGATTCAATTTTTTGAAACTCCTACAAATTCTTAATTTTGAATGAATTAAAATTATTGAGGATTTAAAGATGAATATAACAGATACATTAATCTTAGAAGACGAAATAATAAAACTTAAGAAAGAACTGAATGCTGTTATTCTTGCTCATTATTATCAAGAGTCTGAAATTCAGGATCTCGCTGATTTTGTTGGAGATAGCTTAGAATTATCCAAACAGGCAGCTAAAACTGATGCTGATGTAATTGTTTTTGCTGGTGTTCACTTTATGGCTGAAACAGCAAAAATCCTGAATTTTTCAAAGAAAGTTGTAGTTCCTGACCTTGAAGCAGGCTGTTCACTTTCTGACAGCTGTCCTGCACCTTTATTCAAAAAATTTCGAGAAGAACATCCCGATTACTACGCAGTAACCTACATTAATAGCAGTGCTGCTGTCAAAGCTTTGAGTGATATTATTTGTACATCATCAAATGCTGAAAAAATTATCAACTCAATTCCAAAAGAACAAAAGATTTTATTCTCACCGGATAGAAATCTTGGAAGATACTTGATGAAAAAAACCGGTCGGGAAATGCTGCTATGGGAAGGAACATGCATTGTTCATGAGCAATTCACACAGAAAAAAATCGAACAATTAAAATTCTTAAATCCCGAAGCACTGGTTATTGCACATCCAGAATGTGAGGAAAGCGTTTTAAATATTGCTGATTTCATTGGTTCGACGAGTAAACTTCTCAATTTCGTGAAAGAAAGTAATGCGAAGGAATTTATTGTAGCTACAGAAGTTGGGATTATACATCAAATGCGTAAAGCTTGTCCAGATAAAACTTTTATTCCCGCACCACCTGATTCAAATTGCGCCTGTAATGAATGTCCACATATGAAAAAGAATACTCTTGAAAAATTATATCAATGCATGGTCAATCTTCAACCGGAAATTATCTTGCCAGAGGATTTGATTCAGAAAGCTTACATTCCAATCAAAAGAATGCTTGATTTAAGTTAAGTTCAAGCCTGCGCTTTTCTCAAAACTACTCGCATTACACTTCCTTTGCCCGGTATACTTGATTTGACAAAAATTTTTCCTTTGTGATATTCTTCAACAATTCTTTTTGCGAGACTCAAACCAAGTCCCCACCCTCTTTTTTTTGTACTGAAACCAGGTCTGAAAATTTCTTTGCGATATTTCAGGTCAATTCCTTTGCCCGAATCGATTACATCTACATAGACAAATTTCTTATCACTTGAGAGTTGATAAATTATTTTTCCAGTCTTTTCTTCAATTGCATCAATCGCATTCTTGGTTAAGTTTTCCAATACCCATTCAAATAACTCGGGATTAACTTTAGCGATGTACTGTTTTGATTTTGATTCATCACCATTTAGGTATTCAACTAAAAGTTCGATGTTCTTTCCACTTTGAGGAATTCTTCTTTCAAAATAATCAATAACTCGTTGAATAATATCAGTTACATTATGACTTTTTAACTCAGGTACAGAACCAATTTTTGAAAATCTATCAGCAACTTTTCTTAATCTTTCAAGATCGTTTTCCACTTCGCCAATCAAATCAACTACTTTTTCAGGATCATTATAATTCAATTTGAGGAGTTCTATCCAGCCCATCAAACTCGAGAGTGGTGTTCCAAGCTGATGAGCTGTTTCTTTTGAGAGACCAACCCAGATTTTACTATTTTCATTTTTCTTCACATAACTAAAACCAATATAAGCAAGCAATATAAACGCAGCTGCAATCAACAACTGGATGTACGGGTAATATTTCAATTCCTCGACTAGTTTTGAATCACCATAATGAATTTTACTGAGGACTATTGTATCAGCGTATTTTACAAGAATTGGCTGATGAACTTCATCCATTTTCTTTATTAGATCTTTGATGAATTTGATTTTTTGTTCAGCTGTTAGATTTGAATCAATTTCAATATTTCTTAATAGAGTTAAGTCATCGGGATTTACATTATCTTCAGCATCGGTCAATATCAGCGGAAAATCAATTTCCTGAATGATGTTTTCAAAAATAAAAGTGTAATCTTTTTCAGGTTCATCTGAGTTAGCTACATATTCAAGTCCTTTTGCATATAGAGTTGCAATTCGTTTCTCTCTTTCTTGAAGTTGTTTTATCACATAATCAGTATATAATAATGTTGATCCAGCAATCACAAGTGCAATCATAAGCAAGAAAAATTTGATATAAATTGGAAACTCTCTTCTGAATTTCATTCCCTCACTCCTTCTAAAAATTCAATCAAAGCTTCTTTGATAGAATTTGCAATTTTCATTTGAAATTTTTTATCCCTGAGGAGTGACTCCTGATCTGGATGAATTATGAAAGCGGGCTCAACAAGTATTGCGATTGTTTCAGGGATTCTGCACATATAAAGATTATCCCAGTAACAGCCAAAGTCGGGAAGATTTAAATTCTCTTTTAGTTTTTTATGAAGGATAAATGCAAAATCTCTCGCATTCTGATTGTAAAAATAAACGCTAAAACCATTGTGAACTAAAGGATTGACGCCGTCTGGTACAGCATTGTTGTGAATGCTTATCGAAAAATCAGGATTGAAAGATAAAACTTTTGCTTTCCTCTCTCTAAGAGATAATGGATTATCTTCTCGTGTAAGAAATACTTTTGCACCGGCTTCTTCCAAAACTTGTTTTGTTAACAATGCTAATTCCAGATTAATGTCTTTCTCTTTCAGTCCTGTTGGACCAACCGCACCAAATTCTGGATTATGACCTGGATCAAGAACAATTCTTTTATCTTTTAATGGATTTCCAAAGAATAAAAATCTCTTTTCGATTCTGGGAGTTTTTTTGATTTTCAATACCAGTATATTATCCTCATAAAAAGCCTGATATCCCCAAAGATGCTTCTGATTTAATGGAATAAAGATTTCAAGTTCGACATCACTGAGTTGATTCCATGTGATGTTGTCAATCAGATTTTGGTTTCTATCATAGAAAATCCAATCGATGTTTGATTTTGCATAATAAATTTTTAGTCTTAAAGAAACCGGATTTGTTGTTTGAGTTATTTCATAAGGAAGTTTTTCGTGAAGTCCAATTTCAACTCGAACATATTCGCCATCATCTCGAGTTCTAATTACTTCGACTGTGCTTTTTGGTGGTAAAGTTCCTTCTGGCAGAATTTCAACTGAACTTTCAGGAACAAAAATTCTTTGATTTGAACTGAGTTTTAACCTATAAAAACCCTTTTGTTTACCATCACAAATTCCCTTCACACCTTCGGGTAAAAATAATTTATATCCAAGCATTGGTCCAATTCTGCCAATTACAAGATTTGGATCAAAAAGAATTTTAGCAATTTTTAATTGATTAATTTTATTAATACTGACTTTGCTTGTTAGCTTAAAATCTTTTTTACCAAGTTTTGGATGTTCAAGATGAACAAAAACGCTTTTGTCTTTCCAATCTTTTTCAGGAACGATTAAATGACCTTCATAAATTCCTCGAATTGTATCTTTTAATAATTTAAAACCACTTCCAAAAACAGCTTCGCTGAGATAGAATTGATTTGTTATGAATGTTTCAGTCAAAGGATATTTTTCTTTTTCTCCTTCAATTGAAAATGATGCTTTACAATTTGGTGTAGCCTTAATTTTGATTTCAAGAATTTCTCCCGGAAGTAGAAATTGATCTTCGGAAGGTTCAATTGAAAAATTTCTATCAATACGAATTGAATCTTCTGGTAAAGTTCTCAGCGGTTTTGATAACATTACAGGAAAATGAATCGAATCTCCACTACTTTGTCCAGTAGAAATGATAACAAATCCTTCGATATAATCTTTATCAGACAAATAAACTGAATCTGTAAGTTCTGGAATTATTGCACTTGTATAGTGAATGAAGCCGCCATTTTTATCAACACCTATTTTTTCATTGTTTATAAATACAGGAATAAGAGGATTACTGGTATTTCCAAGAATGAGAAATTTCCCATTCTGGTCATTTATTAGCTGATTTGATTTAGGGTAGATAATTGTGATTTTATCAATATTTTTTTCGTTATCATTTTTTTGAGCAACACTGAAATTAAACAAGCATGCACAAAAGATTAATAAATTTAAGATGATTGATTTAAAGGATAATTGAATCATTTCGTTCATACCCTGTTGAAATTATTTTGATTTTTACACCAACGAAATCCTCGATAAGCCTGAGATATTTTTTTGCTTCATCAGGTAATTCATCAAAATTTCTTATTCCAGAAATATCTTTCTTCCATCCTTTGAATGATTCATAAACTGGTTGAACCCGATTCAGAGATGAAACATCAACTGGATAGTAATCAATCAATTCATCATCTATTTTATAGCCTGTACAAACTTTAATTAAATCAAGTTCACTTAGAACATCAAGTTTTGTAACAGCAATGGAAGTAAATCCATTCAGTTTAGTTGAGAATTTTAAAGCGGGTAAATCAAGCCAGCCACATCTTCTTGGTCTTCCAGTTGTTGCACCAAATTCATTTCCTTTGTTTCGAATCATCTCGCCCAATTCATTTTTTAATTCAGTTGGGAAAGGTCCTTCTCCCACACGAGTACAATAAGCTTTAGCAACTCCAATAATTTCATCAATATATTTTGGATTAATTCCTGAACCTGTTATCACTCCTCCAATAGTAGGATTTGAAGAAGTAACAAATGGATAAGTTCCAAAATCAACATCAAGCAAAGCACCCTGAGCACCTTCGAATAAAACCTTTTTGCCTTCTCTAAG
Source organism: uncultured Ignavibacteriaceae bacterium (assembly GCA_964527925.1). GTDB lineage: Bacteria > Bacteroidota > Ignavibacteria > Ch128b > Ch128b > Ch128b. The sequence goes on from CAZGQO010000014.1 coordinate 61,459, forward strand.
TAGAGAAGAAACATAAGCGGGATCTCTAACAACGAAAGGTTGTAATTTATCTTTATACTCAAATAAAAAATTCAATAGCTCTTCTTTATTGATTGATTCAATTTTATAATATGAATGTGCAAGAGCATTTTTGATTTCGAGATTTTTTTCTATCAGTTTGGTTAAGTAATATTCATTGAATAAATCGATAACTCTTATACCCAATCGCATGTATTTATCTGTATAAGCAGGACCAATTCCTCGACCAGTTGTACCAATTTTATTTGTGCTTCTTTCATTTAACTGATCAAATAGTTTATGAAAAGGTAAGACAATATGGGTATTAGGAAGAATTTTAATTCTATCTTCAAAGTCAATTTTGTTTTGAGTTAGAAGATTGAGTTCTTCGAAAAAAGCAACTGGATCAAGCACTACACCATTTCCTATTACACAGATAATATTCTTTCTAATGATACCTGAAGGAATTAAATGCAAGACATACTTCACATCATTTACATAAATTGTATGGCCTGCATTTGCACCGCCTTGATATCTCACAACAGCATCAACATTTTCACTTAGTAAATCTACAATTTTCCCCTTGCCCTCATCGCCCCATTGGGAACCAATAACTACAATTGCACTCATTGAAACTCCATTTTGTTCAAAAAAAAATCCGTATCAGCACAATGGCTAATACGGATACAAATATAAGTGAAAATTTGTAAAACTTATTTCTGGAAGCTTTTTACAGCATTTTCCACAGAATCGTAGTGTTCAAAGATTGTAATCAACTTCGTAATCATCAAAAGACTTTGAATTTTTTCAGTCACATTAGCCAGTTTCAAATCACCGCCGCCATTTCGCATAGTTGTAAGTGCACTTATTAAAATTCCAAGTCCAGAGCTGTTAATAAATTTTACATTAGCAAGATCAATCACAACATTTTTCTTGCCTTCATCTAACAATTGATGAAGAAGAGTATTTAATTCAGCAGCATCAGGTCCTCCCATTACATTTCCGTGGAGTTCCAGAATTACTGCGTTGTAAGCTTCTTTTTGTTTTATCTTCATGTTAAACCTATAAATTTTTTCTGAATATACGAAAGAAAATTAATACAAGTTTAGAACTCAATCTTTCCTTTCTTTCGTTTCATTGTCCAGTCATAAACCGCAGCAGAAGCAATATAGATTGATGAATAAGTACCTATAATAATTCCAATCATAAATGTAAATGCAAAACCTCTATTAACTTCACCACCAAAGAGCAAAAGAGCCAGAATTACCAGAAACACAGTACCCGATGTAAGTATTGTTCTCGATAGAGTACGATTGATACTCATATTAAATAATTCTATTAAATCCATTGTTTTGTGGATTTTCAAATTTTCTCTTATCCTATCGAAAACAACAACAGTATCGTTCACAGAGAAACCAACAAGTGTTAGGAAGGCTGCTATTACTGATTGAGTAATTTCAAGATTTAATCCTGGAATCAAACCATTGAAAAACGAAACAAATCCCAGAGTTACAAGCACATCGTGGAAAAGTGCAAGTACTGCACCAACACCGAAGACAAACTTGAACCTGAAGCCAAGATAAATCAATATCACTATGAGTGAAAGGAAAATTGCAATAACTGCATCTCTACGAAGTTCTTTTCCAATTTTTGGTCCGACTTTGTCTTCTTTAATAATTTCAAATGAAACGCCAGCAAATTTTTTCTTCAAACCTTCTTTAATTAAATCAGATACACCGACTCTGACAATAACATCTCTATTTTCTTCTTCTTGAGAAAGCAATCCGGCTTGAAATCCTTTTGTCATAAGATAATCTGCAACTAATCTTGCTGCATCAGGGGAAAAGAAAGTAAAAATAACAGCGTTAGCAGTTCGTTCTCTGATGTTATAAAGAGTATCAGGAATTTGATCTTGAATTGTTGATTTCAAAGTGGAAAGGATCTTATCAAATTGTGCAGCAGAAATTTCTTGAAGCGGAGTTCTGATTAAAACATTTTCTGAAGTGGTTCCAAAAGTTTTGACTTCAATATTGCCTATCTCCATATCGGCAGATGCAGCACGTACTTCAGCAAGATTTACAGGTCGATTAAAACTGACAACTACTTCAGTTCCACCGCTAAAATCAATACCATACTCTAAACCTTTCACAAAGGTAACTATTAGTCCAAGAACAATTAGAGTTATTGATAAAATATAAAAATATTTTCTTTTACCAAGGAAATCGATATTAATATTTTCAAATAGTCTCATTTTTTCTCCTGAATTCTAACCGAAATTAGGTTTCTTGCCTTGTTCGACAAAAACATCAAAAATTAAACGTGTGATAAATAATTGTGTGAACAATGTTGCTGCAATACCAATCATGAGTGTCAAAGCAAAACCCTGAATTGGACCGCTGCCAAATTGATAAAGAATCAAGCCTGTGAAGAAGGTTGTGATGTTTCCATCAAAGATAGCTGAGAACGCTTTTGAATAACCAGCATCGATTGCAGCTTTGATTGTTTTTCCTGTTTTGAGTTCTTCTCTAATTCTCTCATTCACAAGAACATTAGCATCCACAGCCATACCAATTGTCAGAATTATTCCGGCAATACCTGGCAGAGTTAAAGTTGCACCAAATCCAGCCAACATAGCAAGTATGAAGAAAACATTGATTATAACTGCGAAATCAGCAACGGCTCCAGCAGTTCTATACCACACAAACATGAATATTATTACGAGCAAACCGCCCAACAATGCTGAAGTTAAACCTTTTTGAATTGAATCCTGACCAAGTGAAGGACCAATAACTCTTTCTTCAATTATATCAACTGGAGCTGGAAGAGCACCTGCTTTCAAAACAATTTCGAGCAATTTAGCTTCTTCGAGAGTACCAATATTTTCAATCTGTGAATTGCCGCCTGTAATTTTGCTTCGAACAGTTGGTGCTGAGAAAACTACACCATCAAGAACGATTGCAATTCTTTTATCGATGTTGTTGCCAGTAATTCTTGCCCAGTCTCTTGCACCTTCAGCATTCATTTCCATGATTACAATTGGAGAGCTGTTTTGCGGATCAAGTGTTGCTCTGGCTTCAGTTATTACACCGCCTGTCAATTCTGGTGAAGCCTTCACACAATATAATCTATAAATCCCCTGACCTTCAGCATAAAATTCTGGTTTTGCACTCCAGAGAAATTTCACATCTTTAGGAATAATATTTTGAACCTCGGGTCTGCTAAGCATCAGTTCGACTTTACTTCTATCATTTTCTCTGACGAACAAATCAGCTGTTTGAGATTGTGGATTCGGAACAGCAACGGTAAATAAGGGATATTCTTTTGCAAATTCTTCTTGAGTCATTTGATCAGGACTTTTTTTAGTTGTATCAGTTTTTGCTGTATCTGACTCAAGTGTATCGCTTATGTTTTTACCAGCAAGGACTTTGTTAATTTTTTCAAGAAGTGCAAAAGTAAAATCAGGAACTTTTACTAAATTGAATTCCAATAATGCAGTTCCTTGCAGAAGCTGCCTTGCTTCTTCTTTTCTTGCAACACCTGGGAGTTCAACGATAATTCTTCGTGATCCTGATAAGTGAATGCTTGGTTCAGAAACACCATATTGGTCGATTCTGTTTCTGATAATTTCCTGAGCACGTGTAACAGCATCTTCGGCCTGTTTTTTAAGTCTGCTTATGATTTCATCATCATCTTCGCGAATATCACCGAAATAACGGCTCAATCTAATTCCTCTTTTCTTAGCCTGATCAGCAAAGACACGAACAACCGGTTCCTCACTTACACGAACAATGCTTTCTGTTTCTTTCAAGATTTCATAGAAATTTTCATCAGGATTTTTGGCAAGTTTTTCGAGGAGTTTTATAGTATTAACTTCAAGAACGATGTACATTCCACCCTGAAGGTCGAGACCGAGTTTAAGTCTCTTTTCTCTGGCTTTTTTAATAGATGGGTCGGCGTTGCGAAGACTATCTTCAATTTGAGTCAGGAACTTATCAAGTTCGGTTGGCTTGATAGTTGGGTTTTGTTTTGATAATTCTGTTTTTCGTTCTTGAAGTATCTGTTGAATTTCTTTTGTGTTGAAATAATCTTGAATTGTTGGATATAAAAAGTAAAGTCCCAGTGCAATTAAAGCAATGGTTAGAATGATTTTAAATCTGTATTTCTTCATATTTATCCACTCTTTATATGATAAAAATTAGCCTTCAAAAATACTATTTGAGGTTTTGAAAAACAATTATAAGCGATCTAAAAAATTTAAGGTGATTTTTGAGACATTGTCAAGTATTGTATAAATTTATTTTGATTAGGTAGCAGTGACGTATATTGTTTACTATAATTTTTCTAATTCTACCTTTACTAATTTCCAATTATTAATTCGCCTCCATCTTTTCTGGGATTCTGTTAATACCTTAAATATCAAATATACTAATGATATTGATATAAAATCCTTGCACTTAATTGCGGGAATGGTCCGAACTCCTAATACCAGCCTGCATTATTTTCACCATCGAGTTTATCAATTTTAATTATGTAACCGCCAGTTACGGCATCACCTGTTGTATCGGTTGGATTAATTTTTTTGATATTGACTCGATTTACATCTCGTTTTATTTTTTCAAGAAGCAAATACACTCCTTTGTAGTCATTATTAATTACCGATTCAAAGAATTTAGATCTCGAAGCATATCTGCCCATATCTCGTGCGAGTTTATAAGATAGAGCATCTCTTATCAAAGTTTTATCATTATATGGACCAAGAAACACCCAATCTTCTTCTGCTGGAAATCCTAATATCGAAATAGAAATATCATTACCCAATGAATCTCTAGTTTCAACAGCATAAGATTTTTTAGGAAACATCTGGGAACTTGAACCACGTAACTCTATTCCAATAAATCCATCATAATTATTAAACGGATCTGTAATATAATTTCTTACACCTTCACCATTATAGATTATTCCCATTCTTGCGTTTATTTTGTAATCATCAGGAATCTCCTGACCAAAAGTGTTGATAATCACTATCGGTAAATTCGATGATGTAAAATTTATATTTTGAGAAGATGCAATTCCCAGAAATATAGTAATGATAAAAACAAAAATCTTTTTCACTTTAATATCATAATTTTCTTTAAATCAAATTTTCTGGTTGATTCTAATTTCAGAAAATAAGATACAGATGACAAATCTTTAGAATCAAGTTCAACCAGATATGTTCCTGGTTTTTTATATTCATTAACTATTGTTAAAAGATCGTGACCAAGAATATCAAAAAGTTTGAGAGTTACATAATCTTCTTCAGGAATTGAATAAGTGATAATTGTTTTTGAATTAAATGGATTCGGATAGTTCTGTTTTAACTCAAATCTTGCTTGTTTGATCTCTTCTTTCTTAAGATCAGTTGAGAGCAATTCAAATTCAAAATAACTTAGGTTGAAACCGCCATTGTAAAATCTTGCTTCCAATTGATGAACTCCAGCTGGAATGTAGATATTATTCAATTCAACTAATTGCCAGTTTTGCCAGCCATTTGTATTTGGAACAGAAATAAAACTTCCGATAACAAGTCCATCAATTCTTAATAAAATTTGTCCACCAGTATTCATCGAAGCCACATTGATTTTAATTTTATATGTTTCGCTTTGATTTGCTTTGAAAGTATATCTCACCCATTCACCATTTTAAATCCAACCAATATTGTAAGCATTTGAAGAGAAATCGGTACAGTACTCAATATCAACTCCATCGTTGCGATATTTGCCGCCTGAGTTCCATGTTCCTCCACCAACATTTTGATAATCAACATCGTAATAGGCAAAACTTAATTTCCCGAGATCATAATCTGAAGCGCAGATAGTTCCAGGAATTATGTTTGAAGAAAATGGAATGGTTTGATTATTATTTGGCTGCCGCATCAATGCATCAACGACATCTTTTCTAAATTCACAGAGTTCGAGTTTTAAGTTTTCAGCCTGAACCATTAATGCATTAAACGCATAAGTTGCACTCGGTCTCGGTCCAGTTCCACGCCAGTAATCGTGAAGAGTTTTGTATAATGGAGACATCACCGCAGAAAGTAAAACAGCAGTGGATTCAATTTTTTTGTGAGTCCACCACGACCGGAGTTATCTTTGAAAGTTGT
>CAZGQO010000015.1:0-53220 GCA_964527925.1 uncultured Ignavibacteriaceae bacterium
GGAAAATTCTTTTTCTGCTTGATTGTCCGTTGATACCTTTGTATAAATTGCACAACGCATTTTTGGTTCCTTCTAAAGTTTTAATAGTCTATTTATAGCATTTCGTATAATTTGTGGTATTTGATTTTGATCACAAAAAGAAGAAAATTGTTTTCTGGCAGCAAGTACTTTTCTTTTACGATCCTTAATATTTAAAACTCCTTCGAAATCAGGATCTACTCTGTAAACAGTACTTTTGTCTTCAACCACACTTTCAATTCCTTTATTTAAGTTTTGATGATAGCTAGTGTAATTGTTAGCATTTTTATCTTCATCATAGATAACAACAAAAGGAATTTTAAATTCTTGAAAAATTTTTATAAAAAACTTAAGATTTTCTTTTGAACCAGCATCAATAATTGATATACCTTTCTCGTTAATATCTACTCCTATTAATCTAAACGCATAAGGTAAAGAGTATTTTTCGGTAGGACCTTCTACAAGCAAAACTCTTTTAGCAAAAAAGATTTCACTTTTACTTCCGTCAAATTCAGTCAATAATTTTAATTCTTCCTGTTCGGTGTTCACGAGATTCAATTTATGTGCTTGTATAACTTTTGTCCCTTCAACTGATGATTTCTTAACAATACAGATGTTTTTATAATCTTCTAATCGTACAAATTCAGTGGAATGAGTAGAATAAAAAATCTGGTTACCACTTTCAGATAATTGTTTAAGCAAAGAATAGAAGAATCTTCTTGTATGGGGATGTAAGAATGCTTCAGGTTCTTCAATTATTAAAATAGCACCACTTCTTTTTATTTCTCTATATGCAGAAATTATTGCTATGACAATAGCACTTTGAATTCCAGAACCCATTTCTAATGCATCAAATTCATTAAACTCTGGTGTTTCTTTCAAGATTAGCTTTAAATTTTTATAGTGGTCATAAATATTAGGTTCAGAAAACCTTAAATCTACTTGGGACATCCCTGTTTGCTTTATTACATTTTCCTTTATTAGGTTTTCAAGGCGCACAAATGCATCTATTTTTAAAAGGCGATTTATTTCTTGTATTTTATTAGTAAATTCTTGAAATCTTGATGAGTCCAAAATAAACTCTCTTTCAATATCCATTAATAGCTTTCCAAATAATGTCCATTTTGAACCAGAAAGATGATATTGTAAGTTTCTATTTATACTGATAAAAACAACAGGAACCAAATCTCGCAAATCAGAAGTAACATTGATAGGTTCTTTATGTGCTTTGTGCCCTTTTTGAAGTCGCTTGATTATGCTTACCTCGTTACCATCTCTGTCAATTGCAACAAAGTCAATTTTAGGATCGCCTTTCTGTCTTGTTCCCGAAGCTCTTTTATAATGTGAGTATCTCAATAAAAGACCCTCTATTGAATAGGTTGAACCAGTAGCGTCTTTATCTTCTTTGAGAGGTCTGTCAAACCATATTCTGATTTCAATATCTTGGGTTAGGTCTTTATTGTAGATATCCTCATCTGATATATTTCTAATAGATGGCCATGTTTCACCTAACAATAAATTAATTGCATTTAATATATTTGATTTCCCAGAATTGTTTTCGCCTATTAAAGCACACAAAGATTGCGGTTCAAATTCTAAATCTTTTATTGAACGATAGTTTTTTATTTTTATTTTAGCAATTTTCATTTTCTTTTCCTTCTATGCTTTTCCACCCATTTATCAATTTCCTCTTTCTTAAATCTCCATTGTCTACCAACCTTGTAAGCAGGAATCTTACCACCCTGAGCCATTTTATAAATAGAAGATGAACTCATCTGTAAATTTTAGCAATCTGTTCAAGCGTTAACCATTTATCCATATTCAACTCACCGTGCTTATTCTTATTAACCATTGTTAATATGTGATAATAAATAATAAATCAAAAGTCAAGTACTTTTTCGTCATTTTTCTTTCCTCTCAAACGCTTAACCCCGTGAGATAGAAAGTAAAAATAGTAGAGGTCTATTGCATAAAGAGAAAGTTATCTCGCGGGGTGACCCCATGAGATACGAAGTTATCTCACGGGGTGAAGAGAATTTTGACGCTTTCAAAAATTCAATTCTTCCTTCAGGGGTTGGGTCGGGTGGGGAGAAAAAAGAGGGGACTTCTGTTTCTATTTCCGAAAATCCCCAGTTCGTATTATCAAAGATGGCTCCGCTCTCAAAATCACTGCGAACCGTTCTGATAATTTTACCAAATTCCATTTATCAATCAAAAGAAAGAAACTTAAAGAAATGACATCATAGTCGCAGGCTCGGACACAATGCGTCCTCGCACTGCTCCCTCTCCTTCCTGCCACACTTTCAGTGTGGCAGTTTCCCCCTGCCAATTTCATCGGCAGAGTTTATTTATCTATTCCCACCCACCACCCTATAAGAATTTTATTTTATTGGATTCCTCTTTACAACCATTGTGTTTTTTTGTATACTATAGTCAGATTTTATGAAAGATTATGTTTTAAGAAAAGGATTGCCTTTATGAATGAAAAAGAAATAATGACGGTCAAACAGGTTTCAGAATATTTACAGATTGACGAACACACCGTCTATAAACTTGCCCGCTCTGGTCAAATCCCCTCTGTTAAAATCGCTGGGCAATGGAGGTTTAAGAAGGACATAATTGATAGATGGATTGGTGAAAAATCATTGGAAAGAATTGGAAATTAAGCACATCATAGATTCTTTAGCTTCCCAATTTATTTTGGAGAAAATCCAAAATGATTTTTCTTTTCAGTAGTTCATGACAGAATTGGTTCTGATAGTTTCTAAGACAACCGTAACAACTTGTTTCAAGACCACAAGTACAATTCTCTACACGAACTAAAGCACCCCTAAGAACATCCTTAAGGTTCTCCTCATCCATTAAACGCTTCACATGCCCAGCTCCACCTGGGACATTGTCAAATAGAATAAGCATAACTCCCTCTTCAGAGGGATAAAGGCAACCGTCTAAATCTTGTCTTTTTATTCCAAGTGATTGGCTTGCACCTTCAAGAATTGCATATAGCAAAGAAAACCAAAAACTCTCATCTGTCTTACCAATCTGGGGTTCTTCAAAGAAGATCGAAAGCACATCCGTTTTAAAAGTGTGTCCAAGATGCAACGGTCCTCTCATTGCTGATGAACAGTCTATCCCGTAAGGCGTTTTATGCTTTCCTCTTTGCCTTTCCGAAAAAGCAGATCCGCATGTAAAACAAATCCAAAATCCGATTCCTTTTCTTCCCTTACAGATAACCGCTAATTCACCATCTGAGGAATAGCTGCACTTAATCTTAAATTTGCCAATAGAGAATTCTTTTTCTTCAGGTTCTTTATAACCAAAGAAATACGGTCTTGTTGTAAATTCAAGTTGGGGACGTGATTCCCCTGGTTTTTGGGGTTCATAATCTTTAGAAGTCACAAAACCAAATATAGGTGTAATGAATTTGTGTACTTTTTGGCGTGAAATACTTCCATGAATTTTGCATGAGATGGAAGGTGGCGTATCATCAATCGTCCCTATCTGGATGTAAAACTGCTCACATTCAGGGCAAATAGCATACCAATAAATTGGCCAAGTTTTATTCTTTACCACCCTTAAACCAAAACTTTCCCAAATGTATCCATTCGCAACGACCTGACTACTGGGTGCAAATTCTGAAATAGCTATGCGTAAATCTCTTTCCAATTGTATATCTTTAGACGCAGGAATATGCGATAGAATGGCAAGTTCAACAACATCAACAGGAAATCCGTATTTAGGAATGACAGTATGAGATGCAAGAAAATCTAAAAGCTGTTTCTTTTTGATTTCTTCTAATCTACGGTTTGCCCAATCCATATCACTATTTAGTTTATTTCTCCTTTGCTGATTAGTCGTGCTTTTCCACTCCTCTTCTTTTGCTCTGTAATATTCTTTTAAATGAGCAAATTCATCCCTTATCTTTATATCAGCTATTGTAAGTGCTCCATCATTGCCAATGAATTTATCCACCCAACCCCAATTTTCTAAATCAAAAATGCTTTGCAACTCTTGGGGAATAACCCTTTTTAATGACAGCAAGATAGATTTTGGTTTTTGCAGAAGGTATTCCTTTAACTTTTTAGTGCCAGAAATATCAATGGATTCAAGTTTAAAGAAAGATTCTATAGTTCCAAAATAATCAGGAAATTGTTTGAAAAAGTTTGCTAAAACAATAGAATATAGATGACGAGAGACAATTTTTTCATTACATATTTCGACTGCAGGTGGTTTTATTCGGCCTTCCACCATTATTTCAGGCTTTTTAAAGTGTGTAAGATCGTGTGAACGAAGTTGAGCAAAAGTCAAGGTAAAACCTATAGTATCAAGCCTTCGTCCTGCCCTCCCTGCGCGTTGAATGTAATTTGAAGCTTCGGGTGGGACATTGCGTAGGAAAATTGCTTCTAATTCACCAAGATCTACTCCCAATTCAAATGTTGTGGAACAACTTAACACATTTACTTCTCCTTTTATAAAGCGCTGTTGAATATTTGATGCATAATCGGTAGTAAGTTGAGCTGTATGTTCTTGAGAAGTCATCTTTATAGGGGAAAGTTTAGTATATAGGTGCCGATAGTGGTTCTTCACAATCTCATCTCGTCTTTGTGAATCTATCGGATCAAGATTTCCATAGCAGTTGAAGGTAGGACAAATTCCTTTAACATTTATTGGAACAATAGTTCCACACTTATTGCAGATAAACCATGGGTTATTTTCGTCTTCCTGAATTATCTTCCAATATTTATAGTCAAGTTGGTAGAGCACTCCATCCCTGAAATTACTAAATTGATGAACAATACTTCCGGTCCAACTCTTGCTAATATCATTCCATATTTTTCCTAAGAGTCTTCTACACTCATCATTTTCATCGCTTCTCCCTGAAATTTGCATAAATAATTTCTTCAAGTATTCCAACCTCGCATTTAATCTTTTGGGAGAGGGGATAAATGAATATATTCCTCTTTTCATGTCCGAGACCTCGCCTCTAAACTTGTACTCTCTGTTTCTTGGAGCAAAGAATTCATCTTGAGGATCCGGTCCATCTTCGGGAAAAGTGATAGCCATATTGAAACGTAAAGTGTTTAGCAGAGTTTGGTATGCAGCTATTGCCTCCTCCCTACTAAGATTCCAGGGAGGTTCTTGCAATTCTTTAATCGGCTTCCAATCTTTGGGAATAACAGGGATAAACGATACTAATCCCACTCCTTCTAGAGAGTTTCTTCTATCCCAAACACCACAAAAATCTTGAAGAATCCATCTCCAAATTTCTTTTTTCTTCTCTTTTCTATCCATACTTGGGTCAATTACACTTTTTTCCTCGGCAAGTTTTAGAACATCCTCACATAGGGAATTTAGCCTATAGTCCTGCAATGGATTATTTTGCGACAATGCATCTACAATAAATCTCCGAAACAGAATCCTTTTGTATGTAAATTCTAAATAAGGCGCGAAGAACGCAGCATCCTGCCTGCTATCTGAAAATGTAAGTATCTTCTTTTCCTTTACACTTTCTTTTTCAAGACTTTGATATAAAGCTGTAACCAACACTGCAGCAGGTGCATCTTGTTGGAAAATAAATTCCCGGACGATATTGATAGAACGTAATCCGCACAAATAACATTTATTAAGGATGTTATCCTTTGGGGTGATTTCAATCAAGGTTCGTATTGTATTACTTTCATGACTGCAAGCACATATAGGTTTTTCATCCCATATCGCTCCACATTTTGTGCATAATTTCCATATTTTATCTTTTTCAGCAATCTCCTCAGGTACTGCAACTTCTTGATCCTCATCTTCTTCTAGTTGGGTATCTTCTTTCCACAAAAGAAAAAATCTATTTCTCCTTGGAGTGTCTACTTCTGCAAAAGAATGTTTTAATTTTCCTTCCTTTACATCACCTACTAAATACTCTTGTCCACATCGACGACAGGATGCAAGTTCAAAAACTGGATATCCATCTTCTGTTAATTCTCGTCTTTCCAAAAATATTTTTGGTTTAGGGTAAAACGAGACAAAGATACCTTCTGGGGCTCGCACAAAGAGATGGTAGCGTGCAGGAAGAAGTGGTAGAGATTTTTCATCAGAGCGTGACCATACTGCTATGTTAATCAGATTAACGATATGCTGATGGTCCTCAGCCGAAGGATTGTCATTCTCAACAAGTTGTTTAACGCATTCCTTAAAATTTTTCGCTCCCTCTTCAAAGATCCCTTTTAACTTTATAATTTTTCCATCCTTTGAAAGGATTTCATAAAGAAACTTTTTTACATCACCTTTGCAATGCTCTTTTGACTCATTCAAAATATCTTCCGGGACATTGAATCTTTTAAGGGTTTGATAACATTGCTCTAAAAGAGAACCGGCAGATTTTTCTTGAATTATTTTATATAATTCAGAGTATAACTGGATTGGGCAATTGAAAGTAGCTCCTTCAACTCCAGTCTTAATTTTCTCTCCTTTAATTACATCCTGGCGATTTTCATCTCGCGGGTCAAATTCAAATTTCTCTCCAAAGAGTCTTGTAGCAAATTCTGCCACCTTACCAAAATCATCCTCTTCTTTTACAAGTGTTGCACTGGTTGCAATACACTGTAAATCACCTTCCATATTCCTACACACCCTGTCCTTCAAGCGGCGAATAAGCATAGCCATCTCAATACCAGCCGCTCCGCTGTAAATATGTGCCTCATCCAAGACTAAGAACTTCCAATTCCTTGCATATTCACCATCAAAGAAGGGTGAATCCTTTGGTCTTAAAAGTAAATATTCAAGCATTGCATAGTTTGTTATAAGAATATGTGGGGGATTATCCCGCATTTCCTCTCTTGAGAGAAGTTCACTTTTTACGGGCTCTATGCCTGGATTTCTATGCCTGAATTGTTCTTCTCCCTGCTTTTTACCTTCTGGCGTGTCCCCCACATATCTCCCAAAAGTGATGTTCACATCTGGTATTTTCATTTCCATAATTCTTGCTATATCTCTTAGTCTCCGCAACTGGTCATTTGCCAGTGCATTCATAGGGTATAAGAGAAGTGCATGAACTCCAGAAGTAAGCTTTCCCTCTTTATATTCCTTCAAAAGATAGTTATAAATCGGTATAAGGAAGCATTCTGTCTTTCCACTGCTCGTTCCTGTAGTGATCACCACATTACGACCATTGAGTATTTTTCTAAGTGCCTTTTCTTGATGCAAATACAAAGGATTCTCCCTTAAATAAGGAAGTGCGTCGTGAATGAAATCTTCCAATCCATCGGTTAGTAATCCTTCTTGAATCAAATTTTTCAAATGGCAGCCATTTTTAAATGGTGGTGTTGCTTCTAATATGGGACCGTTCGTAAACCAGAACTTCTCAACTTCTTGCTGAAATAGTTTGCGCAGGTCTGCGTCTCTCAAGCGAAAAGTGCTTGTGAGATATCTAACATAACTTTCCCTAATATTTTGTGTTACTTTAATTGGATCTATTGCCATACTTACTAGCTTCTGCTAAAAATATTATAGACATTACTAAATTCCTCCAGGTATTTTTTCTGAAGAAAATCTATCTTCTTCCTCCATTTCTTTTGCTTTTTAATTGGGACTTTTTTACCATATGTGTCCATAATTACTTTTATGAATGCTAGAGCCCTAATCACAAAATCTTTTTTATCCATACTGATATCTCTTTTAGCGCTCTTTCCACCTCTAATCTTCTGATAATAAATTTGTAATATATCCTTACAAACTGATCTCTCTTTCGGATATACAATTTTTATCTCACGAAGAATAGAGCAAATCTTCGGAAAAGAAAGAATATTTATTAAATCGTAAGATATGGATTTGGACAGCAAAGGTTTTTGAATAACCTCCTCAAAATGGAGAATTTCAGGTATTCCTAAAACTTTGTCATCATCTGCTTTTCGAATTTCTACTCTGAGCGTTATTTTATCTTCATTTTTCTTAATGGTATCATAAAACTGATTTAACAAGAGGTTATGCACCATGCCTTTTCGGATAAATTTTGCTTCTTGTAATCTTTGGCCATTTGTTTCAAGAATAGCTGAAAGGTCGTATTTTGTATCAAAATCATTGGTGCAAACTGTAAGATAATAGTCTGTGCCTGTAATCAATTCATCTCTTTTTATTTGTAGAGGTTTATAATTCCATGTATCCTTTTCTGAAATTCTCCATTTTAATCTCGGGATAGTTATCCTGATACCTGCTTCAGTCTCTGGTTTACCTTTTTTCATAAGAGAAAAACGAATGGTATCTTTTTCTGGCAATAGTTCAAGCTGATAGCCATTTTTTAAATGCATACAATCAACATCTTTGACTTGTTTTAATTCCCAATTCTGAAAATCCCTCTTCAGAAGGATTTTGATAATTTCTTTCTTATGTCCGATGCATGGATCAGGAATTATGAGGCTTCTGGGAAATTCCAATTGAAGATGTGGAATATAACGAAAGAATAATGTTTCTATAGGAATTCTATCCCCTTGTTCACAAATATCTACTTGGAATTCTCCACATTCGCAAGGTAGGTCATTAGGAAGTTTTACCTCTAACGGCTCCTCTCCTGTCCAATTATCAGTAATAACCTTATGACCCGCTTGCTTATTTTGAACCCAAATTACCCATCCAGATGAATTAACTCTTGGTGCTTTTATCTTGATACTGTTGCCCGCAAACAGAGGCACCTTCCTTTGCCTTTTGAAATCATCTTCAACAACTTCTTCACCTTCAAGAGAAAAACTCGGTTCGCAAGGTACTTTCATCAGCTCTTCCCCAGTTTGCCTATTCTTTATAATAAGTTCATTTATATTTGTTAAGTTAATACATTTTGCTTGGTATTTCTCCCAAATCCATCTTTCTTCAACTACATCTTGTTCGGAAAATAAATCAAAGTTGTTTTCAAGAAGAATCCAAATATCTCTCTTTGGCAAAGGATTAGGATTCCCGTGATTATCGTAAAGATAATGCATTCTACAACGATTGTTTCCTATAGCAATAAAAGGATATAAAATTTCATTGCTATGTTTATAACTGTAAATTTTCCCTTTTAATTCATCTGGATAAACAACTTTAAAATTCTTCAAGGGTTGTTCTAACTCTATTCTCAATTCCTCTACTGCTAAAATATCTTGTTTATTACTGCTTACCCTTGCAGAAACTGTTTGTTCTTTTCCATTTAACTCCAGTTTATAATGTAGTGGTTTAGGAATATTGTTTACTGCGTTAGCTTTGAATCCCTGCTTTGGTATGATAAAGAAAACTTTTGTCTCATCAAGATCAATTTCCACGTACGGGGATTCCACTCTTGTAGTTGGTTCTTTTCCCTCCCGTTTATGTCTCTCTGGTACTTCTGGTGGTTGACGCTGCGGTGTGGTTTTTCTCGCTTTTCTTCTTTCTCCTAAATCTATTTCAGACTGTGGTTTAGAAAGGGTTCTTTTTTCTTCTTCTGATGGCTTTCCATGTTCTTTTTCGCTTTCTTCTGTAGGTGCTTTCTTTTTATAAGGTTTTCCTGTTTTTGTTTTATCTACTTGTTCTGAATTTGATGTTGGGATTTTTTCTTTTGAAGATTTCGGAAGAGATTCAGAGGGTTTTTCCTGCCTTGTGAGAACTTGTGGTGTTTTTTTCTCAGGGAGTTTAGCCTCAACTAGTTCTTTCTCAGATGGGATTTCTGGTGGTGTTTCTTCAGGTATCGGAGCGACCTCGTTTTTCTTTTCAGGAGGAGTTTGAGGTATCTTTTTCTCAAGCGGTTTAATCTCAGTAGGTTTTTCCTCAAGTAAAGCAGGCTTTTCTTCTCGTTGTTGAACTTCTCTGGAATTTTCTTTAGTTAATTCTGGACGAATATGTAAAATCTTCTTGAGCATCAAGATAAATTTTCTAAGTAAATCAAACATTAACTTTCCTTTTTTATTTTTATGCTTTTTTCTTAATTTTTTCCAATGATTTTTCACCAATCCATATATCAATTATGTCCTTCTTAAACCTCCATTGCCCAGCGATTTTAACAGAGGGGATTTGACCAGAGCGGGCAAGTTTATAGATGGTATGTTCATCCATCTGTAGATATTCAGCAATTTGCTTGACTGTCATTATTTCATTTTCTTTTCGGTTATTCATTGATATATCCTTTTTATCAAAACATAAAATTTACCAATGTAATACAAAATAAAACAACAGATTTCAAGAGAAAAATTTAAAAAGGCGGGCAACAGAAATTCCTTTAAGGGGAAGCAGGCACACAAAGGGCGTTGCGGAAGACAGCTGACAGGCTAGCTGAAGCCGACCGACTGTGACGGCGGTGTAGGTGGAGGAAGGCTGGCACGAGCCTTGCCCTTAGATGCAAGGGGAGTGACAGCCATAGGAGGTCAGGAAGCAAGGATTTTAATTTGATGAGGATGCCCTTTTCCTTTAATGACCTCTACTCTCAGGATGTCCTTGAAGTTTCGCATAGCCTTGTCTTCGGGGAGCTAAATAGAAAACCTCAGTTCAACGCTGAGGTTTTTTTTAAAGAGTTAATTGAAATTTTTTGAATGCCCCAAGTTTCAAGAGAAGTTCCTTAGTAAGAAAAATTATATCTACACAACAAAACCAGATCAATCTAACTCGAAAGTATTATCTAATAATTGGGAAAATTTTAAAATTAAAAGCTGCCTGAAAGTTTTTGATTCAACCCTTCAGGCAGCCTTCTAAAATTTTTATTCAACAGAAGTCAATTCATCTAACTGACCAGGGAATATAGTACCGAAGTTAGAAGAACGAGTTGTTGGAATATAAGTTTTTATCCGCCAATCCAGATCATCACTTATCCAGATATATTCATTAAAATCAATTGTTTCAATTTTTTGAGTACCAAAATATGGTTCTAACCTGATTGTCCATTTTACTTTATATGCTTTATAATTTCCAGCTGGAACTGTTATATCTTCAAAACCTTCATTTTTAACAAACATTTCTTGACTGACATTTAAATAATAATTCGTATCGACCTGCACTGAGTAGAATCTTTTTGGAAGGACTGTATATTCAGCATTATTTCCGTTTGAGAGCAAAACTCTTGGAAGCCATACATAACTTTGTAATGTTTTCTGAAGAACATATCGCAATCCTGATCGAGAGTCTTCAAATATAAATCCAGCAGTATCAGCCCATTCATAAATGTCCTTGCCTTTATCGACGTACATAAATGTTGTATCGATAGTGTATTGATTGTCGTTGGTTATGGAGACAAAGACATCGTTTCGACCTGCAAAGCTGATATTTTTTGCAACACATTTCTCAAAGAAATAGTAAGGTCCATCCGCACGATTATTGAGTGAATCGAGAAGGTATCTCTGAAAATTGTATTGTTTATTTAATTGTGGATCCAGAAAGAATTGTAAATCAGGTCCTGTCGGAGTTTCGTTCTTCTTCTCGCAGCTTTGAAAAGTAAGAACAAAAGAAAGAAGCAAAATAAGTAATAAAACTTTCTTCATAGTTATAACCTCCATTTTTTAAT
Source organism: uncultured Ignavibacteriaceae bacterium (assembly GCA_964527925.1). Lineage (GTDB taxonomy): Bacteria > Bacteroidota > Ignavibacteria > Ch128b > Ch128b > Ch128b. The sequence goes on from CAZGQO010000015.1 coordinate 11,501, forward strand.
TTTACTTAGCAAAAAAATTTGATATTTGCAACATAAGGTTGGGTCAAATCAATGATTATTTGATTATATGTTTTGACGCTAATTCACTATTTCTTTCGAATTGTCGAGTGGAAAATTTATAAACAGAAGTCTATGATTTTGTTACAATCTCAAAAGTAAGATTATTAAAAAAAATAGAATTCAGTAAACGCAGATTTTAGAGGGCAATCACAGGACTTAAAGTTGAAAAAACTACTTTTTAGAAAACCCTGTAATCTGTTCTAATTTTTCGGCAGAATTAATTAAAACTTATTACATTTTGTTCGTGTCCATTCGTGTAATTAGTGGTTACTTTTTTCATCTTTCAAACCAAAACATTTTCAAATCAGAGAATTACTTCGACTTTCTGAAATAAATCGAATTAATTTCACCTTTCTCAATTTCTTATCTTTAAAAAATAATTTCCATAATTAAAAGGAATATCAAATGAGGTTCAAAAATCTTGTAATTGTTGCAGGACACTCAGTCTATATCGGAGAAGATTTTAATGATGTTTTTGAAGATTCAAACTGGTTTCTATTTCCTTTTCAGGCAGGTGAGCCAAAATTGTATATCGATCACATCAGAACTGGATGTGAAATTGCCCGCAATGACAAAGAAGTATTTTTAATTTTCACTGGAGGCCAATCAAGAAAAGAAGCTTACTTTCGATCAGAATCTCAAATGTACTGGGAAATTGCAAATCATCTTGGATTTATTGATGATGACTTGAAATTAAGAACAACAACAGAAGAATTTTCTCGTGATTCGTTTGAAAATTTACTTTTTCCAATCTGTCGTTTTCGTGAGTACCTCGGTTATTATCCCGAACACATAACAATGGTTACTTTCAAATTCAAAGAAAAAAGATTTCATTTGCATCGTGAAGCTTTACGAATTCCGGAAAGTATGGTGACTTTCCTCGGGCCAAATAATCCTGATGATTTAGAACTTGCACTAAAAGGTGAAGAAAAAGCAATTGAGTTGATGAAAAATGATCCTTACTGTATACACGGCGAATTTCTCGAAAAGAAAAATCAAAGAAATCCTTGGAGAAGACAGCACGGATATACTATTAGCTGTCCAGAGTTGAAAGAACTTTTAGAATACAAAGGACGCGAAATTTTCACTGGTAAACTTCCCTGGAATTAAGATGAAGAAATTTTTATTAATTGTAATAGTATTCATTGCCTTTTATGGTTGTCAGCAAAAAAGTAATAAATCAGGTTCGATTGTTTTTACAGATGATCTCGGCAATAAAGTAGAGCTGAATCACCATCCTGAAAAAGTGATTTCGACAGCTCCGAATCTAACAGAAATAATTTTTTCAATTGGCGCTGGTGAATTGATTGTTGGCAGAACTCAGTTTTGTAACTATCCAACTGAAGTTGAACAAATTCAAATTATTGGTGATATGCTGAGATTGAATTACGAGAAGATTGTAGAACTCAAGCCAGACCTTATCTTCTTAACTGTTGAAGGAAATACAAAAGAAAGTTATGATAAATTAAAGAGTCTTGGTTTGAATGTTTATGTAACAAATCCTCGTGACTTAAAAGGAATCATTCATTCAATCAAAACTATATCAGAGATTTTGAATCGAAAAGAAAATGGTGATTCTCTAATTCAGCAAATAAATTTTAGATTAAACGAAATCAAAAAGAAAAACTTTGATAGAAAAAGTGCAATTTTTGTTGTGTCTTTGAATCCTTTAATTATAGCTGGCAAAAACACATTCATAAATGAAATACTTGAGTCGGTGAATCTTTTCAACATTGCACCGGAATCCATTTCGAATTATCCAATTTTATCAAGGGAAGAGGTTATTATTAAAAATCCAGATTTCATCATTTTGCCTGAATCAAAAAATCTAAGTAAGCAATATTTACTCAAGATTTTTCCTGAGTGGAAAAGGCTTTCGGCAATAAAAAAGAATCAAATAATTTTTGTGGAACCGGATTTATTCTTTAGACCAGGACCAAGATTTATTCAGGCAATTGAGTTTCTCGCAAGTGAAAGAGAAAAGTTCAGATAAAATTTATATAAGATTGAAAATTCTGTTTGAAATTATAAAGTATGAAGTCTAATGAAACTATAAAAATATAGACTCTCTAAATGGCAGAGATTCATTTACTTAATGGAAAAATTTATAAATTGATTTAGTGCAGAAATATTGATGATTTTTGTAATAATTAACAACTGGATTAAAAATGATAAACTTTAGAGATAAAAATCTGATTCCTGTATGGGAGAAGGTCCAGCGTGGCGAGGAATTAACTTTTGAAGATGGAATTACGCTTTACAATTCTTCTGATTTGACTTCCATTGGAAAGATGGCTCATTGGCTTCAGAGAGAAAAAAGCGGCGATGCTGTTTATTTTGTTGTGAATCAAAAGATTGAACCAACTAATATTTGCGTTCTTTCCTGCAAGTTCTGCGATTTTGCCGTTAAGAAAAATTCTCCCGAAGCCTATGAAATGACAATCGAAGCAATTCTCGAAAAACTGCACCCTGACTTGCTGGAAGTTCACATTACTGGTGGATTGCATCCTGATTGGGAGTGGAATTACTATGTCGATATGATTAAAGAGATTAAAAGACATTTTCAATCGATTGATGTAAAGGCATTCACAGCAGTTGAAATTGACTTCTTTTCAAAAAAATTCAAAAAATCAATTGAAGATATTTTGATTGAACTTAAAGAAGCGGGATTAAGAACTTTACCAGGCGGCGGTGCTGAAGTATTTTCTGAAAGAGTCAGGAGATTGCTCTTCAATCAAAAGATTGGTGCAAAAAGGTGGCTGGAAATTCATTGGATTGCACATAAACTTGGATTACGATCAAATGCAACTCTGCTGTACGGTCACATCGAAACGATTGATGAACGAGTTAATCATCTTCTAAAACTTCGTGAACTTCAAAAAGAAACGGGAGGATTTTTGTCTTTCATTCCACTCGCATTTCAACCAGGAGATACGGGAATCAAACCAAGAAACAAATTCACATCAGCAATTGATGATTTGAAGACAATTGCCATTTCAAGATTGATGTTGAATAACTTTGATCACATTAAAGCATACTGGGTTATGTTGACTGAAGAGCTTGCAGCTGTTGCATTGAACTTTGGTGCTGATGATATGGATGGAACCGTTGGTGGTGAAAGAATCGCTCACGATGCTGGTGCAATCACTCCAATGCAGCTTGCAAAAAATAAACTGATTAAAATAATCAACGACGCAAACAAAATTCCAGTTGAACGAGACATTTTTTATCGTCCTGTGAAACTTCATTCGAAGAACATCATTGGCCGTGTTTCTTATCTTAATACATTACCATTTTTCAAACATCTGGATAATCGTGAATATAAAATCTTTCAAGCTCCGCCGAGACAATTAGGATTTCTTTTTAAAGATGGGAAAATTGATGCAGGAATTGTTTCACTTGTTGATTACTTCGAAAAAAAGAATGATTTCAAATATCTCAATTATGGAATAGTGGGAAATAAAAATGTTAAGAGCGTGATTCTCTATTCAAAATATCCAATAGAAAAAATGGATAAAAAGAACATTGCCATTACTGATGAAACTTCAACATCTTTCAGACTGCTTCAGGTGATTCTTGAATTCAAATATGGTTTTGATGCGACTTATGTTCGAGAAAAAATTTCGGCAAGAGAGAAAAATCTTCCAAACTTTGATGCCTTCTTAACAATTGGTGATGATGCTCTGAGATTTATGAAAAACAAAATTGAAGGATTTAATTATACTTATGATTTAGCCCAACTCTGGTATGAATGGCAAAAACTTCCATTTGTATTTGCACTCTGGGCTGTGAGAAAAGATCTTCCGCAGTCAAAAGTTCAGGCACTCGATGAACTCTTAAATGATTCATTGAATAAATTCTTCTTCTCTGATGATAAGATTGAAGAGTTTTATAACTCAAAGATTGGATTGAGTCGAGATGAGATTAAAGAATATTTGAATAATATAGTTTATCGTTTGGGAGAAGATGAACTTAAAGCGATTAATGTTTTCTGTGAATTGTACGATAAGTTAATTCAAAAGCATAAAAACGAAGAAAAAACAATTACCACAATTCAATAATTAAAAAGTTTAGTTTTTTAATTTCAAAAATCTAATGAGCTGAATATGATTACAAAAGATATCCTAAAAAAGGCATTGAACGGTGAAAGAATAAACGAACAGGAATGTCTTCAACTGCTCAAATACAACGATATTCTTGAACTTGGTGAAGTTGCAAATGAAATTCGGTTTCGAAAAAATCCAGAGAACTATGTGACTTTTGTTATCGATACTAATCCAAACTACACAAATGTCTGCGAAATTGATTGTACATTCTGTGCCTTTTATCGTCACCGTGATGAACCTGATGCATACACTTATTCTGTTGATGAGATGATTCAAAAATTCAAAGAATCAGCTCGAAGAGGAGTTACAACAGTTTTGCTCCAGGGCGGAGTAAATCCAGATTTGCCATTTGATTATTATCTTGAATTAGTCAGACGAACACGAGAAGAAGTTCCTGAAATTCATCCACATTTCTTTTCCACATCAGAAATTATTGGAATGAGTGAAGTAAGTGGACTTTCTGTTAGAGAAGTTCTGATGAAATTAAAAGAAGCAGGTTTAAATACAATTCCTGGTGGTGGTGCAGAAATTTTAAGCGATCGAGTTAAACGAAAAATCAGCAAGAAAAAAGGTACAAGTGCAGATTGGTTGAATGTGATGAGAGAAGCTCATCTGCTTGGATATAAAACGACTGCAACAATGATGTTTGGACACATCGAAACTGATGAAGATATTGTGATTCATCTGGAAAATATCAGAAAACTTCAGGATAAGACTGGCGGATTTACTGCATTTATTCCATGGAGTTTTAAGCCAGAAAATACACCGCTTGAAAAACACATAAAATCTTTTGCATCTCCATATCGTTATTTGCAGATGATTGCTGTTTCAAGAATTTATCTGGATAATTTCCTGCACATTCAGGCATCGTGGTTCAGTGAAGGAAAAAAGATTGGTCAGGTTGCTTTACATTTTGGTGCTGATGATTTTGGCGGAACACTTGAAGAAGAAAATGTCCACGCAGCTGCAAATTTCGTAAATAAAAGTTCGACCGATGAAGTGATTGAATTGATTCACGGTTCTGGATTTGATGCTGCCCAGCGAGATACTTTTTACAACATTCTGAAAATCTATAAACTCGAAGAGGCAACTACTTAATCAAGATCGAATTGAGTTTATTATTCGAATTGATTTATTTTTATTTAATTGAAATGAATTAATCTGGCTTTCTTTTTATCACAATTTTTAAAATTGTAATTGCTTGAAAATTTAGATTGAATAAATTCGTCTTAGTGATGAAAAAATTTGAAGCAAGTTTGAACATCTCCCCATTTGATCTTTTCAGTCGCATTAATCCAGAAGATGGATGGATGTTTCTCGATTCAGCATTGACCAATGTTCCTTATAGCAGATATTCTATTTTGCTTGTACAACCAGAATTTTTGATTTCATTTCAGAACAATCAACTTAAAATCAGAAACAAAAAAGAAGAAATAATCTCAACAGTTAATCCACTGAATGAACTAAAATCAATCTTTTCACAACTAAAAGAAAAATATTCTGAGTTTATTTTTGATTCAGATTCTTTCTCGATGGGCTTTGCTGGTTATTTCTCTTACGACTTTGGAATGCGAATTGAAAAAGTTGAAAGTAAAAAAACTTCCACAACAAATTTTCCAGAAATTTTTCTTGGCTTTTTTACATCGGCATTGGTGTATGACCATCAAACAAAAAAATACACTGCATACTCAATTGATGATCCGAAAAAACTTTTAAATTTTATTTTTTACAGATTAAAACCAGGGAAAAAATCAATTCAATCAAACAGGGAGATAAATTTTATTTCTAATTTTTCTAAGAGTGAATATTTCGAAGCAGTTGCAAGAGTCAAAAGATACATTGAAGAAGGTGATGTCTATCAAATAAATTTATCTCAACAATTTGTTGGTGAAGTTAATCATCACCCAATTGAAATTTACAAAAGAGTAAGAAAATTCAATCCAGCTCAGTTTAGTGCTTTAATTTGCGTCGATGAGGGAAGATGGATTTTGAGTACATCACCTGAGTTGTTTGTTCACTTAAAAAACGGATTTGTACTCACAAAACCAATTAAAGGAACAATCAGACGAGGGAATGATTCAGAAGATGATGAAAAATTAAAGGCAGAACTTTTACAAAGCGAAAAAGATTCAGCAGAGCTTTTAATGATAGTCGATTTAGAACGAAATGATCTCGGAAAAGTTTGCAAGCCTGGTTCTGTTCAGATCAAACACTTAAAACGAGTAGAGACTTATTCAAGTGTTCATCATCTTGTTGCTGAAGTCACCGGTGAGCTTCAAGATAGGAAAGATTTTTTTGATTTACTTGAAGCAATGTTTCCAGGCGGTTCAATTACTGGTGCTCCAAAGAAAAGATCAATGGAAATTATCGATGAACTCGAAAAATCTCGAAGAGGTATTTACACTGGTTCAATAGGTTGCATCAATTTAAACGGCGATGCAATATTAAATATTGCAATTAGAACGCTTGTCTATGAAAAGGGTAAGTTGTTTTTGAATCTCGGAGGCGGAATTGTTTACGACAGCATTCCTGAAAAAGAATATGACGAAACGCTTCAAAAAGGGAAAGCAATTTTTAATTCATTAGCGGGGGATTTATGAAGATCACAGAAGATGATATCAATTCAGCTTATGAAGACATTAATGAATTTAGAATTGGTGTTTTCGAGACGATGCGGGCTGTTAATTACAATGTTGTTTTTCTGGATGAACATCTTGATAGAATGTTTAAGTCTATACCTGAAAGAACCGCCGTTTATATAGACAGGGAAACACTGGAACAATTAATTTTTAATAGTCTGCTTGTGTGCAATATTCCTGATGCGAGAATTAAACTTGTTAATGTCATTGATATTTTGAGTGATGAACCTCGTTTTGAATTCGAAATAAAATTTTTTCACCCGACTTTTAATGATGAATGCGATTTAACGACAGTTAAAGGTTTGTATGAACACGGAGATACAAGTCGATTAGAAAAATTTATAGCAAGAAAAAAGTATGATTACTTCTTTGAAAAAGCTCGAGATGAAGGTTATGATGAAGTGCTCTTGATTGATGACGAAGGCCATGTGCTTGAAGGATCACGGACAAATATTTTTTTCATTGATTATCAAGATGAATTCAAAGATGTAAAGATTATCACGCCAAGTTTAGAATGCGGACTTTTGCCAGGCGTTGGTCGTTCTAAAATGATTGAGATTTGTATGAAACGTGGCTATGAAGTTATTGAACGAATCATTTATGAAAATGAGATTGGAAATTTCAAAGAGGCTTTTATAATTAATTCAGTTCAGGGAGTTGCAGTTGTAAAATCAATTGACGATCTAGAATTCGAAACAGAACTTTCTTACGATTTGCAGGGAGAGTTTGATTACAAATTTTTCTATTATGGAGGTTAGTTCAAAAAGCATTTAAGTAAAAAAAGATAGTCAAATACTCTACCATCAATTACATTCTTAAAATATTCCACTGAAAATCACCCAAAATTAAATTCGAATAATTTTTTTTTTAGTTTTGTGTAATAAGTCAAACAAATTTGAGCTGTTTATGTGTAGCGCCAAAAATTTTATTCCCGCCGATTTATCCATCCACAATGTTAGAAATTATTTAATTGGACTCAACAAAAAAGTTAAACTTTTAGATGGAACTGAAAAGCAATACATATTTTTTGATAACGCAGCAAGTACTCCAACTTTTACTTTTGTTCGTGATGCAGTCTATGAAATTCTCGAATGGTATTCAGGAGTTCACCGTGGTGCTGGAATAAAATCACTTGTAGCTACTAAAGCTTATGATGATAGTCGGCAAATTGTCGCACGTTTTGTGAACGCAAATCTTGAGAAGAATACAGTCATCTATACTAAAAACACAACAGAAGCGATAAATAAAGTTGCTCATCGTTTGAACTTGACAAATGATGATGTCGTAATTTGCTCTTTCATGGATCATCACTCGAATGACTTGCCATGGAGAAAAGTTGCAAATTTAATTCACGCAGAAATTAATGAGGACGGTTCGCTTGATTTAAATGACCTTGAAGAAAAAATCAAAAAGTATCAAAAGAAATTAAAGCTTGTTGCAATTACTGGTGCAGCAAATGTAACGGGGTTGATTAACCCAATTCATCAAATCGCTAAATTGGTTCACGGTTATGGTTCTAAGATTTTAGTCGATGCTGCACAGCTCATTCCCCACAGAAAAATAGATATCAAACCAGACGAAGATGAAGAACATATCGATTTTCTTGTTTTCTCAGCTCACAAAATGTATGCACCTTTTGGAACTGGAGTTCTGATTGGTCCAAAAGAAGTATTTGAAAAAGGTGATCCTGATTATGTTGGCGGCGGGACAGTTGATCTTGTCACAGAAAATGAAGTCGCATGGACTCATTTGCCTGACAAGGAAGAAGCAGGAACACCGAATTTAATCGGTGCGGTTGCTCTTGCAAGTGCAATTCAAATGCTTGAAAAGATTGGTATGGATGAAGTCGCAAAGCACGAAATTGACCTGACCAGATATGTCTATCAAAAATTAAATGAACTCGGTAAAATAAAATTTCTCGGTCCTCAATCTTTTGATGATTATCAAAACAAATTGGGTGTGATTCCTTTTAATGTTGATGGAAGGTATCACGCATTGGTTGCGGCAATTCTTGGTTGTGAAGGAGGCATTGGAGTAAGAAATGGTTGTTTCTGTGCTCAACCTTACATTAAAAAATTGTTGAAGGTAACGGATGAAGAAGGCAGAAAAATGAAAGAAAGAATTTTATCGGGTGATAGAACACAATTGACGGGTGCAATTCGGGCAAGCTTTGGAATTTATAATACACTTGAAGAAATTGATGATTTTGTTGAAGTCTTGAAAATGATCATCAATGGTAACTACAAAGGAAAATATATTCAGGATAGAAAGAGCGGAAGTTTCTATCCTGAAAATTTTGAGATTGAATATTCAAAATATTTTGTACTTGAATGAAATTATAGTCGTTATCTGTTTGACGATTAAATTAAAATTCAAAGTTGCTGGTTCACAGTAGAATTGTTCATCTTTGAAAATCCCAACCAATCAAAATTTTCGAATTCTCCAAAATGTTCTTAAAAAATTTTATAGTAAAGATATTCTTCTTTGCTTCTTAACTTGAATCCGTTTTTAAGAGTTTGATTAAGATTGAATTCTGAATCGGTAATTTTTGAATTTGCATAATCGAACAATAATTCTTTTACACCTGAACCCTGCCAGAACTTTTCTTTCCCTCGATTCAATATTTTCTCTGGAAGAACATCCCTGACAGATTGTCTTAAAATCCATTTTTCGATTCCATTATTGATTTTGAATTGAGGTGGAATTTTTAGAGCGTATTCAAAAACTTCAGGATCCATAAAAGGTACATGAGCAATTAAACCATTTCCGTAGGCGCTGCGATCAACTCCTTGTAATGCCGTATTTGCTAATGCCTTTGTAATGTTCACAAGCTCCGCTGGAAGTTCATTAATAGGAATAGTTTTTAAGTTTCATAACCAGCAAACAATTCATCGCCGCCTTCACCAAAAAAAAATATCTCCCACATAATCTTTTGCTTTTCTGGAAATAATAAAATTCAAAATGGTAGAACGAACAAGATAAGCATCAAAACTTTCAAGGTGATAAATTACATCGCTTAAATTTTTTAAGATATCATTCAAATCAACGATGATTTCAATATGATTCGATTTAGTATGGTTAGCCATTAAGCGAGCGTACTCAACATCAGTTGAATTTTTTAATCCGCCAGTGAATGAGTAAAACTTTTTAATGTGTGGACGAGCTATTCCTGCAATTATACTTGAATCAATTCCTCCGCTTAACCAGCTTCCGAATGTATCCTTGTTAATTCGTTTTATCACAGCATTTTTAATTCTGGTTCGCAGCATTTTTGCAATGATGTCAGGCGAATCATTCAGAAAATTTGATGGAAGTTCTATCTTCTGTTTAATGATAATCTTGTTATCTGATTCAACACTTCCTGGCGGAATATCAAAGATTTCGTTACTAAATGTTTTTAAAGCTTTAATTTCAGATGCGAAGTAAATCGAATCATTTAATTTGGTATAATCAAAAGGAACAACTCCAGAATATTCTCTTTCGAGTTGAATTTTTCCGTTTACTTCTGTTGCTTTTGCGAAATGTATATCATAAAGATTATGTTCAACAGCATTGTTTTTCTTAAATCTTTCAATATCATTTTGCGAATGAAAATTAGAGATAATACCAAAGGTTGAATTTCTTGTGGAAAAAATCTCTCGCACTTTATTTCATCGATGTTGCATTTTATCCAGCATCTGATTTACAATTTCGTATTGTTCAGGTTTATTGATTCCAGGAATTCCAGACATTACTTTACTCCTTATTTTTTTAAGAATTTTTTAATTCGTTGTTTTTCTTTTATGATTTTCCCGCTTCTGTTACTAATTGCATACCAGGCACCATTTATCAAATTTGTTTTTATTTTACCACAGAGATGCGGGTTACCAACAAAATGAGGTGTATCAAGTATACCTTCTTTGATTGCTAACGATAATGTTTTTGCATCAGACCATGGGTCATCGGAATAATTTTTACCAAATATTTTTATTGCTTCTAAAATCACTTTAGCTTCTTCTTTTAATTCTTCTTTTCTACTTATAATTTTTTTATCACTTAAAACATCAGGATAACCATATAAAGTATTTTGAATTACTCCGTGAACAATATTGCAGCTTTCAATTAGTTCTTCTGGATAAACTGCATGATCGCCTTCACAGTAAGCAACAACATGAAGAATATGAGGTTGAAGTGAAAGGCTGATTAAAGCTGATGCAGCAAGCTGTCCTTTTGCAATTTGTGGATTAGGAGAAAAATGTGCAATCCCCGCACGAACTTCTCTATAAATTCTGAAATTATCATCTCTTAATTCTTCAATTAATTCATTTTTAGCAAGCATCTTTGCTATGTCCATTTGTGGTGAAGTCCCTGGGGGAGTATTAAACATGTATTGAGCCACATAATCTTTAACTCCCATTTTTTTTGCATTATAAGCTGCTAAGAATGCTGTAGCAACTGCAAGAGAATCATGAGCATCGCGCAAACTCCACTGATGCGATTCATTTACTTCTACTGGTATATTATGTTCAGCATACCATTTCATTGCCTGTTGATTTTCTGAAATTGATATTTCAAGTGGCCGTTTTGATCTTCCATCCATTACACTATACCAGGTTAAAGGGATTGCAGCCCAGGCATTATTAATTGTTTCTACACTCATTTCAGCCCACTTAATTAAATTATTTGTTCCACTGTAACATCTCATCAATGGATAGTTGCCGCATCTCGATGCTTCATACAAAGCTCTAAGGTCTTCTTCTTTTCTTACTGGCACACCTCCTGCCCCATCAAGTTCTGGTTTCATTAATTCTGGTTCGAAAAAAAATTCCTGTGCATTTTGATCTGTTCCAAGTGAAATTACATCCAATACCTGAGCTTCTGCAATTTTTCTAACTCCTTCTATAGTTTCCTGTAAGGTAGGTCTTCCAAAGTGATGCCTTATTATCGGATAAGGATATTTTAGATTAATTCTTTCAATTAATGTTTGAGGAAAAATTTCATGCTGATTTTCTGTTTGTGTACCTCTTAAATATGATTTTATTTCATCTAAACTCTCGGTGCCGTCAAATACTTTATCAAAGATTTTTTTGTTTCTAGCAACTTCAGCAACAGAAGGTGTTCCGCCAAAAATAAATTTTATCTTATGAAGGGATTTTTTATTAATTAATTCTTTTAAGGATTCAAAAAGATTTTCTGCAACTTCTGGTGTAAGGCGGTAACTTACAGCAACAATATCAGGAGATTGTTTTTCAATTTCATTGAATAATCTTTCAAGCGGAACAGCAGGACCAAGCGAGTAAGTTTTAAATCCTTCCAATTCTGCTAATCTTAAAAAATGATTTAATCCACCAATATGCACACAATTGCCAAGAGCACAACCAAGAATCAATTTTTTACTTTTCATTTAACAACTCCTTCCAATAGTAATTAAATTATTTTTCACCTATTGCAAGTAACCGCAAATCTTTTAACGACATATCCTGAATATTCAATCTTTCAACTGTTCTTCCTTCTTTCCAATAATCTGTTTGAGTTAATATTGATGCAAGATGAATTATAGCATCAATAGTTGGTGTTTCTACTCCAAATTTTTTTCCAACAGAAGAAATCGGAACCAGGCTTGTAGGTACATCTTCAGTAATATATCTCATATTTAATCTGTTTGGGGCTTTAATTCCTCGATAACCGGGATTAGCTTTCATAGCAGCTTGTAAATTTTCACCTACTGCATTGTAAGCAAGATAAAGCCACTCACGAGCAGTAATTGCTCTTATTCCAAGAGCTTCGGCAACTTTTACTCTTTCTTCATCAATTTTTTCTAAAACTTTTGCTACAGATTGCGTAGCACCCTGATAATAAAATTGAAATTCAGCATCATCTTCTATCCAGCCGGCATTAAGTACACAAAGAGCTGGATGAAAAACTGCTCCAATATTATCAAAGCTTGTTTTGAAAATATTATCTCCCGGAACAAATTGAGGATAGGCAATACGAATTTTTTTTAAGACTTCTGGTATCAAGTGTGCGCGTATTGAAGCAAGCGGAATTGAATTTTTAATTCTAAAAATATGCACCTGACCGGGATTTACTGCTCTCGATGCATAAATAAATGTTTGAGCTTCAGCAATTATTACATCTGCTTTTACATTTAATCCATTTAATACCTGACGGAATTCGAGTGCACCAAATGTTCTGCCGGGATTTAAGATTATAATTTGACCATCTTTCAAATGTGGAGCAGAAATTTCTGCAATGTAACGATGAGCAGTTGCAGGCACAACAACCATAATTATATCAACATCACTTATTGCTTCACCAATCTCTGTCGTTGCTAAGTTAAGAACACCCAGACCTTTAAGGCCAAAATCACTTTCTACTCTTATTCCACCTGTTGAATGGATACCCCAGAGCCGCTCTTTTGAACGATTATACAAATTTACTTCAAAACCCATTAATGCTAAATGACCTGCCATAGCCATACCGCCATGACCTGCGCCTATAACAGCAAATTTTGGCTTTTTCTCCATTTTTAAGCCTCTTTGTGAACTGTTTGAAATACTATCTTAATAAAGATAAAAACATTCTTAAAAGATGCAACCAGCTATATCCAATTGATATAATTTCATTGGATTTACTTTTTCCTGACGAAAAATATTTTACCTTGATTTTTTAGTTAGCAGCAGATTATCATTTGCTGATTTTTATAAAATTAAAATGGTAATTGGAACAGGATTAGTTTTTCGCTAAAAATCTGAAATGAATTTTTTCTTTTGCTAAAATTATTATCCCTATAAAAAGATATTGATTCCAATTTCATGAAAGTTATTAGAAAATTTTTCCCCAACATCATTCAAAGCAACTAATTAAATTACAATAAGTAATAAGAAAAAACGAGACTCAAATGAAACTCAAAATAATAGCCCTGATACTTACCTTTTTATTTGCACATCTTTCTGCACAGACAAGTCTCTACATTTATAGTAATAAAAATGTTCTGCCCGATGAAAAGTTAGTAATACAGGTGAGTGGTTCTTATCTAAAATCTCAAAAAATTCACTTTCAGATTTTTAGAATTAAAGATCCATTAAAGTTTATTTTGATAAATCTGAACTACCCAACTTTTAGCGATAAAGAGTTTAATCTTCTTCAAGATGAACTTGAGATTATATTTGAAGAAGAGAGATTCATTAATGTGTATCAAAACTGGTTTCACAAAACTTTTGAATTTAATGGCGTACCTCAAACTGGTACTTATTTAATTAAAGCTGCATCAGGTGAAAGCACCTCATATACATTCTTTACCTGTTCAAAATTTGGAATAACTGCTAAAAGAACAATTGATGAAGCTTTGATTTTCATTGCAGATAGAATCACTTCGAGACCAATTGATAATATCAAGGTTGAACTTGTTGCACTGGATAAGAAAAGTGTTGTCTTAAAATCTAACGAGAATGGAATTGCCTATGGAAAAATAGGCGATCGTCCAGAAAATAGAAAACTGTTTGTCATTACAACTTATCAGGATTCAGCAATCCTTCATCAGGATTTTATTTATTCACCTTCAGATGAATACAATAAATACCTTGTCTATTCTTATACAAATCAACCAGTTTATCGGCCTGAACAAAAAGTTTATTTCAAATCAATCTTACGAGAACGAAAAGGTGATGAATTAATTGCATTAAAAAATTTTCAGGTTAGAGTTAAAATTATTGCACCAGATAATTCTACCGTTTTTGATTCTTTAATTAATACAAATTCATTAGGTACACTTAATGGTTCGTTTGAAATTCCAGTCTCTGCACCACTTGGAAGTTATACATTGAATATCGAAATCTCTGGAATGAATTATCCTTATCAATTTTTTGTGGAAGCTTATAAAAAGCCAGAGTATAAGGTTATTGTCTCGAAAGATAAAGAAAATTATAATCCATCTGACTCAATTAAAGTCACCGTAAAAGGTGAATATTTCTTTGGTAAACCAGTTCAAACAGGAAAGGTCAAATATTATCTTTATCGTAAACCGCTTGTCAGATACTGGTGGGAGTTTGAGCCGTATGCAAGATTTTATCGTTCCTGTTTTATTGAAATAATTCCATTCTATCAATCAGAATTAATTGAAGAAGGCGAAGGCGAATTAGTCGAAGGTGTATTTTCAAAAATTTTATATCTCGAGAAGGATATTCAACAAAACTATGAATATCAATTTGTGGCTTATCTAAAAGATGAATCAAACAGAGAGGTTCAGGGTTCAACCAGATTTCTTATAACGAAAGATAAAATTCAATTGACCACCAGTCCTGATAGATATTTTTATCATCCAGGACAAAAAATAATTATCAAAGTCACAACCACTGACTTTTCAGCCAATCCCAAAGAAGAAAAATTTGAAGTGATCATGCAAAAAGTTCACATCTTCGATCAAGCTGAATATTATGAAGATGTTGATACATTGAAAGGTCAAACTCAAAAAGATGGGATTGGTTTTGTTAGTTATCAGACAAATCAGGAAGGCAAATTCTCCTACAAAGTTATTGTGAAGGATAAAGAAAAGATAATTTCAGTCAGGAATAACTTCTTTGTTGGTGAAAGAGGTTTTGCGAGTGCAGGTTATCGAGAAGGACTTCAGATTATTTCGTCAAAGGATATCTATAATCAATATGATGAAATTGAATTAATGTTAATCTCACCAGTTGATGATGTTAATGTTTTTCTGACTTTAGAACAGTCAGAAATTTATTACTACGATGTTGTGAAAATAGAAGGGAACACAAAAATTATTAAGATAAAAAGTCCAAAGAAATTGCCAGCGGCAGTTTATATCTATGCAGGATTTTATTCTGACAATCAATTTTTCTCCACGATGAAGAAGATTGGAATTCTCAGGGAAGATAAGAAATTAAATGTCACACTCATTCCTGATAAATCGAGATATAAACCTGGTGAAAGAGGAAAATTGAAAGTAAAGATAACTGACACACAGGGCAAGCCTGTTGAAAATGCAGAGATTTCAATCTCAACCATTGATGAAAGTATCTTTTCAATCAGAGAAGAAACTGCAGAAAACATTTTCGACTATTTTTCAAAATCATCGATCTACAAAGTTTTCACAGTATCAACTGAAATTATTAGTTATGGTGTTTCTACTTCTCAGGAAAGATTTCAAGAACAAAGTGAAAGATTCAAATGGTTAGGATTTTTTAGTAATGGGAAAATCAAAGGTAAAATTCTCGATTACGAAACAGGCAAGCCAATTGAAAACATAAATATCATTTTAATCAAAGGGAATCAACGGAGAGTAACCCGAACAAACGAAGATGGGATTTTTGTGTTTACTGGTCTTCCTTCTGGTATCTATAAGATTTTAATTTCATCGGAGAAGTATGAAAATCGGTTAATATCATCAATCAAGTTAGCTAAAAATCAATTGCTTGATGCTGGAATAATTTATGTGTTAAAAGAAGAGAAACAATTCTTCAGGTATTTCCATGATCGTATTTACAAGTTGGAAGCGGATGTTGTTAATCAAGCAGGATTTACACCAGAAAGAAAATTACAGCTTGAAGCACCTGCTTCAGGTGATAAAAAATTCATTGAACCGGTAATTCGAAGTGAATTTAAGGATGCAATTTTCTGGAAACCTGATTTGGTTACGAACTCTAAAGGTGAGGTTGATGTAGATATAAAATATCCTGATAATCTTACCTCATGGCGCAACACTGTCAGATCTATAACAATTGATTCAAAAATTGGAGAAAGTTACATCAATACAATTACTCAAAAAGATATAATTATTCGTGTCGAGTCACCAAGATATATTCACGAAAAAGATGAAATCAGTCTCCCGATAATCGTTCATAACTACACAAAATCAGATAAACAAATTAGAGTCTCTGTAACTGTAGAAAATGGAAAACTTATAATTAAAAATTCAGAAAGAATGAATCAAAGAATTATTGATGTTTCAACTACTCAAGATTTAAAAGTAAAAGCAAATGGCATTGAAAAAATTTATGTAACGGTTGGTGTTGATGCAAATGTAGATTCATTGAAAATAATTGCGAAAGCACTTGTTAAAGAATCTTTTGAGGGCAGGATTGAGTCTGATGCAATTAAAGTTGTAATTCCTGTTGAACAACAGGGCGTTCGATACTTAGATGTTGTTAATTTTAGTTTATCAAAAAAATCAGCAAAATATGATTTGAATTTTGATGCCGGTGAAGATTTATCAAATGTTAAGGTTCAACTCAAATTAACTCCGACATTATTGGGTAATTTACTCAGCTCAATTGATGAACTTGTTGGTTATCCTTACGGATGCGTTGAACAAACAATGAGCAGATTTCTGCCTTCTATTATTGTTGCTAATCTTATTCAAGAATTGAAGGTAAATGTCTCATCGAAAACTCTTAACGAACTGCCTGAAATTGTAAAGAAAGGTCTCAAGCGATTAAAAGAACTTCAACATTTCGATGGTGGATGGGGATGGTGGGAAAGTGATCAAACCAATCCGTATATGACTGCTTATGTTATGTATGGATTAACTCTGACAAAAGAAGCTGGATATCAAGTTCCAGAGAGAATGTTTTATGAGGGATTAAAATCATTAAGAAAATTAGTTTCAGATAATTCCATTGATGAACGTACAAAAACATATTTACTCTATTCACTTTCGAAAGCAATTAGATTTAGTGATAGTTTTGAAAATGATAGAGAATTAGCTGTCAGAAAATTCTATTCTCTTCTGAAATATAAAAATGATCCTTTTGTCTCTTCTTTGTTGTTACAGATAGCTCAATCGTATGTACTGGAAGATAAAATTTCTGATCTGAAAAATTCACTAATGAAAAGTGCAAATAAGGAAGGCAACATTGTTTACTGGGGGAAAAATTCTTACTCACGATTGATAAACGATAGAATAGAAATCACATCGAATGCGATAAAATCTCTTATTATGATAGGAGAATCAAATGAAATTATTGAAAATGCTGTGAGGTGGTTGATTAATCAAAAAAGAGGTAATCTCTGGTTCAGCACAAAACAAACTGCAACAGTAATTTATTCGTTGGTAGATTATCTGAAAATGACTTCTGAATTGGAAAGTAATTTCGATTTTAAAATACTGATCAATGGTAAAGAATTTTATAACTCGAAATTTTCTGAAGTGACAGATCAGAATGAACTTACTCTGGAAATCGATAAAAGATTTTTGAAGGTGGGAATTAATCAAATTCGAATCGAAAAATCTGGTCGTGGTAAACTTTATTGTTCATTGATTCAATCACGCTTTGTTGAAGAAGTCCAAAATGAAAGCTATACTTTTCAAGTTAAGAGAAAGTTTTATCGTGTTTACTATGAAAAAGAGAAGGATAGACTTGTTCAAAAACTTGAAGAGGTTAAGGATACAATAAAAGTGGGTGATAGAATTCTTGTTGAATTAATAGTTAAATCAAAACAGGATTTAGAATATTTCATGCTTGAAGATCCTCTTATTCCAGGATTTGAAGTTTTACAAGATCCTTTGAAACAGAATGGATATTATTATCATCATAGAGAATTTAGAGATAAAAACGCAGCATTTTTTATGACTCATTTCCCCAATGGCGAGTTGAACTTTAAATATTTGACTTATGCACAATTACCAGGAGTTTATATCCTTCCTCCAGCTGTAAGTTCGTTGATGTACTATCCCGAAGTGAGAGGATTTAGCTCGAGTAAAAAATTTGTTGTTGCTGAATGAACCAACCGTTCAAAAATTCGGTTGCTAAAGTAGCCGTAACAAATTAAAAAATATAAATTTAAACCAGATAACAAAGTTCTACTTTTGTTAATGATGTAAAAAGTGGAAAAACAACTGAAGAAAAAGAACAATATTTCGGAAAATTAAATTTATAAAAAGTCCAATCTGTTCTCAACAAAAATAGAAACACTATCCATTCTCAAATTCATTTTTCAATCCTTATTCTATTTAATAATTTTGAAAACATTTAACATTATTTAGAACGATATCACATGAATATGATTAGAAAAATACTTCTTGCATCATTATTAATTGGCTTTATCATCAGAGTAATCATCTCTTTTTCTATTGAATATTCGATAGAGCACGGAATATCTTCAGATGATAGTTACTATTATTTCAGAATAGCGCAAAATATTGCGAATGGATATGGTTCAACTTTCGATTTAATCAACAAGACAAATGGTTACCAGCCACTTGTACTATTGTTTCTGACATTCATTTATTTGTTGTTTCGTTCATATATTTTTGCACCAGTAATTATCAGTCAATTGATTTTATCAGTAATTGCAACAGCTGCTGCTTATCTAACTTTTGTATTTGTCCGAAGAATATCTCGTAATGAATATTCTGCTTTCTTTTCTGCTATTCTTCTTTTCTTAAATCCGGTAATAATTGCCATAAACTTTAAGAGTCTGGAAACTAATTTTAACTGGCTGTTAATTTTAATTTCAGTTCTTTTCTATGAACAACAAATTAAAAATTCTCACAATACAAAGATTGAATTCAAATATTTTCTCTTTGGACTGATAATTGCCCTTGCTGCTCTTTCAAGGCTTGATGGAGGTTTTTATATCCTTGCTTTTTCAATCTATATTTTATTCTTGAAAAAAGAATCTTTCTTAAAGCGTTTCAAAATAGCTTTCGTTGCAGGACTTGGTTTTTCGATTATATTCGTTCCATATTTAATTTTTAACTATCTGAAATTTGACCAATTTGTACCAATCAGCGGACGTGCAAAAGTCTTTCACAATCATCGGAGTGTTTTAAATCAGGTTGGTGATTACTGGTCATTTGATTTCTTTCTTTATGAAATTCGACGATTTATATTTCCGTTCAATTTCGATTTATTCGCAAATAGAGGCTTCGGTCTTATAGAACAAATTGCTGTTTATGTGGTGATTGCAATTTTGGTTGCTGTGATAATTTATTTCATAAAGAGTGGTTATTTGATGAAAGTTTTTAAGCTGTTTTCAGGTTATGGTTTCATTCCAATCTATTTGCTTTTTCATTATTCGTTTTATACTCTTTACTTCTGGGAGTATAGATTCTATTATTTTTTGCCAGAGATAATTTTTCTGATAATTACAATCTCAATTGTTACTGGCATTTGGATTAAAGATAAATTTGTGAGTTTAGATCAAAAAGTTTTTAAAATTTTGATTGCAATAATTGCATTTGTTTTTCTTCTGGGAGGAATAAAAATATTTACTGCTCAACATGAACAAACACTTGCACTCAAAACTGCTAAATGGTTGAGGGCAAATCTGAATAATGATGTAATTATTGGTTCTGCAAATAGTGGAGTTCTTTCTTACTTCACACAATTCAAAGTAGTTAATCTTGATGGAATGGTTAACAATGATGAACTCTTGAATACTTATAAAGCAGGTGCTGATGAGTATATCAAATATCTACAAAGAAAAAATATTAAATATCTTGTCGATTACTTTTTAAGTCCCGTTCCTGAAAATAAATATTATTTCCCGGAACTATTGAATGATAAATACAGGGTGATTCAAGTTTTCACAGATTCAAGATTGAAATATCAAAAATTAAATCATATGTTAGTTATAAAGTTAAATTTATGAAGAAGAAAATTGTCATAGTTGGACCTGCGTATCCTTACCGTGGAGGAAATGCTTTATTTGTTGCTCATCTTTATGAGGCACTTTCAAAAACTTTTGATGTGGAGGTGATAAACTTCACTCGCCTTTATCCCCAATTACTGTTTCCGGGTACAAGACAGGAAGATGTCAGCAAAGTTCCGATTAAAGTTCATCCATCAACAAGATTAATTGATTCAATAAATCCATTGAGCTGGATCAAAACAATAAAATCTATTTCTTCCATAAAACCAGATTTGATTGCTTTTATCTGGTACCAGCCTTTTTTTGGATTTTCAGTTGGGACAATTGCAAGTGTTCTGCACAAAAAATTTAAGAATAGAATTCTTTTTATTACTGAAAATATAATCTCACACGAATCGATGTTTTATGATAAGATATTGACCATGTACTCATTAAAATCTGCTGATAAATTTCTTGTCCTTTCGGATGTGGTGGAAAAAGGTATCAAACAACTTTTTCCAGATAAAAAGATTTTTAGATCATCCCTGCCAATTTATGATTGTTATGAATTCGATTCTTCATTCTCAAAAAGTGATGCACGAAAAAAACTTGGTATAGATGATGATAAGAAAGTCCTTCTGTTTTTTGGTTATATCAGACCATACAAAGGTTTAATGCACCTGATTAATGCAATGCCAATTTTATTGAAAGAAGATGAAAAATATTTTCTGCTTATTGTTGGTGAGTTTTATGAATGGAAAGACAAATATTTTGAGAGAATTAAAGAACTCAATCTCAATAAAAAT
This sequence comes from uncultured Ignavibacteriaceae bacterium, assembly GCA_964527925.1. Lineage (GTDB taxonomy): Bacteria > Bacteroidota > Ignavibacteria > Ch128b > Ch128b > Ch128b. Next base: position 32,681 of record CAZGQO010000015.1, read on the forward strand.
GTTTTGATAATAGATGAATTTGTACCAAACGAAGAAGTGGGAATTTATTATTCGGCATCGGATGTGGTTGTTTTACCATACAATTCAGCAACACAGAGCGGAATTCTAAATATAGCTTATGGATTCAAGAAGCCAGTTGTGGTTACAAATGTCGGGGGTTTACCGGAACTTGTTGAAGATGGAAAAACAGGTTTTATAGTAGAACCTCAAAACCCGCAGGCACTGGCGGAAGGAATCAAAAAGTATTTCACTGCATCAAATTTTGAGGATTTTCCTAAAAATGTTGAAACATTTATTCGCAATAATAGTTTTATGTCCATCGAAAGGGTTTTTGAAGAAATTTTACAGGATACTTAATAAATTTTTAAGTTTAATTTCGGAAGTCATCTAAGCTTAAATATAATGTTGGTATTAAATGGAGATGTTTGCTTAAATTTTATGTCTCGGCTATTTAAATTTGATAATAAAATCATAAAAAATGAGTTGTTGCTTCATCATGAAGATATCGGTAATTTTTATGAGGTGCTGCTATGGTAAATATCGAATTGACTCAGCGTGAAAAACAAATCTTAAAATGCATAGTTCAAAATTTTGTTCTTACTGCCAATCCTGTAGGTTCGCGTGTAATTAGTAAAAAATATCAGCTTGGGTTAAGTCCCGCATCAATTCGTAATGTGATGGCTGACCTTGAAGAAAGGGGTTTAATTTATCATCCTCATACTTCGGCGGGAAGAATTCCGACGGATTTAGGTTATCGAATATATGTCGATTTATTAATGGAAGAACCTCATCTTCATACTCAAATCAAAAGAAAAATAGAAAAAGAAATTAATCCCGATGTTGTTGAAGATGAAGAAGAATTATTGAAGATTGCATCTCGAATTCTGGGAAAAATCTCATCGCAGCTTGCACTTGTTACCTATCCGCAAATAATGAAAGCTGTTCTTGAAAGAATTCAACTGGTAACTCTTCCACATAAAATTTTGCTTGTGGTTCTCTCGTTAAGAGGAGGAATTATCAAAACAATTGATCTTGAATTTCCAATGGAATTTGAACAGGAAAAAATAGATTACATTCAGAATATTATCAATGAAAGGATTGCGGGTTTACATCTGGAAGAAATCAAAAATACTTTTTATGATAGATTCGCTGATTTGAAAGATGAAAAAACAGGTATTGTTAGATTATTCATCAATTCGATCGATAAAATTTTTTCGGAAGAAAAAGAAATTGAAAAAGTTCATATCTCGGGAGTAAAAAATATTCTTCAAGTTCCTGAGTTTTCGGACTCGGAACATATTCAGGCCGTAATTGAATTAATTGAAGATAGAGAAGTTATTCTTCACATATTCGAGAGAACAAGTCAAATAAAGGATGATAGTGTTTTGGTTTCGATTGGCAAGGAAAATGTTTATGATAAGTTAAGTGAGTTCAGTGTGGTCACAACAAAGTATAAATTTGGTGATGCTGATGGTGTGATTGGAATGATTGGTTCTCGAAGAATGGATTATCCGAAAGTAATTGCACTGGTTGGATATATGTCAAAACTTCTTACTGATATTTTAAGCAAAAAACTAAATGATTGATGGAGGAATTATGACAGAGAAAGATAAAATGAATAATGAACAGGAAGAATTAAAAAATCAAAATATTGAACAGAATAACATAGAGAATCAAAAACAAACTGAAGAAGTCAATCAAGAAATAAAAAATCAATCAGTTGATCAACCAGCTGAAGAAAACATTAACTCTAAACCAGAAGAACAAATTGTTGAAGAAAAAGGAGAAGAAGAAATAAGCGAAATGGAAAAACTACAAAATGAAATTAACGCACTAAAAGATGAAGTAAGCACATGGAAGGATAAATTCCTTCGTAAGATGGCTGAGTTTGATAATTACAAAAAACGAGTCGATCAAGATCAAATTCAGTTAATCAAATATGCCAATGAAAAGTTGATTAAAGATTTACTACCAGTTATTGACGATTTTGAAAGGTCTTTAACTTTCAGTAAAGATGAATTAAAAAATAATGCAGTTCTGCAAGGCGTTGAAATGGTGTATAACAAATTAATGAGAATCCTATCTGACTATGGTCTGAAAAAAATTGAAGCTCTCAATCAACCTTTTGATTTTAATTATCATGAAGCTCTGCTCCAGGTTCCAAAGGATGGTGTTGAACCACTGACAGTGATTGAAGAAGTTGAAAAAGGTTATATGTTGAATGATAAAGTTATAAGACATTCGAAAGTAATTGTGGCGAGTGAATCAAGTGTGACCTCGAGTTCTGGAGATAATCAAAATAATAACAATGAGGAGGTGAAATAATTAGTGGCTAACAAAAGAGATTACTACGAAGTTCTTGGTGTTCCTCGTAATGCAACACAAGAGGAAATTAAGAAAGCTTATAGAAAACTTGCGATGCAATATCATCCAGACAGAAATCCAGGCGATAAAGAAGCAGAAGAAAAATTCAAAGAAGCTGCCGAAGCTTATGAAGTTTTAAGTGATCCAGAAAAAAGAAGAAGATACGACCAGTTCGGTCACGAAGGAATGAGAGGTACTGATTTCAGAGAATACACTGATATCAATGATATATTCAATGCATTCAGAGATATTTTTGGCGGGAGTGGATTCGGTGGAAGTATATTCGATGAATTTTTCGGTGGAGGAACTCAAACCAGATCCAGAAGATCAAGTTCAGTCCAGCGAGGTAGTGATTTAAGAGTAAAATTAAAACTTATACTTGAAGAAATTGCGACTGGAGTAACTAAAAAAATAAAAATCAAACGTTATAAGAAGTGTTCAACTTGTAATGGTTCTGGTGCGGAAAAATCCGGTGGTTATAGAACCTGTCCGGTTTGTAATGGTTCTGGAGAGATAAGACATGTAAGCAGATCAGTCTTTGGTCAATTTGTTAACATTACAACATGTAGTAATTGTGGAGGTGAAGGAAAAGTAATTTCTGATCCATGCAGAATTTGTGGAGGTGAAGGAAGAGTTCAGGATGAAGCAACAGTTTCAGTTGATATTCCAGCTGGTGTTTCAACGGGAAATTATTTAACAATCAGAGGCGAAGGCAATGCAGGACGTCGTGGTGGTCCATCTGGTGATTTGATTGTCGTGATTGAAGAATTGCCGCACGAACTCTTTCAACGTCAGGGTGATGATATTATCTATGAGCTCGAACTCTCAATTCCAGAAGCAGTTCTTGGTGGTGAAATTGAGGTGCCTACTTTAACAGGAAAGGCGAGATTAAAACTTGAACCTGGACTTTCACCAGGTAAAATTCTAAGAATGAAGGGTAAAGGTTTACCCAACTTAAATACGAAAAAACAGGGTGACCAATTAATTGTTGTGAATCTCTATGTACCTTCAAAAATTTCTCAACACGAAAAAGAAATTATTCAGTCATTAATGAATAGTCCCAATTTTAAACCAATCCAAAGAACAAAAAAGTCAAAAAACATTTTTGAACACTTTAAAGACATCTGGAATTAATGTCGTTTCTTAATAAAGTAAACCCTGCAAACTTTTTCACGAAGGAAGAAATTTCAATTTTAGTCTTCCTTCTTTTTTTCACTTTTGCTGGAATCGTTTTGAAAAACTTTAATTCTTTCTTTTCAAACTCCAATTCAAATCAATTTGAAAAAACTCATACAGATAGTATATTAGTCGCAGTTTTTAGCCAAGAAAAAGTTGAAAATATTGAATTAGAAACAAAGCGTAATAGTAGAAAAGAACTCAAAAAGAAGAGCATTAATCTCAACACAGCAACAGTTGAAGAACTTGCCCAATTACCCGGAATTGGTGAAAAAACAGCGATGAAGATAGCTGAATACAGAAATAAGTATGGCGGATTCAAAAAATTGGAAGACTTAATGAAGATTGAAAGAATAGGTCCAAATCTTTTTGAAAAAATTAAAGATTATCTAATAATAACAAATTAGATGTTGGAGGAAAGATGTCCACTTCTCAAAAATCAGAACCTGCATATATTCATATCATTTTAATGTTAATTATTGTTGGCTTAACCTATTTATTAATTCAAGTTGCTATCCTTGAACCGCAACAAATTCTTGAACAGGAAAGATACTTTAAAGAAGAATCCCGTTTAAGAATGCAAAACATCAAACAATTAGAAATACTTTATAAAGAAAAATTCGGAAAATATACAAACAGCTTCGATTCACTTTTTGCTCTTTATCTAAAAGATCCAAACATTCAATCTGAAACAGATTCTCTATTCAGAAAGCTTAAAAGTGGTAGCTTTGTTCTTGATTCTTTAAAATGGTCTCCAAAATCACATACTCAATACATTCTTAAAGTTGATTCCACTCTTCAAGCTGACTCTGTTTTCACAAAGACTGGAAGGTTTTTAAGAATAGACACAACTGTTGTCATTGGAGAGACTTACTATCTTGAATGTCCAGATGGATATGGTTCAATAGGTGATTTAAGTAATCCCGCGAAAGTAAACCAAACGAGCTGGGGAGAAAGATAATTTTAAATGGAATCTGAAAGAGTAAACTCAGTAGGGTTTTTCATTGGACATGAAAAATTCTACTGGGTCATACTCGAATCACACCCCGATGGTCAGATTGAAGTTCTTCGAACCGAAAAAATTTATTTCCAGCACCCCCTCGATTATCAAAATTATTTGAGTCAAGAAAATAGAATTAATGTTCTTAGTGCTCTCGAAAAAAGCACCAGAACGGGAATCTTTGAAGATAGAAAAATTAATATTTCGATTGACTCAAGATTAGCTTATGTTTTAAAAATTCCCATCGAACAAAAACTTCATCCCCAAGAACAAAAAGACCATTTAATCTGGGAATTTGAACAGCATTTCATAAACGAAAAACACGAAGATTATCTGTTATCTTTTCATCCCGTTCAATTAAAGAATCAGGAAAAGTTTGATTCATTAATATTTCTCGTTATTAAAAAAACTATCTTAAATTTTTATAAGCACATTTTTGAGGACTTACAGCTGAAGATTAAGATAACCGATATTGACCATTTTTCTGCTGAAACTATCTGCAAATTTTCTTATCCTGAGTTTGAAAACTTGAATAATTTTATAGTCTCGGTTAAAGATTCTTGTCTGGATGTTAGTTTCTTTATATCTGGAGAGATTTTTGGTTATAGAAAGATTAAATTAAAAGAGAATCAGGAAATCATTAATTTCTTTGAAAAAGATCTAACACCAACAATTAAATCAATGAAAAGTAAAATCGGAAAAATTTATATCTGGGGCGAAAAGGTAAAGCAGAGACTGGTGGATGAATTAAATTCAATCGTTCCAGTTGAAGTTGTTCTGATTAATCCTTTCAAAAAATTTATTATCAACAAAGCAGTGTTGAATTCTCCTGTCTACGAAAATCTTCACGAGTTTACTCCCGCTTGTGGAATTGCTTTGAGGAAGTAAATCGATGAGAATTATTTCAGGCGAATTAAAGAGCAGAAAATTAAAAACTATCAAAGCTCCTGAATTACGTCCAGCAACAGACAGATACCGGGAAACATTATTTAATGTTTTAAGAAATTACATAGATTTCAATGGCATTGAAGTTTGTGATTTATATGCTGGAACTGGTGCAATTGGTTTCGAATGCATCAGCAGAGGTGCAAAACTTTGTTATTTTGTTGAAAAAGATTTTCAGACTTATAATCTCTTAAAAGAAAATGCAAAACTGCTTGGTGTGGAAGAAAAATCGAGTATCATTAAAGATTTTGCTGAAAGATTTACATTGAAAACAACAGCAGAATTTGATTTGATTTTTGCAGACCCACCTTACAAATCAGATTCAATTTATCAAGTTTATAAGAACATCATCTTGCGTGGATTAATCAGAAAGAATGGGATTTTAGTGATTCAAAGAAGTAAATCGACAATCAAAGAAGATGTTGATCAATTTAAAATGGAACCTTATAAAAAGATTGGAGGTGATGTGATATATTTGAAAGTCATTGGAGAATCATAAATGAAAAGAATCGCTATTTATCCTGGTACATTTGATCCAATAACATTTGGTCATCTTGATGTAATTCAGAGAGCATCTGAGTTGTTTGATATCGTGATTGTTGCTGTTCTTGAAAATGCTGCTAAGAAACCGCTTTTTTCTAAACATGAAAGAGTAGAAATGATTAGAGAAGCAGTTGTTGGACTAACTAACGTTGAAGTAGATGTTTTTGATGGCTTGTTAATTGAGTACGCAAAGAAGAAAAACGCTGTCGCTATAATAAGAGGACTTAGAGCTGTTAGTGATTTTGAATATGAGTTTCAAATGGCTTTGATGAATAGAAAAATTTCGAATGGAATTACAACTGTTTTTTTGATGCCTCATGAAAAATATACTTACTTGAATTCAACAATTGTTAGAGAGCTCGCACGACTTCACGCAAATGTTTCTGATTTTGTCCCTCAACATGTTGCTGAAAAATTGAAAGAAAAATTTAAGTAAATAAGCCTCAGATAATTCCAACTTCCCTTGATTGTATTAATCCAATTTGTTCTTCATTTGATTTAGAAAAAAATCAACTGCGATATATTTAATAAAAAGCCTGATCAGTAGATCCGATTAAGGCATTCAATAAAACTATTACACAAATTACGATTTCATCCTTTCGCCAAGCTACTCATAGATAAATAGCCAGCCGACGATTTTCATTAATATCCACTTGACAATTGCTTTAAATTTTTTTATTTATGAAACAAATATTTCAAACAAGATAAAATATGAAACCAGAGTTTCAAGTTGATAAAAATCGTTTGATTGAAATTTTTTTTGAACTTATAAAAATAAATGCAACCTCTGGTAGAGAAAAATCACTTGCCGATTACATACTTAACTTCTTAAGAAATCTGGGCTATGAAGTTTATAAGGATGATTCCTACAAATTCACAAAAAGCAATACAGGAAATCTAATTTGCAAAATTGGCAGCGGCGGTGATTTTGTTATGACTGCTCATATGGATACTGCACGTCCCACAGAAAATGTTAAACCAATAATTAAAGAAGATAGAATTACATCTTCTGGTGATACTGTGCTTGGAGTTGATAATCGTGAAGGTGTCGCCATTTTGCTTTACACTCTCGAAAGAATATCAAAAGAAAAAATTCCAGTTAAAGATTTTACTGTTGCCTTTACAACTTGCGAAGAGACGACTCTGTTCGGTTCTAAATATCTTGGACTGAACGGTAACATAAAAAAAGGTTTTGTTTTTGATTCAGGTTATCGTCCGGGGAGTTTCATATATTCAGCTTGCGGCGCAATTGGTTTTAACTTAAAAATTATTGGCAAAGCATCTCATTCAGGAATTGCACCTGAGAAGGGAGTTAATTCGTTAGCTGCTGCAGCACGAGCAATCAGCAAATTACCGCTTGGCAGAATTGATGAAGAAACAACTATGAATATTGGAACACTTAAAAGTGGTTCAGCAGTCAATGTGATTCCCGAGTTAACAGAAATGATTGGAGAAGTTAGATCTTTCAATCTTGAAAAAGCTGAAAATTATTTCAATCAGTTAGTTAGAACTTTTGAAGATGAGGCAAAGCAAATTAGTGCGAAGATAGAATATGACTACTTCTGGGATTTCAAGCCATACACCATTCAAGAAAATTCTGATGTATATAAAGAAATAGTTAAAGCAATTACAAAAGTCGGGCTGATACCAACACCCAAAATTTCTTTAGGCGGAAGTGATGCAAATTCCTTAAATGCTAATGGAATTGAATCAGTTAACATTGGAATCGGTGCGCAAAATCCTCACTCAAATGATGAGTTCGTATTTATCGAGGATTTAATTAAATCGGCAGAGATAGCTTTCGAATTAGTTAAGAAGGACTAATTATGAAAAAATATTTACTAGTATTACTCATAACTATCGCAGCAAATAATCTTTTTTCTCAATCAAAAGGATATCTTGTAATTATTGGCGGAGTTCACACACAAGAAACTTCGAAAAAATTTATTCAACTTGCTGGTGGAGAGAATGCAAGAATAATTATTATTCCTAATGCTGGTTCAAATCCGGTTTATAACAGTGAACTGCACAAAAAAGAATTTGTAGAGCTCGGAGCTAAAGCTGATTATCTTTTATTCACAAGAGAAACTGCAGATGCAGATTCAAATCTTAAAAAAATGGATTGGGCTAATGCAGTTTATTTTCTCGGTGGTGATCAGAGTGATTTAACCCGCGATATGCTCGGTACAAAACTTTTGCAGAAAGTCTATGATATTTACAAAAATGGCGGAGTGATCGGTGGATCAAGTGCAGGTGCTGCAGTTCAAAGTGAAATTATGATTACCGGAAATGAATTATTGAACAAAGATTCTTCATCTGCTTTTGTGTCGATACAAAAAGGTAATATTGAAACAGCAAAAGGGTTTGGATTTATAAAAAGTGCAATCATTGACCAACATTTTCTAAAGAGGAAAAGACACAATCGTTTAATTACTCTTATGTGTGAACATCCGAATTTACTTGGGATTGCTATTGATGAAGCAACAGCAGTTGTTGTTTATCCCGATGATACTTTTGAAGTAATTGGAAGAAATCAGGTTCTGGTTTATGATCCGACTGAAGCAAAAAATATCAGAGAAGATAAGAACGGAAATCTCGGTATTACAGGAATGAAAATGCATTTACTGATTAATGGTGATAAATTCGATTTAAAAACAAAACAAGTAATCGAATGAGCGATCAGAAGAAAAAATTTCGGCTGAAAGTTCCGAATACATATTTGTTAATTTTTTCTCTGCTGGTTTTAATTGCAGCTTTAACCTGGATTATTCCCGGCGGCAAGTATGAACGAACAGTTATGAACGGCAGAGAAGTAGTTGTGCCAAACTCATTCAAATATGTTGAGAGTCATCCGCAAGGAATTTTTGATTTGTTCATTTCACCATTAAAAGGATTTGTCGAAGCCGCACTGATTATTGGTTTTGTTTTGATCGTTGGCGGAGCTTTTAATGTTCTTGCAAAGACTGATGCAATCAATTCACTAATTAACAAGCTTGCGAAAGCTTATAAAACTTCAAAACTTCTTCAGAATCTTTTCATACCCGTTCTTATGCTTATGTTTTCTCTTGGTGGTGCAACATTCGGTATGAATGAGGAAATAATTCCATTCGTACTAATTATAGTTCCGATTTGTCTTGCTCTTGGTTATGATTCAATCGTCGGAGTTGCAATTCCATTGATAGGGGCTCATATTGGTTTTGCAAGTGCTTTCTTAAATCCGTTTAATGTTGGTATTGCACAGGGAATAGCTGAAGTTCCTTTATTTTCCGGAATTGGTTACAGAATGATTAGCTGGGCAATTTCAACTGTAGTAGCAATATTGTTTTTACTCTGGTATGTAAGAAGATTGAAGAAAAATCCAAGAATAAGTCCGATGTTTGAAGAAGATGAAGCACGAAGAAAGAACGAACATTTTGATGTGATTTATAATAATGATAATCATTTTTCTCTCAGGCATAAAGCTGTGCTGATAACATTTGTTCTTTCATTGGTTTTGCTTGTCGTCAGCGTTGTTCAATTTCACTGGTATATTGAAGAAATAGCCGGAATGTTTTTTATAATGGGAATCGTTGTTGGAATTATTGGCGGACTGAAAAGTGATGGTCTTATCAAAGCATTTGTAGATGGTGCAAAAGATTTAGTCGGCACTGCATTAATAATTGCATTAGCAAGAGCAACTCTTGTTCTCTCAAGAGATGCAAATATTATTGACACAATTCTTTACGGCTTATCACCTTTTATTGAATCATCTTCACCGGTTTTTGCTTCGCAGAAAATGTTTGTTGTTCAGGCGATAATTAATTTCTTTGTTCATTCAGGAAGCGGACAGGCAGCTTTAACAATGCCTATTATGGCTCCGCTTGCAGATTTAGCTGGAGTAACAAGACAAACAGCTATTCTTGCTTTTCAGTTTGGTGAATATACCAATATAATTATTCCAACTTCTGCTGTAACGATGGGTGCATTATCAATGGCTCGTGTTCCGTGGGATAAATGGGCAAAGTGGGTTTTACCTTTGATGATAATTCTGTTTGTATTGGGATTTATTTTACTTATTCCACCAAACTTATTTGGATGGCATTGATTTCAACAAAAATTTAATCAATAACAAAAGAGGTGCACTATGAAAAAAAATCTACTTCTTCTGATTGCCATTTTAAGTGGCTTAATCTTAAACGAGCTTTATGCTCAGAGTTTTCAAACAGGGCAGATAGGGGTTGAGGTTAACGTTTATGGAAGAGTCAGGATTCACGCACCAGCAATTAATGCAACAAGACAAATAGATAGATCATCAATTCTTGTTGGGGTTGGACCAAACGAAGTATTTGATTATAAAAAAGATGCTGATACTGAAATCCAACCTTACGATATTTCGTCACCAGAAAAAAGTGACTTTGAGATTTTTGGTGCATTCAATAATGCATACTCCAATTTACCACCCAATTTTCTTATCAGACTGAATGTTTATGGTTGGAACAATAAACCATATATAATCGCAAAGTTTACTGTTGTAAATCGGGAGACTTCCCAGAAGCAAGCAATTATTGGAATTGAATTTATTCCTCAGCCTGAAGGTACTTACGGACTCGAGGAATTAAAATTTAATCCATCCGATATGATCGCTCAATCATTCAGAGGTTCAAGTGTCAGAGTCGGTTATAAAATTTTATCAGCAACTACAAAATCATTCCATGCATTTGATTGGACAGAAACATATTATGATCCTGACACACTATTATGGGGTTACTTAAACTATCAAGGTTTTGATACAAGCTTTACAGCTGGAGGAGATGGTTCTGTAGCAGTGCTTGCACAAAATCCAGTTTTAATATCGCCTAACGATTCAGTTCATTTTTATGTGGGAATTGCAGTCGGTGCAACTGAGAGTGACTTAATCTCGAACATGGATCAAGCTCAGGCTGCTTATTCGACACTTGTTGGTGTAGAAAATGCGGAAGTTCCATCGAATTTTGAACTCAAACAAAATTATCCTAATCCTTTTAATCCAGGGACATCAATAGAATTTTATTTGCCCAGAAAAGAAAAAGTAGAGCTGGTAGTTTATAATCTAATTGGTCAACCAATTAAAAAATTATTGGATGAAGAACTTGAAGCTGGTAAACATGTAGTTCGATTTGACGCTGAGGGACTGAGTAGTGGTGTTTATCTATATTCAATCAAGGCAGGTAAGTTTAATTCAACCAGAAAAATGATTTTAATGAAATGAAGAATTTAATTCTTGAAAAATACAATGATCTTCCAGATCAGCAGAAAAAACTTGCGGATTTTTTCCTTGAGAATCTGGAATTAATTCCCTTTCTAAATATTTATCAGATTTCTGAAGCCACACAATTTAGTGTGGCTTCAATTGTTAGATTCTCAAAAAGATTAGGTTTTAAAGGTTATAGCGACTTTAAGGATACATTTTCAAAAAATTTTCAAAAAAAGATCAAAAAGTTAGATATGTTTGCAAATATTCAGCTTGATAAGCTGAAAGAACATACTCTAATTGCCGTCGCAAATCAAGACATAAATAATATTAATGAAACTCTTAAACTTATTGATACAAATACTTTTGATGAAGTTGTTTCTCTTATCATTGGAGCTGACAGAGTCTATACAATGGGATTAGGGGTTTCTTATTTACTTGCTCAGCTTCTTTCTTATCAATTAATGCAAGTAGGAGTTGATGCTTATTATTCTCGAAATGATTCTACCTCATTCTTCGATCAAATATTATTCTTAACTCCTAAAGATTTAATTATTGCATTTTCATTTCCACCATATTCAGTTGAGACAATTGAGGCAGCAAAATTTGCACAGGAAAGAAAAATAAAAGTTATATCAATTACTAATAAACACGCAGCACCCATTACTTTTTATTCGAAAAAATCACTTCTGGTAAAGAGTGATAATATGCTCTTTACAAATTCCTTCTCAGCAATTTCAGTTTTAATAAATGCACTTGCTACTGAGTGCACAAAGCAGAATAAAAAGAAAGCTGAAAAAATTTTAGCTGACTTTAATTTAATACTTGAGAGATTTAACAAAGTAATAACATAGCGAGGTGTGCTATGAAAAAAGTTTTTTTAATCCTATTCTTTCTGGTTTGCAATTTATTTGCCGGAATTACGGGAAAACTTGTCGGTACAGTTAAAGATGCTCAAACAAACGAACCTCTTGTGAGAGCAAATGTATTGTTAGTTGGAACAAATCTCGGTGCTGCTACTGATGCGAATGGAAAATTTGTAATACTTAATATTCCTCCAGGTGTATATTCCGTTAGAATAAGTCTGATTGGTTATGAAACAGTTGTAGTTGAAAATGTAAAGATAATAGTTGATCAAACTACAGAAATTAATGTTTCTATGAAATCAACAGATATAATTCTTCAGGAAGTTTATGTAGTTGCAGAAACCCCTATGATTCAAAAAGACCTAACGAGTTCAATTGCTGTTATTACCAGAGAAAAAATTGAAGCTTTGCCTGTTTCCAGATTTACAGATATTCTGACATTGCAGGCTGGTGTAGTAGGTTCTGGTTCAACAATTCATGTGCGTGGTGGTCGTGCTAACGAAGTAGCATATCTGATTGATGGTATGTATGTTAAAGATCCACTTCTGGGTAGATTAGCAACTGATATAAATACAGATGCAATACAGGAAATGACTTTACTTTCGGGTACTTTTAACGCAGAATATGGAAATGCTATGAGTAGTGTTGTAAATATTGTGACCCGTGAAGGTACTGATAATTTTTCTGGAAAATTTGAATTAAGAACCAGCGAATTCGGAGTCCCTTCTCAAAAAAGATTTTTGGAAAATAGGTTTAATGGTAGTTTAAGTGGACCCATATTTTCTAATAAATTCAAGTATTTTATTTCTTATGAGCAGGATAATAGGGGAAGCTATCTACCATTTGGTTATAATAAAATTTCAACTGTTTTTTCAAAATTTACTACTACAGCTTTAAGCGGATTTAAAATAACCTTATCCAACCGGGGCAGTAAAGGTAAGCGACAAAATTATTCTCATGAATTCAAATACATTCCTGAACAATATCAAAGAATTAGAACAGATAGCTGGCAAACCGGTCTTGTTTTAACTCATACACTTTCACCAAAAATGTTTTATGATTTTAGAGCTTCCTATTTTAATCAAGGATTTTATTCAGGAATTGATAAAGATACATCTGAGTATTTGTCCATCAGTCAAAGAGAATATCTTCCCGATGCAGGAAATGGATTTGAATTTTTTGCAAAGGCAGATCCTCTTGAAATGACAGACAGCCGAACAGTCACAGCCGATTTAAAATTCGACTTGCAATGGCAGGCTACAGAAATCCATGAAGTGAAACTGGGCTGGCAATTTAAAAAACACTGGATAAGATATTTGAATATTTATGACCCCAAAAGAAACTTTCCTTATATCAATAACTACAGAACTAATCCGTTTGAATTAGCAGCGTATTTACAGGATAAAATAGAATTTCCATATTTAATCATCAATCTTGGCCTTCGATTTGATTATTTGAATGCGAATGTGCTTTTTAGAAAAAACCCACTTGATCCAAATTCAGTCATAAAAGTAAAGCCTCGTTATCAATTAAGTCCTCGAGTTGGTATTGCTCATCCAATCTCTGAAAGAACAAAACTACATTTTTCGTACGGTCACTTTTTCCAGAATCCAGATTTCGAGTTTCTATTTGAAAACAAGCAATATGATTTAAATGTAAGAGAACCTTTGTTTGGCCAGCCAGATTTAGATGCTCAACGTACTGTTGCTTATGAAGTTGGTCTTTCTCATCAATTTACTGACCGAATTGCCGCTCATGTTGTTGCTTATTATAAAGATGTTACTGGTTTAATCGGAACAAGATATTATTTCCCATACTTTGAAGGCAGATATGTTGGTTATACACTCTATGTCAATGAAGATTATGCGAATATTAAAGGACTTGAGGTTACAATTGATATAAGACCTGATAGATACTTTTCTGGCGGGCTTACCTATACTTATTCTGTTGCTAAAGGAAGTGCTTCTTCGGAAACTGAGCAATACCCAGGAACACAGGAATCCACTCTTCTCTATTATCTCGATTTCGACAAAACTCATGTTTTTAATGCAACCTTAACTTATAGAATTCCAGAGGGTGAAGGTCCAGAATTATTTGGAAAAAGAATTTTATCGAACTCTGATATTAGTTTAATAATACAGGCATCTTCTGGTTATCCATACACACCAAGTGGAAGAGATATTGGATTTGTAATTAAAAATTCTTTGAGAAGACCCGCCACATATTCTGTTGATTTAGAAGCTGGGAAAGAATTCTCAATTTATAAGAAAATGAAACTAAGAGTATTTACAGAAATTTATAATCTGTTCAATCGAAGAAATATTCTTTATGTATATCCGGATACAGGTGATCCAGATTATACATTTGTTGGTGGTCACTCTGAAGAATGGATGAAGGATCCTGCTAATTATGGTCCACCACGAATTATTAGAGTTGGTTTTGGAATTAAATTTTAATTCAATAAGAAAATGAAGAGTGAGCTATGAAAGAGAAAAAAGTTTTTATAGTTCTCATATTATTTATGCTCTTCTCTTTTTCTAAGTCTTTCGCTCAAATATCAAAGAAAGAAAAAGAAGAGAAAGAACGTGAAAACTACATCGAAAAAAATCTCGGTATTATGGATCGAGCTGGTGGTGTTCATAATGCAAGTAATATAGGATTATTCTTTGAGAATAGGGGCAAACTTTATCCAAGAAGATTATCTCAAGGACCATCTGGTGAATTTCCAATCAACAGTGGTAAACATTATATCTATAGAATAAATCCTTTTATTGGTGTGCCTGGTAATGTAGTTCAGGGAAGATTTACGACAAACGAAGAGTGGGAAGCTGTTGGTGGTTATCATAATACTGCTTATGCAAAAATATCTATGTCTGATAAGCCAGAAACCTGGCATCCTGTAAATGGTTGGCCTATTCGAGATAAAGTTGGTAAACCAATATTTAAGTCTGATCAAGATAGTTATTGTGTTTACAGTGATAGTAATAATTCGAGAGAGATTTTAGGTTTGATAGTTGCACAGACGGGATATGTATATGGCGTTAAATTTGCTCAGAACATTATTTTCTACAAGTTTGAAATTATCAATAAGGGCAAGAAAAATTTAGATAGCTTATATTTCGCTTTGTATTGTGATATCGATGTGGGGAATGTAAGCGGTGGTGTTCCTGAATATGCTGATGATAAGATTGATTTCAATAAGGATAAGAATGTTCTTTATTTCTACGATGTAAAGGGGTATTCGAGAGAATGGCCTGACGGAAAAACTGGTTACTTTGGTGTGGCTTTTCTAAAAACTCCAGTTGTTTATGGTGTAGAATTAGGAATTACAGACATGCATTATAATTTGTATGATGACGATAGAGATATAGATTCTATTCAATTCGGGATTATGTCAAGTGATCCTCAACTTTATAATCATCCAACACTTGGTTCAAAATATTTTCATTTAGGTTCAAGTACTAATCTTCACTACGATGATCCGAATACAATTCCAGCAAGTGGCTTAGATATTGTTGCAACAATTAGCTCAGGACCATATTCATTGGCAATTGGTGATACCTTAGTTTTTATAACAGCTATAGTAGCTGGTGATAATTATGATGATATGATGAAATATCTTGATAATGCATATAAGATAGTTGAATATGATTTTGAAATTTCGAAACCACCAGAAACTCCTCAACTTTCAGGTATTGCTGGGGATAAGAAAGTAATTTTGTTTTGGGATGATAGAGCTGAGAAATCAAAAGATAATTTTAGTGGGGAGTATGATTTCGAAGGTTATAGAGTTTATAGAAGCCTTGATAAAGGAGTTAACTGGCAAAAACTTGCCGATTTTGATATTCCAAATAAGATTGGATTAGATTTTGGTTTACAATACGCCTTTGTTGATACAAATGTTGTTAATGGAATTGAATATTGGTATTGTGTAACGGCTTATGATCGTGGAGATACTCTGGTTGGAATGAGTCTTGAAAGTCCTCTGGGTAAAGATACTTCAGCAATAAATACAATAGCTTTAATTCCATATTCACTTTCTACAAATAGAGAAGCAGTTAAATCAGATACAGTAAAATATATTGGTAATGGAAAATCAAATTATAGATTAATAGTTCAACCTATTGATAAGGAATATTTAGTTAATGGAACTTATGATGTTAAATTCTCATATGTGCAGAGAACTGAAAAAGGGAAACTACTTACTAAAATTATTCCCATCATTACAGATTCTTCCCGAACTGAACCTAAAAGATATGGCATTGAATTTATATCTGATAGACAATTTCATTTAATTGATTTATTTACTGGTGATTATATCACCCCTGATCCTAAAAGCTATGTTTCTGGTGCAACTTATACTGTAAATCCAGGATTAAGAATAAAAATTGAAGACCCAGATCCAGCTGCTCCACCTGAACTCAAACCAAAGGCTGGCGACTATTTGACTTTAAACTATGCTATCACTCTTATTAAAAATGGAACAGATACAATTGTCAATCAAAGACCTTTCAACTTGAACTCTCAATACTCCACACCTGATGGTGTTTTATTCAAGCTTTTACCGCCAGAAGTTATTAAAAACATTTCTCGTGTTGGAGGGAGTGATTTTTTCAAAATTAGTTTGAGTGTTGCTGATACATCTTTAATAAGAGATAATATTTACTTAGTTTCAGTTGAAGGTAATGGTAAGGTCGGGAATGAAGGATTTATAAAATTACTCATAAGAAAAAATAATCTTGATACTGTGTTGGTTATTGATTCTCTCAAAAATTTATCGTCTGTGGTGTTAAATGGAATAAATCTTAAAGTCGAATTTAATCCTGCTAATCCGCCATCAAAAGGAAATGTTTATTCATTTGAAACAGTCTCACCAGTTCTTCCAAATATTAAAGATGCCTATAGATTCATTATCAAGGCGCCAGTTGTTCGGCGAGACATAACGCAAAGTCTGTTGGAAAAAATTAGAGTCGTTCCTAATCCTTATGTGGTTTCTTCATTGTATGAACCAGAATTTGGTGAATTAAGGCGAGAACCATTGAGGCAAATTCAGTTTATCAATCTTCCCTCAGAATGTAAAATTTATATCTTCACATTAGATGGTGATCTAATTAAAACAATTTATCACAATTCTAATAGTGGAACAGCTACCTGGGATTTGAGAACGGAAGGCGGTAGAGAACTCGTAACAGGAATATATGTATATGTAGTTGAAGCTTATGGTGAAAATTATTTAAACAGATTTGCTGTAATAAAATAATTACAGGAGGAAGTTGCAATGAAAAGAGTTTTTGTTTTTCTTTTTATCATTACTTCTTTTTTGTATCCACAAAATCCAAATCTTGGCACTGCAGGAGCTCAATTTCTTCAAATACCTATTGGTGCAAGGAATTCGGCTCTGGGATCTGCAGTGGTTGGTTTAACAGATGATGCGTCAGCAATGTTTTATAATCCAGCTGGTATTGCAAATATTGAAGGGACATCTATTCATTTATCATACTTTAATTGGTTAAAATATTTTAATGTTAATGCTCTTGCACTGGCAAAAAACTTTGATGGTATTGGTGTTATAGGTTTAAATCTTATTTCTTTTACTATGGATAAGATGGAAATAACAACAGAACTTGAACCCAATGGGACAGGTCGATTTTTTGATGCACAGGATATAGCTATTGGAGTTACTTATGCAAGAAATTTAACTGATAAATTTAGATTCGGTATATCAGCAAAATATATTTATCAAAGAATCTGGAATGAGACCTCAAATGGAGTGGCTTTCGATATTGGGACTCAATACGGCCTGGATTTTCAAAACTTAACTATCGCAATGTCAATGACGAACTTTGGTCCTGATCTTAATTTGTCAGGTCCAGATTTAAATGTTGTACACGATAGAAATCAGAATTTTCCTCTGAATAGATTAACACCAGCCGTTCTTGCAACAGAAGATTATTCATTACCGTTGCATTTTCAAGTTGGCGTAGCTTTAGATATTTATAATTCAGATTTTTTTAAATCTAAAGCGGCGATTGATGTTTCACATCCAAATGACAATCGAGAGAGAATTCATATAGGTTCTGAATTTGTTTTTTTCGATCGATTGGCTCTTCGAACCGGTTACAAATTTAATTATGATGACGAAGGTTTAACCCTTGGAGGCGGAATCAATACATTAATTTCTGACTACAAAATTATGTTTGATTACGCTTATTCATTTTTCAAAATTCTTCCTGATGTTCATAGAATTTCGGTTGGTATCGAATTCTGATTATTTGCAAACTTTTTATGACTTTGATGAAAATATATTTTGATGAATTTAAAGTTTTTTTGATAGCTTTTTTCTTTTTGTTTTTAAGTTGGATCAATCTTTTCCCCCAGGGCTATGTTTGCGCAATTGGCGGTGGCTCAGAAAATTATGGCGATTGGAGTGATGCACCTTACAGTTGGATAGTTCAAAAAGCAGACAGCGGCAAAATTATTATAATTGATGTTGCAGATGCGACAAGCTGGCTTCCAAATTATTTTATGTCACTTGGTGCTGATACTGCTTACAATAAAACTATTCCAACAACAACTGCAGCAAATCTTCAATCAACTTATGATGAATTGATTACTGCAAAAGCAATTTTCATTCGCGGAGGCGATCAGTGGGATTATATTCGCTTATGGAAAGGAACTAAAGTTGATTCAGCCATTCAATATGTATTCAGCAACGGCGGAGTGATTGCCGGAACAAGTGCTGGTGCAGCAGTTCTTGGTGAGGTTGATTTCAGTGCACAAAATGGTTCTGCTTATCCCGATGAAGCACTTCAAAATCCTTTCTACAGCAGAATGAAATTTGAAAATAATTTTTTGAAACTCGTTCCAAATGTTTTATTTGATACTCACTTCATTGAACGCGGCAGACACGGTAGATTGATTGCTATGTTATATAATCAACACTTTACAACAGGAAGAGATTTAATTGGTGCTGGTATTGATGACAGAACTGCAATCTGTATTTCTCCGGATGGAATTGGAGAAGTGATGGGAAGCGGTGCAGTATCAATTTTTTATAAAGATGATTTGACAAATTATTCCACTTATTCATCAGGCAAATACACAATTGAAAATCTTAAATCACACTTATTAACTAAAGGATGGAAATTCAATTTCAATACGAAAGAAATTGTGTTCATTCCATCTTCTGCAAAAGATGTTGATACTAACAGAGTCTGGCAATTCCCACTTACTGATTTTTATCTGACAGGAAGCAATGACATTTCTGCTCAATTAAATACAAATCTTTATGATTACTTATCTAATGTTAACAATAACAAAGTTGCAGTGATTTCACATCCGGGATTCAGTTCAACACTGTCATCAATTACGAATTATCTCAGTTCAAATAGTTATAATTATGAGGTTATAAACATTACATCTTCAAATCTCAATTCACAGATTGATGCTGATAAAATTATTTCAGCAACTTGTTTTGTATTTGCAGGTGATTCATTAAATGTTCTTTCTTACTTAAATCAAACAGGAAATCTTCTGCCCGATGCATTTCAATTATCTGTTGCTGCAGGCAAACCGATTTTCTTTTTTGGTAATGTGGGAAAGATTTCCGGACAAAAATATGTTGGCAACACTGATACTGATTTATACGCATCCTATCGTGGTAAAATGACACTTAACAATGGATTGAACATTTTCGGTGAGTTAGTATTTCAGCCATTGATTTTTGATAATTCAGATTTTTATGAAAACAGAACCAGCGCAGTTTTGTGGGGAATGATGAGAAGCAGAAACAGAATTGGTGTTTATCTTAATGGCAATGACAGAATAAGGATTTCTTCAAGTGATAAAAGTGTAAGCGGCATCGTCACTATTCCTTTTATAATTGTTGATGCGCGATCAACTACAAAAGTTGATTCATCGACTTACAGAGCAAGCAGCAGCATTGGTCCAAGACAAGTTGTTGCAATGAATGATGTTCGGTTTTCACTAACAAATTACAATATAAAATATTTATTGGAAGAAGGAAGATTTGATAATCTTACTGAAGTCGAAAATGAAATAGATATAACTCAGCCAAAAGATTTTGTTTTATACCAGAATTATCCGAATCCTTTTAATCCAAAAACAAGAATTAAGTTTTACATTTCCAATGTCATCCTGAGTTCATCGAAGGATGACAATAATGAAGTCACTCTTCGACATCCGTCAATGACGGATCAGAGTGACAACGGGATAAAATTACAAGTTTACAACATACTCGGTAATGAAGTCACAACATTAGTTAATGATAAATTATCTCCTGGCTTTTACGAAGTTGAATTCGATGCATCAGAACTTTCTAGCGGAATTTATTTTTTCAGATTATCAACAGCAAATTTTTCAGAAACAAAATCAATGATATTGTTGAAATAATTTTCTTTAATATACAAATAGTCAT
>CAZGQO010000016.1:0-33419 GCA_964527925.1 uncultured Ignavibacteriaceae bacterium
TTTTCAAAATTTATATTTTTACACAACTTTCAAAGATAACTCCCAAGAATAAATGATATTTTAATTATTAGTTAGAACAAAATATTATTTGGCGGAAGGGAATTTATATTTTACGATAATGGTAATTGATATGAGATATCTGATATTTTTTCATAAGGACCAATTAGATATTCTGAGGTTAGTTCATTTGTTCTTCTTGGAGATTCGGTTTTCATTTCCACATATAATTTAGAAATATTTAAGTTATATGCTAATAAAAACGATAGATTTACTGATGAAAATACCGGAATTCAAGAAAACTACATAAAATCAATTTTAGCTGATAAAGAGAATATTTACTGGATTGGAGCCTATGATTACGGATTGGTTAAATTAACAGCCATAAAAGATACCTTAATCTGGCAAAGTTTTCTTCCCAACAGGGTAATATATGCAATAAGTTTTGATAGCAGCGGAAATATTTGGGTTGGGACATTATTCAATGGTTTGTATAGGTATAATGGAAACACTTGGGATACACTAACGAGATCAAATAGTTTATTACCGGGTAATTCAGTTTTATCGATAAAAATAGACCATAATAATGTAAAGTGGATAGGGACAACAAGGAGATGGTAAAGATAGAAGGTGATAACTGGTTTGTTTATTATACACAAAATTCGCCCATGCCGAGCAATACAATTGGTTTAATAGTTGTGGATAGACAGAATAATAAATGGTTTGGTACAGAAAATGGCCTTGTGAAGTTTGATGGTCAAAATTGGGTTGTATATAATAGAACAAACTCACCTTTGCCAGATAATGTTATTCTTTCACTTGCAATGGATAGGAATGATAATTTGTGGATAGGGAGCTGGGAAGGAGGATTGATAAGATTTGATGGATTAAATTGGACGATATATAATAAAAATAATTCACCACTGCCGAGTAACAGGATAAGATTACTTGCAATAGATAGTAATAATGTAGTCTGGATAGGAACAGAGTCAAATGGAGTGGTGAGATACGATGGTAATAACTGGCAGGTGTTTGATATGAGTAATTCACAGCTTCCGAGTAATTTAATATATGGAATAGCCGTAGATAAGTTTAATCATAAATTGATAGCCACAGGAGATGGACTTGCGATATATCGAGAAGATGGAGTAATAGTAGAAGTTGAAGATAGAAATAGGAATTTGCCTGATAATTATAAATTATATCAAAACTATCCAAATCCATTTAATTCTCAGACGAAGATAAGATTTAGTATACCAAAATCTACACAGGTTAGCCTTCGAGTGTATAATGCTCTTGGCGAGGAAGTAAAGACATTGCTATCAGAAAAATACTATGATGCAGGTGAGTATGAAGTGGAATTCAACGCATCAGATTTACCATCAGGAATATATTTTTATAAAATCATAAAAGAATATGCACAAACTAAAAAGATGGTTTTAATAAAATGAAAATAAATTTTCGTTCAAACTTAAGTTTTTGGTTCTAATTATTGATTTAAACTAATGCGCATCGAGCCAGTTATCACCAATTCCAATATCAACCTTAACAGGTACAGTTAGTTTAATAGCGTTTTCCATTTTTGTTTTAATTACATCTTTAATTTCATCTAATTCAGCTTTGTGAACTTCAAATACTAATTCATCGTGAACCTGAATTACCATTGCAGATTTCAATTTATTTGCACCGAAATATTGAGCAATATCGTTCATTGCAATCTTAATCATATCTGCTGCAGTCCCTTGGATTGGCATATTAATAGCCTGTCGTTCTTCGGCAGAACGAACTGTTTGATTCTGAGAATTGATGTTCGATAAATACCTTCTCCTTTTTTTCAAAGTCTCAACATATCCATTTTTGCGTGCAAATTTTTTAGTCTCGTCAAGATAGTTTCTTACTTTGGGGAAAGTTTTAAAATATCTATCAATTAATTCTTTTGCCTGAGTTTGTGGAATTCCGAGACGAGTTTTTAATCCAAAAGGACCAATTCCATAAAGAATTCCAAAATTTACTTCTTTAGCTTTTCTTCTCATCTCTGGAGTGACTTTATCTATCGGTACACCAAATACTTTCGATGCAGTTGATGCATGGATATCAAGATTTTGTTCAAATGCCTGAATTAGATTTGGATCTTTACAGATGTGAGCTAAGATTCTCAGTTCAATTTGCGAGTAATCAGCACTTAAAATTTTCCAGTTTTTATCTGGTGCTGCAAAAGACCTGCGAATTTCTTTACCGAGTTCAGACCTGATTGGAATGTTCTGTAAATTCGGATCACTGCTTGAGAGTCTTCCTGTTGCAGTTATTGTCTGGTTATAATTGGTGTGAATTCTTCCTGTTCGTTTGTTGATTAATTCCGGCAACGAATCGACATAAGTATTTTTTAATTTAATAAGTTGTCTATATTCGATTAACTTCTCAATGACAGGGTGCTCATATCTTAGAAGCTCGAGAGATTGAACATCGGTTGAATAACCAGTCTTAGTTTTTTTTGTTGGTTGTAATTTCAATTTTTTGAAGAGTATTTCCTGAAGCTGCTTTGTTGAATTAATGTTGAACTGTTCCCCGGCAAGTTGATAAATTGTTGTTTCGATATTCGCAAGCTGCTTTTCCAGATCAAGGCTTAATGATTGTAAATCTTCAGTGTTTACAAACACTCCACGCAATTCCATTTCAGATAATGTTTTTACAAGTGGAAATTCAATTTCTTCGCAAAGCTTATAGAGATCTTTTGAATTAAGATCTTCTTTTAGTTTTTCATAAAGCTGAAATGTAATATCCGCATCTTCACAGGAGTAAATTCTCAAATCATCATTAGAAACATTCCACATCAATTCAGAATTTTTTTTATTTCCGATGAGTTGAGTGATTTTAATAGTATCGTAGTTAAGATAAATTTTAGCAAGGTCATCAAGATTGGTTGATCCATCGGGATTGATTACATACGCAGCTACCATTGTATCAAAAAAAGGTAGTTGAACATCGATACCGTAATTGAATAGGACATTAATATCATATTTCAAGTTTTGTCCGATTTTTAATTTTGATTTGTCTTCAAGTATTGGTTTGAAGATTTGAAGATTATACTTATCTCTTTCGCGGAGTTGAAAGTTTTTATGTTTTTCCAACCTGTAAAAATATGCTTCATTCTTCTGAAGGCAGAAAGATAAACCAACCAGATTTGCATCGATTGAATTTAGGTTATCAGTTTCTGTATCGAAGACTATGAAATTTGATTTTGATGCTTTCTCAATGAATGATTGAATTTTTTCAGCTGAATCAAGGAGAATATAATTTGTATCGGCGAGTTCTTTGATTGGCGTTTGTTTTTCATCAACAACTTCAAAGTCAAATAGAGACGTTTGCTGAGTTTTGATTTTTACATTTAAGATGTTTTCTAATCTTTTATTAAAAGTTTTTATTTCCAGTTCGTTGAGCAATGCTTCAAGTTTCGAAATATCTGGTGAAGAAATTTTCAGTTCTTCAAGATTAACATTAAGTGGAATATTTTTTCTGATTGTTACAAGTTCTCTGGAAAGATTGGCGAGTTCTTTTCCTTCAATTAATTTTTGTTTGAGTGATGCTTTAGAGATTTTATCAAGATTTGAATAAATGATATCAAGCGAACCAAATTGTTTTATCAATTCGATTGCTGTTTTTTCACCAATTCCTTTTACGCCGGGAATATTATCAGTCGGATCGCCAGTCAATGCAAGGAAATCAATAAATTGTTCTGGTGTAATTTCATATTCCTGTTGAACTTTCTTTGAGTCATAAATCTCGGCATCTTCGACGGACTTTTTCAAAGGTTTGTAAACATAAATTCCATTTTCAACCAGCTGGAGAAAATCTTTATCTGGTGTAACAAGATATGAGTTTACATTTTTTTGTTTGAATTGATTTGCAAGAGTACCAATAATATCATCAGCTTCGAAACCAGGAGCTGTAATAATTTTCACATCCATTGCCTCTAAAATATTTTTGATGTAATCAAGTTGATAAATCATATCATCAGGAATTAGCTGACGATTTGCTTTGTAGTCAGGAAATTTTTCGTGTCTGAAAGTTTTTTCTTTTGTATCGAAGGCAACAGCGATGTAATCGGGTTTTTCGTTTTCTAAGATTTTCATGAGAGAAGAAAGGAAACCAAAAACTGCACTTGTATTTTGATTTTTAGAATTTCTCAGAGGTCTGGAGATAAATGCAAAGTAGGCTTTATAAGCCATTGACATTCCATCAATCAAAAAAACTTTTTTCATCTTACTTCATTCTTTTGTTTGCAAAATAATGCCAGTAAAAATAAAAAGGAATTCCAAGGGAAATTAAAATCAATCCCATCATTGCGTTACTCGTATCGGAATAAATTGTGTTTCCGACAAATAGAATTGAGAATATCACAAAGATTGCTGGAAGATAGGGATAACCGATCACTTTATATGGTCTATGAGTATCTGGCATTTTTCTTCGAAGTATAAAAACTCCAAATGCACCGAGTCCATAAAATAACCAGGAAGCAAAAATCACATAATCTGAAATTGTATCAAATGTACCTGTAAGTGTTAGAATGCTTGACCATATTCCCTGCACAATCAGCGAAATACCGGGTGTTGAAAATTTTGGATGAGATTTTCCAAGTGATTTGAAAAACATTCCATCTCTTGCCATTGCAAAATGAACTCTTGCAGTTGCAAGAATACTTCCGTTTACAGCACCAAAAGTTGAAATTATGATTGCAATAGAAATGATTGACCCTCCAATTGGTCCAAAAATAGTTTCAGCCAGTGTAGCTCCAACAAGTGGAGATTTTGCAATTTTATCAATTGGAAGAACATACATATATGCGACATTGATAATTAAATAAACACCCATCACAATTAAAGTGCCGAAAGCTAAAGCTCTTGGAACATTTCTTTTTGGATTTTTCACTTCACCGGCAACAAAGGTTACATTATTCCAGCCGTCATAAGCCCAGAAGGCACCGGCAAGAGCTAATCCAAACATTGTTAGTACATTGTATTCATTATGAATGGGAATTGCATCGGTAGTTAAATTTGAAATACTTCCATTACCAAATAAAAAAGCAATCAGAGCAAGTAAAAGGATTGAACCGATTTTAATTATTGTGATAAATGTTTGAACACCGCCGCCAAAAATTACGCCTACATAATTTATTCCTGTAATGAATAATAGACAAATGATTGCGACAGCTTTTGTTCCAAAATCCTGCAGTGGATAAATATTTCCAACGAGTGGAACATAAATCGAAAATTTTTGAACTTCTTCAGAGAATTGAGGATACTTAATAAAATAACCAAGATATTCGGAAAAGACTACGGCAATAGATGCCTGACTTCCGGTTTGAATTACAGCGAGAATTGACCATCCATAAATAAAGGCAATAAAATCTCCATACATTGTTTTAAAATATTTGTATTGTCCGCCAGTAGAATCAATCATTCCAGCAATTTCAGCATTAGTCAAAGCACCAATCAAAGTAAAAACACCTGCAACAATCCAGGCAAGAAGAACCAATTCAGGAGACATTAACTGTTCTGCCATAATTGATGGTTTTCTAAAAACACCAGAACCAATCATTGAACCAGCAACGAGCATTGTTGCAGCTGTTACTGTTAAACCTCTCACAAGTCCGTCAGAAGTTTTTTCAAGATTTTGTTTCATATTTTTCTCACTGTTGATTTTTTGAAATTATAAAAATCGATCTGTAATTCAAACAACATTAACAAAAAATCATTCTTTGTATATTTGCAATATGAGATCAACTTATGCAGAGATAAACCTTTCTAATCTCATTCACAATTATGAATCAATTGCTAAGAAAGTTGGAAAAGAAACTTTAGTAATGCCGGTTGTTAAAGCTGATGCTTATGGTCACGGAATGATAGAATGTGTTGAGGCACTTCTAAATGCAAAACCTAAACCAAAATTTTTTGCTGTTGCACTTTTTGAAGAAGCAATTGAGTTCAGAAAAAAATTTAAGAATGAGAGAATCCTTGTTTTTGGTAAATGTTATCCTGATGCTTTTAAGTTCATCAAAAAACTAAATATCACTCCAACTATTTATGATTTTAAAACACTTGAAAGTTTAGCCCTTTTTGCTGAAAGAAATAATTTCAAAGCAAAAATTCATATCAAAGTCGAAACTGGAATGGGAAGAGTTGGTATTGATATCAATGTTTTACCTAAGTATTTAGATTTTATCAAAAAGAATAAATCGATTGAGCTGGAAGGAATTTACACGCACTTTGCAACTTCGGATCACAGAGATAAAACTTTCGCAATGGACCAACTTAAAAATTTCAATCAAGCTGTTGAAATAGCTAAATCAAAAATTAAAGGAATAAAGTATTTTCATGCTGCTAACAGTGGAGCAATTTTAGATTTGCCAGAAAGCTATTTTAATATGGTCAGACCTGGAATTTCGCTTTATGGGTATTATCCATCAGACGAAACAAGCGAGAGTATTCAATTAAAACCTGTGATGTCAATTAAAACAAAGATTGCGTTTATCAAATGGGTTGAAAAAAATACAAGCATCAGTTACGGCAGGACATATTTCACTTCGGAAAGAACGCAGATAGGTACTTTGCCAATTGGCTACGCTGATGGTTATAATCGTTTGCTTTCGAATAAGGGTAAAGTTATTGTGAATAATAAATTTTACAATGTTGTTGGAAGAGTAACTATGGACCAAATTATGGTTGACTTTGGTCAAGATTTTATCAATCTTAATGATGAGGTAACTGTGCTTGGTTCAAGTGAAAGTCTTAAATTTGATGCAAATGATATTGCAAAATTAATTGGTACAATTCCTTACGAAGTTTGTACTTCAATTTCAAAAAGAGTAAAAAGAAGGTTCATCTACTAAATTGGATTTCGTTAAGTTTTACATAATACAACTTGTAAAAAATGCCGCATCAAGAATTCGAGTAACGGATAAGGAAAAAGAGTTACTTCTCTCACGACTCGTTTCAAAGATTGAAAATAGTCAGGAAATTTTTCCTGAACTTAAAACGATGGAAAGAGTCGTCGAACTGGAAGAAACTGCTTCAAAATTAATTTCAATTTATCGTAGATTAAATAAGTCACACATTGATTTAGAAAAAATAAGTTACCACTTCGTCAGTGATCGTGATGCGATTCAATCAATTCTGCGAAGATTTCTTCAAGGGAACTTTCGAACTGGCTTGATTAATAAGAAGCGGCCCAAAATTGTTTTCGACGATACAACATTCACAATCTATGAATTAAAAGAATCACAGCCAGAAGAATCTCAAGAAGTTGAACAACCTGAAATCAAACAATCACGAATTGATTTAAGAGATTTTTTGAAAGAAGAAAAAGAAGAAATCATTTCATTGAAATTAGGCGAATCGTTGTCAGAGGGGTTATCCATAAATATAGAGATTGAAAGTGTTGAATCGAGATATGAGGACAATGAGGATCAAGTATCAAAGAAGGAAAAATTGGAACTTGATGATAAATTCGTGAAAAAGTCTGAATCTGAGATCAAAAAACAATTTGAAAAAAAAGTAGAAGATTTAATACTCCCACTCGAGTTCGAGATGACTGAAAAAAGTGAAGCGAAAAAATCTGAGAATGATAAATCTGATGTAGAATTAGAAGAAGAGTCTGAAACTAAAATGACACAACAGGGGATTGATGCAGTAACTAAAAGTGATGATTCAACTTTGAGTGATGAAAATAAAATTTCGGAGGAAGGATTAGTTATTTCAGAAAATGAAGAGAATAGTTATTCAGTCGAAGATGACTCTGTAAATATTGATAAATCAAAACAGGATTTTGAAAGTATAGAGGAACTTCACCAATCTGATTCTGGTGAGATTGAAAATTTTCAAGAGACTACGGATAAAGTTGAATTAAACAATACAAAACAATCAGAATTAGATGATAAATATCTTGAATTTGAAAGACTTGTGCTGGAAAATATTCTTGAGGTAGATGACTTTCTTAATAGAATTAAATCAGAATTTGTTGAAGATGTTGTTCAGCTAAGAATAATTCAAAAGGCATATAGTTGTTTTGAGCTTGCCAGAGAATTACAGTTCGAATTAATATCAGAAATGATTAAAGTTTATTGGGCAGCACTTGTGGCTATTCGTGATCATAGACTTAAGCCAGATAAAGAAGTAACTGATTTAATTCGATCAACATTAATAAGTTTAACCGCACTTATCAAACAAAGAGATATTGACCTTGAGCCTTTTCTTAAAAAATACAATCAACTAAAAACGGAACTCAAATCATTACAATATGAGGTCTAATATGAAAGCATACGCAGTCATCATGGCAGGAGGAGTTGGATCCCGTTTCTGGCCAAGAAGCCGGGAAAAAATGCCAAAACAATTACTAAAGATTTTTGGTGAAAATACAATGATTCAGGATACTGTTAAAAGAATTTCAAAAGTTATTCCTTATGAAAGTATTTTCATCGTTACGAACAAAGTTCAGAAAGATGAAATAAAAAGGCAGCTTCCAGAAATTCCAGTTGAAAATATTATCGTTGAACCATTTGGAAGAAATACGGCTGCGTGTATTGGACTTGCATCAATTTTAATTCATAATTTCAGTCCTGATGCTGTGACAGTGGTTCTACCAGCTGACCATATCATTCGTGATGAATCTGCATTCATATCAATTATCAAGAAGGCGATAGAGTTTGCTTATAACAAAAAAGGATTAGTAACGATTGGAATTCAACCCACACGACCCGAAACTGGTTATGGTTACATTCAGCGTGAAGAAGAAGAAATTGAAGAAAATATTTTCAAAGTGAAAACATTCGCAGAAAAACCAAACTATCAAACTGCTGAAAGATTTCTTGCAAGTGGCGATTTTCTCTGGAACTCAGGTATGTTTGTCTGGCGTGTTGATGTGATTCTCGAAGAAATTAAAACTTACATGCCCGATTTGTATGAAGGACTTGAAAAGTTGCGTAAACACATTCTCAAAGATGATTTTCAGAAACAGGTTGAGTTGGTTTATGGAATGCTGCGAAGTATTTCAATTGATTATGGAGTTATGGAACATTCAAATAGAGTTTATGTGATAAGAAGTACTTTCGGCTGGAGTGATGTTGGAAGCTGGGAGGAAGTTTATAACTTAAGTCACAAAGATGAAAATGGAAACAGTATTCACGGTCAATGTTTTGTTGATGATTTGAAGAACTCCTACATCCATTCTGATAATAAATTTACTGCTGTGCTTGGATTGGAGAATATAATTGTAATCAACACTGAGGATGCTTTGCTGGTTGCAAATCGTACGCACTCTCAGGAAGTGAAAAAAGTTGTTGACTATCTGAAAATGAAAAAACTTAATCACTACTTATGAAAAAACTCATTACCGAACGAGATATCTATTACTTAATCCGATCTGGATACAAAGAACTGGTTGTTGATGAAAATACAATTCTTACCCCTTCAGCAAAGGATTTGATAATTCGAGAAAAAATAAACCTTAAAAATGCCAGTTTGAATTCAACAAGTTATTCAGAAAAATTACAATCAAATATTGTCAGTCGAGTGGCGATTGGTTCAGACCACACCGGATACAAAGTCAAAAGTGAATTAATCAACTTTTTGAAAAAATTTGGGATAGAAGTTCTGGATGTTGGAACTAATTCAGAAGAATCATGCGATTATCCTGATTTTGCTTATGCTGTCGCTTATGCAGTGAAAAATAATCAAGCTGAAAGAGGAATTGTAATTGATGCAACTGGAATTCCTTCTGCCATTACAGCAAACAAAGTTAAAGGAATTCGAGCTGCCGTTGGCTACAATGAATATGCAATTAAAAGCTCTCGTGAGCATAATAATTCAAATGTATTGACTCTCGGTGCGAGAGTTTTTGATATGGAAATCTTAAAATCATTTGTACAGCTCTGGCTGAATACTTCATTTGAAGGTGGAAGACATCAAAAACGCCTCGATAAAATAACTGATATCGAAAATCGAAACCAATAAAATTTCTCTCTCTAAAAATTCATTATGATGTTTCAAACAAATGCAATAGTAGTCAAAAAAGAAATACTGACAGATAATATTATTTTATTAACATTTGAGTCCGAGTATCTGTCTCGAAATGCAAAACCTGGTCAATTTGTTAATATCAGAATTTCTGAAACCTGTTATCCTTATCTGAGAAGACCATTTTCGTATAGTGATGTTGAAGGTGATTACTTCAAGATATTATTCACAGTTTTTGGAAGCGGAACAAAAATTTTAGCTGAATCAAAAATTGGTGATAAGTTTGATGTTATTGGTCCACTGGGAAATGGTTTTTCCCTCAATCCAGATTCTAAGAATGTTGTATTTGTTGGCGGGGGACTTGGCATTGCACCATTTCCTTTTCTTTTCAAAACATTAAAAAATTCCGCACACATCACTACATATATTGGTGCACGAAATAAAAATTTTGTTGTAACCTATGGACTCGAAAATTATAGAATTGCAACAGATGATGGTTCTGCAGGTTATCATGGAAATATCGTTGAATTGCTCTGGCAGGATTTTGAAAATCAAAAATTGGGATATGATTTAAAAATATATGGCTGCGGACCAACTCCAATGCTAAAATCATTAAAACAATTTTGTGAAGAGAATAATTTAGAATGTGAAATCTCAACTGAATCAGCAATGGCTTGTGGATTTGGAATATGTCAGGGTTGTCCTATTGAAACTGCAGACTCATCAGGATATAAACTTGTTTGTAAAGATGGACCTGTCTTTAATATTCGAGATATTAAATTATGAATGAACCTAACCTCAAAGTCAAAATTGGAAAATTTGAATTAAAAAATCCTGTTCTTGTTGCAAGTGGAACATTTGGCTATGGACTTGAATCTGCCGATTTCTTTGATTTAAATCAGCTTGGTGGAATTATCACAAAATCATTGAGCTTAAAACCAAGAAAAGGAAATCCACCACAACGAATCGCTGAAACTCCGGCAGGTATGCTGAATACAATTGGACTTGCAAACATTGGAGTTGAAGCATTCATCAAAGAAAAACTTCCTCAATTACAAAGACTTGATGCAAAAATCATAGTTAACATTGCGGCAAGCACCATCGAAGAATATGTTGAATGTGTTAGAATTCTTGATAAGGAAGAAATTGATGGTTTTGAAATAAATGTTTCTTGTCCAAATGTTAAAGAAGGTGGACTTGAATTTGGAGGAGACTTAAAAAAAGTTGGTGAGATTACTCAGAAAGTTACCGCCCAAACCTCGAAACCTGTTATAATTAAACTAACGCCAAATGTAACTTATATCAGTGAGTTTGCACGAGTTGCAAAAGAAGAAGGTGCAACAGCTGTTTCGGCAATAAATACATTTATTGGAATGGCTGTGAATGTCTATACTCGAAAGCCAAAGTTAAGTAAAATTACTGGTGGGCTTTCTGGTCCGGCTATCAGACCGCTGGCACTGGCAAAAGTTTTTGAGATTGTTCAAAATGTAGATATTCCAGTAATTGGTCTCGGTGGAATTACAAATTTTGAAGATGCTCTGGAATTTTTGATCGTTGGTGCGAAAGCAATTCAGGTGGGAGCTCACAATTTTGTTGATCCAACAGCACCTGTTAAAATTATAGACGGATTGAAAAAATATCTTTTGAATTCAAAGTTAGAGGATATTAATCAAGTAATTGGAAGTTTGAAGTTAGACTGATGAACTACAAAGAAACTTTAGAATTTCTTTATTCACTTCAAAAATCAGGAATAAAGTTTGGACTCGAGAATACAATAAAACTTTTAGACTTTCTGGGAAATCCGCACACAAAATTCAAGAGTATTCATATTGCAGGTACAAATGGCAAGGGATCAACTTCAACTTTTATTGCTTCAATTTTGCATGAACTTAATTTCAAAGTTGGATTATACACTTCACCGCATCTTGTAAAATTTAATGAACGAATCAAGATAAATGGGGATGAGATAGATGATGATTACATTGTTAATCAGGTGAATAACTTGAAACCAATGATTGATGAACTTAAACCTACTTTTTTTGAAGTCACAACGGCAATCGCATTTCAATACTTTGCTGAGATGAATGTTGATTATGCCGTGATTGAAACAGGAATGGGTGGAAGACTTGACTCAACAAATGTAATTCAACCAGAAATTTCAGTTATTACAAAAATTGATTTTGACCATCGTGAGTTTTTAGGAGATACATTAGAGAAAATAACTTTTGAAAAAGCTGGTATTATCAAGGAAAATACTCCTGTTGTTGTTTCGAAGAATTCAAAAGAAGTTTATGATATTTTGAAAAAAGTTGCACTAAAAAGAAATGCTAAGGTTTATTTATCTGATGAATTGTATGTTGAATCAGATGTAAATCAGAATCTTGTTTATTTGAATGCTTCAATTAAATCCAGATTAACTCAGCGAGAGTACAAAATTCAATCATCGTTAACAGGAAAATTTCAAATCGAGAATTTGAAATTAGCCATAGCAGCGATTGAGATTCTTTTTCCTGAAATGGATCTAACAAATCAACTCAAAAAAGCATTGAAAGAACCAAGATTTAAGCTATTGGGCAGATTTCAAGTCATTGAAGGGACTCCTGAAATTATCCTCGATACCTGTCATAATTCAAATGCAATTGAGAATTTTTTAGAGAGCTTGAATTCAATAGCTGTGGTAGATAAGATTGCAATTTTTGGAATAATGCAAGACAAAGAAATCGATTCGATTATTCCTTTAATTGAAAAATCTTTTAATCGAATAATTTTAACTCAGGCTAAAACTGAAAGGTCTTTAGATATAACATCGCTTGCAGAAAAATTTGATAAATCAAAAATTACATTAGCTTCGGATGTAGAGACATCAATTAGGCACGTTCTCGTAAATCTAAAGCCCGACTTACTTGTAATCTTTGGTTCGAATTACATTGTTGGAGAAGCAATTTCTGCTTTAAAAAATCTTGATATTTTAAAATGAAGACCATCTTGACATTTATAAACAATTCATTAATTTTGTACACAAATAATCCACTATCACCCACAACAAAGTTTTCAAATAATTTTGATTTAAATTATGTACCTCACAAAAAGAGTGTTTTCTTCCTGAATTTTTAACAACAAATAAATGAAGGGATAACAATGGATATAACTGAACTCAAGAGTAAAAAAATTGTTGAGTTAAATAAAATTGCCAAAGAACTTGAGATTGAAAATTATTCAGATCTTCGTAAGCAAGAACTGATTTTCAAAATTTTAGAAAAGCAGGCAGAGAAAGAAGGATATTCCTTTAGTTCTGGTGTGCTTGAAGTCCTTCCTGATGGTTATGGTTTCCTGCGTTCACCAGATTATAACTATCTCTCCTCACCTGATGATATTTATGTCTCACCGTCGCAGATTAAAAAATTCAATTTAAGAACTGGTGATACTGTTGCTGGTCAGGTAAGACCACCGAAAAATGGTGAAAGATTCTTTGCATTACTTAAAGTTACTTCCGTCA
This sequence comes from uncultured Ignavibacteriaceae bacterium, assembly GCA_964527925.1. Classification (GTDB taxonomy): domain Bacteria; phylum Bacteroidota; class Ignavibacteria; order Ch128b; family Ch128b; genus Ch128b. Next base: position 13,501 of record CAZGQO010000016.1, read on the forward strand.
ATGGTGAGGAACCTGAAAAAGTAATGCATCGTCGGTTGTTTGATAATCTTACTCCGCTCTATCCAGAAAGAAGGATTCAGCTGGAGACTGTACCTGGTGAATATTCGATGAGAATAATGGATTTGCTTTCTCCAATTGGATTTGGTCAGAGAGGTTTGATAGTATCTCCGCCCAAGAGTGGTAAAACAATCTTACTTCAAAAAATCGCTAATTCAATCACTCGAAATCATCCTGATGTAAAATTAATTGTTTTGTTGATTGATGAAAGGCCAGAAGAAGTTACCGACTGGAAGAGAACAGTCAAAGCTGAAGTAATCTCTTCAACTTTTGATGAACCTGCTGAAAGACATGTCCAGGTTTCTGACATTGTGATTGAGAAAGCTAAACGTTTGGTTGAAATGGGAAATGATGTGGTTATTTTGCTGGATAGTATTACACGACTTGCAAGAGCAAACAACACAGTAATTCCTCACAGCGGTAAGATTCTTTCAGGTGGTGTTGATGCTTATGCTTTGCATAAACCTAAGAGATTTTTCGGTGCCGCAAGAAATACTGAAGAAGGTGGAAGTCTAACAATTATTGCAACAGCATTAATTGATACAGGAAGCCGTATGGATGAAGTTATCTTTGAAGAGTTCAAAGGTACTGGTAACATGGAAATTGTTCTTGATAGAAATCTTGCTGATAGAAGAATCTTCCCTGCAATTGATGTCAATAGATCTGGAACTCGTAAAGAAGAATTATTGCTTAAAGAAGATCAATTACATCGTATCTGGTTACTGCGTAAGATTATCAGCGAAATGACTCCTGTGGAAGCTATGGAATTTTTACTCGATAAAATGATAGGAACAAAGAATAACAAAGAATTCCTTGAATCAATGAATAGTTAAAAATTGAAAATTAAAATTGTAACTATTCTAATTTTAATCGTTTCTTATTTATATGGACAGGATTTTACAACTTATCCCTGGCCCTTAAGTCCAACTAATCAATCAAAATTAATCTCAGGAACTTTCTGCGAGTATCGAAGCACATCAGCATCAGGTCATTATCACAATGCCGTTGATATTCCTGCACCAGCAGGAACTCCTGTCCTTGCAGTTCTACCCGGTACAGTTGTAACTGCTTATTCAGGAGACCCGACTGGTTATGATAATTACATTCGCGTCCGTTCAGTTATTGATGGTAAAAACAAAGACATTACTTATTATCACACAAATCCTGTTAAAGCAGTAGGACAGAGTGTTTCTGTTGGCGATCTAGTTTCAACAATTGCAATTGATCATGTTCATTTGATCGAATATTATCTTGGAAATACTTCTCTTGAAGTCAATCCAATTCGACCTGATGGCGGATTAACTCAATTGATTGATATATGGAAACCAGTTATCCGCAGTGTTCGATTTTTTGTTGATGGGACTACAACTCAATTGAATCCAAACTATATTGGCGGAAAAGTTGATATTATAGTTCATGTTCAGGAAGCAAACTGGTCTGGAAGTACTTCAGGAACAAACAATGGTACTTATGCAATTGGTTATAAAATTTTATCAGCAGATACTCAAACAGTGGTTTACAATCCGCCCAGCAATTCACTTCGATACAGATATTACATCAAGCCATTAAACGATTATGTGAACTATAATTATTTTCAGCCTGAGGCTTCAACATCAAATCATGTTTATATAATCACAAATGGAAATGGTGCAGATGATGTTCATTCAACAAGAAGAATTTTGAACAATTACTGGGATGCAGATCAATTACTCGATGGGAATTATGTTGTCATGGTTTATACTTATGATACACGAGGAAATGCTGATACTGTTTATGTTCCAATCGTTAAGACAAGCATTGATTTAATTCCGCCTTCCCAAACAAATCTTAAAGCAATCGTTTCAGATACAACAAATAAGATTTCACTTCACTGGGAAAATAATCCGACGCCAGACTTAAAAGGTCATCGAATTTACTTTTCATTTTCAAACTCTGGATGGACTTTGAGAGATAATGAAACTGTAATTACTCAGGGAATGACTTCGAAAACCTACGATTATTCAATGAACAAAGCACTCTATTTTAAGATAAATCCTGTTGATAATTCACCTAATGTAAATGTTGGTACACAGAGTGATGTTTATGGAGTGCGGATAAATTCAGGTCAGCCTAAAATTTTGATAGTCGATGGTTTTAAAAGAACAACAGGAAGTTATAAACAGCCTTACCATGATTTTGTTTACTACTATGCATCAAGTTTTACTTCAAATTTTGAATCAGCTTCTGCAAAAGCTGTCGAAGAAGGATTTATTAATCTTCAAAATTATGATGCAGTTTTCTGGTTCGTTGGTGATGAATCGATTGCCGATGAGACTTTTAATGATAATGAACAAAACATTATAAAAAATTATTTGAGAAATGGCGGCAGATTATTTATTTCAGGTTCAGAAATAGGATACGATTTGTTTGCAAATGGTTCTGTTTCAGATAAAAGTTTTTATAATTCCTACCTTAAAGCAAATTATGTTTTGGATAATGCTGGAAGCTGGAGTGTATCAGGAGAAGCAAATACAATTTTTCAAGGTTTGAATTTTAATTATGGACTTGTCTCCTATGGTTCACCGTACAACGAAGATTATCCCGATGCAATTGATACGATAAATGGCAGTCAAATTTTACTCAGATATTCTAATAATAGAATTGCTGGAATTGGATTTAAAGGAATTGTTCACGGAGGAATTAGAAATTGTGCGTTGGTGTACTTTGCCTTTCCTTTTGAAACAATAATTGGATCAGATACAAGAACAAATTTAATGAATGCAATTCTAAGTTATCTTGATTTGACAACTTCTGTTGAAAGTGATCATATTGAAAAAATTGATTTTATTGTTAATTCTAATTATCCAAATCCATTCAATAACAAAACAAAAATTTCATTTTACTTGCCTGAAACTGGAAGAGTTGTGATTGAAGTTTACGATATTATATGTAGAAAAATTACAGAACTTGCTGACAAAAATTTTGAAACTGGTTACAATGAAATTCAGTGGGATGCATCAAATATAGTTTCTGGAATTTATTTTATTAAATTAAATTACAAAACATTTAATAAAACTATCAAAGCGGTACTGATGAAATGAAAAAAATTGTTTTATTTTTATTTATAATTTTTATTATAAACAATTCCTTTGCACAAAGATTTGGAAATCGAGATTTTCAGCATAGAGATTTCTCTCAACAATCTGATCAATTCATCTACTCATTATGGATTAACCCTGTTCAATATGAAGAAAATTTTATTTTGAATTATCAGATAAGATATGATTATTTGTTATTCGAAAAGACTTTGACAGATACATTTCAAGCAAGATTAAGAGTAGTGTTAGAACTTTCCTCAAATGAATTGCTTTCACCCGTAAGACAGATTGAAGAAATTGTTATTAACTGTTCAGAGTTTCAACAGACCATTTCAAAAGATTTATTTTATAAAAGCTCCTTTGCATTTAAATTAGAACCCCAAATTTATAAAGCCACATTGACTTTAATTGATCAAGTTCGAAATAAAGAGTTTCCACTAAAACCTTTTGAAGTAAATCTAAAAGAACCAGAAAATTTTGTACCAATTTTTATTAAAGCTAATCAGATTTCAGAATTATTGACTAAAGATTTAATGAATTCTTTTTATAACTTTTTACCATTCGGTCCTGAAAAATACGCATTAATCTTACCCGATTCAGATAATTTTGAAAAAATAAAAATATCTAATCAGGATGTTTCTTATGAATTGAAAAGACTTCAAAATTCGGGCATTAAATATTCCATTTTCATCCTTGATACTCTTGATTTAGTTGAAGGCGAGTATACTTTATCAAGCCTCACAGATAAGAAAATTTCAAAGACTATTAAAGTCAGGTGGATGAACAAACCTGATTACTTAAAAAATTTAGACAACGCAATCAATATTGCTAAATATATTTTTGATGAAGATACTGTAAATACACTTTTAAGAATTCACTCTGATAAAAGAGTCAGAGAATTTTTTAGATTATGGAAAAAATTTGATCCAACTCCTGAAACTCCTTACAATGAATTGATGACTGAATTTTATAAACGTGCTGATGTTGCTTCGATACAGTTTAAAAGTGTCTCTCAACCTGATGGTGCTCTGACCGACAGAGGAAAAATTTATATTATTTACGGTCCACCTTATTCTATTCAGAGAACATTTAAAGATGATGGACGTGCAATTGAAGTGTGGACTTACAACTCAAATCCAGAATTACAATTCACATTCTTCGATGAAAATAAAAATGGGAATTACATTTTACAACAATGATTAAAATTGGTATAACCTGTGGTGATATTAATGGAATTGGACCAGAGATTGCTGTTAAAGCAATTAAAAATTTGAGAGGGGATTATAAGTTTTATTTGATTGGACCTAGGAATGTCTGGTTAACTTATATTTCTAAAATTCGATTGGATGATTTTTCAAATCTGGAGTTTGTCGATCTTGGTAAATTCACTCAGAATTACGGCTCACCAACAGTCACATCCGGTAAAGTTGCACTTAAAGCAATTCAAGAAAGTCTGAGACTCTGGGATGAAAAAGTAATTGATGTAATTGTTACTGCACCTATTTCAAAAGAAGCGATTTCAAAGGCTGGTTCAAAATTCCCTGGCCATACTGAAATGTTTGCTGATCATTTCAAAACCAAAAAATTCGTTATGATGTTTGTCTCAAAAACTTTTTGTGCTGGACTGGCTACAATTCATATTTCAATAAAAGAAGTTTCGAAAAATTTATCAAAAGAATTACTGGAAAGTAAAATCAACATTGTAAGAGAATCATTAATTCATGATTTGGGAATTCGAAGTCCAAAAATTGCTGTGCTTGGACTAAATCCTCACGCAGGTGAATCTGACCTGATTGGTAATGAAGAATCAGAAATCATTTCTCCTGTAATAAAAAAATTAAGCGGAAATAAATTTGGCATCTTTGGTCCATTTTCTCCAGATGGATTTTTCGGTAAGAGAGATTATAAAAATTTTGATTGTGTTTTCGGAATGTATCACGACCAGGTGCTGGTACCATTTAAGTTATTAAACTTTAACAATGGTGTTAATTATACGGCTGGACTTCCTTTGATAAGAACAAGTCCTGATCACGGAACAGCCTTCAATCTTGCAGGGAAAAATCTGGCTGACCACAGAAGTATGTTAGAAGCAATAAAATATGCGATTAAGATTTACAAATGCAGGAATAAGATAAAATGATTTTATCATTCGAGAATGTGAGTTTTGAATATAATGGTCATAAAGTTTTAAGTGATGTTTCTTTTTTGATGAACAGCGGTGAATTCCTGTATTTAATTGGTCCAAGCGGATCAGGTAAAACTACTGTTTTGAGATTAATTTATATGGATTTGAAACCAAAAAGTGGTGTTGTTGCCATAGGCGAATTTAATTCTCAATTTATGAAAGAAAGATACATTCCCATGTTACGACGAAAACTGGGAATTATTTTTCAGGATTTCAGACTCTTGATGGATAGAACTATTGAAGAGAATTTAGCTTTCGTGCTTCATTCTACCAACTCACCCAAAAAAGAAATCAAACGAAAAATATTTAATGCACTTTCATTGGTTGGTTTAAGTCATCGAAGAAATAGTTATCCCCATGAGCTTTCAGGAGGCGAACAGCAAAGAGTTGTGATTGCAAGATCGATTATTAATGATCCAATTTTAATTCTTGCAGATGAACCGACTGGTAATCTTGATCCCGAAACATCAAAACAAATAATGGATATTCTAAGAGATATAAATGCCAGCGGGACGGCCGTGCTTGTTGCGACTCATAATTATGAACTCGTAAAAAAATATCCTGCCCGCATATTAAAGCTTCAGAACGAAAAAGTACAGCCCATTCAAATCAGTGATTTGTAGTTACAGAGATTTTCTCAAGAATTTTATTAGTAATCTCTTCTATTTCTCCAAAACCATCAATTGAAACAAATCGACTATTGTTCACTTTGTAGTAGTTTTTAACTGGCAGAGTAGATATTTTATAGACTTCCAATCTTTTTCTTACTACTTCTTCTTTATCATCATCCCGTTGATAGATTGAATTGAGAGAACCGCACTTAGGACAATCACTCCCATTTTTATCAGTTAAAAGATTAAATAATGCCCCGCAGACTTTGCATGATCTGCGGTTGGTTACCCGTCTTATAATTTCTTCTTCGTTTAAGTTAAAGTCGATTATTATTACATCATTTATATTTAAATCAGAAAAGATTTTGTCTAATGCTTTTGCCTGTTCGACTGTTCTTGGAAATCCATCCAGAATAAAACCGTTTTTGCATTTGATTGATTTAAGTGTCTCTTTTACGATGCCAATCATAATATCATCAGGGACCAGCTGACCAGCTTCCATAATACCTTTTGCTTTCAGTCCAAGTTCTGTTTTATTAGCGACTGCCTCCCTCAGCATATCACCAGTAGAAATATGAGGAATATTAAATTTTTCGGATAGAATTTTTGCCTGAGTACCTTTACCTGCTCCAGGTGGTCCGAAAAGAATTAATCTCATATAGTCTCCAATTATACTAGTTTTTATTGCAATATATGAAAAGGATAAAAGGCATTAAAATAAAGTTGGGTTGCTGCCTGGTTAGTTTTTGTATAGCAATTTTTGAGATTTTTTGCTTCACTTTGTTCCGTTTAGAATGATATTGACACTTGTCTGCCCATCCTGAGGCGAAATTAGTTGCCGAAGGATCTCAGATTCTTCGTTTCGCTTGCGCTTCATTCAGTATGACAGGAATAGATTCTTCGTACCGTTTTACGGTATTCAGAATGACATTACAATCATTTGTCATGCTGAACGGAGTGAAGCATCTCATGAGATTCTTCTCTTCGTTTCACTTCGCTCAGAATTACATTATTTTTTATTGTCATCCTGAAGGAACGAAGTGACTGAAGGATCTTTTGGGATTCTTCGCTCTACTACGTTCCGCTCAGAATGACAAGAAAAAGTAGATAAAAAAAGAGCTGCCCATTCGAGCAGCTCTTCTTTATAAACATCAAAACAAAAATCAATATTAATTGAATAAGTATCTTATACCAACCTGAATTCTCCAGACATCATTGATTGTTGAAGTCTTACGATAACTTGATTTAATCAACTCACCACCAATATTTGCTAATCGATATAAAGCTTTGCCATTAGCATCTGCACCTCGTGCAATAAGAGGAGTGGTTGTTGTGAACACATCACCAACACCCCAGTTCTTATTAAGAAGGTTAGTTAAGTTCAACACATCAATTCTGAACTGGAGACTATTCTTATATCCCATGAACATTTGATGAAATTCTTGAACAAGACTTAAATCGGCTCTGAATACCATTGGCAGGAATGCTGCATTTCTTTCAGCATATTTACCACGATTCTTGCTTAAATATGGATCCTGCTGAATGAATGCTTCCCATGCATCTTCCTGTTGTTCTTTTGTGAAGGTGATTGTATTTCCACCGATTGTAACGCTGTATTGTTCAAAGTTCATTTCTGATTTATCTTTTGGAATGTAGATTAAGTCATTTATTGTTCCGCCATCACCATTTAAGTCACCAGAGAATGTATAGCTGGCATTACCCTGAGTATATGCATCAAGGAACAAAGTGACTGTAGTAGCTCCAAAGTTGAAGTATTCAAATTTGTATGTGAAGGCACCAAATACTCTATGGCCTGGTGAGTTTGCTGAAAATCCAACACCTGGATTATTCGGATTGCTAGAGTGAGGATTGTTATTCCATGAACCAAATGCAATTGAACCTGGATCAACTGTATTCTTTGCAATACCATAGCTGTAGCCAACTTTTGCGTACCAGTTGTTGGACATAGGTTTTTCGAGAACAGCTGCAAGGTTCCAGTAATATCCAACATTCTGATTCTTCAAAACAATTGCGTTATCAATCTTACTGTTTATTCTATTTGAACCAATCCATCTTGGTCTATTATCTGGACCAGTGAATTGACCGTTTGGAGCCTTCAAATTAGCATTTATGTAATAGATTCCATTAACATCTTTGCTGTACAGGAACTCTAAAGTACCAATAAGATCAAATGGGAGTTTTCTATCAACACCAATGTTTGTTCTCCACATTTGCGGGAATCTGAAATCTGGATCAGTTAATGCTAACTCGTAATTTGCAGCTGGCTGACCGGTTACTGTTGTAGGTTTATATCGGTTTGGATCTGGATGGAATGGGCGATTCTTTGTGTTATCCAATCTTTCAAACCCTGTTAAGATTCCATTGTTTCCAACCTGATTGGAAATCCACACATAGGCTGGACGACCTGTGAATATACCTGTACCGCCTCTAAGTTGTGTAGTTTTGTCACCAAAAACATCCCAGTTAAATCCAATTCTTGGTGAAATAAGAACTTTAGGATCGGGCATTTTATCAGTTCTGTATTGAACTGTAAATCCATTCTCATCTCTGAAATACATTGTATCAAGTTCTGGATTATAATAGCCTGTCTTTTCAAAAACTGGTAAATCAAATCGGATTCCTGAAATGATATTCAGATTCTTCATTAATTCCCATTGATCCTGGAAGTAGAGTCCTGTATACCAGACTTTCAATGGCTGAATTGGTTTGGTTTGACCAGGAATGTTTGACCATCTTACCTGGAATCTTCTTAAAGTAACAGGGGATGTGGTTCTGTTTGGATTTGCTAAATAATCAAGTGCATCGGTATAGAAATCGCTTAATGAATTATAAACATAAACACTTTGTGAACCAGGGAAGAAGACATTCTCAGATTGATATCTTTCAAGGCTGAATCCAAAGGTCAAAGTATGATTTGCTAAGAAAATGTTTAAGTTGTTTTGAAGCTGGAAGCTCCAGTATCTTAATTCGTTATTTGGTGTGAATGGTTCAAATCCGAAAGAGGTATAGACATTCCCACTTTCAAGAATATCGACAAGTGGGAACATTGTTCCTCGTGATTTTCGGCTTTCATCATTGTATGTATAGCCGATGATCAGGTTGTTGGTCATATTATCAGATAAGATGGAGTTCCATTCACCAATTATTGAACGAATGTTTTCCATTATCTGATAGTTCGAGTTCTGGAAGTTCAAACCAGTTAAGTTGGTTCTTCTGTTTCCAAATCCAAGAGAGCTTGAATTTGAGAGTAATACATCAGTAAATGAATCTAAATGAGTGTATCGCAAAGAAATTTTGTTCTGTGGATTAAGGTTATAGTCTAATTTAATTAAGAATCTTGTAGATGGTGTTTCATGGTCATATCCCTGATATGGTCCGGTCTCGTAACCAAATGCATTTTTCAAGAATCTGCTGAGTGAATCGAGATCGCTTGCAAGAACTCTGGTTACATTACCGCCGACTGGTTCTCCACCCAGATTTGCTCTATATGTTGTACCAGGTTGAATCAAGTTATCAGTCTCGTAGTTAACAAAGAAGAATAATTTATTTTTCAAAATTGGACCACTGAGAGTCAATCCAAATTGATTGAATCTAAATGAACCAGGATTAAATGTGATATCACCTGCTTTGGTACCAACAAAATCGTTATTTCGATAGTTGTAATACACAGAACCTGTATATCTGTTTGTTCCGCTCTTTGTGACTGTGTTGATGTTTGCACCAACGAAATTTCCCTGACGAACATCAAATGGTGAGATGTTTACCTGAATTTGTTCGATAGCTTCGAGTGAAATTGGTGCAACACCAGTTCTATCACCAGGCAAACCTGCCAAACCAAATGAGTTGTTGAAATAGGAACCATCGACTGTGATGTTATTTAATCTGTTATCAACACCACCAATTCTTGCGTTTGAACTTGCCTGTGGTGTTAATCTAACTAAATCTTCCAATCTTCTTGAAATTGTTGGAAGTATTTCGATGTTCTCTCTTTGAATAGTTGTTCCTGTTCCAGTTTTATCGGAACGGATGATTGTACTTCGTTCTGCTTCTACAGTAATGTCTTTTAATTCAATTTGTGATTCTGTAAGTGTGAAGGTCAGGTTGAGGTTTTGACCTAATTCAAGATAAACATTTTCGAGAATTTGCTTATTGTAGCCGACGAAAGAAGCAGTGATGGTATATGGTCCACCGACACGCATACCAGTGATATTGAATCTTCCGTTTGCACGAGTAGAAGTTCCATACATTGATCCAGAAGGAATGTGGACAGCAACCACATTAGCACCGGGTAGTGGTTCGCCATTCCTATCAAAAACAGCACCGGAAATCCCTGCTGTTGTTATACCCTGTGCAAACAGAGATGAATTAATTAAAAAGAATGATACAAAAAGAAAGATGAATTTTGTTAGATGTTTTATCATAACATCACCTTTAATTTGTTTATAATTATTGGATAGTTATTTAAATGAAGTGGAGAACAAAATTTTGAGTGGTATTGTATGGTAAGTGATTTTCTCTCTCTCATAATCTTTAGCAAATATCAGAGTATTAAAATTTATTGTCAAGCGTGAAGTATTAAAAAATTTTTAAGAAAGTTTGTAACCACGAATTAAACGAATTTTCACGAATGAAGGAAGTAATAAGGCAGATGAGTTAATTAGCGAATTAGCGGCAATAATTTATCTGAGAATTTTCAATGATTGGAGTTCGTCTATTTGAAAAATGATTTTGTAGGATAGAATCTAAGACTTAGCCACGAATTGTATTAAAATTAATAAGTACAGAAGATTATCATTAATTATTCGAAATGACTTTACTTCATTCAACGTGACTGGAAGAAATCCCTCGGCCGTTTCACTGCCTCAGGGTGACACCCTCCTGTCATTCTGAGTCAGTGGTAATGTCATTCTGAGCGAAATGAAATGGAGCGAAGAATCTCTTCCTGTCATTCTGATCCGCCTGAGGCGGAGAAGAATCTCATGAGATCCTTGTATGTTAAAAGTGAAATATTTTTTAAAATATTGAATAAAATTATTTTCAGTAGCCGAGAAGGTGAGATTTTTGGTCGGAAAAATCTTACATCTTCTTATTTGCTTTTATTATTTTTTCAAATTAATATGCAAAATATAATCAGGATGACTCAGGAGATGAGCAATAAACAAAAAATTTGTCCAAAGTGTTTTTCACAAACACAGGTATTTAAATCCAGAGCCAGAAATGGTTTTGAGAGATTGATAAACTCAAGTAAAATTTTATCCATGTACAGATGCCATGAGTGCGGCTGGAGAGGAATTAGGTTTAGAAATATTAGATTTAAACTAAAATTAACTTCTGTTATTAGATTTTTCTTGTTGATATTTTTGAGCTATTTCATTGTTCTTTTTGTTCTTCGTCAGGTTTTTAAGCTTAGTTTCTTCAAGTAAAATTGAAATTAAAATTTTATATTTGAAAAAAATATGGTGCAAAAATTGAAAAAAATATTGTTGTTAAGTCTCTTATTTACATTAAATTTATATTCACAGAATATAAGAATTGGTGCCCCGGAAGGTCGTTATAATCCTCAGGGTGGATTCTATGATTATAGTGATCCAGGGTATGTAAATATTATGGTTAACATCTGGGGTTATGTCAAATTTCCTGGTAAATATTATGTTCCAGAAAATTCAAAACTCCTTGACTTAATTTCATATGCTGGTGGACCAACTCCTGATGCTCACTTAGATTATATTCGCTTATATCGTAATTCACCATTAGGTGGAACTGAATTTATTAAATTTAATTATGAAGATTTAATGTTCAAGGAAGGTGAGACGACTAAACTTGAAGAAGTGCCCCAATTAAAGGCAGGAGATATTATTGTTATTCCTGGTGAGCCCAGATTATACTTAAGAGATTATATATCAATTGCTGCAACTGTTACTTCAACACTTGTTTCAATTCTAACTTTCGTTTTAGTAGTTCTTAAAAAATAAATGGGTTAAAATAAAAATGGAAAATTACGCTCAAGAAGAACAATCAAATATAGTTTTAAAAGATTATTTAATTATATTTTTACAGAATAAATGGACAGTTATTTCAATATTTCTTGTAGCATTTATAGTAGCTTTAATTTATGCAACTTCAGCTCGTGATATTTATTCAACTGAAGGATCAATAAAAATTTCAATTCCTAAATCAAATCCATTAACTGGACCTCTTTTTGAACAATTTCAGGAATTTGGTTCAGATAGATTTATTGCAAATGAACTGGAAGTATTAAAAAGTCGAACTCTTGCTGAAATCGCTGCTAACTCCATCATAGATACTTTCAATACAAAGAAAAATTATAGTGATTTCTTTCTTCTTTTGAGAGATACAGATCATCCTGAATATGGTTTATCCAGTGTGGATATTTTGATTGAAAAATTGCAGAAGAATATTGACATGGAACAAAAAAGAGGTCTTGATATAATCATCTTAAAAGCTGATTCGCCATCGCCTTATGAAGCTGTGTTAATAGTCAATTCTTATATAAATGCCTATTATGAATATAATCTGAAAGTTAATAGAACGAGATATACACTCGCCCGTGAATTTCTCGAACAACAGAGTAATGATAAATCTCGTGAGTTGAGAAACGCTGAAAATGCTGTCAGTGAATTTCAGCAAAGAAATAATGTTGTCGTTCTTGATGAACAGGCGAAAGCACTTGTTGAACAACTTTCAGAATTCGAATCTCAAATGAAAGCAGCTGAGATTGAAGCTGCATCTAAACAAAGAGCCCTTGAAGAGTTTATAAAAAGCTTAGCTGAAAAAGATAAAGAAATCACAAAATATATCGAAAGTCTCTCTGCAGAACCGTACATAAAAAATTTACAGGAACAGATTGCCAAACTGGAGGTACAAAAAGAAGTTGTTATCGCACAACAAAATATAAAGAATCCAGAAAATGACCCAAATGTACTTCAATACAATCGTACAATTCAGGATTTGCAGTCAAAATTAAATATCAAACTTGCTTCCATTGAACAGAATCTTACAGCTTACACACCTGATGAACTTCGTCAACTATCAATAGAAGTTTTGAAATTAGACCTTGAAGTTCAGGCTGCTCGAGCTAAAGCAAATCAATTAAAAGAGATTGTTAAACAATATGAAGCGAGATTTAATAGACTGCCAGTTCAATCGATAGAATATGCAAGACTCGAAAGAGACAGATTAAGTAAAGAAAAATTATATCTGCTTATCGAAGAAAAATATCAGGAAGCTGTGATTTCTGAAAAATCAATTCCAAGTAATGTTCAGGTGATTGATGCGGCAATTTTTCCAATAACACCTTCCAAACCTAATAGAATTTTAATTGTATTTGCTGGGCTCGTAATTGGTTTGGGTCTGGCTGCAGGTTATGTTGTAGTCAGAAAATATTTTGATGTTTCTATAAGAACTCCCGAAGATGTTCAAAGAAAAGGTGCGAATGTCTTAGTATGGATTCCTGATGCCCAAGAATTTGAAGATAATTTTGATGAAGAACACGAAATTATTGTAGCCAGCAGACCTGATTCAATTCCAACAGAATCTTTCCTTTCTGCAAAAATGAAGCTTCAGTATTCAAAGTTATTAGACAGACCAATAAAAACTATTCTTGTTACAAGTCCTACACCAAAAGATGGAAAAACATTTGTATGTGGAAATCTTGCATCAACATATGCAGCAACCAATCAAAAGACTCTAGTTATTGATTTAGATTTACGAAAACCACGTTTACATAGAATCTTCAAAATTGAGCGAGGTTCTGGAGTAACTGACTATCTATTCAAAAGTGCCAGTTTAAGTGAGATTGTAAGACCTACTTTTATAAACAGGCTGGATATTATTACTGCTGGAACTGTTCCACCAAATCCTGCTGAAATTGTCTCATCAAAAGAACTAAGAGAATTACTCGAATTGTTAAAGACTCGGTATGATGCAATATTAATCGACTCACCACCGGTTATTGCTGTCTCCGATGCTGGAGTGTTATCAAGTTATGTAGACGCGACAGTACTTGTTGCATCAGTCAATCAGACAAGAATAGATTTATTACAGGAAGCAATCAATACTTTGAATTCAGTTAGTTCAAGTTTTGTAGGGGTTATATTAAACAAATTCAATATGACAAACGGCACTGGGTATTACTATAAGTATTACTATTATTATTACGGTACAGAAGGTAAGAAAAAGAAACGAAAACATAGAGTTACAGAATAATAATTTTAATCTTTTAATTTTTAAAGGGAATGATTGTATTTCAATCATTCCCTTTTTTGTTTTATAACCACGAAGGGCACCAGGTATTATACCCTGAATGACATTGACACTTATCTGTCATCCTGAGGCTACATTAGTCGCCGAAGGATCTCAAAGAGATTCTTCGCTCCATTTCATTCCGCTCAGTATGAGATATTTTTTATTGTCATCCTGAAGGAACGAAGTGACTGAAGGATCTCATCAAGCTTCTTCTCCGCCTCAGGCGGAAAAGAATGACATTAATTTTATTTGTGTATTAATTCGTGGTTAAAAAATTAATATCAAAGATAGGAGGTGAAAATGACACCCATAGAATTAGTAAATAGAGTAAGAAAAGAATTTTTAATTAAAAGCCATAAGGATGTAAACCTGGAATTAATTGCAAATTCTAATTACATATTTATTGAAGAAGATGATATCGAAGAAGATGGCTTAATTTATTACAACGAATATGGTGGACTAATTAAAATAAATAAAAATATAACAAACCCTGGCTGGATAAGATTTACAATTGCCCACGCACTGGGTCATTACTTCCTTGCGAAGTATACAAATAAAATCAAAACAGGCGAGACATATCAAAAATCTGGGAAATTAACTGCGGATAAAAGAGAAGAAAAATTTGTTAACGAATTCGCTGCTAACTTATTAATGCCAGAAGATGAATATTTAGAATATGTAAATAATAAACCTATGAGTATTGAACTTTTTATCCATATTGCAAGAGAATTTAATGTTTCCCTCCCGGCTACAGCTGTCCGTTAGGGTCTTATTGGTCCAATACCAATTGCTGTAATTTTATGCAAAGAAAGAAAAATTGAATGGAATTTCGTTAATAAAATTTTCACTTATAGTTATATAAGAAATAAATCATATATTCCATATGGATCTGGTGTTCAAAATATCTTGAAAAATAATTTAGACTATTTTAAATCTATAATCAGCGTTAGAGAATGGTTCAGATATGATTTTGAGTTGAGAAGAAAAATATATCTTTTGAAATAATGAATGAGGAATGTATTCTACTGCTAGACTCAAATTCTATTCTTGTTGTTCTAACTATGTGATAAACAAATTTTTGAAAAATGCAAATTCTTTGTGTGAGTAATTTCTTACAAAATAAAAGTTGATTTTTTTATCTCCATTGTATAAAATAAAATATAAATTTTGATATTGAATTTGAGTTGCTGAGCTAATGACTTTTGTGTTTATGCAAAGAGGTTACTGGTAAGAAATAGTTTTTAAAACAGAAGTATGTGACTCGCATGGCGGAGCTGTGGGCAGGCATGATTAGTGACGAGTGACAAGTGACGAGGGATTAGTAAAGAGTGAGTGGTTAATAGAGATTAGTAAAAAGTGATAAGCAACATAACGAATCTAATAATGAAAAAATAAGACTAATCACAATTTACTAATTACTTATCACTAATTACTAATCACTTTTAACCAATATGCATAGGGATTTAATTGTTTATAAAAAAGTATTGATTTTGTAACAGATATTTGTAGAGTTACAAAAAGATTTCCTAAAGAAGAGATGTACGGGCTACTAATTCAAATCAGAAGAGCTGCCATTTCAATTCCCAGTAACATTTCTGAGGGTAGTGCTCGAAAAAGTAAAAAGGAATTTAATCAATATTTATATGTCGCACTTGCTTCGTCAGTTGAATTAGAAACACTGATACTCATTGCTAAAAATGTTGATTACTTTGATAATGAAACATATAATGTTCTAACAACTAGATTAATTGAAATTACAAAAATGTTAAGTGGCTTGATAAGTGCAGTGAACAGAGATAAGTTATTTGTGAAATTTTATGGAAATAACTAGTTTTTTCCCATGATTACTAATCACTTATCACTTTTCAATTACAGCTAACTGAACGCTAAAGGATTAAAAATGGAAAAAATTCTTGTAACCGTTACAGAAGGTTTTATTGGTTTTAACCTCATCGAAAGATTAATTAAAGATGGGAATTGGAATATTGTTGGATTGGATAATATAAATAATTATTACGATGTTAATTTAAAATACGCCCGCTTGAATGAATCTGGGATTCAAAAAAGTAAAATAAAGTATAACAAATTAGTTAAGAGTGAGAAAACCGATAATTATAGATTTATAAAATTAGATTTAATAGATAAAGAAAACATTTCTAAGTTATTTGAAAAAGAAAAATTTGATTATATGGTTAATCTTGCAGCGCAAGCTGGGGTTAGGTATTCTCTGGAAAATCCACAATCATATATAGATGTAATATAACTGGCTTTTTAAATATTCTTGAAGCATGTAGATATTATCCAGTTAAGCATCTATTATATGTATATGCATCTTCCAGTTCTGTTTATGGAGCAAACAAAAAAATTCCTTTTTTAGAGAGTGATAGAATAGATAATCCTGTGTCACTTTATGGAGCGACAAAGAAATCAAACGAATTAATGGCTTATGCTTATTCACATTTATTCAATATACCCACTACAGGTTTAAGATTTTTTACAGTTTATAGGCCATGGGGAAGACCTGATATGGCATAGTTTAAATTTGTAAAAGCAATATTAAATGAGGAAGAAATAGAAGTTTATAATTATGGCAAAATGGTAAGAGATTTTACTTATATTGATGATATAATAGAAGGAATTTATCGATTAATTAAGTTACCAAATAGTGTATATGGTAAAGATTGTACGACCCATTATAAAATTTTTAATATTGGCAATCAAAAGCCAGTTGATCTAATGAAACTTATTAAAGAGGTAGAAAAAAATTGTGGGAAAAAATCTAGAATTAATTTTTTACCTTTACAGAAAGGTGATGTTGAAAAAACTGAATCTGATATATCATTTTTAGAAAAACATAAAATACACCCCAAAATATAATATAAAAATCTGGTATTAAATCTTTTTAAAATTGGTATTTATATTACTATCATGTTGATAGAAAGAATAAACTTCAATCTAATAAAAATATTAATAATTAATTTTAATATATAGTGTGCTTAATGATTATCATCAATAATTTTCTGTACAAAATAAAATAGTTAATAAATATTTTAGGGGGAACATATTATGTACAAAATAACAAAAGAAATAAAAGAACCTACTCTTTTGACAATTCAAAGTCTCTCTGATGATAGAGGTTTATTGATCCCTATTTCTGATGATATTGATTCAGAATTATTCCAGAGAAGTTACATAGTAGAAAATTACGGAAAGGGCGTTATTAGGGGGTTACATTATCATAAAAAAGAAATGAAAATATTTACAATGGGTTGTGGTGCTGCTAAATTTATAACAATGAAATTACCTGAAGATATTGCTGATAGAAATAATAATGAAGAAATTAAAGAATATATTAATAAAAATCCAAATTCAATAAAAACTTTTGTCCTTAGTTCTCGACATCATGGAGTGTTAATAATACCAACGTACTATGCAAACGGTTGGATTGGTTTAGAAGAGCATTGTGTTCTTTTTGCGTTTGGTAGTGTTAGATGGGAAATTGCCAAAGATGATGATATAAGGATTGATCCTTTGGTTATAGGTGAGGATTATTGGCTTGTTAAACCGAGATAAGTTATTAGTTTAATAAAATTTATAAATTAGTATGGAGAAGTATATATGAAAATATTAGTTACAGGCGGCGCAGGATATGTTGGGACAACATTAGTACCTCAGCTCTTAGAAAAAGGTTATGATGTTGTAGTTTTTGATAATCTTATGTTTGGTGGTGATTATATTTTACCTTTTTTTAGATATAAGAATTTTAGTTTTGTTGAAGGAGATATAAGAGATGAGAATGCACTCTGGAATGCAGCAAAATCAGCTGATGTAATTATCCATTTAGCCGCTATTGTAGGGTTTCCTGCTTGTAGAAAAGAACCTGAGTTAGCAAAATCAGTCAATGTAGATGGTACCAGGAACTTAATAAAAGTAACTTCTAAAAATCAATTAGTTATTTATGCTTCTACGGGCTCAAATTATGGTTCGTTAGAAGAAGTATGTACTGAAGAAAGTCCATTAAATCCATTAAGTTTATACGGTCAAACAAAAACACTGGCTGAAAAGATGTTAATGGAAGAAAGGACTACTATCGGATATCGTTTTGCAACAGCTTTTGGTGTTTCTCCTAGAATGAGATTAGATCTTTTAATCAACGATTTTACTTATAAAGCTATTACTCAAGGTTACCTTGTAGTATATGAGTCTCATTTTATGAGAACCTTTATTCATGTCTATGATATGGGACGAGCTTTCCTTTTTGGAATAGAAAACCAGGTTAAAATGAAAAATAATATTTATAACGTCGGATCGGATAAAATGAATTACAGTAAGAAAGAAATCTGTGAACTGATAAAGGAAAAAACAGGTTTATATGTCCATTATGCAGATATTGGTGAAGATGCAGATAAACGAAACTATGTTGTTAGTTATAAAAAAATCAATGAGCTTGGTTACGATATTACAATCGGAGTGGAAGAAGGAATTGAAGAACTAGTGCGCGCCTTAAAAGCAATTAAATTTAAATCACCATATTCAAACGTATAATAATTAATGAAAAATTACATTATTTATTCCTATAGCATCGTATCGTACATATAAGAAGAATGCATTATGTCAAAGAATAATCCAAAATTAGCCATCAATAATGGGAAGCCGGTTTCGGAAAAACCTATTATAATCCACAAACCCTATATTGATGAAGAAGATATTAAAGCAGTAGAGGAAGCTGTTCGATCAACATTTATTAGTGGTAATGGGCCCAAATGCATGGAATTTGAAAAAGAACTTGCTAAATATCTTGGCGTAAAATATGTTCTTTTTACCAATAGTTGTACTACTGCACTTGATTTAACTTTCAAAGCAAAAAATTTTCCTCCCGGAAGCGAGGTTATTGTCCCCAATTTTACATATACTTCTACAGCATTAGGACCTTTATTGAACAACCTTAAAATAAGACTTTGTGATGTATATGGAGATAATGGTAATATAGATCCATCTAAAATTGAGCCGCTAATCAATAAAAAAACAGTTGCTATAGTTGCTGTTGATTATGCTGGCAACCCTGCAGAAATGGATGAAATAAATGCAATTGCAAAAAAGTATGGTTTATTTGTTGTTGAGGATGCTGCACAATCTATTGGGGCACTCTACAAAGGAAAGAAGGTTGGTACCTTGGCTGATGTAACCTGTTTCAGTTTCCACGGAACCAAGAATATGACTTGCGGTGAAGGTGGTGCACTTGTTACAAATGATGATAATTTGGTAGATGTAGCAATATATATGAGAGAAAAAGGTACAAATAAACAATCATTTTTAATTGATAACAAAACAAAAGGTTTTTATGAATATGTAACAATTGGAAGCTCATTTGTTCAATCAAATATCTTAGGCGCACTGGCGCTATCTCAGTTGAAAAAGTTAGATTGGATTACCGAAGAAAGAACAAGAATTGCTGAATTTTACCTGGAAAATTTAAAAGATTTGCCCAATATTAGGGTTAACAGAATAACCGAAGGAGCTAAACCTAACTGGCATATATTTGGAGTATTAGTCCCACCTGCATATCGTTATTGGATAATGGATGCACTCAGAGCAGAAGGCATAATGGCAAATGTACATTATACGCCTTTGCATCGTAACAAATTTTATAAAGGGCTGGCTACAGATGAAGAGATGAAAGGCTCAATGGAATATTTCAATCAT
>CAZGQO010000017.1:0-29508 GCA_964527925.1 uncultured Ignavibacteriaceae bacterium
TTTCTCATATCCTGTGCTTGCAGGGGAACAGACAAAATATTCCAGACCGAAGTGTGTGTGACTATATTAATTATCTGGTTTGAAAGCGATGCGGTTTTAAACAACCAGACATCATGCAAACCAGAACCAAAAGAAAGTGTGTAACCTGCAATAATTAATCCACCATCACGAGTTAGTCTCACTTTATTTGCCACATCAGAATATGTTCCGCCATAGGTTTTATACCATTGTTCATTACCATTGATGTCAGTTTTAATGATATAAAAATCTTCACTGCCTGCACTAAAAGATAAAGTATAACCAGCCATAACATATCCACCATCTGGTGTTTGCAAAACAGAGTTACAATAATCCCTGCCTGTTCCACCAAAAGTTTTATACCATTCTTGAATTCCAGATGAATTCGTTTTGATTAAAAATGCATCATAAAGTCCAGCACCGAAAGAATCAGTATATCCCCCAATAATGTATCCGCCATCTGAAGTTTGTTGAACGGACATTCCTCGATCAACACCTGAACCACCATGCCCATTATGCCACTGCAAATTACCGATTGAATCAATTTTTATAAGATAGACATTGCCGTTATAAGTCGGAGCTGGACCATAAGAAAGTGTCCAGCTAGTTAAAATGTATCCACCATCATTTGTTTTGCTTATCGACCATGCACCATCAGAACTGGTTCCACCGAATGTTTTCTTCCAGACATCATAACCGATAGAATTAGTTTTTATAACCCACATATCTCTGCTTCCAACACCATAGGAAGATGTTGCACCTGCAATTATATATCCACCATCAGAAGTTTGAAGAACACAATAACCTTCATCATCAGAAGAACCGCCATAAATGTAATCCCACTAATAATTTCCGATTGAATCAGTTTTTATTATATAGACATCCATCATTCCTGATCCAAATGATTTTGTAAAACCAGTGATGATATATCCACCATCAGTTGTTTGTTGAAATGAATATCCTTCTTCATCACTGCTGCCGCCGAATGATTTATGCCATTGTAAATTTCCATATCCATCAGTTTTCACCAACCAGATATCTCTACCACTGTTTCCAAAAGACCTTGTGTATCCAACAATGATATATCCACCATCTCTTGTCAGTTGAATATCATGAGCAACATCGATATTACTTCCACCCAGAGTTTTTGTCCATAAGGTATCTGGTGGTTGGGCAAATGCATCCTGATTTGTTATCAAAAATGATATAACAGCAAATGAAATAATTAGAATAATTCCCCTTGTGAAGATAATGATAAATTCTTGTGATAATTTCAAACTATTTAAAATCTTTCTTGTATTCATGATACCCCACTTTAATTATTGATTGATAAAAGCATTGAATGTAAGGTCTCAAATTTTAAAATACTAAACTCAGAGAAACCAACTTTTTCGATAATTCAATTTTGTAGATTTTTTTCGACTAACTTACGAATATCAAGATATTTATAACGAATTAAGTTCTTTTAAAAATCTTTTAATATTTCTGCACATGCATTCAGTTCATTAGTCTGCAGATTGCAGTTAATCAAATTTATCTTAAAATATTTCCTATAATCTTACTGACTGTTTAATCTCCTCTTTTTTGTTTAACAATTGAGAACTTCAAAACTTTTTCACCGTATTTCGTTTTCACATAGGCAAGGTAGACTCCATCGGCAACTCGATATCCACTTTCATTTTTAAGATCCCATTCAATAAATGGTAAAGAGATTGATATCTTATTTCTCTCACTTAATGTCTTTATCAACTGACCTGACAGTGTATAAATTTTTATCGTAACTTCTTCAGGCAAATTCGAAAATGTAATTACACCTTTGTTCAATCTATTATCAAGATATTCCAGATAAGGATTTGGGAATACATTAATCTTGTTTACAAGCGATTTTCTTTCTTCAATGCTTAATTTCTTTTTTCTTGAATATGATTTGTAATAAAATGTATCCCTCTCTGTTAATGGAAAGGTGATTGGTATAGTTAAAATATCTCCTGGAGTGAAAAATTTGTCATCCTTCCTTTCTAAACCAATAACCAACAAAGCATCAAACCATGGTGATTTGGATCGATTTATTTGTTCAGGTGTAAAATTAGCTCTCGATGGTGGAGTCCAGCCTGCTAAATCAGCAAATATATTCGAATTTAAATCTCCCACATATTCCCATTGCCTGCCAGTCGAGTCATAAGATTGATTGAAGATGATAATATATTCTCTGGTTTTACTTATATCGCTTCCTGGATGCCAGCTTCCATCAGGATTTCCTCCTAAGTTCGTTCGTGCTTCAAGAAATCCACATGCAAGTTGTCTTTCCTCTTTATATCTCTCATCTTTCACCCATACCTGAAATGGAACCTCCACAAAATATTCCCCATACCTTGGAATTGATGGTTCATTATATGTACTTGCAGCGCTTATATATTTTGTACCAAAAGAAATACTGAGAAATCTATATGCTTTCTGAGTCTTACCAAAACGAATTTCTATCTTTCTTAAATCCTCGACTTTAGTTATTCTGGATTTTTTTGAACCCGTCTGTGCGAGAGGTCTGATTTCAGAACTTACACTATCAACCGATTCTTCACCCATGTAAAAAGCTCCCGATACTTCCTTTCTCAAATAATTATACCATTTATTACTCTTAGGTGTATAGACAAAACTTTTAATGGCAGGTTGTATCCATTCAATTTTGGGGAATAATCCATTAACTATAACCGGTTTATCATCAAGATTATGATATACTTTAACCGAATCGAGAGCTATCTGATTCTTCGAAATATTTTTCACTCGCCAGAAAAGTGAATATTTATTGGATAGACTTGTATCTCTGAAAAATGAAATTGAATATTCATCATCTGTAATGAATGTTTTATCAACTTCATCAATTACAACTTTACTTTCCGTTGTATGAAATAAACCGGGCTTTACAGAAATATCTAATGAATAAGGACTATTGAAATCACCACCAACAATAAATTCATTTATATCTGAACTAACTTCAGAAATACCAAAATCATAGGTCGAAACAACCCCAAAATTTCCCGGCATATTTACAATCTTTTCAAGGTCATATGAAACTTTATTCACAAATCTTTTTCTTAAGGAAATGTACAACCTCTAACCTTTAGAAAGACTTTTTCCGGTGAAAGGATTATTATCTATTGTGTAAATAAGTGTTCCTCTATCTGGCTTTGAAAAGATTTCTAGATTTAATTGAATTCCTTTTTTGAATACAGGCTGAATTGTTATCCCGTCACTGCCAATACTAAATAAATTTTCTATTTCATTTGCAACATCAAAAGAAGCAATCATTTTTGAACGGTTCGTATCTGGTCCATAATAGCGTTCTGGTGAACTGTGTGCCCATAATTCGTATTGCTCAAAATAAAGATTCACTAATGTATCATCTTCTAATTTTATAAAATCGTGAAATTGAAAATCTTCATAGGTATTCCAGAAAACATCAACTCTGTTTTCAAATGTTCGTGCTTTGAGATTTATATCTGGTAAAGCCTTGTTACTCACCAGATTTTTATTGAAATACTTTTGAGTACGCAAAGCATTTTCCTGTGCTGCTAAGATACAATTAAGAGCGCTTGTACCTCTGCCAATTGTATAAGCAACAACTAAATCTACCGGTTTGTTCTTTTCAAGTGTGAATTTGCCAGTGTTTAATAAAATGCTAACATCACCAGCAGATGTATTCAACCAACCTATATTAGTTACAGGATCTCCCGAAAAAAGAAAGTATGGATTTACTTGATTACCGTTAACTCCACCAACAACTGATCCATATTGAGTTGCACATGAATTGAATTTAAAACCATCATAATGCAACCCGTTCAATAGATACCAAATTCTATATTCACTTAATTCCGTCAATCCATTTCTTAGTGAGTTAGAAGAAGTCATATTTAAGTTAATAGCACAAGGAATGTCTTTAAAGTTTAATGGTCCAATAAAGCTTTTTGCAATAGTCAGTGGAGTATCACCTGCGTCATAAATTCCATTATTATTATCAACATAAGTCACACCAGGAATAAATGCTTGCAAACCCTGTAATAATTACGCAAATACAGCAGGTGGATTTGAACCATATTCAGCATCACCACCTTCATTATACCCATAGACCGATTGAAGCAGTGTATTGGTACCACATAGATCATCCAGATAATCATCTATATCAAAATCATTCACAAAACTAAAAATCACACTATCCAGTTTAACTAAATTTTGGAATTCTGAATTCCCTTTAAATGTGATTTTATATCTTATAAAAATTGAGTTTGCAAGTAAATTAATTGTAGGATAACCCCAGATTTTTTGTTGTATTTCAATTCCAAGTGGCGGGGTACTGAATCTTCTATTACCCAGAGGAACTCCATCATTATAAACATACCAGATTGTGAGATCACCAATGATATTTGGTTTATCTTCATTAGGATCCCACACCCCATTTCCATTCTTATCAACGGGATTATAAACGCCGTCATTATCACCATCATAAAACTCAGCACCGAGTTCACCAGCATTTTTCCATTCTTGCCAACTTTGTGAGAAAGGCAAATCATTTGCTTGAACTATATATATTTGCTTTCTCGTCTTCGGGATTCATTCCAATTATACCAGGTTGATAATCTAAAATTCGTCTAAATGATATATTTCCATTTGCCCAGATTTTCTCGTATTGATTTGGAGGAAACATGTATCCACTTAACAAAAATCCACCGCTAAATAAAAACATTTTTCAGTCATAATATCCAAAGGGTTCAGGACCCACATCACCAAGCACACCATAATTATTAATGGGAAGTCTTATTCTATTAGACTTTATTACATAAGTTTTTTGTTGAATAGAAGCTTTAGAATAGGGAGAATTTTTTTGTCTGCAAAACTCGAGAGAAGAAAGATCAGTAAGGGAAGAAGGATAATAAGGATTTTTTTATTTATCATAAAATCCTCCCAGGATTTGCTTTAATTTAGAAAAAGAAATATCTAAAAAGCAACAATGAGCAAAAAGTTATACCAATCTCTAATTTTTGATACTTAATATAAATTAGTTTGCCATTTGTATTTTTTCGCAAGCAGAAAAAGCTGATTTAAATTGAGTTTAGATATTTGTTAAAGATGTCTGATCTAACAGATCCCATATCTAATCAAATAAACTTTGCTCCTATAAAAGTCTCAACTCGATGAAGAAAATATCAGGTTTTAACTAAATAATAAACAAATAATTTTATTAACAGATTGTCACAAATACTTTTCACTTATCTAGATCTATTTTCTTCTTTCAAAATCTTATTAATCTTTTCATAAACATTATTTAATTCAACTCACAGAAGCCTCTTTTTTTTGAAAAGCTTTCATTGTTTTTTATCTTTGAAGAAATTTTTCAGGTAAGGTATGAGGTTTACTAAAGTATTCATTCCAACAACTAAAGAAGCACCTGCTGATGCTGTAATTCCAAGTCATATCCTGATGATGCGGGCTGGTATGATTAGACCGCTTGCGGCAGGAATTTATTCTCTCCTTCCGCTCGGCTATAAAATGATTAAAAAAGTATGTGATATCATTCGACGAGAAATGGATGCAATCGGTGGACAGGAATTTCATCTGCCAGCATTGAATCCAAAAGAAATCTGGGAAAAAACTAATCGTGTAGAAGCTTTTGGCGATACTCTCTTTCAAGTGAAAAATCGTGATTATGTATTAGCTCCAACTCACGAAGAAATCATTGCACAAATTGCAGCAGATCATATCAAATCGTATCGCGATTTACCACAAATCTGGTATCAAATTCAAACTAAATTTAGAAACGAACCAAGACCACGAAGCGGGGTAATTCGTGGAAGACAATTTCTGATGAAAGATTCTTATTCACTTGATCGTGACTGGGAAGGTCTTGATAAAAGTTATGAACTTCATGCTGAAGCTTACAGAAAAATTTTCACTGCATGCGGATTAAAATTTTTTGAAGTAGGTGCATCATCAGGTGCAATGGGTGGAACAGGTTCTCAAGAATTTATGGTCGAATCTGAAGCCGGTGAAGATACCTGCGCCATTTGTGATAATTGCAGTTATGCAGCTAATGTGGAAGTTGCAAAATGTAAAGTGAACAGCTATCAGCGTGATGAAAAATCTGAAGAACTTTATGAAATTTATACTCCAAATGTCAGAACAATTGATGAGTTAGCTGAATTCTTAAAAATTCCAACTACAAAATGTGCGAAATCGAGAGTCTATATTCACAACGATAATCCAGTCTTAATTTTAATGCTCGGCAATGATGAAGTAAATGAAGAAAAATTAGTCGCTGCTCTGGGTGGGAAAGTCCGCCCTGCTCATCCTGACGAACTAATGCAAATTACAGGTGCTGATGCTGGTTCAATTGGACCAATCAATTCAAAACTTAGAACAATCGCTGATATAAAATTGCGACATTCCAATAACATGGTGAGCGGTGCAAATAAGAATGATTATCATATTGGTGGAATAGATTTCGATAGAGATTTACCAGAGATCGAATATTTTGATTTGCACTTTGTTCAACCTGGAGATAAATGTCCGCAATGCGAAAGTGAACTAAGAGTTGTTAAAGCAATTGAACTTGGTCACATATTCAAACTTGGCACAAAATATTCTGAAGCATTGGGTGCAAAATTTCTTGATGAAAAAGGCGAAGAACATCCAATTGTCATGGGAAGTTATGGAATTGGCGTTGAACGAATCATTGCATGTTTAATTGAACAAAATCATGATGAGAAAGGAATAATCTGGCCTAAAGAAATTGCTCCTTTCAAAGTTCATCTGATTGGAGTCAACATGAAAAATGAAGAAATCAAAAAAACCTGCGAACAAATTTATTATCAATTAAAAGAAAGTGATATAGAAGTATTGTATGATGATAGAGATGATGTATCCGCTGGTTTTAAATTTAATGATGCTGATTTGCTCGGAATGCCATTGCAGGTTATTGTTGGTGAGAAAAATTTTTCAAAGAACAAAGTTGAGATTAAGTACCGATCCACTGGGGAGAAAAAAATCGTAGAACTTGGAATGCTTATTAAAACAATTCAGGAAGAGTTACTTTTGCCTTAAAGAATCTGGAGGTAAAAAATGGAAAAGCCAAATATTGCTGCTAAAGTACCTGCTGTATTAGAATTAGAACCAGGCACTTACTGGTGGTGTCGATGCGGTCTTTCCAAAAATCAACCTTTTTGTGATGGTTCTCACAAAGTTACCTCATTTACTCCGATCGAATTAAAAATTGAAGAAAAGAAAAAAGTTGCTCTTTGTCAGTGCAAATATTCTCAGAAAATACCATTCTGCGATGGAACGCACAGAAAATTATAATTTCTAAACAAAAGGAAGTTTTATGAACAGCAGACTTTACAAATTGAAAAAAATTGGTCAAAGTATCTGGCTTGATAATATAAGTCGTGAATTGATCAAATCGGGTGGTTTGAAATTACTGATTGAAAAAGGAATTACTGGGGTTACTTCAAATCCATCTATTTTTGAAAAAGCAATTTTAAGCAGCCAGGATTATGATGAATCCATTCAGAAATTTATTTCTCTTGGATATAGTCCTGATAAAGTACTTGAAGAGTTAATGATTGAAGATATCACTAAAGCATGTGATTTGTTTACCGAAGTTTATAAAAATTCAAATGGCGAAGATGGGTTTGTCAGTATTGAAGTAAATCCCCTGCTTGCTTACAATTCAGAAAAGACAATTCAAACCGCTTCACATCTCTGGGAAAAAATTAATCGACTCAATGTGATGATTAAAATACCTGCAACCAGAGAAGGACTTGTTGCAATCGAAGAATCTATCGCAAAAGGAATAAATGTAAATGTCACTTTGATCTTTTCAATTGAAAGATACATTGAAGTAACAAAAGCTTACTTAAAAGGAATTGAAAGAAGAATTCAAAATAATCAGGATGTCAGTTCAATTAATTCTGTTGCCAGTGTTTTTGTTAGTCGTTTGGATACTCTTGTTGATAATGAAATAGTCAAATTTATTAATCATGGTAAACCTGAATTAACAAAATATCTTGGCAAATCTGCTGTTGCAAACACAAGACTGCTCTATCAGGAATTCAAAAAGATATTTTTCAGTTCACGCTTTGTAGAATTGAAATCAAAAGGTGCGAAAATTCAAAGACCATTATGGGCAAGCACAAGTACAAAAAATCCAGTTTATAGCCCATTGCTTTATGTTGATGAACTCTTTGCTCCATACACAGTCAATACTCTGCCTCCAAAAACACTCGAAATTATGCTTGAAGAAAGTATTGTTGAAAATAGAATTGAAAACGATCTTGATGAAATGAAAAAAATCATCTCTGACCTGAAAAATTATGGAGTTAATTTCGATCAAATTTTTGAGAAATTGGAAAAAGATGGAGTAAAAGCTTTTGAAGATTCTTACCTCAATCTTCTAAATGCATTGGAGCAAAAGATCAAAAGTCTTGAAGAAATCTCGAATTGAAATCACCGATCAGAAATTTTCTGATTCAAAAGCTAATCATTAACGTATTGTAATTTTAGATTTTAAGATTCTGTAAAGTTTTCATCTCCTTTCAATTTTTATCAATCAAAAATAAACAATTTATCACAAATCACTTGGTAATTTTTCAATTTATAAGATATATTTGTATACATTTTTCGCGACTTCGTTAAATTCTATGGAGGAAAAATGACAAAGAGAGTGCTGGGAGTTTTACTTGTACTTCAACTGACTGTTTATGCACAATTCATTAAACCGGAATTAAAATTTAAAGAGGAAAGTTTTGATTTCGGTAAAATTATTCAGGGAACTGTTGTCGAACATCAGTTTGAATTTTTTAATGCCGGCGGTGATACTCTGAAAATTCTTGATATCTCAGCATCATGCGGTTGTTCGGTTGGATCATTAACCAAAAAAGAATATGCTGCTGGAGAAAAAGGTGTTCTAAATGTTAAGTTTGATTCAAGAGGAAAATTCGGTAATCAAGTACAAAGAATTTACATTAGAACAAATGAACCAGATAAACCTACGAGATTTATAACTATTAAAGCACAGGTTTATTTAGATACAACTAATTCACCGCGAGTATTTTTCGATAAATTGTTTCATAACTTTGGTAAAATTGAAGAAGGAAAAATTTACGAAACATCCTTTGTTTTCAAGAATATTGGTGAAGGGATTCTGGAAATCCTTGACATTCATTCTTCTTGTGGATGTACCGCAGCTATTCCACGAAAAAGAAAACTTTCAAAAGGAGAATCAAGCGAAGTACGAGTTGAATTTAATTCAACTAACTACAGCGGAATTGTAACAAAGTACATTGTAATCAGGACTAATGATTCAATTAATCCAGAAATTTATTTAACTATTCAAGCAGAAGTCATTAAATAAGAATACGGAGGGATAATGGCGTGGTTTAAAAGAAATAAAAGCGGAATAGATTCTGATTCAAAAAGAAAAGAAATTCCTGATGGAATGTGGACAAAATGTGATTCATGCGGAGAAATTATCCATAAGAAAATTTTAGAACAACACGCATACACTTGTCCAAAATGTAATTTCCATTTTAGAATTGGTAGCGCCGAGTATATTCAAATTCTGTTTGATGAAAAGACTTTCAAAGAAATGGACAAGAAAATGATGTCCGATGATCCGCTGAAATTTGTTGACTCCAAACCATATAAAGAGAGAATAAAAGAAGCGATTAAAACAACAGGTTTATATGATGCTGTAAGAACAGGAACAGGAAAAATTAATAATCACGATGTAGTTGCAGCAATTATGGATTTTGCATTCATTGGTGGGAGTATGGGTTCTGTTGTTGGTGAAAAAATTGCGAGAGCTATTCAAAAATCAATTAAAACAAAATATCCATTAATAATTATTTCGAAGAGTGGCGGTGCACGAATGATGGAAGGTGCACTATCGTTAATGCAGCTTGCAAAAACTTCTGCAATGCTGACTAAACTGGCTGAAGCAAAAGTTCCATATATCTCAATTCTTACTGATCCAACTACTGGCGGTACAACAGCAAGTTATGCAATGCTAGGCGATATCAACATTGCTGAACCAGGTGCGTTAATAGGATTTGCAGGTCCACGAGTAATAAAGCAGGCGACAGGGAAAGATTTGCCCCCCGGATTTCAAAGATCAGAATTCCTTCTTGAAAAAGGATTCATCGATTTCATCTGCCATCGAAAAGAATTAAAAAGTAAAATTACCCAATTACTGGATCTCTTTGCGAGTTAGTTTGAAGTCATAAGAAGAGTCGGTTTTCATTTCAAAAAATTTATTTAGTTCATTCGAACAATTAAATAATTAAATCAATGGCAAACCTGAATAGGTTTGATCTGTTAAGAAAATTTCCCAACTAAAGAGGGTGACTTATGCTCACACAACTTCTCAAACCTGAAATTCAATCCCTCATAAAAGAAAAACAATTCAATATTCTCAAAGAAGTTTTAGTTGAATGGCCACCAGCAGATATCGCAGAATTGATAGTTGATCTGGATGAAACAGAGAGAGTGATAATTTTTAGATTACTCAGTCGAGAACTTGCTGCTGATGTTTTCGAATATCTTGATGTTGATACACAGATGGAATTACTAAAGGCAATGGGCAAGGAAGAAACAGCAGCAATTCTTAATGAAATGGATCCTGATGATCGAACTGCTTTATTTGAAGAAATTCCAGCTCAGGCTCTTCAACAATTACTGTCACTCCTTTCTACAGAAGAAAAGAAGGTAGCTACAACACTGCTCGGCTATCCCGAGAATTCAATCGGACGTTTGATGACGCCCGACTATCTCGCTGTAAGAGAAAACTGGACTTTTCAGGAAGTTCTTGATTATATCAGGAAAAATGGTAAAGGCAAAGAGACTTTAAATGTGGTCTTTGTGACTGATGAAAAATCAAAACTACTCGGATCACTTGATATAAAAGATATTTTACTTGCCGATCCATCCCAAAAAGTCTGTGATGTTTATGACGAAAATATCGTTTCTTTAAATGTTTATGATGACCAAGAAAAAGCTGTATCTGTTTTGCAAAAGTATGATGAAATTGCTTTGCCTGTTGTTGACAACAATGGTGTACTTCTGGGTATTGTAACAGTTGACGATATAATGGATGTTGCTGAAGAAGAAACAACAGAAGACATTCAAAAGCAGGCAGCTGTTCAGGCTCTCGAAGAACCTTATGCAGAAATTCCTGTCTTTAAACTTATTAAGAAAAGAGCCGGATGGTTAGCAATGCTTTTCATTGGAGAGATGTTTACTGCATCTGCTATGGCTGTCTTTGAAGAAGAAATCGCACGAGCTGTTGTTCTTGCTTTATTTGTTCCACTTATCATTTCAAGTGGCGGTAACTCTGGTTCGCAGGCTGCTACACTGGTTGTCCGCGCAATGGCTCTTGGTGAAATTACATTGAACGATTGGTTCAGAATTTTAAGAAGAGAAATTATCGCTGGATTATCACTTGGAATCATTCTTGGTTCAATTGGATTTATACGAATTTTTGTATGGCAGGAAATTTCTCATATCTACGGGGAACACTGGTTTTTAGTAGCTGTAACAGTATTTCTCTCTTTGATAGGAGTTGTAATCTGGGGTACTATAATTGGTTCAATGCTTCCATTTATTTTAAGAAGATTAGGCTTCGACCCGGCTTCTTCATCAGCTCCTTTTGTTGCAACCCTTGTTGATGTGACTGGATTAATTATTTATTTCTCAATTGCAATGGAAGTTTTACAGGGCACACTGCTTTGATGAAAATAAAAATATAATTTGATTTTATTTGATTTATTGTTGAAGCTTTTGAATATATTTCAGATGTTTAATAAAATTTAAATGAGTAGAGATATTTTTTTAATTAATTTTGATGGGAAGTCATGAAAATCTATCGAACAATTTCTGAAATTCGTGAGGAATTGGATAAACATCGTAAAGAAGGAAAAAAAATTTCTTTTGTTCCAACAATGGGTTACCTCCATGAAGGACACTTAAGTCTGTTGCGGTTTGCAAAAAAGCACTCCGATATTTGTGTTGTTTCTATTTTTGTTAATCCATATCAGTTTGGACCAAACGAAGACTATAATCGCTATCCAAGAGATGAAAAAAGAGATCTTGAACTTTTAGAAAGAGAAAATTGTGATGTTGTTTTCATTCCATCAGTTGATGAAATGTATGGAGAATATTTTCAGACATATGTCAAAGTGAGAAAATACAGTGAAATACTTGAAGGTGAATTTCGTCCCACTCATTTTGAAGGTGTGACGACAGTTGTGATTAAATTATTTAATATCGTTCAACCACATTTTGCAGTTTTTGGTCAGAAGGATGCTCAGCAAGCTTTTATAATTAACAAAATGGTTCAAGATTTAAATATCCCTGTGCGAATTGAAGTTTTACCAATTATTCGTGAATCTGATGGTCTGGCGATGAGTTCAAGAAATGTCTATCTAAAACCAGAAGAAAGAAATCAAGCTTTAGCTCTTTACAAAGGCATCCAGCTTGCAGAAAATCTTTATAAGAATGGTGAGCGAGATTCTAATAAAATAATTGATCAGGTTAAATCTTTAATCAATAACTATCCTCTTTTAAAAATTGATTATGTTGAAATTGTTAATGCCAATTCTTTTGAAAAAGCAAATTTACTTCAATCGGGGAATAAATATTATCTCCTTCTTGCAGTCAGGGTGGGACCTACAAGATTGATAGATAATACAATACTTGGATAATCTCCGAAAATCATTTTAAAAGAATATGTTAAGAATCATTCAGGAAAAATTTGAGAAGTTAATTTATAAAGTAATCAGTTAAGTTTCATTGATAATCTTTCCAGAAAATGTCAATGGGAGGTCGTTATGAAAAATATTTTTATCTATCTAATCTTATTTACATTTTTTATTCTTTCCGGAACAGGTTGCAAAAGAACCTACTACGATTTAATTACTTATGATGCTCCCCATCCGTTAGTTCATGAAGTTTTAGTTGATACTCAAAAAATAACAACTTTTGTTGGAGCTGATATCAGCCTTATGAAAGGTGATTATGACGGTGAAAGAGTTTTTATTTCACGAATAAATTATACTAAAACTGTTACAAAAGATCATGGATTTATGAATATTGGCGGAACAGTTTATGGTGGATATTATAAGGTAAACGGATTGGGTCCATATCAAGAAGATAATTACACAGCTATAGATTATAACGGACAAAAATTCGGGTTTGGTGCAATGGGTAATTTGAAAATGGGAATAAACTTAAAATTTTCAAATTTTAAACTGGGCATTGGAGCTGATCTTTATGCAGGACTCGAAGGTGGTCAATTTCTCAACTTTCGTAAAGATGCAAAATCAAAAGGAATAATTGATGCGTATGATAATCCAGTAACAGCTACGCTTAATATGTTTCTATTCAATTCATATCGCTTTTCGCCTTCATCACTTGTAAATTTTCAAATTAATGTTGGTACACCAGGCTTTATATCACCAATTTTAAATTATCAGAATAGAGATAATGTTTATTATTTAAGTTACATGCCGCAGATAGAAAGAGTGAATATTGGATTTATGACATCGCTGTCAAAAATTTTTTGAGGATGATACAACAAAGAAAAAACTGAAATCATCTTTGTTGTTAATGAATATTAAATTTTATGTTAACTGACTTGTTTTTAATTCATGATTGAGTTTCATTTTATTTTAAATTACCTGCGTTTAACTTGAATTCTTAAATCCATCGACTTCAAAAATTCAAAACCGTTAACTCAATCTTTAAAATTTCACCTGACATTATCCTGCAAAACATTTTCAATTTCATTGAATTCATTTTTATCTCATTTTCATTCAACATAATCCAATCAAGTTTATAAACTTTCTCTTAATGAATAGATAAAATTCCTCTTCATCATTTTTTTTGTATCAGCTTTTTTTATTTTATAGCAGATTTTTGAAGTTATTTATGAAAACTCTCATTTTTATATCATTCATGTTTTTATTCTATCCCCAACTCTTTTCTCAGGAGTTTCATTGATTGACTGGAGTAACAAATAATCAAAATCAGACTTACTTATTATATCGGTTAGGTTCAAATAATTTTTCTAATTTGAATCCTGTCTATAAATTAGATACTTTGACTGGATCAGAAAGATTAATAATGAATGCATTTTCCCCGGAGTTTCCTGGTGGGAACATGGATAAAACTGTTAACGATTATGAGTTCTTTCCTAATCAGACTGATAACAGTATTAATATTGGAGATATTTTCTCAGTAGATGCTTATGGTTACATCGCACGAAATGATTCTGTTATATTTATTGATTTTTCTTTATTTAAGATAGTTGAAATCTCCAGACAGAATCCTTCAAAAGTTTTTGTTTCTAATTTGGGTTCCACTTTTTTGAGCATTGACAGCGGATATACCTGGCATGATTCATTAAAATTTAATTATCCCTTGGTTTCACTATCTCAATTTAATGATAATGTTATGTTTGGAATTGATAATCATAGACTTGTTAAATCAACTGACGGTGGAAACACTTACATTGTTGTTGATACATCCTATATAGAATATGATAATCAGAATTTGAATTTTATATACGATGGAGAAGAACTTCACATTTACAGGACAAACAGAAGTAGAGGAAAATTTGTTTTTTATTACTCTTCCTTCGAAGGCGATCCTTTCAAATGGACAAAATCTTTTGAAAGCGAAAGTCCAATCTATATCTCCAAAGTCCCATTGAGAACGGTGTAATTTATCTTGCTTCAGGGAGAGATATTTATAAATCAACTAATTTTGGACATTCTTTTTCTTATTATAAAAGCCTGCCGGGCCAAATTGTTGGAGTTTATAAGAAACCAAATTCCCCTATTCTTTATGCTGCAACTTGTTCTATGATTTTTGAGATTCGACCCACTTTTGTAAAGATAAATAAAAAACTTCTTGTTGGTGAAGAAGCTTTTACCTGTCTGCTTTGAAAGTTGGTAATAAGTGGTTTTATTCCAGCTGGGTAAGTAACTATAATCCTGGCGGTCCCACTTCGTACGAATTTATTGGAACAAGGACACTTCAAATTCAAAAAGATACAATCATTAATGGAAAAAAATACTTTCACATTATAAATAATCTTTCAACAAGATTCACAAGTGGTATACATGAAAATGAGTTTGTCAGGATAGATAGTACAACAAGTTATTACTACAAATTCGATCAAAATCAGAACGAAGATGTGATCTTCTTCAATCCTTTCTCAAAAGTGAATGATACAACAATGAATTACTACTTTTTAGTTGAAGAGGATACAATTACTTTATTTAATACGAATACTCTCCGCAAAAAACTTCTGCTGTTTGTCCCTGGATATGGTGCGTTATATTGGGTTAAAAATTTCGGTATTCAGTACAGTGTTTTTAATGAATTTGGTGGTTATATTGACAGCTTAAAGGGATACATAATTAATGATACAGTCTATGGCGATACATCATTTGTATTAGATGTTGAAGACAAAAAGAATAACTATCCTGAATCATTTACTCTGTTTCAAAATTACCCCAACCCATTCAATCCAGTTACAACAATAGATTTCATTATACCAGAAAAATCTTTTACTGAGTTGAAAGTTTTTGATGTTCTTGCTAGAGAAATAAAAACTCTCGTTGCATCAGAACTTGAAAAAGTTAGACACTCTGTTCAATTTGATGGAAATAAATTGCCCAGCGGAGTTTACTTTTACAGAATCAAAGCAGGAAGATTTATCGATCAGAAAAAGATGGTTTTGCAGAAATAATAGACAAATAAATTAAAATAGATTTTACTCAAGAGATTTTATTTTTTGATTTAAGATAATCAATAGATTTAAAATGAATTTTGAATAGAAATTACTCATCCCTAAAAGTTTAGTCATAAGAATTTCTCACCTGATTTGTATTTTCTCTGATTATTTTTTGAAAATCAAAATAATTTTAATTAATTTCGATACGAAAAATAAGGGAGCATCGTTATGAAAAAAGTCCTTCTAATACTTTTGATTGGAATCTATCCAATCTTTTCGCAGCCACTTCAATTAGAGTGGGTAAATCCAAAACCAACAGGTGCAAATCTCTATGATGCTGTTTCGCTGACACCAAATAGTGTTGCATTCTTCGGTGTTGCAGGAACAATCATTACATCTAACGATGGTTTAAATACCCATCAGCTAAACTTTTTTGATCAAAGAGTAGATATATGGAATGTTGAGTTTGTTACTCCACTAATTGGTTATGCCTGTGGTGAAAATGGTTTGATGCTGAAAACTATTGATGGCGGGAATTACTGGTTCAATCAAAATACATGGGTAACAAGCCGACTCTACGATGTTGAATTCATCAATCCTGATTCTGGACTTGCAGTTGGTGCAAGCGGTTTGGTATTAAAAACAACTGATGGTGGAAACACCTGGGTTACAACTTATTATCAAACCAGCACAAACTATACAATACACATTGTCAGTCCAGATTTAATCTTTATCGGTTCTGCTTATTCATCGGGTCGATTAGCTAAATCTACTGATTTTGGAACAACATGGACACCAATCACTGCATCTGAACTTGGTTCTTCAGTTTATTCAATTTTCTTTGTTGATCCAAACACAGGATTTATTGGTACTGCCTCAAGTGGAATTTTAAGAACCACAGATGGCGGAAATACTTTTACAGTCAGTTACACATCATCAAACACAATTTATGATATTGAACTAACTCACTCACAAAAAATAGTAGCAGTTGATGCAAAAGGAAAAATCTTGATTACTACAGACATGGGTTCAACCTGGAGTGAATATCAAACTCCCGCAGGAAAATCATTAAGAACAATTACCACTGATGGAACTAACATTTATGTTGGCGGCGAAGCAGGTGCAATTTATAAGAGTTCTGATGGTGGATCAACATGGGAACAAAAGTTTAGTTACATTGGAACAGCTCTTCATTTTCAACGAAGAGTAATTTTTGTGAATGAAAATCTCGGTTACATTTGCGGAGGTTCTTCTTCATCAGCTGATTCTCTGGGTTATATTTTGAAAACCACAGACGGTGGAGACACCTGGACGCAGCTGCCTTATAACTTCAAGACTCAACTTTATGCAATTGCCGCACCATCTGAAAATGTAATTTATACTTCCGCTGGTTCAAGTCTGGTCTTTAAATCCACTGATGGTGGAAACACCTGGACAAAATACACAGTACTGGCTACTTCAACAACATGGTGGGATATTCAATTTTATAATGATAACTATGGATTTGTTGTTGGCAGCAGCGGAAGAATTTATAAAACAACAGACGGCGGCACAACTTGGGCTTCTGTAACAAGTCCTTTCGGTACATCGACAATTTATTCTCTTGCAATTCTT
Organism: uncultured Ignavibacteriaceae bacterium; assembly: GCA_964527925.1. Taxonomy (GTDB): domain Bacteria; phylum Bacteroidota; class Ignavibacteria; order Ch128b; family Ch128b; genus Ch128b. The sequence goes on from CAZGQO010000017.1 coordinate 17,417, forward strand.
GATTCATTAACTCTTGTTGCAACAGGTGTGAGTGCAAAAGCTTATAAATCAACTGATGGCGGTGCAACCTGGACAGCATTAAGTCCGGGAATTCCTGGCAGTTATTTCATTACAAGATTTTATCAGAATGTTGGTTACATTGGTTCCTATGTTTCTCCTTCTGGTTATGTTTCAAAATCAACTGATTATGGTTCAACATGGACACCGCTTCCATATCCGGGAACGGAAAGTGTCTGGGGTATTGCTATAAAGGATACAAGCACTGTTTATGTTGTAGATCTTTATGGTTATGTATATCATTCCAATGATGGTGGTCAAATTTGGATTGCAACACCAAGAATTTTTGGAACAAATTCTTTCTATTGTTCTCTTGCTGGCGATAAGTTATTCATAAGTGGTTCAAATGGTGCAATTATTAAAGGTACTCCACAGCCTGTAGCTCCACCATCAATCAAAACAATTTCTCACAATGCCGGATGGAATATCGTTTCTGTTCCGCTTCAAGCTCTTGATATGAGAAAATCAATTCTATTCCCGAATGCAGTTTCACTAGCTTATGGTTATAATGGTGAATATTATTCTGAAGATACTTTAAAGATGAACAAAGGTTACTGGCTGAAATTTAATGAAAGTGGTGCTGATACAATTGTTGGTTATAAAGCTGTGGATTATCAGTTTGATTTGCCAGCAGGATGGAATTTAATTGGACCATTTGATCTCGATGTTTCTGTAAATCAAATTGCAACCAATCCACCTGCAATATTTGAATCAGAATTTTTCAAATACGAAAACGGTTACAAAACAACCACGGTTCTTGAAGCTGGCAAAGGATACTGGATAAAATTAATGCAACCAGGAACTCTAATCTTTCCATCAACACTATCAAAATCATCAAAGCCTGAATTAAGCAGTCTGTTAATTGATCAACCTTATCTGATGGTCAAAGATGCTTATGGTAATTCAGTTAATCTGTATTTAGTTAGGAATATGAAGCAGAAATATTCTGGTGATCTGCCACCGACTCCGCCAGAAGGAATTTTTGATGTAAGATTTGCACAGGATAAATTCATTGAAGTTTTTGATGAATCAGAAAAGATAATCTATTTGAATTCAGTCAGCTATCCAGTAACCATAAGGAGTGATAAACTTGAAGGAATAATCTCAGATGCAATTGATGGAAAAATCTTTTCATCGATTTTAAAACCAGGAAATAGTGTGACGATAACAAATTCTGATATCAAGATATTGAAATTCAAACCGATGAATGTGGTTTACAACTTTGAACTATATCAGAACTATCCAAATCCATTTAATCCTGCTACTGTCATAAAATTTTCATTGCCAGAGAAGTCAGATGTGAAGCTGCAAATTTATAATTCAATTGGTGAAGTTGTGAAATTTTTTGAAGAGAAAGGTCTTGATGCTGGAGTTCATTCATTCGTATTTGATGCCAATAGTTTGTCATCAGGAGTTTATATCTACAGGTTAGATGCTGGAAAATACAGCAGCGTGAAGAAAATGATTTTGATAAAGTAATCGTTGGATTAACTGAAATTCAAAAGCCCGGTCATTTGATCGGGCTTTTTTATTTTATGGAGTGAAAGGATTGTTTGGTCCTTCAATTAATCGGTTTATTGTCTTATTAATTTCATCGATCAATTTTGGATCGGTCTCTTTTTGTGCAATTTGTTTAAGGGCACTGATAATTTTGAAACGGTCTTTGTTGTAATAATTCCATCCGAGACATTCCACAGCAGTAATTTTTAGTTCCAGATTTATTTCATCATTTAATAAGTTGATCAAATCATCGATCACACTCGAGTAAATGTATCTCCTGAAGGTTTTTAGTTCGTTGATTTTTTTCTTTAAGGATGTCTTATCCAATTTGATTGATTGTAGAATTTCGTTTTGACGCGACTGGTCTGGGGGTCTTATAAAAAACATGCTGCTGTCAAATCCGTATCTTCTTTTGATATTAATTTTTTCACTTATCAATTTTTGAATTATCTCGATTTGGTCGGGGCGATTGTTCAATTCAATTACACTTCGAGCGTTGTATCTCACCCGGTCTGATTCATCATTAAAAGCTGCTTCAACAATTAAAGGCAGATATTTATTATCAGCAGTGTATCCCATCAACAAAACAGTGAATCTTCTAATTAATTCATTTGGATCGTTAATGGATTTAAATAAAACTTTTTCAAAATCTTCGTTACGGAAAGAAGCAAGAATTTTCAAAGTCATCAATCTAACATTAGGCGAAGAATCAGTCTCGTAGATTTTAGTCAATTCATTCGAAAACTTTTCTCCTTCAATTTGACTTAACCTTAAACAGGCTAATGTTCTGATTGAAGGATTTTTATCAACCAATTTTTTACGCCAGAAATTTTTATCTGAATTTGATTTAAATGAATAAAAATCTAAATGATCAATGTTAGAATGAAACCTGAAAGTTGGATCACCAAGTATGTGTGATTCAAGATATGAGTTTAATAAATGCCATTGACCAACTCTCCAATTTAATGAGAGCAATCCAATTAATTCATCAATAAATAAATCCTGCAAAACATTAACTGAGTTTGCGATGCCTGCAATAGTTTCTCCTTCATTAAATAAATATGCACCAGCTAAATATTCACTCAAATGAAAAGAACCATTAAAACACTCATCAAAGATTATCACTTCAGATTGTGGATTGATTCTTTTTATGTCCTCAATACTTATCTCCATATCGCTTGCAAATATTGAATCTTCTATCATAATCTTTTCATCGAAAGCACCTTCGAACCAGCCGTCGGGAACACCAAGGAATTGTTTGAAATATTCTTTTGTCTCTTCGATGGATTTACTTCTTTCTTTTGCAGAACGAAGTTTGCTTCGCAAATAATATTTGATTGCTTTTATGTTATCGTCAATTGATTTTGCCGGCTGAGTTCCAGATATAAGTTGAGTGACAGGATCACCGTGAGCATGGAAGATTGTTAAATCAAGTTCTTGATTTTCCAGTTCTTCGAGAATTATACTCTTTATTTTTTTGTCCATCTGATAAAAATATTTTTTGAAGCGGCCGCCTGCGGAAAAAGCATCTGGTAAAGATTCCTGCAGAATTGGAATTTCATCCATCAACGAAGTTAGTGATTCTGAATTATAACCATGACCAGTATAAACAAGTACATTATCAAGTTTATTTGGTTTCTTTTTTACTTCAATTACCTTCTTCAAAAAATTTTTTAATCGCTCATACTTCAGAGAATCATCTGGTATTGCCTTAATTCGTGCAGAATAAATTTCTTTCTGAATTCTTTGAGGTGAATCTCCTCTTAATCTGTAATAATGATATAATTGATTCAGGCTGTCTTTTCCGAGATAATCGAATTTCAAATCAAAGTCATCATAAAATCTATCTGATGGAATGGAAGATCTGTTCCACGCATAGTTGTATTCATCAATTTTAAAAGCCGAAGTTAAATGTTGAGCAACTCGAATCATTGGAATTGGAATATCGCCAACAAAAATTACTCCCTCAAGTTCTGGTTTTGAGTTGTAGAGCTTTAAGATGTGCTTTTTTATTTCGTCAGGATTTTTCCAGTTATCGATTAAAACATAAGCGGATAACTTATCATCTTCGATTGATTTTTTATAACCAATTATCTCTTCTTTAACTTTATCAAATGTAATTGAATCAGCAATAATTGCAACTGATGTTTGAAATACTTTATCTGGTTTGATAATTATTGCTTGAGCCTTCAACCCATCACAGATAAAAACAATTAAAACAATAATAAAAATTTTAAGTCTCATATCTTCTCCGTTGAGTTAGTTGTAAAAGAAGCAAAATCAATCAAGAAAAAAATTTCCTTACAACAGATATTTACTTTAGTAAAACAATTTTCTGTTTTAGCATTTTCATCCCCGATTCAAGTATCACAAAATAAATTCCACCCGAGACAGTAGTTCCATTCTCGTTATCTCCATTCCATGTAATTCTGTAACTCCCCTGTGCATGTGTTTTATCGATTAGTGTTTTTATTTTTTTTCCAAGAATATCGTAGATGGTAACTTTTATTTGAGCTTGAAATGGAACTTCATAGATAATATTTGTCGATGAATTAAACGGATTTGGAAAATTCTGACTCAAGTAAAAATCTTCAATTAATTTTTTATCGTCTTTTACTGATGTCAAAGGTTCCGATGCCAGTATGTAGCCATTTGAAGTCCCAACAAAGTGCCTTCCTTCAGAATTGAATGCCGATGAAAAAATTATGTATTGATTAGCCAGTGACAAATCCTGTGTCCAGCTAATTCCTTTATCAGTTGTTTTAATTATCGTTCCATTGTAAGTAGAAACATAAAAAATACTATCACCGAAATTTGCAATTGAATAAAAAACTGAATCTGTCAAAGTGAGTCCATGAGATACATAATTCCAATTTTCACCTTTATCAGTCGTAAAACAAATGAAACCACTCCCAACACCCCAGCTTTCGTTCTCGTTTACAATTACAAGATCTTCAAAATCTTTTGTTGAAAGATAATCAGGATAGTTTAAGAAGTTTTTCACTGTGTCCCAGCTTATTCCGCCATTAGTTGTGCGTATCATCCATCTTCTTGGACCAGCAATTATTCCTGTACTTACGTCAAAGAATCCAATTTTGCCGGATATGTAACCAGGTCCGTTAAGCATTGCAACTTCAAACCAATTATTTCCGCTATCAGTAGTTTTAAACACATGATATTCAGGATAATCATTCAAACTCATCCAGGCGTAACCAGTTTCAGCAGTTGGGAAATGAATTCCACCAACTTTATTTCTTGAATTAAAAGGAACAGGTGAAAGAACCGTCTGCCATGTTTCTCCGCCGTCAGTTGTTTTAACAATGTGTTGATTTTCTTTGAGTATGAATCCTGTATTCTCATCAACAAAATGCATTGAATATGATTCCCACAAACCAGCACTTGATTTATAAATCCAGTTTTGTCCGCTTAAGTTTTCTGATTTATAAAAATCACTTGACCTGTTGACTGCGTATCCTTTACTTCCTGTGAATTGAATCGCATAAATTGAATTTGGTGTGAACCATTGATGAAGTGTCCAGCTTTCACCAAAATCTATTGATCTTAAGATATGACTTCCAGTTCCCAGGACAATTAAATTATTTCCGTATCCTTTGATTGCTTTAAGTCCAAAAGAATAATTCAAAAACGAAGCATACCAGGTTTCACCGCCGTCAGTTGTTTTTGAGATATAAGCAAATGCAAATCCATTGCTTCCAACCGCAATGCCTTCAAGTGAATTTTTGAAATAAACATCTTTGATTCTATCGTAAGTGTTTGCAGGATACTGAGTTTTTTTGACCCAGTTTTTTCCACCATCTGTTGACTTATAAATTGGCGTAACGACTCCCCAGAATTCATTTCCTTCGCCGACTGAAATAACAGAAGTTGAAGTCAACCATTTAACTGCTTTTTGATCTCTGAAAAAATTATCATTAATTGGAGTAGATTTAAGCCATGTATTTCCGCTATCTGTTGTATATCTTTGTGCGTCTTTTTTATCACCAACCACAACTCCTTTGAGTTCGTCATAAAAATCAATTCCATACCATCGTGATGCAGTTGTTGGTGAAACCATTGAATCTTTCTTAACCCATGTACTACCGCCATCTGTTGTTCTCATCAAATAGACTGCTTTATATTTTCCAATCAAAAGATGTCCCTGAGTTTCGCTGGTAAAGAAAATTCCATCGCAATAAGTGAAATCAGGAGAAATAAAAATTTCTATCCAGCTGTTTCCTCCGTCAGTAGTTTTCAAAATTCTTCCTTGAGCTGTTCCAATAAATCCGGTGTTTTGATTAACAAAAAATATTTTAAGAAAATCATAATCAAATTGTGTTGATTTGGGAATCCAATTTTCACCGCCATCACTTGAAAAAAGCAAAAGTCCTTTGTTCCCAACCAGATAGATATTGTTTTGATCAATTATAAATAAATCATTTAACTCAGACTTAACATCTGGCTCAAGTACAATCTGGTAGTTTTGACCGACCAAATTTTGAACTGAAAAAACTATCATCAACAATAAGATTACTTTTTTCATAAACTCTCTCCTCTAATAAACTTTTAACTTGTACTCCAGTGAAACCTGTGAACTAAATCTGTAATTGGTTGATCTCTCATCAGGCTTCAGATATGATCCATAAATATTTAATGTGAATAACCCGAATCTGGATTTGAAATCAATGGTTGAATAGAAAATGTGTTCCGTTGATGTTGAGTTGATTAATGAAAAGTCATTCACAAAATAATTTGCAAAGATTGAAGAAGGCGTTGAATAACTCAAACTTTTTTCTGATGGAATGTATCTTCGAAAATTATAAGCTGTATTAAAACTCACATTTTGAAAGATTTGACTTCCGAATCCAACTCCAGCCATGTAAGCAGTTGATTTTACTTTTGAAAAAACATCACTGTAATAATCATCAATTAAAGTTGAAAATCTTTGAACACCGAAATTTAAATTTATCGAAGATGATTTTAGATGATAATAAATCTTAAGCAAAGCATTTTGATCAGATATCGAGTTATCCGAAAGCATTACCTTAAAATCAGGATGTCTTGACCAGAAATTGGAATTGTAATTCGAGAAAATGAGTTGAGTTTCCAGTTCGTATATTGGTTTATAATTTATCATCAACAATTGAGAGTTATGTTTCCTCTGAAAATATCCCTGAGATTTTGGATTGATGAAATCTTCTTTGATCGTACTATGTAATATCCCTGAATTAATATTTAAACCTACATTCAACGAACGATGCAGCAAGTAGAATAAATCAACATTAACATCATAGGTATTTTCATACACCGCTCTTGTTTCAGTTTTTTTCTTAACTATCACCGGATAATCAAAGCCACGAAACTTCAACAGAGAAATTTCTTTTAAGACCGAACCTTCATCTTCTTTATAAGAAATTTCTTCCAGATAATCACCAACACTGAAAGAGACAGCCGTTATTAAGTCTTCTGAGAATTCATAATCGGTTCCAATTCTAATTGAAATATCTCGATGGTTTGATGTTGGTCTTGGCGAAACAGTCTTTAATCCTTCATCAACAAGATAATTTAAAGTCACTCCAAAAGAAAATTTATCAGTCAATTTATTAAAGTAACTTGCTTCCATTTGAATTGCATTAAATCTCGAATATCCTGAAGAAGAATCACCAAGTAAAAATGAATTTCCATTTCTATAATTTTTGCTGAAAATCCAGTTCCAGTTTTTTCTTTCATCTTTCAAAAAACTGAAGCTCCCTTTGAAGATTTGTGAGTTTCCCAAAGACTTTTTGCCGCTAAAAGTGAGTGAAGTAAGATTACTAATTTCTGGTTCAAAATTAGTTTTGAACTTGCCTGATGCTGATACAAGATTTGAATTAATATGAAGTAATTCATCTGTCTCATCGAATTGAAGGAGAGCGGGGTTGTTGCTTAATGAGAAAGGATTCAATCTTTTCAAAAATAAATGGTAATCCAAAGTTATGTTGAAAGGATAAATTCGAGACTGACCAATCAGAAGGTCTGAGAATAAAATTATAAAAGAAAATGTTAAGACCAATGTTTTTTTCATTTTCGTTTACTTTGTTGACTGAAATGAAATTCAGGTGTTGGTTTGTCGATTACTTTAAAATCGAGAGTTGAGTTGTTATCATCTTTAAGTATTAATATCCCATCAACTGAAACATTCAATCTTTCCATTGATTTCCCAGTATAAAATTGAATTCCACCTGTTCCACCGCCATCAATTGAATAATTTAAGATTTTCTTATCCAGCTGAGTTGGATCCTTCAAATACTCAACACCATCAAGCACATAACGATTAGGAATCAAAAGCTGGTCTCCAAACCATTTGAGTGAATCAACGGGCATTTTTGCGATTACAATTGCACCCTGCTCACCGCCAATTAACCAATCATTCCCCGCTGACTGATAAATTTTAATCATATTTGGAACCTGGGGATTATCAACATCGGGTGCATCGTCTTTGTAAAATTCAAATTTTACATTGGACAAATCCACACTGTTGGGAGCGTTAATACGATGGTCAATTGCATCTTCTGCACAAACAGCAAATTCACCCGGCATTAGAGGGAAATCCTTTCCATTTCCAGGAAAAATCCACAAGCTTTTTGAGTGAACAAATTCAGGATCATCAACATAATTCTGTCCCAGATAACTGCTTGCATAAACAACTGCCACAATAAGACTATCAAGGTACAAAACAGAATCTGATTGATTGAAAACCTCCACATATTTGTCATGATAATATAATCCTGATCCCGGCGGCCCGCATGCATAAATTTCGCTTATCACCAGCGGTGAACCCCCAATTTGTAAATCCATCTCAACAAAAATTGTATCGCTTAAATCTGCACGAAGTTCTATAATCTTTTTCTCTTTGTTAATCAGTTTGTGATTTGTAATTGGCAGACCGGTGATTGTCAGCATTTCTTCGGGAGTCATAGTCCGACTTGCAGTAATAAAATATTGATCAGAAATAAAACCATACAATCTGATAATTCCGTAATTATCCGAGATTGTTTTGATTTCATCCCGTAATAGATTTGATTTTAAAATCACTTCAGCACCTTGAACAGCATTCGAACCATATAATCTATTCATGTAATCTGTTCTATCAATCAATTTTATTATAAAAAGTTTTTCTCTCTCTTTGCTTAGAGGTTTATCTTCGATTCCAATAATTTGACTGCATGAATTAAAAAGTGAAATTGCGAGAGCTATAAAAATCAGTTTGAAATATTTTTGAGTTTTTATCTTCATAACTTTTTGAAATTATAATCCAACAATTAGTTCCATTCCGTAAAAAATTTCTGGATTTCTTCTTTCGTAAGAAGGAGAAGAAGGCGACATCCTGTTCAATCTGTAGAGTGGTCTGTTATTTAAGAAATTATTCACATAAAACGATATGGCACTTCCCTTCCAGAGTGTTTTTGTGATTTTGATGTTCACCAGCCATTTGTTTGGTTTGTTTTCTTCGAGTAGTTCATACGGTTCAATTCTTCTCGTCAGTTCAAAAAATCTTGGATCACTTCTTAAATTCTCATCAAGCAGAACCATATTTCCATTTTGATCAAAATATCCAATTGCTAAAGTATCATTATAACCACGACGCCCATCTATTTCAATTAACTTTTGTTGAATGTGAAGAGTAATCCACATACCAAGTTCTTTTGGCTGAATTTCAAATCTGTAGTTTATCAATAAATCATTTTGATAGGTTTCGTAAGTCCTGTATATCGGCAATAATTTTATTCCCAAGGATTTCAAAAATCTCTCACTTCCGAAATAATAACCTTTTTCACTTCCAGATTTAGTGTAATAATAAGATGCATCAAATCGAATGATTGTGTTTATCTTTTTTATCTTTACAGTTGAAAGTGAAATTTCGAAACCGCTTACCTTGTTGTATCCATTGTTGAGATACTGAGTATAAGAATCAATTAATGTATCTTTTATTGCTTTACTTGTTTCATCGGGCCATTGCGGAAAAGAATATTTGTAAAGAATTGTTGGCTGAGTAAATCCATTAAACATGTTTCTGCTGTCATTATAAAATCCTGTGATTGTTAAACTAAACCAATCAAATTGCTGATCAAAACTTAGCTCATATTTCCTTTGAGTGTATCCTTTAATAATAGGATTAGCCTGTTCTCTGATGTAAGTAGTAACAAGTGAAAAATTAGAATCTGGATAAGTGGGATTAACTACAGATACTGTATCGACAATATCAAAATATGCTTTGTTCGCAAATATCATCCCCATTGGCGGAGATTTTGCTGTCAATCCATATCCCATTCTGATTTGTGAATTTTTTGTGAGATTGATTGATAGATTTATTCTGGGATTCAAAAAACTTCCATTGTAGGATTTGATTAAATCTTTTTTGAATGTGAATCCTTTGATATCAAATCCATATGGTCTGAATGCATCATATCTAAAACCAACCTGAAATGTGAATGGAAACAGCAATGTTCCATTTATTTTATCTTCAGCGTAAAGAGTGATGATTGGATAAGTTGGCAGATCACTATAGCGAGTTAATCTTGGAGTTGGAATTAAAAGACTTGGTGGAAAAAGCGGGTCATAAATTAATCCATCCCCTTTGTTGAAATCATTTCGATAAGTTATTCCATAAATTATGCTGTGTAAAAAATCACCGGTGAAAAATTTTGTTGAGTAATTAAAATCAGAATAAATATTCCAGACATCTCCCTTAATCCATTTTTTACCGAGATAACTTCCAAAGACAATTATACCTTCCTGAGTTCCTTCTGTCATTCTGTCTGTTATAACAATATTATCTCGAGAAATCATTTGTTGATAGTAAGAATTTTGTTTTGTATAAGAGACAGAAATGTTTGATATAAATTTTGATAATGGATTAAAGTTATAAGTGTAGTTAAGAGAATATTTCAGATTTAAATCTCTATTATACCAGGCTTCACGAAGAGCATAACCTGGTTTTTCTTTGCTTTCATCAAATGCACGAGTAATGTAGAAAAAGTTTTTTAATGAATAGTTTTCTTCGCTTCTATCCATAGAAACTTGTGCAGCAATTCTTGTATAACCATCTCCTTCGACTCGTTTATCTCTTTCAGATGCAGCGATGTTGAGATTGCCATTTATAACCCAGCTACCAAGTAAAATTCCACCGCTGAAATTTCCTTCAAACAATTGGGGATTGTATTTGAATTTTGATCTAAAAGGTTCTGGTTTGATTTTAGATTTTACAATAATCACTCCATCTGTGAAATCACCATATTGAGCAGAAGCAATTCCACGAATCACTTCAACTTCTTCAATGTTCTCTGCCGGAATTGATCTTAAATCTAATCCTGAGTTAGCTGTTGAATAACCAATTCCAACTTGAAGGTTTGCATTATTGTTTATAGGAACACCATTTATAATTAATGATGTACCAATTGGATCTCCTTTTCTGATGCTTGCCTTTTCAACATAATTTAAAGTTGGATTTGTGCTTTCAACTCCGGGAAGCAATTTAACTACATCGCCGAGACTTGATGCCTGAATATGTTCAATCTCACCTGATTTAATTACACTCTTTGTTTCCGGTGTAAGTGGAATAAATTCTTTTTCAGCTGTGACTTCGATTCCTGCGATTTCAAATGTGATTGATTTGAGTTTAATGTTAAGATGCAAAGTTGCGCCTTCAGCAATAACTATTCCTTTTGAATATCTTTCGTAACCAACATAGCTTACCTCTAAAGTATATTTCCCCGGTCTAGTTACAAGTCTGAAATTCCCCCGGCTGTCTGAAGTAGTTCCAATATTATTTTCTTTTATATAGATATTTGCTGATGGCAGTGCCTCCCCTGTTTCTGATGTAACTTTTCCAAAAACGATAGACAAATTAGATTGTACCTGACCAAAGAAGGTACTATAAAAAATCAAAATTAAAATTAGAGCTCTCATTCTACTCGAAGAGTTTATTCAATAACGATGCTTGGCCAAAAATAAATGGAATGAATTTTAAATCAAAACTAAACAAGTGGGAAACTTATATTAATAAGATTAAAATTGTTTGTTAACTGTGAATTAATAGCCTTAATAAAGATTGATTCTTGAAATGAACATCACGAAAACACTAAGCTTTCTGCAGATCAGGAACCTGAAGGATTAGATTTTATAACTCTTTTATGTGTATCTGAAGCGTATGTGAAGCGTATATGAAGCGTATGCAGAAAGACTTTGGTAGGGAATTTGTTCTTGTTGCATTTGTAAAATAGTTTGATTTTAAATTTCACAAAATGCTTCTGATGTAATTTAATTTCTTAAGGAAAGTACTGTATGATTTATTTCCTATTAAAAAGGGGCCGATTTAGGCAAGTCCCATGCTTTGGGTTCCTTTCTATATGTTTAACGCCACTAGACAACCATATAGTCGGTTTTCAATATCATTATTTTGTTTTTTGCTTTGTCAAAATCCTACATATTAGATTTATTTTCCAGAGAAGACCTCAGAAATTATAAGATCAAAGGTTACTTATAAATTATTTGCTAAG
>CAZGQO010000018.1:0-29258 GCA_964527925.1 uncultured Ignavibacteriaceae bacterium
CGGGAGGGGCAAGCCCCTCCCCTACGGGAAAAAATTTTTTTCAACACACCCTAAAGCGAAATATCTTATACATCCTTAAATAAAAAATTAAAATTCTTTAACTTTGTTTATTTATAATATTAGATTATGAATCACAGTTCGAATAGAAAAATTATAATCCACGGTGCAAGGCAAAATAACTTAAAGAATATTAGTCTCGAACTTGCGAGAAATAAATTAATTGTCTTTACTGGTGTAAGTGGTTCGGGAAAGTCAAGCCTTGTCTTCGATACAATTTATGCTGAAGGTCAGAGAAGATATGTTGAAAGTCTTTCATCTTACGCAAGACAATTTCTCGAAAGAATGAACAGACCCGATGTAGATTACATTCAGGGAATTTCACCTGCTGTTGCAATTGAACAAAGACCACCTGCAAGAAATCCGAGATCAACCGTCGGAACTACAACAGAAATTTATGATTATTTGAGACTACTCTATGCCCGAATTGGAAAAACTTATTGCGAAGTTTGCGGAGAGATTGTTCGCAAGAATTCTACTCATACGGTTATAGAAAAATTAAAATCTTTTCCATCAGGCAGTAGACTTTTAATAACATTTCCACTTGTTCCACATGAAAAAAGAACAGTTAAAGAAGAATTAAAGTACATTCTATCAAAAGGATTTCAGCGCATTTACTATGAAGGTGAAATTTTTGACTTGAATGAAGATGTAAATCTTAAAATCAAAAAAGAAAAAATACTTGTGATTGTTGAGCGTGTAAGTCTTGATCTGGAGAATGTCGAAACTGCTTACAGCGACTCGATTGAAACGGCTTTCAACGAGGGTGAAGGAAGATTGGTGATTGTTGACTTCGAAACCAGGAATGAAATTTATTTTTCTAAATTATTTGAATGTCATGGAAAGGTTTATCAGGAACCTGAACCACGTTTATTTTCATTCAATAATCCATTTGGTGCCTGTCCGACCTGTCAGGGATTTGGAAAAACAATTGGAATTGATTGGGATCTTGTAATTCCTGATAAAAAAAAATCAATTGAAGAAGGCGCAATCGATCCTTTCACTAAAAAACATTTCAGTCAATTTCAGCGTGATTTGATAAGAACTGCTTTGATGCATGGAGTTAGAGTTAGCGTTCCATTTGAAAAACTCACTGAAGCAGAAATCAAATTTATCTTTAACGGTGCAAGGGGTTACATTGGCTTAAATAAATTTTTTGAAATGCTCAAAGAAAAATCTTATAAAATTTATTATCGAATTACTCTGAGTCGATATCGTGGTTACACTATTTGTAATGATTGTGGTGGTTCAAGGTTAAGAAATGAAGCCCTTAATGTGAAAGTTGCTGATAAAAAAATATCAGAGCTAATTAATATTTCCCTTGAATCACTTTTAAATTTCTTCGAATCACTAAATCTTTCAGAATATGACTGGCAGGTTGGTGGTCGAATTGTTGATGAAATTAGAAAAAGATTAAAATTCCTAAATGATGTTGGTATCGGCTATTTAACACTGGATAGACTTTCGAGTACACTTTCAGGCGGTGAGACACAAAGAATCAATCTTGCCTCAATACTTGGTTCACAGATGGTTGGTGCATTATATGTTCTTGATGAACCATCTATTGGTTTACATCCGCGTGATAATCATAGACTCATTAAAGTATTACATCAATTAAGAAATCTCGGCAACACGGTTCTTGTTGTTGAACACGATCCTGAGATGATTAAAGAAGCTGATTTTATCGTTGATATGGGACCTGGGGCGGGTGTTCATGGCGGTGATTTAGTTTTCACTGGCACCTATGATGAATTACTTCAAGACAAAAAATCTTTAACAGGAAGATATCTCTCAGGTGATTTGAAAATTCCACTTCCTGAAAAAAGAAGAAAACCAAGAAGTAATAAAATCAAAATCATTGGTGCAAAAGAAAATAATTTGAAAAATATTGATGTCGAAATTCCTCTGGGAATATTTGTTTGTATTACTGGAGTGAGTGGTTCAGGTAAAAGTACATTGGTTAATGATATTTTATATCCAGCTATTAGAAAAATTAAGTTCAATGAAAATATTCAGGTTGGTAAGTATACATCAATTGATGGTCTTGGTTATATTACCGACGCAGAAATTGTAGATCAATCGCCAATTGGCAGAAGTTCACGTTCTAATCCTGCAACTTATACAAAAGCATTTGATTTTATTCGGGAACTTTACTCACAGCGGCCACTTGCAAAATCGAGAGGTTATACTCCTGGTTATTTCTCTTTTAATGTTCCAGGTGGAAGATGCGAAACATGTCAGGGTGAAGGCAATGTAAAAATAGAAATGCAATTTTTAGCGGATATTTATCTCGTATGTGAAGATTGCAATGGGAAAAGATTCAAAAAGGAAGTTCAGGAAGCTTTATACAAAGGCAAGAGTATAGTCGATATACTTGAGATGACTGTTGAAGAGGCAATTGAATTCTTTCAAGATCAAAAAAAGATTTTACAGAGATTACAACCTTTATATGATGTGGGACTTGGATATTTGAAACTTGGACAATCATCAACTTCACTTTCAGGTGGTGAAGCACAAAGAATCAAACTCGCTGAAAAATTAATACCTCGAGAAAATTACGATCATATTCTCTACATTTTTGATGAACCTACAACGGGATTACATTTTCATGATATTAAGAAATTATTAAAGTGTTTTGATGCACTGATTGATAAAGGTAATTCAGTCCTGGTTATTGAACACAATTTAGATGTGATTAAGTACGCAGATTATATTATTGATCTTGGTCCAGAGGCTGGTGATAAAGGTGGTCAGATTGTTGCAACTGGAACTCCTGAAGAAATTGCTCAATGTGAATTTTCTTATACTGGTAAATATTTAAAACAATATCTCGGGTTATAAGGCTTAAATTCTAATCCACATTCGAATGGATTTGAATAAAGCTTTATAATTTTGGAGTAAACTCAAAGTTTTGGGTTGAATGATTAAATAGATTCAATTCATAAAATCACATAAAAAATGTATTAAATAGTTCATTTTAATTTTTCATTTCTTGAATTAATTTGGAAGTAAAATTGAGAAATATGAGAAAGTTTCAGATACCAGTATTTTATAAAGGTTCAGTAATTACCAGAATCAAAGAGCTTAGAAACTTGAATGATCCAAGAAAGCAGGATCTTTCACCAACAATTCTTGATTTTGGTCCACTTAGAGTTGTGATTGCGAGACACTTTGGTTTTTGTTTTGGTGTTCAAAACGCAATTGAAATCTCTTACAAAAATCTGGAAGAAAATCCAGATAAAAGAATTTTCCTTCTCAGTGAAATAATTCATAATCCAATTGTAAATGAAGATTTACTTTTTCGTGGAATCAAATTCATAATGAAACCAACGGGCGAACAAATTATTCCATGGGAAGAAATTAATAAAGATGATATTGTTTTAATTCCTGCATTTGGAACAACTATCGAAATTGAAAACAAACTGAAATCACTTGGTTTGCAGGTTGAAAAATATGATACAACCTGTCCATTTGTTGAAAAAGTCTGGAATAGAGCTGCGGCTCTGGGTGAAAAAGGTTATACTGTGATCATTCATGGTAAATATCGACACGAGGAGACAAGAGCGACTTTTTCTCATAGTGTCAGAAATACTCATTCTGTAATTGTTCTAAATTTAGAAGAAGCTAAAATACTTGGCAGTATTATTCTTGGTGAGTTACAAAAAGAAAAATTTTATGAATTTTTCAAAGGAAAATATTCTGAAGGATTTGATCCAGAAATTCACTTAAATAGAATTGGGGTTGTTAATCAAACAACAATGCTTGCCTCGGAAACACAAGAGATAGCTGATTATTTTAAATCAGTTATGCTAAAAAAATTTGGTGAAGAAAATTTGAAATATCATTTTGCTGATACAAGCGATACTTTATGTTATGCAACTTATGATAATCAAGAAGCAACTCTGGAAATGCTAAACTACCCTGCTGATTTTGCTTTAGTTATCGGTGGTTATAATAGTTCTAATACATCACACATCGTAGAACTTTGCGAACAAAAAGTAAAAACTTATTTCATCTCATCTGAAGAGAAAATAATCTCAAGAGAAATCATCTCGCATTTTGATCTGAAAACAAAAAAAGAAATAATTACAAAAAATTACCTTCCCGAGAAAAAAGTTGTTTCAATCCTTCTCACGAGTGGAGCTTCCTGCCCAGATTCTGTTGTTGAAGGAGTATTGAGAAAGATTCATTCATTCTTCTCAGCAGCAAAATCGGTTGAAGAAGTAGTTGACACTTTACAATAATTAATTCAACTTTAATTCACTGCATAATTAACTAACACACTTTTTGTATTTCATCCATTGCAAAAAATGATATTGATTAAATCTTTCAAACTCATTATAATTAACGCTAGTATTCTAACATTCAAAATTATTTTTTCTAATTTTTATTCCACTTTGAAGTTAAAAGTAAAAAAATTTTTATTGAGACTTGATTTTTAATAAAAAATAATTTATTTAAATAATGTAAAATTATAAAAACAAAAAATGTTGTTTTATAATTTTAATATTCACAAAAAATCATGGAGGAATAATGATACAATTCTACATTCGTAACAAGCTGCTATTGATATTGTCAATAGTAGCTTTTGTCTTTTATAGTTGTGTTGATACAAGCGGACCAGTCATTCCTTCGAGTATCAACTACAATAGCCAGATTAAAGTTGTCAATCTAGTCAGCGGTTCTGGCAGCACATCATTCACTCTTAATAATCAAGCTCTCGGAAATGCAAATTTCGGAGAAGAAACCCCGACGGAAGAATTTTTGACGGTTCCATCTGGAAGCAAGAACCTAACAGCAAAATTTGCAAATAGCTCAACTAAAACTTATCAATTCGCCGCACCAACAGAATATAAGTTCAGAGTGTTTTTATTTGGGGATTTAACTAAAAGTGAAGCAAAGGTTTTAACGCAACGTTATATCTGGCAGACTAAAAATTCACAAGAGGGCAGTCCATTATTTCCAGATGGAAAAGGTCAGATACTTCTTTTCAATGGTTCCCCAGATGCAGTAATTAATGCAATTGTTGTTGGAAACGACACTGTTGATTTTTCTAATCCTCTGACATTAGGATCATCAACACCATATTATGCCTTCAATAGTGGTACTCATACAATAAAAATAATTTATGATAGTACTTCAGTGCTCACATTCGATAGAAATCTGGGGTCAAAAAATAGATATACTGTTGCGGTTTATGATAGTGCATCGAACTTGAAATACAATGTTTTTCTTGATGACTAAAATTAATCCAATCAATTATAATGGAGGAAATTATGAATAAAATTTTCTACAAAGTTTTTCTTTTGGTTTTGATGAGTTACATCGCTGGTATGGCACAGACAGGAAGAATCTCTGGTAAGGTAATAGATAAACAAACGGGCGAACCCCTCATTGGTGCTAATGTTATTATTGTCGGTTCAAGTTTTGGGGCAGCAACAAATATAAATGGTGAATATACAATCAACAATGTTTTTGCTGGGAATTATACAGTCAAAGCTTCTTTCATTGGCTACCAGGATGTAACAGTTCAAAGTGTTGTAGTGAATGCAGGATTAACTACAAGACTTAATTTTGAACTTTCATCAAAAGAGATTGCAACACAAGAAATAGTGATAGTTTCTCAAAGACCGTTAATTGAAAAGACTGCTACAAACGCAATCAGAATTGTTGATTTCGAACAAATTGAAAAAATTCCAACAAGAGATCTTAACACAATTATCGCATTACAACCGGGTGTTGTTCAACAGAATGGTTTGATCTTTATTCGTGGTAGCCGTCCTGATGAAACTGGTTATCTCGTTGAAGGAATTGATGTGAAGGATGTTCTTAATAGAAGAGGTGGATCAATTGTTACTGTAATTCCTGATGCTGTTCAGGAACTTTCTGTTCAAGCTGGTGGATATACAGCAGAATTTGGAAATGCAAATGCAGGTATTGTCTCTTCTGATTTTAAAACTGGTACAAGTCAATATAAATTTAGTTTAAGAGCTGAGACAGATAATTTTGGAAATTATCCTGGCAAGAAGTTTCTTGGAACATACTCATATGGTTATTCGGATTTAGTATTAACTGCAAGTGGCCCCGTTGTTACAGATAGATTAAAATTTTTCCTCTCACTTGAAAATGCTTTTCAAAGAGATAATCCAAGATTCTTTGAAGGAAATCCTCGTGCTTTCTCCGATGGTGCTCTGTTTGATACAACTAAAGTTTATGATACTGGATTTTTCGGCGGTTCGAAATCGGAATATCAAATCTTAAAATGGAATCCAGCAAATATTCCAGGAAATTTCTCTAATCGATATACTGCAAATGGAACACTTTTATTTGATAATACCCCATTATTGTTAAGATTGGCAACAGTTTTTTCATGGTCACGTAATTCTCAACAACAAAATGATATTAGAAGCATTTTCAATGTATCAAGAATTCCACAGACTGATCAATCTAATGTATTAATTAATCTTAAAGGTACATATGTATTAAGTCAAAAATCTTTCTTCGAAGCATCAGTCGCATTTTATGATTTCAGATCAAAGACTTATGATCCCAACTTAAAAGATGAATTTCTACTTTATAGCGATAGTTTAGCAGCAAGCAGATTCGGTTGGGTGTATTCAAACTATACAACACCTCCACCACCATATGATTTTTATGGCTTCCCATTTGATAGACCCGGCAGTGATCGATTGACTTTCTATTCCAAAGATCATAACCGATATATTAATTTGAATGCAGCCTATACAGGTCAGGTTGGTATTCATGCATTAAAATTTGGTGGATCCTATCAAACCTGGACAATTCGCAGATGGAGACATACTAATCCAAGTAACTTCTTGACTACAGTAAGAAATAATCCTGATCTTGCTCGTGATTCATTAGCAAGTTTAATTGGAACAACATTATTCCAGGATTTTGATAATTATGGTTTTGATGTTTTTGGTAATGAGACAGACGAGGAAGGATTGTTTGCACCTAAAAAACCAGTTTTTGCTTCATTTTATTTTGTTGACCGAATTGAGGTGAATGATTTAATTCTAAATGCAGGCTTAAGATACGATTATTTCAATATGGATAGCTGGGCATGGACTAATCCTCAATTACCAATTATTGATAGAGAGACTCATTTAATACCAGATTCAGCAATTACAAAGAGCAATGCTCAGGATTATATTTCACCAAGATTAGGATTTGCATTCCCAATCACAGATAGAACAGTGTTCCATCTCCAATATGGGAAATTTGTTCAATCACCTACTTTAGATTTTGCTTATAGAGGTGTTTATCAGGCTACAAGACAATTGCAGGGTGCAAACTTATTCGTAAATCCTGTTGCTTATAATCCAGGTCCAATTCGAACAACACAGTATGAAATTGGATTCTCTCATCAATTCACAGATTTCGCAGCATTTGATATAACTGCATTCTATAAAGACATAAAAGGTCAACTGCAGTACGCAACAATTAGTACTTTACCCGGTGCTTTGAGAAGTAAATATGCAGTATTTCAAAATCAAGATTTCGCAACAACTAAAGGAATTGAATTCAGCTTAAGAATTAGAAGAGTAGAAAGAGTATCGGCAAATCTTTATTACACATTCTCAAATTCACTTGGTACTAACTCACTTTCAAATAGTGGATTAGGATCAACAGAAGTTAATGGTAATGTTCCAACTGTATTGACACCTCTTGATTATAATCAAAATCATAGAGGTTCAATTTTGATTGATTATCGTTTTGATGAAGGTGATGGCGGACCAATACTTGAAAATTCGGGAGTGAATCTACTCTTTACATTCAATAGCGGTCACCCATATACTCTTGCTCAATGGACTGGCTTAGGTCAAGCATCTGCATGGACAGGTGGGTTGACTCCAATTGGTTCTGGTGATACCAGAGGAAGAAGACCAGTTGGTCCAATTAATTCTTCAAAAACTCCTTGGGTATATAACATTGATGTGAGAATAGATAAAACCGTTAAAATCTTCAATGCTAAATTTAATTTCTATGTATATGTCCAGAATTTACTCAATACAAAGAATGTTCTTAATGTATACGATAAAACCGGTAATGCCTATAATGATGGTTTCTTAGATTCACCTGATGGACAACAGATTATTACAGGTGCTCGCTATACTGAAAGATTTGCTGATTTATATCGTGCTTTGAATTATGACAACAGACAGGCTGCATTTAATGTTTACGGTTATGATTTATTTGGAGCCCCAAGACAGTTGAGAATCGGCGTTTTGGTTAATTATTAATCAAATATGAATAAGGAAATTTTCATAACATATCTTTGGAGGAACGGAATATGAAAAAATTAAACAGTTTAAGTTTTATTTTGATCTTAATTCTCTCGTTTCTCATTCAAAACTTTTCATCCGCTCATATGAAGATGGAAGGAAAAAGTGAGAACACTAAAACAAGGACAAGATTACATAAATTAATGCAAAATCCATCTCAGAGTCTTCTTAATATCAATAATGTAACTATGTGGGTAACTGAAGAAGGTTTCCATGACTGGGTAGTTGCGAACAGCTGGAATGGTGCATTCCCGAATGGTTCAAGTGTCGGTGCCATATTTGCCGAAGGAATTGTTTGGGGTGGATTAGTTGATGATGGAAATCTTCCAATGGTTCGTGTAAATGGAAATACATACGGGACTGGTTGTGCACCATTAATAAGATTATTTAGAGTTAGACCTGATTATAAAACAGGAAATCTTACTTCCGATGCTGCAACATTTAATAATATCCCATTGGGTCAGGTAACAGATGCTCATATTCAAGCATTGAGAGAACAGTACGAAAAAGATTGGAACGAATGGCCTGCTAACGAAGGTGCACCTTTTGCTGACTTAAATGGAAATGGAACTTTTGAACCTGATGTTGATATTCCTGGTGTACCTGGTGCATCACAAACAATATTTATTAAATATGATGATCGACTTTCAGAATCGAACTATGGTTCACCACCAATCGGATTAGAAATTTCCGAAACTTATTGGGCATATGCGTATTCTGGTGCTCTTGGAAATGTGATCTATAAGAAGGTGGATATTGTTTATAAAGGTTTACCAACTTCAAGACCAGATTCCAAAGTAGATAGTATGTACATTGTTCAATGGGCAGATCCAGATGTTGGAACTTATAGTGATGATTTTGCTGGTTGCGATACAACACTCGACCTTGGATACGCATATTCATCTCAGGCAACTGACGCAACATATGCAGGTTTAGGATTAGCTCCACCAGCTGTTGGATATGATTTCTTGCAGGGTGTTTCTGTCTATACAGGTAATCCCAATGACAGCGCAATCTTTAATTTACAATGGAGAAAAGGTTATAAGTATGTAAATAGAAAACCGATGAGTTCGTTTATTTATTTCGCAGCAGGTGGTACCTGGTCAGATCCGACATTTAATTACAACGGTACACTCGAGTTTTACAATTTGATGAGAGGTTACAAACCAAGACCTCGTTATCCAAGCGCTGAACCTTTCCCATCTTCTGTTGCAGATGTCACATCAGAAGGAACCTTCTTATTGACTGGCGATCCTGTCACTGGAACAGGTAAACTTGATGGTTCAGTTGATGGACCTGGTGATAGAAGAATAATGGTTGTAAATGGCCCATTCACTTTAAGGAGAGGTGATACAGCTCAAGTGGTAATTGGTCTTGTTTATGGTTTAGGGACAGATAATCGCAGCAGTGTTGCTGCATTAAAGAAAAATGATTTAACAGCTCAAATAGTTTATGATCAATTATTCAAACTTCCTTCAATACAGCCACCAAATGTGAATGTTGCAAATCTTGATAAAAAAGTTGTATTGAATTGGGGAACTGATTTAACAAGAATTAATCAAATTGAGAACTTCTCTGATCAGGGATATACTTTTGAAGGTTATGAAGTATATCAATTACCAACAGCTTCTTCGAGTTTAAGTGACGGTATCTTATTGGGTACTTTTGATGCGATTAATGGAGTTACTGCCATCTATGATACAGTTATCGATGAAAATGGAGTAGCAATTCCAGAACTGGTTGCCAAAGGTTCGGACAAAGGTTTGCAAAGATATTTTGTTGTGAACGAAGATGCATTCAGAAAATCTCCACTTAGAAATGGTCAGGAATATTATTTTGCAGTTGTTGCCTATGCATTTAATCCTTCTCCGCTTCTTCCATTCCATGTTTTAAGATCATCCGTTGTAATTTTGACTGCTAAACCTCAATTACCAACTCCAGGTATGAGGTATGGCCAAAGGGTTGGTGATACATTGGCAGTTGACCACAGAGGCCTTAGTGATGGAAAAGTTACTTCAATTGTTGTTGATCCAAGTCAATTGACTGGACATACTTATAAAGTAACCTTTAGGTATGAAGGCGGACAAACTTACTGGGATGTAACTGATGTTTCCGTAGATCCACCTGTAGTCAAAGCAAGAGATTTGACAAATCAAGCTGGTGGAGAAGATTATCCAATTGTAGATGGTATTTTAATTAAGGTTGAAGGTCCACCATTGTTAGGGAAGGATTGGACATCCTATGGCGGAGATAGATGGTTAACTGGTGATCCAGCCAATGGAGGTGAGTTAATGTTTGGTGCAGCCTTCCTTGGTCCAAATTTCTGGGGAGAAACCACGGTATCTCCAGGGGATTTGAAAGATGTTAAAGTTGAAGTATATCAGGTCCAGAGTTATGTTGACGCAAATGGAAATGGTAAATATGATGTTGGGGAAATTTACACAGTTGATCCCGCGAAAGGTCAAATGGCAAATCTTTATAGAACCTGGGGTTCTGGAAATCATGTTGCATCTAAACTGATTCCATTCAAATTTTATGATATTAAATCAAATCCACCAAGACAACTTTCGGTGATTGTGAGAGATAGAAATACAAATCAACAATGGGATCCTCATACAAACGATACACCGTATGAGTACATTTTTGTTTTAGATTCTGATTACGATTCAACTGGTAATAACTGGAATCCAAATGCTGGTGGCCGTGATTTTATGGATGAAATAACTCAGAACGGTGGTCCTGTTCTCTGGTCGTTCTGGTTCTACCCACGAGGAACTCGCGAGCAATTTAAAAATGATTTTACCATGGAATTTTATGCACCTAAAGTGAATACAGTAAAAGATACTTTCATATTTGTTGCAAAAGGAAATTCTTTTGATCCTGAATTAGCTAAGGCTGATGTTGATAAGATTAATGTTTTCCCGAATCCATATTATGGTTATCAATATCGTGAAACTGCTCCTGATAATAAGTATGTTACATTCAGTCACTTACCCGGTGAAGCTACGATTAGGATATTTGATTTGAGTGGTGTGCTGGTAAGAACAATTCAACATGATCCGAACAACGGCCAGTTCGAAACATGGAATTTACAGAACGATAACAATTTGCCAGTTGCAAGTGGAATTTATGTTGTTCATATTGATATGCCGAAGTTAGGTAAGAAAAAAGTATTAAAATTGGTTGTTATTCAAGAACAACAAATGTTGAAAGTTTACTAAAATTATTTAGTGTGCAGGAATTTTTTTCCTGCACATTTTATGATTTGAAAAAATTTGGAGGAAATATGAAACTTTATAAAGTATTAATCACTTTATTTACTCTAACTCTGATTGCTAATGAGAGTTTTGCCGGCGGGCAAAATAGAGCCGGAACTTATGGAGCTCCTGAATTGAGAATACCAATTGGCGCTCGTTATTTAGGAATGGCAGGTGCCCCGGTTGCTGTTGTTAATGGTTTAGAGTCAATTTACTGGAATCCTGCTGGTGTTGATATAACTGATTATTCAGCAAATGCGATGTTTTCTACAAGGTCCTACATTGCTGATATGTCGATGAACTTTGCTGCTGTGAGCGGAAGATTCGGTGAAGTTGGTTCTTTTGCTCTATCTTTCCGTGCTTTGAATATTGGTGATATACCAGTCACAACTATGGACCAACCAGATGGAACCGGACAAATTATAAGTCCAAACTATTTCATTCTATCGTTAAATTATTCAAAGCAACTAACTGATAGAGTGTCTGTTGGTGCAGGAATAAATTTAATCAATGAAAGTATAGATCGAGTTAGTGCAACAGGACTCTCTTTTGATTTCGGTGTACAATACAGAAATCTTTTCGAAGTTCCTGGACTTGCAATTGGAGTTGTAGTAAAAAACCTTGGTCCTGAAATAAAGTTTGATGGTAATGGACTTTTTGTGACCGCTAATGATCCCAATGCATCTCGAGGACCAACATTCCTGAAAATCGAATCTCAATCATCAGATTTACCATCTGAAATGTCGATTGGTATCTCATATACCTCTCAGCTTACAAGTGAAAATTCTCTCCAATTTTCGAGTACATTCCAGAATAATAATTACACATATGATAATTATAGTTTCGGACTGGAATACTCATTCAAAAATATGTTTTATTTAAGAGGTGGTTATCTATTTTCACCACAAGCTGATGATAAGACACCTAATATTTTTGCAAATTATACGCTTGGAGCTGGTGTAAATTTGAAGCAATTAAGCGGACTCGATGTTCATGTTGATTATGCTTTTGTGCCAGTTAAAATATTTGATGAATCGAATCATGTGTTTGCAATCTCATTAGGATTTTAATTTCTTCCTCTCTGTGATTGTTTAATTGATCAATGTCAGGTGGAACTCATAAGAGTTCTTACCTGACATCTTTTATTTATCTCACCTAAAATTTTATAATTTTTATTGAATAAAATAAATTTAGAATAATCAAAACAAGAAAATTCTTCCCAACTCCACTAAAAAACAACTCAAAAATTTCTTATTTTAATGTGTTCTTTATTGTGAAAAACCGACAAACAATCATTAAAGAGGTTAAAATGAATCATAAGTTAATCAATCGAATTACTGGATTATTTGTGTTTTTAATTGCCTTCGTTGTTTATAGCTTAACTGTGCAACCCAGTGTATCTTTCTGGGATTGTGGAGAATTCATTGCGGCTTCTTATTTTCTGCAGGTACCTCATCCTCCCGGTGCACCACTATTTTTGTTGATTGGAAGAATTTTTATGATGGTTCCCTTCGTTGAAAATCTTGGATTACGAATGAATTATGTTTCCGTTTTATCAGCAGCTTTCACTTCGATGTTTCTTTATTTTGTGATAGTCAAACTAATTTCATTTTACAAGCAAAGAAAACCCGAAAATCTTTTTGATGCAATCTCTTACTATGGTTCAGGGATACTCGGTGCTTTGATTTATACATTTGCTGATACTGTCTGGTTTAATGCAGTTGAAGCTGAAGTTTATGCTATATCAATGTTCTTTGTTGCTTTCATTACCTATTTGATACTTCACTGGTATGAGAAAGCAGATACACAGGACAATGAAAAAATTCTTCTGCTGATTATATACATTATTGGTCTGGCAAGTGGTGTGCATCTGCTCAGTGTGCTTGCAATTTTTACAATTGTTATGATAGTATATTTCAGAAAATATGAGTTTGATTATAAATCATTTGTTTATATGGGCATTTTTGCGGTTCTCTTTTTCTGGGCAGTTTATCCAGGTATTATCAAATTCTTCCCTTCTTTACTTGCAAAATTTGGTGGAACTAACTTAACTCTTAAATTATCTCTTGTTATCGCTTTTGTTGCTTTACTTGTGTATGGAATGTATTGGACCAAACAAAATAATAAAGCTCTATCTTTTCTTGTCATTACATCACTGTTTTTAATTTTCATTGGTTATACATCTTATACAATGGTGATAATTCGTTCAAATGCTCATCCGCCGATGAATGAAAACGAACCTGATACAATGAATGAATTTGTATACTACATCAATCGTGAACAATACGGAGACTTTCCGCTCTTTAAAAGAAGATACAGTCAGGAACCCCATCAACAGGAAATTTACTACAACTACTCAAGTGATCTCGATTTTATGTGGCGATATCAGATAAATCATATGTATAATCGCTATTTGTTCTGGAATTTCGTTGGACGAGAAGGGGATATTCAGGATGCAAAAACAATTCTTTTTGGTAGACCAGATAAAAATTTTGTTGGAGATGCTGAAAGATTTCCAAATAGATATTATGCAATTCCATTTATTCTTGGAATAATTGGATTGTATTATCATTTCCGAAGAGACTGGAAGCTGGGATTAAGTTTCTTTGCTATGTTTTTATTGATGGGAATTTTGACTGCTCTTTATCAAAATCAACAGGAACCACAACCAAGAGAAAGAGATTATTTCTATGTTGGTTCTTTCTTTGTATTTGCAATCTGGGCAGGTTTAGCATTTGAGGGTCTGCTGCATTATTTAAAAGTCAAGCTCGGAGAAGTTAAACTTGTTCCAATTTCTATTGGATTGTTTGTTGTA
Organism: uncultured Ignavibacteriaceae bacterium; assembly: GCA_964527925.1. Taxonomy (GTDB): domain Bacteria; phylum Bacteroidota; class Ignavibacteria; order Ch128b; family Ch128b; genus Ch128b. Next base: position 14,436 of record CAZGQO010000018.1, read on the forward strand.
GTTATGTTTGCTGCACCAATTAATATGGCAATTCAAAACTGGGATGACCATGATAGATCAAATAACTTTGTTCCGTGGGATTTTGCTTATAATATTCTCCAAAGTTGTGAACCAAATGCAATTTTGTTTACAAATGGTGATAATGATACTTTCCCGCTCTGGTATTTACAGGATGTGGAAGGAGTTAGAAGAGATGTCAGGATTGTTAATTTAAGTCTTGCAAATACAAATTGGTACATCAAACAAGCGAAGAACGAAGAACCATATGGTGCAATGAAAGTTCCAATTTCATTTTCAGATGAACAGATTGATCGTTTGATGCCAATGGAATTTTCAGGAAGAGATATTGAAATTCCTGTTGAGGATGAAGTTATTCAAAAATATAATATTCAAGATTCGAGTGTGATAAAAAATAAGAAAATTATTTTCAGGCTTAATCCAACTATGCAATATAAAACTCAAGCTGGACCAAGAGGAATAATTAGAGTTCAAGATCTTGTTGTGCAGGATATTATTGTTACAAATGCAAAACAAGGCTGGAAGAGGCCAATTCATTTTTCTGTCACTTGTTCCGATGATTCAAAACTTGGGCTTGATGAATATATGGTTATGCAGGGAATGACATTTCTGGTCACACCTGTTCGACATACAAATCAACAAATGAATGTAGATGAAGCAAAAATGAGAGAATATGTTTTCAATGAACCAGAAGGATATTACAAAGATTATCATCCTGGATTTAAGTTTAGAGGATTAAACACAGGAAAGATTTATCTTGATGAAAATCAAAGACGAATGATGATGAACTATAGAAATTCATTTCTCCGTCTTGCGATTTACTATATGAATAAAGATCAGAAAGATAAACTTGTCGAAGTTCTCGATGAAATGGAAAAGAAATTACCAAGAAAATATTTACCACTCGATTATAGACTGCTTTCGGATATTGGAAGTCTTTATAAGTTAGCTGGTGCTTATGATAAGTTTTTAGAAATTGCAAAAGAAGTCGAACCGAAGGCTGTGAAAGATATGGAAAAAAATCCTGGTGACTTGTCAAGTTATTACAATCCATATCGAATTTTGCTTCAAATTTATGAAGGCAGCGGAGATGCTTATCAATCAAAAGGAATGATGAAAGAAGCTGAATCGAATTATAAGTCTGCAGTCAATCTTTTGAACAACATTCGTTCATTCATAAATGATCAATCCTTGATTGATTCAGAGATTGCTCGAATAAATAGTAAAATTGATCAACTAAAAAATAATAGTAATCAACCTGAAACAAAGTGAAAATTTTAGTAATTGCTCTTTCTGGTATTGGTGATGCTTTAATGTTTTCACCGGCAATTGCTGCAATAAAAGAAGCGATGCCTGAAGCCGAAATTGATGTCCTATGCATGATTAAAGGTGTAAAAGAAATTTATGAAGTAAACCCAAAAATCAACAGAGTTATTTATTTCAATTTTATGAAAGAGGGATTTATTAAGTCCCTCTTTTTTTTGTTAAAGATCAGAAAAAAATATGATGCAACTTTCAATGTATATCCATCAAATCGAAAAGAATACAATGTGATTTCTTTTTTAATAGGTGCAAAAGAAAGATACGCTGTTAGTTATCTTAGAATGAATACGGTTAATTTCGGTTTCTTGAATAATCAAACGATAATTGAAAATGATTATCTCCATAATGTTGAAGAAAATCTTCTTCTCGTAAAATTGTTTTTCGCGAATCATAACATTGTATCGGAAGAGAAGGACTTAAAACTGGAAATTTATCTTGATGCATCAGATATTCAATTTGCGGATGAATGGTTAGAAAAGAATTTGATTAAGAGAAATGATATTGTGATTGGTTTTCATGCCGGCTGTGCAACTTTAAAAAATCATATTAAAAGAAGATGGGAGCCTGAAAAGTTCGCTCAGCTTGCAAAATTTTTGATTCAAAACTATGATGCAAAAGTTTTGTTATTTGGTGGTCCCGACGAATATGAGTTGAATGAAAACATAAAAACTCAGATTGATTCCAATAATGTTTTTTTAGTTAAAACTGAAATTCTGCTTCAAACTGCTGCTCTGATGAAAAGATGCAATATATTTATCACAAACGATTCAGCCCTGATGCATGTTGCTTCTGCTTTGCGGTTGAATGTTATTGCTTTGTTTGGACCGACAAATCCAGTTTATGTTCATCCCTATAAAACGAACTACAAAATCGCCAGTTTAAACCTTGAGTGTCAACCATGTTTTATCTACTCACCCAGACCACTTACCTGTCGAAGGAACGATGTAAAATTTAAGTGTATCAAAGAATTAACAGTTGAAAAAGTTAGAGAAGTTGTTGTTCAGTTCCTTAATGATTTAACTCTTAAATGATTAATCGATAATTAATTTTATTTGTGATTGTGCGACTCTTTGTTTAGATGTTGGAATGATTGACAAAACATAATTCCTTATCTAAATTAAATTAAAATAAAAACGATATTCATGTTTGATCGGGAAAAACAAATTGTAATAAATAGATATTGCAAGGCAATTTTTCATGAGAGAGAAAGTATTTCAATTTCAGAATTGAATAATCTTAACATCCCTCAACAGATACTTCACTTTATTAATTGCGAGATTGATAATCAGCTAAACAATGAGTTCAACGAAATTAAAAAATTCTCAAAGTTTGATTACGACAACATTCGTGTAAAACCTCTTATTGATGAACTGAAAATCTTATTGCGTTTAACTCGTAAGCTGAACCATGATGAACTTTCCTTGTTATTTAAGTTAGCACTTGATCTTAGTCTTGATTATTTAATTCGACCGTGCGAGACTTTAACTTCTTTCATATTTAAATATGAAGAAACCCAATTTACTTCAACAATTCTCGAACGATTAAAATACATCAAAAATTATGAATATTTCCCTATCCTGATTAAAGTCTATCTTGAAAAAAAGAAAATTCCTCGAATAAATCGAAATAACTTTATTGATTTATTGCACAAAATCGAAAATGAGTATACACGCGATTTTACTCTCCTCGAGCATTATCAACTTTTCAATAATTTCAAAAGTTACTTGCTGGAGCTGAATCTTTATATCACAGATTTACCTGAATACGAAGCGTTTATCGTTTATCTCAAGGACAAAAATCAATTGAGATTTGTAGAATTTCTGGAAGAACATAAAGAACATTTTAAATCAATTGGTACAAATCTTCCGAATTATCTACAATCTTTGACCCATATTTCAAAGGTCGATGAAAAGATTTTCAAACAAGAAGTAGAAATTGTTGAAAGTTTTGATAAAACAGATGAAAGCACTAATGCTGAAGAAATAGTAGAAGAAAATTCTACTGATGAAAAGGATGTTGTTATTCAAGAAACATCAACATCAGTCGTAAGTAAAGAAACGGTAAGTAAAACCGATTTAAAAATATCTGAATCCAATCAAACCGAAATAATTGAAGAAAAACCGAAATCTCTTTTTGAAAAACTAACCAAACCTGTAGAGAAAATTGAATCAAAAACTTTTGATCGTAATCTCGATGGACTGATGCCAAAAAGCTTAAGGAAAAAAGTAATCAAGAATATTTTTGATAATAATGAGATTGAGTTTGCTGAGTTTATAAACAATTTGAATAAAGTTAAAAATTGGGATGAAGCTTCAATTTTGTTGACTGATCTATTTGATAGAAAAAATATTCAACCATTCTCAAAATGGGCAATTAAATTTACAGAATTTCTTTACGAGAACATCAAGTGAAATTTTATGTTTATTGATCTTGTAGAAATTTATGTTAAAGCAGGTGATGGAGGAAGAGGTGCTGTCAGTTTCCGCCGTGAAAAATACATTCCCAAAGGTGGTCCCGATGGCGGTGACGGCGGTCGAGGTGGTGATGTGATCATCATTTCTGATCCCAACATGTCAACGCTTCTGGATTTCAGATACAAAAGAAAATACATCGCAAAAAATGGCGAACCAGGAATGTGTGCATTGAAAACTGGTAAGAGCGGAAAAGATGTTATTTTGAGAGTCCCAGTAGGAACAGTCGTTAAGGACAAAGATACAGATCAAATTCTTTTCGATTTCACTGCACCATATCAAAAATTTATTGTTGCCCACGGAGGCAAAGGAGGACGAGGAAATACTCACTTCAAATCTCCAACGAATCAAACTCCAAGAAAAGCTGAACCAGGAAAACCTGGCGAAGAAAGACGAATCATTCTTGAACTGAAATTAATTGCAGATGTCGGCATAGTTGGATTCCCAAATGCAGGGAAGTCAACACTTATTTCAGTAATCTCAGCTGCACAACCAAAAATTGCGGATTATCCATTTACAACTTTAGAACCAGTTCTGGGATTGGTTCAATACAAAGATTTCCAGAGTTTTGTGGTTGCTGATATTCCAGGAATTATTGAAGGTGCTTCGCAGGGTAAAGGACTCGGATTAAAATTCTTGCGTCACATTGAACGGACAAAAATTCTTCTTTTTCTAATTGATGCAAGTTCAGAGGATCCTTTTGAAGAATATAAAGTCCTTATCAAAGAATTAAAATCCTACAACTCGAATATGCTTTTGAAACCGCACATTGTAGCAATTTCAAAAATGGATTTAATTCCAGAAACGGAAGTTGAAAAATTCAAAAAAGAATTTCACAAAAAATTTTCTAAATCAATTAGAGAAATCAAGAAGCCAAAGGATATTCTTTTTATTTCTTCATTTGCAAAGATAGGAATTGAAGATTTGTTAGATTCGATTGCACAAACACTGATTGATTTAAATGCGTAAAAAAATTTTTAAAAATAGATGATAAAGAGTAAAGTTCTTCTTTTTTCTCTAATACTTTTCGTATTGTTAATTTTAATGTTTTTTATTGCCTTAAGTTTTGGTACAGAAACAATTCCCTTATTAGAGACTCTTAAAATTTTTTCTGGTGTCAGCATCGATTCATTGCATTATGATATTTTAATGAAAATCAGACTTCCAAGAGTTTTGACTGCGATTTTAGCTGGAGCTTCTCTTTCAGTTGTTGGGACTGTCTTTCAGGCATTATTAAGAAATCCATTATCCGAACCATATATTCTTGGAGTTTCAAGCGGTGGTGCACTTGGTGCAATAATAGCAATAGCTGTGAATATTCAATTCCCTGGAATTTCAGTTTTTGCTTTTGCTGGAAGTCTGCTGGCATTTTTTCTAGTTTACCTTTTTGCAAAAAGATATGGAGAAATTGATCCAACCTCTTTACTGCTTGTTGGCGTGATGATTAATTCTTTTTTCTCAGCACTCATTCTATTGATTATAACTTTTATTGATCAAAGTTTTAGGACTGCATTATTCTGGTTAATGGGAAATCTTACTCAAACAGATTTCCCAGCAATAGTTGTAATGTTTGTGTTTTTTTTGATAACCACAATTCCATTTTTATTTATGGCAAATCATTTGAATTTAATATCGATTAGTGAGGAAAATGCAAAACAATATGGAGTGAATACTGAGTTTTTGAAAAAGTTTTCTTTTATCTCTGGAAGTTTGCTGGTTGGAATAGTTGTTTCCTATGTGGGAATAATTGGATTTGTTGGACTTGTTGTTCCGCACATCTGTCGTTTGATTTTTGGATATGATAATAGAATTATTCTTCCCACTTCAATTTTTATTGGTTCAATTTTCATGATAATATCAGATTTACTTTCTCGAGTAATTTTTGCACCAATTGAAATTCCAATAGGTTCAATTACAGCTATAATTGGTTCACCGATTTTTATATTTTTGTTAAGAAGAAAACATTTAATCAATGGAGGATAGAATGAAAAAACAATTGCGGTCATATCTTGCATTTGTTTTGATAATGATTTTAATTACGGGTTGTGCGAAATGGGGCTTAAACATCTTTACTGATGAAGATGAAGTAAAATTAGGAATGCAGCTCGATCAGGAAATCAGAAAAAATCCAAAGGAATATCCAGTTTATTCTGGAGACCCAACCGTAAAACAATACATAATCAACAATATTTTTAATCAAATTTTGAATTCAACAGAGATCAAAAAACGAAATGTTTATAAATATCAACTCGAATTAATTCAGAACGATTCCATATTGAATGCATTCGCAACTCCAGGTGGATATGTCTATGTTTACACGGGAATTTTAAAATATCTTGACAGCGAAGCGGCATTAGCTGGAGTCCTTGCTCATGAAATTGCCCACGCTGAAAGAAGACACGCTACTCAAAATTTAACTTCTTACTATGGACTCTCAATGTTAGCAAGTCTTGTTCTTGGTGAAAATCCAAATGAGATTGCTCAAATTGCAGCAAATCTTTTTACCGGACTAACATTTCTTGCAAACAGCAGGTCTTTTGAAGATGAAGCTGATGATTATTCAATTAGATACTTGAGGTCAACACGATTTTATCCCGGCGGCGTAAAATTCTTCTTTGAAAAAATGAAAGCTGATAGACTGATAGATTCACAACCATCAAAGGTAAAAACTTTTCTATCAACTCATCCCGATCCGATCGATAGAATAAATACTGCTGAAACAAGATTGAGAAATCTTGGCATTCCGATTAAAAATTATCTTTCAAACGATCCTGATGTATTCAGACAATCATATCAAACAAACATTTTAAGAAAACTAAGATAATTCTGGAGGAATAATGAATTTCAATTTCACTGAAGAACAGTTAATGATTAAACAGACCGCCAAAGAATTTGCTGAATCAGAAATTGCTTCAACTGCAATCGAAAGAGACATTAAAGGAGAATTTCCATATGAGATTGTAAAAAAGCTTGGTGAACTCGGTTTTATGGGAATGATGGTTTCACCTGAATGGGGCGGCGCTGGTCTCGATACAATCAGCTATGTGCTTGCAATGGAAGAAATTTCAAAAGTCGATGCGAGTGTTGGTGTGATTATGTCTGTGAATAACAGTCTTGTTTGCTGGGGACTTGAAACTTATGGTACACCTGAACAAAAGGAAAAATATCTTCGTCCGCTTGCCCAGGGAAAGTTGCTTGGTGCTTTTGCTCTTTCTGAACCTGAAGCTGGAAGTGATGCAACTAATCAACACACAATAGCAGAAAAAGACGGCGACTACTGGATATTAAACGGAACTAAAAACTGGATTACAAATGGAACCACAGCAGATGTCTTTCTTGTGATGGCTCAAACAAATCGTGAATTGCGTCACAAAGGAATCAGTGCATTTATTGTTGAAAAAGATACTCCAGGTTTTGAACGAGGAAAAAAAGAAGATAAACTCGGTATCAGAAGTTCTGATACCTGTTCTCTTAGTTTTACAAATTGCAGAATCCCAAAGGAAAATCTTCTCTGGGAAGAAGGCAAAGGATTTAATTTCGCAATGAATACTTTGAATGGGGGAAGAATTGGAATTGCTGCTCAGGCACTTGGTATTGCTCAAGCTTCACTTGAAGCTTCAGTGAAATATTCAAAAGAAAGAAAAGCATTTGGCAGACCAATTGCGGAACTTCAAGCTATTCAATTTAAACTTGCGGAGATGGCTACAAAAGTTGAAGCCGCGAGATTACTAACTCTTCAAGCTGCTTCACTGAAAGATCAACATAAAGATTATGCGTTGGCTGCCTCTATGGCAAAACTATTTGCTTCAAGAGCCGCAATGGAGTGTGCTGACGAAGCAATTCAAATTCATGGTGGTTATGGTTATGTGAGAGAATATCTTGTTGAAAGATATTTAAGGGACGCAAAGATTACTGAGATTTATGAAGGAACATCAGAAATTCAAAAAATTGTAATTGCAAGAAATCTATTAAAATAATTGATAGAAAATTTGTGAGGCAGAATTGAATATATCAGAACAAAAAATAAGAGAGATTACAATTGAAGTATTAAAAGAATTTGGTGACCAGATCTCACCTGAAAAACTTAGAGATGAAGTTTATAAAAGAATTGAAAACATTATTGAGAGACCTTCCTTAACGCAAAATTCAATGGATAGTGGAAGGGTAATTATTACTTCTTATGGGATTAACAGACCGGGCGTTGTGAGTAAAATCTCTACCATTCTTGCAGAAAACAATTGTGATATTCAGGATATCACTCAAAAAATTTTACAGGAATTTTTTACAATGATTATGATTGTCGATATCTCAGCTTCAAAACTTTCATTCAAAGAATTACATGATTTACTTGCGAAAGCTGCTGAGGAAATGAATATTAAAATTATGATTCAGCACGAAGATGTTTTCCGAAGCATGCATCGAATCTAACAAAAAGAGAGAATAAAATGCCCTACGAATTTGAAGAGATCCTTGAAACAATACGAATGACCCAGGTTGAACATTTTGATATTCGTACTGTAACTCTTGGAATAAATTTAAGAGATTGTGCTGATAGAGATATTAATGTTGTCTGTCAGAAAATTTATGATAAGATAACGCGAATTGCTAAAGACCATGTGAAAATCGCAAACGATATCGAACAGCGTTTTGGTATTGCAATCGCTAACAAGAGAATTGCTGTTACTCCAGTATCCATTCCATTTGATAATTTTAAAAGAGATGATTTCATAAAAATTGCAGAGACAATAGATCGTGCTGCTGAGCAGGTTGGAGTTGATTTCATTGGCGGATTTGGTGCACTTGTTCAAAAAGGTTTTACAAATGGTGAAAAAGAATTAATTGCTGCTATTCCTGAAGCTCTGTCTAAAACAAAAAGAGTTTGTTCGTCTGTCAATGTTGCATCCACAAAAGCTGGAATAAACATGGATGCAATAAATTTAATGAGTCATCAAATAAAAGAGACTGCAAGACTTACTGCAAAGGATGATTCAATTGGCTGTGCAAAGTTGGTTGTGTTCTGCAATGTCCCTGAAGATAATCCTTTTGTTGCTGGTGCTTTTCATGGAGTTTCAGAAGCTGAAGCTTCAATTAATGTTGGCATCAGTGGACCTGGAGTGGTTCTTCAAGCAATTAAAGAAGCCGGCACTGTTGATCTTGGTCAACTCGCTGAAGTAATTAAAAAAACTGCTTTTAAAATTACTCGTGCTGGTGAATTAATTGGAAGAAAAGTCGCTGAACTTCAGGGAGTTAAATTTGGCATTGTTGATATCTCTTTAGCACCAACTCCAGCTGAAGGTGATTCAGTCGCAGATATTCTTGAAACAATGGGACTTGAATCAGTCGGTGCGCCTGGTACAACTGCTGCACTTGCACTTTTGAATGATTCAGTCAAAAAAGGTGGATTGATGGCTTCATCGTATGTTGGTGGATTGAGTGGTGCTTTCATTCCTGTTTCAGAAGATGCGGGAATGATTCGGGCTGTTCAGAAAGGTCATCTTTCTCTTGAAAAACTTGAAGCAATGACAAGTGTCTGTTCAGTTGGACTTGATATGATTGCAATTCCCGGCGATACTCCTGAAGAAACCATTGCAGCAATCATTGCAGATGAATGCGCAATTGGTGTAACAAATGATAAAACAACTGCTGTTAGAATTATTCCAGTTTACGGGAAAAAAGTTGGTGATATAGTTGAATATGGCGGTTTGTTAGGTTCCGCTCCAGTTATGCCAGTTCGAACTCTTTCCTCTAAAAATTTTGTGATGCGAGGAGGAAGAATCCCCGCACCAGTTAGAAGTTTAACTAATTAAATTTCTAATCAAATTAGTAACTAAACCTTTCACACTTTTTAATTGTGAAAGAAATATAGAGTATCCTTTTCGAATGACTATTTCTCGTAAACGACTTTTCCATTCACAATTGTCATCACAACATTAGTATTTAAAATCTCTTTAGGTTCAATTTTGAAGATGTCTTTATCGATCACAGTGAAATCAGCCCATTTGCCAATTTCAATAGTTCCTTTTTTATTTTCTTCGAAGACAGCGTAGGCAGCCCATTTAGTGAAACATTTCATCGCTTCCTCGATTGTCAGTTTCTGATCAGGATACCAGCCGTTTTCAAAATTTGCCGGATTTGTGATTCCTTCTTTTGAAATTACCCATTTCTTTTCCCTGACAAGCATCTCAACATCTTTAGAGTTTCGAGGTAAACCATTTTTATCCTGTCGTCTGACAGCAGCATAAATTCCTTCGAGAACACTTGGATTTTCAACAGGGAAATCAGAACCACCAGCAATCATTTTGCTTTCATTTAAAACCATTCTTAAAGCATAAGACCATTTCACTCTTTCTGGACCAAGTCTCGCTTCTGCCCAGGGCATATCGCTTGTTGCGTGAACAGGCTGCATGCTTGGAATAACTTTCAGCTTAGCAAGTCGTTTTGCGTCTTCTGGTTTTATCACCTGAACATGTTCAATTCGTAATCTATGATCAGCGGGATATAGCTCATTAATTGCTTTTTCGTAAGCGTTCAAAACAAGAAAATTTCCTGAGTCACCAATTGCATGAGTTGCAACCTGAAGTCCTTTCTGCAATGCATCTTTCGAAACTTTGTAAATTTCATCTTCACTCAACAAAAGCAGACCATAATTATCAGGATCATCCTGATAAGGTTCAGACATCAAAGCACCGCGTGAACCCATTGCACCATCAACAAAAAGTTTAATTCCATCTACATTAACAAAGTTGTTTCCATATCCAACAAGTTTTCCTTCCTGCAAATATTTTTCCCATGTCTCACCTATTCCATCAACATAAGCGTGAATGCGAATTGGAAGCAATCCATCATCAGCAAGTTTTTTATAAATCTGAATTGTTCGTTCACCAACTCCCATATCATGGACTGATGTGATTCCATATTTGATGAGATTTCGTGCTGAGACAAGAATTGTATTAATTAATTCTTCTTCTGTTGGAGGTGGAATAATTTTATAAACTAAATTCATTGCATTGTCAATCAGTACTCCAGTTGGATTTCCAATTTTATCTTTTTTGATTTCACCACCATCAGGATTTGGAGTTGATTTATTTATTCCAGCGAGTTCAAGAGCTTTTTTATTTACCCAGAGAGCGTGACCATCAATTCTTGTTAATGCCACAGGATGATCAGGTGCAGCTTTATCGAGTATTCGATGATCAGGCCAGGATTTATCCTGCCAATCGTTTTGATCCCAGCCAATGCCTAAAATCCATTTGCCTTTCTCAACCTGTTTTGCTTTTTTGTTTACAAGTTCTGCAATTTCTTCCTGAGAATTTGTTCCTACCAGATCAATTTGAAGTAAATTCTCACCATATCCTGTAATATGACCATGAGCATCAATAAAACCAGGAAGCATAATCGAATTTTTTAAATCAATCTTCTCGACATCAGAATATTTTTTTAGCAATTCTTCAGAAGTATCTAAATCGTAGATTAATCCATCTTTTACAGCCACAGCTTCGAAGATAGAGTTCTTATCATCAAGAGTGTAAATCTTACCATTGTAAAAAACTCTATCTGGCATTTCGCTGCTGCAAGATGTTAGGGTGATTAAAATGAAAAGAAATAAAATTGATTTCAACCAGATTGATTTTATCATGATGTATTCCTCCTCTGAGTTTGATTGATTCAATTGCTGGTGTCAAGATAATCATATAATATTCTGACTATATTTTCTGTTGCACCGATGTTCTTTTCAACAAAAGTTTTGGCTTTATTACCTGCTTCTAATCTGTAATTTTCATCCGCGAAAAGTTTTCTCATCAAGCGATAGATTTCAGTTTTGTTTTTAACTGAAAATCCACCGCCGTATTCAATCATTTTAAGAGCTTCCTGACTGTTTGAAAATTTCGGGCCAAACAGAACAGGAATTCCATAAACAGCTGGTTCGAGTACATTGTGAATGTTTGACTTAAAACCGCCGCCAACAAAAGCAACATTCGCATAAGCATAAAGAATCAAAAGTATTCCGACTGAATCAACAATTACCACTTTTTCACCGGTGTATTGATTTAGAGATGAAAATCTAATTGTGGAAATAAAGTCCTTAAGTTCAAATTCAATCTGTTCGAGTGTCGGGATTGATGGTTCGTGAGGTACGATTATGGAAAGTAAATTTTCTTCGTGTTGATGAAGTTTAATCAAAGCTGGAAATAAAACCTGTTCATCTTCACGCCAGGTACTTCCTGCAACAAATATTTTCTTGCCTTTTATGATTTCTTCTTTGAGAATTCTTTGCTTGAGAGCAGTCTGACTTTTTTGATAAACTCTATCGTAACGGGTATCACCAGCAACTGAAATTTTTATTGGTTGAAGGCCAAACTTTAAAAATCCGGACTTATCATCTTCAGAGATGGTTATTATTCTAGTAAATCTATTGAACAAATTCTTGTGAAAACTTCTAACAAGCGGCAGCTTGCGGGGTGAGTTTTTTTTCATAGTTGCATCGACTACAAAAACTGGAATTTTTCTACGATGAGCTTCAAAAACTGAGGTGGGCCAGAAATCATATCTCATAAATATCAAAATTGCTGGACGAACTAAGTCAAAAAATTTTTTGATGTTCTTTTTTGAATCAAAAGGATAATAGGTAATTATGTTTGCCCATTCATATCGCTTTGCTGCATTATATCCGCTCGGTGAAAGAAAAGAAGCAAGAACTATAAACTGTTTTTGTTGATTTAGTTTTTCGATGATTGGTTTTGCCTGCTCAAATTCACCGACCGATGAAGAATGAAACCAGATTAATTTTGTTGTTCTATCGATTGAATTTAATTTTTCTTCGAGATCGTTGAATAAATTTTTCCTGTCTCGCAGAGCCACTCGTATTTTTTTATTGAAGATTGATGCAATTTGAAGGATAAACCAGAAGATTGGAATTATGAAATAATTATAAATGATTTCCCAGAAATTCATTTTCATACTTGAACGCTTTCTAATAATTCAAGTGTTTTTTGAAAAATCAATTCAGGCTGAATATTTAGCATGCACTTAAAATTTTTTTTTGGACAACTATCACGACCAATGTGTGAACAGGGACGACATTTTAAATCCGTATTTTCAATGATTAGTGATTTTTCAAAAATAGGTGCAAAACCAAACTCACGAACAGTCGAACCAAATATTGCAACTGTTGGAATCTGAAGCAAGGAAGCAAGATGCATCAAACCCGAATCGTTACTGATGATGACAGAACACTTTTTCATTAGTGAAGCCGTTTCGAGTAAATCATTATCATTCTGAAAGTTTTTTACGAATTCATCATTAGTCTCCAGTGATTTACAAATTTCGTAATCATCCTTTCCACCGAAGATTCCCACTGCGAATCCATTCTCAATAAGCTTGTTAATTAGAACTTTTAAGTAATCGGTGGGATATCTTTTTGTAAAATGTTTTGAACCCGGACAAATTCCTACTATTGGTTTATTAAAAAAAGAAGGCGGGACTTTTTGTAGTGCTTCGATTTCTTTTTCTTGAGGAATGTCAAAATATAAAGTCAATTTATCTGAATAGTCAGGGTACAAAGTTTTTATGTACGATCTTGCAATTGAGAAATTCGACTCAATCAACTTTAGTTTGAAATTGACAAGCAGAAATTTTTTCAAGGTGGGTTTTTTGAATCTATAAATTTTTGCTTTTGATTGTGATGTAATTTGACGACTTCTAAAATTGTTTTGTAGATCAAGAATTAAATCATAATTGTTTTCTTGAACAAGGGATTTGATTTGTTTTATGTTTTCTGGGAAATAAGTAAAAGTTTTATCAACATTGTGATTTAACTGAATTGCATCAACAAATATATCTTTAACCAGAAAATGAATCTCGCAATCATTTTCATTTTTTTTAATTAAATCTAGAAGCGGATAAGTCAGCAGCACATCCCCCAGCGAACTTAGTCGAATTACTAGTATTTTCTTCGAATTTCTCTCTCTCATCAAAACTAATTTAAGGAAAAAAGGGGATTGGATGATAAAATTAAGTCTATTTCAAGCAATTTGCTTAACAAAAAAGCTGATCATTATTCAGCTCATGGATTCATCCATCATATTGTAGAGTAAGGGCTTGCCCGGTCACAAATTGCCTTAAAAGTATTTAGTTATTTATAGAATTGAATTTCAAATTGTAGGGGAGAGGCTTACCCCTCCAATTAATTGTCTTGATTCGTCAATAACACCATAGATTTAAAATGCTGCTATTATATTGTATTAAAAAAATAATAAGTTACAATCCAAATTGCGAGGCAGATGATTTTTTCCTTCACTTTTTGCGTAATACAATGTTCTTAGTAAAGTATAAACCTTTTTAAATAATCATCAGAAAATAACTTACAGTTTTGCGAGGCAAAATTTATAATGGCGAACCGTAATTTCCCTAATTTTATAAGGAATTCAAACAAATTTTTAATGAAAAATAAATTTACAATCATTGGTTCTTTTTGCTTCGCATAAAGACTTTACAGCTAAATTATCTCGTAACCTTTTAATCCCGGATAGGTTTTTATCTCCGCTATTCCAACTGCTTTCAGGTAACAGGATTTGCAAATGGGATAAATTCTAATACTTATTTCTCCAGAAGTAAATTTTATCAATCTTTCAATTAACTCATAGTATTTATTAGAATCAAGATTGCATTCAAAAACGGATTCCTGCACTCTAATTTCATAATCTTCGAGAATTTTACTTACACTGTTGCGCACTTTATCATCCTGAATATCATATGTTATTATGTGCATCATATTATCTTATCCATAGCGGTTTATATTTCAATTCTTTTTTAATTACAGAATTTTTAAGTGATTTTGCCTGAAATAAAATAAATTCTCGATAAGTAACTTTTCTGGAAAAATTTGGCGGCGTAAACTCTATTTTTAATTTTTCTTCTATCATAGAAATAAATTTTTTTTTAAACTCTTTTGGCATCAGAGTTATCTTTGAAAGTTGTGTAAAAATATAAATTTTGAAAAGAGAGCAGTGAC
>CAZGQO010000019.1:0-28653 GCA_964527925.1 uncultured Ignavibacteriaceae bacterium
TTCAAGATTTTGACTCTCATGTTAACATTGAAGGTAACCTGAGCTTGAGCAGATTTTGTAATAAGAGTACTGCCACCCGCACCAAACCATGGATTTCCATTTTGATCACTTGCAGCTGCATAAAGTGTAGATGAAAGAATTGGATCAGTAACTTCAGTCCATATATCACCGCCATCAGTAGTCTGATAAACCAATCCATTAGTTCCAACTGCATAACCATTTTGTGAATCTTTGAAAGTTAGAGCATATAATAAATTTGGGACGCTAACTGGTAATAGATTCCATGTTCGACCGCCATCTTCACTCTTCAAAATTGCATTAGTTCCGCAGGCGATTAATCTTGTTGGACTTAGATAAACAACATCTCTAATATCTCCACTCGACATTCCATTAACCGTTGCATTTTGCCATGTTACTCCGCCATCAGTTGTATATTTAGCGGTGAGAGTTGCACCAAGAGCAACACCATTATTATCATCAATAAATGCAATAGTTCTCAAAGCTTTGGCAGCAACATTTTGATAAGTTGTCCATGTTTGTCCACCGTCAGTTGTTTTGTGAACAACTCCATTTGATGTTCCGTATTGCCCACAAACCCAGCCTAAATTTTCATTTAAGAAATATACCGCATAATTATGACCAGTGGTATAAAGGCTATCGGGAAGAACAGCAAACCAGGAATTTCCACCATCAGTTGTTTTTGATACAAGTCGATAACTGTGAGCAGCATATCCAACATTCTCATTTACGAAATGAATACCATTTACATTTGGACAAACATTGTTAGCAAAAATATAAGAAGCAGTCCAGATTTGGCCGTTATCTGTCGATTTAAGTAAAGTTCCATCATAACCTGCAGCAAATCCTTTACTGCCAACAAATTGCATATCATAAATTGTAGCTGATGGAATTGGAGTTAGTTTTATCCATGTGTTTCCAAAATCAGGACTGAATGCAATCAATCCATCACTGCCAGAAATCCACACTTTATCTCCAATACCATAAATTCCGTAAAGAGTTGGACCAAATGGAGCTGCAATAGGAGTCCAGTTAATTCCACCATCAGTAGTTCTTTCAATTACACTGCCTCTTATAGCTCCGCCTATTGCTAATCCATTATTTTCATCTTTAAACCAGACATTGTAAAGATTATCATAACTTCGATTTTGTTCGGTTTGAGTCATATAAGTCCAAGTTGCACCACCATTAGTAGTTCGCAAGTGAATGCTGGGCTGCAAACCAGCTGCAAAAGAACCCCAACCGACAGCAACTGCAACTGATGAGTTTATCATTTTAACTCCGCGAACATCTGAACGAGTGTAATTAAATCCACCAAGTGAAGGTGTTGGTGCTTGAGACCATGTTGAACCATCGGTTGTGTAAAGAAGTATTCCAACATTTTTACCGACAGCAACACCAGTAGTTGGATTGGCAAAATCAAAATCATTAAGATTGTTTGTAGTACTTGCATATTGTTGTACCCATGTAGTACCACCATCAGTGGTTTTCAAGATTCTTCCAACAGATGTTGAATAAGATGCAAGTAAATAGCCAGTATTTGAATCAAAAAATTTAATTCTTGCAGCAGTTCCAGTTGGTTCTGGGATTGCATCAACGGTTGTTACAGTCCAGTTTGCACCACCATCAGTTGTTTTTAGAAAAGTTCTATTTCCACCGCTAGCAAAGATTCTGTTTTCATCAAGTGCCTGCACACAATATAAAGTGACTGTTGTATTGCTGTTTTGTCGAACCCAGTTATATCCGCCATCAGTTGTTTTTAATATTGCCCCATTGGAACCAACAGCCCATCCAACATTTTCGCTAACAAAATACAAACTTTGAAAAGTTGAAATATCTGGATAATAAGTTCCTTTAACTGCTACTCTCCATTGAGCGCTCAGATTTAAATTCATCAAAAGCACAAGTGATATAAATGAAATAAACATTTTTCTCATAGCAGCTTCTCCTTATAATTTTAATAGTTAAAGATTTTAAAATTAAGTTGAGTATTTATGTAACGATTTTTTCTTGATGATTCATCTTTCTGTAATAAATATGAAACGAAGTAATCAACTTTTATTGACTCAGAATTATATAAACCAAATCCAAAACTCAGTGCATTTTGAGATACATTTTTACCACCTCTGACAAAGTCAAAATCATATTTACTACTTTCAAAACCTGCACGAACAAAAATATTTTTTTGAACTTCAAATTCGAACCCTGTATGGAACTCATAAAAAGGTTCATCATATTTTGAAAATTTGTTGTCAATGAACTTTGATGAGTCTGATAAAATTTTTCCTGCTTTAATTTCCATTACTGTAAAAACTGGTAAGCTTTTTAATTTATATGAAAAACCAATGCCTCCATCAATCACTCTCGTTTTCCATTTCCAGATCATCAATCCATATTCTGATATGCGAGACCAGCTATTTGTTTCGTTATAATTTAATTCAGTACCAACTAATAAGTTATCAAATGGAGAGAGATGAATTTTAATCTTGTTAGAATAATTTTCAAAAACTGTATGACCATCTTCATATTCTTTAAGCATTCCATAAGGATAAAGAGTTTTTAAGTTACCATTCAGATAATTTGTCGCGACTCCAATTTTTAAATTATCAAATGGTGATAAAACTGATTGAACTGAATATTCAATTGACCTGTCTCTATAAGTTTGACTCACAGTTTGACTTCTTCTCCTGAACGCATAAGTATCTCCACGATAGTTAAAAATTTCGGCATCAAAGAGATCTTCTGCTTTAGCCTCAATGGATTCTTTCCTATCTGATAAAATCACACGACCACCAATTGAAAAATCTTCACTGAAAACATAGGCAAGACTATAACTTCCATCAATGTTTCTTATTAATGTCTTAGAACGAGTGTAAATGTTTTTCAAACCATCCATAATTTTATAATTAAGTTCAAATCCAAAAAATAAATTTTTTATAAATTCAAAACTGTACTGAAATCCGACTCGTGGACCATTATAAATAAAATCCCCTGTTGTTGTATCTGTCATAAAAAATGGATTGCCATTATAGGGAGTATAACCCAGGGATCTATAAACATTTTTTCGATTTTCTATTTCATATTTCACATATCCTCTGAATGTACCTTCTTTAAGTTTCTTAATTCCATCGAAAGATAAATTATAAAGAAATGTTTTTTGTGGTTCATATAAACGTCTGTAACCAAGATTTGAAAAATTAAAGCCTGGCTTGATATAGAGTACATCAAAAGATTTATCGATGTGCAGATAGGCTATATTATTTCCAAAATCATAAAGATTTAAATCATTTTCTGCATCTTTCAATGCGATTGTTGAATTACCAAGTGATAAAATTCTTTCATTTTGTCCGAGAAGAATTTGACAGAAAAATATCAAACTAAATATGATTAATTGTCTTTTCATTTTTTACCTATTGATGGCCTGGAGTAGCTGTATCTTTTATTTCAAAGTCTGAAAGTGAATCATTTGTATCAAGGCCTGGTTCTCTTCTTTGCATTGATTTACCACTATATCTCGGTGGACTTAATACATAACCACGATCAATCCGCGAATCTAAAGTCTTTTTATTTTGTGGATGAGGTTGAGTTTGGTACTCAATTCCATCAATAACAGTACTTATATCTATTCCATCCTGCCAGACGGAATCTCTACCATCTGAAAGAATAACTACATCTGAAGTCAGAGCAACAAGAAAATCTGCCGTTTTATCGGGACGCATATTAATTAGATTAGGTACATTTGGATTGTCAATATCCTCTGGCGAAAATTGATTGTAAAATTCCCAATCAGCATTTGATAAGTCATAACTTGTTGCACAGACACTTCGATGATCAACTGCGTCAGATGCTAAAACAACAAATTGTCCTGGACGAATGGGATAATTTTTTTCACTTGGGTTTCCCGGAAACTTGAATACATAGGTTGCACCGTCAATATCACCATCATCTTCCTCATCTGCACCTGGTCCTTTACTACTGCTGTTTCCTGAGAATCTCATAATCATCATCCCATCAAGATATTTTACACTATCACTCGAATTATAAAGCTCTATAAATTGATCAAAGAAGAAAAAGAAATTATTGACCGGTCCTGAAGAATATATTTCGTTAATGCATATTCCAAAAGAAGAGATTGGTTTTACAAAAATTGTGTCAATAAAAAATTCACCTGATCGGATTTGAAAGTTTTGCTTTGAACCAACAAGAATGATGTTAGGATCATCAGGATGATTTTTTCTGATTGTCAATCCATAATCAGATGTGGGAAGATTATTCAAAAGCAGTTTACCATTTTCATCGCAATAACAGATTCTTGAAAAATATCTCGAAGAAACAATAACTTTAGCATTACTTACAGGTATGGCATTTTCAATTGAATCGTTGTATGTAGAATCCCAGAGGACAACCAATTCAAGTTGACCTGTTCCATCAATATTTACAATTGGTTCTTCCGCACAACTTATTAACAGAATGCTTATGAATATCACGATTAAAAAACTAACTATTTTAATTTGAAAAAATACTTTCTTCATTTCAATTACAAACCAACTCATTGTCTTCCGGGTGTTGGTGGATCAATAATTTCAAAATCTGAACTCGAATCATTCGTATCAAATCCAGCTTCTCGACGCTGGATTGATTTACCACTATATCTTGGAGGACTCAATACATAACCCCTATCAACTCTTGGATCAAGTGTTTTTTTGCTCTGAGGATGTGGATTTGGTTGATATTCCACACCATCGACTATTGTTGAAATATCAATACCATCAAGTAGAAGTGAATCTCTCCCATCACACAAAACTATCACATCAGCCGCGAGATTGATTAAAAAATCCTGCGTTCTATGAGAAAAAATGTTTATAAGATTCGGAACATTTGGATTATCAATATCTTCTGGTGAAAATTGATTGTAAAACTCCCAATCAGCATTTGATAAATCTATACTTGTTGAAACCATATTTTTATGATTTACAGCATCAACAGCGAGAACAACAAACTGTTTAGGTTGAATTGGAATATTATGTTCTCCTGGATTACCTGGAAATTTGAATGCATAAACAGCACCATCAATATCACCGTCATCTTCTTCATCCGCTCCCGGTCCTTTGCCTTCGTTGTTTCCCGAAACTCTTACTACAATCATTCCATCAAGATAACGAATACTATCACTGGAATTGTACAATTCAATAAATTGGTCATAAAAGTAAAATATATTATTAACAGGTCCAGCAGCATAAATCTCATTAATACAAATTCCAATTGAAGAGATTGGTTTTACAAAAAGTGTGTCTAATGTTAGTCTGCCTGAATTGACAACAACATCCTGCTTAGATGCAATTAGTAAAATATTTGGATCTAACGGATGAGATTTTCTAACAGATAAACCATAAGTAGAAGTGGGCAAGTTATCAATCTCGATTAAACCTGAATCATTCGATGTAAATATTTTTACACCATATCTGTTGCTTAAAAACACTTTAGCGTTTGAAACTGGTTGAGCATAATTGACATTATCCAAATATGTAGAATCCCACAGCACAATAACTTTTAATTTGCCTTCTCCATCCACAGCAACTGGTGGTTTCTCTGCACAACCAATTAATATCAACGAGAGACAAAAAATCAAAATTAATTGAATGTTCTTCATTTCTTTCACCTGAACAGTTCATCAACAATCATACTAAATTCAATTCCATAAAATAGAGAAGGATTTCTAATTTCTTCAGTTATATCATTTGGGTTATAAGTATATTGATAACGATAGAGTGCTGGGTCATCAAGAAAATTATTAACATAAAAAGAAACTTCAGCTCCTTTGAATAACGATTTACTTATGTTGATATTAAACAACCATTTCGCTGGCTTGGATTTTATTCTTTCCTCCCAGTCTCTTGCAAGTTTGACAGTTGCAAGTTTTGTTGAATCAGTTATGATTGCAAAATTGATTGGCTCGAGATTATAAGTCCTGCTTCTTTCAAATAATGTATGTTCAACTCTAATAGTTAACCACAAACCTAACACTGGATGTGTATACCTTAAATAATAATTCAAAATAAATCTATCACTCCATATCATCGAAGCATCATAAACAAATCCAAATAATGTATCTAATGGAATTCCAGGAACTTTATAATTTGGAAATCTGCCAAGTGTTAAATCTGGTGATTCGTCATAAGACCATACGTTTGTCCCTCTTTTTATAAAATTGTATGAACCAACAATTTGAAAATCCATATTTAAAGGTTTAATCTTACTTGATCTGATTGTAAACTCAACACCTTTACTCTGATTCCATCCCACATTTTGTTGAATTGAATACTCTCCGATATAGTAAAGATATTTTGTAGAATTAAGTTCTCTGTAATAAAAAATTGGAATGGATTGACCTGATGGATCATTTTTCCTTGATTTGTAATAAGCACTTATTGAAGTACCAATTAAATCTCCAAATTTATGGTCATACGAAATTTCATATTGCCACTCACGATAACCTTTAAGTTCTGTATTATGTGTTGGTAATCTATAAAATACCGTTTGACTATCCAGTGGATTTCTCCATTTGAGAACTGTTGGCGGCGGATAAATATAACTCATAGCAGGTGATTTTGTTGTCGTTCCAAGACTCAGCCTAATTTGATTTGACTCACTTAAATAGGCTACTAAATTGAATCGTGGATTGAAGAAAGTTCCTTGATGAGATTGAATTATATCACCCTTACCCCATAATCCACTCAAATTAAATTTGTGTGGTCGATACATTTCATATCTAAAACCAATCACAGCTGAAAAGTCTATCCCCAGTTTACCAGTAATTTTATCTTCTGCGTAAATGCTTGAAAGAAGTTGACCAGGAATATCATCAAAACGATATGGAAGTTTCCCCGATTCTACTCCATAATAATTGAAGATCGTATCAATTAAAACTCCCTCGCCTGTATTTACTTCATACTGAAGATCTGAACCAACAAGAATTTTATGAATGAAATCACCTGTCAGATATATTCTTTCCCACTCAAGCCTTCCGCCAAGCTGCCATTCATTTCCACGAGTCTCAACTTTTCCAAGATAAGTTGAAACAGTATCTCCAGTAGGCAAAATCCTTAAATCAGATTGAACGAGACGAGATTTCATACTATTTTCTCGTCTGTAATTCAGATAAGCATTGAAATTAAAATTCTCTATATCAAGTTCAGTTGTATATTTTCCCCAGAATCCAGATTGAAGTGAATAACCACGATTGTAGTTTCTTGTTTGGTAAACATCACCTTTCGGCTGTTCTTCGTCAAAAATTCTTTGTCCGTAAAGTTTCAAGTTTGTATTCAAACGATTATTTAGAAAATCTTTAGAAAAAACTGTTTGAGCAGTAAGTCGAATGTACTCATCACCTTTTTTCCTGATATCTCGTTCACTCTGGGCAGCATTTAGATTGTAGGAAAAACCAGCAAACTTCAAATTACTTCCGCCACCAAGATTAAATTCGCGAGTATCAGGATTGTTTTTAATTTTTAATCGATGCGGCTGAACTCCTGTTTTTGTTCTCACATTAATGACGCCAGCTGTTACATCACCAAATCTAACCGAAGGAAGTCCTCGAATTACTTCAATTGATTCGATATTATCAGCGGGAATTGTTCTCAAATCAACTCCACCGCCAACATTTGAAGGACCAGTTATTCCACTTGTCCATTTTTCGAATTGCAGGTTAGCATTATTCGAAATTGGAATTCCATCAACAACTAAAAGTGTTCCGGATGCTGAAAGTTTATCTGTTTCTTCACCTCGAATTGCAACCTGACTTGTTTTTGAAAGTCCTGGATTTGAAGTTTTTTGAATTCCAGGAACTAAATCCAGTACATCTCCAATACTCGAAGCTTGAAAATGTTCAACCTCAGCTCCAGTTATAACTGTTTTAGTGCTTGCATCTTTAGGAATTAATTCTGATGTTCCAACAACTTCAATTGCACCAATATAGAATGCAGTGCTTTCGAGATAAAAATCGACTGTAACGATTTCACCTTTTTTAACCACAACCTCTTTTGATTCTTTTTTATAACCAATAAAAGATGCTTCAACAGTATATTTCCCAGGTTTTAGTTTATGAATGAAATACTTACCAAATTTATTTGTAGCAGCACCAAATCGATTTTCTTTAATAATAACATTCGCGCCTATTAAAGGCTCACCTGACTTATCTCTTACAGTTCCCTGGATAGAACCCGTTTCTTCATCTATCTTTTGTGTTCTTGCAAGCACAATTTCATTTTTACCCGTGAAAATGTAACTGATATCTTTATCTCTGAAGATATAATTCAAAATATTCTCAATCGTTTCATTATACAAATAAACATCTCTAACTTCTTTCTTCACAAGTTCATCATGATAAATCATTTTGATTCCAGTTTCAGCACTTATCTGCTGAAGAATATCTCGTAAAGTTCCTGATTGAATCTCAATTGTAATCCGTGATGAAAGAATCGATTGAGAAGGAGTTAAGAAGCTATCATGCTCAATTTTAGTTTTCTCTAACTCGGATTTTTCCGTCATTAATCCGCCGCGAATAACTTCAGTATTAGTTGAATCTTGATTTTGAAATCCAGCAGTAAGTTCTGTTATACTTATTGTGAATAATAGAACAAGTACTGGAAAAATTCTGGTAATCATTTTGACCCCTAAAAGATGACTATCTTTTTCCCGTTACGTTGAAAATTAAAATCAAGTGCAATACTGATTTTCTCAAGTATTTCATCGAGTGAATTTGAATCGAAATAACCAGTAAGAGTTTTTGAAGTGATCTTTTTATTTTTAATCGTTATATCAACATTATAGATTCGTTCAAGTTCATCCACTATTTCAGATAGCGGTGTTTCAACAAACGATATTTTATTTTCTCTCCAGGCTGTGTAAAGTTTAGTATCAACTTTAACAGGTCGACTAAATTTATCTCTTTGGGCAGTTATCATCTCATCTTTTTCAACTCTTACAAATTTAGAACTATCTTCATTGTAGAGTACAACTTTTCCACGAGTAACAACCAGACTCAATCGATTATAACGATACCTCAGGTTAAATTCTGTACCTTTTACTTCCGTAAATTTATCACCAGTCTGTACAATAAAAGGTTGTTCAGGATTAGATTTAATAATAAAGTAACCTTCGCCTTCAAGTTTTACTAATCTTTTGTTATCACTAAAAAATTGGGGGTAGATTAATTTTGAATCAGCATTTAGATAAACAAAACTTCCATCTGAGAGAGGAATGGTAGCTTTTTCGCCTTTTTTCGTTTGAAACTGATATTCTTTTATTTCCTCTGGTTCAGGCAGTGAATATTTTTCTAATGGTTTATTTACGAATTGATAGGCTATTAATGATAGGATTATTATGGTAGCAACTCTTGAGAAAAATATAAATTGATTTGTTCGATCTTTTTTGAACTTGCCAGACTTATATTCTTTTTTATTAATATTTGATTCTCTTTGAAAATGTTCTTGTGGAGACTTTGATGATTGTTTTTCAATGATATTTCTTTCCAGCCTTTCCCATTCTTTTATCAAATCAGGGGAAAGAGGAGTCGGCAGATTCCCTATTTTTTCCCAAAGGAGAGCGACCCGACCGAACTCCTCTTTATGTTCATCACTTTCTGCTAACCAATTGTTAAAAAATTCCTTCTCCGATTCGTTGGCTTCATCTTTTAGGATTTTAATAAGAAAATAAGAATCAATTGAATATTTTTTAGTCATTTTGAATTCTTTCGCAAGTAATCATAAAATAAAAAGGAGTGGAACAGAATTCCACCCCTTCGACCCTCAATAACGTTGACCCTGTTTTGAAAACATTTTTATTCATTTTCTCTTTAAAGTTTAAAACACATAAAAAGGCAAAAGGTACTATTATCATAATATGTTCACATCATAATTTTAGAGGTAGCCCGTAAACTGACAAATTTTCTTTGCATAATGTAAATTATTTACAATCGTAACAAGCCTCGGGCCTAGAAGTGATTTGTGATTATGAAAAATGTGAAATTCAAATTCGATGTGTAATTTTTAAAATGAATCCTCTACTGGGATTTGAATCAAATGGAGAACAAAACTGCTACAATAATTTTGACATCTACAAGTTCTAAAATTTCCGAACTTCAAATATTTGTCAGGGATTTTTTGAATACTGTATAATGTAATTGAGAAAAATCAAATCTCTGAGAGATTATAATTATTGTAGAATCATAAGAGGCACACAAAAATCAGATCCTCTTAGAGGTTTAATTATAATATGATTTTTCAAAAATTAAGATTTGCCAAAAAAATTAGGTACGAATTCGCGAATGAAAAAAATTATAATTAATCCTCAATTAACCTCTTTTGATCTCGTGCAAATTCGGATCTACAATAGTTCGGGGCTGCCTCAAATGTAATATTTCAATTTTAAGTTTTGCAATAATCTGCTAAAACCTGCGTTTTCTATGTTCCATTTTTAATAATCATACTTTTGAGTCATCATCAATTATAAAATCTCTTTCTTAAGAGAGAAATTCTTCTTTAATAAAAAATCTATAGCCAATTAGCGAATATTACTTACTGTCCATTCGTGTATTTCGTGGTCAAATATTTTTTCACTTTCACAAAAAGGATTGTAAAAAAGAGAACTTTCAAATTAATAATCTGTGATTTCTGCAGGCTATTTACTAATTACTCTTATCTACACTTTCTAATAAAATTCTTTGATTTTAATAATTAAACTCTGCTAAATTTTTCAGAATAATATTTTTTCAAAACACACCCTTACTTGCTTGATTTTCTCAAATACAACAATAATTTTTGTAATTGAGAATCGAGAGGAGGAGAGTTCTTGGATATTTTTTCAATTACTAAAGAGATCTTAAATGGATTTTATTAAAACATATTTAAAAATTATCACAATCGTTATAGAAACTATTTTCTTCGCAATACTCGCAATAATTGCTTCAATATTTGATAGAAGGGGAAAGGTCTATAATTTTCTTGGAAAATTATGGTCTAAAATTCTATTATGGATTGCTGGTGTTAAAGTCGAAGTAATAGGTTCAGAAAATTTATCACCTGATGAAAATTATGTTTATGTTGCAAATCATTGCAGTGGTTTTGACATTCCTGTTGTGATGGCTAATATTCCCGGTCAGTTAAGAATTGTCTTTAAAAAAGAATTGACAAAAATTCCAATCTTTGGCTGGCAATTAAGAATTGGACCCTACATTCTAATTGACCGTGAAAATCCCACAAAAGCAATGGAAAGTTTAGAAATTGCAAAGAAAAAAATTGAAAAAGGTGTCTCAGTTCTGTTATTTGCCGAAGGTACACGAAGTCTCGATGGCAACATTCAACCTTTTAAAAGAGGTGCATTTACTTTAGCAACCAGAAGTGGCAGAAAAATTGTTCCGTTGACTATAAAAGGCACTTATGAAATTCTACCGAAGAAAAAATTTAGAATTCGTCCAGGGATAGTTAAATTATTTATTGATCAACCAATTGAACATAACGGATCTATAGATAAAAAATCAGAACTCGAATTAATGGATAAAGTTAGAAACATCATTGTCAAAAATTATTACTCATAAAATGGAATTAACTAAAGAATTAATCAATCACATAGCTGAACTTGCACATTTGAAACTTACTGAGGAAGAAATTGAAAAATTTCAGAAAGAATTAAGCCAGATCCTTGATTATGTCAATCAGTTAAATGAAGTAGATACTTCAAATGTTGATCCTCTTCATCACCCATTATCACTTACGAATGTTTTTCGTGAAGACAAAGTAAAAGAATCAATTGAAAGAGAAGAAGCTTTAAAGAATGCACCAGACTCAACTAATGAGTTCTTCAAGGTTCCAAAGGTAATTTGATGTCAAAAATATTAGGACTGATACCAGCAAGATTTGCCTCAACAAGATTGTTTGGAAAACCTCTACGATTCATTGGAAATAAACCAATGATCCAACATACATATGAATCGGCTTCAAAATCAATTTATCTTGATAGACTTGTTGTTTTAACTGATGATATTAGAATTGTTAATGCGGTGAAATCATTCGGTGGAGAAGTTGAGTTAACTCCTGAAAATCTTCAAAGTGGAACTGATAGATGTGCATATTATTCAGAAAAATATATCGAGTATGATATTGTTGTTAATATTCAAGGCGATGAACCATTCATAAAAAGAGAAATTATTGATGGAACTATCAAACCACTTTTACAAATTGATGAGATACAAATTGCAACTGCAGGAACTTATTGCAAATCAGAAGAAGAAATTATTAATCCATCATTTCCAAAAGTCGTTATCGATGAAAAAGGTTTTGCAATTTACTTCTCACGTTCACCAATACCATTTTATCAGGATGATTCTCTTGAAAAAAAATACCTTCGACACATTGGCTTGTATGTCTACCGAAGAGACGTTCTCTTAAAAATTACTCAACTTCCTCAATCAAAGCTCGAAAGAATTGAAAAACTCGAACAATTACGAATGATCGAAAATGGATTTAAAATTAAAGTAGAACTTTTTGACTACGAACCAATTTCAGTTGATACCGAAGAAGATCTTATTAATGCAATTAAATTCTGGGAAGAAAAAATCGGAATGAAAAAATGATAGTCCCAACAAAAGTTGAACTCGCTAATATACCTACGCCAATTCAAGCAATCTTTTTTGAAGGATTTGAAATTTTAATCAAAAGAGATGATTACTCTGGTATTGAATGGACAGGCAACAAAATTCGTAAACTTGAATATCTTATTTTCGATGCTCTGCAAAAGAAAGCAAATGTTTTAATTACCTGTGGTGGAACTCAATCAAATCATGCACGAGCTACAGCTGCCGTTGCTGCAAGACTTGGATTAAAGTCAATTCTTTATTTGCGCGGAAAGAATCCAAAACAAATAGATGGTAATTTAGCTCTTGATAAACTTTTTGGTGCAGAAATAAGATATGTTTCTCAGGAAGAATACGACAATATCGAAGAAATAGCGAAAAAGGAAATTACTTCACTGAAAAAGAAAGGATTAAAAGCTGTCTTTATTCCCGAAGGTGGATCATCTCCGCTTGGAATATGGGGTTATATCGAATGTGCACAGGAAATTGCCAGACAATTGAAATCTTTTAAGAACAAACCATCTAACATTGTTACCGCAGTAGGTTCAGGGGGTACTTTAGCTGGTTTAGTAGTAGGGAAAAAATTGTATGGAATTAAATCTCATTTAGTCGGTGTAAATGTTCTTAAAACCGCTGGTGATTTTGAAAAAATTGTTTGTGATCTTGCTAATGAATGCAGTAAAAAATATAAACTCGGAATTAAGGTTAATTCAAAAGATTTTACTATTCTCGACGGCTATTCAACGGAAGGATATGAAAATATTTCAAATAAGAAATTAGAATTGATTACTTTCATTTCCCAGGATTATGGCTTGCTTCTCGATCCAGCTTATACAGGTAAGGCATTTTATGGAATGGTTGATCATTTCATTTATCAGGGAAATGAGTTTAACAGATTGATGTTTATACATACTGGAGGAATTTTTGGAGTTTTTCCTAAAATGAAAAAATATCTTCAAAAATTGGAGAGAAACTTTTAAGAACTAAAGCAAAAACAAAAGTGAGGTTATTATGTTATTCGATTTTGACCTAATCAAAAAAGTTTATTCCGATTTTGCACAGAAAGTCGATGACGCCAGAAAATTACTTGGCAGACCAATGACTTATGCTGAAAAAATTCTATATGCTCATCTCTGGGAAAAGCCAATAAGTCCATATGAAAGAGGAAAAGATTTTGTTGAATTTCGAATCGATCGTGTTGCAATGCAGGATGCCACAGCTCAGATGGCTTTACTTCAATTTATGTCCGTTGGTATTCCAAAAGTTGCAGTACCTGCTACAGTTCACTGCGACCATTTGATTTTAGCTCAAGTTGGTGCAGAGGAAGATTTAAATCGTGCTTATGACGAAAACAAAGAAGTTTACGATTTTCTCGCTTCAGTTTCAGCCAAATACGGAATTGGCTTCTGGAAACCAGGTGCAGGAATTATTCACCAGGTTGTCCTTGAAAACTATGCATTTCCTGGCGGAATGATGATTGGTACAGATTCTCATACACCAAATGCAGGTGGACTGGGAATGATTGCAATTGGTGTTGGTGGTGCCGATGCTGTTGATGTTATGGCTGGCATGCCATGGGAACTTAAATTTCCAAAATTACTTGGCGTAAAACTAACTGGTAAATTAAACGGTTGGACTTCTCCAAAAGATGTAATTCTAAAACTTGCAGGTCTGCTTACAGTTAAAGGTGGAACGGGTTATATAATCGAATACTTTGGTGAAGGAACAAAATCTATCTCTTGCACTGGAAAAGGAACAATTTGCAATATGGGTGCTGAAGTTGGTGCAACAACTTCTGTTTTCCCATTTGATGAAAGAATGGTTGATTATCTCAATGCAACTGGAAGAGATGCAGTTGCAGAATTGGCTGTTAAATTAGCTTATTCCGTCTCCAACTATCTTGCTGCAGATCCTGAAGTTGAACTCGAACCAGAAAAATTCTTTGATCAGGTGATTGAAATCAATCTTTCTGAATTAGAACCTCATTTAAATGGACCTTTTACTCCAGACCTTGCCTGGCCAATTTCAAAAATGAAAGATGCTGTCAGAGAAAACAACTATCCTGAAAAAATTAGTGCCGCATTGATTGGAAGCTGTACAAACTCAAGCTATGAAGATATCGAAAGAGCTGCTTCGGTTGCAGAACAGGCTCTTAAAAAAGGTTTGAAAGCATCAACACAGTTCACAATCACTCCCGGGTCCGAACAAATTCGCGCAACCATTGAACGAGATGGTCAATTAAAACTTTTAACTGATCTTGGCGGAGTTGTCTTAGCCAATGCCTGTGGTCCATGCATCGGAATGTGGAAGAGAATGGATATCCAAATTGGAGAACGAAACACTATAGTTACTTCTTTCAATAGAAATTTTGCTAAACGAAATGACGGCAATCCCGAAACTCTCGCTTTTGTAGCAAGTCCTGAAATTACAACTGCCCTTGCTATTGCAGGAAAACTTACATTCAATCCGATAACAGATACACTTATCAACGAAAATGGTGAAGAAGTAAAACTCGACCCGCCAGAAGGTAAAGAATTACCAGAAAACGGTTTCGTTGTTGATGAAAAAGGATATGTACCACCAGCTGAAGATGGATCCGAAATTCAAGTAATAATCAAAGACGAAAGTGAAAGATTACAGGCTCTTTCACCATTTAAAAAATGGGATGGAAAAGATTTCATCGATTTGCCAGTTCTTATAAAAGTGAAAGGCAAATGTACAACAGATCATATTTCACCTGCTGGGCCCTGGTTAAGATATCGAGGACATCTCGATAAAATTTCGGATAATATGTTTTTAGGTGCTGTTAATTTCTTCACAAATGAAGCAGGTAAAACGAAAAATGTTTTCACCGGTGAATATAAAAGTGTTTCTGAAGTTGCCCGCGAGTATAAAAAGAACAATATCGGTTGGGTTGTAATTGGCGATGAAAATTATGGCGAAGGTTCATCTCGTGAACATGCTGCTATGGAACCAAGATATTTAGGCAGCAAAGCCATTATTGTTAAGTCCTTCGCAAGAATTCACGAAACAAACTTGAAGAAACAAGGAATTCTTGCTCTAACTTTTGCTGAACCAGATGACTATGACAAAATAAGAGAAGATGATAAAGTCAGTATCGTTGGTTTGAATGAATTTGCACCTAATAAACCACTCAAGATGATAGTTAAACATTCAGACGAGACAACTGACGAAATTCTTCTCAATCACTCATATAATGAAAATCAAATTGAATGGTTCAAGGCTGGCAGTGCATTAAATCTTGTTGCTGAACAATTCAGTAAAGTGGAAGTTGAACCTGAAGAAGTTGTTCAACCAGCAGAATCAGTTTCAGAAAAAGTTGAAGAGAAAGCAAAAGCGGTTAAAAAAGCTGGAAGGAAGAAGACAAAAACTGCACAGGCTAAGAAAGCCAAGAAAACATCAACTAAGAAAAAAACTACTACGAAGAAAGCCCAGGCTAAAAAAAGAAAAGCGAAGGCTGCCAGAGTCAAAGGTAAAGTGAAGAAAGTAACAAACAAGAAAGCGGCGGTGAAGAAAGGTTCTTCTAAATCGGCAGTTAAGAAGTCAGCTTCCAATAAGAAATCTTCACGAAAGAAATAATTCAGTTTAACGAATCGGGTGTTTACTCACACCCGATTTAATTTGATTAAACTCTGTTTTTAATTAAATTTGTAAAAAATAAGGAGATTTGATGGCAACACATAAGTCCGCTATTAAAAGACACAGACAGAGCTTGAAAAGACGAGCGTTGAATCGTGCAAGAAAATCTGAACTTAAAACCATGATTAAAAAAGTTCGAACTGCAAAAGATAAAGAAACTGCACGAGAAGCTTTTAATAAAGTTGTTTCATTACTTGATAAGTTAGCAACAAAAGGAATTATCCATAAAAACAAAGCTTCAAATCAAAAATCAAAGCTCGCTCTTTATCTTAATAAATTGTCATAATTTGATTAACTCTTTGATTTGATTACAGCTTTTTGGTTCATCCAAAAAGCTTTTTTTATTTTAAAGGGGAAATTGAAATAAATTACTTCTTCAGCTTTAATGATTGTGCAACACTTTCCTGTATTGAAAACAACTCAAGTGTATTTATCCGACCCGAACCTTCATTTGTAGTATAAGCATTGACTTCGAAAAAGTTATTTTCCTTTTCTAGAATGACTATGCGTCCAAATTGATTATTTCCAAAAGAATATTCAAAAGCTGAGTAAATTAAATTACCATTTTGAAATGGTCTCGGTGGTTCAATTACCTTAAAAGTTTGTTCGTATTTTCGTTTCTGAAGAAAAACTTCATTTCTTGCTAATGATTGGATCGTTTCGATTTTATTCTTCTCTGAGAGTGGTTTTAATAGATTAATTCTTTTGATTGTAATTACACTTGAATAATTTTCATTAACAAGCCAGATTTCATCAGCGGGATAATTTTCATCTCTGGTTTGAAACCAATTATTTGGAATGTAAACTAAAAATGTACTTGCTGGAGAAAGACCCATCTCATTAGATAAACTCACGAGAGAAAAATTTGATTGTTCTATTTTTAATGTTGGAGCACATCCAGCAAGTACAATCAAAAGAAGACAAACAAGTTTCTTTTTCAATCTGATAAACGCTGATATTTTGGCTCTTCAAGAGTAAGCATAAGAGAGATGCGATGTGTATTGCCTAACTCTCCGGTACGATCAAATTTCACAAACGAATAATCAATATTTAGTTTTGGTAAAATTATTCCTGCACCAAATGTAAATTGCTTCACATCATTATAACCCAAACGAACTGATATCAATCTGTCATAAGTGTATTCAACACCCCCGTGAAAATCGAAACTAATTGGACCAATGTTCATCATTGATGCAAATCTTCTATTTTCAAATCTAATGTCTGTATCGAAAACAGGAATTAATGTCCCGTTAAAAATATTTAATTGATAAGCTACACCGACTTTTAGCATTGGGGAAATCAATTGAGTGGTTCCATTATCCCAGGCAACAATGGTTGTTGTTACATCCTGAAGATTTGCACCAAGTGATAAGTTTTCTATTGGCGAATAAATTGCCCCGATATCAAAACCAATTCCCCAGGCACCAAATTCTGCGATATCACGTCTAATGACTTTTAAGTTTGCACCGTAGGAAAGTTTTTCATCATATCTTCTGGCAAAGGAGAATAAAAATGCCCAGTCTGAATAATTAAATTCTGTAATCTTTGAGTAATCAAGTAACTCGTTGTCATCAAGATTTAAGTTACCATTTAAATCAATCAATGCTTGTCTTGTATCCGGAATTCCATCAACTCCAAGTCTGATTACACTCAATCCAATAGTCATATCAGATTTATAGGGAATTGCAACAGCTCCATAATTGTAATTTACAAGTCCAGCAAATCTTTCATCGTGCATTACCATTGCCTGAGGGTAATCAAGTCTTGAAAGCCCGGCGGGATTCCAGTAACCTGCAGTTACATCATTAGCAATTGATACAAAGGCACTGCCCATACCCAATGGTCTGCCACCAACACCGATGGCGAGAAATTCACCGGAATATTTTCCAACCGACACACCTTGAGAAAAGAGAATGGAAACAAAAAAGAAAGAAACGAGAGAAAAGACTATGTTTTTCATTTTATCACCTTTCAATTAGTGCAGTAGAAATCTCACTGTAGGTCGGTTGTCTTCATTTTGTTTAACGCAATATTAAAATCGACAAAGAAATAATCAAGTTTAGAAGGATTTTTCAAAACATTAAAGAATTCATTTTTTAAAAAATCACAATTACACGAAATCTTAATCAGAATAAAATTTATCGTAAACTAAATTAAAACTTCTTCCCGATTATCAATCGTTTCAGGTCGTTCAACTAATACTTGAGAATCAACATTAAAATAAACAATTCACAGTCAGCAAATCTACTACACAGTTAATTCATAGAAATCTTTCTTCAATAATTCATTATATCCGAATAAATCACAAAAGCCATGAACAGAAGTAAAATTATGAAACCTATGTTTTGAATAACAATCTTAACTTTTGGAGAAATCTCTCTTCGTAAAATTCCTTCAAGTATCACAATGATTATGTGTCCACCATCCAGAACTGGAAATGGAAGAATATTAATAATCGCAAGACTCAAGCTCAGAAGAGCAATAAAATTAATAAAGCTCAAAAGATTTACATCCGCCGTTTGAGCTGCAATTTTTGCAATCCTAATTGGTCCACCGAAGGCATTCGCAAATTCAACTTTGCCTGTGATTACTTTATAAACGATTGTAAAGAATAAAATCACATTTTGAGAACAATCATCCACTGCCTTAATTCCAGCCTGAACAAAATTGAACTTCTCAATTTCTACTGGAGCATAAATATAAATTCCACTCAAGATTCCAATTTTACCATCTTTATTTGGTGTGACTGCTAATTTCAGTGTATCTGTATTTCTTTTAACAACGAACTCAAGTTCTTTTTCTGGATTGGAACTAATGATATCAATTAACTGGAGTGATGAGATTATTTCCTGTTGATTAACATATAAAATTGTGTCGTTCTTTTTTAATCCCGCATTGAATGCCGGAGTGTTCGAATTCACATCGGCAACAAAAACTTTAGTTTCTCTGGGAAACAACGAAAGACCTGACTTTCTATCGGCTTGAAGTAATTTACTCTGCAGCTTTAAATCAAGGATTCTATTGTTTCTCTCGACTGAAATTGTAAATTCTTCACCAATTTTTTTGACATAGATGTAGTTAAGAATTTCATCCCAGTACTTTACATTGTTTCCATCGATTGAAATAATTTTATCATTGGTTTGTAAGCCAGCAAACTCAAGAGCGCTTTTTGGTGGAATATAGCCAATTGTAGTTGTCTTTAAATGTTGAAATGGTTTGGTGTAATTAATTCCCCAGAAAATCACAAAAGCCAGCAACACATTCATCAAAACACCAGCTGAAAGTACGAACAATTTTTTCCCAGCCGATTTAGATCGAAATTCCCATGGTTGTGGTTCATGTTGTAAAAAATCTTTATCAAAACTTTCATCAATCATACCAGCGACTTTAACATACCCACCAAGCGGCAGAAGACAAACGCGATAATCTGTATTACCTTCAAGATCAATATCTTTTGGAAGTGAACCAAATGAAAATCCAGTTTTTTTATTGTAACCAAAAAGTCTCTGACCAAATCCTATTGCAAATGCATCGACCCCCATACCAGAAAATTTAGCTGCGATAAAATGACCAAATTCATGAACGAGTACAAGTATTGCAATAGTAATAATGAAGTAGAATAGAGTATTAAGAAATTCCATAAGTTACCTTTTTTGATTTATTGAAAAATTCTCTGACTTTTGCATCCCATTCAAAAATTTCCTCAAGTTCTGGTTCTCTGGTTGAACCAAACTGTTCTAAGGCTGATTCAATCAATTCAGGAATCTGAGAAAATTTTATTTCTTTATTCAAGAATTTTTGAACTGCCATTTCATTTGCTGCATTCATAATCACAGGATAATTTCCACCAATTTCGAGAGCTTTATAAGCTATGTCAAGACATTTGAATTTATTTAAATCTGGTTCCAAAAATGTTAGTGACGAATATTTAAGAAAGTCCATTGTTGAATAAGTCACAGGAAATCTTTCTGGATAGCTGAGTGAATACTGAATAGGCAATTTCATATCAGGAACACCAAGCTGAGCTTTTATTGATCCATCAAAAAACTCAACCATTGAGTGAATTATTGACTGTGGATGAATGATTACGTCAATTTGATTTCGTTTTAAGTTGAAGAGCCAGTGAGCTTCGATTACCTCAAGACCTTTGTTCATCATCGTCGCAGAATCAATTGTAATTTTATTCCCCATTTTCCAGTTAGGATGCTGTAAAGCTTCTTCGATAGTAATGCTATCGAATTCTTCCACCTTTCTGTTTAAGAATGGGCCGCCCGAAGCAGTGAGGATAATTTTTTTAATGCTCTCCTTCGGTTCACCAATCAGACATTGAAGTATAGCTGAGTGTTCTGAATCAATCGGAATTATTTTTGCTGAAAATTGTTCTGCCAGTTTTGTGATGATGTGTCCAGCCACAACGAGAGTTTCTTTATTTGCTAAAGCAATTTTTTTCCCGCTCCGTGTTGCTTGAATAATTGATCTCAAGCCAGCAAATCCTACCATTGCAGCAATTACTATATCCACATCTTCACTAATAATTATTTTAAGCAAATCGTCTTTTGAGTAAACTTTATAAGGAAGGGAACGGGATTTTAATTCTATGTATGCATCATCATCAGTGATAATAATTCCCTTTGGATGGAATTTACTGGCTTGTTCTAAAATCAAATCAATATTTGTGTTGGTAGAAAGATAGGCAACATTAAATTTATCTAAATTATTTTCTATTACCTCAAGACTGGAAATTCCAATGGAACCTGTCGAACCTAAAATTATTATGTTTTCTTTCTTTCTCATTAAAAAAACAAACTATCTTTCAACTCAATATATCAATTTTATCAGACAAAATTGTTCACCCGTTCTTTACAGTAATAGATTAGATTAAAATGATGATTATTTCTTTTTAGTTTTAGTGAGTCGGATTGAGTCCTTGTATTCTCTTTGAAAAGTTTTAAAGTTTTCTATTTCCTTATTAAACAAAACATCAGGTGGAGGAATTCTAATTGTAATTGCTTCTTCATCCAGCGGATAACCAACAAATATTGATCTTCTAGCAGGTTGATTTTCGTTTGAAAATTCAGGTTTATCAAGACTGACACCAGGACCGAGGTTCAGAGGTAATTTTGTCCTCTTTACAACAAAATCCTTTTTCACAGGTACATTAATTTTTTGAGGTTGAACCTGATCAGCCTGATCTTGTATTTGCACTTCAGGGACTGCTTTTTCAACCACCTGTACTCTCTGTACCGTTTCAATCCGGTTATTTTGCACAGAATAAACAATCAAAGCAATTACAATTATCATTGTGAATGCAGTCGCATAAATCGGTTTGAAACGAATCATACCTGGTGTAAACCTGACTCCTGAAGATTTTCTGTTCTCATAGAGAGAAATTCTCTCCATTAATTTGGATTCAAAATCTTCAGGGGCAAATTGTTTTGGAAGATTTTTTAAATCCTGTATCAATTTTTCGATATTGTTATTTCCCATGGCTTATTCATAATATATGTCTTTTAATAATTCCTGTAATCGTGCTCTACCACGATTAATTCTTGATTTAACTGTTCCAATTTTTAAACCTGTAATTTCTGCAATTTCTTCATAAGAAAGTTCTTGTATATCTCTTAAAATGATGAGCTCACGGTAAATTGGTTTAACTTTGAGCAATGCTTTTTGAATAATTTCATATTTAATGATGCTGTCAGTTTGAACATCTGGTCGGTATCTTTCGTCTGGTAATTCGTATTCGTTAATTTCTTCAGATTCTTCTTTGGAATTGGTTCCATGAATTGAAAAAATTGATCTGCGATTTCTTCTGCGAAGTTCTGTCTTTGCTAAGTTGGCAGCAATTGTATAAATCCATGTAGAAAATTTAGCTACAGTAGTATAATAGTCCTTGTTCCGATAAAGTCTGAAGAATGTCTCTTGCAAAATATCTTCAGCAGCATCCTTAGAACCGACAAATTTAAAAATGAAATTCATCAATGGATCCTTATACCTTTTAACTAATTCATTATAATACTCAATTGAATTAGTTTTCTGGAATTCTAAGATTAATTCTTCGTCAGTTTTTTCAGCTAAAACCTTTTTGTCGATTTTATCCATTAAACTTAAGTATAATTATGTAGTTCCTATTTTATAACTTTTTTATCGCCAGTCCTATTTCTGTTATCAAAGTAGTGTAAAGAACACTTTCATCAATATTTAGTGATTTCAATTCAATATCTTTTTTTAGTAAAATATCAAAAATTTTTTCAAGTTCTTCAAACTTGTACCGTTTCGAGGCTATCTCATACTGCTTGAGGAAGAAAGGATGACAACCAATTACTGCCGCAATCTTTTCATCAGTTTTATATTGGTTTCTTAATTCATTAAATGTTAAAAGGCTGAAGAAATATTTCTGAAGCATTGTCAGAATATATACCATCTGAGCATTGTTGTTGAGTAAGTTTAGACCTATTTCAAGAGCTCTGTCAATGTCTTTATCAAGAAAAGCATTGAAAAGGTCAAATATGGAATACTTTCTTGTTTTGATTAGATATTTTTTTATCAAATCGATATCCACTTTTTTCACATCGCCAATCGAGATTAATAATCTATTTATTTCAGATTCAAGATCATAAAGGTTATCCCCGACAGTCAGATAAATATACTCAACAGTGTTTTTATCAATTTGAATGTTCGCCTCATCAAATTTCATTTCGATGAAATCGAAAATATCTTTCTCATAAAATCTTCTTGATTGATAGAATGGAATTAATTTCAATGCCTCTTTATAAAACTTCAATCTTTGATCGATTTTATCGTAATGCGTTAAGAATAAAAACGAAGCCGGATTAGGATTTTTAAGATATTCAAGCAGGTTACTAACAGAAAGATTCTTTTTTGATGTTTTGACATTTTCATCACTTTCTTCTTCATCCTGATCTGAAGTTGTTTTCACATAATTACCGAAATTTTTTACGACAATAATCTTGCCTTCACCAAAAAGAGTGTTTTGTTCAAGCAATTCTATCAGTTCATTTAATCGAATTTCATTTGATAGGAATGAAAAGAATTCTAAATTTCTTTTTTTTGAAATTGATTCGAGATTTTCAATTACTTTATCGATGAAGAAAGCTTCTTCACCAAATACGAAACAGCATTTTGGAAATTTACCCTTCGAGATATTTTTTAATAATTCCTGAACAGAATTTATTTCAGCCATGCTTTTTCTTTTTATTGTTTTTCCTCATTGCCGTTAAAAGCAAAACAATGAAACCACCCCACACTATAGAAATTGAAAAAATCATAATCAGAATTGAATTAAATGTCATAGCTGGATTTCAACCTCTTTACAATTTTATTGTTAAGAATTAAAAGAGCAACAATAACAATTAACCATTGAATAACAGCAGTACCAGCTGATTCAATCTTGAATGGATTATACCATTCCGATTCCCATCCAAAAGATGCAGAAATCCACCAAACAAGAAGAAGAATTGCTTGCAATGGAATTAAAAAAGTTATTAGAATATTAAACCACCTGCCAAACTTAAATTCATTATTTTCATCATGTAATATCTCCGTTCTAAATTTATTCACACCATATTTCATAACAGCAAAAGCAATAAATCCACCACTCAATATGAGAGCAACTCCCCACACCCAATCCTGATTAATCAAAAAATTTATATTCAAACTTGAAGGTGTTCCGCAAAGAACTCCAAGAATTGAGACAAACAAGATGGATTTTTTCCTTTCAAATCCAAAATCAATAAGCGTTTTTGTTGCAAGTTCAACAAGCGAAATCAATGAAGTTAGAGCTGCAAAAGTTAGTGCAAGGAAAAATAGAAATGTAAAAAGATTTTGAATTACATATCCGCCAGGCATATGTTTGAAAAGATTTGGTAATGAGATAAAAGTCAAACCAGTGTTGGCTGGACCTGAAACAGTAATTTCTTTTAATGCATCACCAGTTGTTAATGCAAAAACCGTTGCAAAGATTGTCATTCCCGCAAGAAGTGAGATGGAATTATTTCCAAACGCTATAAGTGCACCATTAATGGTTGTATCTTCTTTTCTTTGAGCATAAGCAGCATAAGTTAAAATTAATCCCCAGCCAGCACCAGTATCCCAGGCATTTTGAGTTAATGCTTGAATCCAGATTTTATGATTCAAAAGGAGATTAAAATCAGGTTTGTAGAAATAATTCAGACCTTTGATTGCATTATCCAGAAACAAAACTCTGATAAACAAAAGAATTAAAATCACGACCAGAGAAGGAACAAGCCACTTACTAATTTTTTCAATTCCACCCTGAACACCTCTATAAACAACATAACCAGAAATTAACATTGCAACGAGATGAAAAATAAATGGTTGATAACTTGAACTGAAAGAATTCCAGTAAGCGTTATAGTCACTGACCATCAAAAGATTATCAGTAAAAATTGCAGTCAGATATTTTATGCACCAGCCAGAAACAACAGAATAGTAAAACATGATTGCCGTTGAAACAATTACAACAAATCCGCCCATCCATGCATACTTTTCACCAGCGAGCTGAACAAAAGCACCAATTGGGCCTTTGCGAGTATATTTCCCAATCGTGAATTCTATGATGATTAGCGGGACAGACCAGATAAGAAGGAAAATAATCCATGGAATTAAAAACGATCCGCTACCATTTTGAGCTACAATTCTCGAAAAACGCCAGATGTTTCCTGTACCAACTGCAATTCCTAATATCGAAACAACAAGTGCCCAGCGTGATGAAAAAATTTCTTCTTTCATACTGAATTATTTCTTAATCTTTCTTCTTTCAATTCTAACTTTTTTCATCACCACATCTTTGACAGGTCTATCACCAGGTTTTATAGTTTCGACTTTTCCAATTGCACGAACAACATCCATACCTTTTATCACCTGTCCAAATATTGAATGCCTATTATCAAGCCATGGAGTTGGTGCTAAAGTAATAAAGAACTGACTTCCGTTTGTATTTGGTCCGGCGTTAGCCATGGATAGAACACCAGGTTTATCATGTTTCAATGAAGGATGAAATTCATCTTCAAAAGGATGACCATAAATGCTTTCACCTCCGCTGCCAGTTCCAGTTGGATCTCCACCTTGAATGACAAAATTATCAATCACTCGATGAAAGATTACGCCATTGTAATAGCCTTTCTCAGCAAGCCCAACAAAGTTTGCCACAGTTTTGGGTGCTTTATCTTCATACAATTCGCATTCGAAAGTGCCCATGTTTGTTTCAAACACAGCGACTAATTTATACTGTTGTTTTGTATCCACCGTTTTCTTCGATTTTGTCCTCTGAGCAAAAGAAATTTGTGAGCCAATATAGGTCAAAAGCAGCAAAGTTATGATTGTGTTTTTCATTTGAATTCTCCTTCTGTTTATTGGATAATATTAAAACTCATAAGTATTAAAAGAATGATTCCCAGAGCAATTCGATACCAGATGAAAACATAAGTTGAATGGGTTCTTAAAAATCTTAATAGAAATTCAATTGCAAGAATTCCACTTATGAATGAAAAAACTGTCGCAACAATTAGTGAAATTGTTCCATCACTTGTTAAGTGGGGATAAATTTTATAGAATTCATAAACTCCGCTCAAAAAAACAGCAGGAACGCTTAAAAGAAAAGAAAATCTCGCAGCTGTTTCTCTATTAAAACCTGCAAATAATCCACCTGTGATTGTTACACCTGATCGAGAAGCACCAGGAATTAATGCAAATACCTGAGCGATTCCAACAATCATTGCTTTTTCAAGTGTAATATTTGAAAGATCAAGATTTTTTCTCGATGTTTTTTCTGCAACAAAAAGTAAAAGAGCAAAGAATATTAACGAAAAAGCAATCACCACAAGAGAACGGAATTCATTTTCAATTAAATTTTCCAAGAGTAAACCAAAAACACCAATTGGTATTGTACCTATAATTATATACCACCCTAATTTTGAATCTAAGTCAGTTATAAACTTTTTATTCAGAAGATTTGAAAGTACTTTAGAATAAATTTTAATCAAATCTTTCAAGAAATAGATTATGACAGCCAGCATAGTTCCAATTTGAATGACAGCTGTGTAAGCTGCACCAGGATCTTCCCAACCAAAAAGAGCTGGAACAATTCTAATATGTGCTGTGCTGCTGATTGGTAAAAACTCAGTCAATCCTTGAGTGATACCAAGAATAATTGCTTTGATTATTTCATTCATTAAAATTGATACCTCATTCCTATTTTAAGTCCAAGTGAATTAAATGATAGATTAAGGACTTCTGAAGTTTCTTTATTGATTATAAAACTCGGTGATAAATCGCTTAAAAAAGATTGTCTGTAATTTGCTGTTAACTCTACAAATAAATCTTCACTCAATTGCGTATAAGCAGTTGATTTAATTTGAAAAGCAATTCCTTTTGTTTCTTCAATATATCTGAAAGAAACACCTGGATTTTTCTCTTCCACACTTCCGAGATAATATCCGATGCCAAATCCAAATGAAAAACCATAGTGTGTATAAG
Organism: uncultured Ignavibacteriaceae bacterium; assembly: GCA_964527925.1. GTDB lineage: Bacteria > Bacteroidota > Ignavibacteria > Ch128b > Ch128b > Ch128b. The sequence goes on from CAZGQO010000019.1 coordinate 26,825, forward strand.
CTAAAAGATAATTCAAATTTACTTCTGGAAGATAGAAAGCATAACTTAGTTCATAAAAACCAAACCCGTAATTTTTAGAGAAAGAATTCAAAGTATATCCGAAACTTGTTTCGAAGGAAACATTTGGATTTAAAATTGTACCTGCTAAAGCATAAAATTCAACTGCTGCGTGCTGGTCATCTCTTCGATTCTGGAAACCCCAGTTATAATGAAGATACTCATTAAGTTTTTCCATTTGAGCGTAATTTATTCCCATTCCACCCGAAACATAAAACTCCTGAGCTTTCAAACTCAAGGAATTAATTAAAATAAAAACAAATGTAATGTGAAAGATTTTTTTCATACGCTTTGAAGTGTAAAGTTATGAATCGATTAAATTTATTACAAAAGATAAGATTTGAACTCGAAAGTTCCGTATCTGGTTGTTAGTTTATACTTGAACTCTCAGAAATAAAAACAATAGTTATACAACTAAGAAGTGATGTGATTGAGTCGATTAAAAATTCGATCGAAAGGCATATTGAATAGCTGTTTAAATACCTCCTATAACCTTAATCACTTTTCTTTTATCTCAAACTGTTTTAGAACTTCATTGTACTTAAGTGAATCCTGTTTTCTGCCAAAGTTATCATATTGGTCAAACTGTTTTAGAAAATCATTGTATCTTGTTGAAGATTGTTTTCTTCCAAACTGGTCATAATGATTATATTCTTGAAGAAATGAATTATACTTTGTACTTCCTTCTTTCCTGCCAAAACTATCATAGTGATAAGTCTCTTTCAAAAAATCATTGTATTTTGAGCTGCCAATTTTACGACCATAATTATCATAGTAATCATATTGTTAGAGAAACTCATTGTATCTTACAATAACTTTTTTCTGGGCATTCAAAATTAGAGGCAGGCAAATTATTACAATTAAAAATGAAATAACCATTGTTTTCATTTTAATTCTCCTTAATCTTTTTGACAAAGAATATTTTTAATAAATCCTCAAACTTTTAATCCAAAAATTTCAGCGATATAGAATTTTTAAAACTTAGTTATTAAAACTAAAGAGTTATTTGTTTTTAATTGTTTGTATCGAAACAAGAAAAATTATTCCCGTCACAATGTCAATAACTCTCCATGTTGATCTTTGAAAATAAATCGATACAATTGGATTAAAAAGAATTGCAACGGCAATAAATATCCATACCCAAATTGGATTGTCTTTATTGAATGCATCGTAGGCAAAACTGCTCAAAGAATCATAATCGACCATCTCAAAAATGTATAATAACCGTAAGGCATTTTAGATAATGCAAGGAATAATAATATTGCACCAATAATTCGTAATGCTATGGAAGTTAATTTTTGTTTTTGAAGAGAAGATTCAGAATCATTGTTGTTGATTATTTGATTTTTTGTCACAATTACCTCCACAATTTTGTCTGAAAATAAAATATTTTCAGTTTTGTTCTCAACTGAATCTGTAAAGATTTAATCCTTCTATTTTTTAAAATTTATTCTGTAACCAGCTGAATAAAAATTACATCAATATCAAATACATTCAAATTACTTTATCAAAATCATTTTCTTAACACTGCTGTATTTACCAGCATCGAACCTGTAGATATAAACTCCTGATGCCAAACTATAAGCATCAAATACGAATGAATGAACTCCGGCATCAAGACCTTTCTCTTTAAAAGATTTCACAACTTCACCAATTGAATTATAAATTTGCAGCTTCACATCTGACTTCTCTGGCAATGAAAATTTTATGAGAGTAGCAGGATTAAACGGATTTGGATAGTTCTGATATAGTTCAAAGTTGTAAACTACAGT
>CAZGQO010000020.1:0-23627 GCA_964527925.1 uncultured Ignavibacteriaceae bacterium
TAACAGCAAATGATTTTGTTGGAACGAAGAAGATGATTTTGATCAAGTAAGATTTTTTAAAACTTATTTGCCTGTCGGGAGTTTTCCCGGCGGGCAAACTTTAATTGAAATTTTGATTTCTGGTTATCTCAAAAAATTTAAAACCAACGGCATCGTTATTAATAAATAAAGGAAATTTTGATGAGAAATAGAATTACTATAGGCTTTATTGTATTCATTCTAATAATTTCTTCTAATGTTTTTACACAGTCACAGATTCGTAGTGGAATAAATTCGATTGATTCTGCAGAAATTTTTGAGAATCTTGTTTTTCTTTCCTCGGACAGCTTAAAAGGCAGAACAGCAGGTTCACTAGAAAACAATGTGGCTGCTGAATTTATCGCAAAAAAGTTTATTCAATACGGATTGAAACCACTGGGGAATGATATAAAAATTTTTCAACGAGGTGTTGTACAAAGATTAAAAAGTAATCAGTTTGAAAGTGAAGACTACTATCAAAAGTTTTATTTCTTGAAGACAAAATTATCAGACCAAAATTATTTTCGTATTCATTCTTATGGATTTCGGGGTGAAAAGATAACTTCATTTGATTACAAAAAAGATTTTCTCATTCAGGTTAGTGATTTGTATAATAATTTAAAAATAAAAGCGCCTGTTGTATTTGCAGGTTACGGGATAGATAAGGGTGAAAAAAATTATAATGATTATCTAACAAAAGAAGGTAAACCTATCGATGTGAAGAATAAAATTGTTCTAATTGTTGATGGCTTTCCACAAGAAAATAATCCTGAAAGTGGATTTTCGAAATCAAGCAATCCACTTTATCGTAATCCTTTACGCAAAATGGAAGTTGCACAAAAATTAGGTGCCTTAGCCTTAATTGTTGTTAGTTCACCACTAAAAAACGAGCCACCATTTGGTATCAAATATGATTCAAGAATAACCGCTTACGAGAGGAACGATTTTATTCTTCCATTTAAGTCGTCGAAATCAATTCCAATATTTTTTGTAAGCGAAAATGTTTGCAACGAAATTTTTGAATATTCAGATTATAAACTCAAAGATCTTCTGCAGGAGATTGAAAAAGATCTTAAGCCGAATGCATTTGAATTCAGAAACATTGAACTGCAATTAGAAATCAATTTTGAAAAAGAATTAATAAACACACAGAATATTGTTGGCTGGATTGAAGGGACTGATGAAAAATTAAAAGATGAATACATAATTGTTGGTGCTCACTATGACCATGTGGGACTTGGTTATTTTGGTTCAATGAATAAAAGAGATATAGGTGAAATTCATAACGGCGCAGATGATAATGCATCTGGAACATCTGCATTGATTGAACTTGCTGAAGCATTTTCAATAGAAAAACCAGAAAGAAGTATTCTTTTCATTGCTTTCAGTGCAGAAGAAAACGGACTGCTTGGTTCAAAATATTACGCATATTATCAACCACTTAAACCTCTTGAAAATTGTGTGGCAATGTTCAACTTTGATATGGTTGGAAGAAATGAAAATGAATTACTCTGGATTGGTGGAATTTTTTACAGCAACGACTTGAAAAGAATAATTGAAGAAGCAAATCAAGAAACAAAGTTTGAATTACTGTACAATACTGGTCTCTTAAACTTTGCAAGTGATCAGGCACCTTTCTTAAGAAAAGAAATTCCGTCAGCGTTTTTCTTCTCTGGTTTGCATGATGATTATCATACGCCTAATGATGATTACGATAAAATTAATTATTCCAAAATAGAAAGAGTTGCTAAACTTGGTTATATCACTATATCAAAACTTGCCAATTCTGATTTCAAATCAAAATATCTGGAACTACCACTTGAAGAAAGAAAAGAACTTGTTGAATCATCAATGAACAAATTAAAAAAATATCGAACTCATACAACTAAATCTTCGGAGGAAAATCAAGAATGAAAAAACTACTATCACTAATCGTATTTATTCAAATAATTCTGTTAAATTCATTCACTTATGGACAAGCAAAAAAATATGAAGAAGGTAAAGTCTATCGCCATCAACTTGAGAATGGTTTAACCGTTCTCACAATGGAACGACATCTTGCTCCTTACATTTATCATCAATTGACATATCGTGTCGGTTCAAGAAATGAACGATTGGGAATTACGGGCATCAGTCATGTTGTTGAACACATGATGTTCAAAGGCACAAAGCGATATTCAAAAGGATTGGTTTCAAAAACAATTTCAAGTAACGGCGGCGTTTTTAATGCTTTCACAATGAACGATATGACGAGTTATTATGAATATCTTCCAAAGAACAAAATTGAAATTGCAATGGATATCGAATCGGATAGAATGCAGAATTCAATCTTCGATCCTGATGAATTTAAATCAGAGATTGAAGTGATTTTACAGGAAAGAAGAATGCGCACCGAAAGCACAGCTAATGGAATTTCCCACGAGATGATGAATGCAATTGCCTATGATAGTCATCCAAATCGAGATCCAATTATTGGCTGGCCAGAAGATTTAAGACAAATCACAAGAGATGATGCGTACACATACTACAAGACTTTTTACACACCAAATAATGCAATACTTGTTTTTGTTGGTGATTTCGAAACAGAAAAAATCCTGGAGTTAGTCAAAAAATATTATGGTAAAATTCCCAGAGGTCCTGAGGTTCCACAATTAAGAGTAGGCGAACAGAATCAAGTTGTTAGAAAAACATTTACACTTTATCACAATGATATAACTCAACCGACGATGCAGATGGCTTTTCATGTTCCTAATTATCAACATCCTGATGCTCCAGCTTTGAAACTTGCTCAACGAATTTTCTCTGCAAAAGCACGAAGCGCAAGATTGTATAATCGATTAGTTGAGAAAGAAAAACTTGCAACTTCAGCGGCTGGTGGATTTGGCTTTTCAAAAGATCCAACTTTGTATCGGATAACAATTGTGCTTAAACCTGGTGTATCACCTGATTTAGTTGAAAAAATTTTCTGGGACGAAATCAAAAAAATGCAAGATTCACTTGTCACTGAAAGAGAAATTCAAAAAGCGAAAAACAGATTTAGATTTGATGAATTAACCACATACACAAAAAATGCTGATATAGGCAGCAGATTAAGCATGTACGAAACTTATGTCAATTATGAATTTATTGATACTTTCAGTAATAGAGTTAAGCAGGTTTCTCGTGAAGATATTCAGCGTGTGATGCAAAAATATTTTCAACCAGAGAAAGTAACTATTGGATACTTATATCCTAAAGGTGAAAGCAAAAAGAAAATAGCTGAAGAAGAATCGGTGGAGGAAGAAGAATCCGAAGAAAAGAAAATCGATTTTTACGAAAATCGTTTTTACTTCAATTTACCTGATCAGTTAGTGGAAATTGTTTCAAATATCAATCAGGATGAGTTTGTTGATATTCTTAAACCAATTCAGATTGCACCGCTTGTAAAAGTATCTAAACTAAAAAATGGAATAACTCTTTATACAATTGAAAATCATCTAACACCTTCAATTTATGTTGGTGGTGTTATTCAACCTGGATACATTGAAGAGGCGGTTGGAAATAATTATCCTGGAATAGTGGATTTATTAAGTGATGTAATAAATCGTGGACCCAAAAATTTAAGTTATGATGAGTTTGTTGATTATGCCTCTTTCATTCCATTTCAATTCAGTGTTCAGGGAAATTACAGAAGAATTTATTTTCAGGGATATTGTCTGAAAGAAAATTTAGACCAGATGATGAAGACCGGCTTGGATTTACTAAAGAATCCAAGATTTGACGAAAAGGAAATTGAGGATCTCTGGTCAAGACATTTAATCAAAGCAAAAAATAGATACAAGTCTACCGGTGTTCAGGCTTTTTATTATATGTTCAATAAGATTTTTAGAGATCATCCCTACTCACAATATTTGAGTACAGAAGAATCTTTGAAGAAAATCACCAAAAAAGAACTTGTCGAACTTTGGAATAAATACTTCCAGCCTCGATTGATGTCAATTGTTATTCTTGGCGATTACTCTCATGATGAAATGAAAAAAATTGCAGAGAAATATTTCGCGGGTTTTACGAACAGCAAATCAGTTCCTGAAAAGAAATCAATTCCACCAGCAAAAGAACTCGAAGGCAAAGAAATTAAAGTCTTTACTGATAAAGATTACACTCAGTGTACAATCAACATTGGTTTTCCACCGTTTAATGATATCTCTGAAGATGAAGAGGAGGCAGTAAATATTTTGAATTACATTCTTGCTTCAAGTGCATTGACTTCACGCATAGGTGTGAACTTGAGAGATAAGCAGGGTCTGATTTATGGAATCAAGAGTGAATTATGGTCAACAACAGATGGAATTGGCTACTGGAAATTCAACACTAAAACAGCTCCTGTAAATGTTAAAAAAGTTATATCAGGAATTTTCTTTGAAATAAAGAATTTGATTGAAAATGGAATTACTGATGAAGAACTTAAAAATGCAAAAAAAAGAATGTTAAGTCTCCTTCCTCTTTATGTAGAAACTCCTGATGATATTGCGACCCGAGTTTTTGAATTAATTCAAGAAGGCAAGCCGCTTGATTATTTTGATAAGAAAGCAGATCGAATTTTAAAAGTCACGAAAGAAGATGTAGTTCGACTTGCAAAGAAATATTTTACTCTTGATAGATTTATAATTGTTGTTGACGGTCCAATTGAACAAAAGGATTTAGAAAATTTTATTAATGAGTTGTAATTTTGAGAGAGTTATTCAGTGAGTGATTAATTTCACTTGCTGGATAACTCTTAAATTTATTAATGTTCTTGCAAGTAAAAGATTCGAATCAAATGAAAAGATTTATTCCAGCAACAATTTTTGGAATTGCCTTTGGAATTCTTGAAGGGGTTGTGGTGGTCTATTTAAGAAGAATCTATTATCTCGATGGGTTTACTTTTCCACTTGTTCTGCTTGAACCGAAAATGATTTCAATTGAAATCATCAGAGAATTTTGCACAATTATAATGCTTGCATCAATTGGATATATTCTTGGAAAAACGAGAGGCGAAAAGTTTTCATTTTTTATTTTCACATTTGCCGTTTGGGATATTTTCTATTATGTAGCATTAAAACTTTTTCTCAACTGGCCTGAAAGTTTACTAACATGGGATGTTTTGTTCTTAATTCCAGTTACATGGATTGGACCAGTTCTTGCACCGATTATATGTTCAATTGGTATGATTTTAATCTCATTGATTTATGTGAATCTTTATGAAAAGAATTATTCGGTCAATTTTGGAAGATGGAATTATGCTTTGATTATATTGGGAGTTTTTTTGATACTTTACACATTCCTCTATGATTACATAAAAATCATAATTGAAAATAATTTCTGGAAGGACTTAAGCAATCTTTCACAAAATCAAAAGTTCTGGGAAATAGTTCAGAATTATGTGCCGGAAAAATATAACTGGTTTGTGTTCGGAATTGGGTGTTTGATAATTGGGTTAAGTTATGCTCAAGTTTTTATAAAGTCTTACACTTCAAAAAAATCAAATTAGTTCTCTTCTTCCATTTTAATTTCGAATTCATTCAAGTAGTAATTCTTTTCATCGACTAACTTTTTAGCTTCTGCTAATAATTTTTTCTGTTCTTCGAAATCCGGAGTTGACGAAATTTTATTTCTTATTTCCTCGATCTTACGATCGAGATAATCTTCTTTAATTTTTCTAATAAAGTCAGTGATAAATTTTCTGTATGAAATTGGTTTTAATGAAAACTCATCAATTACTTTCCATGTTTCGCTGACTTTATATTTTTCTACGATTGCATCACTAAAAATTTTTCGCAGTTCATCATCTTCAAGTAGATTTATAATTATGTTTGGTTCTATACTTTTTTCTTCCGTTAGATTGATGTAGTAATCTCTTATGATTGAGAAAATAGCCGCTATTTTATTATTTGCAAATTCTTCGGGATTGATGTGAGAGAAAATTGGTTCAAGGTCTTTGTATTCTACTTCAAAGATTAGTTTTAATAATTCCTTTTCAATTGTGGGAATCGATTCAATTTCTTTTCGAGTGGATTCAATTAACTCTTTGTTTTCATCATTGTCATACTGAACATCAATTTTTTGAAATTGATTGACGAAGCTGGTCAAAGATTGGACTATAGCGCTTTCTGTCATTTTAAATTTTGAAGCTATTTCTCTTGCATAAACTTCACGACGCAAAGGATCTTTTACACGAGCAGTGTATTCAAGCAGACTGTTAATGATTTTTAATTTTCCTTGAGTAGTTTTTAATGCATTTCTTTTTTCAGATAATTCGTAAATGAAGTCGATATAGTTTTTTCCGCTTGAAACCAATTCTAAAAATTTGTCAGGTCCGAAATTTTTGATGAATGAATCGGGATCTTCTTTTTCTGGTAATGTGATAATTTTACACTCCGAATCTGTTTGAAGGAATAATTGAATTGCCCTGATAGCGGCTTTTTGTCCCGCCTCATCACCATCGAAAACCAAATTTATATTCGATGTGATTCGAGAAAGAAGATACACCTGATCAATTGTCAGTGAAGTCCCCGCCGAAGCAACAACATTTTTTACGCCACTCTGATATAAACTCAGAAAATCCATATAACCTTCCACAAGAATAGCGGAATCATTTTTGCGGATTTCTTCCTTTGTTTGAAACAAACCATAAAGTGTTTTTCTTTTATTATAAATTTTTGATTCAGGTGAATTTAAGTACTTTGGTTGATCAGTTTCATCTTCGAAAAGAATTCTTCCACCAAAAGCAATGATTTTGCCTGAAGTAGAAAAAATTGGAAACATTACTCGACCACGAAAACGGTCATAATATTCACCATTTTCTTTCTTAATGATCAAACCAAGTTTTTCAAAATATTCTAAATCATAATTTTTACTCTGAATAAAGTTGACAAAACCTTCCCACGAACTCAAAGCGTAACCGATACCAAATTTTCTGATTGTATCTTCAGTTAGTCCTCGCTGCTTGAGATATTTTAGTGCTTCACTTCCTTCGTTTGTTTTAGTCAGGTTGTCGTAGAAAAATCGTGCTGCTATAGTAGAGTACTCATAGAGTTTATCAAGTTCTTTGTCTTCTTCTGAATAATTGCCGCCTTCGTATTTTAATGTGACTCCAAATTTTTTTGCCAGTAATTCAACAGCATCAACGAAATTCATTTTTTCAATTTTCATAATGAATGTAATTGCATTTCCACCTTCTCCGCATCCAAAACAATGGAATAGACCTTTATCTGCACTAACAGTAAACGAAGGTGTTTTTTCTTTATGGAATGGACATAGAGCGACATAATTTTTACCGCTTGATTTTAAGTAGACATAATCGTTTACCACATCTCTTATGTTTGCTGTAGATAAAATTTCTCTGATTGAATCTTCACTTATTCTCATACTGATAAATTAATTAATTGTCGAAATGATTCAAAAGCAATATACTATGGGAATGAATATTTTTTACGAAGAGAGTGTAGGGTATAATAAGAAATTTTTAGTTGATGATTTTGTATTTGATACCTTTCTGGACAGCTTCCATTTTGTTATGGACCTGTAGTTTTGAGTAGATATTTTCAATATGTTTTCTTACAGTAGATGGAGAAATGAAAAGTTCATCGGCAATTTTCTTGTAATCTTTGCCTTCCTTTAATCTTTCTAAAATTTCAATTTCTCGTTTTGAAATTCCAAAAGTATCAACTGCTGACTGTAAGGATTTCTCGTTTGTTAATTCACTTCTTTTTAAGAGATTTAAAATTTTAAATGCAATCGATGCTGATGAAATTGCCCCGCCATCCATTATCACCTTAATGGCTTCGTATATTGTTTCAGGACTTTCTTCTTTCAAGAGATAACCCGATGCACCATTTTTTATGGCGTTAAAAATTTTCTCATCATCGTCAAAAACTGTCAGTATTAAGATGTGGGTATCAGGATAAATTTCTTTTACCCTTCTTGAAGTTTCAATTCCATCCATCACAGGCATCTCAATATCCATCAGAATTAAATCGATTTTATCGGCTTTCTTTAGTTTATTAAGAAGTTCTTCGCCATTATTAGCGATAAATGCAATCTCAATTTCTATTGAGTATCTGGATAATTTTTCTTTGAGCGAATTTGCAATGTGGATGTTATCTTCTGCTATGGCTATTCTTATTTTCATAAATATTTCTTTTTTTATAGACTTTAATAAAAAATTATCATGGAATAAATAAGGCAAATGACTAATTCTCACAGGGATTAGCTTTAATATTAAAAACAAATGCAGATCCACATGGATTAATTGTGTTGAAAATTGCCGATGTACACTTTTCAATTTTGAATTCGCAGCCAATTTCTTCTGCTCTATATTTTATAGAAGCTAAACCAGTACTCTCCAGGGTTGTTGAATTTTCGATGCCTTTACCATTATCGCAAATACGCATTGAAAAGCCTTCATCAAGATCGTTGAATAGAATTTTTGCTTCCGAAGCTTCAGAATGTTTAATAATATTTTGCAAACATTCCTGGAAAATTCTCATTAAGTTTGTCAATTGTGTTGATGGAAGAGAGTAATTTTTTGAAAGCCTTTTTATGACCTCAACATTCAATCCATTCAAAGCAATTTTGTAACGATTAATGTAGTCATTAATTTTTAAGATTAAATCTGAAAGAGTTCCAGATTCATTTTTCATTGCCCAGATAGTATTTCTTAAATCGTTTAATGTTGTGCGAGCAAAATTGAGTGTGTGAGAAAGTTTATCTTTAAGATTTTCATCTTTCACAGAATATTTCATATTATCAATTAAGTTAATGATGAATGTCAATTGAGCAGCTATGTTATCGTGTAACTCTCTTGCTAATTTTAATTTTTCTTCAAAAACCTTTTGTTTCGCTTCATTTTCACTGATTTGTTTGGTGAGTTCGATTTCTCTTGTCAAAGATTTTTTCTTTTGAACTTGATAGCTATACATTACTAACATTAGAATTGTAATTAGAAATAAAATTGTCCCTATGATAATAAATAACAAAGCTCTCTGTCTTAACAATAATTCCTTTTCTGCAATCAATTTATCTTTCTGTGCAGATTCAAAAGCTACTTCGAGTTCGGCTATTTTTTGATTAGTTTCTGCATTTGAAATACTATCTTTATTTGAAACATATTTTTTGTAATAATTCAATGATTTAGCATAATCACCTTTTCTTTGATATAAATCAGAAATCATTTCATAACAATAAGGGATCAAAAAAAAATAGCCATTAGTGATAGAAAGTTGGAGTGATTTCTGGTAATAGGCAATCGCTGAATCAATATTCCCTTGCATTGAAAAGAAATCACCGTAATAAGCAAAATTATCAGCTCGGCCGTAGTCACTCTTTTCTTTCATTCTGTACTTGTCTGATAGATTAAGGAAATAAAACGCCTGTTTGAAATTTTTCTTCAGAGTATGGGCATTGGCGATTTTATTCAGACTGTAAGGAATTCCGATTGAATCTTTCAATCTTTCTTTGTTTTTCAGTGCTTTGAAGTAAAGTACAAGAGCACTGTCAAGATTGCCTTCCATTTCCTTGAGCACACCATAATTATCATATAGTTTTGTCAGAATCTCAGTTTTTACAGAATTATTTGTAGCAATTGAGATCCCTTTCTGCATGTAGAAATTCGCTTTTCTTAAATCTCTGCGTTTCATTTGATAACCGAATTCGCCGTAAGTTTCTGCGAGATTGTTGTAATCTTTCTCTTCATCAAAAATTACGAGTGCTCGAATGTTGTAATCAGTTGCTTTTTCGTAGTTGCCCATCAGATGATTGATTATTGCAAGGATGGCGAGTGATTTTGCTTCACCAACTTTATATCCAATGGATTGTGCTAATTTTAAATTGTTTTCAAAAATTATTCTGGATTTATAAAGATTGAATAGAATTTCTGTCGAAGATATTGAATTTACAGAGTCAACTCTTGAACTCAAGTTCTGAGCATTAATCGATTGAAAAAATAAAATGAAAATTAATAATCTTAATATCATATGTTTCTAATTTTCTTTTAAGAAGTCAAGTGAATTTGTTGGGGAAAATTCGAAAACAAATGCACCCTTCTTTGATTTGAAGTTATAGAGTTGAAATTAAAAGTTCAAGTCGAGTCACTCAATTAAAAAATTATTTTCAATTTTAATTCTGGAATCAACAATTACTGGTTTTGAATTATGAATAATGACAGGATTTAAATCGATTTCATTTATTTCGCTAAATTCGATTAACAGTGTTGAAAGTTTTGAAATAATATCTGCAATCTTATTTATGTTTGCTGGTTTAATGTTTCTATAACCTTTAAGTAAGTCATAGGTCTTTGATTCTCTAATTAATTCAATTGCTTCATCTTTTGAAACAGGAGCGAGTCTTAAATTTTTATCTTTAATTATCTCCACCAGTTTTCCGCCAGCACCAAATAAAATTACTGGTCCGAAAAATTTATCTCTATATCCGCCAATTATTAATTCAATTTCGTTTGGTATAAACGGCTGAATTTCGAATTCTTCAACAAACTTTAGCAGATTTTTTCTTTTAAGTTGAGATTCTAATTTTTTATAAGAATCGATAAGTGATTTTTTGTCTGGTATGTTTAGAACCACCCCATCGACATCAGTTTTGTGCGTTAGTTTTTGACTTGAAATTTTCAAAACGCAGGGATATTTAATAGTCGAAACAAACTTTCGTAGTTCCTTAATATCTCTAAAATATCTGCTTCGAATGACTGGAAGATTTAAGGTACTTAAAATCTTGAAACAATCTTTTGATTTTAAAAAAGTACCTTCTTGAGATTGATTTAAAGATGAATCTAAACTTTTGTTAATCCTATTTTTCTCTTCAGTTGAAAGGGTGATGAATTTTACATCTGATTTTGTTCTGGCAATTGAATAATAATAAATGTTTTTAATTATTCGTGGTGCAAGTTCTAATGATTTTAGAATAAAAGCATCCTGTAACCCTTCTCTTTTCCATCTTTCCCAGAAGTGCGGAAGCGGAAATGTAACTATCAGCAATGGCTTTTTAATTCCCCTCTGACAGATTGAAAGAGTTTTTATAACTTCAAATGAAGCAATCATAACAGGCTCGACGAAAATTGAAATAATCGCATCAACATTTTCATCTGTTGCTAAAATATCAACAGCCTTTCGATAAGTAATTGCATCTGCACCAGGCAGCATATCAACAGGATTTTTTGTAATTGCCTGAGGATGCAAAATTGATTTTAATTTGTTAATAGTTTCGTCACTAAACGCTGCAATCTCCAATCCGTTTTTCTCAATTTCATCAACGCAAAGAATTGCTGGTCCACCAGCGTTTGTTAAAACAGCAATTTTCTTCCCTTTTAGAACTGGAAATTTCAAAAATGCTTTTGCTGTTTCAAACAATTCATCTATTTGTTCAACTCTTATGCATCCACTTTGTTTTAATGCAGCATCGACAATATCATCTTGAGTTGCAAGAGCACCAGTGTGTGATGAAGCTGCAACTGATCCGGTTTTTGTTCTGGCTGATTTTAATACAATTACGGGTTTTTCTCTGGTTACCCGACTTGCGAGTTCAAAAAATTTTCTTCCATCTTCAAACGACTCCAGATACATTGTGACAATTTCAGTTTTTGAATCTTTCCACCAGAATTCAAGTAAGTCAATTTCATTCACATCAGCTTTGTTACCGATGCTTACAAAATCTCCAAATGTATAACCTGTTTCACGAATTGTGTTTAGAACTGCTGCTGCGAGTGCTCCACTTTGTGAAAGAAAAGAAATGGGTGAATAATGTGGAACTTCAGCGGCAAATGTTGCATTAATTCTCACCTCTTCATCAGCATTGATTAATCCCATACAATTTGGTCCAATTAATCGGATATTATTTTCTTTAGCGAATAATTTAATTTTTTCTTCGAGTATTGCACCTTCTTCACCAACTTCCTTAAATCCTGCTGTTATTATAATTATGTTTTTGATATTAATTTGGTTGCAGGCTTGAATACTTTCAAAAACTAAATCACGAGGAACTAGTATGATGGCTAATGAAATTGGTTCATTTATTTCTTCGATTGATTTATTACATTTAATTCCTAAAATTTCATCAGCTTTTGGATTAATGACAAAAATCTTTCCTTTGTAACCAAAAGAAATCATGGACTTTAAGATTTCATAACCAATTGATTTAGGTTTTGATGATGCGCCAACTAAAAGAACACTTTTGGGATAGAGAAAATTTCTGATGGATTCAGCAGGTACCATATCTTTCCTTCATAGTTTGTATTTTGCAATGTGAATATAACTTTTGTTAGATTCATTCGTCAAATGTAATCAATGATTAATAAATATTTGATACATAAGTTATCATTCGTTTTCAATCTACTCAAAAACAATCTTGAATTACTTGTCTGGTTGACGGGTTTAATGTATCTAATTTTAATCGATCTTTCAAAAAATCATTTTTCATTTTGTCCGTTGAATCAAATGGGATTTGATTGGTGTCCAGGATGTGGACTTGGAATGTCAATTTCATTAATCTTTCATTTTGAGTTTGCTGAATCACTTAAAGTACATCCATTAGGATTTTTCGCTCTGATAATAATAGTTTTTCGAATTATTCAATTAATAAAAAATCAATGGAGAGAACATCATGGCAAATATATTCGACTATCTCCCTGAACTCGAGGGGGAAGAATTGATCACAGTTCAAAATCTTGTTAAAAATTTTGATGAACAACAACTCATACAATTTGCCAATATCTACAGGGCAAGAAGAAAAGATCCAATGTTAATTCTTCTGACTGCACTGATTGGCTTTTTAGGTGTTGCTGGAGTTCATCGATTTATCATTGCACAAATTGGTATGGGATTGCTTTATCTTCTCACTGCTGGAATATGTTTCATTGGTACTATAATCGATCTGGTTAATTATAAAAAGCTTACTTATGAATACAACCAAAATGTGGCAAGAGAAGTTGCGATGATTGTCAAAGGTGGCTCGTAAATAAATATTCAAATTTTGCAGATGAAATATAGACATATAATCTGGGACTGGAACGGAACTCTCTTTGACGATATTGATCTTTGCGTTGAAAATATCAATTGGCTTTTGAATAAATACAACCTGCCTTCGATAGACAAAAATAAATACAGAGAGATTTTTAATTTCCCAGTGATTGAATATTATCGAAGAGCAGGGTTTGATATGAATCAATTCGATTTTGCTAAAATTGGGAAAGAATGGATGGATAGATATGAACAAAAAAAGTTTGAAGCAAAGTTAGCCGAAAGTGCAGAAGAAGTTGTTAAGAAATTATCAGAACTTGGAATAGAGCAATCCATTTTGTCAGCCTATTCGCAACATACTCTTGAAGAAATTGTCGAAAAATTTGGTTTGAAAAAATATTTCAAACACATCGTTGGGCTGGATAACATTTACGCTGAAAGCAAAATTGATATTGGTAAAAAATTGATGAACAAACTAAATGTGGACGAAAATTCTGTTTTATTGATTGGAGATACCGTTCATGATTATGAAGTATCTCGAGAGTTAAAATGCAATTGTATGTTGCTTGCCTCAGGTCATCAAAGCAGAAAAGAACTTGAAAAGTGTGGAGTTGATGTGATAGAAAATTTGGAGGAGGTTTTAGGAATGATTATTAGTAAATCTAATATAATTAGTCGCAAATAGAACTTAAAATCTTCATTGAGCTGTATTTTAATTTTTCTAAGTTTTCTGACTTAAATGGCTTACGGAATATATAAAGATGTTCATGTAGAATTAAAAAGAATTTGTTTCGTGTTGCAATTTCTTTCCATTTGTATACGTGTTTTGTATTATCTTGGATTTTAATTATTTCTTCTTTTAACAGGAATCCATGTTTCAAGAATAGAATTAATAAAAATGTCGATAGGGGTACATAATGTTGTTTGATTCTGGTATCGCCAATCAAAAGAGCGCAGAATTTGTTCGGTTTTAAAACACGAAAAGCTCGTTGACACCTTTTTCTAATTCTACTAAATATTTCTCTATATCATTTATTAAAGATAAATCATCATGTTTTTTACCATCTGAGTACTTAATAAGGTTAAAGTAAGGAGGATGAAAAATTATTAAGTCGATTGATACATCATCAATAAAGTTCAAATTTTTGAAATCGCCTAAATATGTTGTTTGCTTGGATTCATTGTTTGATTTAAAATCCAATCTTTCTTTAGTTAGTTCAATTGCTTTCTGGTTAATATCAATCCCTATTGCATTTCTATTTAATAATTTAGCTTCGATTAAAGTCGTTCCACTTCCGACGGCTGGATCTAAAATTAAATCATTTTCTTTTGAATAAGTTAATATTAGATTTCGAGCAACTTGCGGAGCAAAATTTCCCCGATAATCAGATTTGTGAGTAGCCCACTTACCTCTTTCTGGAAATGACCAAATAGAAGAAAACTCAATATTAAAATCAGGCTTGTCTTCGTTTGCCATAAATTATAGTACAATTTTAAGGTTCGCCTTTATTTGATCTGGCTATAAAATTGTATAGGTCAATAATTTTAACAAGTTTTGAATAAGTTAAGTGCTTTTCCAGTTTGCCAGAAAGGTAGTATTCTTTTAAAGTCCATCCATTTCCACCTAAAATGAGATAAACCTTTTCGTATTTATTATTTTCCAGTAAAATATCAGCGAAACATATTATCTCAAAAGGAACTTTTTGTTCCGCAGTTCCACTCACTTGTTGCCATTTTAGAGATATTATAATTGGTTTCTAGGTTTCTTTATATGCGATTAAATCAACTTTATGTTTTCTGCCGTTGGGTCTTTTTCCAATTATAACTTGTTTCTCAAATTTATAATTCCCATACTCTAATGTGGGAATAATCATTTTTTTCAATTATTGAACTGGTTCTGGTACCTCGTGGAGTCAATAGGGGACGTTAAACTTTCCTTCTGAATTTACTCTGAATAAACCGTTGTAACAAGTTTTATTTAAAAAAATAAACTGTGAGGCTAATATGTATGATAAATCACCATTAGAATCATTGATTATGGAAGATTTCTTGGCGTTGAAATTATTTCTTATTTCATAATAATATTTTTTCGGCCGTTGGAATCTTTGGAATAGAATTTTTTTTCAAGATCTTTTAATATATCAATAACTTTATATACATTTTTCTGGATAGGAAGGTAAGTGTTTATTGAATTAGATTCTTATCAGCAATGTAAAATTCTTCTACATCATATTTATTCTAAATATGGAACAATAATGCACCACTTCCAACAAATGGTTCAAAATATTTTTTTATTTTTCCTGATTTTAAGTCTAATGGTAATAGTTGATCTAAGATTTTGAGAATTGGATTTTCCCACCTGCCAATTTTATAAATGGTTTTGCTTTTAATTTGTTCTCTATATCTAATCTCATAGTGCCGTTTATTTTTTCGGAAGATATTAAAATGAGTAAAATTAAATTAAGTAAAACTTTATTATTAATTTACCCAAGAGTAGATTAACCAGCAAAACTCGTTGGGATGTAAATAAAATTGTTTTATAGATTAACTCATTTATTATAACTTTCCAATAACTCATATAATTTTTATTTTTTATTAGAGAGGTTAATTATGAAAAATATATTCGAAAATTTCGGGCTCTATCTCGATTACTACGAACTTACAATGGCGCAAGGATATTTTTTATCCAATCGAGAAAATGTAAAAGCAAATTTTGATTATTTCTTCAGAAAGAATCCTTTTAATTCGGGTTATACTGTATTTGCCGGACTTTCGGATCTTCTTGAACTAATTCAACAATTCAAGTTTGGGAAAGAGGCGCTGGATTATCTCCATGAAAAAGGATTTAAAGATGAATTCCTTGATTACTTAAAAGACTTTAGTTTTAAGGGAAATATTTTTTCAGTTTGCGAGGGTGAGATTGTTTTTCCTTATGAGCCAGTTTTAAGAGTTGAGGGTAATATAATTGAATCTCAAGTGCTTGAATCACTTATTTTGAATGTTCTTAATTTCGAGTCGCTCATTACAACAAAGGCGAGAAGATTGCGATACGCTGCAAAGGATAAAATAATTTCAGATTTTGGATTGAGAAGAGGTCAGGGCCTGGCTTCACTTTTTGCGAGTAAAGCTGCTGTGATTGGTGGAATTAACAGCACTTCAAATGTTCTGGCAGCGTTTCTCTATGATTTGACTCCAGCAGGGACACAGGCTCATTCCTGGATTCAAAGTTTTGATGATGAATTAACTGCATTTCGAAAATATGCTGAATTCTATCCGGATAACTGTGTCTTGCTTGTCGATACAATTGATACTTTAAAGAGTGGAATTCCGAATGCAATCATTGTTGCAAAAGACCTTGAAGCTAAAGGGAAAAAATTGAAAGCAATTCGTCTAGATAGTGGTGATCTTG
Organism: uncultured Ignavibacteriaceae bacterium; assembly: GCA_964527925.1. GTDB lineage: Bacteria > Bacteroidota > Ignavibacteria > Ch128b > Ch128b > Ch128b. The sequence continues at coordinate 16,411 of CAZGQO010000020.1, forward strand.
CTTTCCTTTCAAAGAAGGCAAGAAAAATTCTTGACGATGCCGGCTTAGATTATGTTGAAATTGTTGCTTCCAATCAACTGGATGAATATTTAATAAAAAGTTTACTCGATCAAAATGCACCTATTGATTTCTTTGGAGTGGGAACAAGCTTAATCACTGGCAGGAACGATGCAGCCCTTGACGGCGTTTATAAAATAAGTATGATTGATTTTCGACCAACAATAAAAATTTCAGAAGATATTGCAAAGGTTACATTGCCAGGAGTAAAGACAATCTATAGATATTTCAACGGAGAGAATAAATTTTATGCTGATTGTATTGCTTTGGTTAACGAAAAAGAAATTCAATGGATGCAGCATCCTTTCGATATTTATAAAAAATGTAATCTTGAGAATTTGAAAAGAGAGGAACTTATGTCTATTGCTCTTAAAGAAGGCAAGCCAGTTAAACCAGAAAAATCAATAAAGGAAATTGCAGATTATGTTGAATATCGATTCTCTCAATTACCTGAAGAACATAAGCGATTTGAATTTCCACATATCTACAAAGTTGGACTCAGTCCAGAATTGTTAAAACTAAGAGATAATTTGCTTCAACAAAAAAAGGATGTAAAATGATGAAAGCACTGTTCATAGTTGATTTGCAGAACGATTTTTGCCCATGGGGTGCTTTGCCAACTCCCAAAGGGGATGTAATTATTCCTGTTCTAAACAAAATAATGGATAAGTTTGATTTAGTACTTGCATCAAAAGATTGGCATCCTGAAAATTCTGTTCATTTTCAAAAATGGCCAAAGCATTGTGTACAGGGAACTAAAGGTGCTGAGTTTCTAGATGAATTTAATTCAGAAAAAGTTCATAAAGTATTTTTGAAAGGGACTGGCGATAAAGATGATGGATATTCAGCTTTCGAGGCAACAAATGAAAATCTCGCAGAATATTTAAAGACAAATAATGTTGATGAACTTTATGTAACAGGTTTAACGGCTGAATACTGCGTTAAACAAACTGTACTTGATGCTTTGAAAAACGGCTTCAAAACTTATGTTATTAGAGATGGTGTCGAAGGAATCTATCAAAATGAAAGTGATGTGGAAAAAGCTTTCAGTGATATGGAAAAAGAGGGCGCAATACTAATAACAAGTGAAGATTTAAAGTAAGAATAGTCGAATTGTTTAATAACGATTACCATGCTTTTGATTTTTTTCAATCATATTTCAATGAATGATTAGACATGAACCAATTTTTTGATAAATCATTAATGACCATGTTTCTTAGATTTTCAGACTAAGTTGATTAGTCACAAAAGTTAATTACCAAAATTGTCACAGGACTTAGCTGGTTATAAAAAATTTTTTATAGAACTTTACCTATCGAGTTATTGAAAGATATCTATTAGTTTAAAAATTTTTCGTTAAAAGCTTCCATTAAATCTAACTAAAAAATAATAAATTGAATTTGATTCTTTGTTAATTATAAGGGAGGAATAATGAAATACATTTTTCTGCTTTTATGTTTTACAGCTAATGTATTTGCACAACATTCTGGAATTCTTCTGGGCAAAGTTGTTGATAAGTCGACCCAGAAACCAATTCCATTTGCAAATGTAATTTTAACGGGGACAACCTATGGTGCAGCGACCAATTTAAACGGAGAATTTAAAATTCAAAATATTCCAGTTGGCAGATACACTCTTCGAGTATCATCTCTGGGCTATAATACTTATGTCAATCCAGATATTGTTATCAGTACGGGTCAGCCTGTAAATCTTTTGATTGAAATAAATGAATCAATTATTCAATTGAAAGAAGAAGCAGTAGTGAAGGGCGAGTTGTTTCATAAAGATTTTCGTGAAATTGTAAGCGCTCACAATTTAAACTATGAAGAAGTCCGTCGTTTACCAGGTGCGGCAGGAGATTTGAACAGAGTTTTGCTTTCATTTCCTTCTGTTCTTCAATCAACTGACAACAGGAATGATTTACTGGTTCGAGGTGGTAATCCATCTGAAGTTCTCTATCTGGTTGATAATATTGAAGTACCTAACATTAATCATTTCGGAACTCAGGGTTCAGGCGGCGGAGCAATGGGAATTATTAATGTCAATTTAATCAGAGAAGTAAATTTTTCTGCTGGAGGATTTCCAGTCAAATATGGTGATAAGCTTTCTTCAATTGTTGATGTAAGACTTCGTGAAGGCAGTAGGGAAAATTACTATGGCGATGTTAATATGTCGATGGCTGGATTCGGTGCAATTTTAGAAGGTCCGATTAGTGAAAAGGGAAGTTTTCTAATTTCTGCGAGAAGAAGTTATCTCGATATCATTGCAAAATTGAACGCAACTGGTGTTGGTGCATCGACTTTGATTCCTAATTATTCAAATTTTCAGGGCAAGATTGTTTATGATTTAGACTCAAGAAATCAAGTTTCAATTGTTACTCTTGGTGGGATTGATAGAGTTCGTTATCAGGAGAATGAATACAATTTAATTCCATTCTTCAAAGAGTATAAAATTAAAAATGATCAGGACGAATTTGCTACCGGTATTAATCTTCGAACTTTGTGGTCTGACAAAGTTTATTCATTGATGACAATTTCAAAATCATACAATTTCTTTTTTACAGATGTTTATTTACCAAAAACAGATTTGATATTTTATCGCAACACTTCTTATGAAAGAGAAAATCACTTTAAGATGGAAGTTAATTTCAAACCCTACCCAGATTTTGAATTTTCTCTTGGCGGTGGATTGAAATTAATAAACTTTTCTCATGATGTGATTTATGCAGGAGATATCCTTTTCATTAGAAATGATTCTGAGATTGACACACTGATTTACTCGGCTCTCAATTATTCTTCAAATATTAATAGCAGAAAGTATTTTCTGTTTGGACAGGTAACCAACTGGTTCCGGGAAAAAATTAAAACAAGTTTTGGAATTCGATACGATTATTTCTCATTGATAGATGAAAAAAGTATTTTTTCTTTCAGAGGTGGATTGAGTTACTATTTTACACCAGTCACAAATCTCAATCTCTTTTACGGTATCTATTATCAGACTCCACCTTATATCTGGTTAAGTGCTGATGAAACTTCAAAGCAGCTTAAACAATTGAAAACAACTCACCTGATATTTGGATTCGAACATCTTTTCTTTGAAGATTTAAAACTTTCAATCGAACTGTATAATAAGAAATATACACAGATTCCGACCAGCAAAACTGCAAAATTTATTATTGCAACCAACGAAGGTGTAGATTACGGTCCGTTTTTGATGACTAATCTCTCAAGCAATGGATCTGGATATGCAAGAGGAATTGAATTTACTTTACAGAAAAAATTAATGAACAAAATTTATGGGATAGTCTCCTTTGCAAAATCAACAATTCGATTTACTGCTGAAGATGGAATTGAAAGAAGTGGAAGTTTCGATTATCAAAATGTTCTCACTTTCATATTTGGTTATATACCAGATGAAAAATATGAGTTCAGTATTAAATGGAGATATCTGAGTGGAAGACCCTATACTCCTTTTGATGAAAATCTATCACGAATCTATAATCGAGGAGTACTTGATTTTTCAAGAATAAATTCCGTTAGATATCCATCATATCATCGTCTCGATTTAAGAGTTGATAGACGTTGGCACTTCAAAAAATGGAATATTGTAACTTACTTCGAATTGCAAAATGCCTATTTCAGAAAAAATATTTATGACTACGAATGGGATCCTGTTGAACATAAAACAGTAGAAATTTACAACTGGCGATTCTTTCCGATTGGCGGTATAAATGTATTATTTTAGACTTTATTATCTTTACAACAGAGTGAATAAATTTTAGTGATTGAATATGGGAAAAACTAAAAAGCAAGCAAAACCTAAACCCCAGGAAAAGAAAAAAATTCAATGGGGAAAAATTTTCTGGTATACATTCCTTGGTGTAATTATAATTTTATTTATTGTTAATAATCTATCAAAAGATGAAGGTCCTGTATTTCAATATCCTCCGGGCACAAAGAAAAATCTTTATGAAAAAGATGTTTCAACTTTTCCCGAAGCCTTCGATTTCAAATTAAAAACTGTTGATAACAAGGAATTAAAATTATCAGACTTTAAAGGAAAAGTTGTTGTTCTTGATTTCTGGGCAACATGGTGTCCTCCCTGCCGTAAAGGCATTCCTGATTTGATCGATATTCTAAAATCAATTAAAGATGTTCAGGTAATTGGAATTAGCGTGGATGAAAATCCTGAAAAAGTAATTCCTCCTTTTATAAAAGAATTTAAAATTAACTATCCCATTGTCATTGGTAATGATGAAGTTTATGAAAAGTATGGTGGTATTGAAGCAATTCCAACTACTTTCATAATTGATCGTGAGGGGAAAATACGGAATAAACATGTGGGTCTTGTTGATAAAGAAATTCTAATAGCTGAAATAAGAAGGGCGTTGCAATCATGAACACTTCCGGATCAGATTGAATGAAAGTTTTAATTTATTCTGTTATTGTTATCCTGATTGACCAGATAACAAAATTGTTAATTAAAGGTTTTAAGATTTCATTCCTTAATATTAATCACAGGGGTGTTAGAATTAACAGCAGCATAAAAATTTTGGGTGACTTTATTCAAATTACTCATGTTGAAAATTATGGCTTAGCTTTTGGAATTGATTTTGGCAGAGATGCAAAAGTTGCTCTGACAATTTTCACCATAATTGCTGCTGTGCTTATACTTTACTATTTATATATCTCAAGATTTAAAGATTTCAAAGTTCGTTTTGCCATTGCATTGATTCTTGGAGGTGCAGTTGGGAATCTGATTGATAGAATTTTTTATGGTTTCTTGTATGGTTATGCCCCTTTGTTTCATGGGAGAGTTGTGGATTTTATTCACATAGATTTTTTTGACTATAATTTGTTTGGAAAAACTTATGAAAGTATGCCAATTTTTAACTTCGCCGATGTTAGTGTTTTTATTGGAATTATGATTTTGTTTTATCTCTCATTCAAAACAAAGATAGAACAAACCGATGAAACTGATGAATCTTCGATAAAACAGGAAACCGCAAGCGAAAATTTCCAAGAGAATGACCAAACCTCTAATCCAAGTCAGATTAAGGATTAATCGTGATATATAAAATTATTTCAAAACAAAAGAATTCAAAAAATTGTTTTGTCTGCGGTTTGAAGAATCCATTTGGATTGAAAGCACAGTTCTTTGTTTCCGAGAGCAAGGAACTTATTGCAATCTTCAAACCTGATGAAGTACATCAAAGTTATCCTGGAAGATTACACGGCGGAATTGCTTCTGCTATTCTTGATGAAACAATTGGCAGAGCAATTTTGAACCATTATGAAAAAGAAGTCTGGGGCGTTACAATTGAATTAAATGTGAAATTCAGAAAACCAATTCCACTTAATGTTGAACTTAAAGTGATTGGTAGAATTACGAAAGAAGATAATCGATTTTTCGAGGGAACCGGTGAAATAATTTTACCAGATGGTGAAGTAGCAGTTGAAGCTCATGGAAAGTATTTGAAAGTTCCACTTGAAAAAATTACAGATTTCAATGTAGATGAAAATGAGTGGCGAGTTGTTAAATTTGAGAATGATCCTCATGAAATTAAAATCTAACCAATTTTAAGTTGACTGAATTTTTAAAAAGTTTCGTAAAGAAAGTGAAGTTGGAAACTTCTAGGTCTATTTGAAAATATTTTCTCTTTTTGTATAATTGCAAGCGAAAATTTTGACAAAAGTTATTTGAGATTCCGCGTTAGCTCAATGGTAGAGCATCCGGCTGTTAACCGGAGGGTTGCAGGTTCGAGTCCTGCACGCGGAGCCATCTTTGATAATACGAACTGGGGATTTTCGGAAATAGAAACAGAAGTCCCCTCTTTTTTCTCCCCACCCGACCCAACCCCTGAAGGAAGAATTGAATTTTTGAAAGCGTCAAAATCCTCTGAATAATAAAGATTTATCTGGATTTGCTCTTTTGAATAAAGAATGTTCTTGATGAACTTTTTGATTAAAAGATTTTTTTCAATTCCTTTCTTCTGAGCAAGGGATTCCAAAAATAATTTCAGGATATTTTGAAGGGTTTGAGGGAAGAGCGGGGAGCATAATTGAGTTAGTTCGAGTCCTGAGCGGTACCCGATTGATGAGTCATTGTTGAGTCTGAAAACAAGGTTTTCAATGTAAGGTCTATCGTTGGAAATTCTCTCAAGATTATCAAAGATAAAGTTCTCTAATCTATCAGCACTAACCTGCCTTGTTGAACAGGCGTCCCAATCTCTCTTTGTGGTAGATGTGCAACGGTAATAGTAATATCTTTTGAGTCTTCCTTCTTTTCGTTTGTTGGTAAAAGAAGAGGTCATCCGTGATCCACACTAATTACAGATGATAAGTCCACCAAAGAGAAACTCTTTGTATAATCTTAATTTCCTTATCTTTTCTTTATGGGTTTGCTAGCAAGGTTAAAAAGTTCTTCAGAAATTAAGGGTTCATGGATTCCTTGGTATACTCTTCCTGAATATTTGATTTTCCCAATGTAAACAATGTTTCTTAAGATGTTCTCCAGATGGCTCTTAGTAAAAAATTTTTCTTGTCTATTCTTGACACCTTTTTGTTTTAATTCTCTGTAAGCTTCAGCCAAAGAACCTTTTGTGATGTAAGTTTCATAAATAAACCTTACAACCTCTGCTTCTTTATGATTAACAACCAACTTCTTATTTTCTCTCTTGTACCCATAAGGTACTAACCCACCATTCCACATTCCCTTATTAGCCCTTTCAAGCATTTTGTCTTTTGTTCTTTCACTTGCTAACTCTCTTTCAAATTGAGCAAAGCTTAACATTATGTTTCTTAAAAGCCTTCCTGCTGGTGTAGAAGTATCAAACCTTTCAGTGATAGAGATAAAATCAACTTTGTATTTCTCAAAATTTTCTATCAATTGGTAAAAATCTTTTGGTGAGCGTGTAAGTCTATCAATTTTATAAGCCAAGACAATATTGATTTTTCCTTGTTTTATATCCTGTAATAATTCCTGTAAAGCAGGACGATTAAGATTAGCTCCTGTATAACCAGCATCAGAATAAATTTTTAAAAACTCCCCAGTTATTCTGATTCTTAACAAAAGCCTTTATCTTTTCCTCTTGAGCTTCACAGGAGGAAAATTCTTTTTCTGCTTGATTGTCCGTTGATACCTTTGTATAAATTGCACAA
>CAZGQO010000021.1:0-17765 GCA_964527925.1 uncultured Ignavibacteriaceae bacterium
TTACAAGTACTTATGAAAATTCAAGTATTGAACTAGTGAATAAGGAGAATTATTTAGAGTTTATTCTATAATATTGCTTGCAAATAAACCTTTAGCACATTCTATTAAATTCTATATCAAATATTCATTATTAAAATATCTTGTCGTTAAGAGGGTAATGATTTTACAAGTATTGCGAGCTTAATATTTTTAAAATGAAAGTTAATTAGTTCTATAACCAAGGGAGCAAAAACTTATAACCTGATTTTTTCATCATGATCTATAGAATGTACATATACAATTTCAATAATTAATCGTTGCGACTCATCATTGTAATAAAAACGCTTTATATAGTAGAATGAATCTGTTTTTAAATTTAAAGTTAGCTGAGAGGTATTCTAATAAATCTCAAATAGTAAGAATTGTAACTGAAAATTGGGTTCTTGACAATTCCTATTGTCCAAGGTGTGGCGATAAACCATTAAACGAATTTGAGAATAATAGACCCGTGGCTGATTTTTATTGTAAAAATTGTTTAGAAGAATTTGAGTTAAAGAGTAAAAGGGGTAATTTCCCGAATAAAATAACCTATGGGGTGTTCTCAACGATGATCGAAAGAATAAACTCAGAGAACAATCCTAATTTTTTCTTCCTAACTTACTTTCCAAACTGGACCATTGATAATTTTTTAATTATTCCCAAGCAATTCATTACCGAAGAACTTATAATTAAAAGACCTCCTTTATCACCTCACGCAAGGAGAGCAGGATGGGTTGGATGCAATATCAATATTTCTAAATTGGCTGAAGCTGGTAAGGTGTACTTAATAAAAAATTCAAAAGTTATTGATCCCGAGATTGTTAAACTAAACTTTAATAGAACACTTTTTCTTAGGCAAAAATCAAAAGATTTTAAGGGCTGGATTCTGGATATTATGAGATGTATTGATGAAATTAAAACCAATGTATTCAAACTTGAAGATGTTTATAAATTTGAGGACAAGCTTAAGTTGAAGCACCCAAATAATAAATTCATAAAAGATAAAATCCGACAACAACTTCAATTTCTTCGGGATAAAGGAATTATTGAGTTTGTTGGAAGGGGTAAATACAAAAAGGTAAAACATGAGAAAATTTAAGATAGAAGTTCAAGAATTCTTATCGAGAATTGTTGAGATTGAAGTAAATTCATCAGATGAAGCAATTTCTAAAGCATGGGAAATGTATAGAAAAGAAGAACTTGTTTTGGATTATTCTGACCATGTTGCTACTGAAATTAATGTTTTCCCTGAGCAACATATTATTGATTTAAATTATCTATCAAATGAGAATAACTAAGAAATTTTTTTAATTAAATTAAAGTTATTGTGTCTTGTTTACTTTTCTTAAAACAAGAGTAAATACCTTAAATTTCAAATCTCCTCAATGCACAACCAAACCACTTTTATTCTTCTTCAGCTCATCGGGAATGACTTTCAGGATTTCTTCTTTCAGTGCTTTAAGTAAGTGAGTTTTGATAAATGTGTTCGTATAAATCAATCCAACTTCTCGCTTGGGAACGGGATTGCTAAACTCTTTTATCTGATTAAGCTTCTTTTTATCTTTTATATATTGCAAAGCCAGGTAAGGCAAAAGCGTCATTCCGAATTTTTGTTCAACGAGTTTAATCAGAGTCTCAAGATTTCCGCTTTCAAAAATTACTTTGCTGCTTTTGTGAATCCATTCATTCTCACTGCTTTTACAAACAGCAAGAGTTTGTTCACGCAAACAATGTCCTTCTTTCAAAAGAAGAAAATCACTCACATCAAGATCTTCCTGACAAATTTTTTTTTTCGTTATCAGCTTATGTTCCGGCGGAAGAAATGCAACGAATGGTTCATAATACAGTATATCGGTTTCAAAATTTCGGTTGTTGGAACGCAGCGCAATAATTCCAATATCGAAATTACCCTTTTCCAATCCATTCATTACTTCATCTGTTGTAACTTCATCAATAATCAACTCAACATCAGGATATTTTTTAGTAAAGTTGCTGATAAACATCGGAAGCAGATATGATGAGATTGTTGGAATTACTGCTACGCGCAAAGCTCCCACGAATTCTCCTCGCTCAACCTGCAGAATTATCTGAAGTCTTTCCTTTTCTTTAAGAATAAGTTTTGCTTGTTCCAAAACTTTTCTTCCGATATCAGTTGGGGCAATCGGTTGTTTATCTCTTTTGAAAATTATTACCCCAAGTTCTTCTTCAAGTTTTTGAATTTGCATACTTAAAGTTGGTTGGGTAACAAAACAATTTTTTGCAGCTTCGGAAAAATTTCCGAATCTTTCTACTGCGACGAGATATTCAAGTTGAGTGAGTGTCATAAGCATTATAAGATTATCTTATACAAATATAAAAATTATCAATTTGATTTATGATGAACTTTATACGAGATTTATGCTGTAAATCTCCAACAATTATTCATTCAATCATTTTATTAAAAAGGGATGCTTATCTGAAAATGACTTCTAACTATTCAACAAATAAAGAAAGGGTAATTCAATGAGTAACAATTCAAACAATGGAAGCAAATGTCCGTTTCCACACTCAATGGGTGTGAGCGCATTTGGCACCAGCGTAAATGATTGGTGGCCAAATCGTTTAAAGCTCAACATACTTAGACAAAATTCTGATAAGTCTAATCCAATGGATAAAGGCTTTAACTACAAAGAAGCTTTCAATAGTCTAGACTACGATGCATTGAAAAAAGATTTGATGGAACTAATGACTCAATCACAAGATTGGTGGCCTGCAGATTTTGGTCATTACGGACCATTGTTTATCAGACTTTCCTGGCACGCTGCAGGAACTTACAGAATGGGCGATGGAAGAGGCGGTGCCGGCGGTGGATTGCAGAGATTTGCTCCAACTAACAGCTGGCCTGATAATGCTAATCTTGATAAAGCAAGAAGATTACTCTGGCCTATTAAAATGAAATACGGAAATAAAATTTCCTGGTCTGATTTGTTAGTGCTTGCTGGAAATGTTGCAATGGAATCAATGGGATTTAAAACTTTTGGCTTTGCCGGTGGAAGAGAAGATTATTGGGAACCAGATGAAAGCATCTACTGGGGTTCGGAGAAAGAATGGCTCTCTGATAAAAATCGTTATTCGGGTGAAAGAAATTTAGAAAATCCTTTAGCTGCTGTTCAAATGGGATTGATTTATGTTAATCCTGAAGGTCCTGGTGGAAATCCCGATCCTGTTGCTGCTGCAAAAGATATTAAAGAAACCTTTTCGAGAATGGGAATGAATCTCGAAGAAACAGTTGCTCTTATTGCAGGCGGACATACATTCGGTAAAGCACACGGACAAGGTGATCCAAAACTTATGGGAAGAGAACCTGAAGCTGCCGAGATTGAAGAACAGGGCTTAGGTTGGCATTATAAATATAAATCAGGGAAAGGTCCAGATTCTCTTACCGGTGGACCAGAAGTAACCTGGACTACAACTCCAACCAAGTGGGGACACGATTTTTTCAAACATCTTTTTGAATATGAATATGAATTAACAAAAAGTCCCGCAGGTGCTTATCAGTTTGTAGCAAAGGACGCTCCTGAAATTATTCCGGATGCTTTTGATCCGAATAAAAAGCATAAACCAACTATGCTTGTAACTGATCTTTCACTTAGATTTGATCCTGAGTTCGAAAAGATTTCAAGACGCTTTTATGAAAATCCTGATGAGTTCGCAGATGCATTTGCGCGGGCATGGTTCAAACTTCTTCACAGAGATATGGGGCCAAAATCACGATACCTCGGACCAGAAGTTCCTAAAGAAGATTTAATTTGGCAGGATCCTATTCCAGCAGTTGATCATAAAATTATTGATGATAAAGATATTGCAGAACTGAAGAATAAAATTCTTTCATCCGGATTAACTGTTTCAGAGTTAGTTACAACTGCGTGGGCATCTGCATCAACTTATCGTAATTCTGATAAGAGAGGCGGAGCTAATGGTGCGCGAATAAGATTAGAACCACAAAAGAATTGGGAAGTAAACAATCCAAAACAACTTGCAAAAGTTTTGAGCGTGTTTGAAAAAATTCAGAATGAATTTAACGCTGCTCAAAAGGATGGAAAGAAAGTTTCGCTTGCAGATTTGATTGTGCTTGGCGGTTGTGCAGCAGTTGAAAAAGCAGCTAAAGATGCTGGCGTTGATATTAAAGTTCCATTCACTCCTGGAAGAACAGATGCATCGCAAGAATGGACAGATGTAGATTCATTCAAATATCTTGAGCCAATTGCAGATGGATTCAGAAACTATGCTAAAGGAGATGCGGGAGTTTGCGCAGAACATTTAATTGTTGATAAAGCAAATCTGCTGAACTTAACTGTACCGGAAATGACAGTGCTTGTTGGCGGTATGCGCACACTCAAAGCAAACTGGGATGGTTCTGATTACGGAGTATTTACTGACAAACCCGGTGTGCTTACAAATGATTTCTTTGTTAATCTGCTTGATATGAAATATGAATGGAAACCAGTTGATGAAAAGAAATCAAAATTTGAAGTGCGTGAAAGAAAAACCGGTCAGGTTAAATGGAATGCAACGAGAGTAGATTTAATATTCGGGCACAACAGTGAATTAAGAGCTGTTTCTGAATTCTATGCTTGTCCGGAAAACAAACAAAAGTTCGTTAAAGATTTTGTTGCAGCGTGGAATAAAGTAATGATGCTTGACAGATTTGATTTGCAATAAAGAATAAACACTTAACGAACCCATTTCAAAGCCGTGGTAGAAATATCACGGCTTTTGTGTTATTGATTATCATTTGTAGGGGAAGGGCTTGCCCTTCCCGATGATATTGAAGGAATATTTTGAAATCTAAGTTTTCAACCTTCAAAGTTTTATAAATTTTATGTGGGTTGATTTATTAAAAAAAACAAAACTTAATCTTTATCCTCATCTTCTTCATTTTCTTTTTCATTAGTCAAATCTTTTTTCTCGGGCTTACCATTAGCATCGAAAAGTAAATCCTTTTTTACTTTATCTTTTGAAATTTCCGCCTCAAAAGTTACTTCGCCTTTTGAGTTGATTATCTTAGCAGCGCCGGTAATTTTAAATCCTTTATAATTGTCCATTACATATTTCTCAACACCTTTCGGCAGCTGAGAAATTTCAATAGCGGTTTCGGTTTCCAAAACTTTTCCGTCTTTATCTAAAATAACTGACATATCTTTTCCGTCTAATTTGAAACTAGCTTCATAACCCTGATTTTCTTTATCCCATTTTATTTCGGTTGCTTTTGGATAAAGTTTTGAAAATGAATCTTTGGTAGATTTTGGAACATTCACTTGCTGTGCAAAAGCAGTGAAAGAAACGAGCAGCGATGCGATTAAAAAATATTTGGCTTTCATTTTAAGAACTCCTTTTATGTTGTGAATAGAATTTTTTAGTTACACCGTTAACATAAAAAGTGATTCTAAAGAAATTCTGAAGTGATACTTACCTATTTTTTTTCTGACAGTGCTTTAATTAATTCTTTTATTTCCGACAGTTCATTTTTTATTTCTTCTATTTCTTTTTCTGCTTTAAGATTAACTTCGTAATCAGTCTCAGCGCGGATTTCAGAATGTTTTGATTGCAAATTTTGACCAACCATAATTAATGGCATTAGAAAAATTTGAATCATATTTGAAATAAATAACCAAAAGACAAAAGCCGGATAGGGATCAAAACGAAGATTAGCAGGAGCAAAAATATTCCAGCCAAGCCAAACCACAGTCCAGAAAAATATTATCGCAAAAAATCCAATTGAGCCAACTTTGTTAGTTATCCATATTGCAAATTTTTCGGATTCTTTAAGAAGTTCTTTATAAATATGATTAGCATTTTTTATTTGCATAAATGTTCTATTATTTCTTTTGAAAATAATTTATCGCTTTCATAGAAATCCTATTTGATTTTTCTATCTTTGTAAAAAAAATATTAATTATGATTAATAATAAATCTGAACATATTTTATCTTCATCAACAAATTTACTGGGATTTTGTTTAATTGTTCTCACATCATTAAAAATATCCAAAATTGGCGAGAAGAATTTATTAGATGAAATTACTGGCATAGCTGCATTAATTTTAATTACCTCCACTTTATTTTCCTTCATTTCAATAAGATCTAAAAACCAAAAACAAGCAGAAAAGTTTGAAAAATTTGCAGATATATTTTTTTTCATCGCACTGTTTTTAGTTTTCCTGATTATCACGTTAATAACTTTTTACATAGCATTTTAATTTATTTTTCAGTGTACATAATAAAAGTAGGAAGAACTATTAAAAGCAAAGGTATTGCAATTACAAATCCACCTATTATTGCAATTGCCAGCGGTTGATGTAATTGTGCCCCGCTCCCGATTCCAAGCGCAAGTGGAAAGAGTGCTGTTATGGCTCCAAGTGCAGTCATCAGATTTGGTCGAAGTCTTACTGATATTGAATATGTAATTGCTTCATCTTTTTCCATTCCGTTTTGTTTTGCTTCAGTAAATTGTAAATAAGTAAATATTGAATTTTCTCCGATGATACCAACAATCATAATCAGTCCAATATAACTTCCTACATTTAAAGGTGTTCCCGTTAAGAATAATGCAAGTACACTGCCGCTAATCCCAAGAACTGCAAGAAAAATTATAACAAAACCAATTCGTACTTTTCTAAACAGAAATAATATAACAGTAAAGACTAATAAGACCGCAAGTAATAAAATTGTAATTAACTCTTTGAAAGCTTGTTGCTGCTCAGCGTAAGAACCACCGTAAACAATCTGATAACCTTGAGGTAAAATTATTTTTGAAGAAATTTTATTTTGAATGTCTGAAAGCGTGCTTCCTAAATCACGGTTGTTTAATCTTGCAGTTACAGCAACCATTTGTTTCAGATTTTCCCGCTCAATTTCAGATACTCCGCTTGTTAATCTGAAATTAGCAAATTCATCAATAGGTTTTATTTTTCCGTCTGGAAGAAAAATAGAAGTATTCTTTAGTTCACTTATTGTTCTATCTTTTTTCTGTTCAATCATTCTGATATCAACCATACGGTTTTTTTCTAATATTCCACCAACAACACTTCCTTCAATTTTCGTTTGCATCTGAAATTGAAAATCTTGTGGCGATAATTGATATTGACTGAGCTTTGCAATGTTTGGCTCAAAAGTAAGTTCGGGACCAGCAATTGTAATTCCATTGAATACATCTGCTGTTCCATTTGTGTTTTGAACTACATAAGCTACTTCATTAGCTAATTTGTAAAGTGTGTTTTTATCATCGCCAAAAATTTTTATTTCAATTGGTTGGACTGAACTCATCAAATCACCAAGCATATCAGTAATTACTTGTCCAAAATCAACACGAAGCGAAGGAAGTGCGGTTTCAATTTTATTTCTAATTTCATCTGATACTTCAGCGGTAGTTTTGTTTCTTTTTTTCTTTAATTGAATTAAATAATCACCACGATTTGGCTCAGTTATAAAAAACCCCATTTGTGTTCCTGTTCTTCGTGAGAATGATTCAACTTCTGGAATTGTGTTCAAAACATTATCAACATATTGAAGCATCTTATCTGTATCTTCGAGTGATGTTCCGGGTGGACTTGAATAATCAAGTACAATTGAGCCCTCATCCATTTCTGGCAAAAATCCCGAAGGAAGTTTTGGTAATAAAAAGTATGCAAGAAATATCAGTATAACAGTTAAACTTATCGCAATAAACGGACGCTTGATAAAAAAGTAAACCCAGTTAATTCTATTTATATCTTTTGTTTTAGTTTTAATTGAATGTTCTTTTCTTGAAAGCAAAAGATAAACAACTGGTAAACCAATCCACGTAACAAAGAATGAAGAGACTAAAGTAATAATCATTGTATCGGTAAGAACTTTGAAGTATGCACCAGCAACACCACTCATCAATGCGAACGGAAGAAATATTACAATTGTGCTTAATGATGAACCTACCATCGCCGGGAAAAGATATTTAATTGCCTTAGGAATAAGTTCGTGAGTCCTTGTGTTAGGATTTTCTTCGTGTGTTCGGTGAATTTGCTCAACTACAACAATAGCATCATCAATAATTAATCCAATCGCGGCGGCAATTGCTCCAATTGTCATTATGTTTAATGTGTAACCAAAAGTGTAAAGAATAGTAATTGTTAAGCCGAGCGTTATTGGAATGGTAATTAATATTACTGCGCTACCTTTTAGAGATCTAAGAAAAATTATGGTAACAATGATTGCAAGTAAAAGTCCAATCCACAAAACATCAAGCAAG
Organism: uncultured Ignavibacteriaceae bacterium; assembly: GCA_964527925.1. GTDB lineage: Bacteria > Bacteroidota > Ignavibacteria > Ch128b > Ch128b > Ch128b. The sequence goes on from CAZGQO010000021.1 coordinate 8,280, forward strand.
CTTTTAATTGAATCACCGACAAAATCGGCTTGATTATAAAATGGTTTTAACGCCACATCTTTTGGCAGAATTTTATTCAATTGAGTTATCTGCGATTTTACACTATCAACAACTTCAATTAAGTTTGAGTTCGGCTGCTTTATTACTGCAATGAGCGGAACATTTTTTCCATTAGCATTAATCTTTATGTATTCTTTCAACTCGCCAATTTCAATTGTTGCAATATCTTTTAGCTTAATCGATCTCTTTGGTGAATTGCTAATAATTGTATTTTCTAATTCCCCTTTGGAATCAATCGCTGCATCTGTTATTGTTAAATACAAACGATTGTAATCTTTTATATAACCTGTTGATAAAATTATATTTGATTGAGTTAAAACATCTGAAATAGTTTTTGGAGTAATACCGAGCTGACTTAATTTAATTGGGTCAATAATTATATGATACTCTTTTGTCTTTCCGCCAATCACTGCGATTTCTGAAACACCATTCACTCTTGATAAAAAGGGTTTAATTGTGAACTCAGCAATCTGCCTTAATTCAATTTGGCTCTTACTATCTCCTTCAAGAGAAAAGCCCATCACGGGCAAGATAGATGGATTCATTTTTTCAATTGTGATGTTTACATCTGGCGGCAGCTGCTGCTTGATAGCATTAATCTGAGCTTCAATTCGTTGTTTGCCTAAATCTATATCTGTATTCCAGTTGAGGAAAGCGGATATTTCACAGCTGCCACGACTTGTGGTGCTGCGAATTAAATTTAAATCCTGAACTTTCTTAATTGCATTTTCAATTGGAATAGTAACATTAACCATCATCTTATCAACTGGCTGTTGTCCATTCTCTGCAATGATTTTGATTTTAGGAAATGTTATATCGGGGAATAATCCTGACTGAATTTTTGAAAGAGAAAATATTCCTCCTAAAAGAATAATCATAAGGATTACAATTATCGGACTTTTAAATTTTGTGTAAAATGTGTTCATACTATTTCATTTATCTAATTAATTAAATTATAAAATTGTTTCACCACTTCGTTTCCTTAACAACGATTACTTTCTGAAAACTATTTTACAACGACTTTTGCTGTATCCAGCAAACCATAAGCGCCATCAATAACAACTCTTTCAGTCAATGATAATTTTGGAGTTACTATTTGTACCAAACTATCGTTCTCAATTCCTTTTGTAACCGGAGTTTTAACTGCAAGAGTATCATTTAATAATTTCATTATCCAGAATTCCGTAAGTGTCTCATCTGATTGAATAGCGGATTTCGGTAATACTAACGCATTCTTTATAACACTTATTGGAATTTTAACTTCAAGATTTAAATTGGCTGGAATTTCTTTTCCATCATTAAAGTCAACTAAAAATGTTTGAGTCTGAGAAACCGGATCAACGCTTGGCAGTGATTTAGAAATTATTCCTCTTATCTGTTTACCATTTGGTAGAATTAATACACAGCTCGATTTTAATTTTATTTTAGAAATATGCTGATAAGGAACATTAAGTAGAACAGCAAGTGATTTTGGATTGGATATTACCGCAAGCTGTTCACCATCAGAAACAAAATCACCGACATTATAATTTAGTTCTGTTAATATGCCGCTTGTTTTTGCTTTAATATTTACAACTCCGCTGAAAACTTCATCGCTAAGTTTTACTTTTAAACTATCGGCTGCATAAGCTTCTTTTGTGATTGTTTGAAAAATTACATCACCTGCATTTACATAATCGCCAATGTTTTTATAGACTTTCTGAATGAAACCTTGAAACGTTGAGCGCACAATTTCCTTTTTCAAAAAAACGGTATTTGCGTTGAATGTAATATAATCTGTTAATGACGATAGTGTTGGATATGCAACTTTTACTGGAGTGCCGGGGGAATCATTAGTGTTTGTTTTTTTATCACTTGAGCAAGAAGTAAGCAGTGATGAAAAGATAAATAAAATTACTATCCACCAATTCTTTTGAGATTGCTTCTTTGAATTCATTGCCTCGCAATAAGAGTCCGCTTTCTTTGCCATTGCGAGCAAAGCAAAGCGATCGATTTTATTCTTTGAAATTGTTTTTCTCATCTTAATAATTCCAGTAATTAAAGTTGTTAATTTCAAGTTGATAATTTATTTCCGCTGTAATTTTATTTTTCTTAAAATCGGAAAAGTTTTTAAGTATCGTTAAATACTCAATCATTGAAAGCTGACCTTGTCGTAATTCACGCTCAGAAAATTTTATAATGGTGTTGTAGTTTTCAATTTGTGTGGAAAGATTATCAAGATTGGTTTTAAGACTTTCAATTTTTTTAAGTGAGTTGCTTCGTTGATTATCAAGAATAATTTGAAAATTAGATTTATAATAATTTATTGTTTCAATAGAAATCTTAGTTTGCTGCTGCGTAATCGAACGCTGATTGCCATCAAAAATAGGAAGTGAAAAATTTACCCCTGCACTAAATCCGAATTTTCTCTGGATGTTATTTAGTTCAACCGCATTCAATCCCGTATTAAAAAATAAAGAAATCTGTGGTTGATATTTCGACTCAAAAATCTCCTGCTGATTTTCAATTGCAAGACTATCCAGTTCAAACTTCTTAAAAAGATTAGAAGACAATTTTTCGTTTTGTAATTTAAGTGTAATCGGCTCCAGATCAACAACGCTGCTATCTTTAATTCCACAAAGTATATTTAATTCAGATAAACTGGAGCGGAATTGAGAGAGGTAATCATTTGCTGCAATTTTTTGATTTTCAATTTCGACAGATAACAATAAATACTCGGATTGTTTTGCCATTCCACTTTCAACAAGTTTGCCAAGTATTTTAAATTGCTCGTTCAGATAAGTAATTAATTCATCACTCATCTTATAAAGCTGATAAGATAAAAATGTTTGAAGATATTGATCAGTAACTTGCTTTTGTAAATCCCTTTTTAATAATTCGATATTATTATTAGTAGAGTTTTCGGCAATCAATCTTTGTTTTGTTAATGCATCACTTAAAGCTCCATTAAAAATATTTTTTTCAATATTTAATTGGGCAGAGTACAAACCCCCATTTGTTAAGCCGATATCATAACCAATTGCATTTGGATCTGGATTAGTTGATATAATTCCACTGCTATTATTGAAGTAAGGAACAAAGAGATAATTAGCAGATAAATTGATTTGAAAGCTGGATGTTTGTGCAAAGTCCAAATCTCTTTGCAGATTATTTATGCTTATTAAATTCTTCTGCTCAATTATTGCCGGGTTATTATGATAAGCAGCCGATAAATAAAAATCTAAATTTTTTTGCGCTAAGAGATTTATAGCGGAAAAGAGTATAGAAATAAAAATTTTACACTTCATATCTCAATCTGAATTATTTTTAATGAATTTTACTATAACGCTGTAAAAATTATTTTGAGTTTGGTTGGTAATAATAAAGTCATATAAGTCACAAATCTTTTTTGCGATCGTTAATCCAAGTCCAACTGAATCAAATGAGTTTGATTCCTTGTAAAATCTTTCAAAGAATTTTTGCGTGTTCTTTTTTGTTATTTGTCCTGTGTTTGAAATTCTCAACTCATTATTTTTCAATTCGATGTTTATATTGCCGCTGTCAATATTGTGTTTAATTGCATTCGATAATAAATTGCTTAATAAGATATTGATTAAAGAATGATTAGCTTTTATTATGAAATTTTCATCAAACCCCAGTTTTATTGATATATTTTTAGATAATATAAAATCATTGTAATCCTTAAGAATATTTATAATCTCATCGTAAAGATTAATTTGTGTGCTATCAAACAATTCTTTATGCTCAAGTTTATTCAGAAGCAAAATTGATTTGTTAACTCGCTCTAATCGATTTAAATTCATTAACGCAGCATTAACTTGAGTTAATTCTTTTTCATTTAACCGCTCATTTTGAATTAGTATTTCAAGTTTTGATTTAGCTATTGCCAACGGCGTTTGTATCTCGTGATTAGTTTCTTCGGTAAATTCCTTCAAACTTCGATATTCATTTTTTGCTTTTTCTGCAAGGTATAAAATTGATTTGTTAAGTTTTTCAAATTCTTCAATCGTTGATTTGTTAAGAATTAAATTTTCATCACTTTTTATTGAAAAATTTTCAAGCTTTTTAAGTGTGTCGTAAAAATCTTTTAGAATTTTTTTAGATGCAAATTTGTTTGTAACATACATTATTAAAACCAGAAAAAAGATTGCAGCAATCGTGATGTTCATAATTGTAAAGAGCATATCTTCCTTTTCAATCAAAGAGACTCTTGTGATGATTTTATAATTTGTGCCGTTAAGATTTACAAAAGTTGTAAGTTGTCTGTATTGTTCACCTTCATTATCATCATTTTGTGTAAACAATACAACATCTTCAAACTGATTTTCTTTTTCAACTTTATCTGTTGTGCTTACTTCAATTAAAGGAGCAAAACCAATTATTTTGCCATTCTCCAAATCTTTAATTACTTTTTTTGAAATGTTGATAAGCTGTTCATCAGTTTCGTTAGTTAAAGTATTTTCAATTACGAAATAAAGCCCAATCGATATAACAACAAAGATTGGTATCTAGGTAAAAAGAAAGTAACGACTTATTTTATTTATGAGTTTCATTTTAATGATAACTTGTATCCAATTCCATAAACAGATTTAATATAATCGTTCGCACCTTGCTCAATAAGTTTTTTGCGAAGATTTTTTATATGCGTGTAAACGGAAATCAAAATTATCGAAAGCATTTGCATCATCGCCCCAAATGTGTTCAACTATTGATTCTTTTGTTAGAACTCTTTCTTTGTTGCTTATAAAAAATAAAAATATGTCGTACTCTCTTCGAGTCAGTTCGACAATTTTGTTTTTAACTTTTACTTCGCGTTTTTCGGTATCAACAACTATTTCGTTAATAGTTATTTCATAGCTTCCATCAAACAATCTTCTTCTTAAAACGGATTTAATTCTTGCATTAAGTTCAGCAAGATGAAATGGTTTTGTAAGATAATCATCTGCTCCTAGATCAAGTCCGGTTAGTTTATCATTAATAGTATTTTTTGCAGTGATGATTATTATTCCACACTTTGGTTGAATCCTTTTTATCTTTTTAACCAAGTCCAAGCCCGAACCATCGGGAAGCATCAAATTAACTAATGCATAATCATATTCGTTTAAACTGATTTTTTCATCGGCATCAGAAAATTTATGTGCTGTGTCGATTAAATAATTATCTTTTCCAATAAATTCAACGATAGATTTAGCAAGATCTATTTCATCTTCTATTATTAAAATTTTCATAATAAAATTTATTAAATAATTCTGAAGTAATTTTGAACAAGATTAATTTTGCGAAAAATTAATGTGCTGAATCATTTTATCAACAAAGTTTTTTTGATAATTAAAGATGTTTCGTTTTCCTTCCGCTAACTCTTTTAAGCCACCTCTTAAAACTTGATGACTTCTATTTATCATATGAAAATCATTTTATATGCAAACAAATAACTGGGTTAAAAATATTTATTGAAATTGACTATTAATTTAAATCTTTATCATACTCAACATCATAAACCTCAAGCTTATACCAGGTAAAATCTCCGTTATCAAGTTTCCAGGTTGCTTCGCCTTTTACAGGAATTTTAATTCCGTTATAAACTGAGTACTCGTTAAAAGTAATTATCCATTCTTTAAGTTGTGAATTATCTTCTGTTTCCATATATCTCATTGCACCGAATTTCACAAAATCACCTTTGTCATTAAAATAAAACATTGCGGAACCAGTTGTGCCTTTGTAGGTCATTGTTGCTTTGGTTGTGAGTGAATCAACTTCCTCCCATTTTATAAAAGGACTGACAGCCGCAGTCGGAAACCAAATCATTTCTCCAAGATACCTTTGCAGCGTTCCCTGATTTATTTTTTCATTATCAGAATCGTTCACAACATTTATCAGTGATAGTATTTTAATAATCATACTTCCTTTGCCATCTTTGAACTTATCTCGTCCAGTGAAGTAAACCAAAGGCATCATATCAACTTTTACTTGAAAGATGAATGCGGGATTATCAACAGTAAAATATTGAACTGCATTTGCATCGTACCACTTTTCCTGTTCGGATTTCAATTTCATTTGTCCTTTTTGTTTTAACCGAACAATGTGAATCATTTCTTTCCCAACAGCGCCAGAATTCCTTAACCACTTTTGAACTATCGGCGGGAGATTATCAATTTTTCTTCCGGAAGAATTTCTTTCTTGTCAACTGGATTTCGGGAAAGCATTTCTGAAATTTCATTCTTCACATCACGATTAAAACTCCAATCAGCAAATGCAACAACCGCAACCAGAAGAATGATCACATTGGGGATTGTGCCAAACTTAGCATCCTGCCAATAAAGAATTATTAAAACTTGTGAAATGATAATTCCAATCAGAGCAAGCATCCACCAAATATCTTTTTCAAGAATAAACTGAATGGCAGCTATAACTAAAATCAAAAACGCCAACAACCAAATCACACCAATTGGTTTTGATATTTGCTGAGTAAGTTGATTAATCTCTGCTAACTGAAAAGCTTTAACAAATCCAAGCAAGTGAATTAATGCGTGAAGGGAAATGAGAAAGAAGAAAAACCATTTCATAAAAAAATCTTTTTTTTACAAGAACAACATAAAATTATTACTAAGAATTAAGCAAGATTTCATTAGCGACTTTGCGTCTTAGTGAGAGAAAAACTTTCACGCAAAGACGCTACGCCGCAAAGATTTATCTAACCATTCCCTTAACTCCCTCTTCCGGCGAAATAGGTGTGAAGTTAAATCTTTTGTTAAACTTACTGCTGTTGAAGAAGTAATCGTTCTTGAATTGATAACCAACATCCTGCAGTTCTTTTAGTATTGGCATAAATATTCCAACTAAATTGATCATCCAATTCGGCATAGTCTGAATTTTCATTTGCTTGTTCATTGCGTTCATCATCAGCTCAATCCACTGGCGGTTAGTAAGTTTTCTGTCAGTTGTGGGCAAATGCCAAACCTGATTGTAAGCATCAGGAGTGTTGCCGAGAATTGCAACTGCTTTTCCAATATCTTTACTATAAATGAAATTATGTATTACATCTAACTTGCCAAGCCACTGCGGACTTTTATCTTTAACCAAATTTAAATAGACAGATTGATATAACATACTTCCAATAACACCGGGACCGTAAAAATCCGGTGCACGTGCAATGATAGCTTCAACTTTGTTCTTTTCAACAGCATCCATTAACATTCTTGCAACTTCTGCTCTCACCTTTCCTTTTTCCGAAATTGGATTGATTGGTGTTTCTTCTGTCATATTGCTCAAATATTTTGGATCATACATATAAACATTATCAACAAAAACAATTTTACTTTTGTGTTTGCTGCAAGATTCAATGAGGTTGCGCATAAACTTTGGCCACAACTTACGCCAAATTTTTATGTTGTAAGGGAAAGCAATTGTTACATAAACTATTTCAGACCCTTCAACTGCCTTATCAAGTTGAGCCGGATCTGTCAAATCAGCTTTCATCAGTTGATCGGATTCATTTACTTTTTTCGGATTTCGACTTACTACACGAATATCCTTCGTAAAGTTTGATAACTCTCTTGTTATTTCTGTTCCGGCTCCACCGCCGGCACCAAGTATTGTTTGCATTTTTGTTTTCCTCTGATTTGTTTTACTAAAATTCTATTTTAATTCCACCAGCGGGAAGAAATTTCCACTGATAAATATAATCAACTTGTTTAGCTTTCTGATTCCAGATAACCTGTTCAACATTCTCAACATTCAGCACATTTTGAAAATCGAGATATGTTGTAAGTGCCCAACCAAACATTTCAAAGCGATAATCAATTCTTACATCAAGACGCTGATAATCTTTATAACGAACACCGTTGTATCTGGTAAAATCATAAATTGTTTGATTGAACTTTGCAGAGGCAACTTCATCGAGCGGAGTGTAGGGTCTGCCGCCCATAAATCTGTACTTTGCAGATACTTCAAAATTATTCGTAATCTTATAACCAAGTTTTGCTGTTAGAACATTCTGATAATCAAAACTACTTGGTCTTTCTTTTCCATCAAGCGACTTAAAGTTTATTTTCGAAAAAGAATAATTAAACATTCCATATAAGCCATTAGTTAATTTCTTCTGAACAAAAAATTCAATGCCTTTTGCATAGCCATCACTTGCAGGTAAAAGCGGTTCAAGTCTTACTCTTGCACCGTTAGCACCACCTCTTTTATCCGAGTTGCGATATGTCGATGCAGAAGCCCATGCAGTTGTAACTAATTCAGAAATTGTTAATCCAGAAGAAAGAATTTTTTTCTTTAATTCTTCAATATCTTTTTCATCAACTTATTTATAATCAACTTTTGGAATTGGATCTTGCCAAATTAAATCTTCTTCTGGAACTTCCGGACCGAGATATCTTGAGCTTGGTCCCATATCTCTATGAAGAAGTTTAAACCATGCTCTTGCAAATGCATCTTCAAACAACTCAGGATTTTCGTAAAACTTTCTGGAAATTTTTTCGAATTCAGGTTCAAATCTCAATGAAAGATCTGTTGTGAGCATTGTTGGTTTATGTTTTTTGTTTGGGTCGTATGCATCTGGAATTATTTCTGGCGCATCTTTAGCAACCCATTGATAAGCACCTGCAGGACTTTTAGTTAATTCGTATTCATATTCAAAAAGATGCTTGAAGAAATCATAAGTCCATTTAGTTGGCTGTGTTGTCCATGTTACTTCTGGACCACCTGTTAATGTATCAGGACCTTTTCCAGATTTATAATTGTATTTCCATCCTAAACCTTGCATTTCAATATCAGCAGCTTCTGGTTCAGGACCCATAAGTTTTGGATCACCCTGACCGTGAGCCTTTCCAAATGTATGTCCGCCTGTAATTAACGCAACAGTTTCTTCGAGATTCATTCCCATTCTTCTGAATGTTTCTTTAATATCTTTTGCAGCAGCAATTGGGTCGGGATTTCCGCCGGGACCTTCAGGATTAACATAAATCAATCCCATTTGTACAGCAGCAAGTGGATTTTCGAGTTCTCTTTCACCTTTGTAACGATTTTTGTCAGAAAGCCACTCTGTTTCAGTACCCCAATAAATACTTTCATCTGGTTCCCAAACATCTTCTCTTCCACCAGCAAATCCAAATGTCTTAAATCCCATTGCTTCCATAGCAACATTACCTGCAAGCATAAGCAAATCAGCCCATGAAATTTTGTTGCCATATTTTTGTTTAATAGGCCAGAGAAGTCTGCGCGCTTTATCGAGATTTGCATTATCAGGCCAGCTGTTCAAAGGTGCAAATCTTTGCAATCCACCAGAAGCCCCACCTCTACCATCACCAATTCTATATGTTCCTGCGGCATGCCATGACATTCGAATAAACAATGGTCCGTAATGACCAAAATCTGCAGGCCACCAATCTTGTGATTGCGTCATTAATTCCATTATATCTTTCT
>CAZGQO010000022.1:0-15479 GCA_964527925.1 uncultured Ignavibacteriaceae bacterium
TAGCTCAGTTGGTTAGAGCAGCTGACTCATAATCAGCGGGTCGGAGGTTCAAGTCCTTCCGGGCCCACAAAAAGCCTTCAAAATGATGAATTTTGAAGGTTTTTTTGTTTTAAAACCAAATCGTATTTAATCACCTGATTTCGAAAAAGTCTTTCCAGTTTAAATGGAAAAAGTAGTTTTTAATTAAAGTTTTTGAAGAAGAAAATCATTTCGAATTTTTATCTGAAAAAGAATTTCTAAAATTTAGAAGTAATTTCAAGTAGCAATCAATTCAAGAATGTTTCCTTTATATAATTTTTCGTAATCACCAAATCTCTTTTCGATTTCGTTGTAGAAAATTTTGAGATCAAAAGGTTCTGTGATTTTTAATAGAACATCAATTGCACCTAAAGCTGCCTTTGAAGGAGAGCAAAACTTTCTAAGTGGTAAACTGTACATTCTATTTGTTGATACTGAAGGATTTAATGATTCATCATAAATTAGAATTGTTTCTTTTTTGATTTTATCGAACACACCTTGCGAAATTATTTCGTTCAAACCATCCTGAGAAACAATTAAGACAGCAAAAGGTGAATCCACACCAGTATAAAAAATTTCTTGATTAGATATAATAATTTCGGCTAAAGAAAATCCACTGCCTTGAGTAACAGGATTATCATTCTTCTGAGTTGTAAACAATCCAGCTTTCGTAGCAGCCTGACATAACAATGCTGCGGACGATTGAACTTTCTCTCCAGCACTTCCACCTAAAATGATTCCCAACTGATCTTTATTGAATCTCTCTTTAAAATCTATTTTTGTCCGATCTGGAATTATAAAATCTTTAAATAGTTCGATACTCTGTTCCTCTTTGAAAAATTTATTAATGTATAATTCTGAAAATTCAATTCGATCTTGATAATTTTCTAAAAGTCCAATTTGATGATCATGCTCGCGAGCTATTTTTTCCAGATCAGTTCCTTTTAGTTTATTTTTTTCAACAGCGTATTCGGTGCAGAGTTCAAGAACTTCAATTAAAGCAAATCCATTAAAATTAATTCCTTCGGCTAAAATATTAACAAGATCTCTATCAGTTGAAATTTTTCTTGCAACAAATGGTGCTTTAGAGGAAATGGCAACTTTACATAAATCGATAGGTGGTATGATATTTCCAAGTGGTGAAGTTTGTGTGATGAAATCAATTGGTGTGAAAGCTGATTGTTGACCACCAGTCATTCCAAAAAGAAAATTATCTGCAACGATCACTGTAAGATCAGTATTAATCAAAGCAGCGTTTACAATATGAAGCAATCCAATCATTGCACCGCCATCACCAATGAGAACAATAGTTTTTAATTTTTTACTTCCGAGTACTTTATTCGCTAAAGCTATTCCAGTTGCAAAAGCAGTTGATCTGCCATGTGTGGTATGAACAGTATGCACTTTATCGAATAAATAATCTGCTAGACCAATGCATCCAATGTCAGTGACGAGGCAGATGTCCTCTGGATTTAAATTAAGTTTAACTAAAGCTTCATCTAATTTTCTTAAGATGTGACTGTGACCACAACCTTTACAAAAAGGCATCTGCGCACCTTGAGTCATGTAAGTACATTCGGTTTGAATGTCAATCTGAGAAAGTAATTTATTCATTAGATAACCTCCATAATTTCTTCTGGAGAAATCATATCTCCAATTTTATTCACACCAATTACTTCTTTATCAATAAATAAATGTTTAATAAGTGAACGGTACTGACCCTTTAAATTCTCTTCTGGAATGATAATTTTTTTATAGTTTTTACTTACTTCTAATAGCAAATTTTCAGAGATAGGGAATAAAGTATGCAAAATCAGAACAGATAGTTTCTTTCCATTTAATTTTGATTGTCGATAAACTTCAAGTGCAGTTCTACCTGTTATTCCAAAACTTATCACTAAAGTATCTGCATTTTTCGATTCATAAAATTTATATTCAATAAAATCATCTTTTGCTGCGTCAATTTTAGCTTCAAGATGTTTCAGGACAGCAATGGTTTCTGGATCATTCTTCTTTAATTCTCCATCCATGTTGTGAGCCGAACCAGTTGCAGTTACTTTAATTTTTCCTCCGATCGGTGTGAATAAAGGAACATCACCAGGATTATCAAATCCATACATTCTCCAGGTTTTCAATTTTTCATCGTCTGGTGAAATTGATTTTCTGTCAATAACAGGTAATGAATTCAGTCCTGCGTAATCAACAGTTTCAGTTGTCATTCCAATTTCTTTATCTGAGAGAAGAACAACAGGTGTTCTGAGTATTTCTGACCAGTTAAATGCTTTGACAGTTAATTCAAAACATTCTCTTGGATTGGTTGGATAGAAGACAGGAATTGTATATCCTCCAGAAGTAATAAATTCTGAAATAAAAATATCTCCCTGCGCACCTTGCGTAGCTCCTCCAGTTGATGGACCGAGTCGTTGTACCATAGCAATTACAATTGGAGTTTCTGTAATCAATGCATATTGTACAGTTTCAACCATTAATGACCAGCCTGGTCCGGATGTAGCAGTCATAGATTTAAATCCAGCCATTGAAGCACCAACACAATAAGCAATTGCTGAAATTTCATCGGGAGATGGAATTGCGAGTCCACCAACCTTTGGTAACAAATCGATCATGCCTTTATAAATTCCTGACGCCGGAGTAATTGGATAGCCGGCAAAAAATTTACATCCAGCGTATATTGCCCCTTCAGCAATCATCTGATTGCCATTTCTAAGTTTAATTTTTCTTTCACCAGACATTGATTCCTCAATTTTTACTCACAAAATTAGAAAAAAATGATTAAATGATTTTGAAACGAAGCTTAGAGTTGTTCAATTATTTTCCGAAAAGAATGTGGAACCCAATTTCATAATCGATTTGAATTTTGAAAGAAAATATCTGGAATAGTCGCAATGGATAAAATTCAATCTTAGAATAGAGTTTTTTATATTTGTTTAAAAATCTTTGGAAATTATTGTGAAGAGAGTAAAAGAAGAGATTACTAAAAAAAAATCCCATCTGTGCATTGGTCTAGATATCTATCCCGAACTTTTACCCTCATATATAACTTTCAAAAAGGATTTTGTTGAATACTTTATCGAAGGGGTTGTTGAAGCAACTTATGAGATTGTGGATGCTTACAAGTTCAACATGGCATTTTTTGAATCAATGGGTAGTTATGGCTTACGAATTCTAGAAAACATTCTCCCTAAAATCCCCAAGCAGATTATCAATATTTGTGATGCAAAAAGAGGAGATATTGGTTCTTCTTCTAAAATGTATGCGAAGGGAATTTATGAACATTTCAGGTTTGATGCAGTTACATTAAATCCTTTACTTGGTTATGATTCTTTAGAACCATTTTTCAGGTATATTAACAAGACAAATTATGTACTCGCTTTGACATCTAATTTAGGCGTAAAAGATTTTCAGAAATTGAAATTGGAAAACGGCAAAAGATTTTTCGAAGTATTGCTTGAAAAAATCAAAAAGTGGAATAATAAACACAAAAACATTGGAATAGTGTTTGGTGCAACACAATCCAGTGAATTAAAATCTCTTCAAAAAGATTTCTTAAACCTTCCGTTACTTATTCCAGGAATAGGAATTCAGGGGGGCAACCTGGAAGCTGTCATTACTTTCTTGAAGAAAAATAAATTTCAGAATTTTTTAATCAATTCAAGTCGCGACGTACTTTACACTAATCTAAACGGTGATTTTAGAAAGTGTGTCTTTAATAACGCAAATAACCTCAAAGAAAAAATACAAGAATTATATTATTCATGAATAATCTAAATAAAATCAAAGAAAAATTTCTCTATCAGATCTGGGAAAATAAAAAGTTCAATAAAGATAAACTTTACACAATCAATGAAGATGAAATTGAGATTCTTGATGTAGGTGAACGCAATAATGGTGAAGATGGACCTGATTTTAAGAATGCAAGAATAATGATTGGGGGAATAAAGTATACTGGTGATATCGAGATTGATACTGCCATTGGAGATTGGGTCAGGCACGAACATAATAAGAATGAAAAATACAACAGAGTTATCCTTCATGTTTTCTTTAATTATGATATAAAAGATTTTCATCCAATAACTGCATCGGGCAGATTGGTTCCAACATTAAATTTGAGTCAATATATCGACGATGATTTTCGAACAGCAATCCGTGAAGCAATTTCCCTCGAAAAAGATCACCGAATGAAGGGCATTGCCTGTCAATACAAAGAATTACAAACTACCGTCGATAAAAAGTTAACTTTCTTGAGAGAACTTGGTCTTCGAAGATTTGAGAAAAAATGTAATCGGATTTACCAGAGATTAAAAGAAATTTATCTTGAAGATCAGCTGCGTCAAGCAACTAAAGAACCAAGCATTCATTATACACCAAATGAAGAATTTTATAATAGAGAATTTAAACCTTCTGATTTCCGAAATGAAAAATTGTGGACGCAATTATTCTACGAGTTAATGTTTGAAGCACTTGGTTATTCAAAGAATAAAGACATTTTCAGGAAGTTGGCTCTCGAGCTTGATTTAGATTTTGTTCAAAAAAATGTTTCTAAAGAAAATTTTATTCAGGAAGCTGAGTATGTTTATTTCTATGTATCAGGACTTCCACCGAAAATTAACGAAGTAGATGATGCTGAGGTTAAAGACTATATTAAATCAATTAACGAACACTGGAAGAAAATCGGACCTAATTTTAGAGGTTCAATTCTGGATGGAAGCAAATGGCATTTCTTCCAATTGAAACCTCAAAATTTCCCAACAATTAGAATTGCAGGTGGGGTCAGATTACTTTATCAGCTTTTGTATAATAATCTTCTTGGCAGAATGATGTCTATCTTCGAAAAGATTGATAATTCTTCACAAATGCTCAAAAGTATGAAGTCATTATTTATTGTAAACGCAGATGGATTATGGAAAAATTATTTTCATTTCAAGAAAAAAGCTCTTAATCCGTTCAGACAATTTATCGGACTTTCAAGGTCTGAAGAAATTGTTGTCAATGTTGTCTTACCATTTATAAAAGTCTTTTCTGATATCTTTAATCGTAAAAAACAATCTGCACGAGTTCTTGCTGTATATAAAACAATGATGCTGAAAACTGATAATCAAATAGTGATTGACATGGCAAATGCTCTTGGATTACCAAACATTGTGCATCAAAGTATTTTTTATCAGGGATTGATTGAGTTGTTTAGAGAATATTGCAGCAAGAAGAAATGTAAAGAGTGTGATTTAGGATCGAATATAATTGATTAATTGCCTTCACCGGTCAATTTTTTCAATTCATCTCGAATTTTTGCAGCTCTTTCGTATTCCTCTTTTTCAATTGCTTCTTTTAATTGTGCCTGAAGTTGTGCAATTCGATTTTCTTTACTCTTGTAGATATTAGGTTTTTCTTGAGAATGGGGTTTTTTTTTGGGTGGGAAATCTTCTTCAAAGTCATCTATTCTAAATTTTTTTTCTTTCTCAGGTTCTATTTCAAACGAAGCTTCTCGCATTACCGTTTCGCTTGCAAAAATTGGGCAGCGAAAGCGAACGGATAATGCAATTGCATCACTTGGCCTTGCATCAATTTCCTGACTCATCGAAGAGACATCAAGTATCAGTTTTGCATAAAAAGTGTTGTCTCTTAATTCATCTATAATTATCTCAATTAAATTTGCGCCAAGTGATTCAATTATGTTTTTGGTAAGATCGTGTGTTAAAGGTCTTGGAGGTTTGATGCCTTCGAGTTCCATGGCAATTGCCTGGGCTTCGAAGGCACCAATAATAATCGGCAAATTACGATTGCCATCGACTTCTTTTAAAATCAAAGCGTAAGCACCGCTTCCAGTTGGCGTTTGATGTAATCCTGCTATTTCGACTCTAACTTTATCCATGATTAAAATTAACTAACATATTTTTTTAATTCTTCTTTCAAAACTGGAAGAATTTCAAGTACATCTCCAACAATTCCATAATCAGCAACCTGGAAGATTGGTGCATCTTTGTCTTTATTAATTGCAACTATACATTTAGCAGAAGACATACCAGCCAGATGTTGAATTGCACCTGAAATTCCACATGCAATATACAATTTTGGTGAAACAGTTTTTCCGGTTTGTCCAACCTGTTCTGAATGCGGTCTCCATCCTGCATCTACAACAGCTCTTGATGCACCAACTGCACCACCCAGTATTTGAGCAATTTCTTCAAGTAAATAAAAATTCTCAGGACCTTTCATTCCTCTTCCACCTGAAATAATAATGTCAGCTTCTGCAACATCAAGTTTTCCTTCGGCTTTTTGATAATCTACAACATAACTTCTTAAATCAAGTTTATCATCAGGAATTTCTCTGACATCAACTGTTAAGTTAACTTTAAAACCATCCTCAGTTAATGAGACAGTGTTTGGTCTAATTGATACGACTTTAACTTCAGAATTTAGATAAAATTTCAGGATTGATTTGCCAGCGTAGATAGGTCGTTCAAGCAGCAAATTTCCATCTTTGATTTCAATTAAAGTGCAATCAGCACCATAACCGGCTTTGAGTTTTGCCGCAACTATTGGAGCTAAATCTTTTCCCATAGAAGTGTGAGAAAACAATAGAAGATTTACTTTCTCTTCATTAGCTAAATCAGCAATCAATTTAGCGTAAGCTGAAGATGAATAATATTTTAATTTTTCATTTTTAAGATGAATACATTTTTCAATTCCGTGTTCAGCAAGAATATCAAAATTTGAAATTGAACTTCCGATAACAACACCAGTTACTTCACAACTTAATTCCTTTGAAAGTTTATAAGCTTTGCGAGCAGCTTCGAGTGATTGTTTTTTTATTTCTCCATTTCTCTGTTCTAAGAAAGCGAGTATTTTATATGACATTTTTCTTTCTCCCTCTTTAAATTACCTTTGCTTCTTCTCTCAAGAATTTCACTAATTCAGGAACTGCTGAAGCATCGGTACCAACTATTTTTGATTTTCTGCTTGTATCAGGTAATCTTAATTCATTAACCGCAAGTCGATTTGATGTTACATTAAATTGTTTTTCTTCAATTGGTTTTGATTTTGCAGCCATAATTCCTTTCAATGAAGCGTAACGAGGATCATTTAATCCTTTTTGAGCTGTAATAACGCAGGGAAGAGTAGTTTCAACAATTTCTTTTCCGCCTTCAACTTCCCGTTCAGCTCTGACTTTTCCATCATTGATTTCTAATTTTATAACAGTTGAAATGGAAGGATAGTTTAATAATTCAGATAACATCTGACCTACTGCAGAACTATCATAATCTACTGATTGTTTTCCACAGAAAACAATATCAGGTTGATATTGTGAAATTTCAGAGGCAAGTGCTTCAGCAACTGTAAGTGAATCAACATTCAATTCACCCTTGATTAAAACTCCTTTATCAGCACCCATTGCTAAAGCTTTTCTTATTGATTCTTTTGCAGAATCATTTCCATAAGTGAAGATAACGACTTCGCCGCCAAATTTTTCTTTTGTTTTTAATGCTTCTTCGACAGCAAATTCATCATAAGGATTGATCACAAAAGTAACCCCGGTTGGATCGATAGCTTTTCTATCTTGAGCGATTTTTATTTTTGTTGCTGTATCGGGAACATGGCTGAGTGCAACAGCAATTTTCATGTTTTCTTCCTCTTTATTTTTGAATTAATTTACTACTGAAAAAATAAATTAGCAATTGACTAAAAACTTGACTATGATTAAATTTTTTATATGGAACAGATAAAAGAAATTGAAGAAATAAAAGTTGATGATGGAACCGAAGTAGGTTTTCCGGCAAAAGTAATTTTATTTAATGATGATTATCATACTTTTGACGAAGTAATTGCACAACTTATTAAAGCAATCGGCTGCTCATACGATAAAGCTGAAGCACTTACTTGGGAAGTTCACATTAAAGGCAAAGCAGTGGTTTTCACAGGTGAACTTAGTGAATGCTTACGTGTCAGTTCAGTCCTCGAAGAAATTGCTCTTCACACTCAAATTGAATCTTAAAATGACTCTCAATCAAATTGTTTTGATTCAACTAAATTTAAAACAAAAAACCCTCACGGATCATTAATCTGTGAGGGTGAAATTTCACATAATCTGATTTTATTATTTAGGCAGAGTTATTATGAAAAGATTATCTCTATTACCTCTTCCACCAACATTTTCGAGTTTTGTTGTAAATTGAGCTAAATCGACAATTACCTGACTATCTTCAGAAATTTCGAATGTTCTTTCGAAATATTGATAGCGTGGATGAATGATTTTGATTTGATATTCTTTATTCTTCTCCATTACAAAATTCGAAGCTTTATTAGATATTTCTTTTTTGAATAGGGGAGTGCGAATTAAATCAGAATAAAGATCTGGATTTTGTTCAAGCAAATAGTTCGTATTCCAGAAAAATTGACCATCTTTATTTGTCTTTGCTTTAATTTCATTTGCAACAACTGCCCATGGATTTAATCTATATTCTGTATAGTAATTAAATAATTTACTTTGCATCGAAAATTTATCAAGAACACTTTCTGAAGCACAACTCTTAAATCCGTAAAATCCATAATCAAAATTTGGTGCTCGAAGAGCAAAATCGGTAAATCTTTCAAATACTTCTTTTAAGTCACCAGTTGATTCAACTTGAGTGATAGTGACAATTGCATCTTCAACGGGGAAGAGAGTTTCATTATCTCTAATTAAGAAAGAAACATTTGCCAGTTTATCCCTTAAATAATCAAGGCGATCGAAATAATAGTAATCTATGAAGTTGTCTATTCCAGCTGTGATATCTTTATATTCAATAACAATATCTTCGAATGGACTTTCTGCAAAAACCTTGAGATTGGGATTTTCTGAAATCTGTAGTGGGAATATTTTTCCAGTCGGTGATTTTGGATCCGGTATGCCAAGACTTTTACAGAATTGTTGTTCAAAACGAATGAATTTACTTGGAGCAAAATCCATTACATAATCAAATGTCTCTGATGGCCAATTTGTATGGAAGTAATTAAGATTTGGTACCCAGAAATGATTATCTTCTTCAATGCATTGAAAGTAAACTCCGTTAACTTTTAGCATATTTCTGTTGGTTTGATATTCTACAGGAAATGCAATAACATTACCATCTGTAGATTTATAATGAAGCCATAGATCGCAATAGATGTTCTTCCCGAGTGGTGATGTAACATTATAGAACTCAGCGTAAACGCCATTGTGATAACTTGATATTCCTTCGGTTAAACAACAGCCGTTAAATAATTTTGGACAGGTTGAAACCGAGACAAGATCTACTTTATTATTCTTCAAAGCTTCTTTGAGAAAAGTATTTGAATCATTTCTAAAGATGATTGTATTTGAAGTAGGCTTTTCTTCCTGTTTTGTTTCGACAGGTTGTGGAGCTTCGCCTGGAGTAGTTTCCTCTTCAGGAACTGATGATGAACATTGCAAAAATAATACGGAAAGAAGGGTAATTAATAAGTATTTAATGTTGTTCATTTTACGCCAACTCTATTTTCTTATTGATTCTGCATAAATTTTATTGAAATTCTATGGAAAATTTTATTAAAAGTAAAGAGTTTATTTAAAATATTGCGATTATCCTGTTTTTAATCTAAAGTGATTAGAATGAATAAATTCTCTGATAACCGGAGATAAAAAATTTTTCAGATTAATTTTATATTTGCATCGCAAAAACTATTAAAGGAAATTCATTGAAATGGAGAGGTGCTAGAGTGGTTGAATAGGCCGGTCTCGAAAACCGGTTCAGGCGCAAGCCTGACGTGGGTTCGAATCCCACCCTCTCCGCTATACGGGCAATATTCGACAAATTAAAATACTTAGAATCGAAACGTTTTAATTAGTCAGATGTCAATCGTATGTTTATCTAAATTATTGAATTATCTATTCGATTTATCATCTTACGAAAAATCAACATGGCAATTCATAACTAGACACCTTTTTGAACAAAAATTGCTAAATATTAACTTTGAAAAATTTTTAGACTATGTATACAAACAGAGAATTACAAAGAATCGCAAACGAACTTCGAATTGATATCATAAAGGCTATATCGAGAGCTAAATCGGGACATCCTGGCGGATCTTTGAGCGCCATTGATATTCTTGTTTATCTTTTCTTCAAAGAAATAAAAAGAACAAAAGAAAATGCTCTTGATCCAGATAGACATCGATTTGTCTTATCAAAAGGTCATGGTGTTCCGGCTCTCTATGCAGTCTTTTCGCGAATTGGATTAATAACTTATGAAGAATTAATGAATCTTCGAGTTCTGGGTTCAAGAACTCAGGGACATCCAAGTTACATTGATTTGCCATATGTGGAAGCATCCACAGGTTCTCTCGGTCAGGGTTTATCTGTTGCAATTGGAATGGCATTAGCAGCGAAAATTGATAAAAAAGATTACCGTGTTTATTGTATGACTGGTGATGGTGAAACTCAGGAAGGACAAATCTGGGAAGCAATTCTTTCAGCACCAAAATTCAAACTTGGCAATTTGTGCGTAATACTTGATTACAATAAAAGTCAGATTGATGGTTACATTAAAGATGTGATGGATCTGGAACCATTAAAAGAAAAATTAATTGCCTTCAACTGGAATGTGGTTGAAATTGATGGACATAATTTAGATGAAATTGAAAATGCACTGAATCTTGCAAGAAATACAAAAGGCAAGCCAACTTATATTATTGCTCATACTATTAAAGGCAAAGGTGTTTCATTTATGGAAGATAATGTAGAATGGCATGGCAAAGCTCCCAACGAAAAAGAAACTGAACTTGCATTAGCTGAACTTCAAAAATTACTGGATGACAATGGGTAAATCAACTCGTTTAGCTTTCGGAGAAACTATCGCACAACTCGGCGAACTACATCAAAATATTGTTGTTCTTGATGCTGATCTTTCAAAATCAACAATGTCAAATCTTTTCGCCAAAAAATTTCCTGAACGATTTTTTGAGATGGGAATTCAGGAAGCTAATATGATTGGAATTAGTGCTGGTCTTGCTCTTTCCGGCAAGATTGTTTATGCCTGCAGCTTTGCTTGCTTTATCACAGGAAGATATGATACTATTAGAATTTCCGTAGCTTACTCAAAAGCAAATGTTCGAATTATTGGAACTCACTCTGGTATTGGAATTGGTGAAGATGGAACAACTCAAATGGGGCTTGAAGATATTAGCCTGATGAGGTCGTTACCAAATTTTAGTGTTTGTCAGCCCTGCGATGAGATTGAAACTCGTGAATTGATTAAATATTCTGTAAATCATAATGGTCCGATTTACATTAGATTGACTCGACAAAATCTTGACAAAATTTTTGACGAGAGTTACAAATTTGAATTCGGCAAAGGAGTTCAATTGACGGATGGAAATGATGCAGTAATATTTTCTACCGGGGCATTAACAGCTGAAGCACTTAAAGCTGCACAAATTTTAAAAAATAAAGGAATTAATCTGCGAGTTATAAATATTCACACCATTAAGCCTATTGATAAAGAAATTATAATCAAATCAGCTAAAGAATGTAAATTAATTTTTACTGCTGAAGATCATAATATAATTGGTGGACTTGGTTCTGCAGTTTCGGAAGTTTTGACTGAAAATTTTCCAGCAAAATTAATTCGTATTGGTTTGCCTGATGTATTTGGTGAATCTGGTACTCCTGAAGCACTTTATAAAAAATACGGATTTGATTCAGAGAGCCTGGCTAAAAAAATTGAAAGTCACTTAAATTCTATTTTTTAGTCTTTATCAATAATTTTAACAAAAGCACTTCTGACCGGTGCAGGCATTTTTGAATTAACACCTTTAATTGCTTTCCAGATTATTTCGTTGAATTCAATATCAGGAATTGCATCTTCTTTTGTTAAGTCAAACTCTTCACATCTTTCACTTCCATAAGCATCGGATCGATTTTTCTCATTGATATCAATTAATGGTTCAATTACTTCATAGGGTTTTAAATCTGCATTGTCAGTAAAAGGTAAATGAATTGGATTAGCTGAAAGATCAAATTGAGTCATAGGTGGAAGTCCAAGAATTAATTCTATAGTTTTCAAAACGCTTGATGTCGAGTACATTGTGTGATCAACAAAATTTCGTTTGATATAAGGACTAATAACCAACAAGATCGATCTATGTGCATCAACATGATCTGAGCCATTTTGCGCATCATCTTCAATGACAAAAATTACTGATTCATCCCAGATATTACTTTTTGATATTTCCTGAACCATCAATCCAAGTGCGTAATCGTTCTGAGCAACATAAGCTTGAGGAGTTAAACTACCTGATCTTGTTCCAGCAGTGTGATCATTTGGTAATCTGATAATGTTGAAATTTGGAATAGAATCTTTTTCAAGTAAGTAATAAAAATCTTTCTTCCATTCTTCAAAGCGAGTTAAATCACTGATGCTTAAATCATAACCTGGAAAATATTCTGATGTATGCGGTTTTAAGTCTTCATCACGGGCAACATATTTTCCATTTTTATCACGCTGAACAAACTCACCATAATTTCTAACAGTTAGTCCAGCATTCAAAACATTATTCCAGATGTAACCGGAAGAAGGTCTTGCTGCAGCTACACCGCCTTCGTAATCATAAGTCCCGCCGCGGCCGCCATAAAGTACAGGCCATGTTTTTTCAACATAATCGGTTGCATAAGCTGCGGTTGACCAGTTATGACCATCAGCACTAACTTCAGCATCAACATAAAAATTATCAAACAAAACAAATTCATCGGCGAGTTTGTGATGATTTGGTGTAATTAATCGCGGGAAAATACACAAAGATGAATCGCCATTACCTTGTATTAAATCACCAAAAATTTGATCATAAGTTCTATTCTCTTTAATGATATAAAAAACATATTTGATTTTATTACTTCGTTTGCCTGTGTGTTTAAAATCAAAAACATTATGAGCTCCCTTAATATTTTCTTTTACGATATATGGTGTGTTTTGATAAACTTTTTCACTGAGATTTCTTAAAGTTTTTTTATCGGGAAGTTTAATAAAACTCAAAGTTCCTTTTAATAGTTGTGCGATGTATTGTTCATAGGAACCTGAATTTTTCCTGGTTGGATCGGGACCTTCTGGATTTGGCAAAGAACCTAATCCCTTGCCATTAACAACAAGAATTTGATCAGTTGGTTTATGAAACTTGATGGAAGTGGGATACCAGCCAACCGGAATGAATCCTTCAACTTCAGATGACTGATAATCTTTCACATCGAAGATAGTCACATAGTTATTATCAGCATTAGCAATAAATAAAAGGTTGGCTGTTTCATCGAAAGCAAGTGAATTTGGTGTACTTCCTGGAGGGATATCAGGTTTAAGTGCAACATTCAATCTTTCAATTTCTTTAAGTTTAGATAAATCAATCACAGAAACAGTATTTTTATTTGCGTTTGCAACAAAGAGTCTATTTTGAATTGTATCGATTAACATTTCAGTTGGGTGATCATCAACTTCAATTCTGCTGAGAATTTCAAAAGTATTCAAATCTATTTTTAGTAGTGATTTCCCGCTCCATAATGATGAAAACAATGAATTATCTCTTTCATCAATTATCAAATCATAAACTTTTTCACCGGTGAAAATCTTTTGAGTTATTTCTTTTGTTGATGGATTAATGATATAAATTGAACTATCATTCTTCGTTCCAGCACATAATATCTTTTTATTTGATGAGAAAGCTAAACCAGTAATCGACAAAATTTGATTTGAATTTTTGTCAGTTAAGAACATTGAATCGGAAAGAATTAACTGGTTATTCCTGAATTTGAATTCGTAAATTAAATTTAGATTTCCTCCAGAAACATAAAGCTTTTTTGATGATTGGTCATACGCTAATCCACGCCAGGTTTGTGGAATAACTATTTTTTGAATTTCTTTTTTCTGATTGATATCAATTAAACTTAGTGAGTGTGTTTTATAACCACTATGAGAAACTACAAGAAAATTGTTCTCAATTATTATTGAGTTCATCGGGAAATCGTGGAGTTGCAAATGTTCACCTTCGGGTGTGAGTCTCCAGCCGTTTGGCAGCTGAATGAATTCATCATAATTTCCGGGGAGAATTATTCTATTCTTTGATGAACAACTCAGAAATAAAAAACTAATTAAGATTCCTGAGATGATTAAAAAAAGCCTGTAATAAACTTTTGCTTTCATTTTCGAGTAGCCCGCTATAAGTTTTTATTTTGTGATTTAAATTACTATTGTGAGTGATATTGAAAAGTGTTCCGCATGCACCAGCTTTAGGATCAAAGGTTGAGAAATAGAGTGTGCTTATTCTTGCATTCACAAGAGCACCTGCACACATTGGACATGGTTCGAGAGTTACATAGATTTTGCATCCTTCAAGACGATAATCCTGCAAATAATTTGCAGCGGAAGTGATTGCAATTATTTCAGCGTGAGCGGTTGGGTCTTTTAATTCAATTGTTTGATTGTGTCCTTTGCCTATAATTTTATCATTGTAAACTACAACGGCACCAATAGGAACTTCATTTTTTTCAAAAGCTTTTTCTGCTTCTCTCAAAGCTTGTTTCATAAAATAAATATCTTTTTCGGTAAAAATTCCCATAAACGATTACTTATAATTTTCTTCGAGAAATTTTTCAGAGATCCAGACAGGATATTCGAATCTTACATCGTTTCTATCAAAGATAATACTTGCTTCGATAGTTGGAATATTTTTCAAACGCCTGAAATCGATATGTGCGTTCAATGATTTATCCTGAGTTGAGATTTCTTTTGGATTAATCGACCTCAAACCAATATAATACCCAAATACATTCACTTCACTCCCGCGACTAAGGTATTTCAATGGTTTAGGATAATCTCCCTGTTTTGGTAAGGGAGTATCAATCGTAATTAAATAAAATCCATACTCATTATCTTCAAAAGGATTTGTAAAGAGTAAGAAGGCATTTTCAAATTCCTGAATTATCACTCCAAAAACACGAATTTTTTTGTTGATAAAAGTTTCTTGATTCAATCTAAATGAGTTATAATCCACATTATAAAGTGAATTCTGAGTAAAATCTTTAATGGAATTAAGTAAATTTTCTTCCTTTGAAGGAGAGGGAGATTCAAGCAAATAATTAATTATTGAACACGCTTGAAGCATTAATGATAAAATTAAAATTGCTATTAACTTTTTCATAAGAATCTAATTAATTCTTTGTTTGGTTTAAATATAAAATTTTCCCATATGATTTAAATTGAAAGTCTAGGCATTGCTGATTATATTTGCATCGGAATTTTGTTCAAATTTTGAAATCTTTTGAAAAAAACGCACCCGTAGCTCAATTGGATAGAGCATCAGACTTCGGATCTGAGGGTTGAGGGTTCGAGTCCTTCCGGGTGCGCCATTTTTTTGCGCCCGTAGCTCAATTGGATAGAGCATCTGACTACGGATCAGAAGGTTGAGGG
>CAZGQO010000023.1:0-14637 GCA_964527925.1 uncultured Ignavibacteriaceae bacterium
TTCAACTTGATGTTGTTCATAAGTTCTTTAAGAATTTAGAAATGAATTTTGGAGCTTCTGTAAAATTAATAGAGTTTGATGCAGATATTTTATTCCCGAGTTTCAGAACTACTTTTGGTGATTCTCTTCCAGACCTAACAATCATTAAAAGTAGAAACTTTATAAAAGGCGCAACTTATATCAATTTCAATTCTAATTTTTACCAAAGAATTCTGGTAAACGCAGGAATAAGATTTGACTATTTCAACGCAATTAAAAATAGTACTTATTTCAGCCCACGATTATCTCTTTCATATCTTGTCAATGATGTTTTCAGCTTAAACTTCAGTACTGGAATTTATAAACAATTTCTTTCACTAATATGGCTTGCTGCTAATCCAACAAACGAAAACTTAAAAGCAATAGATGCAAAACAATTTATTGCTGGATTTGATTATTTATTTAGAGAAGATGTTCAGGTAAAATTAGAGGGATTTGTCAAAAATTACTCTAACTATCCAGCAAGTTTACTCAGACCTTATTTGATTCTTTCTAACACTGGTGCAGGTTTCTCAGGCAGTGATGATAATTTTTCATCTTTTGGTCTTGAACCTCTTGTTAGTCAGGGCAAAGGTATTTCAAGAGGAGTTGAATTTTCTGTTCAGAAAAAAATATCGGAAATACCATTGTATGGAATTTTTAGCTTTACTTATTCTAAAACAGAATTTACTTCTCTCGATGGAATAAAAAGAAATGGAGTATATGATCAAAACTGGATTATTAATTTAAGCGGCGGTTATAGATTTAATATATACTGGGAGATCAGTGCAAAATTTAGA
Source organism: uncultured Ignavibacteriaceae bacterium (assembly GCA_964527925.1). Taxonomy (GTDB): domain Bacteria; phylum Bacteroidota; class Ignavibacteria; order Ch128b; family Ch128b; genus Ch128b. The sequence continues at coordinate 819 of CAZGQO010000023.1, forward strand.
TTTGCTTCTGGCAGACCTTATACACCATTCGATGATAAAGGTATGCAAAGCATTGCACTTTACAACTCACGAAGATTAAAATCCACTCATAGTCTTGACTTAAGAGTTGACAGAAGGTGGATATTTAAATCATGGTCTATGATTACCTACCTGGATATTCAAAATATCTACAATCAAAAAAATTTGAGTGGAATCAGGTGGGATCCGATCAAAAAAACAGTTGATGAAACATCATCAATTGGTATTTTACCTTCAATAGGCATTTCAGTAGAACTTTAATTAAATTTCACTTAAAAGCATGAGACGAAAAGCTGTTATTATTGGGTCTGGTCTTGGCGGGATTGCTACAGCTTTAAGGCTTTCCCAGTATAACTATGATGTAACAATAATTGAAAAATATTATCAACCCGGTGGAAGATTAAATCAATTAAGATTGGATGGATATACATTTGATGTAGGTCCGTCTTTTATGAGCATGACTTATGAACTTGATGAGTTATTTAATTTTATCGGGGAGAAAAATAATTTAATTTTAGAACCGCTGGATCCATTATACAACGTTTTTTTCTCCAACAGGAAAAAGCCATTCAGGTTATGGAAAGATTTACACAAACTTGAAGAAGAATTTCAAGACGTAGAGAAAAATGTAGCTTCTAAAGTCAATAACTTTTTGAAAAAAGCTGGTGAGTTTTTTCACGATACTGAAGATAAAGTATTGAAAAGAAACTTTGAGAATAAATTTGATTACTTATTACAATTAACAAAAGTCCCTAAAAAACATATTCCCTATCTTTTCAAAAGTGTCTGGAAAGAAGTTTCAAACACTTTTGAAAGTGACGAATTGAGAATAATATACTCACTCGTTGCATTTTTCCTTGGATCAACTCCTTTTAGAACACCAGCTATTTATACTCTTCTAAATTACACCGAAATGAGACACAATGGCTACTGGAGTATAAAAGGTGGAATGTATCGACTTGTTGAAGAGTTGGTTGGTATATTAAATAAAAGAAACATTGAAATTATTTTTAATTCTGAAATTGTAGATTTTCGTTCGAGGAATGATCGAATTATTGAATTTATCGATCAAAATGGAAATAGATTCGGCGGGGATGTTTTTATTGTAAATTCTGATGCAGCCTTCTTCAGAGGAAAAGTATTAAAGCGAAAAAAATTTTCTGAAGAAAAATTATCAAAAATGGATTGGACAATGGCTCCATTCACAATCTATCTGGGAGTCAAAGGAACAATAAATTTATTAGATCATCATAACTACTTCCTTGGGACAAACTTTAAAGGCTATGCGAATAAAATATTTACATCTTCAATCAGTCCACAAAAGCCTTATTACTATGTGAACGTATCATCAAAGACTAATCCTGATTGTGCACCTCCAGATTCTGAAAATATTTTCATTCTTTGTCCTGTACCTGATCTGAGGTATAAGCCTGATTGGTCTGATACCGAAGAACTTGCACAAAACATAATTGAGGACTTAGCGAATCGTGTTGATTTTGATATTAAATCAAATATTGAAGTTATGCAGGTTTTAAATCCAATTGACTGGCAGAATATGTTTAATTTATACAAAGGATCAGGTTTAGGTCTGGGTCACGGCATCAATCAGGTTGGTGCTTTTCGACCTTCAAACAAAGATGAGGAATTTGAGAATCTGTTCTATGTTGGTGCTTCGACAATTCCTGGTACAGGTTTACCAATGGTGATAATAAGTTCAAGACTGGTAACAGAGAGGATAATTAAAAATGACTCTGTATGATAAAATTAGTTTTGAAATTAGTAAGATTATAACCAGAAGATATTCGACATCTTTCAGTCTTGGAATCATTGTACTTGATAAAGATTTGCACGAACCTATTTATTCAATCTATGGTCTGGTGCGAGCTACCGATGAAATTGTCGATACATTTCATGATTTGAATAAAGAATCATTGCTTTCTCAACTTAAGAAAGATACTTATAAAGCAATTGAAGAAAAGTTATCAACCAATCCTGTTCTCAATGCTTTTCAACACACAGTGAATAAATACAAAATTCCGCTTGATCTTGTAGAAGCGTTTTTCAATTCAATGGAAATGGATCTCTATCAGGGAACTTATTCTCGTAGTGATTTTGATAAATATGTCTACGGTTCAGCAGAAGTTGTTGGATTGATGTGCTTAAAAGTTTTTGTTAATGGTGAGGATAAAGAATATGAAAGATTATCTCCTAATGCTCGTGCTCTTGGTTCTGCTTTTCAGAAAGTAAATTTTTTGAGAGACCTTGGAAATGATTTACATGAGAGAAATAGAATTTATTTGCCAGAAGTATTTGACGTTCAAGCAATTACAAATGAATCGAAAAATCTTCTGGTTCAAGAAACTGAAAAAGAATTTTCTATTGCTTTAGAGGGTATTAAAAAATTGCCTCCTAAAGCAAAACTTGGAGTTTATCTTGCTTATATTTACTACAAAACTTTATTGAGGAAAATAAAAAACTCTTCCGTTGAAACTTTGAAATCAAAAAGAATTAGAGTTAATGATTTTTATAAAATTATATTACTCATAATAGCTTTTATAAGAGTCAGGATTTTAAGAACAATATGAAAAACTATCTGTTAATTCTTCTTTTTTTACTAAACAATTTTACATTCGGGACGGATATAAATGATTATGTAAGAAGACTTTTTTATTATTCAGTAGAATCAAAGGATTCATTAAAAAAGTTTGAGAAAATACTGGGAAAAATTCAAAATAGTTCAGATAAAAGTTTTTATAACTTATACAAAGGTGCTTACTATACTCTAATAGCGAAACACTCTTTTAATCCTTATACGAAATATGTGAATCTCAAAAAGGGATTAGAGTACATCAGTCAGGCAATCTCAGAAAAGGAAGATGATCTTGAGTATAGATTCGTGAGATTATCAATTCTTAATTATGTTCCTTCATTTCTTGGTTATGATGATGTGTTTTTCGAAGATTTCGAGAAAACGATTTTACTCATTGAAAGAATGAACTTTGAAAAGGTTGATAAAAAAACACAAATAGGCATACTGGAATTTTTAATTCGAAGTGAAAAAATTTCGGAGAATAAAAAACCATATCTTTACACTCTAATGAATAAAATCAAACAATGAGTTACGCCATAATCTTAGCATTAAGTTTTATAATCCCATTTATCTTTTCTTTTGAAAAGAAGATTTTTTTTATATCAAAGTTTAATAAAGTACTGACAACAATTTTTATAGTTTCAACAATCTATATAATCTGGGATATAATTTTCACATCCAGAGGTATCTGGAGTTTTTCTGAAAAAGAAACTATTGGATTGAACTTTATAAATATTCCAGTTGAAGAATTGTTATTTTTTGTGATTGTTCCATATTGTCTTTTGTTCATCTATGAAGTTATAAACTTTTATTCTGTTGATGATCAATTACGGATAAATAAAGCTTATTTATATATTATTTCGATCATTCTATTGTTCTCTGGAATTATGTTTTATGAAAAGGTTTATACTTTTGTGCAGTTTATTTTCACATCTTTAGTCTTATCCATGATAGCTTTGAAATGGCTGACTATTGTTTCAACAAAAAATTTTCTGTTTTATTTGATTATCTCCTTTATCCCATTTTTGATTGTAAATTATTTTCTTACTTCAATTCCAATTGTCATATACAATGAAAATGAAATAATAGGACTTCGTATTGTAACCATTCCCGTTGAGGATTTTTTATATCAACTAAGTTATTCTTTACTAATAGCGTTAGTATATAAATTGATTCAAAAATAATTATGAAGAAGCGAGTTGCAATTATTGGAGGCGGTATAGGAGGTTTAGCCTGCTCAATCTACCTTGCAAAAAGTGGTTATGAAGTATTCTTATTTGAAAAGAATAATTCTACTGGTGGAAAAGCAAGTGAAATTAGAAGTAATGGATTTAGATTCGATACCGGTCCTACATTAATTACAATGCCGTTTGTTATTAAAGATCTATTTGATTCAGCAGGAGAGAAAATTGAAGATTATTTAACGTTGATAGAAAAAGATGTGGTTTGTAAATATTTCTTCAATGATGGATCAGTTTTTCTTCAATATCGTAAGCAAGAAAAGTTATTAAATGAATTTAATCGCTTTTCATATGAGTCGGGCAAGAATTTTTTACGCTACTTAGATTATGTAGCAAAGATTTATAATTTTTCTGCAAAGTTGTTTTTATTCACTCCCTTTGAAATACATAATATTTTATCGAGGATTTCCACCAACGACATTCTGAAGATATTTGAGATCAATCCATTTCAAACCGTTCATAAAGCGAATTCAAAGTACTTTAATGATAGAAGGTTGATTCAGCTATTTGATAGATACACTACTTATGTTGGTTCAAATCCTTACCAAACATCGGCAACTTATAATATTATTCCATATGTGGAATACTTTTTTGGAAGCTTTACAGTTAAAGAAGGTATCTTTAAGATTGTTGAAGCATTAAATGAAGTTGCGAAAAAAATTGGAGTAAGAATTTTCACAAATTCAAATGTTGATCAAATTTTATTTAAAGATAAAGTCGTAAATGGGATTAAAGTTAATGGCGAGGCATTTTACTCCAATATAGTCGTTTCAAATGCGGATCTGATATTTACATATGAGAAACTATTAAAAGATTTTAATTCGCCTGAGATCAAAAGATATCAGAGACAGGAAAAGTCAACTTCAGCAATAATATTTTATTTTGGCGTAAAGGGGACTCATAATCAATTAGAGATGGACAATATTCTTTTTTCTGATGATTATAAAAATGAATTCGAAGATTTATTTTTAAGAAAAAAGATTCCTGACGACCCTACGATTCACATACATATTTCCTCAAGACTTAATCCAGGTGATGCGCCATCTAGGTTTGAGAATTGGTATATGATGATTAATGTACCTGCACTTAAAGATTTGAATTTTGATTTAATGGAAGTCAGATCAAAAATTATATCAAAAATCAATCGTTCTACTGGAATAGACTTAACAAATAAAATCACTTTCGAAAAAGTAATTCTTCCTGCAGATATTGAATTACTCACTTCAGCCAGTGATGGAAGTTTATACGGACCATCAGCTAATAATTTAATCGCTCCTTTTATCAGACAAAAGAATAAATCCAGAGTTTATGAAAAACTATATTTTTGCGGTGGAACAGTTCATCCAGGCGGAGGAATTCCGCTTGTTATTCTTTCAGGTAAAATAACTTCAGATTTAATATTCAGGTATGAAGAATGATTTATCCTGAATACAATAGAACTCTAAAGAAACTTTTTGATGTTTATCTCTATTTTCAATTCAAAAAATTCTTTAATCAGTTTTTTGTAGTTGGAGATATCCCAGTTATTAAAGATAAAGGTAAATCAATTTTAGTTTTACCCAATCACTTCTCTTGGTGGGATGGTTTCTTCGTCGATTATATCTACAGAAAGTTTTTTGCAGAATATAAAATTTTTATGATGATACTTGAAGAGACATTAGTAAGATATCCTTTCTTCAAATACTTTGGTACCTTTTCAATCAACTTGAATCAACCAAAAAGTATAATAGAATCATTTGATTATTCACGGAAATTGTTAAAAAATAAAGATACCTTTCTGGTAATTTTTCCCCAGGGACAGTTAGAACCATACTCAACAAAAGTCAATCTGAAATCGGGCATTGATAAGTTTATATTTCGAAAGGGGGGAGATTTTTATGTGATAAATCTTGCTATGAAGATTTTATATCAAAATCAGAAAAAACCGAATGTTTATTTTAGATTCACACAACCAGCAAATTCAAATAAATATAAAGATTCATTTCAAACTCTAATTCAAGACTTTTCAGAAAATTTGGATCTGCTCGAACATGAAATTCTAAAATTGGAAAAGATAACAAGAATATTTTGATGGAATTTTTGTTTTACTTTCTGTTGATAATTCAATTACTTTTTTTGTTAATAGTCGTTTACAATTATTTGATTAAGATTACTTTAAAGTATGATGAAAAAAATTACATTGATGCAAAAGTTAAGATTTCAATAATTATTCCTTTCCGAAATGAAGAAAAAAATGTTTCAGGTTGTTTAGAGAGTTTATTACAACAAGAATTAGATAATTATGAAATACTATGTTTGGATGATAATTCAGAAGATAGGACTTTCGAGTATCTCAAAAGATATGAAAAAAATTATGCACTGGTTAAAGTTATTTCAGGTAAACCACTACCTTCAGGTTGGATTGGAAAAAACTGGGCATGTTATCAACTTTCTTTCCACGCAAAAGGTGACTATTTAATTTTTATGGATGCTGATGTCCGTCTTAAACCTAAGGCAATTAAATCGGTTATTAACCACTTTATAAATTTAAAGGTTAGTTTTCTCTCAGTCTTTCCAACTCAATTAATGCGATCATTTGGAGAGTATTTAATAACTCCATCAATGAACTGGTTGTTGCTTACATTCTTGCCGCTAAAATTCGTTTATAAATTCAAAAATCCATCTTTTGTTGCAGCAAATGGTCAGTTCATAATTGTAGACAAAAAAGCTTATTATGATCTTGGTGGACATGAAAAAGTCAAAAACAGAGTTGTTGAAGATATGTCACTTGCACGACTTTTCAAGAAGAATAATTTTAAGATTGTAACTTTTTTGGGAGTTGACTTAATTTATGCTCATATGTATGATGATTTTGTTTCAGCAATAAAAGGATTTTCCAAGAATTTTTTTGCTGGATTTGAAACAACTTACTTTAATTTTTCAATACTTTTATTGTTTATTTTTTTCTCTTTTATAAGTCCTTTTATGTTAATCGTGTTTGATATCAAGTTTTTATTAATAATCAACTTAATTCTTGTCCAAAAATTTTTGATCTCATTAAAATCGCATCAGCATGTTCTTATTAATCTAATACTGACTCCTTTGCAGTTACTTTTAGTGATTTTCGTTGGAATTAATTCAATGATTCTTACAAAGAAAGGAAATTTAAATTGGAAAGGTCGACGAATAACAAATTAAAAGCGGGAATGATTTTATCAATATTTTATTTGGTGGGACTTTTTCTACACTTGACTAATTTTTTTGATTTTCTATTAAAATATCTTACACCAATATTTTTATTCAGTGTTTTTATGTTGATAGTTCTTGAAGAAAAGTTAAATAAAAAATTTATAGTCTGGTTGGTTGCGGCTTACATTTTTACATTTTCAATGGAAGTAATAGGAGTCAAAACAAGCCTGATTTTTGGAGATTATTATTACGACGAAAATCTCGGAATTAAAATATCGGATGTACCTTTCGTAATAGGATTAAACTGGATTACTTTAATGCTTGGAAGCATCGGCTTAATATTAGATGTAAAGATTAATTTTTTATTTAGAGTTCTTCTTGTTGGAATCATTATGTGTGTGATTGATTTTGTACTTGAATTTGTTGCACCCGAATTAAATTATTGGTTCTGGCGAGAGGGGATGGTTCCAATTAAAAATTTTGTTTCGTGGTTTTCAATCGCAGCAATTATGAGTTTTGTTTATTTCTCACTCAAAATAGATAGAAAATTATTTTTGGCAAAGATTAATTTTGTTTTACAATTTGTTTTCTTTTTGATTTTATTACTCTCTAAAGCTTAGACGAATTCAAAATGTTCGAGAACTTATTTATAAAATTCACTCTGTAAATTGGATTCCAGCCCCAGCCTGCCAATCGAACTCACAAAATCATATTAAATCATAAAAACTTAATATAATTTTGGGTTGGATATCTGAATTTTTTTAAAAAATTTTGAACTTTCTCTCTGGCATTTCCCTTGAAATAATAGATACAAATAGTTCATTAAAAAAATGAAGTCAATAAACAATAAATGGTCAACAAAAAACAAACGGAGGTTCGTATGAAGCGATTAATTCGTTCTTCAATCATTCTTTCATTAATTGCATCATTCGCATATGCACAATCAAGTGCAAGCGCAACGGCAACAGTATTAGCACAACTAAAGAAAGGACTTTCAGTTTCACTAATTGGTGGAAACTTAAACTTTAGTGAAATAATCTTAAATGGAAGTCCTCAATCTCCAACTATTGCCCCTTCGGCTGGAGCTAATTTCAGAATTCTTGGTCATCCAAACAAGAGTGTAGTTATTTCATTTAATAACGTTACTCTTGATAACAATGCCTGGGTAAGCAGCAATGGTGGAACAAATGGAACAATGGTTTTAGCTCCTGTTGTAAAACATACAGGTTCAAGCAGTTCTTATCAATCAGCTTCCGATGTTGTGAGTGGCAATTCATATACATTAGAAAATGTCTCAGGTGATGGCTATTTGTATCTCTGGGTCGGAGGATCATTATCGATTGCTGCTAATCAATCACATGGTGATTACACAGGTACATTCAGCATTACCGTTGCTTATTAATAGAAGCAAAATTCATATCCCCTTAAGCCCTTAGATTTTGAGGGCTTATTTATTTTAAAAATTCAGAAGTTAAAGCAATTCTTTAAAACCTGATTAAATTTTATATTCGCTTTATGAAAAAATTAAACATTGGCTGCGGTAAAAAATTACTCGAAGGATATATTAATTTGGATGTTGTTGATTATGGTGGAAATTTGATTCATGATCTTAATTCTTTCCCATACCCATTTGATGATAATACCTTTGATGAGATCTTAGCAAGTCACATACTTGAACATTTAAATAACTTTAATCAAGTGATTAATGAACTTTATAGGATTTCGAAACCAGGTGGAATAATACGTGTTTATGCTCCATTCTTTCTCAATACAAAATATTTTGGTGATCCTGATCATAAGATTCCATTTTCAATCCGAACATTTGATAACTACGAATTTATAGATAATAAAAGATTAAAGTTCTACGAAAAATGGAAATTAGATCATCGTACTAATTATCAAACCTCTGCTAAGTTTGGAATTCTTGAAAAGAAATTTAATGTTTCGAATTTTCCTCCACTCAAATGGTTGAATCCAATTGTGAATCTTGAACCAGTAATTTACGAACGACTATTTGCGGGTATACTTTCTCCTGAAGAAGTTATCTTCGTTTTAAAAGTAGTGAAATAAAATTTGCATCAAACAATTTGCTTTATTATAATCAGAGAGATTGTAAAGTTCTTTTCAAATTGTGTGGATAAGCTGTGGAAAAATTCTTGTTGTGAAAAGTTTTCACAAAAGTTGTCAACTGCATTGAAATTTATCCACCGGTAAAAATGTTAATGATAAAGTTTATGATTCTCTAAATGATTGAAAAATAAAAAATTATGAAATTGATTTGATGTGGATAACTTGTGGATAATAAAAGAGCTTATTTTTTTCTTTAAATCACACTAATAAATCTAAAAAAATAGGTTTGTCTATGAATGTGGATAATCTACAAAATAATATAAAAATAGTAGGTCAAAATGAATCAGAAATAAAAAAATCAACACTTAATATTGAAAAAGCAAAAGAAGTTTGGAATGGTTGTCTAAAAATAATAAAACAAAATATAAATGCACTTTCATTCAAAGCCTGGTTTGAACCAATTGAACCAGTTGATTTTTCAGATAATGAACTTACAATCAAACTACCAAACGATTTTTCTTGGGATTATATCGAAGTTCATTTTAATTCAATAATCAAAAAAGCTTTATTCGATATAATTGGACCCGAAGCAAAACTTACTTATTTTTATACATCCGATGGAGAATTATTACAAAAAAATAATATAAATAATTATAGAGATTATAAATCTGAGATAAGAGTCAATGATTCTAAAAGGCAAACGAAGGAAGAGAAACCGTCAAAAAAAGTAGAAAATTTTGAAACCAATTTAAATGAAAGATTTACTTTTGATAATTTTATAAAAGGTGAAGGAAATCAACTTGCTCGTGCAGCCGCATTTGCTGTTGCGAATTCACCAGGTGGCACATCATTCAATCCTTTGTTTATTTACGGGGGTGTTGGTCTGGGGAAAACCCATTTAATCCAAGCAATTGGTAATTATGTTGTTAGTAATAATAAAGCCAAAAAAGTTATATACACTACTGCAGAAAAATTTACAACGGAATTTGTTGAATCGATAAAAAAAGGAAACACAAACGAGTTTACAAGTTTTTACCGAAGTGTAGATATTTTAATAATTGACGATATTCAATTCTTTTCGGGAAAGGAATCGACTACCGATACATTTTTTCATATTTTCAATTCTCTTTATCAGCTTGGAAAACAAATTGTTCTTTCCTGTGATAAACCACCAAAAAGTCTATCCGGTCTGGATGAAAGATTGATTTCAAGATTTCAATGGGGGCTCTCAGTAGACATCCAGCCCCCTGATCTTGAAACTCGAATTGCGATTTTAATTCAAAAGAGTGAAGCTTATAAACTTGAGATTGATAGAAGTATAATTGAGTACATTGCAACTAACATTACAAATAACATAAGAGAACTTGAAGGCGCCTTAATTAAAATTCTTGCTAAAGCTTCTCTTGAAGGAAAAGAAATCACAATGGAACTTGCAAGAGAAGTTGTTAAAACAGTTGCAACAGAAAAAAAATCCACATTGACTCTTGATAAAATTCAAAATATAGTTGCAGATTATTTCGGTATTTCTCCAGATATATTGAGATCAAAATCAAGGAAAAAAGAATTTGTTGAAGCTCGGCAGATTGCAATGTATTTCTGTAAAAAACTAACTAACGCATCACTAAAAACAATAGGACTTAACTTTGGCGGAAGAGATCACACGACAGTAATTCATGCGATTCAGTCTGTTGAAGAGAATTTAAAGAATGATTCTTTTGTTGATAAGTTGACTGAAATACAACGAAAGATTGAGTTTAATAGTTAGTCTCAAGAATTCGTTGAATTAAATTTGCATTCGAGATAGTCTTCACAAATTTTTTGTATTGCGAGTTTGCTGGAATTAAAAGCCCAATTTATTGAACCGCCTTTTATTCCAGCGGACAAATCTCCAACAAGGAATAATCCAGGAATATTTGTCTCGTTTTTATCTTTCAGAAATGGTTTATCTCCAACAAATTCAATTCCAATTGTTTTTAAGAAATTTTTTGGAGTAGAACCACCGAGTGCATATATAATGTAGTCAACCGTCAATGGATGGTATTCAGTCTCCTTAAAAATTACTTCAGGTTTACCATTGTTGTTTTTCAATTCAATTATGTTTGAGTTCCGCAGAATTTTTATTCGATTCGATTGTTCAAGTGCAAGTATACTTTCACGGTTAATATCATTCATGCGAGTAAAATCACTTTGTCTGTAACTTAGTATAACATCATTCCCCTGTTGAACTAAATACTGACAATATTCAGAGGCGGAATCACCACCACCAACAACAAGTACTCTGGAATTCTTGATTTCTTTATCATTTAGATCAAAAAGAATTTTATCGTTTAGTGTCGTTGGTATTTTGTAATCTGGTTTATTTGGTTTGCCCAGAATTCCAATTGCTATTACTACAATTTTACTTTCATAAACATTTTTATTGGTGAAAACCAAGAATTTGAGATTTCCAGCTTTTTCAATTTTATATACGGTTTCATTGTAATTTACTGTAAGATTATTCTCTTTTATTGCCCTATCGAGATAGGAAATAGTTTCTTCTTTTGTTGAATCGGTTAAACACATCACGCCAAGACACTTAGCTTCCATACCTTTGTAATTTGAAGTTACAAGTTTTGAATCGGGATAATATTTTTTTATAGTGAATGAATGTTCTTCTGATTTTTCGAGTAATAAAATTTTTTCAGTTGAAATTCCAGCGTGTTTTGCTTCCACCGCCATACTTATTCCTGCAGGTCCAGCTCCTATGATGATTATATCATACATTTTATATTCTCCTAAAATCTTGTTGTTATATCTACCATCAAGTATTTAGATTTTTCATTGTTTAATTTTTGTTCGTAGTTCAATGAGAAACTCAAAGATTTTATCACATTCCAGAAAAATCCAAATTCTAAAAATCTATCAACAATCAGTCTTTCTATCTGAATATTTTTAAATTCATACAAACGAAAATTAGTTGTCATCATTAAATTATCTAAAATATTTTTAGATGCATAAACCGAATAGTTGCTTCCTTTAATAAGAGATGTATTATACTGGCTGAAGTTGAAACTTAAACTTGTATTAATAAAAGGCAATAAAGATGAACCAACAGTTATTCCATAATTATTTGTGGCTTTTTTATCTTTATCGATTTCTCTTTGAGAATAAAATAAGTTAAGGAATAGAGTATTTATCGGTCGTAGAAATGCAGAAATTCTAAATCCCTGTCTAAGTTCATTTTCAATTAAAGTATCAATTGTACCTTTAAATGATTCCAGGAAGTAAACATTTTTTCTTGAATCATAGCTGATATTAAAACTAAGATTTCTGTGTAATCTTATGTTGATCAAACTGTATAGAGAAGTTAAGTTTAATCTTTTTGAAACAATTCCCTTGTTTATTTGAAAGAAATCAATTTCAGAAGAAAAAAACAAATTGGTGAAAGGAAAAATATTGTTGCGATGCTGAAAATAAACATATCTTCTGTCTGGTTTTAAATTGTTGGTCTGCTCAATAAATCCTATTGTATTTTCCATCTGTGAACTGAAGATAGAATCACTTCTGTTGATAAATATTCCAGCCTGTAAAAGTTTGAAATTAAACCAGTAAGTCAAATAATCTGGTCTTGAGCCTAAAATTACACCAAGAATTGTGTTCCCCGAATTGATTTGATATTGTAGACCATCTACCGAACCGATGCTATACAAATAATTATTTAAGCCTCTGCCAAGTTTGATCACGTTATTTTCGTTTAGTCTGGTTTCTAACTCTAATTGATAAACCTTAAGAAAATCTTGTAATTTATTTGGACCTGATGTCTTTTTTTGATTGATATTAAAAATAAAATACGATTCAAATGAAGAATTATCGACCAAAAATTTATCGTTTCTATAATCTAATGTATATCGATATCGAGTTGTATTATCAAAATCAGTTAAATCTCCATACGATTGACCAGATATTCTTAATCGATATGATTTTGGTTTAAATTCGAGTTCATTTGATACAATATTTTTATCAGCAAAATTTTTCGACTCTAAACTTGAATCAATTAATGCGAGTGTATCTAAATGATTAATCTTGACTTCGTCTTGAATTTTAATAATTGCAAAAACCGAATCTCCAATTTGTAATTGTTTAAGTGGTTTTGCAGCGACTGAACTGGAAGACTTAAAATTTACCACAGCAGCAGGTAGATTTGAAAAATCATATAAAGTATCAAAAAGATTTATTTTCTCTATTGATTCAAATCTCAGATAAACAAATTGAGATGAGATGAAGGTTACTTTACCTGTTAATTTCTCATTTGATTGAGAAATAAGAATTTCAAAAAGTGTAAAAAGTAAGGCTAAACTAATTCTAAAAATATACATTTCATTCCCATTTATAATTTTTAATATGAATTAAATCTTCACCAGTGGGGTGACAATTATAGCAGGCTTGACTGTTGTATTGATATCCTGGAACATTGCGATGTTTTCTATTCATATCATTTTGATTATGTTCATGACAATTCAAACACGAGAAAATAAGATAATTGTTTGGATTTGAATGGCAGATTGTACATGTCGACCATTTATTTCTATGCTTACCAGAAAAGATTGGAAAGTACTGTTGATCATGATTAAATGTCGATGGACTCCAGCCATTCGTGGTATGACAAATTTCACATTGATGTGGGAACTGAAGTGAGACATGATTTGGATTTGTAGTTCCATTGTAATCTTCTAAATGACATCCCTGACATTCA
>CAZGQO010000024.1:0-14137 GCA_964527925.1 uncultured Ignavibacteriaceae bacterium
CTAAGCGTTTTGTGTTTGTGAATACTTTTGGATCTAAAAGGCGACTGATTTCATCCGGCGCCAAAATCTCATTCCAAAAAATTTCATCACGCTTTTGATCTTCTTTAGTCATTCCACCTTCAAGCACGCAATCCTTGTATGGCTACGAAAGCACGACTTCTTTTTTCTCGCTTTTAAATTGGTCGCCTTCAGTAAGCCCGATTTTGTTTTTGAACGCCGTGTAAGAATCCGGCAAAAACTGCTTGTTGGAGACAAACTTAACAAATTTATCCTTGTCAAAAATAAGCGTTCCATCTACATCAACAAAAAATACTTCTTTCATCTTCTCATCTGACAAAAGAAGTTTAATGAGATCTCTATCAAGTTTTAGAGCAAGTTCAATAACTTTATTCTTCAGAATTTCGCCCTCGCTTACAAGGCGTTCATCTTTTTGAAGCAATAATTTCAAATTGTCTAATAAGTTTTCCATAGTTTTATTTTACCTCATTAAATCATCAATGCTAACGCCTAAAGCGTCAGCGATTTTTTTGACAGTTTCAATTCTGGGGTCTGGCGTAGCCCCAGATTCAATTTTAGTAATTGTATGTAAAGTAATACCGGCAAGTTTGGACAACTTGTCTTGAGATATACCAAGTTTTGCTCGGTATTTCTTTATATTTTTTGCAATAGTTGACATTTCTTTTGACATTGTAATATAATTTTACTATAATAACTTTACAGGCATTACTGCTATTTGCTCTTATTAGCATAAGAAATTTATAATCAAATGTCAAACAAAATTAGGGATTTCCCTATTGTTGCCCATGCACGGGGGGCTGGGGGTGGGAAACGCTGGGCGGGATTGCCGCATGCAGAGCGGCAATTAAAAGTCGCAGTCCGGATTTTCGTCAAGAAAAATTCGGATTCTATCCAAAAGACACGCTAATTTTTAATTTCAGATTTTGATTTGAAAATTGGCGGAGGAGGTGGGATTCGCCACGGTCATTCGACGTGGCGTCCTATCGAATGATGGGACGAACCCACATTAATTATGTTTTAATTAATTTTAAACTTTTAACTGGCGGAGAGGGTGGGATTCGAACCCACGGTACCGGTTTCACGGTACACACGCTCTCCAGGCGTGCCAGTTAAACCACTCCTGCACCTCTCCATCACAATTTTTATGAACAATTGCGATGCAAAATTAAGATTCAAATGATTTATTTCAAAGATATTTTAGAACAATTCCTCAAATGTCTCTTTTGCTGATTTTAATGTCTTTTCAATATCTTCATTAGTGTGTGCGGTTGAGACAAAGAATGCTTCAAATTGCGCTGGTGCCAGATAAATTCCTTTTTTCAACATTTTGTGAAAATATTCGGCAAACAACTTTGTATCTGATTTAATTGCATCCTCATAATACCTGACTTCACCTTCCACGAAAAATAAAGTCATCATTGAACCAACTCTATTCAATGCAAATGATTTATCCACATTTGATAAAATTTCTCTTAAACCTTTTTCCAGTCTAAATGATTTTTCTTCAAGTGTTTTATAAACATCTGGATTTTCTTTAATTTGAGTTAGTGCAGCAATTCCCGCTGACATTGCAAGTGGATTTCCACTCAAAGTTCCTGCTTGATAAACAGGACCTGAGGGTGAAACCAGAGACATTATTTCAAACTTTCCACCATAAGCACCAACAGGCAATCCACCACCAATGATTTTTCCAAATGTAGTTAAATCTGGTTTGATATTATAAATTTCCTGAGCACCGCCTTTTGCAACTCGAAATCCAGTCATGACTTCATCAAATATCAAAACTAAGTTTTCTTCATCACAGATTTGTCTTAATTCTTCCAGAAAACTTTTTTCAGCTGGAATTACTCCCATGTTGCCTGCAATCGGTTCAAGAATGATTGCTGCTATCTCACCTTTGTTTTTTTGTACTAAATCTTTTACAGAATCAATTTTATTGTACTCAGCAACTAAAGTATCTTTAGCATTGTTTTGCGTTACACCAGGACTTGTTGGAACACCGAATGTTAAGGCACCTGAACCAGCTTTAATCAAGAAGAAATCTGCATGCCCATGATAACAACCTTCAAATTTTATAATCTTATCTCTTTTTGTAAAAGCACGGGCAACTCGAATTGCACTCATTGTAGCTTCAGTTCCGCTATTAACAAAACGAATCATTTCAACTGATGGAACTAATTCTCGAACTAATTCAGCAAGTTGAATTTCAAGTTCTGTAGGTGCACCGAAACTTGTTCCTTTTTCAATCGAATCAATTAAAGCTTTTTTGATGAAGGGAAGATTATGTCCAAAAAGGTGAGGTCCCCAGCTTCCTACATAATCTATGTATTCATTTCCATCAACATCATAAATTTTTGATCCTTCACCTCTCTCAATGAAAACAGGAATTCCGCCAACTGATTTAAAAGCACGAACTGGCGAATTGACTCCTCCAGGTAATACTTTAATTGCCTTTTGATATAACAATTCACTTTTTGTGATCATAGTATTTCCTTTCTTTATCACCAATCAAAAAATTTAAGAAGATAATTTTTAGAGATTATCGATAAGACAGATTCAAATCAGCAAAGACATTTTGGATATAATTAAATTCATCATCTGTCAATGGTTTATCCATTGCTGATAAGTTTATCATCACCTGTTTCAAGTTTCTAAATCCTGGAATAACAGCTGCAACTGTTGGATGATAAAGTACATATTGCAATGCAGCTCTCGCAAGTGATTCTAAATCAGAACCAAATTTTTGTTTGAGTGCTTCAATTTTAGGTTCAACTTTTGCAAGATATTCAGGTTTAAATCTTTCAGCATTTGCTCTGTGGTCACCAGGTTCAAATTTCGGTGGATTATCTTTTCTATACTTGCCTAATAAAATTCCCTGAGCAAGAGGACCAAATGCAATGAATGAAACCTGATGTTCTTCGCACAATTTTCTTGTCGGAGTATTTTCTCGAATGAATCTATCATCAAGTGCACTTGCAAAACTTTGAATTACATCAGGTTTAACTTTTGGAATTAACTTTTCAAAATCTTCATGCTTATAAGCTGATTGACCAATTAATCTGACTTTACCTTCTTCTCTCAATCTGTACATAACCTCAATTGCATCGTTGAGATATTCATCATTATCACCGAAATGACCATGATGGAAATAATAGATATCAATGTAATCTCTTTTTAAGTTGATTAATGATTGTTCACATTGATGTCTGATATGTTGAGGTTCATAAGCGTGTGCTGCTGTTCCTCTAAACCAACCAACTTTTGTTGCAATGATAACATCTTTATTTCTTGGACCGAGTATATTAGCAAGCATTCTCTCAGCTCTTCCGTTACCATAGACATCCGCATTATCAAAATGATTTACTCCATGATCAAGAGCGTAGAAAATAGCTTCTTTAACTTCATTTTCATCCACATTTGCCCAGCCATTGGGAATACCATCAACCCAATTCAATCCTCCAATTGTCCAGCAACCCAGGCTTATTTCAGAGACTGCGACATTTGTTTTTCCGAGTTTTCTGTACTTCATATTTCCTCCCTTTTATTTTTTGTTTAAAATTTTTGCTGCTTCTTTTGCAAAGTAAGTCAGAATTAGATCAGCACCTGCCCTTTTGATCGCAATTAAAGATTCCATCATTACTCTTTCTCCGTCAATCCAATTATTTAATTGAGCAGCTTTAATCATCGAGTATTCACCACTAACCTGATAAGCAGCCGTTGGCATTCCAAATTTTTGTTTTACACGATAAATTACATCAAGATAAGGTCCTGCTGGTTTCACCATCACAATATCTGCACCTTCTTGAATGTCAAGTTCAACTTCCCAGAGTGCTTCAAGAACATTAGCAGGATTCATTTGATGTGATCTTCTGTCTCCAAATTTTGGGGTAGATTCAGCTGCTTCTCTGAATGGTCCATAATATCCAGAAGCATATTTGGCTGCATATGACATTATTGGAATATTTTGAAATCCATTTTCATCCAGTATTTTTCTGATAGCTGCAACTCGTCCATCCATCATGTCTGAAGGTGCAACAATATCGGCACCAGCCTGTGCATGAGTTAAGGCTTCTTTTGCAAGTAATTCATTAGTTACATCATTCAGAATCTCATCGCCTTTCAAAACCCCACAATGACCATGAGAAGTATACTCACACATACAAACATCAGTAATGACAACAAGATCTTTTATTTCTTTTTTAATTGATCTAACTGCTTTTTGAATTATTCCTTCGGGATCATAGGCTTCACTTCCGACTTCATCTTTGTGAGATGGAATTCCAAATAAAATTACAGCTGGAACTCCGAGATCAATTACCTGTTTACATTCTTCTACTAAAACATCAATCGACATTTGATAAACATCAGGCATTGAACTAACAGTCTTTTTAATTTTTTCACCAGGGCAAACAAACAATGGATAAATAAAATCTTTCACGTTCAATTCTGTTTCCTGTACCATATCACGAATTAATGGATTGTATCTTAACCTTCGCAGTCTTGTTTGAGGAAATTGTCTCATATAAACCTCCTAATTTATTTCTCTTTTGAATTCAGTAAAAAAATTTTTGTTTACAAAATTAATTATTCGTTCGCTATGAATTCTTGAATTTTTTATGCAATCACCAACTGAAATTCCACCTCGATAGTTTCCGCCGAGAAAGACACCTGGATAATTTTTCTCAAATTCATCCATAGCCTTTTCTTTTTCGATGTATCCCAATGAATATTGAGGAATTGCTTTTCCCCATAATTTGTAATTAACACTTACCGGTTTTTCTTCAATTCTCATTATCTCTTCAAACTCACCGATTACTATTTCGATTAAATTCTCAATTCCACTATCAAGCAGATTTGATTGTCGAGATCCACCAACGAAAAGAGTGAATGATGCAAGATTTTCATCACCACGATTTGGAAATATTGCGCTGTTCCAGATTGCACCGAGGAATTTTTTCTTTTCTTTTTCTGGAATTAAAAATCCGAATCCATCCAGCGGCTGACCAATTTTTTCTTTTTTATAGATAAGATTCAAAACAAGAACCTTTGGATAATAAATTGTTGATAAATGATTAAATAGTACTCCATCCTTGTCTTTCAAAACTTCTGCAACTGAATAAGCTGGAATTGTGAATAAAACTGATTTTGTTTCAAGATGAATTTCATCACCATTTTGTAAAATTTTTAAAATGTAATGATCATCTTTTCTTTTAAGTCCTATTACTTTATGATTTACCAAAATTTGTTCTTTTAAATTTTCATTCAATGATTTGATTAATGCTGACATTCCACTTTTGAAAGAGAACATTGCAGCTTCCTGTTTAGATTTTTCCGCCCGTTTTTTTCTCTCCTTTGCACCTTTAATCATTCCTTTGAACAACCCACCATAAACTTCTTCGAGTCTATACAATTTTGGAAATGCAGATTTTACACTCAAGTTTTCAGGATCGCCTGCAAAAACACCAGAGACAAAAGGATTAATTGCATAATCGAGAAATTCTTGGCCCAATCTTCTTCGAACAAATTGAGCAACACTTTGGTAATAGCCATCTTTAGATTTTCCGACAAAAGGTTCCATTAAAACTCGGAGCTTTCCTATTGTTGAAAATAATTTCGTTGTCAAGAAATCTTTTGGATTAAGAGGTAATGGATGAAGTATTCCATCTCGCAAAATATATCGTTTATTGGCTTCTTTGTTCGCGTAAATGAATTCGTCTTTTAAGTTAAGTTCATTTACCAGTTGAGAAAATAATGGAGTTGTTTCAAGTCCTGAATTTGGTCCTGTATCAAAGACGAATCCATTGTGATTTTTTGTCTTTATATTTCCACCAACTTCTGAATCAGCTTCAATAATTTTAGCATTAATTCCTTCTTTCTTTAACCAGTATGCGACTGTTAATCCAGTGATACCTGCACCAACTATTACAATCTTTTCCATATTACCTCCGCAAGTGATTGGACAAAAAGTTGGGAATCATTCAAGCCTTTCATCACAACATAATTTTGTACACCTGCTTCTGCTGCAATTTTTCTATATTGTATATCAAGTTCGTAAAGGGTTTCGATGTGATCAGATACGAATGCAATTGGAATTACTAACAGATTTTTTTTGCCATCTTTAATAAGTCTAACAATTTCATGTTCTGTTGAAGGTTCAAGCCATTTCATCGGACCAACTTTACTCTGATAAGCCAGTGAGTAAGAGTTGGAAAAATTTCTTTTCTGCATTACTAGTTGAACTGTTTCCTCAATTTGCTTTTGATAAGGATCTCCCTTTTTTATGTAACTCACTGGTACACCATGAGCACTGAAAAGGAAATAAACATCTCTTTTATCAACATCTTTGAATTTCCCCAGTGATTCATCTATTCTTTCATTGATTGCTTGAATATATTTTTCAATCGAATAAAAATTCTCGATGTAGACTAATTTATATCTATCCCCATTGTAATTTCGATTCCATTCATTGAACGAAGATTTAGTTGTTGAAAACGAATACTGTGGATAAAGAGGCAGCAGAAAAATTTTATCATAATTTTTTGATTCAATTTTTTTTATTACTTCATTGGTGAATGGTTTCCAGTATCGCATTGCGACATAAACATCAAAAATATCTTCATCTTGATTTAATAATTTTTCAAGAATTGATCTTTGAATTTCAGTCCATTCATTAATTGGAGATTTACCACCTATCAATTTGTATTCTTCGATTACTTTTGGAGATCTTTTTTTCGCGATGAATTTAGCGAGCTGTTTCTGGAAAAGTGGAATTTTGAAAATATCAGTATCACTGAACAAATTTTGCAAAAATGGCTGAACAGCTTCCAGTGAATCTGGTCCACCAAGATTCATCAAAACAACAGCAAAGTTTTTCTTCATATTAAATTGTCTTCGAATATTTCATCTCATCCTGTTTTCGTTCAATAAAACCATCAAATTTCATTGCAATGTTTCGAATTAATAATCTTCCCATCTCAGAGACTTTGATTTTACCATCTTTGATTTCAACCAAACCTTCATTTTCCATCTCTGAAAGTGAATTAAGAGAATTTTTGAAATACTCTTTGAAATTTATTTTATACTCATTTTCAATTTCTGAGAAATCGAGATCAAAATCGCACATAAGTTTCATGATAACTGTTCTTCTAATCTGATCATCTTCATTTAAACGATATCCTTTTAAGATTGGCAGTTTTTCATTATCAATTGCTTTAAAGTAATCTTTTTCTGTTTTGAAATTCTGAGCATAGATATTTTGCAATTGACTGATGGATGTAATCCCAAAAGCATAAAGATCACATCCGGCGTGATTTGAATAACCCTGAAAATTTCTGTAGAGTTTTTTGTTTTTCAATGCAATTGCAAGATCATCATCTGGTTTTGCGAAGTGATCCATTCCTATGAAAACATATCCGTTCGAAGTGAGCTTTTCGATTGTCAATTTCAAAATATTTAATTTTTCTTGTGGTGAAGGTAAGTCTTCAGGATGAATCAATGCCTGATGTTTTTTCATCCAGGGAACATGAGCATAGTTGAAAACTGCAAGTCGATCAGGTGAAAGTTTGATTGTTTTATCAAGTGTTTCTTCAAAAGTTTTAATTGTCTGGAAAGGCAATCCGTACATCAAATCTAAATTGATACTTTTAAAGCCAAGTTCTCTAACCCAGTTTACAACTTGCGTGGTCATTTCTTCTGGTTGAATTCTATTAACATATTTTTGAACTTTTTCATTAAAATCCTGGACACCCATGCTTATTCTATTAAATCCACTTTCTCTCAATGCAACAAGATGTTCTCTTGTTAATCCGCGTGGATCTATTTCACAGCCGACTTCTGCATCTTCTTTAAATTGAAACGATTGACGAATATATTTCATCAAAGAATCTATTTCGTCAGGATTGAGTGAAGTAGGTGTTCCGCCACCCCAGTGAAGTTGAGCAACTTTTCGATCTGGATTTAAGTACTGTCTCAATAAATCAATTTCATTTTTAATATACTTAATATATTCACGAATTCTCTCTCGGTTTCTGGTAACAATCATATTGCAGCCGCAGAAATAACAAAGTGTATCGCAATAAGGAATGTGAAAGTAAAGTGAAAGGTCTGGTAAGTTTTCACCATAATTTGTTTTTACAATTTCATCAACATAATCTGCATGAGTAAAACCTTCATGAAAGTGCGGAGCTGGTGGATAACTTGTATATCTTGGACCAGGCACATCATACTTCTTCAGCAAATCTAAATTAATGTTCATGATTGAACTCCTTGTAAATTCGATTTCAAAGTCTTCTCTTTAACATAAGAAATTAAAAATTTTAATTTCTCAGGATCTACATCGGGATAAATTCCATGTCCCAGATTAAAAATTAGTCCTTGATTGTCCTGAAATTCATTTAGAATTCGGTCTGCTTCATCTGCTATGAATTTTTCTGAACCATAAAGAACAGATGGATCTAAGTTCCCTTGAATTGTAACAAGTTCACCTATTCTTGATTTAGCATCTTTCATTTCAATTGTCCAATCAATACCAACCACATCACACCCTGAGTAAGCAATTTTTTCGATAGAATGATTTGCACCCTTTGCAAACAAAATAATTGTTATATCGAAATTCGGTTTAATCTCTTCCACAATTCTAATTAAGTAATTGAGTGAAAACTCTTCAAAATGATGCGGGGAAAGTACACCTGCCCATGAATCAAAAACTTGAATTAAGTCAGCACCAGCCTTTATTTGAGCTTTTAGATAATCAATGACATTATCTGTAATCAAATTTAGAAGATGATGTGCCAGTTCACGATTATTAAAAATGAAACTTTTTGTCTTACTAAAGTTTTTGCCCGTTCTTCCTTCAACGATATAAGTGAGCAATGTCCAGGGTGCACCACTGAAACCAATTAAAGGAACCTCATTTTGAAGTTGATTCTTGGTTAGATGAATTGCATCGAGAACATATTTCAATTCAATTTCGGGATCAAAATGTCTTAAACGATTAACTGAATGAATGTCATTTACAGGGTTATGAATCACTGGTCCTTTCCCTTCATCAATCGATAGTTCGAGTCCCATAGCTTCAGGAACAACGAGAATATCTGAAAAAATTATTGCAGCATCGACACCAATTAATTGTACTGGCTGAATTGTTACTTCGGCTGCGAGTTCTGGTGTTTTACACAATTCAAGAAAAGAAACTCGCTCTCTAACTTTTCGATAATCTGGAAGATATCTTCCAGCCTGTCGCATTATCCAGACAGGGATTCTTTCGACCTGTTTTTTTCTTGCAGCTCTTATGATAAGGTCATTTTTTATTTGCATAATCTTTAAAGTATTTAATTATTGCTTCAATTAGTGAGTTAAATGTTGATTCTTCTGGGATGATTGTCACTTTTATTCCATAATTTTCTATATGCTTCATTGTGGTTGGGCCAATTACAGCAATCAGTTTATCATTAAAAAAGTTTTGTGGATTTTTTATCTCAAATATTTTCAGAAAGTTATCAAATGTTGAGGGACTTGTGAATACATACAAATCGACATCTTTTTCGTTCAAAAGTTTGATTTCATTTTCAATATCAGTTAAGTCGGGAATATCAACATCATAAACTTCAACTCTGTGAACATCAATTCCAGCTTCTTTTAATTTTAATTGAATAATATCTCTACCGATTTTTGATTGAGGTAGTAAAACTTTTGAACCTGAAGGAATAAAATTTAATAATCCTTCTATCAATGATACACTGTTAAATTTTTCGGGAATAAAATCTACTTTTAAACCAATTTGATTTAACCTTTCCTGAGTACTTTTTCCAATTGAAATTATTTTTTTCTGTTTTAATTCATCAAATTTTTCGAAGAGAGCCAATCTTTTAAGAAACCATTCTACAGAATTTTTACTTGTGAAGACAACAAAATCATAGTTGTGCAAATTTTTGATTGCATCATCACAATCTTTCCAAGAAGTCGGAGGGACAATCTTCAGCGTGGTTAAAATTATAACCTCAGCTCCAAGCTTTTTAAGCTTGCCAACATTCGGATCTGATTGTCCCAAAGACCTTGTAAACAGGATGGTTTTACCATCCAGAGGAGGAGTTATGGAGAGTAAAGCTATAACAGATTCTTTTATAAATTCAAAAAGTTCTTCTCTTTCTTTAACAAGAGATTCATCATGAATCTCTTTATCAATATTCCTCAGAACACTCGAATAAATCATTCCCAGAATAAGGTCAGAAACCAGACAAATATTCATCGGCTTAAAAATATTCTTTTCAACTCCTTCATTTAAAATCTGATATAACATTACTTTCAATCTTGTGATCTTTTCATCAATCTGGGAATTTTCCTTTAATTTTTTCCTTAATCTTGTTCTCTGAAAAATCAAAAAGAAATCTTTGTATTTCATTAAAAACATAAAAACATGTATCACAAATCCGCGTAAATCTTCAATCACTGATTCTTGAGATTTGAATTTCTTGTCCAGTTCAAAAATTAAACTGGAAAGTCTAGATAGATTTATCTCAAAGTAAATCTCATCTTTTGATTTGAAATAGTTGTAGATGGTTCCCTTTGCAATACCTGCTTTCCTGGCAACCATTTCCATATTTACTTCGTGGAAACCATATTCGCTGAAAAGCGTTGCTGCCGTATCAAGAATTAACTC
Source organism: uncultured Ignavibacteriaceae bacterium (assembly GCA_964527925.1). Classification (GTDB taxonomy): domain Bacteria; phylum Bacteroidota; class Ignavibacteria; order Ch128b; family Ch128b; genus Ch128b. The sequence continues at coordinate 10,676 of CAZGQO010000024.1, forward strand.
TCTTTTGGAATATTTTATTTCGTTCGTAACTTTCATTTCTTTTTGTAAATCTCATCAATGATTTCAGATGCACCAGCTTTCAAAAGTTGAAGTGCGAGTCTCTCACCAAGTTTTTCTGAATTCTTATAACTTCCAGTCAATTTTTTATGAAAGCAAAGTTCACCATCAAGTGATAAAATTTTTCCTTCAATTGTAAGATGATCATCTTTAATTTTTGCATAACAAGCAATCGGCACTTGACATCCGCCGCCAAGTGTTCTTAGAAATGCACGTTCTGCTGTTGTCTCTATTTCTGTAGGGTTGTGATTAATTTTTCTTAAAACTTTAATCAGTTCAACATCATCTTTTCGACATTCAATTCCAAGAGCACCCTGACCAACTGCAGGTAAAATAACATTAACTGGAATTATGGAAGAAATATATTTTTGAAGTCCCAATCTCTCTATTCCAGCTCTCGCAAGTATAATTGCATCCCAATCAGAATTTAAAAACTTTTGAATTCGAGTTGTTACATTCCCTCTTAAGTCAAAAATCTGAAAATGTGGATTCAAATGAAGAAGCTGAGCTTTTCTTCTTAGACTTCCAGTTCCAATTTTTGAATGAGGATTTAATGACTTTAATGTTTCACCTTTTTTTCTTGAAATTAAAACATCATTGATTTTGTGACGTTTAGTTAAAGCAGCAATTATTAAATCCTCATGAATTTTAGTTTCAAGATCTTTCAGACTGTGAACCGCAAGGTCAATCTTTCCTTCCAATAATTCATTTTCCAATTCTTTTGTGAACAAACCCTTATCACCAATTTTAGCGAGCGGAACATCAAGAATTTTATCACCTTTTGTTTTAATGATTTTAATTTCGATTTCAAGGTGAGGAAATTTTTTAATCAATAATGATTTAACAAAGTTTGTTTGATAGAGTGCAAGTTCGCTGCCTCGCGTACCAATAGTAATTTTTTTAGTTGTCTTCATTGTTATGGTTTTTAATGTTGAACAGTTCTTTGATAATATTCAGGCGTAGTTCTAATTCAGTTTGACTCTCAACTGAATCGGCTGTTTTTCTAAGATAAGTTGTTGGATTATGTAAAAGTTTGTTAATTATTCTACGAGTTAAGAGTACGAGATTTTCGTGTTCTTCGGGAGAAAATTTGTTTTTGAAAAACTCAAACTCTTGCATGCGAATCTGCTCGAATTGTTCTCTGATAGATTTAATTAAAGGCGAAATTTGATGCGCATTATACCATGAGAACAACTCGATCATTTCTTCCATAATGATTTTTTTAATCTTAGGTATTTGTAGTTGTTTCTTCTCAAAGCTCTGATTTACTATTACTTGTAGAGCATCTATATCACTATAAAAAACATTATCTAATTCACGGATTGAAGGATCAAAATCTCGAGGTATAGCAATATCAAGAATGCAGAGAGGCTGATTCTTTCGTTTAGACATAATCTTTTGAACTTCAGACTTTGAAACAAGAGGTTCAGGCGAACTCGTGGCAGAAATGATTATATCAAACTCAACTAAATGGTCTTTAAATTCAATAAATGGAATTACTTTCAAATTAAATTCACTTGCAACTTGAATAGATCTTGCTAATGTTCTATTTGTGATTGTAATATCTTTGACATTTTTCTGAAGTAAATTTTGAATAGTTAATCTGCCCGTTTCACCTGCACCTATAATTAAAACTTTTTTCTTTGATATATCTGAAAATATTTTACCAGCAAGCTGAACAGCTGCTGCACTTATTGAGGTTGGACCTTCAAATAATTCTGTCTCTGTTTTGACTCTTTTCCCAACCTTTAATGCTGATTGAAAAACTTTCTGCAGATATGTTCCTGTTGTTCCTTCTTCATTAGCTATGAAAAACGCATCCTTCACCTGTCCAAGAATTTGTTGATCACCAATAACTAAAGAATCAATTCCAGCAGCTATGTGAAATAAATGATTGACAGCACCACAGCTAAAATAATTTCGAAAATTATCGGGATTAATTTTCTCAACTGGTTTTTTTTGAAGCAAAAATGACTGAATCTCTTTATAAGTTATATCAGGAGTTTTCGGCACAGAATAAATTTCTGTTCTATTGCAGGTTGAAATTATACAAACTTCTCTTGTTAGATTATTCTGAAGTTCTTTTAGATAATCTCTTATGTCATTTTCTTGAATGTATAATGCTTCTCTAATTTCAATCGGTGCGGTATGATGGTTAACAGCAACTGCAAGGATATTCATAAATTATCCATTCATTCTCAATAAAATTTGTGGAAACCTGTCAATAAAAGATTTAATATTGACATCGAAAAAATTGTAATCACAAATCCAATTAAAGATAGATAAACAATTTTTCTCCCAGCCCAGTTGAATAACCAACGACCTGTAATTCCCGCAGCATAAAAAAGCCAGACTATAATTGTTGCAACTAATTTAGGATCAAAATAAGAAGGATCTATGAATGCCTTTGGTAACCAGATAAATCCTATCATGATAGCGATTGTTAACATCACAAATCCAACAACCGCAGATGTCATACTAAGATTTTCAAGTATTTCTAAATTCGGTAATCGATTGAAAATCAATCCATACTTTTGTCTCTTAAGATTTTTATAAAGCATTAAATAAAGTAAACCATAAATTGCAGAAAAAGTGATTCCAGCATAACCTGTTAAAGCAGTAAACACATGCACCCCAAGGTAAGGACTTCTTAGAATATCTTTTACTTCTAATAAATCTTTTATATTAATTGAAGAGATAATTTGAAATATAAATGGAAGTGCAAGAATGAACATTCCTGTATTTCTTACTTCCGTTAATAATTCAATAAGATAATATGAGACAAGAATTGCAAAAGCAAGAAGTGTAAATATCTCAAATATTGTAGTTATTGGCGGATGTTGAAATTCAATAGTTCTTAAGAGTATATATAAGAAATGAATCAGAATGGTAAGAAATAAAACTATTCTTTTAGTAAGAGTCAGCTGCTTTTTGTCAATAAAAAAATTAATAGAATAAAGCAAATAGGCTATTCCGTAAAAGAATGGAAGAATATTATTTAATGAATGTATTAAATTTCTCATATTTCTGACTGACTGGTCAGTGCAAAACTAACAAAAAAATTAATATTTAACAAATAAAAAAGCCCTCCAAATAGGAGGGCTCGGGATCAAAAGTAAAACAAAGAGGCTTATTTCATCAAAATCATTTTCTTTGTCTGAACAAAATTACCAGCAATAATTCTATAAATATAAGTACCGCTTGTTAATCTAGCAGCATTGAATTCATATTCATAGTAACCACTACCTAATTCCTTATTTTCCAAAATCGTAGCTACTTCCTGACCAAGAATATTGTAGACTTTCAAAGTAACTCTTGTCATTTCTGGAAGTGCAAATTTAATTCTGGTTGTTGGATTGAATGGGTTCGGATAGTTTTGATATAATGTGTATGTCGTTGGCTTTG
>CAZGQO010000025.1:0-11753 GCA_964527925.1 uncultured Ignavibacteriaceae bacterium
CTTTTGAATTATCAAATAGTGAAGAATAAAACTTTACTGCCTCTTCAGCTTCGCTATCATACCAAATGCAGGGAGTGATGAAATTGTTTTGTGGGTTCATTATCGTGCCTATGAATTTAGTTTTTTCTTTTCAGATTAATGATTATCAATTTAATCATAAAAAATAATTATTACCATTCATAGTTTTGTCCTGATTTTTTGATAAAGATTGAGAGAATGTAAGTAATGTACCTTTGATATTTGATTGATCCTACTAATGATTTGAAAGTTTTTAAAATTTGTGAATTAAGTTTGTATTAGAGGAGATTTGATTTTAATCCGTTATTAGTTGTAGTAGAAAAAATCTTTTTTGCAGATGTTCTAATTTCCAATTAATATTTTTATTATCTTTCATTCTGTATGAGTACTCTTTATAATACTAAGATTAAAATCAGAAATTATCTTGGAAGAGACAGTAAAATCTTCTGGTTTCTTGAAAAGTCAGTTGATTGGGCTAAAAGTTTTATTCCTTTTGAAGTCAGATATTATCCTGAATTTCAGTCGACATTAAAAATAATAAGAGAAACCGAAATTCTGACGAAGCAAGAATTAGATGAATTCCAGTATGAGAAAACCAGATCAATTCTTGAATATGCGGAGAAGAATGTTCCCTGGTATCAGAAACAATTTGCTGAGTATGGAATCAGTTCAAAAAATTTTGTCAATCTTTCAGACATCAAGAAATTCCCACTCTTAACTAAAGAAGAAATCAGAAATAATCTTGATCTCTTTATCTCAAAGGAATTCAACAAAAACAAATTGATATATGTGACGACCGGCGGTTCAACGGCGATACCGTTTGGATTTTATCAACCATCTAATCTGGAAAAAATTGATCTCGCATTTTTCGAACATCACTGGGGATGGGTTAACTGCAGTTTAAAAGAATTATCAGTTGTTCTTCGAGGAGAATTTGTTGGGAACGAACAAAAATATTTTGATTACAAACCGAGCAAAAACGAATGGAGATTTTCAACCTATTACTTAAATGAAAAAACTTTTCCGATTTATCTTAAAAAATTAAACGAGATTAAACCAGCGTTCATTCAAGCATATCCATCAGCTGCTGAACTGTTTGCAAATTTATTATTGGAAAGTAAACTTCAACTGGAATTTATTCCCAAGGCAATTATGCTTGGTTCTGAAAATATTTATAATGAACAAATTGAATTCATCGAAAAAGCATTTAATACTCGTGTTCATACATGGTATGGTCAGGCTGAAAGAGTTTGCCTTGCAGCGTGGACAAAAAACTCAAAGTTGTTTCATGTCTTTCCGCAATATGGATTGACTGAGTTGATTGATTCATCTGGTAACGAAATCATAGAAGAAGATCAAACAGGTGAAATTATAGCAACGGGATTTTATAATTTTGCAATGCCTTTTATAAGATATAGAACTATGGATCTCGCAACGTATACTAATCAAATGAGTCCTGATGGTTTCAATTATCGTCTCTTGAAAAGAATCGAAGGCAGAATTCAGGAATTGATTGTGACCTCAACTGGCAGGTTGATATCAATGACAGCAATTAATATGCACGATGAGACTTTTGATAATGTGAAGCAATTTCAATTTTATCAGGATACACCAGGAAAAATAATTTTGAAAATCCTTCCTTCAAATAAATTTTCAGATAAAGATCTTCAACGGATTTATGACAGTCTGAAATTTAAACTTGGTTCAGATACCAACCTTGATATTGTACTTGTTGATTCGATTCCACGCACACGAAGCGGAAAACTTCGTTTTCTTGAACAAAAGCTTGAAATCAAAAACTGGACAAAGATCGAAAAAATCAAATGAAGAAAATTTCTGATTTAAGAAATAAAAACCTTGTTGCAATTTTTAGTGATATAACTTGTACCTACTCAAGTCAATCGCCATATCATCCATCAAAACTCTACCCAGAATATCCATTCGATAAAAAGTTTATCAATCAATCACTTATTTCCTGTGATGCCTACGAGGCTGTTAGAAACTTATTTTATCTTTTAGGTTACGATAAAGAAAATTTTGGCAAATCGAATTGGAATCCATTGGGTCATTTAATTAAACCTGGATATCGTGTCGTTCTGAAACCAAATTTTGTGATGCATTTTAACGAAGGCGGTTTCGATATTTATGCAAGTCTCACTCATCCATCAGTTATTCGTGCGGTCGCTGATTATTGTATAATTGCAATGCAGGGGAAAGGTGAGCTTGTAATTGCCGAAGCTCCGCAGATGAATTGTGAACTTGATAAGATTGAAGAATTAATGCAGTTGAAATCGATTTCAAAATTTTATAAAGAAAATATTGGGATCGATTTTCGAATAATTGATATCAGAAAACTTACCTGCAAGTTTGATTACGATAAAGGTTATTTCCCATCCGATAGTTTTGTCGTTAACGAAAACGCTGATCCGCTTGGATATGAAATTATTAATCTTGGTGAAGACAGCTATTTGAATGAATTGCCTGGACTCGAGAATCTTTACGGTGCTGATTACGATCGAAAGTTTACTGTTTTAAATCATTCCAATGGTGTTCATAAGTATTGCGTTTCAAAGACGGTTCTTGGTGCAGATACTGTCATTTGTATTCCTAAACTTAAAACTCATAAAAAAGTTGGTGTGACTCTTAATATAAAATTGCTTGTTGGAATCAACGGAGATAAAAACTATTTAGCTCACTATCGAATTGGTACACCTGAACAAAATGGAGATGAATTTCCTGCAACAGAAAAAGTTGATATCAAACTTTACCGAAAATTCACAAGATTTTTCAGTGATTACTTTTTTGCAAGAAGGAGTCGTTTGGGTGATAAAATCTTTGTTGCGATCAAATCCACAGTTCAACCTGTTTTGAATTTTTTGAGATCGAAAAAAATCATAACTCCTCCGACACAATTTGATCGCATCTATGGTGGTAACTGGTATGGTAATGATACTGCCTGGAGAATGGCTTTAGATCTTTCAAGAATTTTTATCTATGCTGATTCAAATGGAAGAATGACAGATAAACCACAGCGAAATATCTTATCAATTGTTGATGGAATAACAGCTGGCGAAGGTGATGGACCAATGTCTCCAGAACCAAAAAATATCGCAACTCTGATTGGCGGAGAAAATATTCTTGCTGTTGATACTGCCGCTTCCACTTTAATGGGTTTTGATTACAGAAAAATTAAAATGATAAAATTTGGCTGGGAAGAAAAAAAGTATCCTCTTTCCTTCTTTAGTCCCGAAGAGACAATAATTAAATCGAACGATTCAACTCTGAATGAAAAGAATGTTACTGATTGTACAAAGTTCAAATTCAAACCTCATCCAAACTGGCGAGGTCATATTGAGTTGGATAATATTAAGATTTAGTGATTAACTTGAAATAGAATTTCTGAAAAATCTTTTCTAATGGAAAGAAGAAATTCATTAATCGAAATATTATCATTGAACAAAAACCAACAGTGAGGTCTTTATGACAAACAAGATGACCTTCATAGATTCTTTAATTGTTGTTGTTTACATCCTGATAGTTTTGATAATAGGATTTTACTGGAAAAGAAGAACTCGTAATTCTGAAGAATACTTTCTGGCAGGCAGAAAAGTCGGATGGATTGCCATAGGAGCCTCACTTTTTGCAACGAACATTTCAAGTGAACATTTTTTGGGACTTGCTGGCACAGGTTCAAAGTCTGGTCTTGCAGTGGGTCATTTTGAATGGCTTGCCTGTCTTATTTTACTCATACTCGGATGGGTCTTTGCTCCATTCTATATTCGTTCAGGTGTTTTCACAATGCCCGAGTTTCTTGAAAGAAGATACAATGTTTTGTCAAGATATTATCTTTCGATTGTTTCAATCATCAGTTATGTCTTAACTAAAATTTCAATTTCACTTTACGCAGGTGATTTATTGTTGAGATCAGTTGTCGGCTGGGATATGTACACTTCTGCAATTGTTATTGTTTTGATTACTGGATTATATACGATACTTGGTGGACTTTCGGCTGTTATCTACACAGACTTATTTCAAATGTTTGTTTTGATTGTAGGATCAATTGCGTTGACTTTGATAGGGCTTGATAGAGTTGGTGGATGGGATAATCTTGTAGCTTCCACTCCACCTGATTTCTGGAATATGTTCAAACCAATGACGCATCCAGATTTTCCATGGACAGGGATTATTTTTGGTGCACCAATACTTGGTATCTGGTACTGGTGTACAGATCAATACATTGTTCAAAGAGTTTTGAGCGCAAAAAATTTAACCAACGCTCAAAGTGGGACTATCTTTGCTGGATTTTTGAAAATATTACCAGTCTTTGTTTTGGTTTTACCTGGTGTGATTGCATTTGCTTTAACAAATGGACAGGTTACAGGTGATCAGGTTTATCCATGGCTGGTTACAAATCTGCTTCCTGCTGGATTGAAAGGTTTGGTGGTTGCAGGATTACTTGCTGCTTTGATGTCTTCATTAAGTGCGATGTTTAATTCAACTTCTACTCTGGTGACAATTGATATTTACAAAAAATTCAAACCCGATGCAGATGAAAAATCAGTCGTTCGTTTTGGACGAATCACAACAGCATTGATGGTTCTGCTTGGATTAAATTGGATTCCTTTTATTGGTTTGTTGAGCGATGATAGAATGTATGTTTATTTGCAAAGTGTTCAGGCTTATATCTCGCCACCAATTGCTGCAATATTTTTATTTGGAATTTTCTGGAAAAGAGTAAACGGTAAAGGTGCAATTAGTGCACTGTTGACTGGATTTGTTTTGGGTGCTTTAAGATTAGTTCTTGAAATTAATAATAAGATTGAACCATTTCAAAATGATTTACTAAGATACATTGCATCAGTGAATTTCCTTCACTATGCAATATTCCTTTTTGTGATTTCAATTGCTGTGCTGGTAATTGTAAGTCTACTAACAGAAAAACCAGATGAAGAAAATATTAATGATTTGATTTTCACAAAGCATAAAGTTTCTGAATCTAATAAGTGGAAAATTGTAAATATTGTTATGTCTTTTGTTCTCGTGATTACGCTTCTAACTTTATGGTGGATTTTTAGATGAGATTGATGAAATTTTTTCATCAGCGTCTCAAGTTCAAATTCAACAATCAACTTATTATATTAATTGTATGAAAGCAATCAAAAAAGTTTTGAAGCCAAAGTTCAAATGGGGAATAGCAGGACTCGGTAACTTTGCTGTCAATAGTGTAATTCCTGCAATTAAATCAATTCCAAGGACTCGCATTATTGCCGTCTATAGTCATTCATTCAATCGCGCAAAACAAGTCGCTGGTACTTTTTCAATCAAAGAATATTTTGATGACTATCAAGAATTCTTGCAAAGCGATTTAGATGCTGTCTATATTACAAGTGCGAATCAATATCATTATGAACAGGTAATATTAGCTGCAAAGGCTGGCAAACATATTATTTGTGAAAAACCGCTTGCTCTAAATTCAAAAGAAGCAGAAGAGATGGTGAAAGTTTGTGAAGAGAACAATGTGAAATTTTCTGTTGGATATGTTCAAAGATTTCATCCGTTAACTAAAAAAGCAAAAGAATTTTTAGATAAAGGTTTAATTGGACAACCCGTTTTAATCAATGTCTCTCAATCGTTTGATTATCCACCAAATCAAAACTTTAGATATCAAAAAGAATCTGGCGGCGGTGCTTTGAGAGATGTTGGAACTCACTGCATAGACCTCTTAAGATTTTTTGGTGGTGAGATAGAATCCATTCAGGGTTATGTTGACAATGTAATTTATAAAAGTGAAGTGGATGATTTTGTAATTGGTAACTGTAAATTTCAAAATGGTGGTTATGGAAATTTCTATGCTTCATTTTGCATTGGCAAACCTCTTAATAGAATTGAGTTAATTGGTTATAAAGGAACGATTGTTATCGAAAATCTCATTGGTAAAAAATTGGATTATTCAAAACTTACAATTCAGCGAGTCGATGAAACTAAAAAAGCATTCAAAATGAAAGCGAATAAAATTTTGAACCTGATAAAGAATTTTCAAAAATCGATTTTATCTAACGAACCTCCACTCGTAACTGGTTATGATGGTTTGATAAACTTAAAATTAATTGAGGAACTTGAAAGCAGTGTCGCACAAAAAAGATTTAGTTGAGATATGTCATAAGTTACATTCAAAAGGATTTGTATCAGCAACAGATGGAAATGTATCAGTAAGAATTAATAAAGATAAAATTATTTGCACACCAACATCATTACCCAAAGAAAAAGTTCAGTCCAAAGATTTAATTACTTTAACCCTTGATGGGAAACAAATATCGGGAAACCGAAGACCATCAACCGAAATAAAAATGCACTTAGCGATTTATAGAAAACGTGAAGATGTGAATGCAGTAGTTCATGCTCATCCAGTTTATGCAACAGCTTTTGCATCTTCAAAACTGGCTCTGGATTTGCCTGTTTTACCTGAGGTTATTTTAAATTTAGGAGTAGTTCCCGTTTGTGAATATTCAACTCCATCTACAGAAGAAGTTGTAAAATCAATTTCACCATTTATTGAAAAGACTAATTTGTTGCTTCTCCAGAATCATGGCGCTGTTACTTATGGTCAAAATCTTGAAGAGGCTTACTACTTGATGGAAAAATTGGAACACACAGCAAAAATTTTTTCCGTGGCTTGCTATTTTGGAGGTTTAAATACACTAACCAGAAAGCAATTAAACAAATTGTATGTAGTTAACTCAAAAGCATATAAGATTTCACAGAGGTATAAAATAAAATTTAACAAGAAAGGAAAATCTAGTTGAAAGTCATATTACTTGCTGGTGGTGCTTCACCTGAAAGAGAAATATCACTAAGAAGTGCAAAATCAATTTACAAAGCATTGATTGAACTTAACCATGAAGTCTGGTTGGTTGATCCTGCTCTTGGTAAAAATCAACCTGAAACAGTAGATGATTTTTTTAATACTGAACTAAACAAAGAAAAAATGTCAGTTGAAAATTATCTTGACTCATTTAGTCTTGATGTTTTCAAAAAAGTTGATCTAGTATTTATTATTCTTCATGGCAAATGGGGTGAAGATGGTACAGTTCAATCAATTCTCGATTTAATGAAAATTAAATACACCGGTTCAGGTGTACTTGGTAGTGCAATTTGTATTGATAAATATATTTCGAAAATGATTGTCAGAAATTTTGGAGTTTCAACTCCCAAAGGAATCATTTTGAGCAAGCATGAGAAAGTCTCCTATGAGAAAATTCAAACTGAAATCGGTCTACCCTGTATATTTAAACCTAATGATCAAGGATCAACGATCGGTTTTTCGATAGTAAATGATGAAAGTCATCTTGAATATGCTTTTAACGAAGCAATAAAATATTCAGATTCTATCTTGATTGAAGAATATATACAGGGTAGAGAAATTACTGTTAGTATTCTTGAAGATAAAGCTTTACCAATTGTTGAAGTGAAACCAAAACATCAACTTTATGATTATGAGTGTAAATACACAAAAGGAATGACAGAATATTTTTGCCCAGCCAATATTGATCCTGATTTAACAAATTTAATTCAGGAAAAAGCACTCACTGCTTTCAAAGCATGCAAATGCGAAGTGTTTGGAAGAGTTGATTTCATTCTGGATAAAAACAACATTCCATATTTCCTTGAAATAAATACTCTACCTGGAATGACCGATTTAAGTTTAGTTCCGATGGCAGCTCGTGCCGCTGGTATAAGTTTTAATGAACTTGTTCAAAAAATAATCGATCTTTCTTTAAAGTGAAGTTTAGTAAGAAAAAAATTATTCTATACTCAATAGGGATAATTATCACAGGTTTGGTGATTCTGGTTCTCACTTTCTCTGATCAAGGATTTTATTATCATTATTACTATAGTAAAAGACTCACTGAATTAGAAAGTACAATCGATAGCTTAAAAAAAGTAAACGATAGCCTATCAATCGAAATCAAATTACTGAAATCAGATCCACAAAAAATTGAAAGTGTCGCACGAGAAAAATATGGATTGATAAAACCAGGTGAAAAAGTTTATAAAATTCAAATAGTCGAAGAATGAATGTTCCGCTTGCCGAAAGAGTTCGGCCTAAAAATATAGATGAATTTCTTGGTCAAGAACACATACTTGGCAAAGGAAAAGCACTAAGAAAATTGCTTGAACAAAAAAGAATTTTTTCAATGATTTTTTGGGGTCCACCTGGAAGCGGTAAAACAACCCTCGCGCAATTAATTTCTAAAATAGTAAATGCTGATTTTCATCAAATAAGTGCGGTCAGTTCTGGAGTAAAAGAAGTAAGAGATATAATTCAAATCTCAGAAAAAAATTTCAGAAACAATATAACTACAATATTATTCATTGATGAAATTCATAGATTTAATAAAGCACAACAAGATTCTTTACTTCATTCTATTGAAAAAGGAACTCTCGTTTTAATCGGTGCAACGACAGAAAATCCTTCATTTGAAATTATTCCACCTTTACTCTCTCGATGCCGTGTTTTTGTCTTAAAACCACATAATCATGAAGACCTTAAGAAGATTTTAAAATTTGCTATACAAAAAGATGAATATCTCAAATCTCTGAATTTCAAATTTATTGATGAAGAGTTTTTAATTAACAATTCTAATGGAGACGCAAGAATTTTACTTACTACCTTTGAAATAGCTATTGAACTCGCCAGATCAAAATCATCAGAACTTGTAATTGATAAAGAGATAATTCAAGAAGCATTACAGAAAAAGAAAATTGATTATGATAAACTTGGTGAAGAACATTATAATTTAATCTCTGCATTTATTAAAAGTATTCGTGGAAGCGATCCTGATGCTGCTGTTTATTATCTTGCTCGAATACTGGAAGGTGGAGAAGACCCATTATTTATTGCAAGAAGAATGATAATTCTTGCTGCTGAAGATATTGGGAATGCATCACCTAATGCTCTTGTTATTGCAACAAGTACATTCCATGCCTGCCACTTTGTTGGAATGCCCGAAGCGAGAATTATTTTAACTCAGTGCGCAACTTATCTTGCATCACAACCAAAAAGTAATGCAGCTTATCTTGCTATTGAAAATGCCATTGAAGATGTTAGAAAATTACCAAATTATCCTGTCCCACTTCATCTGAGAAATGCACCAACCAAATTAATGAAAGATCTGAACTACGGAAAAGATTATCGATACGCACACGACTTTGATGAGCATTTCATTCTTGAAAATTATCTGCCCGAGGAATTGCATAATAAACAATATTATTTCCCCACTGAAAATGGACAGGAGAAAAACATAAAAGAAAGATTGAAACTCTGGTGGAAGGGTAGAAAAAAGTACTAAGTTTTTGAAAAATATTTTCCCGGAAGTTGTTTTATTAATCCTTTAAACTCAAGTGAAAGAAGATGTACAAGGCACTCTGATGTACTTAACTGAGTTTTTTCAGATATTTCATCGATGTGGAGTGGATTTGAATCAAAAATTTGATAAATCTTATTCTCAAAGATATTTAACGAACTTAAGTCAACTTCTTGTCGTTTTGTTTCGTGTTTACTGAACCTGTTCCCAAATTCAACAATAATATCTTCGCCTGATGTAATAAGCTTCGCTTGACCAGACTGAATTAAAAAATTTGTTCCACGACTTTTAGGATTATCGATATTACCAGGTACAGCAAAAACTTCTCTATTTTGATCAAGTGCATAACGAGCAGTTAACATTGCTCCACCTGTTACATCTGTCTCAATTATTACAGTACCTAATGAAAGTCCACTAATTATTCTATTTCTTCTTGGGAAGTTCATAGCATCTGGTTTTGTCCCAAATAAGTATTCAGTTATGATACAGCCATTTTCAGGAATTGAATTAAACAGATTGCGATTTTCCGCCGGATAAATGAAGTCAAGTCCAGAACCAAGAACAGCCATATTTCTACTATTTTTGTTAAGAGTTATTGAATGAACAATAGTATCAATACCTCTGGCAAGTCCACTAACAGTTGTGACTCTATAATCAATAAGTTCGCTTACAATTTTTTCAGCAATCTTTTTACCATATTGAGTTGGTTTTCTTGTTCCAACAATAGCAATTGAGTTTTCATCTTCAGGAAGGATATTACCTTTTATAAAAAGAAAAACAGGTGGATCATAAATTTTTCGTAAGTAATATGGATAATCATCATCCCAGAATGTAATTAAACTTGCCTTATGCTTTTCGAGCAAGTTTATCTGAGCTTCAGACTTCTTTAAGTTCTTTTTCTCAATGTTTTCATTTACAATCCGTTTAGCCAACACTTGGCTAATTCCTTCAACATGCGATAACTCCACATAGTCTGATGATAATGCCTCGATTGGTGAAGAAAAATGATTAATTAAATTTCGTAGTTTGTTTACTCCTAGCCCTTCAATCTCGGATAATTGAATTAGAGCAATTAATTCATCTATTGAAAATTTATTCATCAATTTGAAATATCAATTTGATCAACAACTGCAACTACAACTGTATGAACAGGTGCATTACGATGTCCTAAAATTTGCTGTGCAGCATCGCCTTCTTGAGTAACCAATACTATATCATTCACCCCGGCATCAACAAAATCCAGAGCAATGATATCCTTATTGCTCATAAAATTAAGATTTAAATCAACAGGTCTAACAATCAGATGTTTGTGAGGTACAAGGTAAGAATTTTTTTGTGTTGAAACTAAGGTTCCAATAACTTTTGCGATAAACATTTATTCTTTTCTTGACTTTTTTAAGATTCCAATTAGAAAGATAATAAAATAACCAATAGCTAAGATTATTGGAGAAATAACCAGAGCATATATACTATCCCACGGTTTGAAGGTCATTACATAAAATCCAAAGATAAGAGTAAAAATCCCAATGCCCATAAGAGAAAAATTTGACTTTTCAAAGGGGATTGACCATTTCTGAGATTTAATCTGTTTTTTCTTTTGAAATTTCTTATCTCTTGCCATTTATTCTCTCTCTTTCTTAATTAAATGAAAAATAAAGAGCCCAGTATTGGGGGAAAATACTGGGCTTTATCATTAGTATATATTTAATGAACTCAACTTGAATGCAAACTAAAAATTGCTAATAAACAAATCAAGAGAGGTTATTTTTATTGATTTGATAGACAATCTTTCTGATTGTATCGAATTGTAGATAAGGATATTCCTCTCTTATATTATCGATTGCATCACCTGCACTAATTTTTTTAGATCTAAGTTCCTTGAATTTTTTTCTTATTAGGTAATCACGTACTGCTTTATCATCAATTAAATTGTGTTCTTTAAGTTTAAAATAAATATCGTCAGAAATTAACTCAGGTATGGGATTAATTAATTTTGTTTTCATATTAAACCTCATTTTTACAGAAAAAACAGAAATCACGTTTTAAAAATTCCATTAAAAAGATTTGCATAATTAAAAACTTTTCAATAATACTTCATTGCTTTTTGAAACAAATTGAAAATTTTTAAATAATCTCTTGACAAATAAAAAAAAGAGAGTTATATTTGTACACTAATTGAAAATAAAAAAAGTTTATTGATAATTTGAATAAAAAATGCGTCACGAAAAGACGCATTTTTTGTTCTTTGAAAGAATGAGTGAATTGCGTCCATCATAGAAACAGTTTCAACCTCAAGGATTTAAAACTTCTCTACTACGGAGAGTTTGATCCTGGCTCAGGACGAACGCTGGCGGCGTGCCTAACACATGC
>CAZGQO010000026.1:0-11077 GCA_964527925.1 uncultured Ignavibacteriaceae bacterium
TCAGCCGACTTTTCGGAAACGCTGGGCGGGATTGTCGCCCGTAGGGCGACAATCAAAAATCGCAGTCCGGATTTTCGTCAAAAAAAGTTCGGATTTTTTCAAACACAAACCGCAATAATCTTTCAATGATTAAATTAAATTCTCTCATTTCACCACCACATCAATCACTTCACCTTCACTCTCGTTTTGGTGTCTATCAAGGGCTGTTATAACATATTTAATTTCGCCTTTAATTTGACTGTCTAATTTATCCACAAATCTTTGTCTGCCTGGTGAAATAATTTCCACAATTTTTGATGGATCATCTAAATTTATTTTTTCTTCATTTATAAATCGATAAATCACATAACCAGCCGCGGTTTCGCCCTGTGAATTTTTTTCTGAACATTTCCATTCCAGAATTATTCGATTAGAATCTTTTTGTAATGAAACATTCGCAGGTTTATTTGGCGGAATTGAGTCAATCCATTTCATAGTTGGAAGTAATGCTGGATATCTGAATAGATTGTTTTTTAAACTATCGAGTAATCCATTATGGTTATCATAAATCGATCTTGCACTGAAAAAGACGCAGCCTCTAACATTCTCATATTTTCGATTCATTTCAATTTGATTTCTAATTTCAAATCCATTATTCATATACTGATTAGATTGAAATCTGCTCGAATACAAACCAATATATAAGTGTCTATCTTCAATAACGCTTGCCCACCAAGGAAGCAATTTTTTGTATGGTGCTTTTGGATGGTCCATTTCCCAGTAAAGTTGTGGAATTACATAATCAACAGATTTTTCTCTTATCCATGTCAGAGGATCACAATAAATAATAGAATAGGAATTAAACCCATCTGTTCCTGCATATTTATTTTCAACAATTCCGAATGGACTGATTCCAAATTTTACATGTGGTTTATAAGCTTTGATGATTTGATAAATTCTTTTCATTAATGAATTAATGTTGTCTCGTCTCCAATCATCAACATTTCTAAATCCTCGATTGTATTTTACGAATGTCAGAGAATCTTCATTTGAAACTTTAGGTGAGTATGGATAGAAATAATCGTCAAAATGAATTCCATCGACATCATATTGAGTTAGAACATCGACAATTACATTGATAATATATTCCATCACTTCAGAATTTCCGGGATCCAGCATTTTGTATCTGCCAAAACTTAAGATCCATTCAGGATGAGTTTTTGAAATATGATCATAAAAAATATCATACTCACCCGAGTCTTTTAAGGCACGATATGGATTAAACCAAGCATGCAATTCCATCCCTCGGGAATGAGCTTCGGAAATCGCAAACTCAAGTGGATCAAAAAATGGATCGGGTTCATTCCCTTGTTGATTTGTCAGCCAGTATGACCAGGGTTCAAAATTTGATTTATAAAGAGCGTCGCATTCAGTTCTTACTTGAAAGAAAACAGCATTGATTCCTGCATCTTTTAATCGATCAAAGATTTTTACTAACTCTGCAATTTTCTGACCAGAAGTTGATGATCTGTCTTTTGGCCAATCTATATTTCCAACTGTTGCTATCCAGGCACCACGAAATTCTCTTTTTGGTGAATGTGATTGTGTGAATGAATTATCAACATGAGTGAGAAAGAAATAACATGAAAGAATGAGAAAGTGAATTGTTCTTTTCATTTCGATGCCTTTTTACTTTCAATATAAAAATTTGGAAGGAAATGAATTTCAGATGAATCAATTTATTGTGATAGAAGAGAAGTTTGAAGAAATGCGAATGATATATTTTTGTTGTGCTTGAACAAAATTTTTTGTTCTATAAGTTTGATCATCAATTTTAATTAAATTTTTGATATCAATTGATGAAAAATTTTTATCAACAGTAACCTCGTAATCCACATCCTCTGGAATTATTAATTTGAGATTAGAGAAATTAATATCAAAATTCAGGTCTATATTTGATTCAGGTTTGCCAAATTCTATTTTGCTTTTTGTAAAATTTCCATTGAGATGAAAATTTTTAATTCTATTATCAGAAAGATCAACTGAACACTTTGAGAGTTTAGTATAAATATCTATATACCAGTTTGTTTCTGGATGTATATTTAAGTCTAAGTAATTCTTGTATTTTTCATTGGGAATTTTATAAGTAATGGATTTATCATTTTTTGAGTCGAGTCGAAATCTTGCAGTAGAATCTTCTACTTCACCATCAAATAAATAATTGTACTTTTTTATAAAGTTTATCTCTCCATTAATTAATTTCTGATTATCAGAAACTATTTTCATTTCACCAGCTTCAAACTCTATGTTTAAATGAGCATTTTTAATTTTATGATCATACTGATAAGTAATTGACTCACTTTTTCTTTCATTCCAGTCTCGGTCTTTATAAATTCTAATGCCGTGACAACTTATAGGATTAAAAATAAGAGTATATAATATCAAAGCTGAAAATATTGAAGCCAATACTAATGATATGTTAGAAACTATATTGTTTTTAATTAAGATCTTTATACCAACAAGAATTAGGATAATAGGCCATAAATCAATTACTTGACCGAAATCAATTAATTCTATATCCGAGATATCAAGAAAGAACAACAGTCCAAGTGATATAAAAAACACACCCCAGAAAATATTTTTTGACTTCATAACTTCCTCAATGATTAATTTTTAGCACGATAAAGAATATATATTCCGATGAGAATTAAAATGACTGGTAAAATGATCTCAAAGTCAAATAGGGGAAAAAGATTTTGAAGTAATAAAATCGAACCAACAATTAATAGTATAATTCCAAAAATTTGTCTGGTTCTGTCTTTTTTCGAGATACTGGATGCTTCGGATTCATCTACAGGTTGTTCTTGAGTGAATTCTTGTTCAAATTCTTCCGTAGCGATAGAAATAGGTTCCTGTTGAATAACAATCAATAAAATCAAATAAATTATCAAACCAGATCCATGGAAAAAGGCAAGCAGAACAAAGATAACCCTGATTAAAACTGGGTCGATTTCAAAATACTTACCAAGTCCACCGCAAACTCCTCCGATTACTTTGTCTGTTCTTGAGCGGTAAATTTTTTTATACATGTTAACTTCTTTTTTTATTCTTTAACGATATGGGTTTTGTTTTGTTACAATAGAATGCAAAATTAAAATTTCACAATTCCAAATATTTGATATGCAACTAAGTATAGAATCAGTGTAATAAGAATGATTGCAAAGATGTTTAGTATTAATCCCGATTTAATCATATCAGATATTTTTACATAACCTGCACCATAAACTAATGCATTTGGAGGTGTAGCCACAGGAAGCATGAAAGCCATAGAAGCTGAAAGCGCCGCTGCTATTCCCAATAATTTACCATCGATTCCAATTCCCATAGAGATTGATAAAAGTATTGGAACCATCATCGAAGTGACGGCCGTATTCGAAGTAACTTCTGTTAGAAATACTATAAACGCAGTAATGACCAATACAATTATCAGTGGTGAAGGTTTTCCAATAATTTCAATAATTGATACTGCAATCCATTTCGCCAGTCCAGTCTTAAACATCGCATCAGACAAGGCTATTCCGCCGCCAAATAAAATCAGAGTACCCCAATCAATAAACTTTGAATCGTTCCAATCGAGAATGAACTGATTGGATTTCCAATTAACGGGTATAAAGAATAAAGATATTGCAACAAAGAGAGCAATTATATTTTCATCAAAGTAAATTAATTTCTTTGCAATTATTTCTGGAAGGAGTAAATTCCAGAAAGGATTGGATATCCATAATAAAACAACTACAATGAAACCAATTGTAGTATAAAGTTCACCTCTGGAAAATTTACCAAGTTGGTCATTGAGTTTTTTGATATATTCTTTGCCATCAGAGACATTTAATTCTTTAATTGGGAAAACGATTAAAAGAACTAACCACATGGTTTGTACCAATATTATTGAAAGAGGAAAGCCTATTTTCATCCAATCTAAAAAATTAATATTTCCATAACCTGAAGCTTTCAAAATGGAAACGCAAATTCCATTTGGAGGTGAACCTATGAGAGTCGAGGTCCCGCCAATGGATGCACCATAGGCAACAGAAAGTGAAATTGCTTTAGCAAAATTTCCATCTTTTTCCTGTTTAGAGATTTTTATAATTCCCAGAGCTAATGGCAATAACATCGCCGTAGTAGCTGTGTTTGAAATCCACATCGAAAGAAATGCGGAAATCATTGACATTACAAGCAGTATCAATTTAGGTTTATTCAAAATATCGCCAATGCTTAAAATTTTGTAAGTCAGTCTTTTATCAAGTCCCCACTTTTGCATTGCCCGTGCAATTAAAAATCCGCTAAGAAAAAGATAAATAATTGGATTAGCGTAATTGGCTAAAATATTTTTTCCATTGAAAGAATATATTTGATTTTCATAATAACCATTAACATGAAACAAAGGTAAAATAACTGCTGGCAAAAGTGCTGTAACCGGGATTGGAACTGCTTCGGTTAACCATAAAATTATCATCAGAATTAATAAACCAGAAACTATTTTCATACCGTGAGCAATTTCAGCAGTTGTGTACGGATCTAAATCGGGATATTCATTTAATAAAAACGAGTGGAATGCTTGGGGTGTAGGGAAAAAGATAATATAGATAAGAGCAAATATTCCAAGAAAAAATCCTGAAAGTTTTCTGATATTCAAATTTTTCTCAGAAATTTTATCAGACATTAAAAACAGTTTTACGTTTGAGTAATTGTATTATTTCTTTCATTACCTCAATGGCATAATCAATTTCGCTAAATGTTGTAAATGGACTGAACGAGAAACGCATTGCCATTGATGATCTTTTCTCATCATAGCCCATTGCCATCAAAACATGAGATGGTTCTAAAACTCCGCTTGTGCAGGCTGAACCACTCGATATGGCAACACCTCTAATTGCAAAGTTCATAATTAAGGTGTTCTGATCAACATCAAAGTATTCAGGATTTAGAGATATGTTTAGAATATAAGGTGAACATCCTTCAGAAGGTGAATTAATTAGAATCAAATCTTCACATGCTTTGAGTTGTTCTAAAAAGTAACTTTTTAATTCGGTTACTTTCTGAAGGTTCGTATCAATATTATTAAAGTTAATTTTTGCAGCTTCTGCTAATCCAATAATTCCTGCAACATTTTCAGTTCCACCTCTGCGATTTCTTTCCTGTGAACCACCGTAAATCATGTTTGAAATGGGTGTACCTGTGCGAACATATAAAAATCCTGCTCCCTTTGGACCATTAATTTTATGCGCGGAAGCAGAAAGAAAATCAATTTTTAAATCTTCTACATCAATTTTTGTCTTACCAAAACTTTGAACCGCATCAATGTGAATAAAAACATGAAATTCTTTTGCAAGTTGAGCTATCTCTTTGATTTCATTTATAGTTCCCGTTTCGTTATTAATATGAATTACAGAAATTAATCCGGTTTTCTCATTAATGAGGTATTTCAACTGTTCAGTTGAAATTTTACCATCTTTATCTGGTTTTAAGTAATTTACAGAAAATCCTTGTGTTTCAAGGAACTTACACACTTCAATTGTTGCATTATGTTCAGCTTTGGTTGTTATAATCCCAGTCTTACCATACTCGTCTCGAAGAACCCTTGCTGCACCAATTAATGACTGATTTATTGACTCGGTACCTCCACTCGTAAAATAAATTTCACTTTGTTTTGCATTGATCAACTTTGCTAAATCTGACCTGCAAATTTCAATTGCTGTTCTGGTTTCCTGGCCAAATTTATGAATTGATGACGGGTTACCAAATTTATCCTTTAAATATGGGAGCATCGCATCCAGTACTTCTGGATAAATTGGTGTGGTAGCCGCATAGTCCAGGTAAACATCTTTATACTTTCTCATCTATTCTTACAAACCTCTGTTAAAATTTTTATTCCCTCTAAAACGAGATCAAATTCCAGATTCACTTTTAATTTAGTTTTATTTGCAATTAACTTTGAGAAACCTCCCGTTATAATAATTGAACAATTAGAATTAATTTCATCTTTAATTCTATTTATCATTCCTTCAAATGCATCAAGAGCACCAAACATAATACCTGACTGCATATTTGTTATAGTATTTGTACCAATCACTTTGTCTGGAAAATTTAGTTCGACTTCTGGTAATTTTTCTGCAGCTTGATAAAGTGCTTTTGCTGAAGTTGATATTCCTAAAGCTATAACTCCTCCAATAAAATCTCCATCTTTTGAAATTACATCATAAACTGTTGCGGTTCCGAAATCCACAATAACGAGTGGACCGCCGTATTTTTTATAACCAGCTGCAACATTACATATTCTATCAGCACCAACTTCTTCAGGATTATCAACAAGAAGTTTAAACGGAAGATTAATTAGTGGAGTGATAAAGAATGGTTCTAATGAAAATAATTCTTTGCTTGTTTTAAGTAATATTTCATCGATTGATGGAACAACTGATGAAATTCCTACTTCAGCTATTTGATTTAATTTAATGTTTAATGAATCAAATGTACAAGTAATAAAATCTTTAAAGACATCAACATCATGAACTGCTTTTGAAGAAATTCGAAAAGTTCTCGTTAATTTTTGATTTTCAAAAATTCCAATTGTTGTGTGAGTATTACCAGCATCAATCGCAACGAACATGTTTCATTCCTTTTTTATTGTAATTTCACCTGATTTGAGAATGTATTCTTGATTAAGCTCAACAAGAATTAATTCACCATCTTTTGTGATATTATGTAAGGTTCCTGTAAATTCTTTATCTCCTAAAAAAACTGTAATTTTTTTCCCAATAAATAAACACTTTTCTTTATATCGATTATAGATTTCATCAAACAAATCAAATAGATTATTCCAATCATGAGAAAATCTATTTACTATTCGTGCCAGTAATTTTTCTCTATCAACTGGTTTATGGAGAATCAATCTTACGGAAGTTGTACTATCCATAATTTCTTCTGGAAATAAGGTTTGATTACAATTAATTCCAATCCCAATTACAAGTTTCTGAAGAACCTGATTCTCACTTGTGCTCTCGATTAGAATTCCACTTAATTTTTTATTCTCTAAAATTAAATCATTTGGCCATTTTATATTAACATCAATTTCATATAAATCTTTAATTGAATCCGCAATTACAAGGGGAACATAAAAATTCAAAATTTTAAGAATTTGAGTTGAAAGTTTTTCAAAGCCAAGACTGAACATTAGATTTTCATACTTATTTGAAATCCATTTTCTTGAAAATCTACCGCGGCCTGCAGTTTGAAATTCGGCTAATGCTAATACATGATCTATTTTTTCTAATTCTTTTAGTAAATATGTATTTGTCGAATCAATTTCATCAAAATAACATATGTCCTTAATAAAATTTTGGTTTTCTAATTCTGCCTTAAATTTTATAATATCGAATTTCATATTTCAATATTATCAAAGGTGAATATCTTTAACAAGACAATTTAATTATGAATTTTTTGACAATGAGTTTCAAATAGCTCGATAAAATTAATAGCGAATTTCTCTCATTCGTTCGATCAAAAATCTTTCATTGCATGTGAAAAGGAATTAATTAATCAATCACCAGGTGAAAATTAAAGATTAAAAAATCAGATGGTCGTAGGAATTATAATAATTTTCTTTTCATTACCTTAAAAATTTTTTACTAAATCTATTTACCATCAACGAAATTAACTGATAAATATGTTGACAAATTTTCAATTAATATAATTCTTGTGGCAAAATATTGACAAATTAACAATCCTTATTTTATAAAAAACCTTAAAAAATCATTAAAAATCAAAGATTTTTTCTGGCACTATGATTGATTTATTAATAGCGAAAAAAATAAATAAAAAAATAAAAAAAATGAGGTGAATGGATATGACATTAGTGAAATTCAATCCCTTCAAAGAACTTGAATTACTAAGCGAAAGAATGAAAAACTTATTCGAGGATTTACCAGCTGTATTCAGCTTTGATTTCAATACATCATTCTATCCGAGAGTAGATATCTCAGAGGATGAGAACAATGTATATGTGACTGCTGAGATTCCGGGTGTTGACAAAAAAGATGTAAAACTAACTCTGCAAGATAATATACTTACCATAGAGGGTGAGAAAAAATCCGAAGTAAAAGATGAGAAGAAAAACTATTACAGAATTGAAAGAACTTATGGATCCTTCTGCCGCAGCTTCGCATTACCAGCTGAAGTTGATCCTGACAAAATAAAAGCAAAGTTTGAAAATGGTATGTTGATGATTGAGGCTGCGAAGAAGGAACAAACTCCAACAAACAAGATAGTTATCGAAGTTAAATAATGGTCACATTAAAGGTGAGCTTAAGGCTCACCTTATAATTTTTTTTATACATAAATTTTAGAAAGGAGATTTAACTATGGGAAAAATAATTGGTATTGATTTAGGAACTACAAACTCCTGCGTTGCTGTAATGATTAATAACGAGCCAGTCGTTATCCCAAACTCCGAAGGAGGAAGAACAACACCATCAGTTGTTGCATTCACAAAGACCGGTGATAGATTGGTCGGTCAGGCAGCAAAACGGCAGGCTATTACAAATCCTAAAAACACAATCTTCTCAATTAAACGATTTATGGGTAGGAGATACGAGGAGGTTCCTCATGAAATCAGTCTCGTACCTTACGAGGTTGTAAATGAAGGAGGCTTAGCTCGTGTAAGAATTGGTGATCGAGTTTATTCTCCACAAGAAATTTCTGCAATGATTCTCCAGAAAATGAAAAAGACGGCAGAAGATTATCTTGGTGAACCAGTTACCGATGCTGTTATTACGGTACCTGCTTATTTCAATGATTCTCAGCGTCAGGCAACAAAAGACGCTGGTGAAATTGCTGGCTTGAATGTAAGAAGAATTATTAACGAGCCAACCGCTGCTGCATTAGCTTATGGACTCGATAAGAAACACAAAAATCTAAAAGTTGCTGTTTACGATCTCGGTGGTGGTACTTTTGATATCTCAATTCTTGAACTGGGTGATGGAGTGTTTGAAGTAAAAGCAACAAATGGTGATGGACATTTAGGAGGCGATGATTTTGATCAAAGACTGATTGACTATATGGCTGATGAATTTTTGAAACTGGAAGGAATTGATTTGAGAAAAGATCCGATGGCTTTGCAGAGATTAAAAGAAGCTGCTGAAAAGGCTAAGATTGAATTATCCGGTCAATTGCAGACTGAAGTAAATCTTCCTTTCATCACTGCAACTTCGGAAGGTCCAAAACATCTTCAAATGACAATCACTCGTGCAAAATTTGAACAATTAGTTGATGACTTAATCAAAAGAACCATTGAACCTTGTAAAAAAGCTTTAGCTGATGCTGGTTTAACACCAAATCAAATTGATGAAGTAATTCTTGTTGGTGGTTCCACACGAATTCCTAAAGTTCAACAACTTGTTCGTGAACTCTTTGGTAAAGAACCTCACAAAGGTGTAAATCCTGACGAAGTAGTTGCAATTGGTGCTGCTATTCAAGGTGCAGTTTTGAGTGGTGAAATTAAAGATGTTCTGTTACTCGATGTAACTCCGCTATCACTTGGTATTGAGACTTTAGGTGGTGTGATGACAGTCCTCATTCCTGCAAACACAACAATTCCAACCAGAAAGAGTGAAATCTTCTCAACTGCTGCTGATAATCAAACATCAGTTGAGATTCATGTTTTGCAGGGTGAGCGACCAATGGCAATTGATAACAGAACTCTCGGCCGATTCATACTTGATGGAATTCCACCAGCACCTAGAGGAGTTCCACAAATTGAAGTTACATTTGATATTGATGCTAATGGTATCTTACATGTATCAGCAAAAGATAAAGCAACTGGTAAAGAGCAAAGTATTAAAATCACTGCATCGAGTGGACTGACGAAAGAAGAAATCGAAAGAATGAAACGTGATGCTCAGGAACATGCTGCTGAAGATAAGAGAAAACGTGAAGAAGCTGAAATCAAAAATCAAGCTGATAACTTAATCTTTACTTCAGAAAAACAATTAAAAGAATATGGTGATAAGTTATCACCTGACATGAAGGCTAAAATTCAATCTGCTCTTGATCAATTGAAAGATGCTCATAAATCTGGTGTGGTTTCAGAAATTAAAGCTAAGATGGATGCTTTAAATAATATATGGAATGAAGCAGCTACACAAATTTATCAGGCAGCAAGCAGCTCCACATCAGGTCATTCAACTTCGTCCAGTTCATCAACAAGTGATAAAAAAGATAAAGATGTAGAAGATACATCTTATGAAGTAATCGATGACGATAAAAAATAAAAAGGAGGATAAAGATTATGAACACAACAGAAAAAATTACAAATACTCAAGATTGGGAAAGATTAATCGAAACTGAACCATTGGTAAGACCTGCAATCGATATAATTGAAAATGATGATAATTTTGTGATCAAAGTCTATATGCCAGGAGTTAGCAAAGAAAATATCTTTCTCAAGATTGAAGATAATGTATTGACGGTCTTTGGTAAAGTTGATTTAAATCATGTTGAAGATGAGAGATTCATACTTAGAGAAAAAAGCTATGGTCACTACTTCAGACAGTTTGATCTTTCTGATGTAATCGACACTGAGGAAATAGAAGCAAAACTCGAGAACGGTTTGTTGAACATAACTCTACCAAAGCACGAAAGAATCAAACCAAGAGTTATTTCAATTAACTAAAGTTTGAATTGATGTAAAGATTAAAAGGTGGTCTAAACGGCCACCTTTTTTGTTTTAAAATTTGAGTTTTCACTTAAAAGAATTGTGGATTTTTGCCTCTAAAATTTAACTCGAATTTTCCTCTTTCGTGAATACTATTAGTATTTAATAAATAAAAGACACGGAAATTCAAACTCTCCCAAAGGTTATTCCTTTGTTGATGATAAACCGAAAAGTGGTAAAAATAGATACCGAATTAAACAAATAGACTTTAATGGAAAGTATGAATACAGCAATGTAGTTGAAGTTAATACAAAACTTCCCATAGAATATTTCTTATCACAGAATTATCCAAATCCATTTAATCCTGTAACGACAATTAAATATTCCATT
>CAZGQO010000027.1:0-7318 GCA_964527925.1 uncultured Ignavibacteriaceae bacterium
ATTGCTGAAACATAGTGCGATAGAGCGAATTTTAACCCTTTGAAGCGATCTTATCGAGGAACTCGAACAGTCCTGCAATAATCTGTGCTGGTGTTGGAGGACAGCCAGCAATATAGCAGTTAACAGGGATTACATTTGCAACACCGTTTGTCACTGCATAGCTTCCTTTATATATGCCTCCGTCAATAGTGCAGTCGCCGCATGCGACAACAAGTCTCGGTTCAGGAGTTGCAAAGTAGGTCTTTCTGAGGGCAAGCTCCATTTGCCTTGAAACGGGACCTGTAACAAGCAATACATCTGCATGTCTCGGTGAGGCAACAAAGTCTATTCCGAATCTCTGGATATCATAAATTGGATTTGTAAGGGCAGTGCATTCCCATTCACAAGCATTACACGAGCCTGCATCAACCTGCCTGATTCTTAAAGACCTGCCGAATACGCAATCGATCTTTTCCTGAAGGGAAACGATCTTTGCTGCATATTCCGGCGCGATTTCAAATCCCTCAGGAAATGAAATCGCAGGTTTTTTGGTTATGACGTTTTTAAAAATCTCTTTAAGCATTTTTGCTCCTTCAACTTTTGACTGATGACTAATGCCTGCTGACTGTCTTTATCACATATCACATCCCGAGTAAGACAGATTAAAGCTCTTGTTGCATAATGGAAAGTCTGGCACTATGTTGCCATGCACTGCAAATGGGACTGCTGACCAGTTGCAGTAAGATGGTGACCTCAATTTAACCCTGAAGGGTTTACCCTCCTTATCAGACATTACCCAGTAAAATAGAGAGCCTCTCGGCGTTTCTGTATATCCAAGTGCAGCAGAATATGCAGGTATATCCTTTACTTCAACAACCAGTTCACCGTTGTAGCTTCTTTCAAGGAGTGCGTTGACTATAGATATTGAGCATTCAGCCTCCTCTGCCCTTACCATCATCCTTGCAAAAACATCTCCCTTTGCCATTGTGTGCGCCTCAAAATCGAGCCTGTCATATAGAAGATGTGGATGGGCCTTTCTTATGTCATCATTTATACCAGATGCCCTTGCTGCTACGCCTGTTACTCCCAGCTTCTGTGCTATGTCCTTTGAGAGTCTGCCCGTGTTTTCGAGCCTTTCAATATGAGAAACGCTTCCAAGAAGAAGCTTCATCAGAGCTTTGTATTCCTTTGTAACGGTATCAACTGTTGACAGAATATCATCTGCCAGCGAAAATACATCCCTGTTAACTCCTCCTATTACATTTATTCCCCTCAAATATCTGCTCCCTGTAAGCCTCTCATTAAGCTGCATCAGTCTTTCTTTTATAACTGCCCCTTTAGCATAACCAACAGCAAGGCCAGTTCCAGCACATATGTTGCCAATATCACCAATATGATTATAAAGCCTTTCAAGCTCAAGGAGAAGTGTTCTTACTGCCTTTGCCTTCTCTGTTATCTCGATGCCTGCCATTCTTTCAACAGCCATGCAGTATGCAGCAGAATGCGAAAATGACGATGTTCCTGAAACCCTCTCTGCAAGCCTTACACCATCAAAAAAACTTATGCCTTCAAAGTGTTTTTCTGTACCTTTATGTGTATAAAAAAGTCTCGGTTCAAGAAAAAAAATAGTCTCTCCCACGGCGCTGAATCTGAAGTGCCCCGGCTCTATAATTCCTGCATGGACAGGACCAACAGGTATTTCATAGATTCCCTCTCCCTCAACCTCCATGAATTTATACGGCTCTTTCTGTTTAATGCCCTCTCCCCATTCTCTGAGTTCTTGTTCCGTAATTTTCCAATCCTTTCTGAGCGGATAGGAATCTTTAGGGAAGGAGTCATGAAATACAAGCCTTCTCATGTCTGGATGCCCTTTAGGAATAAGCCCAAACATATCATGTATCTCACGCTCATACCAGTGGGCTGAAGGAATATCTTTGGTTATTGATGGGAATGTGAGGTCGTCGTCTTTCAATGGCAGGACAATAATAAAAAATTTATCAATTCCAGGAATCGACAAGACAGCGTACACTTTAAATGTTCCGTCAATCTGTCTCTCGTCGGTGGCAAACATTAAACGCAACATAGCATGCCTTTTATAGAGATAAACGCAGACTTCCTTAAAGTCATCCTTTCTGACCTCAATATATTGTTCATTAAGATATTCCCTTGTCTTAATTGCCTTGTTAATAATCCATTCCATCACTTAACTCCAATAACAGTAATACAAGCCTTTATGGTACCGTCTATAAAATCAGGTATCTTAAATCCAAGAACGACAATTAACAATGCAATGGCAATCATAATTGCATTGGAAAGAATATCGGAAAAACCTTTAGTTTCTGACTTTTGATCCATGACTCCAGCCCCAAACAGCATCTTCCCGAATCCAGACAATATTCCGTAAAAAACTATCACAACAAAGAGCAGAAATAATGCGACAACAAACCATAGCCCCTTATCCACAGCAGCTTTCAATACAGTGAATTCACTTATAAAGATATTGAAAGGCGGTATGCCTGACAGGGATAGTGCACCAATAAATGTAAGGGTTCCTAACAGCGGCATCGATGTGAGAACTCCGCTTACATTCTCTATCCTTGTCGAACCATAATAGGACTGGATTTTCCCTGATGTAAAAAACATGAGGGGTTTTGAGATCGCATGGTTTAAGATGTGCAAGAGGGCTCCATAAAGCCCAACAGGACCTCCTATCCCGACTCCGAGTGAAATAATGCCCATATGCTCTATGCTGCTGTATGCAAGAAGCCTCTTGTAATTATCCTGAACAAGAATAAATATTGAGGATATGCCTATGGAGATGATGCCAAAAATAATAAGCAGATTTCCTGTGAAAGCGCTGCCGGTTGAAGGCTCCACGATGGATACAAATCTTATAATACCGTAAAATGCAGTATTTAAAAGTATCCCTGAAAGAAGTGCACTTATTGGACTTGGCGCCTGGCTGTGTGCATCAGGCAGCCAGTTGTGCACAGGTGCCAGCCCTGCCTTTGTCCCGTAACCTAAAAGGACAAAGATAAATGCTAACTTCATTGTCGAAGGATTTAGCTTGCCTGCGATGCCTTTGAGCGATGTCCAGTTCAATGCGACTTCTGTTGTCATCACAGCGGTTGAGGCATAATATGTTATGAATGTGCCGAGCAAAGCGAATGTAATCCCAACAGTGCAGAGGATTATATATTTCCATGCAGCCTCTATAGCCAGCTGCCTTTTCGTAAAACCAAGACCTATGAGTACAGCAGAGACTATGGTTGTTGCCTCTATTGCAATCCACATGAGAGCAAGATTGTTTGCAACAGTTACCAGAAGCATGGTGAAGATAAACAGATGAAGAAGTGCATAATATCTCCTTATTCCTTTTATGTCTGTTAGAGCAACCTTTAATTCATGCTCAAGATAACCAATGGAATACACAGCAGATGCAAGACCTAAAAAAATCACAAGGGACATTACATAGCCGGAAAACGCATCCATATAAAGCATTCCGCCTATAATCTCGATTGGCGACGAAATGGATGCAGTAACCACAGGAATGGCGAATGCTAAAAGGAGAATCGCGCCAGCAAGGCTGACATAGCCTATCGCTTTTTGGCTTCTAATCGTGTAGCAGACGACTGCTGTAACAAGAGGTATAAAAAGTATTGCAATCATATTACTTTTACTTACTTTATCCTTTCAGTATTGTAAGCCTATCGAGATCTGATGATGAAAATGCCCTCTTAATCTGAACGGCAAAGATGCCTAAAATTATCACTCCTATAAGCATATCGAACAGGACTCCAAGCTCTATAATTATAGGCATACCAAATGTTAACGAAAAGCCTGCCAGGAAAAGCCCATTCTCCATAAAAAGCAGGCCTATCACCTGTGTTATTGCCTTTCTCC
The DNA here is from genome assembly GCA_964527925.1 of uncultured Ignavibacteriaceae bacterium. GTDB lineage: Bacteria > Bacteroidota > Ignavibacteria > Ch128b > Ch128b > Ch128b. The sequence goes on from CAZGQO010000027.1 coordinate 3,883, forward strand.
TCGTTATCATTATAAAAAGCCCAATAAGTATTACCGCAATTGAAATCTGCAGTACATTTTTTGAAAACCCTGTTACGAATATACCCTCTTTTAATGAGGCATATACAACAGCAACAAGGATTCCTGATATTGTCAGAGACAGTGCATTGCTTATGTATGGCTCTACTTCACGCGTAACCTTCATCTGCCTGACAATCTTTCTGAGAAATATCGGTATAAGAATGCCCTTGCTTAAAAGCGTTACAAATGATGCGATATAAAGATGAACCTCTCCAACCATGAATGCCACAACAGCAATTAATAAGGAGAGTAGCCATGAATTAAGCGTGTATGCCTTAACACATGACTCAAGCCTCTTAATAGAACTCATTGCTATGGTGGTAAGGAGTATCCCGACCGATATAAAATCAATCACAGAAAACGCCTGAATCCAGTTTTTCATCTCATTTCCCCATCATTATGTATGTTAAAAGCGAAAGCAAAGCAAGTACGAATGCGCTTCCTAAAAGCGACGGAAGCTGGAAGAATCTCATCTTTGCCCTGGTTGACTCTATCAATGCAATTACAAATGCCATAAAAAGCATCTTTAAAATATAAACCCCAACGGATAAAGCAAGTCCTGAAACCTCTGTATGGCTTGCAATCCCGAATGGGAAAAAAATGTCTGCTGCAATGGTGAATAAAAGCATTTGCTTCATGTAATGAGCCCATTCCATGAGTGCAAGGTATCTTCCAGAATACTCAAGAAGCATTCCCTCATGAATCATGGTAAGTTCAAGATGTGTGTCAGGGTTATCAACAGGAATCCTTCCTGTCTCTGCGATTATTGCAACGATGAATGCAGAGAGGGCGAGGATCTGTGAAGGTGAATAAAATATGCCCTGCGTCTCTGCTATCTTTACGATATTTGTAGAACCTGCGGATATAGCCGCCGTGAATATGCTAAGCATCATCATAGGCTCAACAAGGATTGCCACTGTCATCTCCCTGCTGCTGCCCTCTCCACCAAAGGCAGTGCCCGCATCGAGACCTGCAAGGGTCATAAAGAATCTTCCAAGTGCAAGGATGTATATTAAGGCTATGACATCTGCCACCATTGCAAAGGCAACCTTTGTTGTTATTACAGGCACAATCATTAAGGCAGCAATAGTGGATGTAAAGACGATGTATGGAGTTGCCTTGAATATCCATGATGTCACACTGGATACGACCATATCCTTTTTAAACAGTCTTATCAGGTCAAAATATGGCTGCAATATGCCGGGACCAACCCTGCCCTGCATGTTTGCCTTGAGCTTTTTTATCACCCCATTTATGAGCGGAGAAAATATAATGATTATCAGAAACTGAAAATATTCCATATCACGTCCCGAATATCAAAAGCAGTATAAGTGTTACAAGTATATACCCGAGATAGAGATGGAGGCTACCTGACTGCAGCAACCTCACCTTCCCTGCAATCTTATGAATCATGGCCATGACAGACTCATAGATGTATTTCTCAAAGAATGGCGTTATCTCTCCGCTGTATTCAATAGATTTTACAAAAAAAGGCTTTACAATATAAGAGACCTTTAGCTCCCTTCTTGGCATGTATATCCTCTTGAATATCATCCTGATAGGCTTTGTAAATGCAGTAGCAGTGTATTGCATCCTTGAAGTAAGGGCAGGGATTCCACAATCCCATGAATCACCATAAACTATTGTCCTTTTGCCACCAATATTGTGGATAAAGATAATGGTAGCAAGAAACATGACAAACATCGTAATAAATATTGCGACCGGTGAAAGAGACGAGAATGTCTCACCTATATAAAGAAAACCCTTTCCTGACAGCACGCCATATGAACCTGTAATCAGAAAAGAGGCTGGAGAGATGGTTGTTATCACAAGAGCCGGGAATATTCCGAATACAACGCATAACACTGCAAGAATAGCCATTCCCGCTATCATAGAAGGCGATGATTCTTTTGCATCCTCAGCATGATGGCTCCTCGGCATTCCGAGAAATGATATTCCAAATGCCTTCACAAAACAGGCTGCTGCAAGTGCACCTGTAAGTGCAAGGGCAGCACCGCCGAGGGGTGAGATGATCTTTGATGTTATTGATGGTGACTTAAAGCCCAAAAGCAGCGACTGGTATGTGAGCCATTCGCTTACAAAGCCATTGAATGGAGGCAAAGCGCATATGGAAACAGAACCAATGAGGAAAAACAATCCTGTATAGGGCATTGACTTTATTAGCCCTCCCATATCTTCCATGTTCTTTGTATGGGTGGCATGCATTACAGAGCCTGCACAGAGGAAAAGCAATCCTTTAAATGTGGCATGGTTAAGCGTATGATAAAGCCCTGCAATTAAGGCAATTGCTGAAAGGGTATATAATCCATGGGTTTTAAAGATCATTGATGCGCCTATACCGAGAAGAATGATACCGATATTTTCAACACTGTGATAGGCGAGTAGTCTTTTTATGTCATGTTCCATCAACGCATACATGACTCCTAAGATCGATGATACTGCACCAACCACAATCACAGAAATACCCCACCACTCAGGCCCCTGACCCAACACATCCATGCTTATCCTTATAAATCCGTAGATTCCTGTCTTAATCATCACTCCTGACATGAGCGACGAGATATTTGAGGGTGCTGCGGGGTGCGCTCTCGGAAGCCATGTGTGAAGGGGTATTATTCCTGCCTTTGTGCCGAATCCGATAACGGAGAATATAAATATCAGATGCCTGATGTTCTCCGGAATTTGCGCGGATAGACCTTTCATTTCAGAGAAATTCATACTGCCTGTCTGTTTATAAAGCATAAGGAAAATAGCAATTATAAATGCCGTCCCTATATGCGTCATTACTGCATAAACAAGACCTGCCTTAGCAGATTTTTCATCCCTTTCAAAGGTTACGAGGAAGTAAGATACGATTGACATGGTCTCCCATGATATGAGAAATGTGATGATATTGCCAGAAAGGATGACGGCATACATGCTCAGGATAAAGGCATTGAACAGAAATCCCATAAGGCATTTGTTGTTCAAATCCTTTGTATAACCAATGGAGTATATTGAGACGGCAAATGTGAGAATGGATGTTGCAAGAATAAAAAATCCAGAGATTGCATCACCGCCAAAGGAATATTCGAATAAGGAAGACAATGGCAAGGAGAACAAATCCACAGTTTCTTGCGCCACCAAATGCGTGGCGAATAATAAATACAGGCTTAACAAGGCAAAGCTTACAGAGCCGATGGCAGAAAAGATATAGATGTAGTTTTTAGCTTTCTTGATGGGCAGTAATGAGACAACCGCACCCGCAAGAAAAAACAAAAGACCTATGTTGAAAAATTGTTTCGGGTCCATTTTGAAAAAAATCTTTAAAGTATAAAACAAATGAAGTGACAAGGTCAACCTTCCGCATTAGATC
>CAZGQO010000028.1:0-6439 GCA_964527925.1 uncultured Ignavibacteriaceae bacterium
AGCATCAAAGATAATTGCAAAGAGTAAAAATGAAACTCCTGTAAAAAGAAAATATCATTATGGAATGGTAATAGACACTCGCCGTTGTGTCGGCTGCCGTGCTTGTGTACTTGCTTGCAAAGCAGAAAATAAAACACCGGCTGGAGTTTTTTATACTGTTGTGTTTGAGCAAATTTTAAATAATCGTCCAAATGATAAACCAATTTTTATGACAAAACCTTGTTTTCATTGTGAGAACCCTCCCTGTGTAGATATGTGTCCGGTATCAGCTACATTCAAACGAGAGCAGGATGGAATAGTAGTTGTAGATTATGACCGCTGTATCGGCTGCCGATATTGTATGACTGCTTGCCCTTACTCAGCACGCTGGTTTGACTTCGGTGAAAATTATCCAGCAATTGAAGAAAAAACTGATTGGGCAAGTGTACCTTCCCCTGAGTATAAACAATTTAGAAAAAGGGAACATCAGAAATCGCCAATTGGAAATGTTCGCAAGTGTACATTCTGTCTTCATCTTCAAGACGAAGAAGGAAAATACAATAAAGAAGAGGGTCGCTGGCCTGCCTGCGCTAAAACCTGTACTGGAAAAGCAATTCACTTTGGTGATTTCAACGATCCGAACAGTGAAGTATCAATTCTTCTACGTGAACGTCAGTATATTCGTTTGAAGGAAGAACTTGGTACAAGTCCAAGTGTTTATTATTTATTATAAGTGAGGTATATATGAATTTCATTAAAGAAATTTTTAGTGATGAATATACAATATCCCAAAAGTTAAAAAAAATCTTCTGGCTTTTAGGCAGTGTTTTATTTTTAATAGGTTTTTACGGTTGGTTTATTCGGTTTACGCAAGGACAAGTAAAAGCAAACTTTGGCAGTATAGTTACGTGGGGATTATGGGTTGCTACATATATTTATTTTGTAGGTTTATCTGCTGGTTCTTTTCTTGTTTCATCTCTTGTTTATGTCTTTGATATTAAAAAGTTTGAGAAGATTGGGAAATTAGCTGTTTTTACAGCACTGATTACGCTTCTAATGGCATTGCTTTCCATCTGGGCTGATCTTGGGCAAATGCTTAGGGCATGGCATGTTATTGTTTTTCCTAACTTTAAATCCCCTGAAGCAGTTGTCATATATTTATACTCTATTTATTTAGTTTTACTTTTTACAGAAATATATTTCTTAATGCGATATGAGTTTGTAACCAGAGCTGATAATACAACGTTGAAAGGGAGATTTTATAAATTTTTCTCACTAGGTTCTAAAGATAAGAGTGATGAATCTAAAGTAAGGGACAGAAAAATTGTTAAAATATTAGCTACGATGGGCATTCCTTTGGCAATTTTATTTCATGGGGGTACCGGAGCTTTATTCGGAGTTGTTTCCGCGCGTCCTCATTGGCATAGTGGATTATTTCCAATTCTATTTTTACTTTCAGCTTTACTTAGCGGCGGTGCTCTATTAACTTTGGTTTCATCAATATTTCAAGAAGGTTGGTTTAAAAATAAGAACATTGTTGTTGAATTAGGTAAATTGGTTTTAGTACTTCTTTTATTGGATATATTATTTCAAGTTTCAGAGTTTATTGTTGTGTATCGTGGTGGAATTCCTGGCCATATTGCTGGTTATGAATTGGTTATCTCAGGACCTTATGCCTGGGTATTTTGGGGATGGCAAGGTGTGGTTGGAACAGTTATTCCTATTCTACTTTTAATTTTACCAACTCGCAAATCACCTCGATGGGTTGCACTTGCTGGATTATTAATTGCCGCTGGAATTTTTGGTCTGCGTTTGAACATCGTTATTCCCGGTCTTGCTGTTGAAGAAATTCATGGCTTAACAACTGCTGTTTATTCTCATAGAGTTGACCCAAATTATTTCCCAAGCTTATTTGAATGGTTGTTGACCTTAGGAATTATAGGTTTTGGAATGTTATTGTTTGGACTTGGGGAACACTTCCTTCCAAAGGACGAAGAGTTCGAAACAGAATTTTTATCTGAATCTAAAGTTTAAAGGAGAAAAAAATGGCATACGTATTTGATGAGAAATTAGGCAGAAGAAAATTTATTAAAACCGTTTCAGCCACTGCAGCTGGCGCAACATTATTAGGTACTTCTGGATGCGCAACATACGGGGCGAAAGAACACGAAATTAAAATTAATGAGTCTGGAATAAAACAATGGGGAAGAGAAGCTGGCAAATGGATTCCTTCGTGTTGCAACATGTGCGGTGGCCAATCGGGAATTCTAGTTCATGTTGTTAATGGTACTGTAGAAAAAATTGAACCTAATAATTGGAATCCAAATAATTACTCAAATGTATCAGATGATTTCTTTGATGGTTACACAGAAGAATATGGTACAAAAGAAGGGGGATGCATCTGTCCAAAAGGTAATGCCGGAATAATGGCTCTTTACGACCCAGATAGAATTAAAAAACCATTGAAAAGGAAAAATCCTAACAAAGGATTGGATGTAGATCCTCAATGGGAAGAGATTAGTTGGGATCAGGCATTAACAGAAATTTCTGAAAAGTTGAAAAGACTTCGCGACAATAATGAAGCTCACAAACTTTTGTGGATGAGCGAAGACCATTCATTCACGCACATCCAGTCAGATTTTTGTAAATTGTTCGGAACACCAAATTATTATATGCATTCTAATCTTTGTGATGTTGCACGCAAAGCTTCTTTTAGAACAGTTGTTGGTGATGATAGACCTCTAGCTGATTTCATACATTCAAAATATATTTTACTTTTTGGCTGGAATCCAACAAGTGCAATTAAATGGGTTTATCTTCCTCGTATTTTAACAAGAGCTATTGAACGTGGTGCACGCTTGGTTGTAGTCGATCCATATCTTTCTGATACTGCTGCTAAAGGGCACGATTGGCTTGCTATTCGTCCAGGCACCGATGGCGCTCTTGCTTTGGCTCTGGCTCATTGTATTATTAGAGATGGCTTGTATGATAAAGATTTTGTGGAAAATTGGACTATTGGATTTGATAAATTTGCAGATTACATAAAAGATAAAACTCCAAAGTGGGCTGAAGAAATAACTAGCATTCCAGCAAAAAAAATTGAAGAAGTTGCTCACGATCTTGCGACCATAAAACCTGCCTGTATTGATACCTGGAGTGGACCTGGGCAGCATACAAATGGAGTTCAAGGCGGAAGAGCAATTGCTGCACTTGCTGCATTAATTGGCGGTTATGATAAACCTGGTACTCTTTTAATTCCTAATACTGGAGGGAATAAACATATTGAAATTGAACCAAGTGAATTTGCAGAAAAGACATTAAAAATGCCTCGATTTGATGAGTTGCATAAATACCCGCTTGGGCATAAATCCGGTGTTTACACTCAAATGTTCAATAATATCGTTGAAGGCAAAGGTCCTTATGATGCAAAAATGTTGTTCTGTGTTTTTCAGAATCCTGTAATGAGTGTTCCTGGTGGTACAAGAACTGTTGTAGAAGCATTTAAGAAATTAGAGATGAGTGTGGTTATTGATACCATGATGAGTGAAACTGCATTGCTGGCAGATTATGTTTTGCCCGGAACCGTTTATCTCGAACGATATGACTTGAATACACACTGGGTAACCTGGCCTGCAGTTGGATTAAGGCAACCAGTTGTAAAACCGTTATTCAATCAGTTAGCAGAATATGAAACCGTTGCTGCACTTGGGAGACGTCTTGAATTGACAACAAAAGAGGGAAAGAAATTCTTTGAAGTTGGACCAGCCAGCGGAGAAAAAATTGAGGATCTTACAAAATGGTATGAAGATTATCTTTCTAAAGAATTACTCGAAGGTAAACCAAAGATGACACTTCAGCAATTGAAAGAATTGCCTGGTGCAGTTTGGTTCGATAAAAAAGGTACTGAATATGAAAAATATGCAAAAGAATTACCACCCGAAAAGTTGAAAGATGCTTTCTATGATGGAAATGCTATTTATGATAAACCGAAAGATAAAGGCGGTAAGCGAATTGGAACGATAATTAATGGCAAGAAAGTTCGAGGTTTCTTCACAAAATCTGGTAAAGTTGAATTTGTATCCGAATGGCTTGCAGAAAAAAAAGACGCAAATGGAAATCCTATCAATCCATTACCTGAATATAAACCACGAGATTGGCAGCCCGATGAAACTTATCCTTTGTATCTTATCAATTGGAAAGAAGCAAGCCATACGCACACGCGAACACAAAATAATGCTTGGCTTCTCGAAATTAAAGGATACAATCCTATTATTATGAACCCAATTACTGCAGCAAAATATGGCATCCAAGATGGAGATGAAATCTGGCTTGAATCACCCTATGGAAAAGTGAAAGGAAAAGTAAAATTAACAAAACGAATTCATCCCGAAGTAATTGGTGCACAGCATGGATTTGGTCATGTTGCGCTTGGTAGAGCGGCTAAAGGAAGAGGAACGAATACCGGAATATTAAATATAACAAAAAGTGATCCTTTATCTGGAATGGCTGTACATAAAGAGATTTGTGTTAAAGTCTATAAAGCCTAATATTTGTATTAGTTCTTTAAAATACTTTCTCCGAGTTGATGAATCTAAAAAGATTTCTCCGTGGTTCTTAGTAACTTCTCCGTGAACCTCTGGGTAATTTGTTTTTACACAGAGAACCACTGAGTAACACGGAGGTACACAGAGAAAACTTCACGATTCATCAACCGACCTGTCTAGCTTCAGACAGATAGGGTTAATCTGGAAACGGGTTAGCCTGCCAGTTCGCCGAGATAACTCGGTGGGACGCTTTGCAAAGGAGAGTTTACAATTATGGTTAAGAACATTAATCACAACTATAAACCCCGCACTGCAAGGCGGGGTTTTTTGTTACTGTAATGTCATTGCCGTATAAAATGACGGATACCCGACAAATGTTGAGGTGTCATTCCCGCGGAAGCGGGAATCTAAGTAAGATGAATCAATATTATGTATACATATTAGCCAGCAAGAAAAATGGAACGCTTTATATAGGTGTGACTAACAATCTCATAAGACGAGTTTATGAACATAAAGCAGAACTTATCGATGGTTTTACAAAGAAGTATAATGTTAAAATACTGGTGTATTATGAAATCCATAAAGATATAAATGAAGCTATCAAACGTGAAAAGGCAATGAAGAAATGGTTAAGGAAATGGAAGATAGAATTAATAGAAAAAACAAATCCAGAATGGAGAGATTTGTATGAAGAATTAGTTTAGATGGATACCCGCTTTCACGGGTAGGACGGATACCCGACAAATATTGAAATGTCATTCAAGCGCAAGCTGGGATACATATATATGAACTATTGCTAAAATATTATTCATACATTTACTAAGTAAAACATTTATAAAGGAGATTAGAATTATGTCTCAAATACCAAAACGATTTCAGAAATTCACAGATGATTATCCCGAAGTTGCAAAGGCGTACGAAGCACTTGGCGATGCCGTTCACAAGGCCGGACCAATCGATGAAAAAACTCGCGCATTAATCAAACTTGCAATATCAACCGGTGCACATTTAGAAGGTGCTGTTCATTCGCACGCACGTAAAGCACTAAAAGCAGGCTGCACTCCAGAGGAGATGCGTCATGTTGCATTGCTGTCATTGCCAACAATAGGTCTTCCATCTATGATGGCTGCACTAAGCTGGATAGATGATATTCTTGAGGAGAAAAAATGATTGAAAGTTTAGTAAATCTTTTCTGGGCTTTTGTTAAAGTCGGTTCTTTTTCTTTCGGTGGAGCTTATTCACTAATCCCGTTAATTGAAAAAGAAGTTGTGAAAAATTACCAATGGCTAAGTCACGATGAATTTCTTAAAGTGCTCGGAATGGTTGAAATATTTCCGGGTGCAATCTCAATAAAGTTTGCAACATACACGGGCTATAAAACTGCTGGAATTCTTGGAGCTGTTGCAGCTAACCTTGGAAATATTTTTACTCCAGCGATTCTGATTTTATTCAGTGCATACATTTATTCAATCTATGAAAAAAATATCTTTGTTACTAAAGCATTTAATGGAATTAAATATGCTGTTATTGGAATGATAGCCGCAATTATGTATCAGTATGCTTTAAAGAATGGAAACCACTGGCAGGAATTTGTGCTACTTGCAGTTGGTGCGGGCTTGATAATCTTTTTCAAACTTCATCCGGCGTATGTCGTGCTAATTGCAGCTATAATTGGAATAATAATTTTATAAAATTCTCAGTGGCACTCTGTGTAACAGAAAATAATTACACAGAGAAACACAGAGTAAACACAGAGTACCACAGAGAAATTTTGTGAGATAACATTCAATATGAAATTAATAGATAACTTCAACCGAATACACGACTACGTTCGCATTTCTCTGATTGATAAATGCAATCTAAATTGTATTTATTGTAATCCATCTAATACTTTCACAAAGTATGAAACGAACAAA
>CAZGQO010000029.1:0-5743 GCA_964527925.1 uncultured Ignavibacteriaceae bacterium
CTTAGCAAATAATTTATAAGTAACCTTTGATCTTATAATTTCTGAGGTCTTCTCTAATTAACTTATAGCTTAAAAAGATTTTCCATTTTTCCGAAGAGATGTTCTGATTTAATCTTTCAAATTAGTGCTTTGATATCAATATATTCCCCTTCTTTTTCGATTATTTTTTCCCAAATTTCTAATTCATTAAGGAATAAACTGTTTTCTTTTGCTTTGAGTTTAATTAATAATCTTTTAGCTTCTTGAAAATTTTTCATGCAGAGATAAATATGTAATAAAGCAATCAGAATGTAATCATTTAGTTTGCCTGTCTTTGATATCCCTAATATTGTTTTTTTTGCTTCTTCAAATTTACCTTCCATTAGGAGAATTTGTGCTAATTGGTTGTAAATGTAATCTATTTTTCCACTGGATTTATGTTTTAGCTGCAGTGATTTTAATGTAACCTTTTTAGCCATTAATAAGTTTTCTTTAGAATTATTTATAAGAAAAGTATTGTAATGTATTTTTCCGAGTTTATATGCTTTAAGCTGAGTGTTTATTTTTGGTTCTTCACGCAATGAATCTTCATAATCAATTATCTTTAAGATGTCTGGTTCTTCATCAGGGTTGATATATTTATTTTTAACCCATCTTATTAATTTTTCCATAAAGTGTCTGGCTTTTTCGAGTTTCTTTAATTTGAATTCCCAATTTATTTTATCGGGGTCAACGGCATAATCAGGATAAATAAGATTATATATTCTATAAATTTTTTCAGTTTTCGTGGAAGTATTTTCGAGATAAATATCTGATAGATCATAAAGTGTTTTAAGGTAATCTGGGAAATATCTTTTTTTCAATTCGTCGCTCAAATTTTCGCTTTCAAAAATTGAAACTACTCTTTTGTATGAGTTTAATCCTTCTTCGGAAATGGAACGAGGGTTTTGAAAGTTTTCGGGTAAGTTTTCTTTATTTTTTGAATATTTTATTCGTGGTAAAATTATTGATGTGAGGAGGTAACCTTTTCTATAATGATCTTTAATCCTTGTATAGTCGAGTTCGAAAGCATTTTCAATATGATTGAGAAATTTTTTTGCTTCAATAAATACATTACCATCTTTTCTATTTAAAGGTTGATTCAGTTCTGAAGCATTTTTGTAATAAAAATAGGCAAGGCTTGAATAGCTTGAAGGATTATTGACATCAAGTTCAATACAACGGAGTAAAATTTTTTCTGCGAATTTTCTATAGTAACTTTTTTCTTTGAGGAACTTTTTTAATTCGGCTTTATCTTTGAAGTCTTTTTTTATATTGATATTGCATTCGGATAGTTTTGTTAGGGCAAATCCTAACTGATTTAATATTTTCAGGTTGTTCCAGTATTGGGTTTGATCAAGTTTTTCAAGGGGTTCAAAAAGTCTTACAACTTCTTTCCAATTGTTTTTCTTAATATTTATATCAATATTTGTGTTCAATAGTTCAGATTGCAGGAAATTTTGAAATTCATCTTCAGGAATTATAGCTAAATAAGGTAGTGGTTCGTTGGAATCAATCTGGAAAACCATTTTTAAGTATTTTCTGAGAATTGTTCTTATTAATTCTGACGAGTGTTCTAATGTTTTTAATGGATTAAATCTAATTGAAATAAATTTTTCATTGATCTCGATGTGGTTAACAGTAATTTCAATAGTTTTATCATCAAAATCGGTTTGAGATTTATCATTAGTTTTGAGGAAATAGATTATGCCAGTTTGAATCTCGGGATTTTTCTCAGGAAATTTTATGAATTTTTTTAAACCCGGGATATAATTTTCACCCCAATAGAGGTTACCTTTCTGGATATAAGATTTGTTTGTTGTTGCAATTAAAGCTATGTATTTCATAATTAAAAGAATTTTATTGGTTCGTTTTTTTCTATTCCAATTATCTTTTTACCAATATGCTTTTGTTCTTCTGCGTGATAGAAAATGATTGAATCTTCTTCTTTTTTTATTACCTGGCTTAATTCTCTTACTAAATCATGAAATTGTCTTGAGTTCAATTCTCCTTCGAAAGCAGAGTTTTGAACCCAGGTCATATATTTTCTGAATATTTTCAAAACTTTAACTAATCGCCTTTCACTGGCGATATCGTAAATTGCTATATAGAACACTTTTCCTTCCGGTACTTCAAATTTCATTTTGTTATGGTAATGCTATGAATTAACTTCATATCTACTTTTGATTTGATTAATACCCATTCTACTCTTTTTGAGTTACTCAACAATTTTACCCATAGACTTGATTTTAAACTCTTTAATGAAAACTTTCTATTTATCGAACCTGCTAATAAATGTTTATACATAATTTTAATAGGATCTGTATGGTTCATAATCTTTTATTTTTCCTGACATGAAGTTAATAAGATTAAATCCTTCCAACCTTATGATAGATCTATATGATACTCTTCTGTTAAGTCTTTTGTGAGTGATTACAGTATTTAGTCTTTTTTCAAACTCTTCAACAAATTTTTGTCTGGATCTTTCTTTAAGTCTAAAGTAACCTTCTTTTTCGTTAAAATCGTTTTCGTCTATCATTTTCATATTAATCATTTTAAAAATTACTTTATCAACAATAATCGGTTTGAAAATTTCTGCTATATCATAGGCAAGGGAATGTTTTTTATTGCCTGCTTCGTGAATAAAACCAATATACGGGTTGAGTCTGGTTCTAAAGATTTCTGTTAAACAAACAGTGTACAATAATGAATTACCAAATGAGATAAGTGAGTTAATAATTCCTTCTGGAGGATTTTTGATTCTTTTTTCAAAGATGAATTTATCTCTAAGAATAGTTTGCCATGTGCTGTAGTAAATAGTTCTTACATTGCCTTCGTAACCCATTAATTCTTCAATTGAAATTGCCAATCGAATTTGTTCAAGAAGGGCGTTTATTTTTATAACGGGTAATTCGAGATTCAAACCCTCGTAGATGTGAGTATTAAGATTATCGAGAATGTTTCTTGTTGCAGTTTCAAGGATTTTTTTAGCAATAAAAATTCTTTTTGCTGGATCGTTATAGAATTGAAACTGCAAAATTTGAACTGAACCATCACCTTCAAGATCAGCGGGCAAAAAACTTCCCAGATATTTTCCGTAGTAGTTAAACATATGAAAGGGTATGCAATAGTTATAAAGGCAATTGAAAAATTGAGTGTTTAGTCTTACTTCGCCAAAAGTATAGAATGCTTCGATAGTTTCAGCAGGAAGAAATTTAGGCATTCCATCACCTTCGTTTTTGGGTGCAGGAATAATTACATTTTCTCTTTCATCTTCATAGAAATCTGCTTTTTGTATTGGCTCTATATCTTTCATTTTTTCAATTTTGAATGTATTGTCTTTTCTGCTAAGTATGGTGTTTGAAAAGATGTATATATTATTCTTCATTTTTTGAATGCCCCTTAATATTAAACAGAAAGTTTGTTGATTTTCTTTGCATAATTGAACTGAATGAGTTTATTGCATTTTTCAACGACTTCATCAACTTTTAAATTTGAAACATCAATCACATTAACACCGGGAAAAGTAGCTATTTCTTTTTGCACCCTATCCTGAAATTCTAAATTTTCTTCAAATAAGGATTCTGCAGAGGGAAAAAATATTTTCCTTTTGATTATTCTATCAAATCTAATTTGTGTAGTTGTAACCAGAACAATGATTAAGTCTGGTAGTGGTGGATAAATTTTGAAATCTGAAATATTGGAGATAAATCTTTCAAGGTTTAGCTGCTGAAAAAGGATCTTATGATAAATGTAAGTTGAAAGAAAATATCTAGTGATTAAAAAGATTTTGTTTGTATGGTTGTTTAAGATATCATAATAAGTTTCCCAGAGTGTGCTGAGATAGAAATAGAATCTAATAAGAGGATGGATTTTGAAACATTCATAGAGATTTTTTTTGATAAAATTTAAATCAGTTGAGGGAGTTTTTAGATAAGAATAATTATATCTTACGGATAGAGAACGGGCAATGGTTGTTTTACCAACGCCATCAGCACCCTCAAAAGCGACAATAAATTTTTTGACAGGATTAAAATAAGTCCTCAATTTTGATCTCCCTGTTGTTGAAGATGAACATATCCCCTTTTTGCGATTAAGTAATTTTTGACCGAAGGGAGAGTTAGGACTGATTAAGTTAAAAGATTTTCCATTAAGCTGAATTGGTTCAGAGGTAAAAAATCCAATGAGGAAATAGTTTTTATCACTTGTAAAGACAATTGAACCTACCTTGATTGAATCGTGCAATTCTATTTTAAACATATTAATGTTTGCGAGTTGCTCTCCTAACTGCACCAATTTTTTTGCATAAGCACCGGCTTTGTATTGAGCTTCTTCTTTAAATGTATCGTATCGTGATTCCATTGCACCCTTATGAAAATTAGCTTCCTCCTGAGCATCATCCATTGCTTTTTTTGTTTCAACTATTTCTCTTTCAAGTATTTTCTTACACTCTTCAATCAATTGTTTTTTGATAAGACATTTTTCGTTCATTGTTTGCCTCCAAGTTTTAGCTTTTCTTTAAGATTATTAATTGAATTTTCAGTGAAGAAATAGACATTATCCACTCTAACACCACAGGGCTTAATGTACCATGGAGTAATTCTTACACTTTGCCAGCAGCTCTCAACACACTTTGATTTTACGGGACACTTCTGACAGGCTTCTGGTCTATCGTCAAACTTTTCGGGCAGTTTTACCATAATCTTTGAAAATGAAGTGATAGATATCGTATATCTTTTCATTTCAATTCCCTTCGATTGATCAGAATTATTTTCCAATAACTTTTAGATTCTATCAATCAAATTATTTATCTCACCATCTGGGTCGGTTGATTCGAGTCGGTGAAAAAATTTCACACTCATATTTTTGGAAATGACGAAATGAAGAATGTTTTGAAGATTAGTTACTGAATCATTATCAATAGTCACATTTAAATCAATTCTACCAGGGTATTTAATTGAATAATCAGCGATATCATTAAACCATTTCGTCTTCAAATAGGCAATGTGATGCAAAGAAAGATTAATGAAAGTATTATGTAATGAAAGAAATTCATTAATCACGCTTTTTAAGTATGAACCATTTGTTGTAATAGAAATTGATAAGTCAGGAAAATTTTTTTGTAATAATTTGACTTCGTTTAAGAATCTATCTTTTCCAATAATTAAGGGTTCTGCATGTCCAGTGATAATAATTTTATTATATAAATGTCTGGGTGAATTCAAAGCTGTTTTGAATAATTTAATTGCGGATACAAAATCAAGTGCATGATAATAATTGAAAGGTTTTGAGACCTCGAAATAATCTTTGTGGCAATTCATACATTTTAGATTATATTTAGAATTATATCCTGCTAACGCAGCAAAGTTTAATCTAAAAGTGTGATTGAATATTTTTTTCATATTTTACCCATTTTGTTTTTATTTAATAAGAGAGAAAGTTTAGGAAATTTTTCATTTTTTTAGGGGAAAGATTTTTGAGGTATTGTTTGATGGAATTTTTAGTGACAGAGTAGGATGGATGGGTTTATTGAAATAATGTTGTCCGTTTATAGCGATCGATGCAAGCCTAGATCATTCAAACATTATTAAATTTTTATTTTATAGCCGTAAGGTAGGACCATCAATTGATGGTTCGCGCCTCCTGTATATTCATATATTAATTTATTTGCGGTCGAGGCAAGTCTCGAGCCTATAGTTTTAAAAAATTTATTTCATTATTTGTA
>CAZGQO010000030.1:0-5269 GCA_964527925.1 uncultured Ignavibacteriaceae bacterium
CTCCTTGTTTTGTTATTTGTTAGTTAGTTTATTCTATTTTAGTGGTCACTGCTCTCTTTTCAAAATTTATATTTTTACACAACTTTCAAATGATAACTCAGAATTTTATATAAATTTATTTATTAAGAGTTACGTTAGCATGATAAAAAAAATACATAAAATCATAATCCTTTTATACTTTAAGATTGGAGTGTTCTGCCTCGTTTATCTTGGCGTATACGGTTATGATTATTACAAGTTACCAATAACCGAAAGGGTTTATTCTTCCAAGCATCAACTGCTCAAACCGAGTGGGAAAACTGGTCATGCTCTCGGCATCGGAGGAAGTTTAATGATTACCATTGGTGTTGCGTCTTATATGATTAGAAAAAGATGGAGAAAACTCCACAACATTGGTTACTTAAAACACTGGTTAGAATTTCACATTTTCATGTGCTCAGTTGGACCTATTCTAATTTTGTATCATACGGCTTTTAAGTTTGGTGGAATTATTTCATTAGGTTTTTGGTCGATGGTAATTGTTGTTCTAAGTGGAATAGTTGGAAGAGTTATTTATATCCAGCTGCCACGAACACTCCAAGGTCAACCGCTTTCCATAAAAGAAATTGAAATGAAAATTAAAGAAGTAATTGAACGCCTTAATCCAGAGACTAAAAACCTAATAACAACTCTTTTAGATCAAATCGAATTTCAAAAAAATTTAGCCAACAGGTATCAAAATGTTGAACTATCTTTTAAGGAATCATTGTTAACAATATTCAATCAGATCAAACGGAATCGTACAATCAGTAAATCTATTAGAAATTCAACCGAATCAATCTTAATCCAGAATAAAACTCGAAGAAAAGAGCTGTTAAAAATTATTGATCAAATTCTAAAACTAAAAACCAGAGAAATATTGTATAAAGCATTTGAAAGTCTTTTTAAATACTGGCACATATTTCATCTGCCATTTGCAATCTCAATGTTTGTTTTAATGTTAGTTCACATTATTGTCGCTATTCTTTTGGGTGTAACCTGGATTTTTTAAAGGAATTGAAAATGAAAATAAAATACTTTTATTTATTGATAGCTTTATTATCAATCATCTTTTTCATTTATATCACTCGCAATGAAAAAGATATAGAGATTGATAAACGGACAATGAAAAATCCTCATACTCAAATTCCCAACGATTCAATTCATAAAGATTTGTTCTCGAAGTCAAATCCATCAAGAGAAAATGTTTCACAAGAATTCAAGAAAAAACTTCAAGATCTTGAGAATAAATATCATTCAAGTCCGGATGACCTGAACACTGGAATAGAACTGGGGGATCTTTATTTAGCAGCACACCAGAATGAAAAAGCAATCACTATCTACGAGAAGTTTAAAAACAAATTGCCAAAAGAAACCTTGTTTAATCTTACCCTTGCCTATTATAACTTAAAAAATTATTCCAAAGCTGAAGAAATAACAAAATTCATTCTAAAAAAATATCCTGACGAATACAGGGCTAAATTTAATCTTGCTTCTATAAAAGCAGCAATTGGCGAAAAAGAGATTGCGAAAAAACTCTGGAATGAAATCATTCAAAAATATCGTGATACTGATGAAGCAAAAAAGGCAAAAATTTTTCTGGAAAGATTAAAATGAATGAAGCATCTTTAGAAGAACTTCTTTTTTATTTAATTACTTTTCTCCTGATTATTACGATATTTTATCTCTACTTAAAATCAAAACACAAAAAAAATAAAAGAGTACTGCATAAAATTGAGAAAGCAAAAGAACTTGGAACTTTTGAACCTGTTTCTCTTCATCCAGTTATAGATTATGATAAATGCATTGGAACAGGAGCCTGCGTTGAAGCATGTCCAGAGAAAGATATACTCGGATTATTAAATGGCAAAGGTGTGACTATTAATGCATCAAGATGTGTGGGACATGGTGCTTGTTTTCATGCATGTCCTGTTGAGGCAATTTCATTAGTAATGGGAACAGAAAAACGAGGTGTAGAACTTCCTCATATTTCACCAGAATTTGAAACGAATATACCAATGATGTTTATTGCAGGTGAAATGGGTGGAATGGGTTTAATTAAAAATGCAGTCGAACAGGGTAAACAAGCCGTAGATAATATTGCAAGGGTAATTAATAAATCACACTATGCTGAATACGACTTAATTATAGTTGGATCTGGACCGGCTGGTATTTCGGCTTCTTTGAATGCTAAGGCTCATAATTTAAAATTTTTAACAGTAGAACAGGATACAATTGGAGGAACAGTTTTTAGCTTTCCAAGATCAAAAATCATAATGACTTCTCCAATGAACTTGCCTCTTTATGGTAAACTAAAATTAAATGAAACTACAAAAACAGAACTATTATCTTTATGGAATCAACTTCTGAAAAAATATGATATCAGAATTAATGAGAATGAAAAAGTTGTGGACATTAAAAAGATCAACAGTATCTTTGAGGTTTATACGAGTAAATCAAAATATACTTCTGCTTCCGTTCTTCTGGCAATTGGGAGAAGAGGCAGTCCAAGAAAATTAAATGTACCAGGTGAAAACAGCGAAAAGGTTTACTACAAATTACTTGATCCAGAATTGATTAAAAATAAAGATATTCTTGTTGTTGGTGGTGGAGATTCTGCAATTGAATCTGCTCTGCTTCTTGCAAATGAAGGGAATCGAGTTACGATTTCCTATCGAAGTGATAAATTTTCAAGATTAAAAGAAAAAAACTTTAATTTAATTCACGATGCAATTTCAGCTGGGAAAATTAAAGTTATATACAATTCACAGGTGAAAGAGATTTTACAGGATAAAGTGATAATTGATACTGGATACGAAAATTCAATTTCTTTAAAAAATGACCTTGTATATATCTTCATTGGTGGCGAATTACCAAATCAGTTCCTCGAAAAGATTGGAATAAGAATTACAAAAAAATTTGGAGAAGTAATTTTATCAGCTCAAAAATGAAAAGTTGGATTATAACAATTTTAATCTTTAGTTCAATTTCTGTTTTTGCACAGATATCCCCAGGAGAGTTGAGTCAATCCCATTCTCAATTTGAAGGACTATCAAATTGTACTAAATGTCACATTTTCGGCGAGGGACTTTCAAATTCTAAGTGCCTTGATTGTCACAGCGAGATTAAAGTGAGGATCCAAAATAAAAAAGGCTATCATTCGAATAAAGAAGTCATTTCTAAAAAATGCTGGGAATGTCATTCAGACCACAATGGAAGAAATTTTAGGCTGATCAACGTTAACACAAATAATTTTGATCACCGAAAAACTGGATATGAGTTAACGGGTGCTCATAAGAATTTAAGTTGTTCAGATTGTCACAATAAAAAATTTATTTCAGATCAAAAATTAAAAAATAAGAACTTCACTTATCTTGGATTAAACACCAAATGTACAAGCTGCCACAACGATATTCATCAAAAAACTGTGGGAAATAATTGCGAAAGATGTCACAACACATCAAGCTTCAAATCTGAAATTAAATTTGACCACAACGAAACATCCTTCCCTTTAATTGGTTCTCATAAATCTGTTAATTGCATCAATTGTCATAAACCATCAACGATTAATAATTCAAGAATCATAAAATTTGTAAATCTTCAAAAAAATACCTGTAACGATTGTCATGAAGATGTTCACAAAGGGAAATTTGGAAATAATTGTTTGCATTGTCACAACTATATATCATTTCGTTCAGTTTCTAAACAAGGATTTGATCATTCGAAAACAAATTTCCCTTTAAAAGGAAAACATCAATTCGTGAATTGTCAGGATTGTCATCATCAAAAGCTAACGACTCCCATCAAACACAATTTATGCATAGACTGTCACAGTGATTATCATAAAGGTGAATTCACACTCAACAACAAAATTAGAGATTGTAAAGATTGTCATTCCGAAGATGGATTCACACCTTCAAGGTTTACAATAGAGTTGCATCAGGAATTGAAATTTAGATTAACTGGTGGTCACCTGGCTGTAGAGTGCAAAAGCTGTCATTATAAAAATAATGAATGGAAATTTAGATTTTCATCATTTACTTGCGTAAGCTGTCATTCAAATGTACATAAAGATGAAATCTCTCAAAGATTTATTGAGAACAATAAATGTGAAAATTGTCACAACACATCAAACTGGCAGGTTAATAACTTTGATCATAATCAGACAAAATTTGTTTTAATTGGTAAACATTTAAGTATAAGCTGTTCTGATTGTCACATTATAAAAACGGATGCCGGTAAAATTCACAAATTCAAATCGATCAAAAATGAATGTCTAAGCTGTCATGAGGATTATCACTACACTCAGTATAATTCAAACGAATGTTCGAATTGCCATACTTTTGAAGGCTGGAAACCAACCATCTTTGATCATAATGCTGCGAATTTCAAATTAGAGGGTGCTCATCTGAAAGTGGATTGCATTAAATGTCATCCGGTTCAAAAAAGAAATGATAGGGGTAATTTCATATTGTTCAAAACAAGGAGGGTGAAATGTATAGAATGTCATTTATCATAATTTTAATTCATTTGTTTTTTGCTTCGGTTTATTCGCAAACATCGCCGCATGGAAGCAATTTGAAGTTTCAATGTGAAGATTGCCATTCAGAAGTTTCATGGAATTTGATTCCAGCAAGTATAAAATTCAATCACGATCAAACAGAATTTAGATTAACTGGTCAGCATAAATCTATTGATTGCCGAAGCTGTCATGCATCATTAAAATTTGAAGAAGCAAAAAACGAATGTCAGAGTTGCCACAGAGATATTCACCAAAACACGGTAGATCAAAACTGTCAGAAATGTCATACTACAGAAAGCTGGCTTGTAAAAAACATAAAAGAAATTCATAATCAGAGTCGATTTCCTCTGGTTGGTGTTCATCAAAACTTAAATTGTAATCTCTGTCATTCTTCTTATAAAATGCTGAGATTCGAAGTATTAAATATCGATTGCTATAGCTGTCATAGAAAGGATTATGAAAGTGCAAAAAATCCAGATCATAAAGCAGCTAACTTTTCGATAAATTGTGTGGAGTGTCATACATTTGAATCAAAAGGTTGGGGTGGAAGAAATTTTACACATTCGTTTTTCCCATTAGTTGGAGGACATGAAATTAAAAATTGTTATTCATGTCATAATCAAAACTCATTCTCTGGATTAGATAAAAAATGTATCAGTTGTCATCTTGAAAAATACAATCAAACAACCAATCCAAATCACTCTCAACTTGGATTTTCGACTAATTGTG
>CAZGQO010000031.1:0-4641 GCA_964527925.1 uncultured Ignavibacteriaceae bacterium
TATATGTCACTGCTACCTAATCAAAATAAATTTACACAACACTTGACAATGTCTCGTTTAAAATTTTTTGTAAAGATAATATAGAAATAAAGTTCCTAATTTTGTGTAAAGTTGAAAGTGGTCTCAATAGAGAAATTACCTAAAAGATGATTAATAAATGAAAATGTTAAATACAAAAACTTCTTTAAGCTTCTCTCATTTTCAAAACAATCAATCGCATTTGTTTTTCTCCTTACTTCACGAAATGCTCTATCAAGCAGAATTGTTGTGTAAACCAGACTAAAAAATTCTTTCTTAGATTTTAATGATATAATAAATATTGAAGTTTTTCTCTGCCTGTTTTATTTTCCTATAAAAAGAGTAACGATATGAAATATTTATTTCCCCTCTTTTTTTTCTTTTTGTTAACGGGTTATGTTAATGGACAATCAGTTGCGTCTGATTCTTCAAGTGTTGAGGATGATATTGTATTTGCTTATAAGAATGCAATGCGTGGAGTAATCTGGGCAATAGATAATATACCTTACAAAAAAGATGCAACATACAAAGACATAATTGAATCGAATAAAAAGATTTGTTCTCTAAAAATTTTCAAGCAGGAGGGCGGAATAAAAATAATTTCAATCGGATACTTTAACTCATCGAGTGTGGAGATTACAACTTATTACTCAATCCCTGAAAAATTTCGATAAACTTTAATATCTTTATGTACATTTCGTTTTTTCTTTAAAATTGGAAGCATTCTTTCATTAGCAATTAATCCAATGGTGTTTTGGAAATGCAGGAAGAAAAAATATTACCAAAATTTTTAGGTACTTACATTTATCATCTGTAAAGTAATTTTCATCCTAATTTGTTTGTTCAAAGTACTGAAAATTTTTTTTGATAATTTTCAATTTTTAACTTTTAATTTCGTAGAGTTACAAAAAAGGTAATAACTATGGACTTTCAAATACTAATAACTAATTTAACCAATCCAATTTATATTTTGGACTTGGTACAATAGCTGTACTTATTAAAAGTGACCTTCAAATACCTGAGACCTCAGTAAAATTTATTTCTTTATATCTTTTGTTCTACATCGGGTTTAATGGAGGGCAGGAGCTGGCTCACAGTGCTTTTTCTTCTGAAATCTTAAATTCAATAATATTTGGATTGTTGCTTTCGATGATAATTCCCCTCTACACCTTTTTCATCTTGAAAAGAAAAGTTAGTCCAAGTGATGCAGGCGCAATTGCGGCAGCTTATGGTTCTGTAAGTGCTGTAATTTTTGTATCCGCTGTCTCTCTTTTAGAAATGCAGGAAATAAGTTACGGTCCTCATATGGTTGCAGTGATGGCATTTATGGAATCGCCAGCAATCATTGTTGGTCTCCCATTGATTATGCTTTATGAAAACGGAAAACCAGAAATTAAAAGATGTAATCATTCATTCATTGACTAATGGCAGCGCACTCATGATTATTGGAAGTTTAGTAATTGGTTTTATTGCTGATACAAAACAAGCTGAGGGTATTAAACCGTTTACAAATATCATCTTCAAAGGGTTCTTATCAATATTCTTATTAGAGATGGGTATGGTTACTGCAAGAAGATTAATTGCATTTCGAAAGAAAGGACTGTTTCTTACGATGTTTGCAATCGTCATTCTTTTGCTCAATGGATGTATGGTTGCTTTTTTAAGTCAATTTTTCCTTGGAAAGTACTGGCAACAGATTTCTGCTCTCAATTTTAGCGGCAAGTGCTTCTTATATCGCTGTTCCAGCTGCAATGAGAATTTCAGTACCTCAAGCTGATCTGGGACTTTATATTCCAATGGCCTTAGGTATAACTTTTCCCGTCAACATCACAATTAGTTTTCCAATTTACTTTATGTTAGTTACTAATTTTACTTAATCAGATTTTTGAGAAATGAGTTTATATATGGTTGATTAAATTTTTATATGATAGAAAGAATTTATTAATGTTGTGATTTTTGTTCACGAGTTAATAAGAAGTTATATGTTCAGTCTATAATTGTAACTGTTCAAAAGTTTATTTTTTCTACAAGTCTTCATCAAGATGCTTTATTCCAAACTTTGTTCTTAAGTTTCAAAGGGGCATCAAAAAAGTACTTTGTATAATTGGATTATTTTTGGTGAACTTCGATTAAGTAGAGTTACATTTTTTCAAAATAATTCACCAGGGGGTGATTATGAGAGAAAAAATTTTGAACTCCAATCCTATAATCAGTAAAAATATAGCAAGATCGCTTAAATTCGCTTTCATTCCGATCCTGATTTTAATTTTTTCATTCGACCTGTTTGCTCAATCAATTAATCTATTGTTCAAAAATGTATGGTATGGATTCAACACCGGGAATTATCCATCTTCATTATTTCCAACCTCAGGTGCATTAGCAGATTTTGATAATGATTCTGATCTGGATGTGGTTGTTTCAAATTTCTCAATAACGACAGGCTTTACGATTTTATTCAATAATGGACATGGATTCTTTCTAAATCCTGTTCAATATCCTTCATCGAAATCATCTGAGGGATATAGTAGCAGCTGATTTTAATAATGATGAAAAGATAGATGTTGCTCTCACAAATACGGGAGCTAACTACGACGGGAATTCAATATCTGTTTATCTGAATCAAGGTGGTGGTATATTTGGCAATCCTTCCAATTATTCTGTTGGTAATGGACCTGTTGGAATTGTTGTATCTGATTTTAATAAAGATGGTTTTAAAGACACTGCTGTTTCAAATTATAGATATCTTGGTCAGGGTAATACAATCTCATTATTATTAAATAATCGGAATGGAACATTTGCCCAACAATTAACATTTACATCTGGAAATGGACCTTTTGACTTGAAAGCTGGTGACTTAAATGGAGATGGTTTTATAGATATTGTTGTTGCTAATCAAAATCAAAAGTTAAATGTTCATCTTAATAATGGAGGAAATAATTTCTCATCTAGAACAGAATATAATGTATTTCCTCAGTGGGCAGGTGACTTATATCCAAATTTAGAATTGGCAGATCTGGATAATGATTCAGATGTTGATGTTTTATATTCAAGTACTCGAACCTGGAATGGCAATCAGGGATTAATTGCATATTTCAAAAATAATGGAAATGGGGTTTTACAATCACCACAACAAATTCAGTTACTTGATTTTACAAGCGGTGCTGTTGATATAAAAGTAAATAATTTAAATAACGATGGCTGGAAAGATATAATTTGTGCTGAACTATCATCATCAACCACAAGTTTTCAAGTTTTGTTAAATAATGGTTCTGGAAGATTTTTGCTCGTTAAAGGTTATTTCGCAGGAAAAAACACTCGAGATATTTTAGTTGGTGATATTAACAATGACAATTTTCCTGATGTGATCACTGTTGATAATTCTTCTGCTCAAATTACGATTCATTATAATTTGAGAAATGGGAATTTTTTCATTCCAGACTTGTATAGTACTCAACCAACTTCAGCATCAATTGATGCGGCAGATATTGATAATGACGGTGATCTTGATATTGTAACATCAGCAAGTGGAAGAACAGCTGTGAGTGTTCAAGTAGCCGTATTAAAAAATAATGGAAACGGTACTTTTCAATTAGCCCAGACTTATTCAGTAAGGACTGGAGGAGTTCAAGCAAAATTTAGAGATATCAATAACGATGGTTACAAAGATTTAATCTTTGCAACTTCAATTTCATCACCGCCATATGATTTTCATACAGCTTTAAATCTTGCAAATGGAAATTTTGGTTCAATTAAAACTTGGTCTGTTGGTTCCTGCGGATGGTATGATATCGATGCATTTGATGTTGATAACGATGGGGACCTGGATGCAGTTTTAACTGAACGGCTCGGTTGTCCAGGAATTCCTGAATCAGGGAAAAGAATTTTCATAAGTAAAAATAATGGAAACGGAACATTTCAAACTCCATATTTTATTGTTGCTCAAAATACTGTTGGCAGTATTGCAGGAAAAGATTTTAATGGTGATGGTAAGATTGATCTTATAATTGGACAACCTAATTCAATTGCTGTTTTTATTGGAAATGGTGATGGGACATTCCAGCTACAGGTTGATTATCAAACCGATGGTCAAAAAGGTCCTGAGGATATTATTATTGATGATTTCAATAATGATGATTTCTTTGATGTTGCAGCAAGTACATTTTATGAACAATCAGGTTTATCAGTGTGGTTGGGAAATGGAAATGGTACATTTCAGACTTCGCTAAATTTTCCTGGCGCAACTGTACCAAACTTATTAAATGTTGCTGGATTAACTTCATTTGATTGTGATAATGATGGTAAGAAAGATATTTTTATTGGGAATCCATCATCGAACACAATCTCATTCTATAAAAATCTTGGTAATGGTTCTTTTGATTTTAAATTCAGAATTGGAATTTACTTGAATGCTTTTTCGCCTGTATGTGGAGATTTTACTAATGATGGATTAAATGATATCGCATTGTTAGTAAGCAGACCACCGAGTGGAACGCCGAAAGATGTTGTAATTTTGCAAGGCACTGATTCGGTGATTTTTTCAGGACCTTCAATAATTAAATACATCACATACACTTCGGTCTGGAATATTTTGTCTGTTCCCCTGCAAGCACAGGATATGAGAAA
>CAZGQO010000032.1:0-4518 GCA_964527925.1 uncultured Ignavibacteriaceae bacterium
AGGTTTTCGAATTGCACATAACATTCTGCGGATAAAAGAAGTTGCTGAAGGCAATTTGTTCGAACGACTGTAAGGAGTGAGCCATTTATCCGCTGTTAAGTGACCGAGCGAAGCGAGGCAAGGCATGAAGTGCTGCAAAGTTGCCCGAAGTCCACAATTATATAACATACGCAAGCACCACTCCGATTACGAAGCTCCCAATAGTTCCATTGATAAATTCTACGGCAAGCAATTCATTTGGATAAGTTGATTGAATCCACATATCAAAAAATCTTGGAAAGATTTTTACAGCAACAAGGATAAGTCCAAAAACAAGTCCCTTTATTAAAATGTCTTCAGAAAGAACAGGTTTTACCAAGGCAAAAACAAAAGCCCATAACAAACATTGAGCCAATATTCCAATATACTGAAGGCCGATGTATTTGGGAACACTTGGCCATTTCTTCAACGCTGGCGAGCCTTCGGCATTTTTGTATATTTTTGCCACAAAGGGATTCATATACAAAGCTCCACCAACTATGAACCATACTATGGAAGCAATAAAACCTCCTAAAATTGTTTGTAAGATGTCTATTGTCATGGTTGACCTCCTTTTATAGTTAATGAACTTATAAACTTTACACCTTTTACGGACTTCGGGCAATTTCACTTAACAGTTTCGCCCAACAACGCCGTTGCTTTTGGCGCTATGAACGACTAATTCCTCTCGCGCCAAAAGCAATGGAGCGACAACAACTTTTTTCTATCAAAAGATGGAGCGGCGTTGTTGGTGAATGTCGAGCAAGGGGGTAAAGAAAATGTGTATTATTTTGCTCAATTGCATTCTTATCTGAATCATATATTCCAGCCACTTTTTGTTCACCAGGAGCAAGCGCATCACCAAACATCACAAAAACACCTCCAGATGCATTTTGGGTATTTGGTACAATTCTATATTGTTTTGCAAGAACTGCTGCCTGATATTCCTTGGGAAATTTAGCCCCTTCATTAGCGATCCTAGCACTCAGCATTGTCATAAAGAAAATGTCATTTGCCTCATTGGGATTTTTTAGCCAGATTCCGCTAACTACCTGATCTTTATCAAGAACTAAAGAAAAATCTGCCATTTTGTTCTATTCTCCTTTCTGTTAAATAACAATTATTTATAGTTTCCAGGGAAAATGAATCCCTGGTTTTTGATGCATTGCAAATCGTTCTATTAAAAGGAATTTTTGCTTGCGCATAACGAAACAGACATTGCAACTACAAGTGAAATAAAAGTAGTCAAAAAATACATTGCAAGAAATCCAACAGGATCATCATCTTTCGGATGGAATATAAAAATGTATATTCCTGCCAGAACTATTAAAATACTTAGTACTATAAAGCAATGTTTTATTTCTTTTATGGTTATTAATAGGTTAAAGGAATATATTTCGTTCTGCTTGATGTATCCAAGTAATTTGAAAACTTTTTTCATCGCAACGAAAAAAGGAATTGATGCAGCGTATCCATACAAGATAAATGGGTCAAGATATATGCTTAACAAATCTAAGTCTCTGGCTCTTCCTTCCATTAATGGAAAGTAAAGTAAAATGATAACCGTTACGATGCTGATAAGCACAACGGTTGCCTGAAGAAAAATTACTGAATATGATTTCATGTTTTTTATTCTTATTAATTTTGGTTGATTTCATTTTCAAACTATTACGGTTCAAAAAATTCATTTCGCAATACTGAGTATTAATTTCATAAAAACCAAATTGATAATTTCTTATTAGTCTTCAAGATATATTGACTGTGCCGTTCCCCTCAATAAGTAAAACTCTATGAATATCCTGAAACGACACAGCCTGAAAATAAAATCGATCACATAATACACTCATTTTCTTCAGAACTACATTATCTGATCAGTAGTAATTTTTTCGAATCGACAAAAGTATCTTCAAAGCCATTTGAAATTGGGCGAGCAAATAATCTATAAATATAAACTCCACTCACTAAATTTTTAGCTTCCCATCGAAATGAGTATTTTCCAGCTTCAAGGTTATCAGAAATAAGAGTTGCCACTTCTCTTCCTAAAACATCGAAAACTTTTAGAGTGACAAAGGATCGTGATTTAATTGAAAAAGCAATTGTTGTAGATGGATTAAATGGATTAGGATAGTTCTGTTCAAGTGAAAATTGATTAGCAAAGGATCTTTCTTCAGATAAACCAACTTGACCACGGTATTCATATGCACCTATATCAGGGTGAGCATCGCGAAGAAATCCATCTAAGTCGATCGAAGGAACACCTAAATTTGAACCAGCATCAATAGCAGGACTACCCTGCAGTAGATGATAATTACCTTGCTCTCCCCAGGCTGTTTGAATAAATAATGGATTACCGCAAATGTTGCCTTCGCCCAGTGATGAAATATTCCCACAGGTATAGTTCACATTACCGTGAGATAAAATTATTTCGTTTTGAGGAAAATAGAAGAGATTATGATCAGCAACTAATGTACTTGCGGCACCAATGAAAATTGGACATTCAACTCCTCGGCCACTAAAAATTGTATTGCGAATAGTAATATTTGCAGGGACATCGGGATAGTTGTATTGTACATAGACCAGGTAATTATGTCCGATTGAATCATCTACAGTGACATTTATTATTTCAAAATGATAGTTTGCACTCGTTTCTGGTTCAATAACAATTGCTGCCCAGGGTGAAGGTTCAGGATTCCCATCACCTCGACCATAAATAAGTGTATTTTCTATACGACTGCTATCGCCCCATATTTTAACTCCATCACAAGAGTTATTTGCAACAATACACTGACGAATAATAGTGTTCGCAGCCTTTGAATCTAATCCATCGCCATAATTATGTTCGGCGTAGGTGTTCTCAATAATTACTGGACCATTTGCTGGCTCAATACCAAAACCATCTGGACGATCATATGGTCGATTTGAACCATCACCACCTTGATAATAATGTCCACTCCACGAAAGATGCGAATTTTTTATGACTACATTTCTCCACCCACCTTGTTCACCGGCTGGGCCACCGAGTGCTCCAAAACCTGCGTATTCGATTCGACAATTTAAAATTTGCAAGTTATCTACATCCTGAATATTCATTCCGAACTCATCTATATGATGAATATACAAGTCTTTTAGAATGATGTGGCTTGATGGTGAACCTAAAATTTCCAGTCCATCTCGAAACCAGAGTGAATCACCACTCGCTGTTGAGTCATGTGTAATTTCAAGATTTTGAATCCGTACAAAATTAACTCCCGAAAGATTAATGGCAGTAATGAGATTATCACGAGCAGCTAAAATAGGACGATTACCTTCTTCACCAGTTATTGTTATCCATGCGTCGGGAGTTCCCGATGATGGAGTGATTATATCAGCGTCAAATTCCTGTAATATGTATCGTCCACCAAGAACAATTAATGTATCTCCAGGAAGAAGTTGTCTTGAACCATAACCGGGTGTTTTCCAGGGTTGTTCTAATGTGCCCGGGTTAGAATTGTTTCCTGAGGGACTAACATAATAGATATTAGAAAAACATTTTTGTGGGGTTAAAAAAGAAAAGAAATAAAAAATTAAACTTGCTTTTATAATAAAACTTCCAAATGAATTTAAGTTTGAGAGGAAATTAAAAATAGACGAAACAATGCAAGTCCCCAACTTAACAGAGTCTTGCCAGAATTGATTGGAAATAATTTTTTTCATGACCAACCTCCCTTATAGTTAAAAAGTTTACAAGTTTTGAATTAGACTATTCTAGCGTTGGAGTCAGTGAGATTTTTCCAGGTTAGACCCCAGCACCATTATAACCGAATTAGCGCAGGGTTAAGGTTAATTCCTTACACTAAGTTGTAAGTCAAAAACAAAAATTTGTTTTATTCTCTCCCAACTTTGAAGATAAAGAGTTTAATTTATTCGATAAATTTTTAATTAATAAAATGACTAACGTTCCCAACATATACGACGTTCCCAAAGGCAATGTCCCGAAGGACAAGGGCGCCAGCCCGTAGCGTATATGCTGTGTTAGGCGCCGTTTTATCGTTCATCGGTTCTCCTCAAAAACCGACTCCAATATCTTTATTCCAACAAAGGTTAAAACACCTACCCCAGCTAAAGTTTTGAAAGCTTCCCAAATTTCATTCTGCACTAATAGCCGACCGTTTCTAATATCAATACTAACTCCAAGAGGTCTTAATATATCCATACCAATTATAGGCTCTTGTTCTATGTTACTTATAGCAATATAGAATTGTCCACCTATGTCATTTAAGGATGGAAAGTAGATGCGTGCAACCCCCAATGGTAATGTTCTGCTTTGTCCGTGGACACCCGAGATATTTATCGTTTGATTCGTTTGCCATGCACTGATCATCGCGGCTAACCTTAATGGTATCATGGATATATCTGCTCCAGTATCTATCAAAGCTCTTTCTTCAGTTTGGTTTCGTGCTCCTTGAAATCTAATGACTTGATATATTCTCATGTTTTCACCTCCTTAAAATGTCGCCTAAC
>CAZGQO010000033.1:0-4266 GCA_964527925.1 uncultured Ignavibacteriaceae bacterium
TTAAGAGCATAACGATATGCTTCAAAGAATTCATCGGTAACTTTCTCTACACTAAATGCTTCTTTGATTGATTCTAAGGATGTGAAATCGCCTTCGCCAATCTGGTTGAGGAATGTTTTGTTGGTTTGAGTTTTTTCGACAAAGTATGTGAATCTTCTGAAATTACTGTAGGTTCTTTTCCTGCCAAGCGGGATTTCGTATACTAAACTGAAACGAAAGTTTCCAGATTTATCATAAAAAATAAAAATGCCTGCATCGCATTGTTCATATCTAATAATTTGACGGGCTATTTCGTATTGTCTTTTTTTACTGCTTCTTTCTGAAAGTTCTTCCAATGATTTTATTGCACAGACAATAAGTTTATCCCTGTTCTCAAATTCAATTTCGCCTAATTGTTCAATGTCGCTGTACTTTTCATTTATCAATTGTTGTTTTGAATCATGAAATATGTCCGATAAATCTTTATTTACATGACGGAAGGAAGAGTTTTTCCTTCGAAAGAAAGTAATGAATTTCTCTACTTCAAAATTCTGAATTATGTCCTGAAGTATTTCTTTTGCCATTTGAATTATCCTTATTATTTTTTTTGCAGCTAACCTGTCTGCCGACAGGCAAGATTCGTGGATTCGCGGCTTTGTTAATAAATTTGCCGCTAATTCGCTAATTAATAGCTAATTTTTCTTTAATAAATATTCGCGAATTCGCGGCTTATTTCTTCCATTGGTTTAATTTTTCGTCGAGAACAATTCTTTTATATCTCAAGCTAATCTCACCGAAATTTACAAGTAGTGCAAGTTTGTTCTGCGATACTTTTAGATAATTTATGCACTGCGCAATAAACTCATCAGTTATTGCCGAAACAGATTTTACTTCTAAAATGATTTTATCAAACACTACAAAGTCAGCATAAAATTTATGAGGCAGAACAATTCCTTTATAATTTACTTCATATTCTTTCTCTCGTTGATAAGGAATATTTGCTTTTTTGAATTCATATTCCAGTGCATCCTTATAAACAATTTCGAGGAAGCCAGCACCGAGATTATTATGGACTTCCATACATTTCCCGATGATAAGATAAGCTTCATCCTTATAAATTAAATTTTCCATAGTATTTATTTTGCCGCTAATTCGCGAATTCGCGGCTTTTTTTCTTTATGCCGCAAATTCACGAATTTACGGCTAATGTTTATTTTCAATGGCAACGATAATTTCTTTCTTTAATTTTTTAAGGCGGATTTTTTCTCGCTCGAGGTAATCTTCACCAAGATCATTAATCAGTTCATTTAGATTTTTTAATGTCTCTTCAATTTTGTTTTCTTCAAGAGAAAGATTTGCAATTTTTCTTAGAGTGTAATCGCTTAAAGTTCCATAATCAAGAATATCTTCTCTTATTGATTCAAGAAATGATTTGTATGGAAATAGTTCTTCGTTGTCAGAATTCAGAAGAGATTTAACTGCATTCAAAGCCTGCTGTTCAAAACTTATTTCTGAGACTGGAAGGTGGATGTTTTCTTTGTATCGTTTTACTTTCTCATAAGCATTCCAGAATCTTTCGGTGTTCCAATCCAACGGTTTTTCATCATACAAACACTTGATATGATCATAAACATCTTCAAGTGAAACTGATTGCGCTTGATTATCATTGTTATTGTACTTCACAAGATTTACATAAATCTTATCTTTTTTAATAATAACAAGCAGCTCATCTTCATCAAATTTCTTTGCGACTTTAATTCGATTCGGATAATGTTTTAGTTTGCTAATTATTTCAGGATAATTTTCACTAATCTCTTCATAATCATTCAAAACTTTTGTGTAAAAACTTTCTTCTTCGAGTGTTTCTGGATTTTGTTGAATTTTGTTGTAAAGATTCGAAGGTGTAGGTTCTTCATCGATATCAAATATTTTTGCATCTTCTCCAAGAGCATTGTGAATCAAGAACATTTTGTTACTTGCAATTTCTCTGGATTTAACATACTCAGCTCCCTGTTCTGTTGGAAAGAAATTGGCAATAAAAAGTTCATCAAAAACTTTTTTGCTGATACGATTAATTCTTCCAACTCGTTGAATTACACGCACAGGATTCCATGGAATATCGTAGTTGATTACAATTCCAGCACGATTAAGATTAAATCCTTCTGAAAGTTTATCGCTTGTCAAAAGAATATCGTAATCGTCTTTCTGGTTTGTATATGAAGCATCAAAGTTTTCGAGTATTTGAATTTCTTTTGTTTTGTTTAAATCACCAGCAACAATCAGGATTTTATCTTTTATGTAATCATAATTTTGAAATTTCTCACTCAAGTATTTGACTGTATCAACATATTCCGAGAAAATGATTATTTTTCTTTTAGTTTGATTTTGTTTGTTATTCTGTTCTAATATTTCGTTAATTTTTTCATATAAGCTTTCAAACTTCGGATCGTTCTCAATTAGTTTTAAGTTACTTAGCTTATTAAGTATCTCGTCGAACATTTTTATATCGGATTCAATGTCAGCAAGGAATTGCTCTTTCTTTGCAAACTGATTTATATCATAAACCTTATCTTTTCGAGGCAAGATTTCTTTTTTTAGATTTTCTTCATATTCAAGAAGTGACTGTTCAATTTGTTCAGAATAAAGATCATAAATTTTTTCTATTAAACTTCTGTTAAGAATGAATTTGTTAGTTTTGTTAATAAAAGTTAAAACAACATCCGTAACTCTTTTAAAATTTTCTATGCTTTGCTTAAATGCACCAAAAGAACTTTCAAATCTTTTCACAAGCAATCGTCTCATTATGTCAAATAAGTTTCTCTGTTGAATGAATTCACGATTTTCTTCTTTAGATAATTTTTCGTAATCACGATGTTTCTCATAATCAAAAGGACGATAGATTGCACCAGTAAATCTTCCACCTTCTTCAGGGTCAGCAAAATATGTTTTTAAGATTTCATCATAAAATTTTGATTGTTCTTGAGTTAAATCATAAAACCATTCGAACGGATCTGCAACTTTAGAAAGTTCGTTCACTTCATTTTTATAATGAGGATTTTTAAGAAGGTCAAGTCGATTTCTTCTGATAGTAACTGGTTCAATCACATTTCGAATTTGTTTTGATAAATAATGAGCTCGTTGTTTAACTTTTTTAAGATCCAGAGAATCATCACCAAATAAAGTTTTGTAATAATTTAATGCTTTCTTTCTTTTATCTGTTTGGTGTGAATTATAGTTCTTTTTAATATAGCTCAGTTGATCGAATGTCCGTTTGAAGTATGAAAATTTATATAAAATATTTTCTTCAAGACTGATTGTTGATTTTTTTGGAATTATAAAAAGTTTCAAGAGAGATAGAATATCAGAAGGTTTGTTATTAAAAGGAGTAGCGGTTAGAAGAATTACATATTTATTTCTACAGATATTTCTTAATAATTCATAACCTTGAGTATCTTCGTTTCTGAAACGATGAGCTTCATCGACAATTACTATTTCAATGTCTTCAGATTTTCTGATATAATCATGAAGTTTTTCAAGCTCACCAAGAGACCAAACTTCCCAGTCGTATAGTTTAAATTGTTCTTTGTACATACTCCATCCAGAATCTTTTACCTTTGGGTCACCTATTAAAGTTGGTGGACAAATTATGACCCCTCTGCTATTAAGTTTT
Source organism: uncultured Ignavibacteriaceae bacterium (assembly GCA_964527925.1). Taxonomy (GTDB): domain Bacteria; phylum Bacteroidota; class Ignavibacteria; order Ch128b; family Ch128b; genus Ch128b. Next base: position 3,650 of record CAZGQO010000033.1, read on the forward strand.
TGACTAAGTTTTTTTGCGACTGCACAAGCAATCACTGTTTTACCAAGTCCAACCACATCGGCAATAACTACACCGTTATGCTTTTCGATTATTGACAATGCCTGACTAATCGCATCAATCTGATATTTGTAAGGTTTGTATCCACTCTTTATTAAAATATTTTCAATTGAAAAACTGCTTTCTTTTTGTTCATACGAATCGAGATAATTTTTAAGAACAAGACAATAAGCTTCGAAGGGAGTGATTTCTTTTACATGAGTTTGATTTTCGATTAATTCGATTAATCTTTTTTTATGAACTTCATTTTCGTTTATGATTACCGCATTACTCCAGAGTGAATCAAAATATTTTTCAGCTTCTTCGAAACCATAATCGCTGATTTCAACATTAAACTCACTTTGATCTGAAAGTCCAGCTTTAGTAAGATTACTGCTTCCAGTTATAAATAGAGTTTTTCTTCCAACCTGATCTTCGGATAATTTAAAGATATAAAGTTTAGAGTGATTTGGTTGAAATGTTTTCCGAATGATTAATCTATCATTTTTAATAAGGTCAAGGAAAAATTTTACCTGTTTGTAAAACTCAGCTTTATCAAATTCATCTGTGTTAATAGATTT
>CAZGQO010000034.1:0-4251 GCA_964527925.1 uncultured Ignavibacteriaceae bacterium
AGCGAAGCTGAAGAGGCAGTAAAGTTTTATTCTTCACTATTTGATAATTCAAAAGTCAACAGAATTATTCGTTACGGCAAAGAAGGCTTTGAATATCATCACAAGCCGGAAGGATCTGTTATGACTGTAGAATTTGAATTGAACGGACAAAGTTTTCTTGCATTAAACGGCGGACCAGATTTTAAGCTGAATGAATCTATTTCCTTTTTTGTCTATTGCGAATCAGAAGAGAGAATAAATTTTTTATATGAAAAACTTTGTGAAGGCGGTTCAATCAATATGCCGCTTGATAAATATGATTGGAGTCCAAAGTATGCGTGGGTTAAAGATAAATTTGGAGTTTCGTGGCAGCTCGATATTGAAGCAATCAATTCACCGCAGAAAATTGTTCCGTCACTAATGTTTGTAAATGAAAAATATGCTTTGGTTAAAGAAGCAATGAATCATTACACATCAATTTTTCCTGATTCGAAAATCTTAATGGAATATCCGGCAGAGGATTATTTATTATTTGCTCAAATAAAATTAAATGGTTATCTGCTCAATTTGATGAGCGGAGGAAAAATGACACATAATTTTGATTTTAACGATGCAATGTCATTAATCATCAACTGCGAAACACAGGATGAAATTGATTATTACTGGAATAAACTGACTGAAGGAGGTCAGGAAGTTCAATGCGGCTGGCTGAAAGATAAATTTGGTGTATCGTGGCAGGTTGTTCCGAAAATATTAAATGAATTAATCAGCGATCCGAAAAAATCCAATAAAACAATGAATGCAATTTTTCAAATGGTAAAGCTGGATATCAATACTTTAATAAAAGCATCTGAGTAAAAATAATTTAGGGATTATCAATGACTGCCAAAATTGATTTTAAAGAAACACAATCTCACAGATTAATATTTCTTGGCGTAACTCTGTTTCTGCTTGGTTTAATAGTTGGCTTGTTTGTTCCTATGTTTGCGAATCCACGAATGGGATTATCAGGTCACATCGAAGGAATACTAAATGGAATATTTTTAATTGTGCTCGGACTTATATGGAACCGAATTACTTTATCTGAACGCTTGTTAAAAATTAATTTCAGTTTAGCTATTTATGGAACATTTGCAAATTGGTTTACAATGCTTTTTGCTGCGATATTAAATGCGGGAAAAATGCTGAACATAGCGGCAGAAGGTAAAGAAGGTTCTCCACTTGCTGAAGCAATAATAACTTTTTTATTGTTATCACTTTCTGCTGCGATGATTGCACTTTGCGTAATAACATTATTCGGATTATCCACAGGATACAAAGAAAAAACAAAAACAATTAAAGGAGTAACCAATGAGTAACAAAACAGTGATTACTATCGAGGCTTTAATAAATGCATCGAAAGAAAAAGTGTGGGATTGTTTTACAAAACCAGAACACATCGTCAATTGGAATTTTGCTTCTGATGACTGGTGCTGCCCGAATGCAGTAAATGATTTAAGAGTCGGTGGAAAATTTTCCTGGCGGATGGAAGCAAAAGATGGTTCAATGGGTTTTGATTTTGGAGGCACTTATACCGAGATAAAAAATTTTGAATTAATAAAATATCAACTTGGCGATGGAAGAAATGTTGAATTAAAATTTTCTGTCCAGAATAATTCAGTATTAGTAACAGAAACATTCGAAGCGGAAGAAACTCATTCAATTGAGCAGCAAAGATTAGGCTGGCAATCGATATTAAATAATTTTAAGAAGTATGTGGAATCAAATTCTTCTAATCAAAACAAACTGAAATTTACTATCGAGATTGATGCACCGGCAAATGTAGTTTACGATAAAATGCTTGGCTTAACGGACAAAAAAACTTATCAGCAGTGGACTGCAGAATTTAATCCTTCATCAACATACGAAGGCAGTTGGCAGAAAGATTCTGAAATTCACTTCATCGGAGTAGATGAAAATGGAAAACGAGGCGGAATGGTCTCCCGAATTGCCGAAAATATTCCGAACAAGTTTGTATCAATACAGCATATCGGAATTATTGATGGTGAAAAAATAATTAAGGAAGGTCCAGCAGTTGAAGCCTGGTCGGGAGCGTTTGAGAATTACACTTTCGAAGAAACAAATGGAAAAACAACATTAAAAGTCGAAATGGATTCGAATGAGGAGTTCAAAGAATACTTTTTATCAACCTGGCCAAAAGCACTAAAAAAACTTAGAGAGATTTGTGAAGGAAAGTAAAACTAAAACATATTAACACGCCTGCTATTCTTAATCTATAAATCTTATAATTGATAAGGAGATTGAATAATGAGAAAACTAATAATGTCGAATATTATCACCTTAGATGGTTACTTCGAAGGAAATCACAATTGGGATTTACCCTTTCACAATGTTGTTTGGGGAAATGAACTTGAGAGAATCAGTCTCCAGCAATTATATTCTGCAGACTATCTTGTTTTCGGTCGCGTAACTTATGAAGGTATGGCGGCATATTGGACTAAAGCAGAAGCTGATGGAGAAATAGCCGAATTAGAAATCGCTAAATTGATGAATAGAATTCCAAAACTTGTTTTTTCAAAATCATTAAAATCTGCTGACTGGACCAATACAAGAATTATTAGTGAAAATGCTTCTGAAGAAGTAAGAAAGCTAAAACAAGAAAGTGGAAAAGATATATATGTGTTTGGCAGTGCAAATCTCTCAGAGACTTTTATAAATGATAACTTGTTTGATGAATATCGTATTGGAATTGCTCCCGTTATTCTTGGCAGTGGAAGACCTTTATTCAGGCAAGGGATTGCTCATAAAAATTTAAGGCTTGTTTCTTCTCAACAACTTTCAACTGGTTGTGTAATTTTGAAATATTCAAGGCAAACCTGATAGGTTTACTCGAACTTTTACCTGCTTTGTCCCGGCATTAATAAGAATCTATACATTACTAAATATCATTTATTTTTTCTTAATCTTTCGAAATAATTTTGTGATTTATTCTTTTAACTCCTTTAATAATTGTCTTTCTTATTAAAACAATTTCAGATGGGATTAGCTGAATTAGCTTATTAAAAATTATACTTTTCTTTAAAATCCATATTTTTTATGAATTTATGGAGTTGAATTCCATAAATTTTTATAAATTTGTGGAGTAGCAATCCATAAATTTTTTATGATTAAAAGGATATTCGACCTCAAAAATTTGATAAAGCCGGGAAAGGTTCTGGTCATTTATGGACCGAGAAGAGTTGGCAAAACAACTATCTTAAAAGACTATTTATCTGGCTGTAACCTAAGATACAAATTAGATTCGGGTGACAACGCACGCACACAAGAGATTTTTAACTCTCAAGCATTTAATGAAATTCTTCCTTATGCAGAAAATTATGATCTCATTGCAATAGACGAAGCACAGCAAATTAAAAATATTGGAATGGGGTTAAAAATTCTTGTTGATAATTTACCAGATTTGCACATCATTGCAACTGGTTCATCTTCATTTGAACTTTCTCAGCAAGTAGGTGAACCTCTTACTGGCAGGAAGAAAATAATCACGCTATTTCCATTTTCACAACAAGAGCTTCTTTCACTCTATAACCGGCATGAATTGAAAGAACATCTCGAGGAATTTTTAGTTTTTGGAACATATCCTGAAGTCGTAACTGCTAAGAGCAGAACAGAAAAAATTGAAGTCTTAACTGAAATAGTAAATTCATATTTGCTCAAAGATATTTTATCACTTGAAAAAATCAGAGGCACAAAACAAATATTAGATCTTCTAAAATTAATAGCTTTCCAAATAGGCAGAGAAGTATCCTTGAATGAATTAGCTTCACAAGTGAAGCTCGATGTTAAAACCGTTGGCAGATATTTAGATTTATTTGAAAAATCATTCATACTTTACAAAATAAGTTCATTCAGCAGAAATTTAAGAAAAGAAGTTACAACCAAATCGAAATATTATTTTTTTGATAACGGAATTAGGAACGGAGTTATTTTACAGTTTAATAAATTATCAGACAGAAATGATGTTGGTGAACTTTTCGAAAACTTTTTTGTAATGGAACGATTGAAATATCTTTCTAACAATTCAATTTACAGAAACTTATATTTTTGGAGAACTTATGACAGACAAGAAATAGACCTTGTTGAAGAAGGTGACGGAAAATTACTCGGACTTGAAGTGAAATATTCTCCTGCCGCTAAAATCAAAAAGAAAAATGCCTTTACAAGTACTTATGAAAATTCAAGTATTGAACTAGTGAATAAGGAGAATTATTT
>CAZGQO010000035.1:0-4210 GCA_964527925.1 uncultured Ignavibacteriaceae bacterium
GCCCGACAGGTACACCCGACCCGGATCGGCGTTCGGATCGGCACGATTATACCCTGCAAGGCTAACCTATCCGAAAATCTGCCGCGCACTCGCACAGACTACCGTAGCCGCTTTCTCCAAGAACTCCACTTGCTCTGCATCGGATAGGCTCATCACAGGCTGAGGGTACTTCAATAGTGCCAAGATCGCTTCTTGTTCCCATCCCTGCTGAGCAAGCCAGCTATCCAGATAGCTCACAGGGATCCATTCCCCATCTTCATTACGCTTGTAAAACTGAACAAATAGATACTGATAACTCCACTGGCGCTCCAGCGTGATGCGAACTGCATGGCGTCGGTTGGCGTATCGTACCTCGTATTCGTGGGCGGTTGCTCGAACGCGCCGATAGACAAGCCCCACTTCTTTGAGGCACCCGAAGGCATCGGATAGTCGTTTCAAGAACAATTTCTCCTGAGTTGAGCCGCTCATCGCAAGGATTATACTCGTAGCCAGTCTGGCGGCAGAGGCGCTTAAATAAAATCTATGAACATCCAAATGCTTCAGATGCCCGCTGTATAATTCTATCTCCATATTTCCCAAGTATACGCGCAATCAGCGCCGCATGCTTCCTGCACGTTTCGGCGAACCCTTCAGCAGTGTACAAGTGTACAATCGCTTTTGCCTTCAGCTCGCGGAACTCTGATGCAATCCGCTTTAGCTCCTCATCTAATCGTTCTCGAGGGGTCAAAAAGTCCTCAAGAAGCAAACGCACTGTTTTTCCTGAACGATCTACTGCCCAAGTACCTGGCTCGTCTGCCTCAGGCAGACGGCACAGGTAAGCGCTAACTGCTAAGTCGCGCCAATCCAAGCGAACTTCGAGCCCTATGCATCCATGAGTCCACCGTATGAGATAACCTTCCTCGAGAATATTAGGGCCCTGCCATTCAAACTAGACTAAAAATGACAAGGCTTGCATATGCGCCTCCACAAAACTTTGTCTTATCGCATCGTCTTCCATCACCGAATTACCTCCACCAGAACTCTGATTCCGGGTCTAAACCAGGTACTCCCCCAAACGAACCTCGGCGCTCGAAAACTCTCTCGTGCAAGGGATAACCCTTCAGGAGACGACGCTCCAGTTCGTAGAAGATTGATGGGCGATAAGGGCGACCTGCACGGCGTGCAGGAAACTCAGGTCCAATATCAATAATCCTGCGTCCCTGTCGCATCATCTGAGTTATCCACTGCTTGGCATTCACCTTCAACAGCGGAACCGTATAGCTGTCTGGCAATCTCCTTCGCACGCGCTATAATCTCACCTCTGTACTTACGCAAAATAGTCGCATCCATCTCAGCCTCTGCTTGTATGATTTGCCGCACTAACTCTTCACTGCGCGTTCGTACGGCATCACGATATATACGACCGCGCAAAAGTGAACGCCATCTTTCCAGAAGTGTCTGTATCTCTGGGTCGGCTCGCTCTTCTGCCGTCAGCAAGTCATAGAGGAATCCCCGTCCTTGCAATCCTCTACTTCCAATCCTGATAACTGAAGCGATAGCAATATCCCTAATATCCAACGAAATAACTATCGCTACACAACCTTTTGTATACACAATCTCTGTTATATACTCTCCAACCCCCGACACGGAGCATGCAAAACTATTCTCCTCCAGAAAGGAAAGGGCTTTCCTATACTCCTGATGAAAGATCTCGGCTATACTCTCGTGTCGATATTGCATAACGCCCTCCCAGATGGATGCAGTCACGGGAAAAAAGGTTCTGTCGCCCAATCATCACCTATATTGAGTCCTGGGACCCCACCACCATATCGCCCACTCCGAATAAAGCGTTTTTCATAGCGCGGATATCCTTTGAGAAGGCGGCGCTCTATTGCGTAGGCATCCGAAGGCGGTCGCCCCCCTGGAAGTCCTCGAACGAACCGCCATCTTCGCTCGAAGTGTGGTCCGATATCGATAATATACCGTCCCTCTCGCATCATCTGCCGTATCCAAGCGATATTTTTCTCCAGCGTCCACGCATTGCTGGGTATCCAGTCCGTGATGATTCCAGCGCCAATCTGTCGCGCATAGGTCTCAACGCGTCTCATGTTCTCTCCAATCACGACAGGTTTGAGTTCCTTGCCTGCCTGCCCAGCTGCTCGTGGCGCCAGGCGCTTACTGGCTTCTTCGCCTGCCTCGCGCGCCACCGCCCGCCGACCCAGACCCCCTACCGTCGCATAGCTCGCCCACTCCGTCCCCACCCCCACAAGGCGCGACAGGGCGTCTACGCCCGACAGGTACACCCGACCCGGATCGGCGTTCGGATCGGCACGATTATACCCCCAAGGATCCACTTCTCACCCAAGGGGCTAGCTAACACACGACACAGCGCAAGTCCATATGCTGCCTACCCCATCAGCCCGAACCTGCCAGCAAGCTCCTCTGCATTCTCCAACTCGCAAAGCATCTAACAACCTGCTTTCGCTTAGTTTTTGTCATGCCCTCGCTCAACGCGAAGTCGAACCGTTTTACATACTGTAATCTGGGAGTGAATCACGGCGCATTGCCGCAAATAAGTCTTAGCCGACCCGAAGAGCACACAGTGGTTTCAAATCGCGAGTCTCTACTATGAGACTTTACTATGCACGCAACGTCGTACTCTGAAATATCCAGAGCAACTGCAATCTGATTCTGGTGCTGCACGAATGCAGAATCTACTTGAAAGTTGCCTCCTATCAGCAGAGACACTCGCTCATCCATAGCATGTAACTCTACTACTATCCAACTGCCTATTACGAATACCTCACTAAAGCTGTAAGCTGTCGCTGAGGCTGGAGCCCATTTCGCGCCTTCAGGAAACAAAATCATCCCCACATCATACCGCTTAAGCCAGTTGCGTATTTCGGCAGCCTGCGCTAAAGGACTCGAGGGCATATCGCTTACCTCTGACGAAGGTTCAAATAACTCTGCGTGGGTGGAAAGTACTTTTGCAATCGTTCTCATAGCTGCTTCGTCTACTTGGTCGCCCAAAATCGTCTGGACATGGAAACCTATTTTTTTCAGGCGTCCAGGATACTGGCGATCAAACTCCTTTATCCGAACCAGAACCGTATCGAACATATACTGAATGTCAGCCTCATGGGAGCCATGACGAAAGGGAAGGAGCTCAGCAGTGCCTTCTTCATCATATTCTATGCCCCACTCATATTCCAGCGGAGGAAGAACTGCCACCCAAGGTGCCATGTAGCGAATACGGTAGGTCGGTAGGATTTGAGCAACGCCTTTCTGTGGTCTTCCGCCCACAACTTCGTGAAAGAGAACAGGGACAATCTCCAAGTCGCATTCCGTTTCCACAGCAAACCATTGCGGGGGACATACCTTCAACACAACAAACTCCAAGTGCTGAAAGAAGGGCATGCCCACACGCTGCTGTTCCTCGGTACCAAACCCGATAATAAACTCGCGCATGGTCTTGATTCTACCTTATTGGTACCAGCGGCATGAAAGGCAAAATACGTGGACGCCCCAACAATGGCAAAAACTCCTTAGACACAACAACCGTAGGGATACCCTGATCGACTTCTAAAATGTCAAATTTTTCAAGCAACTGCCTTCGCACACTGACACGCACCAGTGTGAACGGTCCTTTGCCCTGTGTTCCTGCCATGCGTGCATATCGAGCGGCTCCTTCTGGGGTCAGGGAAAAGTATTTGACCTCCTGCCATGGCAATACCCTAAGCCTACGGGTTTGCTCAATATCAGCTAATTCGTTCGGCTCAACTGCCCGATATAATCTTACCCACTCGTCGTCTGCCTGCCCCGCCAGCCTGAGGCTGCCGCCTGCGAGCCTGTAAGCCCCTTTTGCAAGGGCAATCCCTGCCTGCACGGCGCCTCGGATTCCCGTGGCGTGCAAAACCGCTATCCCCAACCACTGCGCCCCTGCCAGCGCCACCTCGCCCGCACTGCCCTGACCCACCTCATACCGTCCCACCGCGTCGCCCAGCCAGCGAGTCCGACCAAAAAAACAGGTGCTGATCCGTCCACGCCGCCACGCTCAGCCACACCGAGCCGTTCGGGTTCGCGCTGGCATAGGCGTCCTCGTTCCCAGCGGTGCGCGTCGGTTCGGGCGATTAGGGGGAGGGAAGGACTCTGCGTTTCTGGTCTGCTCCGTGTAGGCTGGGCAACGCCCGCGCTGGCTTCAAGGGCTTTCAGAAAGGCTAAGCCATCGGGG
>CAZGQO010000036.1:0-3578 GCA_964527925.1 uncultured Ignavibacteriaceae bacterium
TCAAATAATCAAATCTTAAACCAAAGTTTATAACTAAGTCTGGCAACTCAAATCTATCCTGAATATATCCATAAGCTATGACTGGTCTCTTCGGTGGAATTACACTGTCACCTTCTGTGTATGAATCACCATAAATGTTGTATCCCCAATAGAATGGAATTCGCTCTTTGTATCTCGTGAATCTGTCTTTCACTAACCCCGGTTCTCTTATATTACGTGCAATTGCCATCGGGGAAATTGAATATCTGTGTAATTCATGTAATTGTGCACCAACACCAAATTCAAACAAGTGTTTTCCAAGCTGTGCTGTAAAATCAAAATCTACCTGATATGAAAAATTAGCATTCTTACTATATGCATAATCAAATGAACCCTCATCTGAGAATATTCCTATACTATCTGAATCAAAGAATGAACCCTGATAAAATCCATTTAACTTAATAAATGGATTATACAGCGTATCTCCCCACTTCTCCAGATCATCTCCAAATATTGGATGTGTTTGCTTGTCCTTGAATATCTTATATCCAAAGTTCAAGTTCCAGAAAGCATTGGCACTTATGTTTTGACTCAAGCGGGCTGCGAACGAATAGTTCTGCTGTTCATAAACTGGATTCATGTATGAGTTATTCTTTACATAGCTATAATCAAATATTCTTCTATTTATTGAGTTCGCTATTCCACTTAATCTTAATGTGAACAATCCCAAATTATGATAGGTCTTTCCTGATATTCTCCATGTCCCTCTGGTGTTGTGTGGTCGATATTTGTATGTAATTCCATTGCTAAATGTCACATTTTCCCATTTTACCTGTGAACCCGCTGGGATTTCCATTCCTGGAGTCCATACCAATCTTTCTCCCGCAGGTGTGTAAATTGCTATCTCTCCACCTGTCCTTATCGGTGAATTAAACTCTATTGGAATTGCCGGTGGATCCTGGTCTAAGAACCAGCCCCTTTCAACTGATAAGAAAAATGTGTGTTTTGCGTAGTTTGGAATAAATGGCCCGCCAATATTTACTGTATAAAGATTGTATCCATAATCATCTGTAAATGTACTTGTCAGTACATCCCCATATAATGAATACTGACTTGAACCACTCTTTGTAGTAACGTTTATTATACCACTTTGTGCTTGTCCATATTTGGCTTCAAATCCACCAATTTGAAATGATAACTGCTCAATTGCTGAGTTTGATACCTGTGTAAAAGCTGCATTCCAGTATGGATCATTCTGAACTACACCATCAATAACATACAAAACTTCATTTCCACGACCACCTTTAACATTTATGGTCGCATTTCCATCAACTCCTCCTGAACCTTCTGCCATAACTACTCCAGCATTTAGTGCTGCTATCTTCTGGACTCCTCGAACTGGTACACGGGCTATCTCATCTTTATCTACTACTTTAACTGTATTGGTTGCCTTCTGCTCAAAAAATGTCCTTTGAGATGTAACTGTAATCTCTTTTAACTCTGCTGTTGCTTCTTCAAGCTGTACATTTAATTCCTTGGTTATACCTGCTACTATTCTTACATCCTTAATTATTTGTGTCGCATAACCAACGAAGCTCACTCTTACATCATATGTTCCAGGAACTACGTTAATTATGAAATATTCACCTCGTGCATTGGTGGCTGCACCTAACTCTGTACCAATTATTAACACATTAGCACCGGGAAGTGGATCTCCTGTTCGAGCATCCGTAACTTTTCCTGCCAGTTTTCCCGTGGAGGTCTGTGCTAATATCGTGGAACTTATCAGAAGGGAAAACGCCCAAACTAAGAATAGAAACTTTTTCATTATTTCTCCCTCTCTATTATTGAACTTGCAAATGTTGTCTTATTGTATTTTAGAATAACAAGGGGAGAAGACTTTCGCCTTTCTCCCCTCTGAAAAAATCACAAAGAACCTATGCTTATTTTACAAGCATCATCTTCTTTGTTGAGGTATAATTGCCTGCTGTGATTGTGTAGAGATACATTCCTGATGGTAAATCCTTGGCAACATATTTAATTGTATGTGCTCCTGCATCTTTTACTTCGTTAACAAGTGTTGTAATCTCTCGGCCTAACATATCATAGACTTTCAAGGTTACAAGTTGTCTCTCTGGAATTGTGAATCTAATTGTTGTAGATGGATTGAATGGATTTGGATAATTCTGTTCAAGATTGAATCTCGGTGTTGCAACTGGATCATCTACTGATGTCAACTGGAATGTAACTCCAGAGAGATACCATAATTCAGCTTCAGCTAAATCGTCAGTATCTCCATTTCCAAAAACAGTGTACATACAATCAACACGGAAAGTGGTTGGATCTTGCATATATCCATATGCTGACATCTGAGAATATTTTTCATGAACAGCTGTTGTATTAGTAATATTCTGAACATTTACTGAAGCTCCATAAACTGGAGTCATATATACATCATAAAGAGTATCATTTGGAGTTGGAACATCACACCATTTCAATACGACAATGGTTCCATCATAATTTGTTGCAAATTCAACTTCATTCAATGTTGAAAGTCCGCCTGGTAAGCTCATGCTTGTTCTATTAACACTTGCAATTTTTTGTGCTTGCCAGTTGCTTCCCTGACCCCAGATGTGATAAATACCAGTTCCAGAACCAACTGTATCTACAAATGTACCAGCAAAATGTAAGTTACCTTGACCATCAACAATTGCATCAACTTCATAGTTAAGTGCATGGACATTTCCAGCAAGTGGTGGAATTGTAAATGGATTTACCCATGTCCAGTTAGCATCCCATGTTGCACCATCGTCAGTTGTTTTTTTGTATCCGAATGAATAGAAGTCTTCTCCTGGTTTTTGACCTTCAACTACAATATAACCGACACCATTTTTGTTAATGAATCCTTTTGTTCCGTTCCATGTATCATTGTTGAAATCGGTAGTTTTTGAAATGCCAACTTTTGTCCAGGTTGCACCGCCATCAGTGGATTTGAAAAGATCATTGTTAATTGTATCAGTTCCTTCAACTCTGTAATCAATTAAAGGAACTACTGCAAAAACATGACCCTGATTATTAACGAACATTTCATCACCAGGATAATAGGTACTATCAATGTACTGTGTTAAGGTACCAGCACCGAAAGTCTGGTCTTTAGCAAATTGATACCAATACCAGCTTGAAGATAATTCGGCCCAGCCAGCAACTGGAACCTGCTCTCCAGGAGTTGTTGATTTCGTTGGGTTTGAAAGAACAAGATTTGGGTGTCGACCCAAATTCCATGGTGTAAGGTTCATTGGTCCAATTTGTGGTGTCCAGTTTTGTCCACCATCATCAGAACCCTGGTATACAATCCTACCACTACCTGCACCAGTTCTATCAACACGGTGAACAACTGCAATTAAACCAGAGAATGGATCGGTAAAAATCTGGTTTGTATATGAAGCTTGTGTTGTATAAGCATTCCACATTTTACCAACCAAAATTGCAGTTGCAGTATGTGGTAATACAGGATTTGAACCTGGGAGATTTTTATCTAAAGCAAGATTCTCGAAAACAGGCTTTGGCGCCTTATCGAATACTTGCTTTGAATATTGTGC
>CAZGQO010000037.1:0-3562 GCA_964527925.1 uncultured Ignavibacteriaceae bacterium
AATTTTTGCGGTCAAGGCAAGCCTTGACTCTACAATATTTTGATTTAATAATTTTTTGAACTATTAAAAAATTTTCCAAACCGGAGGGGTGGGGCTTGTCACCTCTCGAAGATTAAAAAATAAATAATTTGCGTTTTACATTATTTGTAGGAAAATTCAATCAATCGCCGAATCACCTCTTCCGATAATTTTTCAATAAATTTAATTGCAGTCAGATTATCATCAACCTAAACTATAAATCTAAATTTTCTGGATTATCTTTTTCAATTTCCCAACGCAAAGGATTTTGTTCAATATAACGTCTTATATAAAACAATTCCTTCTCATCTCTGATTATTCTATCATAAAAACTTCTCTGCCACTTAAAATCTATCAAACCAAGTTTATGAAGTGCAATAGTAGTTAAAGATTTAAAACTTCCAATTACATTTGAAATACTTATGCCTTCATTATTTTTATTATTAAGAATAAAAATTCCATGAAAATGATTTGGTATTAAAACATAAGAATCTATTTCAACTTGTCTATATCTAACTGGTATAGATAATAATATTCTTTCAACTTCCTTCCCATAAGAATATAATTTAATTTTTCCATCTTCAACTTTTCCAAAAACCATTTTATTATTCTGAACACAAATTGTAATGAAATAATACCCATTATTTGAATAATCAAATTCTTTTAATCTGTTTGTCTTTCTAAATGGATAATTATTCTCTTTGTCCATAGAATAAAAAGAAATAAACAATTTGGTTCAAAATAATTAATATTTTTTTAATCTCATAGAGAAGAGACTTGCAACTCCAGAAAATCAAAAAAATTATTTTAGGTCGAGGCAAGTCTCGATCCTACATTTGGAAATTCTAATCCTTTTACTTGTGAGACTGTATAAAATTTTTCTCTTTGCAGGTTATCTACTCTACTAAATATTGAATCATTTTTTAGGAAATCTTCTTCCTCCCCCTCTTCAACTGGTAAAATTATAATCAATTCATTGTTATTTAAATAATCACTTAATTCATTTAAGTCAAAATCTTTTTCGAAAAGTATTTTGTTGTTGAGAAAATTCAAATCTTTCCAAGCCTTCTGGAAAGATGGTATATTACCAATTAATTTTTCACGAATTAATAACATCAAATTAGCAAGATGCACAATGCAAGTATTTGACCGGTAATTTTTATGAAGCTTTTCAGTATTTAGTTTTATTTCAAGTCTTCCAACTAAATCTTTACAAGCCTCATGAAAACTTGCTGTCAATTCCTGTCATCTAAAACCAGTTGGATTTATAGTTTGCAATTCATCACCTGCAAAAGCCAAAGGTATAATATTGATTTGTTGAAGAACTTTTGTATTAATCATACTATGTATTTCGAATAATAAATTAAATTCTTTTTTGGTAAAGTCTTGTGTTTCATCACAAAATATAACCGGATAGGTATAATAATCTTCACCAGACTCAATTTGCTCATAGATATAACTAATCAAATCCATATCATCCCATAACTTAGCATCTGATTCATTACTAGAGTCATTAAAATCATATACAATATTTTTATACCATCGTACATAAATATTATCATATATCTCATCAAAAGTCTCATTTGAAATAATTCTGTTTCGGCGACCTAAATTCCTATAATCTTCCTTACTTATTTCATAATTATTTATATCATTTTTTATTATCGCTCTTATGGTATGCCAAACTAATGTTGGATCATATTTACAAACTCCATGAAATGCATAACTCCTTAGACCTAGTCTCAATTCATTGCTGTTAGTATAAAGTTTTTTAAATAATGAATATGTTAAATATCTTTCTTCAGGAAAGATACTCAATATTTTTTTTTCTTTTAAAACCTTACTTCTTAGAAAGTCTGTAAAGGTTAACATTATTTCTCTGAAATCATTTAATAATTGATCTTTATCCTTGTAATTGAAATTATCATGAGGATTTCTGATTAATAACTCTGCTACTAAATCAATTGAAGTTTCGAGGAGTTTTTTGTTATAAGTTAAATAGATTGGTATTAATTTTAATTCATTTTTATTCTTTATATACTATTGAGCATATGATGAAAATGTAAATAAGAGCATAGTCGTCTTACCACTCCTTGCTAGCCCACTAATAAAGAGTGGAAAGCTTAAATTTTGTAGCAAATCTAGTTCTTCACCTGAAAGAGCTAGATTGGCCCCGTCAAATTCATCTATATTTTTCATATTAAATTCTAATTTTCTCCATTCATCTTAATCTGCTAAAAGATAATCCGGATATGCTCGTCTTGAATGATTTATTATTTCTTCATATTCGTTTCTTGATAGTACATCTAAATATAATTTGTTTAATTCAGAAACTATTTCATCTATTTGAATATCTGTACCAAATAAACTCTTAATTAAGAAAATACATCTTCCATCCCTATTTTCTAATTGATTGAAGTTAGAGAATTCTTTATAAACAATATGCTTTTTACCATCGTTGGTTGATGCTAAATAGACATTTTCAAAATTCGCATGATGCAAAGGCCTTATTTTTATCTTACTTCGATTCTCCAAAAAATCTATAAGAAGTTGATAGTAATTGGAAAAGTATTCATTGAATTTTGGAATTTGTTCATTTACCCATTCATTACTCTCAAAAATATTGATGTTGAAATTTAAATCAGGAGGTTCGCTCCACTCGAAAACCTCATCATCAATATGCGGTTCTTCATGATAATTTTTTAAGGCAATTAAATTTCTAATGCGTTCTTTTTCATCTTCAGATAAGTTTAGGAACCTTTTACTTTTAATCTCCTCGATCTTATCAACAAAATTGACATAATCTCTATCATCTCTTCTAAAAATACGAGCAAAAACGAATACAGAATATTAGTCGATAATTTCTTCTTAAATTATTAAGCAGAAAGTATCTAATATTTTCTTTTTCCAAATATTATTAGTCAGGCGATTATCCCGATTAGAATTTAATCTTTCGTGAATTTCATGAGCATCTGAACATCCATTAAATCTATTTTTAAGATTATCTATGGCTCTTCTTAAATTATTATCTCTTTGAACTTGATCAATTAAATATTGAGTTTCATAAATAACAAAAGCCATCTTTGATTTCTCCTAAATTGTTAGCTCTATGTAATTAACTAAAATTATTAAAAACATGATTTTACTTATCAATTTTTCTATTTATAATCGTTGTACTCTAATACTCCCTAAACCTCACAAACTTAAATGTTACGATTTTTCTATCTTTAACTTCTTCCACAATTCTATCGGTTGTTGAACACAAAACAGGAATTTTTTTCATTTTCAAAAGATTTACTAAATGATAGACGAAAGTAAATTCCCCCATCAAGTGAACCGCATTATTCTTGTCTTTTGAATCTTTCAACAGTTCTAAAATTTTTTCTAAGTATCTTTCAGCTTTTTTTTGAACTGCTTTCGTTCCTAATCTTGGTGAGATGTATGGAAATGGTATATCATAAATTTCTTTGTATTTCTTCTTAGCAACCTGAATTTGTTTCTCTTGCCATTTGGCTACGGGATGGTTGGAAAGGTTAATGAGCAT
>CAZGQO010000038.1:0-1124 GCA_964527925.1 uncultured Ignavibacteriaceae bacterium
GAAGACTCAACACTTGGTGGCGGTGGAAGTCGCGGAAGTGGAAAGGTAGAATTCAAATTTTATGAACCATATTTTGTTAGTGTTGAAGACTACAATAGTGGAAATGGTAATTTCAAGAAAGTTTTCGAGAATAATATTGAGCCAAATGTTTCAACAAAAGATTTGAAATATGATTCATTAGAAGAAGATATTAAAAAGGTATCTGGAGAAAAGAATGAAGGTAGTAAGAATATACCCCAAAACTAACTTTCACACATACTTAAATTCTGATACTTTGTGGGGAAATTTGGTTTATGCCTATCGAATGCTGAATGGTGTTGATGAAACATCAGAGCTTCTCAAAAAATATCTGGCAAATGAAATACCATTTAAAGTATCATCTATTTTCCCATTTGAAGTTAAGAAAAATGGAAAAGGTGAAATCATTTATTATTTCCCCAAACCCATAACCGGTGTAAGTTTTCGCAATGCTAAAGACCCCGAAGAGATGACATATATGAAGGATTTCAAGAAGATCCGATACATTGATAAAACATTATTCGAGGCTTACATTAAAGGAAATATCGATGATAATGAATTGTTGGAAAGATTTTTAGTATGGCAAAGAGAAGAAAACAAAAAAGAAAGTGAGAGAAACAAGGAGTTAATAGAAAAAAATAAATTCAACTACAAAAAAAATTTAACCCCCACTTTCTTTTTACATAATTCAATAGATAGAATGAGCGGATCAACTTTGCAAAAAGATGGGAGAGGACAGCTTTATTGGGAAGAGGAGTTTAATATTTTCGGAAATAAATTACCTTTGAAAGAAAATGTAGTTGAGGGTATATATTTCTTAGTAGATGGAACAAACGTTTCATTAATTGAGGGACCATTAAGATTACTTTCACATATTGGAATTGGTGGTAACAAATCAATTGGTAAAGGTAGTTTCGATTTTGTCATTGAAGATTTTAGTTTTTCTTCGACTGAAGGACACAATTCTAACGAATACAATTCTTTTGTATCCCTGTCATTGTTTCAACCTTGTAAAAAAGAGATTGAAATACTTAAAAATAGTTCATTGTACTATGATATAACAACACGCATTGGAAAAGTTGGAAAGGATTTTAATTTAGAGTTTA
>CAZGQO010000038.1:1224-3451 GCA_964527925.1 uncultured Ignavibacteriaceae bacterium
TATGATGATCAAAAATATGATTTGCTGAAGCTCATAAAGATATCAGACTCTACTTCTGTCTCGACAAATGATGAGGGTGAAATTTCCGAACTTCAAGTTTATGCACTGAAAAAGCTGCCAGCTCACAAATCTTTTAGAATCAATACCGAATCAATAAGAGATAATGTTGAAATGGAATTTGATATTTCAATTGATATTGAATTTCTGAAAAGAGCAAAGGAAGAATTAAATAAGCCTAATTCAGATTTTGGGAGAAAATACTTTATTGGGATTGAACAGAAATTAAAAAACCTTTTTGATATTGACATCAAGAATGAAACTGAGTTTAACGAAGAAAAAATTGTTCAATCCTTGATTAAATCTTGGACAGAATTTGGTGAAGCAGTCTCGAACCTTGAGAAAGAGTGGGTTAATTCAATCAAGAATAAAGGAAATGCAAATATTAGCTCGTTAAATAAACTATATGAATCTAAAAGCAAATTTAAAGTCGGTTTTGGAACAGGATTTAGTGGGATGACAATTTTACCATTAATATTAAACGACCAAACCCTAAAGCAAAAAACAGAGGAATTTTATAAGTTAATTGGTGTTGGCTTTCATAAAACAACAGGTACTCCGTTAAATATAAATGAATTCCCATTCACGAGAAAATATTCAAACAATCAAAATATTTATGGTGGTTTTGGTTGGATCAAAATTGACACTGATTCCGAAAAAGATATTGAAACTAATACTGAAACAACTATTCAAAAATCTGAACGACCACTGAACACAATTTTAGCTGAGATAATTGATGAAAAATCAAAACCTCCAAAAGTAAAAATTTTAGAAGGTGAGCATATTGATAAAGAGACGATTTTACCAGGTGTCAGATTGGAAGGATTGGGTTTGACCAAAGGCTCTAAAGTTTATATTAAGCTTGTATTCGACAAGAAGAAAATTCAAAAAGCGGAGTTTAAAGGTAAAGCTGAATGAATTTACTTGTTCAATTCAGTATGCCGTTTTCTCTGAGATTTAAATATAATATTACATAAATGTCATTTTGATTATGATAGCATTATCTTTTCTTGGCACTGGTAACTATCAAGAAGTTATTTACTTCGATAATAGCTCTAAAGCTAGTTTTAAGACAAAATATTTTACTGAAGCTCTATCTAATATTTATAAACCCGAGAAGATTTATTTAGTAATGACTTCTGATGCACAATCGAAACATTCTTCCGAATTGAGAACAAAAATAAATTTCGAACCTATCCTAATCCCAACAGGAAAATCGACAGATGAAATTTGGGAAATGTTTTCACTAATTACAGATTCAATTCCAGAAAATTCAGAACTTATAATTGATATAACACATGGTTTTCGAAGTCAGCCAATGATTGCTTCAGCAATTGCTATTTTTTTAAGAGTGGTAAAAAATGTGTCCATAAAAAAAATTATTTACGGTGCATTCGAAGCCAAAAACGAAGACAATGTTGCACCTATCTTTGATCTAACTTCATTTATAAATTTAGTAGATTGGTCATATGCAACTGAGTTATTCATCAAACATGGCAATGGGAGTTCACTTTCAAAATTACTTGATAATATTCATCAGAGTGTTAGAATTGAACAACAATTATTTACAAATTTAAAGAGTTTTGGTTCGCATATAGGTAAATTAACCGAGTCCTTAACTTTTATACGTCCACAAGAAGTTTCCAAATTTGGCAAAGAATTGCCTTCTAAAATTGATAAGGTTAATAAAGATATTGAAGAGATTCCAGAAGTTAAACCATTGAAATATCTTTTAGAAAAAATTCCTAATAGTTTCTCTTCTTTATTGGTAGAAGATGAAAATGTTTTTTCTACTGCAGGCTTTAGGATGCAAACAGAAATGATTAAGTATTATCTTGAAACTCAACAGTATGTACAGGCTATAACTCTTTCAAGGGAATTTATCGTTTCTTTGGTTTGTAAAAACATGGGATTGAAGTTCACAAAACGAGAGGATCGTAGCACTGCAGAAGATAGATTAAACGAATGGACTTCATTTCATTCTAAAGGTTTTAAATTGGAAGAACTTCCTTCAAAACTTGCAGATCTTTGGGGTAAAATTAGAGATGCAAGAAATGATATTAATCACGCTGGGATGAGAGAAAGTACTACCTCAGCATCAAATCTAAAGAAAAATATAATTAACTATTGTAATATGACAATCGAATTGCTAAAATATGCTCATTAACCT
>CAZGQO010000039.1:0-3040 GCA_964527925.1 uncultured Ignavibacteriaceae bacterium
CTCCCACTTCGGCACAACGCGTTCCGGCGAAAAATCGCGGGCGCGCATCAAGCCTTTCTGGCGATAGTGCCTACGCAATTCTGGTTGCATCAGCAGTCGAGCGATCGCCTCTTCCATCGCAGCCTCATCCCCTGCCGGCACCAAAATACCGTCCTCTCCGCCGCGCAGGATTTCGCGCGGCCCAGCGGGGCAGTCCATCGCCACCGCGGGCACCCCGGCAGCCAGGGCTTCGAGCAGTACCAACGAAAAACCCTCGTAGCGTGAACACAAGGCAAACACCGTTGCCTTGGCAAGCCACTCCTCCACATCGCTCGCGTGCCCCGGTAGCGACACGGTTTGCCCCACCCCTAAGCGCGCGATCTCATGCTCCAACGTCGCGCGATCTGGACCTTCGCCCAGGATGACCAAACGCTGCTTGATCCCTTTGGCCAAAAGTGCGGCATGGATACGAACCAAACGGTCAAATGCCTTTTGTCGCAAATCAAGGCGTCCGATGCCCAATAGGATGGGCCACTCGTCGCCTGCTGATTTCGCGCAATCGCCTTCGCTACGTGCTGTGCGCGGTTGGTAGAAATTTTCGATCACCTGCCATCTTGCTTTTTCTGGCCGCTCACCCAAGGCGAGGGCCAGCGAATCGAGCGCCCCTTGTGAGACAAACACCAACCAGGGCACTCGTTGGTAGATGCGATGAGTCAGCCAGCGATCGAACGACCCAAGCCGTTGTTCGTGTTGTGCATACGCAATGTGCATCCATCCGACGAACGCGCGTTTGGCCTTTTGCGCTGCCCAGTATCCATAAGTGGTCGCGGCGCCCTCCACGCCCCCGATCACAATATCGCTATCGCAAGCCAAGCGGTATAGCCGCGCCAGCGCCTCCCACTGCCCTTTCCAGCCACGCTTGCCCAACACACGGATGTCAAGCCCGCGCCACGCCTCTTCGCCCTGAACGCGCTGACGGTCGAACAACACCGCCACCCGCACCGGCCAGCCACGCGCCTGCAGCGCCAGCGCCAACCGAAGGTTCATCGGTTGCGCCCCACCAGCCCCTAGATCGGGGATGACGAACAACAAACGCGGCTTCATTTGTACACCAATACGACCAGATTCGGATCAAACTGGCGCGGAAAATCGGAATCATTGAGCAGATAGACTGCACGATGAAGCCAACGATTGACCTGCCAGCGGGCGTAATTGGCAAGGCGAAGTACGGACCGATGAGGCTTTCGCCACGACCAGAACAAGCGCGGTGCCTGTGACTCAAACTGCACGCGCTTGCGCTGGAAGCCAGCAGCTTCCAGCACCTGCAACATGGAAAATTCGGTAAATGGCGTCACATGCGTAAAATCGAGCGCCATGTAGAATTGACCGATCAGACAAGCCGAGTTGGGAACGCGTACCTGCAGCCGTCCACCTGGGGCCAAGATGCGGTGAAACTCCCGTAGGATCGGGATCGTCACTTCCCGCGGCAGATGCTCCAGTACATCGTGAAAGAAAATGACATCGAAGCTACAATCGCGGACCTCCTGCAGCCACTGGCACAAATCGGCCTCGATCAACTGCGCGTTTGCCCCGAGCCGCGCCCGCGCCGCCTCCAGAAGCTGCGCCGAGCGGTCCACACCCGTCAGATGCGTAAACCCCACCCGACGCAGCGCTTCCAACCAGTGACCCTCGGCGCAACCGGCATCGAGTACGCGCGCCGTTCGGGGCACTTCGTCGATCCAACGCGGCAGGCGGTCGCGTTTGAGACGTTCCTGGTCGTCCGGTAGCCGTGCGCGCTTTTCCATCGCGCGGTAATGCGCCGCGTAGTGGTCAAAGAGCGTTCGATGCCAATCGTTCACTTTTCCCTCCCGGCGTGCAAGTATGCCCACATGATCATTAGGATCAGAACCCCTTCAAAAGCGTAGGCAGCGACCAGCGCCCCCGTCAGGCCGAAGTGCGTGACCAGATACCCGGTCACGGCCATACCCAGCGAGGTACCAACCCCGTAGATCCCGACGAGGCGATGCGCGCGTCCGGCCAAGGTGAGCGGATAGGCCAAGAGATTCCGCGTTGTCTGCACCACCGGCAGCCACGCCAGCACGCGGATCAGTTCTGCTGTCGATGCATAATCTTCCCCCAAAAGCAGCGGCAAGAGGGGGGCGGCGGCCACAAGCACCAAGCCGCCAGCCAGCGCCACGCCCACCACCGCCCCGCCGGTCAGGAAGAGCCGCTGCTGGTAACGCTGCGCGGCATAGAGCCTTGGCCAAAGTGATTCCAATAGAGCGTTGAGCGGCAATTGCAACAAGTCGACCACCCGTTGTGCGACATTGAAGTTACCCGCACCACTTAAGCTCACCTGTGCCAGCAACGGTTTGTTGAATTCGGTCTGCAAGCGAAAGGAGAGCGCCCCCACCGCAAAGGGAAAGCCCGCTCGAAGGAGCCGCAGATCGATCCGTCCACACCAACCCGGGCGATAGGCGCCGATCAGTTTCGCAACCACGCCCACCAGGTAAATCAAGTTCGCGCCAGCATAACTCAGCAGCCACCCTTCTACTGAACGCAATAGCGAGGCAAAAACGGCAAGTATTACTAAACGTACCAGCAGCAACCCCAACTGCACCTTGCCATAGGCATGCATGCGCTGTTGCGCCTGTTCGGTGCGGGCAACCAGCTCGACCAGCGACCCCACCGAAATTTCACTGAAGGCAAACAATAAAACCACAGGCAGCGCGATCGCTACTGGCAGCGCGAACATCAAGATGGCGGTAGCCAAAAGAGAGGCGATCAGCGTTCCGAATATCCACAGCGATAGGGCTCGGCCAAGATATTCCGGCAACACCGCTGGATCGCGCGCCCCATCTCTGACCAGCACCGCGCCAAGCCCCATGCTAGCCAAGGGAACGAAAAAGCCTGCAAGCGCCAGCGCTGTGATGAAGAGCCCGTAGCCTTGTGCCCCTAGCAGTCGCGCAAGCGCCAACGTGAGCACCACCTGCGTTGCTGCTCGGGCGATCAACCAGCCAAAAGTGACCAAGCTGTCGCGGGCATATCGCCCCGGCCGCCA
>CAZGQO010000040.1:0-2957 GCA_964527925.1 uncultured Ignavibacteriaceae bacterium
GTCGCCATACAGAAAAAGAAAATTGCCTGAAAGGACGAGGGAGAGGCCTTTATCGGGGAATGGTAAATGTGGAAGCTCTGCATGTTTGTAACGCCCCTTTTTAAAGCCACTGCTGAAATCGTCGGCAAATATCTCTAAGGCCTTATTTCTCAAAGTCATAACCTCATTTTTGTCTTTATAGTATTTCCAGACATAGAGATGATTCACCTCATCAAACTTTTCAAAGACATGCTGTATGTCCTTTTTGCCTTTTTCCAGAAGTTTACTAGCAGGAAGGTTATACAAAATATCACAGGCAATAACATCAAAGTCTAATTTATATGCTTCTGCTGCAAATGATGAAGCGCCTGCCGGGCAATCCAGTATTCGCCCTTGCTGCAATAGTTTTTCATCAAGACCAAACATATCCACATATTCAGTGTATGTCCTGCCGAAGAAGGCGATGCGGTCGATGTCCAATCGTCTTTTGTCTGCCATAGGATTATCTTTCGAGCACTATAGGCAAATGAACCTTATCAGCGAGAGCCTTTAATGCCGCCTCTTTGAGCTTTTCCTTTCCGAGATCTTCTTTGCCCACCATCTCCTCAATATCTATCCTGACAATACCTGTTATTTGTAGTTTTTCCTCAAGGAAATCTCCATAGCCTCCTTCGGGCTGATATTTTTTCATCAAACATCTCAGGGCAAAGATTTGTTCATCTTTATTTTCAACAATATAAGCCTTTCCCTTTATAATCACGCTCCGATAAAGGTATTCTGCCTTGCATGGGTCCGCCATTGTCCCTTTCACATAAGCAATTGGCAAATCAACCTCAAAACAGACCCTGTTATCCCTTTTGATGTCCTCGATCTTTTCTCCTTCCTTTGCGGTATGGAAATATATCTTTCCATCATGATATGCAAAATTCAATGGCTTCACCATAGGATAGCCATCCTTGCCGATTGTGCCTAATCTTCCGACATGACAGGTATTGAGAAGCTCGACGATAACCGTCCTATCTTTTATTTCCTTCTTCCACCGTCGCATGGGATATTAAATAAGGGTCGAATAAACCTTGATGGTTTGTTAATTATTGATTTTTCAGAAAATTCTCTATATCTTCTATAAAAACGGAAAAATCCCTGTATCCTTCCCTGCAGTTTTTGATAAGAGTTTCATCTTTAACGGTCCAGTAGCGATGTATCAGAGAGTTTCTGAAATCAAAAAAGGGCTTTAATCTGTTTGAAAGATCTTCGGAGATAATCTTTAATTCAGAGGCCCTTAAAATTGTCTCCACATATCCTTTGACAGGTTGACCAAACTCTTTGGCGAGTATATGCTGAAGCACAAGTGATATAGCTTCAGCGACCTCTATCAGGGTATATTTGATTGCCTTTATAAGTGCTGTATCTGAGATTATTTCTGCATCAGTGTGTTCAGCAAGCATCTTCTCCAGATCGATGGCATTTTCTTTAATCTCATAGAGTAAAGGTTTTATTCGTTCCTTATCTATTTTCATCTTAATGCCTCAGAAAGAACGATCTGATTGACTCTGTATTCCATACTGATATGCTCTATATAGGATCTTCTTAATTCCTCATCCTTGCTCAAAATCAGAAGACCCTTCTCAAGGATTCTCATTACAAAATCGTAAGGGGCATCATTCATCACCCTCACATCAAAATCATCTGCAATGAACCCCTCCACACCACCCTTAGTCAGTGCACTGGAGATCTGTCCCTTTATATCTGCCGATAAAAGATGGGGATTTATATCTGCCTTTGCATAAATAGCTATATCTATGTCACAGAAGAATTCCTCTTTCTCTATAAATGAACCGTAAATATAAGCGAAGATCACTCCATCATTCTGATCAAGCACATCCTTGATCAGTTTAGTGATATTGTCTTTATCGATATCTCTTTTGTAGAAAATTCTTTTAGACATTTCTCAATCCCATATCATTTTAGATATGATACCACAAAATCCTCTATTTCTCTGCAAATGCAAAGAGCCTTCTAAAGCCGAACTCTATGCCCTTTTCGGTCCTATAGTTCTCAAAGCCCATTGCAAATGCATACTTGAATCGCTCCTGCTTCTTTTCGTCCAAAAGCGAAAGATACGGCCTTAATGCCGCTGAAACGCCCCACTCAAGCACATCATTGATGCTTTCAAATACAAGCGTGTAGTCTTTATAAAAGACATTTATGTTTACAAACCCTGCGTCTTTAAGAAAGCCCGCAAACTCTTCCTTTATTGGAAACCGCCATGGCGATTCCATCTTTTTGTATTTTGATTCAAATCCAAGCGCAGAAATCGCACTGTGTACATTCTCCATCAACTCCCAGCAGAAATCCTTTGCAGGCATCTGAATTGCAACTCTCCCGTTTTCCCGAAGTGCATTATACGATCTTGCTATTACATCCTCCTGCTCTTTTACCCACTGCAATGCGGAGTTGGAGTATACGAGGTCGAACTCCTCTTTAAAATCGAGCTTCTGCGCCGGGATGTTTATCAGAGCGATATTGCCTGCAGACAGGGTCTTTTCCCTTGCCCTTTCAAGCATCTCGATAGATGGATCGATTCCTACGACTTTCCCTTTGTGAGCCATGCGCGCAAGTTCGATTGTAAGGGTTCCTGTACCGCAGCCGATGTCCAATATCGAGTCATCAGCCTTTATACAGGACATGGCAATAAGTTCTCTGCCCACATCGGTCTGCGGCAAGTGTGTGGCATCGTACATTCCTGCATCCCATTTCATAATGCGCCTCTAAAATAAAAAAGCCACGGAGTTTGTTTCCGTGGCCTTTGAGTTTTTCTGCTTATCTTCCGCTAAAAGCTAATAGAATCCCCCTCCAGCCACGGCATTTGGATGCCATGATGTTTTATTAAGGAGCCTATTTGCTATCAGCAGATTAAACATGTTTTGAGTATAGATGGTTTTCATTTCCATGTCAAGGAAATTTTTCTTTTGGGT
>CAZGQO010000041.1:0-2721 GCA_964527925.1 uncultured Ignavibacteriaceae bacterium
ACTATCGCGTTGCATCGCTGTCGCGTGGGTCGCACGTCACGAATGGGCAGCGGATAGTCGCAGTGGTGGCGGCGGTAGACGGTGTATCAGACCGTGGCGTAGGCGAGAAGCCTGCGCACCAGCGGCCACGGCCAGCATCTTTCGGCGATGACGAGGATGCCTCCACGCAGGCTGGAAGCCTGCGCCACGGGGAGCGCTGGCAGTCTGACCTAACGCAGCGTGACATGTGGGTAATGCATAGGCAGCGAGAGAGGGGTCGGGGGTGAGGGCCTTCCCGTAGCACCCTGTAAACATACCGCAGACATTCACCTCCCAATCACTGCGTCAGTACGCTATAATGTCAATCAAAGGATACGCCCACATTTTCTGCCAGCACAACAATGGACAGCGAGCACAACCGCACCAACCACCAACCCATTCTGGTTAACGGCAAACCCTTCTTCGGTCGGGTCGAAGAGCAGAAGCGCTTTCACGCCGCGCTGAAGGAAACGATCAAGCCGCCACGGGGCGAAGACCTGTCGTATGTCTGCCTGGTGTATGGCGACGGCGGCATCGGTAAGAGCACCCTGTCCCGCCGCTTCTGCGATATGGCAGCGCAGGAAAGCAATCTCTGGCACCCGATCAAGACGTTGTGGATCGATTGGGAAGAGGAACGTCGCCGCCTGCCGGCCCTGCAGGTTGAACGCACCGCCATTGCCCCAGAGACCGTCTTTGAGGTGATTGTCACCGTTGGGCAACGAAACAACTGGGACTTCCCCACCTATGGCAAGACCCGCTAGCAGTGCAATGAGGCCGAACAGGCTGCGGCGAAGGTGCTGGAAACCGCCGCCGAACGCTCTGACCTCAAGGAATTGCGCGGCGCGGGCGCTGCGGCCCTGGCGAAGCTCCTCCGGCTTGGCCTGCCCATCGGCGAGAGTGGTGAACGCCTGGTCAAAGCGTTCCTCGAACTCGGCATTCAGGTCGGTGCAGAGCGGGCTGTCGGTCTGCGCCAACGCCTCGAAACGCTGCTCCGCGCCCGTCTGCGTGCCGACGACTACGATCTCTTCGTCAATCCGTTAGAACGGCTGGCACGGGCGTTGGCCGCTGACCTGCGCCGGCTGGCCGGCAGGGGGGCGTTGCTGGTGGTGCTGGATACCTACGAGGTAGTGGATGCCGTTGACCCCTGGCTGCGGCTGGTGATGAAACGCAGTGGGCCGCGCTTGATCTGGGTGCTCAGCGGGCGCAACGATCTGGTCAACAGTCGCGGCTACGGCGCGGGCTACTTCAAAGGCTACGCTGAAGAATGGCCCCGTCGCCTCGATGCCATTAATGTTACCCAACTGGCCCGTCAGGACGTTGCCGCCTATTTCGCCGCTACCGTGCCGGAACGTCCGCTCGACGACGCCGGCCTGGATGCCATCCGGCAGGCCACCCGTGGCATCCCGTTAGCCATCGCCCTGGCGGCAGAGATGTGGCAAAAGGGCGTGTCGCTCGACGCCATTGTTGCCGATAGTGACGAAGGTACACCGGCCAGGGCTATCGTTGCGCAGATGACCGCCCGCTACCTGCTGCACGCCGTCACTCCTGCCGACCGTGACGCTCTCTACGCCCTGGCCCTGGCGCGTGGCGACCACGAGGTGCTGCGGGCAATGCTCACTCCATTCGACGCCCTGACCTTCGATGTGGAAGCCGAACTGCGCCGGCTGGAGCGTGCCTACGCTTCGGTCTACGCCGGCGAGGCGCGTCTGCACGACGATCCGCAACTGTTCTTCGAGACTCATCTGCGCGAGGCGGCGCAACGGCAGCAGGTGCGGGGGCTGGTCGAACGCGGGGTCGACGTCCTGGAGCGGCGTCTGGCAACCATTTCCAAACAGTACGACCTGATCGAAGAGCGCCTGACTGACGAGGACTACCTCAAGGCGACCCTCAGCTTGAGCGACTACCTCTTCTGGCTGGACGAAGAGCGGGCCTGGCGCTGGCTGGTGCCCCGCTTTGTCGAAGCGCTGGCCTACAGCCGGGACCTACGGCAGGGGCTGCTGGCCGTGGCCGAGCGCTGGCGTAACAGTCTGAGTTCCCATGGTAGACGGATCCTCCAGGCGTTGCGTGCGGCTGAGACAGACGGACGCGACGATGCCACAGGGTGGCTGGATGAACTGGAGCGCCTGGCCGGGCGCGGCTACCTGGCGGGGGAGGGTGAAGCCGAACGGCGGGCCATCCTGCACTGGCAACGCGGACGCCTGTACGACCGGCAACAGCGCTATGCCGAGGCGCTGACCGCCTATGATACTGCCGAACACGGCCTGCCGGCAAATGGCGACGTGCTCCGCCGCCATCTGGCGGAGGCGCTGTACGACCTGGCCGGCAGATTGATGTGGCCGCAAAACCGTCGTGATGCCGTGTACCATCCCGACGCTGTCCGCATCCTGCGCCGCGTGACCGCCTGGCAACCAGAAAAGGCCGGTGCCTGGTACTATCTGGGTGTCGCCTTTAGTAAGAGTGGTGAGCTTGAGCAGGCCATCGCCGCCTATCAGCGCGCCATTGCGCTTGACCCGCAATTCGCCTACCCCTGGAACGGGCTGGGGAACGTGTATGCTGACCTGCGCCGGTACGACGAGGCCATCGCCGCCTATCAGCGCGCCATTGCGCTTGACCCGCAACTCGCCGCCCCCTGGAACGGGCTGGGGGTTGTGTATGCTGACCTGCGCCGGTACGACGAGGCCATCGCCGCCTATCAGCGCGCCA
>CAZGQO010000042.1:0-2460 GCA_964527925.1 uncultured Ignavibacteriaceae bacterium
ATAGCTCCATAAATCAATCCGCTTATTGTTGCCATAATTACTACAAGCGATACATAAACTACAGTCTTTTGTGTACCAATTACACTACGAATAACAAGCATATTTGGTAATGATAAAGCAGGACCAGCAAGCAATAATGCAAGTGCCGGACCTTTTCCCATACCATTATTTATTAGTCCTTGCAGGATTGGAATTTCAGTTAAAGTTGCAAAGTACATAAATGCACCTGTGATTGATGCAAAGAAATTTGAAAACAAAGAGTTACCTCCAACAAGAGAATAAATCCATTCTTTGGGAATGATACCGCCATTACCTTCTGCTGAACCGAGAAGAAATCCTGCTACCAGAACTCCTGCACCAAGCAAAGGCATAATCTGTTTTGTAAATCCCCAGGTCTCACCGAGCCATTGATTTGGTTCACCTTCAGTAAAAGTCAAAGCTAATGTTGTAGCAATAACTCCAATTACAAATGGAATAGTCGGAGTGTCGTAGAAAAATATTGCCGAAATAATTACTGCGAGTGCACCAAGAATTACATACAACTTCTTTACACCAATTATATAGATCATCGAAACAGCAAACGCAATTCCGAATAATGCAGTGATATACCATTTATTTGCATACATAAAATACCAGAATCCATCAATCTCTATTGGTTTTCCCCAATTGACAAAAATTAAAATTGCAACAAGAGTAAAAAAGTGAAGTGCAGTTTGCCAGAAAGGTCGCGGCTCTTCGATCTCCGGCATTGCAAGTTGCGCATCTGCTCTGTCTTTTTCTTCTTTACGATAAATGAATGCCATTATCAAACCGATAATCAAACTGAAAGATACAGCTCCGACAACTCTTGCAATTCCTAATTCAAGTCCAAGTATTCTTGCAGTAAGAATTATTGCAAGAATATTTATTGCGGGACCAGAATAAAGAAAAGCAATTGCGGGACCAAGTCCAGCACCTCTTTTATGTATGCTTGAAAATAAAGGCAATACAGTGCAAGAGCATACAACCAGAATTGTTCCCGATATGGATGCTATCAGATAAGCTTTCCACTTTTTTGCTTTTGCACCAAAGTGTTTTACTACTGCTGCCTGACTGATAAATACTGCGATAACACCAGCAATAAAAAATGCAGGAATCAGACAAAGCAGAACATGTTCCTGCGCATACCACTTTGTCAGAGCAAATGCATCAATAATTGCATTACGGAAAGTTTCATTTTCAATTGGCAGGTAATAAGCGAAGAGAAATAATCCTGTAATCCATAAGAATGATTTGTATTCGGATTTCCAATCCATAATTACTCCAACATTTTATTTCAACAATTTGAGAAGTTCTTTTTCAGGAATGATTCCCACTACACATTTATTATTTACTCTGAGTGAAAGTCTTTTTTCAAGACGATGCTCATCTTCTTTAAATAATTCATTCGATAAGTAAGAATTCAAAAACTTAAAGAGATCTTTATTTTTTTGAATCTTCGAATTCAGCATATAATAAATGAAAGTCGATTCTTTTTTGAACTCAACAAGTCCTGCTTTTTTCAGAACATTTAAAGCTTTCGAGATTTTGTACTGTGGGATTTTGAGTGCATCCATCAGTTCGCGCACACACAGGTTTTCTCCAGATTTGACAAATAGATTCAATACCCTCAACCTTGTCTCATCAGAAAGTGCTTTAAAGATTTTATTTTCATCTAACATACAAATAAATATGTGCATTTTTGTGCATATATAATAAACAAGGGATTATAAAGAGAATCACTTTTTATTTAATCTCGAAAATGAATTTAGAAATTTAGAGAGAGCAGGATTTTCGAATGGTTTGATTAATCAATCCACACTCTTCATATTGTAGAGAAATTTGAAGCGTTTAATAATTGATCATATTTTTTCATAAAAATTTTGATTTATTACTTCGAAAAAAAGTTGTAGAAAGTGAATTACTTAATTAGGTAGAGAATTTTCTCATAATCTTCTGGATTGTTTAGATTAAAAAATAGTTCATCTTTATAAAAAGACAATTTCTCAGGATAGATTATCTCAGAATTCACACTTTTTAAAAATTTATGAAATGACTTGTCATTAGTCTCATTATTTGATATAATTTTTTCGATCTCCCCTAAAATAATTTTTGAATAAATAGCCACTAACGGTTGATGATATCCACCAGCTTCACAGTAAACAACCGGTTTATCGGTTTTATATTCAACAATATACTCTATCATTTCTTTTGTCATCAAAGGAACATCACAAGAAAGAACAAAAATTTTCTCTGTTTTTGAATGGGTCAGTGCAGAATGAATTCCCGCAAGCGGACCTTTCCATTTATAAATATCCTCATAAAGAGGAAGATTGAGAAACCTATATTCATCAGGTGTGTTTGTTATGACGATTACGTCTGTAAAGATTGATTTCATCAATTCAACAATGCGTTCGATAATTGTTTGATTGCTTAATTTTA
>CAZGQO010000043.1:0-2341 GCA_964527925.1 uncultured Ignavibacteriaceae bacterium
TTTCTTCTCTATCAAAAATTGCGAAAGCCCACATTCCATTAAATTTTTCGAGACACGATTCGCCCCAATGGATGTAGGACTTAAGTATTACTTCAGTATCAGTGTCTGAACGAAAAATAAATCCAGCTTTTTTAAGTTCATCACGTAATTCTATATAATTATATACTTCACCATTATGAATAATTACAAACCGTCCAGATTCATCAAACATTGGTTGATGACCTTTGGGAGAAAGATCCAGAATACTCAAACGTACAAAACCAAGACCTATGTTTTCATTAATAAATAATCCATCGTCATCCGGACCCCTATGCTTCATAAACTTCATCATAGATTTGATATTAATCTCAGAGGGAGGAGTATGATCAAAATTAATTATTCCGCAAATACCACACATTATTTTTGCCTCTTCACAACAATATGTGCACTTTTAATTTGTAAGTCTTCATCAGTAAAAAGTGGTCTCAACTCTTTATTTATTCGATTTAAATCAGCTTTTTCTGCAAGTTCTGTCTTCTCGTAAATTATTTCAAATCCCAATGATTTTAAGATATGAATATGATAAGAATGTGGAAATCTATTAATCGGATACATTCTACCATGCATTAAAAATTTCCAAAATTTCTGATTTAAATATAGATGTTCATACCATATATCTGAAAACTCATGAGCGCCATAATCAATAACATGTGAACAAAAACCTTCTGGTTTCAACATCATAAACATTTTTCTGTAATAATTTTCTAAATCTATTACATGTTCCATAACAGCATTAGAAATTATAAGATCAACTTTTTCGAAAGAAAAAGAATCAATATTATAATATTGAAGTAAAACATTAGGAGACTGAATTTCTTTAATTAATTCATTAAATAAACTTTCATTATTAAAATATTTCCTCAAATCCATTAAAACTTTCATATTTTTTTCAATATTGAAATGCTTTATTACATCAATGGCAATATATTTTGAAAATCCATCCAAAATTGCACATATTCCAATGCCAAATGTATCACCAGGTCCAAATTCTACAATTGTTCCAGTTTTATTACATCCTAAACTTATCAAAACATTAATATGTTGTTTGTATATATTAAAATAATAATCTCCATTTATTGGACTTGTTCCTCTCTTTCGAATTACGGATTTCAAAATTGGAAGATATGAAATAACTGAGCGTATTATTTTCTTCTTGTTGATCATTTTATTTTATTAGATTATCATACAAAAGTTCTAAGTCTCGCTCTTTTTTAAAAAGGTCTAAATTTTCAATTGCAAATTTTTGTGCCGCAAGACCTAATTTTTTTCTTAATTTAATATCTTCTGCCATATGAATTATTGCCTCTACCAGTCCATCAATATCCCATTCTTTTACTAAAAATCCAGTTACACCATCTATAATAACATAAGGAATTCCTGCATGATAGGTAGAAATCACAGGTAATCCTGAAGCCATAGCTTCTACAATAGCACCAGGAATACCTTCTTTATCTCCATTTTTTGCAGTAACACTAGGATGGATAAAAATATCTGCTTCATGTAATACATCTAAATGTTTTTTACTTCCATACAAAATGGGACCATACAAAGTAACATAGGAAGACATATCGTTCTTATAAATATATTCACTTATTTTTTTTTCAATACTACCTGAACCAAAAATTTTTAATCTTATGTTTTTTTTTATTTGGTGAGCTTTTTTGAAAGCTATTAATAGAAAGATATGCCCTTTTTGAGGTTCTAATCCCGAAATTATCAAAAATTCTATTTCTTCTTTATTAATAAAATTTCGATTTTGATAAAACTTATTTACATCACTACCATAATAATGAACCATAATTTTGTCCTCAGGACAGCCTGCTTTCAGCAAGTCATTTTTCATATCTGGACTCATAGCAAGCATTTTAGTACCATTTTTAAAAACTTTTTGTAGAATTTTAAACACATAATTAAAAAAGTTATATCTAAAGGAAGAAGCATCATAACCATAAAAAGAAACCACAGATGGGCGACCAGAATATTTCATTACATCCGTATATATATACGCATCAGAACCATAATGAAAGTGCAAAATTGAAACATCGTTTTTATCCAAAAAATCAATTATTTTTTTAACATCTTCTTTAGCAATCTTTTTTAAATATCTCCAATTAATATCAAAATATTTTCCTTCTGATAAATTAAGTACTGGAAAATCATAATGATATTCGGCAAATCCTCCATCATTTCTATCTGAATAATAGCGGTAAATGATTACCGGTTTATAATTTATATGGTGAACTATTTGATTTTGTATGAAAGATGAACGCAATTGTGTGTTTTTGCGAAGGAAGTGAGCAAC
>CAZGQO010000044.1:0-2195 GCA_964527925.1 uncultured Ignavibacteriaceae bacterium
TGGTGCGCTCGGTCGCGGTGGCCCAGATCGCAATATGGTCATCGCCGAGAACACCTTCGACACGAACGTGGCAGATAATATCAGCTTCTTGAACAACGGCGAGATCGAGCAGTTGGCCATCTTGAAGAACCAGATCAACCGCTCGACGGCCGGCAGCGGTATCGTCTTTGGCCACACCGCCGGCGTCCGCGACTCCATCATCGCCGAGAACATCATCCAGCAAAACGCAGGCTTCGGGGTCTTCTTCTTCAATCCGCAGCGGCTGGAGAACGTGCAGATCACCGGCAACAAGGGAGCCACACCCGATCAGGGCATTACCGGCAACGGTCTGGCGGGGATCGCTTTTTGGAACGGCGAAATCCGCGATACCGTCGTGGACAACAACACGGTGAACAGCAACGGCTTCCAGGGCATTGACTTCCTGCGGCCGACCGGCCAGCGGGTGGGCGAGCTGACCCTCAGCAATAACAACATCCGCCAGAATGCCTTGGGTGGCGTCAGGATGCTGAACTTCTCCGACTATGAACGCTCGACGGTCAGCAATAACACCATCCGCAACAACGGCGTCTTGGCTGGTCCCTTGGCTCCGGGATTCGCCGTGATCCACACCACGCAGCGGATTGACAACATCGCGTTCAGCAACAACGATGTCCGCGAGAACGGCTTGATGGGCGTCTTGCTCTTCACGACCGCTCAAGACATATCCAGCATCAGCTTCAGTGCTGATCAGTTCATCAAGAACCGCTCGACTGGGTTGATGATCGTCACCAACACGGTCGGTGAGATCGCTCAGATCAGCATGGCCAACATCAAGGCCAATGAGAACGAGGGAGCTCAGTTCCTCGTGGGGTTCCCATTCCCAGGCTCCGGCGTTGAGCTGATCTCCTTCCAGGGCGACATCACGGACATTGCGATGACGAGCAGCGAAGCGAACAACAACGGCATGTTCGGCACGCGGATCGAAGCCCGCGGGGCCACGCCGGGCGACGTGACCACGATCAATGTGAAGGACTCGCAGTTCAACTTCAACGGCACGCGCGCCCCGGTCGGCCTTGGCACAGGGCTCTTCATCCGCGGCCAGAGCGTCCGCGACGTGTTCATTGACCCCACAACGGCGAACAATAACAACGATCACGGTGTGCAGGTCACCAGCACCCGCGACATCCTGAGCGTCAAGGTCGAGAACAGCGAGTTCTCCAACAACGACCGCAACTTCGACACCGTGGGCAACGGGCTCTCCTTCAGTGCCCAAGAGAACTTGGACCGCGTCGAGGTTCGCAATAACAAGGTCAATAACAACAACACCGGTGTTGAAGTGCGCGCTCAGGACAGAATCGGCCGGAACGTGACCATCGAGAAGAACACGGAGATCAACAACAACCGCAACGCCGGCATTGATCTGTTCGGCGGCCGGGACTTCACCGACGTGACGATCTCCGAAAACACCCTCAACGGCAATGCCTTCGGCATCCGCTTCGACGTCAAGGAGCGCGGCTCCGACATTGTCGTCACCAAGAACAAGATCATCGGCGCCAACGGCATCGGCGTCGGTATCTTGATGGATGCCACCGGCGTCGAGGTCACGCAGAACAGCATCCGCCGCAACGCCACGGGTATCGTAGTGCGCAAGGTGCGCGATAATAAGATCAACAACAACAACATCGCGCGCAACGAGAACTTCGGCGTGGATGCTACGGCGCTCAACCCCGGCGAAGAGGTGGATGCCACCAAGAACTGGTGGGGCGAGCCGTCCGGGCCGAAGCACAGCAGCAACCCCAACGGCATCGGCGACCGCGTCAGCGACAAGGTCGACTTCTCGGACTTCCTGACCGAGCCGGCCTTCCCCACGGAAGCCCTCTTCCAGGTCGAGAGCCTTGAACCGCCGACCTTCGATGTCGCCGTGGGTGACAGCGTGACCTTCAAGTACAGAATCAAGAACAACGGCACCGAAGAGGACACCCAGAAGGTCACGGTCACGATTAAGGACGGCCTGGGCAACGTCGTGAACCAGTTCAGCCGTCAAGTCACGGTGAACCAGCAAGCCTTCCGCGAAGATGAGTTCAGCTTCATCTTCCAGACGCCCGGCGAGTACACGGTGACCGTGGAGACGCCCGACGACAGCAAGAGCGTCAAGGGAACCGTCGCCGGTGGAGCGGCGTGCTTGCCGTTCGCCCTGGACACCAACAAGAACAAGC
>CAZGQO010000045.1:0-2191 GCA_964527925.1 uncultured Ignavibacteriaceae bacterium
TTCGTTTAGATAAAGCTTATCGGGATCTTCAGAGTGCACAAACTAAACTTATTCAATCTGAAAAACTTGCAACTGTTGGAACACTTACTGCAGGGTTAGCACATGAGATTAACAACCCAATTGCCGGAATTCAAAATTGTATTCGAAGAATTAAAGCTGACCCATCAAACATTGAACAAAATAAAAAATATCTTGAGTTGATGGAAAGTGCTATAAATAAAATTGAAATGGTAGTTAAAAATTTGCTCAACTTTTCACGCAAAACATCAAGTGATTATTCGGAAGTTTCTCTTAATAAAATTATTGAAAATTCTCTGCTACTTGTTGGCCATAAACTTGAAAAGCATAGAATAACTGTTACAAATAATATTGATAAAAATCTTCCATCAATTAAAGGAAACAGAAATCAACTTGAACAAGTGTTTGTGAATCTTTTTATTAATGCAATTGATGCAATTGAAGATAAATGTAAAAGCACAACAAATTGTGAAAGAAAATTAGTTATTAATTCTGCATTAAATGATTCAGAGATTGAAATAGAAGTAATTGATTCTGGTAAAGGAATTCCAAAGGAACATCTTGATAAAATATTTGATCCTTTCTTTACAACAAAAGAAGTCGGTCAAGGCACAGGATTGGGGTTGTCAATTGTTTACAACATTATCCAAGCTCACAATGGTAAAATTGATATTGAAAGCGAGGCAGGAAAAGGAACGAAAGTAAATTTGTATTTCCTAATAAATAAATAAACTCTGTGTCTCTCTGTGAATACTCAGTGGTTCTCCGTGTAACAAAAAGGGAAATTACACAGAGCGTCACAGAGAAAGCACGGAGAACCACGAAGAAGAAAAATGAAAAAATTAAACATTTGCATTGTTGAAGACGAAGAAATTTTAAGAGTTTCACTCAAGGATGACTTGCTTGATGCAGGTTATTCTGTTAATGATTTTGAAAATCCCGTAAAAGCTCTTGAACATTTTAAAAAGAAAAGTTGTGATATAATTATTTCTGACATACGTCTACCCGAAATGAATGGGATAGAGTTGCTTTCAAAAATTAAATCAATCAACCCAAATGTATTTGTGATAATGATGACGGCATTTGGCTCAGTTGAATCAGCAGTAGAAGCAATGAAAAAAGGTGCGTTTGATTATATCACCAAACCATTCGATAAAGATGAACTGCTGCTTATCATTGATAAAATAAAAGAAATAAAATCACTTCAAACAAAAAATTTAGATTATCAGACTTATTTTCAGGATCAATTCAATTTTGATGAATTTATCGGCAATAGTAATTATGTAAATGAACTTAAAGAAACTCTGAAAATAATCTCTCAATCAAACTCAACAGTTCTCATTACAGGTGAAACTGGAACAGGTAAAGAATTAGTTGCAAATTTAATTCATTATAATTCGCCAAGAAAAGACAAGCCATTAGTAAAAGTCAGTTGTGGAATTTTATCAAAAGAAGTAATTGAAAGCGAATTATTCGGTCACGAAAAAGGTGCGTTCACAGGTGCAGATAAAACGCGCATCGGCAGATTTGAAAAAGCTGATCAGGGAACAATTTATCTTGATGATATTGATGATGTTCCGCTTGAAGTTCAGGTAAAATTACTTCGTGTTTTACAGGAACAAGAAATTGAAAGAGTTGGAAGCAGTGATTCAATTAAAATTGATGTGAGAGTAATTGCATCAACAAAAGATGATTTGAACAAGCTTGTTAAAGAAGGAAAATTCAGAGAAGATTTGTTTTACAGATTGAATGTTCTGCCTATTCATCTCAAACCTTTGCGAGAACGAAAAGATGATATTATTCCATTGTTTAATTATTTCTTAAATCAATTTTCGTATCAAAAAAAATATGAAATTGAAGATGCAGTTTATGAAATTTTCAAAAATTATCATTGGCCAGGAAATGTTAGAGAGTTAAAAAATATTGCTGAACGATTAAGCATTCTTTGTTATGATTGTAAAATTACTGTATCCAGACTTCCACAAGAATTAATCTTAGATAAGATAGATGTAAATGTTTTGACTTCAACTCAAAATAAATCTTTAGCAGAAATTGTTGAAGATGTTGAGAAAAAATTAATTAAAAATGCACTTTTGAAAACAGGCAACAATAAAGCAAAAGCAGCAGAACTGCTTGGTCTTCCGCCCTCTACATTGAAAAGTAAAATTGAAAA
>CAZGQO010000046.1:0-2106 GCA_964527925.1 uncultured Ignavibacteriaceae bacterium
CCAGACTGCATCATCAGGCCATCGCAGACGCAGGGTATTTCTGAATAAATGGTAGTACATCCGTTGAAGATTAGCAATATCGTCTCGTCCAACCACGTTGTGTCGGCGGTCCTGAATATCCCATATCAATACATCTACACGCAATTTACCCTGTAAAGCCTTCTCAATAACAAAATCACACATTTTCTGCGCTGCAAACCGCTCTTTTGCACCATTCAATTTATTCCATTTAAACTCTTTTACTTCAGACTTTGATAAAATGTCGTTCAACTGCGCATCAATCTCGCCAAGATACATTAGCGAAGTAGTGATCAGTCCTAAACTACGGAATCGTCCTGCATTCCAATTCGACTCATCACTGAAACCAACGTGAGTAACTTTTGTCGTTCCCATAAGCTTCTCTTTCTACAAAAACCGCTCCGCATCCTTCACCCGTATTTCGCCCCGAATGAGTTTTGGCAAAAGTGTATCGCGCAGTGTGGCGAGGGTGCGGGATTCGCGCTCATTGGTCGCAATCTTTGTGAGCAATGCACCTGCAATTTGCGAAAAGTAATCAATGAGTTCACCATTCGGTATTACGACTTTCGTTGTCGCAACATCCTCTGGCCGCACGGCTGGATAAGCTCCACCATCCGCTAGGTGCTGAAGTGCATCAATGTTGTCTGCTGCAGTAGCGGCAAGGTAGACGAACTCAGAATAGCGAGCTTGATGTGGTCGTAGAACGGCAAATCCTGTGCTTCCAGTTAGTCCATCCTCAGTGATCCAGGCGTAGGAGCCATTTCCTGGCCTTACCGTACCAACGATCGTATCTCCTGCCCGAAGAATACGCTGTGCTCGACTCGGCGCATTCTGCCAATCGTACTCTACGATGGATTCGAGACGTCCCCGTTTGGTGTTTGAGAGATCGACATAGCGAATGGTAGCTGGATGTATTGCATTGGACCAGGTTTCGGGATTCAATGTGGAATATTCGAGAAGTGTTCCCACACCCCACCCCTCCGGAATCTCACCCAGCTCCGACATCACAAACCGGTCGGGGAAGAGGTCGTAAAGATGGGCAGGGAAGCCGGGCAATGATTGGCCGCGCTGCCAGCGACCGTCCATTTTGGCGCACACCGGCTCGAAGTCCACGAACCACGCTTTGAACAGTGCGCGTGCCATCGCTTCCAGTGTCTCGCTCATCCGCCGGTTCAGTTCGATCTTGTCGTCCAGTGTGCCGAGGATGTGAGCGATGGCGCGTTGTTCGGGGAGGGGGGGATTTGTACCAAAAGGTGGTATAACGCATCTACAGGAACTCGCTGCCGACCCGAAGTACCTCTCATTTGCGCTATGGCATAGGTATGCACCAGATCGGAACGTGTCAGGTAATAAACGAAATCGTTATCTGTAATGCCCGGCCTACCACGAATCACAATGAATTCTGTAGATCCATGTCCAACTGCTAGATCATGTGGAGAGTAGAAGCGAGCAATCTTCCCATTTTCCAAGCAGGGGGTTATACGAGCCATAAGGGTATCGCCATTTTGAAAGCGAGAACCACCACCTGAGAATTCGCGGTACCCACAAGGGAAGACATTTCGCAAAGATGGATTTATTGCTTGCATATCAACAAAAGGGTAAAACTGACCCGGTATTAGCTTTATCTGAGGATTTATCTCGACTGCCTGAGCGAAGGATATTGTTTTCCATTCATCAACCATATCCTAGTTCCTATCATATCATTTGATGATTATCGTGACTTTGATTAAAAGCTCACACCAAGTTGTCGCAACATGGTAAAGGTGTCAATGCAGAGCACATTAAATGCCTTACAGAGATTGGGGATGGGAATTCTTCGTTTTGTATTTGGATCGTACTGCTCGTGTGTTACCACTACACAACCTTTAGCTTTGGCATAGGCAACTAGCCAGGCATCAGCGTTATCTGCCTGGGCAAAGTCTTGTTTCGCTGCCGAAGTAAACTGACACTGCTCATAAGCCCAATTCATGATATCTTGGTAGACTTTCATAACATCTTGGTCAGCGGTTGGAGCAAAATACTGTTTGAAATTTGAACCTATTTCAAAAATGTCTTCTTGTGCTACAATAGCGGTATGAGCAGACATGA
>CAZGQO010000047.1:0-2103 GCA_964527925.1 uncultured Ignavibacteriaceae bacterium
ACGGTTACACGTAGTACACAGTATACTCTGATACTCCCATCAACGCTGTCCCTACCATCCGAGCTTCAGCCATATTCGTATGGCACGAAGAATGGGTGGAGTGCCTGGCAGATTACCATTCCTGATCATCCATCACAAAAACTCGTAAGATGGCTTCAAGGAGGTGATGTATCGCTGCGTGATGAACAATTTAGACTGGCGCTGCTCACTCCTCCGCTAACCTATAATGAATCAGGTCAGCCGGTGATTCAGAATACTGATCAGATTATCGTAGCAATCAAACCAATTGGTCAGGAGAGTGATCGTGAAATCACTTACGCTCTGGTTCCCAATCCCGGGAACGGGTTGTTTTCGATCAATATCGAAGATCTGCCGGCACATCCCTTGCATATTGAAATACGCGACCCGGTGATACCAAAAGATTGCGATCTGCTCTCTGTTTCACTTCATTGGTCTGACCAGACTATGTGTTTGCGAGCATTTGATCAGGTATCGCCCATTTCTTTAACTCCTGAACGACTTCACCTGACCCCTTCTGTTAACATTCATTGCCCGATACCGGTTACATTAACAATTGTTGCCGGTCAAAATCAAAAAATAGCAGAAAATCTTACCGATCAAGAAGCCGCAAAAAAACTGAAAGCAGCGTTAAGCGAGGCGATACAAAAGCACCAAAGCCTTTCATTTGAAGTCGATGGTGGTGTCTTTGGTGCAGTAACTTGCGAGATTATTGTTCCCGAGACAGAACCACTTTCAACAAAGCATGCATCAGTATCTAAATTATTACGTCGATTATCACAATTGCTGTCATCACCGGCATCAACTCCCAGTGTTCCTCTTTCTGCTGCTGTGCAGCAGGTTCTGCAGCAAGTAGCCTGCCAGTACGGTTATCCACAACTCGCAGGTTTACGGAGGGTTCCGTCAGACCTCATACCGGTTGTACACACTATTGTTCGTGCCGTTGAGTACGGAGCAGTGCTATGACATCGGAAACCTTTCTTGGCCTGGCTGAAAGTCTGGTATCGTCAGACACCGTATTATTGCGACCGCTATACCGTTTTGACACCTCAAATCAACGTTGGGTGGAGATAGGAGATGCAAACAATAGGTTTCCAAACCGCGGTCTGGTGACATGGACCAGGACTCCAGCCGGTGTACAAAGAAATAGCCTTTGGATATTTGAATGCGTGAAAAATCCTCATTTTCGTCAGCATGATGCCAGTCATGATCTCTATCGGGTTGCTGCTGAGAAACAACCCTGCAAACCGGGTGAAATTATCTCGATTCAAGGGGTACGCGGTATAGATATTGTTCGTCGTGTCCTCCTCAAAGGGTTGCGATTTCCGTTTACGCCAGCCCCAAACACGTATATAGTCATAGATGAACAGTCGTGGCTGGGACCAATTCAGCTTTCACCTCAGAGCAACGGCACCTTTCTGATAGCACAATCACAGGCAGCTCACCCAATTTCCATCGTTCTTCCCGCTCACAAAAATGAATATTCGCAGGTAGTGATACAACAATTTAAACGAACGTTTCTGCATCCACAGGTTCAACAACTAACCGTGATAGACTCGGTTGATATTATTGAAGACATGGTTGTGTTGAAGCGAGTAATTGATTTCGGGTCTAAATTACCAAAGATCGCTTCGGAAATCAAAACGGTAAGAGCCGCAGTGCAAAAGATCAGTCAATATGTACCTGATGATACAGATAGAATTTGGCGAAAACGAATTGAACAGTCCACACATCTCATTAATGCACGCGAAAGTCTTATCGCAGAATGGGAAAAGCTAGAGGCAGAGATTCTTAATTTACCAGTCGTAAAAGAGCAAATTGAAGAAACCAGGCAAAGCAATCAGCGCTTACAGCAGCAATTGCAACAGCAGGAGCAACGTCTGGCTGAAGTCGAAACTGATGTGCAGCGAAGAATAGCCGATGCCCAACAGACCATTGCCCAATTCCAGCAGGAGTTGCAACAAAAGACTAATCAGATCAAACAATTACAGCAGACAATTCAACAATATGAGCAGCAAATTGCCGAGATTAATAGAACTTATTTCAAAATTCGGTCAATGCACCACAGAATGATAGCGACGAGAC
>CAZGQO010000048.1:0-2030 GCA_964527925.1 uncultured Ignavibacteriaceae bacterium
GCTGATACAGGTTGTTCCAGCCCAACTGCACTGTGCGCCCCAGCGGGTCGGATACCCGCACCAGCCGCCCCAGCGCGTCGAACCCGTAACACGACGACCGCCTGCCCTCTCCCAAGTCCTGCTCTACGCACACCACACGCCCTGTGCCGCCCAGCGGCTCACGCACATTCACCTCTGTCGCTGGACACGCCGTCGCTACTTGATTGCCCCCCAGCGAACGTCCCACATACTGGAACCACACACAACGCACCCCTGAATACCCATACACCGTCTTGTAGCCCGCCAAATCGGTCCATTCGCTCAGAAGCCCATCCACATACGAAAACCGATAGCTCGTTCCTGACGCCTCCACTGTCCCTTCGTACACCAAATCGGGATAGACCACCTGCTTCAAATACGCCGCACCCTCAAACCCGCCAGGGTTCTCCAGCCCCCCACTCGACGGGTCGGGATAATACACAAACCGCCATACGCGCCCCAGCGCGTCCTGCACGCTCTTCAACTTCCCTACCCACGCATCCGGCACAGGCGTGTTCGTACCCGGCACCGTGTCCGACTCCGTGTAGTATGCCAGCACCACCGAACGGTTCACCGTGTCGGTCATCTGCACCAGACGCCCCGCGCCATCATACTGCAGCGTCACCCCCTGATTGTGTAAATCGCGTAGCGCCACCAGCCGCCCCGTACGGTCAAACACCCACCGCTCCTGCGATGGACGAACCAACTCATACTGCCCGTCCTTGTACCGCAACTGGGAATAGACCCCCCGCATCGGCACATAACTCCCATCCGGCTGCTGCGCATACGCCAGCTGCCGACCATCTGGCTCATTCACCACCACCAGCGGCGGATTGTTCTCAGGCACAAAACTGAGCGACGCCTCATCACTGTGCCGCCAGCCTACCCCCAAAACCCCCTCACGGCTATCCTGCGCGTTATAAAACAACCCAAATGCCACCCCCGACTGACCACCCCAACTAAACAACGGCAAACTCAGATGCAGGTTCCCGTTCCACACTTTCACCACTCCGTTCGGCACAGGCAGACTCCCCTGCCACACAAACGGCGCTCCGTAGGTATCAGGCACGGGCGCCGTCGCCTGCACCTCCTTGCGCGTAATCGTCAGCCAGCTGCCCCCCGCAGGCGCCACCGCCTGCACCACATAAGCGTTCGGCGTCGGCACCGCCACATTCACCACTGCAATCGGCACTCCCCCAAAACCTGCCTGTGTCTCAAACACCTGCCCAGTGACGCTATCCTGTAGCAGCACGCGCACCCCCATAGAGGTGACGGCTCCCACATAATCGCCCAACTGTACCGCAAACTGCAGCCGATACCACCCCGCAGGCGCAGGATAACTCCCCGCCCAGACGGCATCGCTCTCCAAACCCCGATTGGCTTGAACAATCGCCAAGTCTTCGTCGTTCACTTTGCCGTCGCCGTTGAGGTCTGCCTGCGTATCAGTGGTGCCCAGACGGCTCTCCACAAAGGCAAGATCGGCTTCATTGATATGCCCATCGCGTGTCGCGTCGCCGTTGGGCAGAGCCAGAGTGGGAACATCAGGAGGACAGGGAATGGGCGCGAAAGCAAGCGTCAAAGCGGAAAGTAAGGTACTGACTGTCGTCGAGGGAACTACCTCAAAAGTGTTGACACTATTTACCTCCCCCCCCGCAGTGCAGTTCGCCACGAAACGCCCGCAAAGGAGGGCATCACCATCGCCACCAACAACACCGTCGCGACTGTCTTCCCGACTGCTCCTTGTGCCCAGGTTCGGCGCACCCATCGCAAGAGATTTGTCCGCTTCATCGCAGTGCCTCCTCAAACGCTCTGTGTGGAACACGCGCGAAAATACTATAGCATGCTGGGCAGGGTTTCGTCAAGGGGTAGCGGGAGAAAGCCGTTTTTGAGTTCAAAAGAGGTGTTTGCGCATTGAAACACGACAAAATCCCTCTGCGAGCTTTGACATTTTTTCTGAGCCCGCATTCATGCGACAGAAAAACCACTACCTTTAGAAGCATAACGAGGCGCCC
>CAZGQO010000049.1:0-2026 GCA_964527925.1 uncultured Ignavibacteriaceae bacterium
CTTTAAGGGGTCGAAGATGTATA
This sequence comes from uncultured Ignavibacteriaceae bacterium, assembly GCA_964527925.1. GTDB lineage: Bacteria > Bacteroidota > Ignavibacteria > Ch128b > Ch128b > Ch128b. Next base: position 24 of record CAZGQO010000049.1, read on the forward strand.
AATTAAATAATTACCAACTTCATGCCAAAGAAGATCACAATCATCACCATCGGCGCCATCGCCCTTGTGGTTGTAGGAGCTGCGGTCTATCTAGGACTAAGCCAAGCTCCCACTCAAGAGCAGCAAAAACAAGGGGGCCAGGGAATGAGGGAAGAACAACAGCCGGTTGCAACGTTGCCTGAGCCCACTTCCCCGGAGATTGACACTTCGGATTGGAAGACCTATCGCAACGAGAAGTATGGGTTTGAGGTGAGGTATCCTAATGACTGGCAGCTCAGCCCATATTCTGACGAAGGAGAGCAAATATTTTTCCCTATCGGAGGACTTGATCCATATTCTCCTAACGCCCGCGGTGACGAATACTGGATTACCGTTGTACGTATTGTCGCAATTGCTGGTGTCAAGGACAAACCAGCAGAAGAGGCTATTAAGACAATTCTTGAAAGAACAAAACGCAACGCTTTAAGGGAGGAAGTTTTATATCTTCCAAATGTCTCAATCTCTGTGCATAAAAGAATTGAATTTAATGACCTCGATAGCAGGATAGAGCTTTCTGCCTTCATACCTAACAAAGCTCGGCCAATTAATAGCATCCTTCACTTCAGTGCGCCTTATAATCAACGCACGCAAAAAGAACGTCAGGAAGCTGAGGCCATCTTTGATGCCATTGTGCAAAGCATACGCTTTCTAGGAGGAGAAGAGAGTGAAGCTTGGTAGTAGCACCTTTAAAATCTTCTTGATAGTTTCTGTCGCCTGGGTTTTTCACTTCTTGATTAACTGGCCTGCTTTTGCTTCGGATGCCGGTTGTCCGCAAGCACCCCAATCGTTGCAACCCTCAAACCCATCATTTTCAAAATCAGAGATTAAGAAGATCAAGAATTACATAAAAAAGGTTTATGGCATAGTTGGAGTAGCGGATGACGTTTTGGATGCCGCTTTAGGCGAAACTTACGAAGGAGCACCGCTTCTATGGTGGGTTGGTCTTTTTGTCAACGCTGATAAGGTGTATGAGCTTCTAACTCAAGGTAAAGAACGAGAGGCTTTCTATTATGCGTATAAGTTTGTTGCGAAAGTCTCTTTTGTTAAGGGTCTTACGCTCATTGGTTTGCGCAGTGTTGCTGTTATTGCTTCGGTTGCTGCTTTACCTATTGAATGGGCAATTGAAACGTTTGTTAAAAAAGTTAACACAATCGCACTTCAGAACCAATTTGTCCTTTATATGGAAGTGCGCCGACTTGGTTATTCACACGCCTTCGTTTTAGCTGGCAATGACATTCTTGATCCTCACATCATTCTTTTTAGTGATCCCGGAAGGTGGCTTTACTTAGTTGACAATGGCGAGAGAGTAATAAAAATACCTAGTTATGGACCTGCAAGGGCTTTTGGGACTCGCAGAGAAGAGGTTTACGCGATGGCTTGTGCTTTATGGGACTTGAAGTTACACAAAGATGATTATACTAGTGATAAGCAAGCCGTAAAAGAAGCCTTGCAAAGAGCAATTCAAGGTATTCCTACCAACCGTCCCCCCATCGCCAATGCTGGCCCTGACCAGACTGTAGTTCCCAGGCAAACAGTCCAGCTTGATGGCAGCGGCTCTTACGACCCCGATGGCGATAAAATTCGTTATCAGTGGGCTATTCTCTCAAGAGAGAACTCAGCACGCTGCATCTTTAGATCATCTCGCACTATTGTCAATCCCAAGATCATGCCTCTCCGGGAGGGGAGCTGTACAGTTGAACTTCAAGTGATTGATGCACGCGGAGCCAGAAGCGCCCCTGACCAAGTGGTTATTACCGCGACAACAGACATCACTCCGCCTGCTCTGATTCAAAACTTCCAAGCCTCAGACAACGAAGACAGCCAATCCACTTTAACTTGGACCAATCCTCCAGACAGCGACCTATCTCAGGTAATAGTTAAACGTAAGACAACAGGTTATCCGGCAAATCATGATGATGGCGAGACCAGGTTGACTATAGATTCTGCAACGCCTGGCCGGGCAG
>CAZGQO010000050.1:0-1924 GCA_964527925.1 uncultured Ignavibacteriaceae bacterium
CGGAAGTTACCGGGGCGGCTGAGGTCCTGATTCCGCTTGTTGTGCGGGATTGGGGCTTTTTCTGGGTGGATGGTGTAGCCAAGAGTACTGTCCGGTGAGCCTGTCATGCTGCTGGTTGTGGAGCGCAGCTATCCGGCGATGCACGTGGCCAGAATCGAGCGGCGGCACGGTGGGCGCGTCTACACCTACTGGCTGGTACGTCGGAGCGTGCGTGAGGGCAAGCGCGTGCGCCACGAGACGGTGGCCAACGTCTCCAAGCTGCCGGCGGCGGCGATCGAGGCGTTGCGCCGCGCGCTGGCTGGCGAGGCGCTGGTTGTCGCCGGCGAGGTGTTTGCGACCGAGCGTTCGCTCCCGCACGGGCACGTGCGGGCGGTGCTTGGGGCGGCACGGATGCTCGGCTTTCCGCGCCTGCTCGACCGAGTGCCCGCGCGGGAGCGCTCGCTGGCGCTGGCGATGATCGTGCAGCGGGTGCTGCAACCGGGCTCGAAGCTGGCCTGCACGCGCCAGCTTGCCCAGTCGACGCTGGCGGAGGAGCTCGGGGTGGGCGAGGTTGACCCGGACGAGCTGTACGCGGCGCTCGACTGGCTGTTGGAGCGGCAGGAGCGGATCGAAGCGCGGCTCGCCCGCCGCCACCTGGCCGAGGGCACGCTCGTCCTCTACGACGTCTCTTCCTCCTACTTCGAGGGCCGCACCTGCCCGCTCGCCCAGCTCGGCTACTCGCGCGATCGCCGCCGCGGCTCGCCGCAGATCGTCTACGGGCTGGTGTGTGACCGGGAGGGAAGGCCGATCGCGATCGAGGTCTTCCCCGGCGGCGTGCACGACGACAAGACGCTGCGAGCGCAGGTGGAGAAGCTGCGTCGGCGCTTCGGCCTCAAGACGGTCGTCCTCGTCGTCGACCGCGGGATGATCACCGAGGCCAACCTGGAGGCGCTCAGGGGCGAGCAGGGGATGGCCTGGATCTCCGCGCTGCGCTCGCCGCAGGTGAAAAAGCTCGTCAAAGACGGATCGCTGCAGTTGTCGCTCTTCGACGAGCTCTCACTCGCCGAGATCGAAAGCGCCGACTACCCGGGCGAGCGCCTCGTCGTCTGCCGCAACCCGCTCGTCGCCCAAGAGCGCGCCCGCAAGCGCGAGGATCTGCTGCAGGCGACCGAGGCGCTGCTCGCCCCGATCAAGGCCCGCGTCGAGGCCGGCACCCTTCGCGGCGCCGCCGCGATCGGGCTCGCCGTCGGCGAGGTCGCCAACAAGCGCAAGGTGAGAAAGCACTTCCAGCTCACGATCGAAGACGACCGCTTCGACTACCGCCGCAAGCAGCAGCAGATCGACCAGGAGGCCGCCCTCGACGGCTTCTACGTCCTGCGCACAAGCGTCAGCGCCGAGCAGCTTTCCGGGCCGGAAGTCGTCCGCTCCTACAAGGCGCTCGCCCAGGCCGAGCGCGCCTTCCGCACGCTCAAGGGCCCGGAGCTCGAGCTGCGCCCGATCCACCACCGGCTCGAGCAGCGCGTGCGGGCGCACGCCTTCCTCTGCCTGCTCGCCTACTACCTCGAGTGGCACCTCCGCCGCGCCTGGGCCGAGCTGCTCTTCGACGACGAACGCCCGCCCCTCCCCGACGACCCGGTCGCCAAGCGGGAACGCTCACCCGAGGCGAAGCGCAAGTCCTCGACCCAGCGGACCGAGGCCGGCGCCACCTGCCACTCCTTCCGCACCCTCATCGCCGAACTCGCCCTCATCGTCCGCAACACCAACCGCGTCCGCGGAAGCCAGGCGACCTTCGACACCGTCACCGACCCCAACCGCACCCAGGCGCGCGCGATCGAGCTGATCGAGCAGATCCCCAAGCTCGCGTAGCCACGAGCCAGACAGGCGCCAAGTCGCTCAATCAGCGCAACAAAGCCAAATCTTGGCGCTCTACAGCCGGTAACTTCCG
>CAZGQO010000051.1:0-1891 GCA_964527925.1 uncultured Ignavibacteriaceae bacterium
CGCGCCGCCTGTCGCATGCGGCGCCACCATGCCGTGTTGCTCGCCAGCAATCGAGCGGCGGCGACAAATCGATCCACGGCATCGACTGGGCAAAGGATGCCGCTCTCACCGTCTCCCACCACCTCCGGCAACGAGGAGCTGCGCGCGGCAATTACCGGCAGGCCGCAGGCCATCGCTTCGATCACCGTGAGCGATAACCCCTCCAATCGGCTGGGAAAGAGCAATGCGTCCGCTTGTTGGTATGCCTGCCGCAGCCCCTCGGCATCGAGCCGCCCGAGGCAATGGGCATTGGCGGGTATTGGATATCGGGCGTGGCGGCCATTGCGGTCAGCCGTGTAATAGAGCACAAAATCGGGCCCGAGCGCCGTGAGGATGGGTGCAAGCAGATCGACGCCTTTACGCGTGATCCAGTTGCCGACGTAGAGCAAGCGAAACGGGGTGTGGGGGCAATCGCGCTCGACTGGTGTGAAGAAATCGACATCGACCCCATTGGGGATCACGGTGATCGGCGCATCGCCGAACACCGCGGCGGCAGCGCGGGCGGTGTAGTGACTGACGGCGGTGATGCACCGCGCGCGGGACAGCGATGCCTTTTCGATGCCACGAATCCAAAACCGATGGTAAAGCTGCTGTAACGGGCGTTTGAAGGGCGTGAACGCCGGGTCATGGACGCACGAGTGCAGCGTGCAGACGACCGGCAGCCTCTTGGGCCAAAAGCGCTGCGGCAGCCAGGAATTGATGTGCGCCACGGTGGCCCACGCGGGCGGCTGGGGCACCGGCACGCTCCACGGCGCATACTCGGCGCGCAGCGGCAGCCAGGTGATCGCTGCGCGCATGCCGCGCGCGTTGAGCGCCGCGCACAGCCGTTCGGTGAAGACGTCGGCGCCGCTATGGGCGCGAATCGCGGGGAACCAGACGGCGACCGCTTGCCGGCTCATAGCGCCTGGGCGAGACGCTGCCCAAAGACCGCCCACGTCAGCCCTTCGGCAAACGCGCGGCACGAGTCGGCGGGCAGCCGCTGATCGAGTAATGCCAGGACAGCGTGGGCAAACGCGATGCCATCCCCGGGCGCAATCAGTCGTCCCGAGATGCCCTCCGCCACGGCGTCCACCACCCCGCCCACGGCATACGCTACGGTGGGCAGGCCATGCGCGGCGGCCTCCAGCGCCACCATGCCAAAACCTTCGGGGTCGTTGGGCAGGTCGCGCACGGGAAACACATGCAGATCGGCACCTGCATAGGCATCGGCCAGATCGCGGCCAAACAGGGTGCCGAGAAATTGCACCCGTGCGCCCATCCCTAGCGCGTTGGCGGCGGCCTGGATGCTTTGCGGGGTTTGCGCTTCGGCGTAAAGAGCGTTGGCGGGTACATCACCGACGATGAGCAGGCGCACATCAGGTCGCTTCGCGGCCACGCGCGGCAGCACGTCGGTGACAAACTCGCGCACACCCTTGCGCGCGGTGAGTCGGCCCACAGAGAGCAGCACGGGCGCATCGCCGAGCTGGTGCCGGACGCGAAAGCGTGCCCGGGCTAGCGGGTCGGGCGGCGGAATTTCCACGCCGGGGTGGACGACGTGGATGCGCGCTGGGGTGATGCCGATGCCTTCGGCCAGCCGCGCCGTGGGCCGACTGTTGGCAATGACGACATCCATGCGCCGCAGAGCTGGCCGCCACAGCGTGCGATACACCGGGTGCGGCACGGTGAGATCGAGCCCGTGCACATAGACGGCTGTGCGCGCCCTGCAAACCTGGGCCGCCCACCAAGCCAGCGGTGCAGTGAGGCCACTGCCGGCAAGAATGATGTCGGGTTGCCAGGCGCGGGCTTCACGTCGCGCCAGCAAGCTGGCGCGCAGCAGAAAGCGGGGCAAGGGCTCGAGCGGCACCTCGCGCAC
>CAZGQO010000052.1:0-1829 GCA_964527925.1 uncultured Ignavibacteriaceae bacterium
CGGGGGAGGGGAACGCGGATGGACGCGGGTTGGGCGGATGGGCGCGGATGTGTATAGAGGCTGTATCCGCGTACATCCGCGGCATCCGCGGGTATCCGTGGGCATCCGAAGGCAGGACGCGGATGAACGCGGGTTGGGCGGATGGGCGCGGATGGGTTGGCGATGGGATTTGCGGGTATACGTGGGCACGGGGGAGGGGAACGCGGATTAACGCGGATTTGGCGGATGGGCGCGGATGCTTATATGGGCTTATCCGCGTATATCCGCGTGTACCCGCGTGTATCCGCGTGTATCCGTGGGCATTGGTGTTAGTCGGAATCAATACCAGCGAGAATTAACATGCTGCATCAGGAAATTACTCAGGCGATTATCAAAGCATTCTACACGGTCTACAACACATTGGGCTATGGTTTTCTGGAAAAAGTCTATGAAAATGCCATGGTTTATGAACTGACTCGTGCCGGGTTTGCTGTTCAACAACAGATACCCGTTCGAGTTTACTATCATGGAGAACTTGTAGGATACTACTCCGCCGATTTGATGGTTGGCGGCAAGGTTATTGTAGAACTGAAATCCGGCAAAGCCTTATCTCCAGAACACGAAGCGCAATTACTCAACTATCTCAAAGCAACGGACATCGAGGTCGGCTTATTGCTCAATTTTGGCCCGGAACCAGCCTTTGTACGCAAGGTATTTGCAAATAACCGCAAGCAAAAACGAAGAAGGCTATACGCAGATCGCATCAATCAGCACTGATGATAACATTTGTTCTCCGCTGTGCCAATCCGTGTTCTATCCAGGAAGGTTGCCAGTATGAAACCGTTTCACACCATTGCCATCCGTCACGACGACATCCTGCAGGGTCGTCTTACACTGGACGTATTTACGTATTTACGACCGACTTGTGGAAGGTCTATCAGGGTCGCGGCCCGTAAGAATACCGTGATCCCAACATCTTCTTCCAATAAACCTATCGGCTCATGTTCAAAAGTGGTGCAGCCAAACCAACTGGGAGCGACATTAAACACCTAAAGATCACGATTGAGGTTTATGAAGATAAAGTGCAGGAAACGTTCTGCCAGATTGGGACGGATGTTGACATCAAGTAATACCAAGTCTGGCAGGATACATAAGTATGCATGCTAATAATCCGTGTACATCCACGTTCCGTAAGTATTCCGCATGCACTCGCAGGGGAGTAGACACCCGCAGATTACCCTATCACTGGTACCATGATGCATAACCTATGGGTGGGTAGTGGTGGATGTGAATTGATGAAGCGGGTTGCGCACCTACGGAAGCCCGTGTCGTCATCGTAAAAACACTGTATACAGCGGAAACACTGTTTTCCATATCCGCACTCAGATCGCCGTCGGCGTGATGGTACGATTACGAGCGACGACTGCCAACAAACCGGAGTGATATGAGTAATGAAATAAAGCATATTCTGTGGTACATTGTCAATAATTCCGCCCACCAGACGGGTTGCGGATGAGACGTAGCAACACTGTGACGAAGGTCATATGAAAATGAACCAGCCTCCCTATCGTGGTGCCCGTTGGGTACGTGTCGATTTACACTTACATTCACCAGGTGCGCACTCTTTCAAAATGCCCACCGGTCTTTCAACAAATGACCAACAAGAGTTGATTCACCGTTATGTAGCACAGTTAAAAGATCGAGGTATTGAAGTTGCTGCAATTACAGATTATCAGCAAATTCGGGGAGAGTGGTTCATTCCGATTCGAGATGCTGCCAGAGCAGAGGAAATTTGTCAGGAGTTACGCAGTTGAGAGCTGGGTATAGCATGGATGGGCCAGGTAGGCCCG
>CAZGQO010000053.1:0-1544 GCA_964527925.1 uncultured Ignavibacteriaceae bacterium
TCTTTTGCTTTTTATCAATAAAAAAGGAAATAAAATGTTTGGTAATTTTGGAGCAACAGAAATTTTAGTTATTGCTGGAGTAATTGCACTACTCTTTGGTGCTAAGCGAATCCCCGAAATTGCAAAAGGAATTGGCAAGGGCATTCACGATTTCAAAAAAGAGATTAAATCAATCGAAGAAATAACTAAATAAAAATATTGAAGGAGAGAAAATGAAAAATCTATTTCTAACTGCTGTTTTAATTTTTTTCTCAACAAATCTTTTATTCTCACAAGAAGTTGTTAACAGAGGAAGAATTTCCGGTTATATGTTTGGTGATTATTTTTACAATGTAACCAGAGACACAGGAATTTCTTCTTTAGCAAATGTCGCTAATGGCGGTAAACAAGATTTAAATGGTATCCAAATAAGAAGAATTTATTTTACTTATGATTATGATATATCTCAAAAGTTTGTAACCCGGTTTAGACTTGAAGCAGATCAGGAAGCCAATACAAGCAATGGCAAAATAGGCGTCTTTGTAAAAGATGCTTACTTGCAATGGAAAAATATTTTTAATGGAAGCGATTTTATTTTTGGAATTCAACCAACGCCTTCTTTTGAAATTTCAGAAACTTTTATGGCTGAAAGATACCTTGAAAAAACTATAATGGATTTAAGAGGCTTTGAAACTTCAAGAGAGCTTGCTGTTTCACTCAAAGGGAAATTAGATTCAAAAGGAATTTTGAAATATTGGTTGATGGTAGGAGATGGAAGCGGCAACAAGCCTGAAACAGATAAATACAAAAGATTTTATGCACATCTTCAATATTCACCTTTTTCAAATTTTACAACAACACTTTATGCAGATTTGAAATCTCGTCCGGACATTAAAGATCCATTTAACCCTACTTCATCATTGACTAATAATGATTTAACTTATGCATTCTTCGCGGGTTATAAAGAAAAAAATAAATTTATGGCAGCTACAGAAATATTTTTAAGTTCCCGGCAAAACGATTTAATATCAGATGGTTCTGTAAAAAATAAAAATGCTTTCGGTATTACACTTACCGGTTCGTATTATTTTTCGCAGCAAATATCTTTTCTAATTAGATATGACTATTTCGACCCGAATATAAATTCAAATTATAAGGGTGATTCAAGAAATTTCTTCATATTCAGTCTTAATTATTATCCCGATGAAAAAGTAATTATTAGTCCAAATGTTGTAATTGAAACCTATGAATCAATTCCAAACGGAAGAAGTATTGATGCATCAATTACACCAAGAATAACATTCTTCTATTCATTCCTATAATTCTTAAAACGTAATGTCATTCCCGCGAAAGCGGGAATCTATTTAAAAGACGGAGAAAAAAATATGGCAGAAGAAATAAAAGAATTAGAAGAAGAAATAACTTCAATTAGTAGAGATGAATTTATATCCAGGTTGATTAAAATTGGTGCCGGTACACTTGCTGCAACAATTGTAGGTAATGGGATGCTAGCATCAAAGATAATTGCAAAGAGTAAAAATGAAACTCCTGTAAAAAGAAAATAT
>CAZGQO010000054.1:0-1539 GCA_964527925.1 uncultured Ignavibacteriaceae bacterium
CGCCAAATTTTACAAATGCTCGCGCATGACCATCTATGAGCGACTGAAGGAGATCAGAGAGAAACGGACTCTCTAATGTCGATCAACTGAGCCGGATGTGATCAGTTCGGAAGATTAGGATATAAAGGGAAACAATTCCTGCTAGGGTCCAGCCTACCACAAAAAGCCACGCAACTATCTCTAAAAGCTTATGGACTCTAGCACGTTTAGACCATCTTACAGACACTATGTCAGTTTCTTTGGTGTTTCCTATTTTTCTTATTTCTAAGGAGATTTCTTCACCTTGTCGCAATTTATCTAGGGTTCGATAAATGCTAAGCGGGGGTAGTTGTCCTTCCAAAGATCTTACTTGCAGATTCCAATAATTGCTGTAAATCGCAGCTCGTCTGAGTGTAAGAATCCAGATCCAATTGAGTAGCACGCTAATAATCGAGAGTCCCAATGTTATCAACTTCGAAGCCCAAACATTGAAAGTCCAAATCCACGATAGCAATGCTAATACTGCACCATTAATAGTAAGAAAAACCTGTGTTCTAGTCCAAAGCATCTCGCCTTCATACTTCAACAATTCAACGAGAGTTTTATAGCCTTCTAGTCGTGTGTTTGTCTCATCTGCAGTTTCATTCTTAGCCAATTTCAATCTACCTCGCTGGATATGCTATGATTATTATAGGCGAGTATTATGAAAGAGCAAACTACGCTTCTTATAGATCTGGACAACACCGTGATGTCAAACCCCTTCCGAACAAAAGTTTTCCCTGAAATATGTAAAGAATTCGCTTCTCGGGTAGGTAGGCTTCCATCAGAAATTCTCGACTTAATACATCAAGAACATAAAAAACGGGAACAAGATCCTAAAATCAGCGCAGTCGACGTTATGGATTGGGACGCCATTGTACGGCAAGTAAGTCGTCAGTTGAAAACTGACTTTGAGCCTTCTGTAGTAGATTTAGTCATCAATTATTCTCACCCTCCTTTTATTAAGATTCTTGACCGAGCCGACATAGTACTCTCTACCTTAAAAGCAAAGAATAGAAGGCGAATTGTAGGAATTACAAATGGTTTGACCAAATATCAACTTCCTGTACTTCGAGCTCTTGATTTGCTCCGATATTTTGATGATTTACTAACCCCTGACAGAACTGGCTATCTTAAATCCAGTAAAGAATTTTATGTAGGTTATTTGCCCGATAGTAATCTTGGTTTAAAGATTGTGGTGGGAGATGATTATAAATATGACGTGTTTTATCCCAAAAAGTTTGGGTTTCTATCAGTTTGGGTGATAAAGGAATCCTCTTCCCCCAAAACCACTCTATCAGAGATAGATCCTTTTAATAAAGCCAAGATGATTCATATCCCTCGAGGCTTTTTTGTACGGCCAGATGCAGTTATTAGTGATTTCTCTTTATTGCCTAATGTAATAGAACAAATCGAAAAGGCTAGTAGTAGACGGGAAATCCACTTATAAGTAAGTAGGCCAAGGGCGTTTAGGCACAACACTTACCTAACATTTGTCTTCTTTCGATGAGTCTTCTCGTT
>CAZGQO010000055.1:0-1525 GCA_964527925.1 uncultured Ignavibacteriaceae bacterium
ATTCCCTAAACCAGAGTTCTAAATGTATCCATTTCCAGATTTCTTTACTTGCATTTATTTTTCTCTGAAGATGCTGCTTATATATTTTTTGGGCTTCGTCCGTATCAATAATTTCTCTCTTTTTCATTGAAGACGAATTTAATAAATCAAAAATTATTTTTTGAAATTTTTCAGTTCGAAACCATTCATCCTGTGGTGTGCCAAATCCTATTTTATCTTTTCTAGTTCGAATTTTTTCTGGTAAAATACCTTTCAAAGCATCTCTCAAAATTGCCTTGGTCATACCATTTCTGATTTTACTTTTTCCATCCATAGCTAATAAATTTTCAACAAGCCGATAGTCTAAGAAAGGAACTCGTGATTCAAGAGAAAACCACATGGAATTTCGATCTTCCCATTTTAGCAAATGTTCCAACTTATATTCAAAATGATCCAGTAAAGCATCCTTAAGCGAATTGGAACCATATATCGTTCCTGCTATGGTATTGTTGGAAGAAAACTCATTCGCAAAATCATTTGTTAAATAACCCTTTTCCGTTACCCGCAAGCGTGTTCTTACATCTTTTGGTAGTAAAAAATAAAGGAAGGTTTTTAAACCATACAATGAGCGATGAATTTTTAAGTAATCAGTAATCTCTCGAAACAATTTGAAAATTCGAGCGCTTAGCAACAAATCTTTAAAAAACAAACCATAAAAATAATGATAACCGGCCAGCTCCTCATCGGCTCCCTGCCCATCGAGCGTAACCACAACATGTTCTTTGGCCAGTTCCATCACTTTAAACTGTGCATACGGTGAAGTGGATGGAATCGGCTCCCCATGCGCTCTTACAAACATATTCAAATCATTCAATAGCGTTTCTGCAGACGGACTGGTAAAATACATGTTTTTAAGAAAAGGAGTAAACTCTTCGATATATTCCGATTCGTCACCAAATTGCCCTTTATTATATATTGCAGAAAATGTATTAATATCATATTTTTTATAATCTTTTAAAAGTATCGACACAATACTGGAAGAATCCAGTCCTCCACTGAGGCATACACCAACTGGCACATCACTTCTCAATCTTAGCCCTACTGCAGAACAGAAAGTATATCTAAACTCTTCTACACTTTTAAATCCCTCAACTGCATAAACTTTTTTTCTTAAATCGTACCATTTTTTTAATAATACATTTGGCGTTAGATTAGACCAGCCATCTTTGCCGAACATGCCTATTTCGTTACTAGTTATTTTCAAACAATGACCATGTTGTAACTTTTTGACATCTTTAAAGAAAGTCTCTTCAGTCTGGTCAGTACGGTTAAAAACGAGATAATCAAAAATTACCTGATAATTTGGAGATGATTTTTTATTTAAAACAGCTAATATTGGAGGTATTTCAGAGGCAAAGATAAACTGATTATTATCCAGATAGTAATAAAAGGGTTTAATACCGTAGCGATCACGTGAAATAAATAATACCTTTTCTTCTCTATCAAAAATTGCGAAAGCCCACATTCCATTAAATTTTTCGAGACA
>CAZGQO010000056.1:0-1512 GCA_964527925.1 uncultured Ignavibacteriaceae bacterium
AGATTTGAGTTGCCAGACTTAGTTATAAACTTTGGTTTAAGATTTGATTATTTGATACTAAAAGTGGAGTTATCAAGGATCCATTGAATCCAGCAAAATTTGGGGATCCTAATTATATTGATCCTTCTGATTATGATTCCAAAAAGCCAGAGATTTATCTCAGTCCGAGAATAGGAATTTCAATACCAATTGGTTCAACAACATTATTGTATGCACATTATGGAAGATTCATTCAACCGCCTGCTTTGATGCATCTATATTCTCAAAGTTTATTCCATTTGAGTTTAACAGTTATTTAAGACTGGGAAATTTAACAAGTGAAACTACCACGCAATATGAAATTGGATTTAGGAAATCGCTTAATGACAATACAGCGGCAATTGGTGTAAATGTGTATTATAAACATGCTCGTAGTTTAATCAGCTTAACCTCAAACATGTTTATTTACCCAAGTGGCGATACATTGATCTATCATGGTCCTGCCAATAATGATTATAGTATAATAAAGGGTATCTTTTTTACATTTGATTTTGGAAGATATCAATTTAAATCATTAGCTTTTAATTATACTTATCAAATTGCAGAAGGTACATCTGCTTATACCGATTTAGCATTTAAATATTTATCAATAGCTACGAGAAGAATTTTTGCACCACTTGATTACGATCAAAGACACACAGGATCAATCTTGATCGATATCTCGATACCTGAAGGGAGATTAGGAATCTTCGAGAATACAAGTATTTATATTTTATCACAATTTGCCAGTGGACGACCTTATACTCCGCTTGCAACACAAAATATTTTATATCCATATATAAAGCCTTTGACTCAAGAAAAAATCGCTCTGATAAATAGTCGTCGTAGTCCAGGAAGATTTAGAGTCGATTTGAAAATAGAAAAGTCTTTCGAAGTGTATGATAATATGATATTGACTCCATATATCTGGATAGAAAATTTGTTGGACAGAGAAAATGTTGTAAATGTAAATGGTTCAACAGGTGAAGCGTTAACGACAGGTTAACTTAATACTCAAGAAGGCAAAGAATTGGTTCAGAGTAAAATATATCCTCAGTTGTTTAAGGCTGATTATATTTCGTTAGAAAGAAATCCAGCTAATTTAGGAATGCCAAGACAAATAAGAGTTGGATTAAAAGTTAATTTAATTCCAAGGAAATTGTGGTGAATTTAAAATGCATAAAAGATTGATGTTGAAGATTTGCAGAGTTTAATTGAAAGTTCTATGTTAAAAGCGTTTCTTAGGAAAAGAATGTAAAATGATAGTTATAAATTAACCATCATCTAAGTAAGTTGTGATTTGAGATATTGTTCTTTATTGATTTTGAACTTAGAATGAGAAATGAAGATATTCAAAAGTTTAGTGGTTAATTTGTTTTTTTCTATCAAATTTTAGATAATTGCAAGTGAAAATTTGAAATTATGATTCATTGGGCCCGTAGCTCAGTTGGTTAGAGCAGCTGACTCATAATCAGCGGGTCGGAGGTTCAAGTC
>CAZGQO010000057.1:0-1458 GCA_964527925.1 uncultured Ignavibacteriaceae bacterium
GCGTTGGCGATGGGGGGATTGTTAGAGCCTAGAGAAGAGACAAAGGTTTTAAGAAGATGGGGATCTCTTACCGGTCCCTCCATAAGATTCACGAATGCGCTTCCGGTTAAATTAAATAGCACCTCCACCTTAAAAGGAATGATAAATTCATGAATACGTAAAACCTCGAACTTGTCAGCTGGGTATACCTTAGGGGTGATAATAAGCTTGCCCTCTTGAGACAAAGAAAGATATCCTATGTATTTATCAACCTTATGCAAAGCATCAACTGTTAATCTAACTGAATAATACTTTAGAGGAAAGTTATCTGGCTCAAGGTTGAAAATATCCGCAAGGTACTTTGAAAATGATGCTCTTATCAACCAAAAAGCTTCAACCAACGGAACAACTCTTTGACCTGCAAATTGTCGTAAGAATGTCCTCTTTTGAAAATCCCCCACCTCAATTATTGCCCTTAACTTCCTGCCGGAATTCCGTTGTATCCTTATTTTAATTTCAGACACAGTCAAAGCTCTTTCTGTTGCGCGAAATAACGCCGCAACAAAACCAATAAGTGAGCCTATAGGCGTATCAGCTGATTCTGGATCAAAGAAAGCTATTAGGGTTTCTATTTGGAAATCGATATTCGTTTTAATTATCGTCTTTATTGTTCTCCATCCGCCCTCACCTTCTCTAACCAAATTGGAGCCACCAGCTACGGGAGGAACATAAATGGGAATAACGGCTCCTCTCCCTTCTGGAAAAATTTCCGTGGGGATTATTATTCCACCTCTTTCTACTTCAGGAGGATTTGTAAGGAAATAATCAGGACTAGCGAATAAAGGGTGTGAAGAAACCCAACTAACGACAAGTGCTGATGTAATAAATAAAAAATAGAGTAAACCATGCCGGTAAACTCCATCCTTTTCCATTCGCGCTTCCTCCCTTCTTCTACTAAAGGTACGATCTCATCACTACTCTACAAACTTAAAGGTAGAGATAATTTGGCTAAAAACTCTACATCGTTCCTCCCACTCTCCAGTCCTACACTCTTCAGGCCATAATGACTCAATTAAATAGGCATCATTGTCTTTAAACAGCACTATAGAGGCACCCTCAATCATATCAAATTTTCCCCATATCCTATATCCCTCGTTATCTTTAATTTTGACTCTTTCTATAGAAATCTCTAAACCAGAGCGTTGAGCAAAGCCTTTCTGTTTTTCTAACCAACTTTCAATTGGCTCGCTCAGCTTCGTAATGGTAAGACTGTAAACATCGATTAAGACCTTCTCAATATTCTGACCACTTTCTATTTTATCTATTACATCTTCGATCTGTTTTGGAGAATAATTTGAAATAACTACTTTCTCTACCCCTAAAAATAAAGTAGAGAAAGCATGCCATGACTTTGGATACCTCACCTCAAACCCATACTTCTCATTGCGATACACCTTCCAGTCCGAGGTATCAACGGGT
>CAZGQO010000058.1:0-1454 GCA_964527925.1 uncultured Ignavibacteriaceae bacterium
AAGATGCATATCTTACGGTCAAGCAGCTGCATCAGGTAACGGGGTTGAGCAGTGGGTATAAATCAACGATATACCGAACACTTAGGCGATTGATTACAGCAAATGTAATCAATCAAGTTGCTAAAGACACATATAGGCTTAACAAGGATTATTCAAAGTGGCAGATAGACCAGCGGAGATATAAGCCTCTGAAGCTGCAAACCATTACACCAGAAGTCGCAAATCATTACACCGATAGTTGCATTGAGGTCACAAAAAAGTTGCAAACCATTACATCAAAAGTCGCAAATCATTACACCGAATCTGACACGGACAAGCCTGAAAAATCCAGTAACGGCAATGGGTTAGAGGATGCGGCACAGAGTTTGCACAAAGACATCTTTAAAGACATCTATAAAGATATCTCTCTAAGAGAGAGAATCTTTGAAAGGCTGAAAGAGAGTCTTTCAGGCATTGACCCCTCACACCTGAGGGCATTAGTTAATCGCTATCCAGAACGGGCTGATTTCTTTCTTTATCTCTGCGAGACATTCAAGGTTGACCCTGTCTATGTCAAAAATCCAGTGGCCTATATTACGAGCCTTAGACCTATCTCATTCCCTGACTATGACACAAGGCGGAAGAAGGAAGAAGAACGGATTAATGAGCTTCAAAAGGCTAAGGCTCAAAGAGAGGAGGTGAGAAGGCAGTTTTACGAGGGAGAGGAGTTTCACCATGTCGGGCAGATGGTGAAGGAGTTTATCGGCAAACTTAACTAAACGGAGGGCTTATGATGACGATGAAATGTCCGATATGCGGCGTTGAGCTGCATAAAGATGATCCCTACGAGACAATCTGTTGCAGCGGATGCGGGTATCTCTGGATGGCAGGAGGTTCGGCATGTTCAGACGAATGATTTTGATTATTGCGATCATTGCCGTTTTTTTAAGCAGCAATGCCTTTGCCTCGGATATTATCGACTTTATCGTAAACAACAATCCACAGGTCATTGAGGCAAGGAAAAAACAGGGCATTGATTACAGGGTTGATTTTAAGGCATCAGGTTACACAGGGATAGTGGGTCAATATACGGATAAGGCAGCAGTTGGAATAGCCGTTTCTGTTCCTTTGATTGATACGAAAGAGAGGGCTGAGCTTAATAAGGCAAGGATTGAAAAGGAGGCATCCATCAGGGCAAAGGCGGTTGAGGCGGTTAACTCAATCATGGCTACAAGGTGGGCGATTAAGTCACTGAAGGAAAGGATTGCCTTTGAGGAGGATTACCTTAGATGGCTTGAGAAACGCGTGGAGGCTGGCGTTGATTATCAGAAGGATCTATTCAAGTATCAGGAAACCCTGATTACGGATAAGGCAAGACTAAATGAGCTTGAGGCAAAGGAGGCAGCGGCGATTAATGAGGCATTATCCCTTGTCAGCAATGAAAAAAGAAATCGGCTTAATAAGATGCTGAAGGA
>CAZGQO010000059.1:0-1443 GCA_964527925.1 uncultured Ignavibacteriaceae bacterium
TGACGGCCGCCAGGATTTCGTTCGCCTTGAACCGCCAGCATTTCGTTCGCGTCAGGCGCGTTTGAGCCGCCAGGGTTTCGTGCGCCTGTGACGTCCGCCCCGGCTCCGACGCTCGCTGCTTTCGGCATGCGAGCGCGGAGGCGGTGCGATGACGAAGACCGAGGCGGAGCTGCGGACGGGGGCGGTGCGGCGGCGGCTGGCGGGCGAGTCGCCCGAGGCGATCGCCCGCTCGCTCGACCGCTCGGTGCGGTGGGTGCAGAAGTGGGTTGGGCGGCACGAGGCGGGCGGCGAGGGGTGGGCTGCGGGGAGGAAGCGCGGCCCGAAGCGGGCGGCGAACAGGACGCCGGCGGAGCTGGAGAGGCAGGTGCTCGCCGTGCGCGAGCGGCTGGCCGCGAACCCCTGGGCGCAGGTCGGTGCCGACGCGGTTGGCTGGGAGCTCAAGAAGCTCGGGGTCGAGCCGCCGCCGCGGCGCACGCTCGAACGAATCCTTGCCCGCGGCGGCGCAACCCGCCGGCAGCGCAGCGGACGCAGACAGCCGAAGGGCATCCCCTACCCGCAGGTCGCGGCCGCGCGGCCGGGCGCCTGCACGAAGCCGACCTGGTCGGCCCCCGCCACCTGCAGGGCGGCGTCCGCTTCTACGCCCTCAACGAGATCGACCTCGCCTCCCACAGCTGCGGGATCGAGATCGTCCCCGAGAGCTCGGACGAGCAGGTGGCGCAGGCCCTGCTCGCACTCTGGGAGCGGCTCGGCCTTCCCCTCCGGCTCCAGCTGGACAACGGCGGCCCCTTCGTCGCCCCCACCGGCCTGGGCCTCATCATCCGCCTCTGCCTCCACCAGGGAGTGATCCCCCGCTTCGTGCCGCCGCGCGAGCCCTGGCGGCAGGGGGCGGTCGAGCACTTCAACGACACCTTCGACAAGCGCTTCTTCCGCCAGGAGCGCTTCGACTCGCTCGCCCACCTGCGGCAGCGCGCGCTCGACTTCGAGACCTTCCACAACGGCAACCACCGCTACCGCTCGACGAACGGGCGCACGCCGGCCGAGAGCGCAGGTGAAGACGAGCGACGACGGCCGCGCCCGCTCGCCGAGCTCCCCGCGGAATGGCCCAAGAGCGGCCGGGTCGAGTTCGTGCGCTTCATCCGCTCCGACCGCAAGCTGCGGCTGCTGGGCCGGGCGATCACGATGCCCGAGACCGTCGTCTACGAGTACGTCACCGCCGTACTCGACCTCGCCATCCCGACCGCCGAAGGCAACCTCCGCGTCCTGCGCGAGGGCGAGATCGTCGCGACCGCCAGCATCACGATCGGCGGCCGATGACGCCGCCTGCCGCCGCTTCTCCGCTCGCCTCCGGCTCGCTCCGAAGCGGCGGCGGAAGGGGTGGATGCGAACGAAACCCTGACGGTAAGCACAGAGCCGCTGACGCGAACGAATTCCTGGCGGCTCTGA
>CAZGQO010000060.1:0-1355 GCA_964527925.1 uncultured Ignavibacteriaceae bacterium
ATAAAGTTTACATTTACCGCTTGCGGGGACGGATCGTATAGTTCCACTGCGGGTGTGTTGCGTGCGGGTGCAGATTCAACCCTCGTATCGCCGCCTCCGGTATCCGGATCCCCGCCCGATAACGCTTCTGCGTCAACTCCGCCCGAATCCGTAAGCCCGTCCGCGTCCGCGTATGGTTGATCAGCTCGATCACCGTCGCATAACTGTCTAACGGCTCCCCTCGCCAGTTCAAACTGATATACGAAAACATCCGGTGCTCGATCTTGTTCCACTTGCTCGTCCCCGGCGGGTAATGGCAAACCGTGATCTCCAAATCGCAGGCGTCCGCAAACTCCTGGAGGCAAAGCTTCCAAAGCCGGTTCCGGCTCCCATTGCTCCCCCCACCGTCCGCAAAGATCAGCAACCGCTTCGCCCCAGGGTAGTGACGCTGACCCATGTAACGCCACCACCGCCGGATGCTGTCCACCGCAAACGCCGCCGTGTCCCGGTCGATCCCCACACGCACCATCCCCACATTCCGCGCCGGATCGTACACCCCATACGGAATCGCCTTCCCTTCGGCCAGTTGCGGAAAGTCGTAGGCCTGCACCTTGCGGGCCTGCCGACCCCATTTCCGCCCCGCGTTCTTAAACAGCCCCACCTTCTCCTGCTTCTTCGTATCTACCGAAATCACCGGCAGTTGCGACGACCGAAACTCCTCCGCCATCCGGGCGATGTACCGGAACTGCGCGTCCCGGTCCGGATGCTTCCCCCCAGAAAGCGACTTCACATTCCCCCGCAGCGAATACCCCAGTCCGTACAACAGCCGGCAGACCGTCTCGTGCGAAACCGCGTGCCCCAACCGCACCAGTTCCTCCGCCAGCCGCCGCGTCGACTTGCTCGTCCACTTCAGCGTGCTCATCGGGTCCCCGCCCGTGCTGCTGTCCATCAACGCCTCCAGGTCCCCAAGCAGGGTGGGGTCCGCCTCCACCTTCCGCTTCCGCCCTCCTCCCACACGGCGTACCCGCTCCCCTCCCTCCCGCGCGATCCCCGCACGCAACTCCCGCATCCCCTTGAGGATCGTCGGCCGGCTCATGCCCGTGATCTCCGACAACCGCTGCACGCCTCCACGCCCCAGGGCCATGGCCTTTTCCGCCACATACAAGCGTGCCTGGCGTTCGTTAAGCAGGGAGAGGATATCCAGCCAGCGTTGGTGCTCTTCCGCGGCCATGGGATTTTGCCTACAATCGGTACAAGGGCAATGCGTGTTTCGTTTCCGCGGCATGGGAGCCCCCCTCCGTGGTCGGCACGGCGTTACCTACACAGCAGCCCGAAGCATACTCGGGAACGCCGTATTTGTCAACTTTATTTTCTGA
>CAZGQO010000061.1:0-1285 GCA_964527925.1 uncultured Ignavibacteriaceae bacterium
ACTCAAATGGATTGTGGGAACTGAAAAGAACTTATGAATTTGTATGGAGAGAAGGTTGGAGCGTAGATTATCATATCTATCGTTATAAAAAAATTATAGAGCGAGCAATCAAAACAAATACGGTTTGTAATTTTTGGTTTCATCCATCATTTGAAAGTATTTTTTTAGAAAAAATTTTACCAAAAATATTTGAATTTATTAATAAAATGAGCAAGGAAATTTATCTTACTACTGTTAATAATTATACTAATTTTTTGAATGAACAATTTTATTAAAAAAAATCCAGCATTTGTCTTAGGATTATTTGAAACGGGCTTGGGCGTCATTCGATCCTTGGGTCGAGAAGGTATTCCCGTCATTGGCATCGATTATAAAAAAGATATTGCGTACTACAGTAAATATTGTAAACCTTTAATATGTCCTCATCCCTTAAATAATGAAAAAGAATTTTTAGCTTTTTTAATAGATAAATCTCAAACCTTAGAAGAGAAACCAGTGTTGTTTATCACTGGCGATGAGTTCATACCCACAATAATTGAAAATACACCTCACTTACAAAAATATTTTTTATTAAACTGTGCAAATAAAGAACTAATAAATAGTATCAAAAATAAATTTGAACAATACAGATTAGCTAAAAATTCAAATATTCCCGTACCAGAAACTTTCTTAATAAAAGATGGCATGCTTCCTAAAGATGAAGCTTTTCACTATCCGATTTTTGTAAAAGGTGCTGATTCTA
The DNA here is from genome assembly GCA_964527925.1 of uncultured Ignavibacteriaceae bacterium. GTDB lineage: Bacteria > Bacteroidota > Ignavibacteria > Ch128b > Ch128b > Ch128b. The sequence goes on from CAZGQO010000061.1 coordinate 743, forward strand.
ATTTATGGCGGAAAATTTTTGGTGGTAGCAAAAAGGGATTTGTATTTAATAATCGTGAAGAATTTAATACATGGTATAAAACTACATCAATAGATCATATTCCTATTATCATTCAGGAGTTAATACCTGGTCCAGATATAAACCATTATAAGTTCAATGCATACATTGACAAGAAAGGAGAGCTTCGAGCTTTCTTTTGTTTAAGAAAAATAAGACAAAATCCTATTCATTTTGGCGTTGGTTGTGTTGTGGAAAGTATTTTCAATGAGAAACTTATTGAGATTGGTAAAAATTTTTTAAAGGCAATTAATTATTGTGGAGTTGGATCGGCTGAATTTAAATATGACGAAAGAGATTCGTCATTTAAGCTAATTGAGTTAAATCCTCGTTTTTGGCAACAAAACAGTCTGGCAACAGCGTGTGGTATAAATTTTCCATTGATACAATATTTAGATTTAACAGATCAATTATCTCAGTACTTTTTTGAATACAGAAAAGGAATTAAATGGGTTAATATTTATTCAGATTTCGATTCGTTTTTAA
>CAZGQO010000062.1:0-1261 GCA_964527925.1 uncultured Ignavibacteriaceae bacterium
GCTGACGCACCGAGGGTGCGCTGCCCAGAGCATGGCGTCGTGGTGGCACAGGTGCCCTGGGCGCGCCACGGAGCCGGCCATAGTTACGCCTTCGACGACATGGTCGCCTGGCTCGCCACCCACACCTCCAAGTCCGCCGTTTGCCAACTGATGCGTATCACCTGGCGCACAGTGGGCAACATCGTCAGCCGCGTCGTCGCCGCGGCCCAGCAGCAGCGAGACCCCCTGGAGGGTCTGCACCGCATCGGCATCGACGAGGTCAGCTACAAGCGGGGTCACCGCTACCTCACCATCGTGGTCAACCATGATTCCGGTCATCTCGTCTGGGCTGCCCCCGGTCGTGACAAAAAGACCCTGCAGCGCTTCTTCGACCTCTTGGGCGCCGAGCGCTGTGCCCAGATCACCGACGTCACCGCCGACGGCGCCGACTGGATCGCGGAAGTGGTCACCGACCGCTGCCCCAACGCCACCCTCAGCATCGACCCTTTCCACGTCGTCTCCTGGGCTACCGACGCCCTCGACCAGGTCCGCCGCGAGGTCTGGAACGCCGCCCGCAAGAGCGGTCAGAAAGCCCGCGCCCGCGAGCTCAAGGGCGCACGCTTCGCCCTTTGGAAGAACCCCGAGGACCTCACCGAGCAACAGCGCGCCACCCTCGCCCACATCGCCAATACCAACCGCCCCCTCTACCGTGCCTACCTGCTCAAGGAGCAGTTGCGCCAGGTCTTCCACCTGCCGCCCAACGAGGCGCTGCCTCTGCTCGATCACTGGCTCCGTTGGGCACGCCGCTGCCGCCTCAAGCCTTTCGTGGACCTGGCCAAGACCATCACGGCCCACCTCTCCGGGATTCGGGCGGCCGTGACCAGAGACCTCTCCAACGGCCGCGTCGAGTCCGTCAACACCAAGATCCGCCTGCTGACCCGCGTCGCCTTCGGCTTCCACTCCCCACAGGCGCTCATCGCCCTGGCCATGCTCGACCTCGGCGGCTTCTGCCCGCCCTTGCCGGGCAGGACCTGAAGGCTTTCGCCCCGGGTCACCGCGCCCCAAACCAAACCCAAGACTCCACTCCGCCCACCGCCAGCCGGTTCCGGCCCGGTACCGGATCGCAACGCCCGCCACCGCCCGGCTGCCCTCGCAGGACACCCAGCGAGGCCGCGTCGGCCGAGGCTTCCACTGATGCAAGGCCCGCGGCCGAGCCCACCGCTCCACTACAACTCCGGGCAGCACCTTCTCCACTCGCTGCTTTGTAGCCCGACCTATCTCT
>CAZGQO010000063.1:0-1236 GCA_964527925.1 uncultured Ignavibacteriaceae bacterium
AACAAGGAGCCACTGCAATGACAGAATATCTAAAAAACAACTTAAAGTCAAGTAGTAAAGACATACTTGAAGAAATAGCCTTAAGAGGTTTTAAGGAAAAACTAATGGAAATACTTGAAAAAGAGATAGATGAATACTTGGGGCGTAAGAAATACGAGAGGTTACCAGGTGAAAATAAGATATATCGTAATGGTTATTCAAAACAACGTCGTATAAGATAGGGAGCGGAACTATATACATACGTCCGCCACGATTAAGAGAGCCATTTGAGTCAGAGATACTGCGAAGATATCAGAGTCGTAGTGAACAATTAACAGAAATGATTCTAGATTTGTATTTGCATGGTTTATCCACAGGGGACTTTTCGAAATTTTTAGATAAGATATTAGGAGAAGAGGCTTCATTATCAAGCGCAACAATATCTCGGTTAAAAGAGTCATGGCGAAAAGAGTACGAAGAATGGAAACAACGTCCACTGGAGGAATCATATCTTTATGTATGGGCAGATGGTGTATATCCCAAAGCAGGGTCATCCGATGAAAAGATGGCATTATTGGTGGAAATAGGTGTAAAATCAAATGGAGAAAAGGATATTTTATCGTTAGAGGAAGGTTATCGTGAGAGCTATGAATCCTGGAAAGAGACATTTGAAAATCTTAGTGCAAGGGGTGTTAAAAAAATAGGGTTGTTAATAGCGGATGGAATAAAGGGATTATGGAAGTCATTTTCAGAGATATACCCACATTCAAAACAACGACGTTGCTGGGTGCACAAGATGTTAAACATATTGGATAAGGTTCCGCAATATGCTCAGGCGGAAGTAAAAGAAGATTTAAGAGAGATATATTATTCAAGGAGTAAGGAAAACTCAGAAAAGCTAATAAATTTGTTTAAGTTAAAATACAGAACAAAATATCCCAAAGCTGTTGAGTCGCTTGAGGAAGCCGAAGATCGTCTTTTGAGTTATTTTTCTTTCCCGAAAGGACATTGGAAAAGTATTAAGACAACGAATCCTATAGAGTCTATATTTGCAACAGTTAAATTAAGAACCAATGCAGAAAGAAGAATTAAGACTCGTCAATCGGCAGTATATTTGATATTTAAGGTGTTAACAGAATCCCAGAAAAGATGGAGGCGAATTAATAATTGGAAATTAGTAAAGGTAGAATTAGAAAAATTATAGTAAACAATATATGTCACTGCTACCTAATCAAAATAAATTTACACAACACTTGA
>CAZGQO010000064.1:0-1205 GCA_964527925.1 uncultured Ignavibacteriaceae bacterium
TTTATCCGCAAAACGTTAGTTTGCTTTTTTTAAAAATTTTATTATAATAAAATCCAGCAGAGGCAATAGAGGTTATGAAAGGTATAAGAATCGGAAAAAACTCTAACAACAGGATAATGGTTTCGTTCCCTTATAATCCCGATTATATTTCAAAAGTGAAAACCATCGAGGGATACAGATGGCATCCTGAAGAGAGATGCTGGAGTTTTCCATACAGTACAGATACGCTGGAAAGGCTGTTTTTCATATTTGATGGAGAGATAATTGATGTAGACCCTGCTTTCCAAGGAGAGATAAAACAATTTGAAGACCTGCGAAAGGAATTGATTGCCAGGAGATACAGTGCCAAAACCATAAAATCCTATATATGCTGTAATCAACTGTTCCTGAAGTTTGTGAAAAAGTTGCCTGCTGAAATCACAAATGAGGATGTGCGAAATTTTCTCGTCTATCTTTCTGAAAGAAGAGAAGCTTCCACCTCCAGTTTGAACATTGCGATCAATGCGCTGAAGTTCAATTATGGCGAAGTTCTGAAAAGGGATTTTGTATACGACATCAAGAGACCGAAGAAAGATAAAAAATTACCAGTTATATTAAGTAAAGAAGAGGTTTCGAAGATTCTTTCATCGGTTGATAATCTCAAGCACAAGACGCTCTTGATGCTAACCTACTCAGGAGGTTTGCGAGTGAGTGAGGTAATAAAATTGAAAGTTGAGGATATAGATACTCAACGGAAATTAATTCATATAAAAGGTGCCAAAGGGAGAAAAGACAGATACACCTTACTCTCAGAGGTTGCATTTCGGACACTGAGTCTGTATCGGAACAAGTTTAAACCAACGAAATGGCTGTTTCCCGGTGCCAGGGAATACAGACACCTATCCACTCGGACTGCTCAAGCAATTTTCGAACACGCGAAGGAGAAAGCCGGCATTATAAAAGATGTGACAATCCACAGTTTGCGGCACAGTTTTGCTACACATCTGCTTGAAAGCGGAACCGATTTACGCTATATTCAGGAACTGCTTGGTCATAAAAATTCAAAAACAACTGAGATATACACTCATGTAAGTAATAAGGTTTTGGGGAAGATTATAAGTCCATTGGATACCATGGATTTTAAAGAAATGGAGGTATAAGGTATGGAAAAAATTGAGAAACTCATCCAAAGTAAGCATATATGCAATGCATCTATACTCCGGAAT
>CAZGQO010000065.1:0-1177 GCA_964527925.1 uncultured Ignavibacteriaceae bacterium
CTGCTCAAGCTCAGGTTACCTTCAATGTTAACATGAGAGTCAAAATCTTGAAGGGACAATTTATTCCTTCAAGTGATTTACTTGTCATAAGAGGCAATTTCAATGGCTGGAGTGGAAATGATGATCAATTAAGTGACCCTGATGGTGATTCAGTTTATTCAATCACAAAGACATTCAATGTTGGTGATAACTTAGAATTTAAGTTCGTCATAAGCAGAGGCGGACAGGATTTTTGGGAAGATCAGATTTCAAACAGAACCTACACAGTTCAAGCAGGAACAAATGTTTATGATGGCGGCTACTTCAATGGTGATAGTATTTATGTTCCACAATTTCCAATACAGGTTACCTTCTCCTGCAATATGGAGTTGGAGAGATTAAGTGGAAGATTCAATCCAGCAACGGACACAGTGTCGGTTAACGGAACATTCAATGGCTGGAGTGCAAAGACCTGGATACTGGAGCCAAATTCACTAAATCCAGATTTGTATGAAGGCACATGGACAATTAATGCAGGAGTAGGTGAATCAATAGAATTTAAGTTCTGGTATACACCAAACAACTGGGAAAGCAGGCCAAATAGAGTGTATACATTTACACAGGGTGATATCAATGCAGGTGCAGTAACAATCAATGCATCGTTTAATGATGCAGATTTGACAACTGTATTGAATCAACCAGCAACGATTAAATTTACAGTCAATACAAATGGAGCAGTGTCAATTATCAGTGGACAACCATTCCCGGTAGTGAATACAGTCCATATAGCAGGAAGTGCATTGCCATTGCAATGGCCACAGGGTGGCTGGCCAAATAGTGACAGTACAGTAGTAATCAGACTATATGATGATGGAACGAATGGAGATGTTACACCGAATGATAAGATTTTCTCAAGAGATATAACTTTCCCACAATACACAGTATTGCGAGTTGAGTACAAGTATTCAATCAACTGGGGAGATGCAGCGAACAATGGTGGAGGAAATGATAACGAAGCTGGCTTTGCCCAGAATCACATATTGCAGATGACTCGCTTTATGACAGGAGCAACGACGGTTGATACATTTGGAAGGATGGGAGAATCATATTTGACCAACATCACAGGAGTTGATGAAGTAGTTACAAAGCCAACGACATACACATTATATCAAAACTATCCGAACCCATTCAATCCAAC
>CAZGQO010000066.1:0-1172 GCA_964527925.1 uncultured Ignavibacteriaceae bacterium
TGATCTAGCTCAGATAGGTATGAGACAGTAGCAGGGGGAGGAGTGCAAAGGGAAAAGCGAGGTGGTATCCTTCGGCTGGTGCAAACAACCTTCAGCCAAAGGAGCACCTCGCTTATGTCCAAGTATAGTCGATCCATTCGTGCTAAGCTCGCCCAGACCTCTGGCGCCTCCGTCCGCCTCGTCCGCCACCCTCTGGTGCCAACCAAGCCTGCGCCTTGTGCCATATCCCTGAGCCGGGAAGCCCGCGTCCGTCTGCAGGTGCTGGACTACGCCCGCACCCACCCCGTCACCGTCACCTGCCGCCGCTTCGGCATCGCCCGCTCCACCTTCTATCGCTGGCGCCAGCGCTTCGACCCCAGGAACCTGTCCACCCTCGAACGCCGCTCCTGTCGCCCCCGTCGCTGTCGTCAGCCCACCTGGCAGCCTGAGCAGGTGTCGGCTGTCCTGCGCCTGCGCCAGCAATATCCCCGCTGGGGCAAGGCCAAGCTCCAGCGGCTGCTGGTCCAGGAGGGCATAGTCCTGTCGGTAGCCACAGTAGGGCGCATCCTCGCTCACCTGAAGGGGCGGGGCCTGCTGGTGGAACCGCCGCCACGGCGGCTGCGAGGACACTACCGCCACATGCGCCCCTATGCCCTGCGCAAGCCCAGGGACCTCCAGGTCAGCCAACCGGGCCATCTGGTCCAGATAGACACCATGCAGCTGCGTCCCCTGCCTGGGATGGTGCGGTACCACTTCACTGCTGTGGATGTGGTCTCCCGCTGGAATGTGCTGGGGGTGCACTCCAGGGCCAGCTCCAGGATAGCCCAGTCCTTCCTGGGCGAGGTGCTGCAGCGGATGCCCTTCCCCGTCCGTGCCATTCAGGTGGATGGGGGGAGCGAATTCATGGCCGACTTTGAGGCGGCATGTCAGGCCCGTGGGGTCCAGCTGTACGTGCTGCCGCCTCGCTCGCCGAAACTGAACGGACATGTGGAGCGAGCCAATAGGACCCATCGGCAGGAGTTCTACGAATGTTACGATGGGGATCTGGAAATCCCAGCTCTGCAACAGGCCTTGCGGGAGTGGGAGTATGGGTATAATCATCGTCGGCCGCACCAGGCCCTGGGATACCACACCCCCGCAGCCCACCTGGCAACCTTGCAGGCCAACCCCCTGTCCCAGAGGTCTTGAGCCAG
>CAZGQO010000067.1:0-1140 GCA_964527925.1 uncultured Ignavibacteriaceae bacterium
TCGTGCGTCGCGATGGCTGGGTTCCTCCTTGTCGGCAGAATTGTACCCGTTTTGTGCCTGCCGCAAAGGGCGTCAGCCAAGGTTCATGCTGGGTTCAGCGCGTGTTCAGTTTGCGTGCGTACAATAGTGGCAGCGGATCAACGATGGAGTTGGATAGGGAGGAGACGCTATGCAAGCCAGAATCGGCATCTTTGCCTTGACGGTACTGCTTTACTTCGGGATTGCACATGCTGACTCGACCCACCGCGCTCTCACAGCTCCCCACGCCCCTGACCGCATCCTTGTGGGACTCAGCGACGAGACCCCTGAGGTAACGCGCCTGATCTTGCAGGGGCTGGGAACCATCACTCACGAGATTGCCCCCATACGGGTTGTGGGACTTCAACTGGAACCCCATTTGAGATTGCAGGACGCCCTTGCTTTAGCAGAGACTTTACCCGGTGTCCGCTATGCAGAACCCGATTATATTGTGTACGCGCTCTCAGAGCCGAATGACCCAGACTATCCCCAGCAGTACGGCATGCGGCTGATCCAGGCAGACCGTGCATGGGATCTATGGAACCCCCAGCAGACCATCTATGTGGCGGTGATTGATACAGGAATTGAATATATTCACCCTGACCTGGACAACCGCTTCCGTCGGCGTGCGGATGGTTCCATTTACGGGATTCAAATCCTCGGGGGCGTGCAGCTGCCGATTGCAAATGATGACAACGGGCACGGCACCCATGTCGCCGGGATTATTGCCGCGGAGACGAATAACGGCACGGGCGTGGCTGGCGTGGCTGGTTATAGCCCCTGCCGTGCTGATGCGAGCCATTTCGTTCAACTGATGCCAGTGAAGGTGCTAACGGCGCCTGGTACGGGATTGACTTCCGATGTGGTGGCAGGGATGGTCTGGTCTGTTGACAACGGCGCACACATCCTCAGCATGAGTCTGGGCGGAAGCGGCGGCTCGCAAGCGCAACTGGATGCCGTTAACTACGCATGGAACAATGGGCGACTGGTCGTTGTGGCGGCAGGGAACGATGGCACAAACGCGCCCAGTTACCCAGCGTTTTACCCAAATGCAATTGCCGTCGCGGCGACCGATGAGGCTGACACGCTCACCGACTTCTCTCAGTATGGCGACTGGGTGGA
>CAZGQO010000068.1:0-1134 GCA_964527925.1 uncultured Ignavibacteriaceae bacterium
TGGTTAACTTGAGTACCAATTGTTGGGTAGCACCGAAGCCGGTGCGGTCTCCCGATCCTGCCTGAGTGCGCCAGCGGTGCACGCTTCCAGGGGGTGGTACTGGTTTCAGTAAGGGCTATCGATCCTGCCTGAGTGCGCCAGCGGCGCGCGCTCCCAGGGATGGCACCGGCTTCGGTGAGGGCAACCGATCCTGCACACATGCGTGCAGCCGCATGGTTTACCCCAGCACGTTTTAAGCAGTCACCTTACACGTATCGAAAACCGGCATCTCAGCGGGATTGTTCGACAGAGTTGCGATGCATTCTGGCGACCAGCATCTATACATGGTTTTACGACGGTTCAATATCTGCCGGCAAGATGCTACAATGAGGGTACCATCAGCCGGCAAGTCATAACGTTACTCCTTGTTGTATTCCTGACAAAACACTATGGGTTATCAGGACGCGGTAACCGGGCACCAGATATGCCTTCCGTGCATCTCTGCTGGCTATTAAACGGAGCCTACACGTTACATAGCGTGTACAACCATCAATGAAAGGAACACGCAAATGACGGCAAAACAAAAAACAGTTGTTGCCGCCGCGCTGGGTGAATGTGTACACGTGGCAGGGGTAATGAACTTTTTGCGACTGGCGGAAGAGGCGGGCTGGCGTACCGTCTTTCTCGGCCCTGCCACGCCGATTGAACGGGTCATTGAGGCTGCTCGCCACGAACAGGCCGATCTGGTCGGTGTATCGTACCGCCCTGACACCGGAGACCGGTACTCATCTGTTAGGGCGTTTTGCCGAAGCTGCCGATGAATTGCACGCCGCCGGGGTACGCTTCGCCTTTGCCGGGACCCCACCCCTGGCAGAAAAAGCGGCTACCCTCGGTTTCTTCGAGCAGGTCTTCGATGGGAGTGAGTCTGCTGATCAGGTACTGGCATACCTGCGCGGACAACGTCTGGCTGCGGCAACCGAAGCCGATTTTCCCCAACATACCGTTGAGCGTATTCGCTGGAAATCGCCTTACCCGCTGATTCGTCACCACTTCGGTTTGCCGACGATGCAGGCTACTACTACAACGAGAACTACCGAAGTGCTCGCCAACGACGAGCTTTAGGCCGTGACGGGTGGGGCAACGGGACGGGAGCGC
>CAZGQO010000069.1:0-1122 GCA_964527925.1 uncultured Ignavibacteriaceae bacterium
CTTATTGCATCATATAAAGATCTATATGAAATAGTACTCATTGCCTCACAGGATTTTCTATATGAAAATTCTCTTTTGCTCTCGACTTCATGCTCAACATCTTGAATAATTTGTTTTGCAACCTCACTATCTCCTCTTTCAACTTCACAGGATTCAGTTTACCATATTCTTCCTTCAGTTTCTCTTTCACTTCCTCACTTACATACTCACTCTCTAAGACTCTCTGATAGGGTGTCTTAGCTTTATCATACTGCTTCCTTATTCTGCTTCCTACCCTCTCCTTCTTTACAAGCTTCATCACAGGTTGAAAGAAATTCGTATAAAGCCTCACAACTTTCCAGAGCTCATTCATCACCTTAAGCTCTTCCTCGCTGTCTCCTTGCATATCCAACCATCTTCCTCACCACAGACCAGTTCTTCTGTTCTACATAGCAGTTATCGTTCCTCCTTCCAGGTCTGCTCCTCGTGAAGGCTATCCCTCTCTCCTCACAGAACTTCATAATATGGGCATTGATAAATGCAGAGTCATTGTCGGGATGAAGTTCTGAAATGGGAAAGGAAATCTCTTCTCCATCTCCTCCAGCTCCTTCACTGTCCAAATTTGAGCCCTGTTTTTCACAGAACCAGTTTCAGTCCAAAGAGTCGCTATATCAACTGCATCAAGAGTGTAGACAAAATCACCCCTCACATTCCCTCCATCATGACTTACAAGATCCACATCCACATGTCCAGGCCTCTCCCTTTGGAAGCTCCGAGTATGTCCTTATCGGTATATTAGCTCTAAGAAGGGTGCCTGGTTTCGTCCTTCCCCTGCACTTTATCTCCATCTTCTTCTTCCATGCTCTCAAAAGCCTGTCTGCAGTTGCCGAAGAAATCTTCATCAGCTTCTCCTCTACTTCCTTACTCCATTTCCACTCTCCAAAGATCTTCATCTTCTCTATGATTTCAGGAAGAAATGGAACAAGGCGTTTTCCACATGGATAATCCATTATCCACCATATCCTCGCAAGAGCTTTCGCCACCTCTTCATTGTAGATTCTTTTCCTCTTTCTCTTTCGACTTTTAATCTCTCCGACAAATATTATGGTCTCCTTTCCCTTTCTCCACATAAAGACCTTCCTT
>CAZGQO010000070.1:0-1081 GCA_964527925.1 uncultured Ignavibacteriaceae bacterium
ACGGCAACGGCAAGCAGGACGCCAACGAGCCGCCGCTGCCTGGTTGGCAGTTCACAGTGAACCCGCCACCACTGCCTCCGACGACAAGCCCGGTGACCACGGGCCCGCAGGGAGGCATCTGCTTCGGTGTGAGCGCACCGGGGACCTACACGATCACGGAGGTCGTTCAGTCCGGCTGGACGCCCACGACGCCGAACCCGCAGACAGTGACGGTGGCACCGGGTCAAACCGCAAACGTGGTATTTGGCAATAAGCAGCAGGGCTGCGTCCAGGCACCGTCTGGGCTAGTCGCCTGGTACTGGATGGATGGAAACGCCATTGACACCGCGGCCCCGGGAGGTTTCCAAAACCCCTCGGCGACCAACGCGATCAGCTTCGTCGGGGGGAAAGTGGGCCAGGGCGTGACGTTCGGCACGGGCGGCTACATCGACATCCCACATTCGGCAGCGCTTGCCAACCAGCGGTTCACCGTGGATGCGTGGGTCAAACCGCAAGGAGCGGGACCAAATAACGACTGGTGGGGGAGTGTTATCGTGCAGAAAGGGCTTGCGCCGCCCACGGGTCACACAACCCAGTCTTTCTCGCTGTGGTGGAGCGCGCAACAGCAGAAGTTCATCTTCGGGTTTGGCAATAGCAGCACCGAACGGATCGTCTCCAGTTCGACTTTCCCGGCTGGGCAGTGGTATCACGTCGCCGCCACCTACGACGGCAGCACCTTCAAGCTCTACGTCAACGGCGCACTCGAAGCACAGCAAGCGCTCGTCAAGACGATCACCTATGACTCGACTCCTTGGACGATCGGTTCGACGGCGCCTCCGATCCGTGCCGTAAACTACCCGCGCACGTTCAACGGTATCATCGATGAAGTCGAGATCTTCAACCGGGCGCTTAGCCAGCAAGAGATTCAGGCGATCTACAATGCCGGATCACTCGGCAAGTGCAAAGCCAAAGTCGTGAACCCCAATCCTAGTGATCCAACAAACTAAGAAAGGAGGTAAACAAACAATGGAACGTAGAATTTTAACTTATCTGTTTGCATTAGTGTTCTGCGCACTGGGTATGCTTTTGCCGCAGAGCGCAC
>CAZGQO010000071.1:0-1067 GCA_964527925.1 uncultured Ignavibacteriaceae bacterium
TAAGTGCTTAATTACTTCCCTTTCTATCTACAACTTTGCTGCAAAAAAATGATGTGCAACCCTACCAAACTCATCCAGATTTTCATTGATTGCGATGACTTTTGCCAATCCTTTGAACCTATTCTACAACAATACTTCTTACCACCTCCATCCCCTAAATCTCATAGAAAACCTTCTCTTTCTCATAGCGAAATCATGGCTATCTTAATCTTCTATCACCTCTCTCACATGAAATGTTTCCGTGCTTACTATCATGCCATTATTTTGAATAAGTTTCGTTCTTACTTTCCTCTTGCCCCTTCTTACAACCGCTTTGTTGAACTCATACCGAGAAGTTTGTTTTTATTGATAATGTTTTTAAGAATGTCTCGACGCGGAACAGAAACCGGTATTTACTTTGCGGATTCCACCAAAATAGCCGTGTGTCACAATTTACGTATCTCTTCACACAAGGTTTTTCAAGGAATAGCGCAAAGAGGAAAAACATCTGTTGGGTGGTTTTATGGGATGAAATTATTTTTAGTGATTAATGAGAAAGGAGAGATAATGGAATGTAGGTTAACGAGTGGGAATGTGGCGGATAACAATTATTCTTTTTTAAGTCGATTATTGAGGGGCTTGAAGGGAAAAGTTTTTGCGGACAAAGGTTTTTTATCACAAAAGGTATTTAAGGAATGTTTAGGGAAGGGATTAAAAGTAGTCACCAAATTAAGAGAGAATATGAGGAATAGGTTGTTAGAGATGGAAGAAAGAGTATTGTTGATGAAAAGAGGAGTAATTGAGAGTGTAATTGATATTTTGAAGAAGGGGTGTGATATTGAACATAGCCGCCATAGGAGTGCAGTGAATGGAATAGTGAACATATTTGCTGGTGTAATTGCATACACTTATTTAGACACTTTACCGAGCATTACGATTGCAGAAAAATAACTTGTTCCCGAATTCACGTTAAAATAATATAAATGTACCCAATGGAAATGGCTTGGGTTCAAAATTTTACTGTTACTGTTATTAATACTCTGTACTTCAGTGAGATAAATTTTATTGTAGATTCAATTTACAAGTTT
>CAZGQO010000072.1:0-1046 GCA_964527925.1 uncultured Ignavibacteriaceae bacterium
GCCGGAGTTCGACAGTTCATAGGTAAGCGAGGGCCCAAAAACCGCGCTGAGCAGGGAAGACGCGGTTGGGGCGCCGAGGGGTGTAGTTACTAGGTCAGCTCAGGCGGGCTCGATGGTGAGGAAGCGGGGTGGTTGGGGGATGTCGAGGGCGGCGAGGATCTCGCGCTGGCGGAGCGTGAGCTCGGTCCGTTGGTGGACACGGCCGGCGGAGCCGTGGAAGCGGCCGAGGTGGATGCGCTCGAGCTCGCGGCGGAGGTTGCGCCAGGTGTCGCGGGCGCGGGTCTCGGCAACGCGGGTGAGTAGCAGGGCGAGGAAGCTCAAGAGCACGTGGGAGCGGATGCGGTCTTCCTTGCGGTGGTAGATCGGGCGCAGGTCGAGGACGTGCTTCTGGTCGCGCCAGCCGCGCTCGACCTCCTTGAGCTGCTTGTAGTAGAGGGCGATCTCGGCCGCGCTGAGGTCGTCGTCGGAGGAGGAGAGCAGGAACTTGCCGTCGAGGTGCTGCTCGGCCTTGACCTTGGCGCGGTCGATCACGAGCCGGCCGCGGCGCCGTGCGAGGTAGCGGCGGAGCGTCGGGTGGGTGAGGAGCTCGGCCTCGGCTTGGACGCGCGCCTCGCCGCGTCGGCGCTCGACCGCGGCCAGCTCCTGCGCGAGCCGCTCGAGCGCCTGCTTCCGCCGGTGCGCGTCGCGGCGGGCCTCGTCCTGGCTGCGGCAGACGACGAAGCGGCGGCGCGTCTCGCCCTCGCCGAGCCACACCTGCTTGACCTCGAGCCCCTCCTCGACTGCCTGGTAGCGGCCCGGGCGGGCGAGCGCCTCGCGGTTGGGCGTCCCCTGGCGGAGCTTCTCGCCGATGATGTAGTGGCCGCCGGCGCGCTGCAGGTAACAGCGGTTCCGCTCCGAGTTGAAGCCGCTGTCCAAGACCCAGAGCACACGGTGCAGCCGCCACTCCCTGAGCTTGTCCTTGACCTCGCGGATGATCTCCTGGTCGGAGGCATTGCCGGGGAAGACGAAGCAGCGGACGGGGATGCCCTCCCGGGTGACCGCCATCC
>CAZGQO010000073.1:0-1041 GCA_964527925.1 uncultured Ignavibacteriaceae bacterium
TGCCTGTTGCAAACCAATATCTCCAGGGTACGCTCTATAAGTATAGTCTTTATGCAAAGGATAGACTCAGAGGCGATGGAAAAATAATTGCTTACGGGATCAACAATCCGAGCATTGTCTTTTATTCAGGTCATAAAATAGTAAATGCAAGGAGCAAAGATGATTTACTGTCCATTATAAGCAAAGGGGTCCCCCAAAAATCAAAGATTTTTGGGGATAGTAATGGCGGTAAATCAATAGCTATTTCAAAGACAAAGGATATTGAAGTTTTAAAGGATTTAGGTTTTAAATTAATAGAGGATGATGGAAGATATGCAATTCTTGAGGGAAAATAAAAGAATTCTGTTTATCCTTCTTGTTCTTCCAATATTTTTTCTTTATCTTGATAAAAAGGTAATGATGTTGTTAAAGGAGTTTCAGGCAGTATGTCCTCAGGTTCATTCATTACTCGTCAGGCTTGATCCTCTGGTATACCTTTTATACAATAGCCTGTTTCTGCTGGCTGCTATTTTTATAGCACTGGGTATTGTAAATAAATACAGGAGAGGAGACAGACACATAGATGAGTTTCTAAGGTCCTTGCTCTATGGCATTGCCATTTCAGGTATTGCTATACAAATAAAACACCTCTTTGGAAGGACAAGACCAAAACTCGGTTATGATACAGTTTTTGTGGGGCCTTCATTAAAATACGCCTATTCATCCTTTCCATCAGGACATACGACCTTTGTCTTCATGCTTTCAAGCATATTGTCCAGATTTTATCCTAAATACAGGTTTCTTTTTTACGGGCTTGCCCTGTGGATTGGTTTTGAGAGGATAGAAGATAATGCCCATTTCCCTTCTGATGTTATTGCGGGAGCGATCCTCGGATTTTTGATAGGTAGATTTGTTTTGTATTGGTTTGGCAAAATAAATTTTACAGACAATGCAGAGAGACAGTAACCTTCACCCAAAAGTCCGCAACCGCCGCGTGCATATGGCGAATGAGAGGACATTCCTTGCATGGATAAGGACCAGCATAGGGATAATGGCCTTTGG